>CAVOVI010000004.1:0-860150 GCA_963699825.1 uncultured Gemmatimonadales bacterium
GCCACTCCTCCCCCGGCATGATGCGCCGCATGAACTCGTCGAAGAGCGGCACCGTGATCGCGGTGTCACCGTGGGCCGGACCGAACTGCCGCCCCCGAACGCCCCGCGAGGAAAACGCTGTACCACGCCGTGCCAGGTCGCCCCAGGCCCCGGGCCTTCACCCGGGGCTCACGGGGCAGTTGGTCAGGACGCTGCCTACCGGCTCGGCTCCCGCATCGCCTCGACCTTCACCACGATTTCGTCCTTGACCCGGGCGGTGAAGATCCCGTACGAAATCGTTCCCATCAGCTCCCACTTCGGCTCGGCGTGCATGTCGCTGGTGCAGAGCTCCCGCGGGTTGCCGCATTCCCAGCTCCCGTCCGCGCACAACTGGCAGGTGTAGGTTCCCGCCGTGACCCGTTCCGTGGACTTGGACATGAGGTGACTCCCTTCCCTGAGGGTGACTCGAACGAACTGCAGGGACACAGCGCCGTCCGGCTATTTCCCGCCGAGGCGGCGCAGGCGGCTCCGGGCCGCCTCCACCTGTGGCTTTGTGAGCGCGTCCGCCGCATCCCACATCTCGACGAACCGGGCATAGTTCCGAACCGCCTCGCCCGTGTCGCCCAGCGCTTCATACGCCTCGCCGCGCCTGCGAAACGACTCGCTCCGCTCGCCCCAGCTGAGGTCCCGACGGTCCAGGCTGAGTGGCAGGCTGTCGAGCCGGGTGAAGAGCGCGACCGCCTGGCGGTGGTCGCCCGACCGTGCCGCCACCATCCCCAGCAAGAACGAACCCGGCCCACCCGGCGTCCCCGACGCCAGCGCCTGTTCCAGCAGCGACCGCCCCGTCAGCGCGTCCCGGCCACTCACCACCAGTGCGCGCCAGTAGGGATCCTGAAGGTGCAGTTCGGCGTCCCACGCCGCCAGCACCGAATCGTCGAGCGCCAGCGCACTGCCCAGCGAGAGCGCCACGAAGCCGCGCAGGTGGAGCACCTGGCGCGGCGAGTAGCGTGGCGACGCCCAGACCCGGTCGAGGGCCCGCAGTTCCCCCACCAGCGGATTTCCTCCGATCCCCATTGCCCCCAGCACCCGGATCCGCTCGATGACCGGCTCCGCGCCCCCGAACGGGAGCATGGAAACCGAATCCCCGACGGTGTCGGGGAGAAACCTCGTCCTGGTCATCCTGGACAGGACACGCAGCGCGTTCCCGGCTTGCCCCGTGGCCAGGTAGACATTGGCGGCGACCTGGCCTGGCGCGGTCCCCTCCACCTGCCGGTCGCGGGCCATCCCCTGTTCTGTCAGCGCCCTGGCCCGGGCAAGGTCACCCACACCCAGGTAGAGCCCCCCGAGCTGAAGGAGATCCACCGGCAGGGTGTCGCTCCGGAGCGCCAGCGCCCCGTCGGCGTTCTCCAGCGCCAGCCGCGCCAGGCTCTCGGCCACCTGCGGGGACGCCACACCCAGGCGGGCACGGCGCCGCAGCATGGTCGCCGCCAGCTCCTCCCGGGGGAGGGCGAGCCCCGGGGCGAAGTCGGCCCAGCGGCGCACCGCCTGGACCGACTGGTCGAACAGCCGCGACGCCCCCGCCTCGACCAGCGCCGGGTCCAGGGAGTCGGCGGCCGCCTTGGGGACCCACTCGATCGAGTCCAGCACCACCGCGCGAAACGGGAGCACCCGAAAGGGCGTCCGCTGGGTCCACGGCGGGATCGGGTCGCCGCCCGGAAGCTCGAACCCGATGAATGAGCCGCGATCAATGGACTGGACGACGGTCTTGTAGATCTCGAACAGGTGGCCGTAGCCGAGGTCGAAGGTCGGCTGCAGCCGCACCGCCTCGAGGAACGCGCGCTGGGCGACATTCAGATTGCTGCGCGGCCGGTAGTTCCCCGGCGATACCTCCTCCAGCCACGGATCGAGGACCTCGACGCTGCCAAGCATCAGCCAGGCGTAGACGTCGCTGCTGTCGGCCGCCAGGAGGGTGTGGTAGAGGCGCCGGGCCGACGGGTAGTCCCCCTGCTGGAAGGCATCGAACGCCGCGATATGCAGACTGTCCCGCAGCGGCAGGCCCCCCGAATACCGGACCGCCACCGCGCTCAACCGGGCGATCTCGGGACCGACCGTCTCGAGCGCCACACGATTCGGTCCCGACTGCCAGTAGAGGGTCTGCGCCAGGCTGCTCATCGCGCTGGCGAAATTGGAGTCGAGGGCAATCGCCCGCCGGAAGCTCTGCTCCGCATCGGCCAGCCGCCACCCCGCCAGGTGCTGCTGCCCCTCGATCAGCTGGCCCAGCGCGGCCGGCTTGTCGGTGAGGCGCCGCGCCACCTCCGGCCTCTCCCCGGCGTCTTCGATCCCGAGCACCCGGTAGACCAGTGGGGCCGCCAGCGCCATCGGGTTCGCGGCCAGGGCCCCTGCCTGGAAGGGGCGACCCACCGGGCGGCGGGTCCGGACGTCGAACAGGGTGGATTCCACGAAGGCGGAGTCACCGGTCATCCTCACCGTCACGGTCGCCAGTGCCTGCGCGCCCACGGCCTTCGCCACCGAGATGCCGTCGGCGATGCGCTCCAGCGCCGGCCCCTCGATGCCGAGGTCGAAGATGGGACCGGTCAGGGACACCGCGGGCACCGCCCGGATGGCCTCCCACTGGTTGAGTTCACGGGTGACGTTGTCGGCCAGCTCGGTGGCCAGCGCGACCTCCGCCTCCGTCGCCGTGGCAGTCCGGTAGGGCAGCACCACCACCGATTCGGGACGACCGTCCACCCATCCCCCGGCCCGCGCGTTCCGCACCGCGCGCACCGCCAGGAGAGCACCGAGCAACGCGGCGACGACGACGACAGCGGCAGTGGCGCGGTGCGCCTTGAGCCATCCCGCGGCTCCGCGCCCATGTGCCGCCCGGCGGTCGAATCCTCCCGGCGTGCCGTAGACCTGCGCCCCGTACTGCGGCGTCCCCAGCTGGGTCAGCGCATGGCCGAACTCCTCCGCGTTCCGGAACCGGTCCGCCGGCAGCTTGGCGAGGGCCTTCATCACCGCCTGTTCGAGGGGCTCGGACACCGTCAGCCGCACCGTCCGCACGCTCGGCACCGGATCCACGGCGTGGCGGGCCAGGATGGCCTGGGCGTTGGGGCCGGTGAACGGCGGCGCCCCGGTCAGCAGCTCGTAGAGCACGCAGCCGAGGGAGTAGATGTCGCTGCGGGCGCCCACGTCGCCGTGCCCCGTGGCAAGCTCCGGGCTCATGTACCGCGGCGTGCCGATCGCGAGGCCGGTCTGGGTCAGCCGCTCGCCCCCCGCGTCGGTGACGGCGCGCGCGATGCCGAAATCGGCGACCACCGCCTGTTCCCCCTTCAGGAGGATATTCTCGGGTTTGATGTCGCGGTGGACGATGCCGAGCGCGTGGGCGTGACCCAGCGCCTGCGCCACCTGCTGGACCACTTGCACTGCCTCGGCGATGGGCAGCTGTTCTTCGCGGTCGAGCCGCTGGCGAAGCGTCTCCCCCTCGACATACGGCATCACGTAAAAGAGAAAGCCGTCGGCCTCGCCGGAGTCGATCAGCGGGAGGATATGGGGATGACTGAGTCGGGAGGTGAGGGTGATTTCGCGGAGGAAGCGCTCGGTGCCCAGGGCGGAGGCCAGCTCCGGGTGCATCACCTTCACGGCCACGTCGCGGCCGTGCTTCAGGTCCCGGCCGAGATAGACCGTGGCCATCCCGCCGGCACCGAGTTCCCGTCCAATCGGGTATCGGTCAGCGAGCGCGGCCTTCAGGCGGTCGAGGTCATTGCCCAATCGGGACTCCGTGGGTGGTCTGTACCATACGGTCCACCGGGAGGTCCCGCTAGGGCGGCCGACCGCCCGGGGCACTACTGCTTGGCAGCGTCCAGGACGAAGGAGATCTTCGCGTTCACCCGGAACTGGGTGATGTTGCTTCCGTCAATCTCGGCGCTGAAGTTGCCAACCCTGCCGAGACCGGGGCTGGGGTGATGGGGAGCGGGTGGAGGCACTACATCACCGGCGGCGCCTTCGTCACCTCCGCGCGCCCCACCGTCCCCTGGTCCGTGCCGAACCAGAGCAGGCCGGTCTCCTTGTCGAAATACATATGCCGGATCGTGTTGTACTCGGCGCGCCCCACCGGGGTGTCTGAAAAGAACCGCTTCGTCTTCGGATCGAAGCCGACGAGACGAGTGCCGTTCATACCGTTCTCCGTCACCCAGATCCGGTCCTCGTCGTCCGACGCCATTCCATAGGGGAGCGACGCCGCGCCACCCGGCATCGCGAACTCCTGGATCTGGCCCGTCTTCGGGTCGAGACGGCCCAGGTATCCTCGGCTGTAGTCACCATACCAGACCACGTCGTCGCTGGTCAGCGCGATGCGGCGCGGCCGAGCCCGTTCGTTCGGGAGTGTGAACACCTTGAGTTCCATCGTCGCCGGGTCGATGGTGCCGATCTGGTTGGTGCCGAAGAGGTCGAACCACGGCGTACCCTTCGAATCGAGCACGATCCCGTAGGGCCGAGTCCGGTCGCCCGTCCGCACCAG
Organism: uncultured Gemmatimonadales bacterium; assembly: GCA_963699825.1. Lineage (GTDB taxonomy): Bacteria > Gemmatimonadota > Gemmatimonadetes > Gemmatimonadales > GWC2-71-9 > SPDF01. The sequence continues at coordinate 4,496 of CAVOVI010000004.1, forward strand.
CCGGATGGCGCCCGTCTTGGTGTCGAGGTGCCCGACGGCGTTCGACTGCTGCGCCGTGAACCAGATATTCCCCTGGGCGTCGAAGATCAGCGTGTGCGGGTCGCGCACCGACGGATCCGGCATCGGGTAGCGGGTGATCTTGCGCGTGGCCGGATCGAGCTTGCCGATCATCCCATTCCGATTCCCGGCATACCACACCTGGCCCTGTGCATCGATGATCAGGTTGTGCGGATGCGTCCCGTCGTCGATCTCGTACCGCGTGAATTGCCCCGTCTTCGGGTCGAGCCGCCCGATGTAGTTCCCGGCCTGACCGGCGAAGAAGACGCTGCCGTCGGGGGCGACATACGGGTCACGGGGCCGACCTTCCGCCCCCCACGGGACCTCCCACTCAGTCGAGGGCACCGGAGCGCCTGCCTGAGCGGCGAGATCGGCGACGAGCATCACCCCGCCGAGGGCGAGCGCGGTCGTCAGGACAAATCTGCGTGTCATGGGGCCTCCTCACTCAGGTTCGAGCCATACGCATAGCCGATCGGCTGCCCGTCGATCACCACACGATACCACCCGCCGACGGGTGAGTCGACCAGGATGGCCTCACCGGGGTTGAGCACGCGCACCGGAGCGGCGTCTGGGCTCCGGCGGTCACGGACGTTGACCCAGGTCGTGGCATAGCGCCGGAGTTGGTCACCAGTGGGTGCCGCCAGCGGGGGCGCGGCCTGGGGTGGAGCAGCCGGCGGTGGAGCGGCGGCAGGACCAGGACTGCTCTCGACCGCGGAGTCCGGCGCCTGGGGGAGCGGAACCTCGCGGATGGGCGGAGCGATCACGGTTACGGGCGGTTCGGGCTGACTCTCAGGGGCAGCCAAGGCGGCTACCGCTGGACGCGGCGGATCCGCTCGCGGCTTCGTCCAGTTGTTGACCACCACGACCACAGCCGCCAACGCCACCAGGGCTCCAACGATGAAGAACTGGCCGCGAGAGCCGGTTGGGCTCCGCCGGGGGAATGACGCCGACGCTGAAGAGCAGGCCACAGTGCGGGCAACGGCTCGCCACACTCAGGGCCGTCTTGCCGCAGGAGGGGCACTCGATATAAGCCATAAGGTGGAGAATAATGACGGGGTGCGGGGGATGCCGCCATTCGCGCGCGCCTACTTCATCCTGTAACGCCAGTCAGTGATCCCCTGCCCCGTCGCGCTCACACTGACCGGGCTCGTCACGCCCGCTTTCAACGCAGGGAGTGTCGCGCTGACGGTCGCCACCACGCTCCCCCCGGCATCGAGGAACTCGAACACCAGCGGGACCGCCGTCGCGGGGACCGCGGCCCCCGTCGGAGTCGTGCCGCTGCGGCCGGTGGCAATGCCGCTGAGCGTTGCGGTGGCGCCGCTGACCTGGAGCTGTAGCTCCTCCAGGTTCACCGGCAAGGCAACGAGTTGTTCCGACAGCCGCTCCAGCTCGGGCCGCTGGTCAGTCCAGAGATAGCCCTGGATCTCGAAGCGCCGCGCGGTCTCGCTGAGCGGCTCCAGCGCCACGATCCGGGCGGCGACCTCCACCAGCTTCGGTGCGTCCTGGAGCCCGTAATAGGTGGCCACCAGGTTGCGCAGCGCCACCCGGTTGTTGGGCTCCTGCAGGAGGGCGGCCTCAAAGTCCTGAGCCGCCTTCTCCGGCTCGTTGGCCTGATAGTAGGCCGCGCCCCGGTTGATGAAGTAGTTGGCCGACGAGGTGTCGGGACCGGCCCCGCCCGCGGCCGCCCCGCCTTCCCGCAGGACGACGTCGGCGCTGTCCACCTGGCCGGTCTGCCGGTACGCGGCCGCAAGGTACTCCCGCGCCGACACGGCGTCCGGCCGATAACCGACGTAGGCCCGGAGCAACGGGATCGCTTCCTGGTAGCGCTCGGCATTGTAGAAGACCAGGGCGAGACTCATGGTCGAGCGGTTGCGCTCGTCGTCGTCTCCCGAGGCCTGTGCCTTGCTGATCATCTGGCGGTAGTACACCGCCGCGCTGTCCACCTGGCTCGACCGGGCGAAGGTGGACGCCAGCCGCTGGCGCGCGAATGCCGATGAGCGATCATCTCCCTCGACGTTGGCCGCCTTGCGGAGATACACGATGGCGCTGTCCGGCTGGTTGCCGATTTCGAACAGGTTGCCCACCGCCATGAGCACGGGGGCGTTTCCGGGATCGATGATGGCGGCCAGTCGGTACACCGCCAGCGCGGAATCGTTCTTCTCCGCCTGGAGCAGCAGGCCGGCAGGCGCCTGCAGGGCCAATGACGTGGTCCGGCGAAATCCCAGGATCTCGTCCTTGCAGGCCGGCGCCAGCGCCTCCGCCCTGCGGAAGGCGCTGTCGGCTCCCACCACATCAGCGCGGAAGAGGTACACCCGGCCCAGGTAGTACCAGGCCGCCGGATTCTCGGCCTGCCCGTTATCCTGGATCGCCTCGAGCAGCACCCGCTCGGCGTCGCCCAGCAGCCGGTCGCGATTCGCCTCGTTGGTCGTCGCGGTGCTCAGGTACGTCGCACCGCTGCTCACCTTGAAATGGCCGCTCTTGATGCCGCAGTTCGCGGACTCGTAGCGGGTTGGCTGGGCGGAGATAATCGCGGCGCGATAGTCAGTCGTCTGGGCGGCTGCCACGGCAGGAAAGGCGGCGGTCACGAACAGGGCAGCGCGGAGAAACCTCGGCATGGTATCCTCCCGGTTTCCAACTACCATACGGCCAAATTCAGGGAGACGCCAGATCGCCTCCTCGGCCGCCCGCCGACGATCTCCCCCGCCCCCCTCGGCCTCCGACTCAGGGCGATTCGAAGGAGAAAATCCGCTTCCAGTCGTTCTTCATGCTGATCACCATCCACCCATCCGCCCTGGCCTGCCCCATCAGCAGATCGCTGAACGTCCCGATCGGCGACTCGGGCCCGTAGGAATACTCCCGCTCCGCATCGTCGTGGTGCACCAGCATCCGGAGCCGCGGCCGGTCGGTCGGTACCCATTCCAGCATCTGCCGGTCCCCGTCGGAGTTCCCGAACCGCGACCACCGGCCGCCGGCCGATGATGGCGTTGATGCCCACCGGCTTGCCCGCCTTGTCATCAATGAAGTCGATCCCGGCCTCGCGCATGAGCACCGGTCCGTCTGCCGTCATCTGGAAGCTGGTCTTGATGCGGCTCCCGATCACCTGCTCCGGCGGAATGCCGTAGACCGCTTCCGTCCACGGGCGCATGAACTCCACCCCGCCGCCCGACACGATGTAGGTCTTGAATCCGTTGGCCCGGAGGTAGGCCAGCAGCTCGACCATCGGCTGGTACACCAGCTCGGTGTACGGCCGATTGAACCGCGGGTGCCTGGCGGTGGCGAGCCAGTCCTTCACGATCGCCTCGAACTGCGTCCGTGCTCATCCCGGCGTGGGTGGCCATGATGATCTCGAGAATGGCGTGCTCACCCCCGGCCATGGCGCCGGACGACGTCGCCCTTGAGGAGCGACGCGAACGGCTCCTCCGTCTTCCACTCGGGATGCTGGGGCGCCAGCGTCTTGACCCGGTCGAGCGCGAAGGCGAGCTGGGTGTAGATCGGCTGCTCCACCCAGAGCGTCCCGTCGTTGTCGAACACGGCGATCCGCTCGGCCACGGGAACGAACCCGGGTCGCCCCGGCGTGGTGGCTTCCTTCACGCCGGCCAAGATGGCGCGCTTGGTGGCTCCCGCATTCCAGGATGGGAGCGGGTCCTGCGCGGCGACCGGTCGCAGCCCAGCCGACGAGCACGGCTGTCAGCAAGGCAAGCCGGCCAAGGATACGGCGCGTTCCAATCATGGATGCGGCTCCATCAACGACACGCGGGTCGTCCCCGAGAGGGCGACCCGCGCTGGTTCATCAGATCGGGCGATTGCCTGCACGGTCTGGTTCGACCGCGCGTCCGGATTCCCACTACAATAGCAGCACCGCCGCGACCCCCGCCAGCACCAGCCGCCACGCGCGACGACGGCTGCTTCGCGGCGGCGGGGCGAGGTGAGCAATCGATCGTTCCTGCATGAGTCGCCCGGGATAAGGTCGAACTCAGCAGGCGGTGCCCGCCAGCGTGAGCGTCAAGCGGTCGGCGGGGCAGAGCGTTCGAGCGATTGGAGACGGGGGCGAATGTCCGGGGATCCGGAAACGCCAGGGAGTTGGCGGCTGCGAACCCAGCCAAGCCACCGACACCACGCAACACCAGGAGGCCATCGGATTCGCGTCGATCAGGGGAAGGAGCACCACGAGGACAGGACGATGAGGCGGCCACCGGACCCGGTAGCCACCGCCTCCCATCGAGGAGTCCGCCAACGGCGCCGAGCGTGCGAGGACCAGCGCGGCGCTTCCGAGCCGCACCCCGGCGGATGGCCCGATCCGGGAGAATGATGCCGAGAATGACGGCGATCGTCAGGCAGACATTCGTTTCGGGCCTTGGCATCACTCCACGGCGAGGGGTTGTCATGCACCGCTCCATGTTCGCACTCGGGCTCCTGGCCGCGGCGCTCATGCCGTCGAGTTCCGCGGCGCAGCAGCTGCGGGTTCGGCCGAAGCCTCAGGCCGCCCGAACCGTGGTGCCCTCCCTCCGTGCTCGGCGGCCGCTTGCGCTCGGGCCGATCGCCCTCGCCCCGGCGAACGAGTCCGAACCAAACGATTCGATCCCGATCGCCAATCCGGTGACGCTGGGCGACACCGTCTCCGGCCTCATCAACCCGGCGGGCGACATCGATGACTACGGGTTCGACCTCACGGAGGGCAGCCCTACGGTATAGTCGAGCTCGACGCTCGAGTGCGTGCACGGCGTGGCACGCCCACAGCACATGGACCCGCTGGGTCCGCCAGGGAACAGGTAGCGGCTCAGGTCGACGACGAGGAACACGACGATCCACAGCACCGGGGTGATCGAGATCGGGGCGCGATAGGGCGAGACCCCGCGGCGACCGCGGAGTAGCCGCCAACCGTTACGGCCGTGGCGGCGAGGCCCACGACCTGGCTCATCGCCACGCACCCGAAGTCGGCGACCGAGTCCGCCAGCCGGTGGACCGGGCGCCGGCGCACGGCCCCCCATAGGACCTCCAAGGCCACCAGGCCGAGGACGATGGGAATTGCCGCTCTGACGAGACCCATGGCTAGGCGGCACCCGACCGCGGTCGCCTCCCGGTCCCAGTCGAGGACTTGCTCATCGACGCTGGCCGACGTGGCGCATGTCCACCGCCGAGAGGAACCACGGCGGATCGATGCACGCCTCGGGCGGCCACACGCCCGGCCGCTTGACCTTCCCGATGGCGAGCAGCATGGCGCCGATGGACGCGGGGATGCCGGTCCCGATGGTGATTCGGCCGGCGGCGGCGTAGACCAGGCGCACCGAGCGACGAGCGAGCTCACCACGGACCTCGGTCCGCAATGACCCCGTTTGGGGGACATCGGTCAGGCGGGCGCACGTCTGGTGCAGGTAGTTGGCGGCGAAGGCCATGGGGTCGATGGCCCGACCATCGACCCAGGCCGGATGCCCTGACCGCGCGACGCGACCAAGTTCCACGATGAGGTCGTTGAGTTCCACCGGCAGGAACGTCGCCTTGTCGTCCGCATACCGGATTCCCTTGATGAAGCGGGAGAGGGTGAACGGCTCGGGATGACCGATGTGCATCACCTCGACAGGTCCGAGTTCGGGATACTCGATGACCTCCTTCCCGTCCACGAAGGGGCGGACTTCCCGCATCGCGCCGTCCTCGAAGACGAAGGCGCGGTGCGCGTTGTTGTAGAGCACGCCCGCAGGCGTCAAGTCCAGGTTCCTCTCCGGTTTCTTCTCCGAGGCGATCACCGTGGATCAGGGTGGGGATGTGTGGGTGGGTGGAGAGGTAGTGGCGCCCGGCGAGCTCTACGGGGCGATCGAAATCCGGCGCTACAATGCGCGCGGCATCGTCAAGGGCTCCATCGACGTCACAGGACCAGTGCTTTATGATGGTGACCCTCCGTGCCCAGATCCGCGGGCGTGAGTCGGTATGAGAACCCGAGGAACAACCGCATCGACAGCACCAGTGCCGGCCAGAGGCTGGCCCAGGGCCGGGACGCGAGACGCCGCGTGCAGACCAGCACCAGGCGACGGCGCCCGCCACGAGGCCGAGGCCCAGCACATGGTGATTGGATTGTTCTGACGGGTACAGGAGGTGGCCCCCGTTCCCGCCGTGGAGGCCAAGTGACACCGCCACGCCCAAGGTCATGAGCGGAGTCACCATGGCCCAGGCGAGGCCGGGCAATCGGCCGCGGCCCCGGGCGAATTCGATGATACCGAGGGCCATCATGCAAACGGCGGCGACCTTGTGCTGAATCGCGTGGCGGTACGGCATGTAGTGGAGCCAGTCTCGCACCCAGGTAGCCGGATGTTCCGGGACCACGCTTCGGAGCGCCTCCCACCATCCCACCGCATCGTAGGTCCGCGAGTGGGCTTCGACCGGGATGAAAAGAAAGAACCCGGTCAGAAACACGAACCAGGGCCACAGGAGCGCCGCCACACGCCCCGGCCGCACCGAGTCCCACAGAGCGAACGCGCCGGCGAGTGCCGCCAACACCGCGTAGAACGCGTGGATCTGCTCCGTGTAGGTCATGCGGATGGCGCCTCCAGGCGACGGGTGAGGACGGCATAGCGGCGGGCGACCGGAAATCCCATGCGGGCCAGGACTCGCGACATCCGATTGTTCTCGTCGTACACCTGGGACATCTCGCCGCGAACGTACCCACCGTCGGCGCCCGCGCGAAGCAATTGGCTCACCAGCCGCGCGGCGAGCCCCGTGGCCTGCACCCGGGGGGCAGCCCCAACGCCATGATGCGAAGCTGCGGGATCCGCCGCCGCCACCGGAGGAGCCGGAGCCACCCCAGCGGCCACAGGGTGCCGCCCGCACGGTGCCAGAGCCAGTTGATGTCGGGAAGGCCCAGTCCGACCCCGCAGGGACCTTCGGCGTCTTCCGCAATCAGCGCCAGCGACGGGTTGAGGATCGGTCGGAGCAGCCGTGCCATCTCCGCCGCTTCTCGGTCACTGATCGGGTCGAAATGCCACGCGTCGGCGAGCGTCTCGTTGATGAGCCTCGCGATGATCCGCGTCTCCTCCCCGAGCCGGGACAGCCGGATCGTGCGAACGGCAATGGCGGAGCCGGAGGCCGCCCGCTCGGCGAGCGGAAACACACCGCGCGGATCCGCGAAGTCCGGCGTCCACCCGTAGGAGCAGAGGGTCAGGTGCGTGCGCCACCCCGCCGCCTCCAGCAGTCCGAGGTAGTAGGGTGGATCGTACGGAGTGAAGAGCATCGGCGTCCGGTCGAATCCCTCCGTGAGCAGGCCGATCCGGTCCCGGGGCGTCACGGCGACGGGCCCATAGCACTCGAGGCGCCCGCGGGAAGCCAGCCACTCCTCGGCGGCGGCGAGAAGCTGCAGGGCGGCATCCACCTCGTTGGGCGCCTCGAAGAACCCCACATACCCGGCCGCAGGGCGGCGTGCAGGAGCGAACGCGGCGACACGCCCGATGGGACGGCCACCCTCGAGCAGTACCCAGCGCTGCGGCCTCCACCCCATCGAGCGAGGGATTTCGCCGGGGATCAAAAGTCTCGTGCTCCTCGCCTGGAAGCGGCGCGACCGAATTGGGGTCCGCTCGATAGGGCGCGCGTCCGGCGGCCCGAAATTCCGGTGCCCAGCGACGCCCCTCGACCATCTCGAGCGTCCGGCGCCCACTGGTTCTGATCCCGCCGCCCGCCCTCACGCCAAACCCCGCCGCCACCAGTGCCAGGCCAGCAGCGCGAGCCCCGCCCCCGAGATCGCGTCCAGCAGCACGTGCTCCTTGAGGGTGAGCGTGCAGGCCGCCACAACCAGCGTGATCAGGAATCCCGCCACCCGAACGGACGGTCTCGGAAAGACGGTGCCCGTGGTGAGCGCGGCGAGCGCGGTGTGGGCCACATGCATCGACGGGAGCGTCGCGTACGGGAGCATCAAGGCGGAATCGTGGTAGAGTTGCTGGATCAGCGCCGGTGCACGGGCCACGGCGCCACCGCCGGCCAGATCACCTGGATGATGCCGCCCACAACGAGCATCGCGGTCCACGCCGAAAGAGGCGCCAGACGGAGGGCAATTCGAGCCGCGTGATAGAGATGCCGACGGCGACAGGAACCAGTAGATAGGGCAGCCAGTACAGGGGCCAGGTCCAGGCGAGATGAGGAATGCGATCGTCGAGCGGAAGGTGCGGATCGATGAAGGCAGCCGCGGGGCGCAGCAGCGTCAGGCGGGTGACGACGAAGTAGACCGACACGTGAACAAGGGCAATGCCGGCCATCGCCGCAATGCGTCGCCCCACGTCACCACGAGTTCGACTTCGCATGCTCAGCCTCTCCGCGTCGGGTACGCGGCAAGCAGGTGCAGGCCCCGACGGCCGGCGACCAAAGGTCCTGACCACCCCTGCGCGAACGAGGTGAGTCCAGAATCTCGGAGGAACTTGAAGGCATGACGAGGAAAGCCAGTCAAGAGGGCGTCAAGAGCGGCCGCGCCGGCTCGAGAGGCAGCAGAATATGCCCCTCCGGCGGCGATGCGCCAGAGGAACGAGGGAGATTCAGGAGGACAATTACGAGGGAATTTCGAGGGTATCAGCAGCACCGCCGCGACCCCCGCCAGCACCACCGCCACGCCGACGACCACCGGCACCCGCCACCGCTTCCACCCCGCCTTCGGCACCGACACATACTCCCCGCTGATGACCGCCGGATCCTCCAGCATCCGGATCAGGTCCGCCGCAAACTTGGGCCGGTCCCGCGGCTCCTTCTTGAGGAGCTGGTCAATCACCTCGGCGAAGGCCCGCGGCACGTCATAGCGCCGGGTCGCAACCGAGGGTGGCGTCTTCGTCACCTGCGACGACATCACCTGCTGCGGCGACATTCCATGGAACGGGGCCGTACCCGTCAGCATTTCCCAGGCGACGATGCCGAGCGCGTAGAGATCGGCGCGATGATCGGTGTTGGGGTCGCCGGCCGCCTGCTCGGGGGCCATGTAGGCCGGCGTCCCCACGGCCAGCCCGGTGGCGGTGACCGACGCCTGCGAGGCAGAACTCCCCGATGCCCTCCGCCGCGGTGCCTGCGACGCGTCGAGCGCCTTGGCCACGCCGAAGTCGGTCACCACCGCCGTCCCGCCGGTCAGCATGATGTTGTCGGGCTTGATGTCCCGGTGGATCACGTCGTTGGTATGGGCATGGGAGAGCGCCCGCGCCACATCCTTCAGGATGTTGACCGTCTCGCGCACCGAGAGCGGGCCCCGCGTCAACCGCGACCGCAGCGATTCCCCGTGGATGAAGGGCATCACGAAATACGGCAGCCCGTCCACCTCACCGGCGCTCAACACCGGTACGATATGCGGGTGCTGGAGCCCCGCGGAGAGGAGGATCTCCCGCTTGAAGCGCTCCACCGACACCGCCGCGGCCAGATCGGGAGGAAGTACCTTGATGACCACCGGGCGCTGCAGCGCGTTGTCCCGAGCCCGATACACGGTGGACATCCCCCCGCCCGTCAGCTCGTCCTCCAGGGTGAAGACGTCGCCGAGCACCCCTTGCAGGGCGTCACGCTGGGAGACGGCGGGTTGATCCACGGGTCGGCGACCTTACTCGTACCGCAGGGCGCGCACGGGATCGAGCCGCGATGCACGGTAAGCGGGAATCAGCCCGGCGCTCATTGCCACGAGCGCCAGCACGACGGTCGACAGGACGAACACCACCGGGTCGCTCCCCTGCATCTGGAACAGCAGCGACTGCGCCACCTTGCCGATGCCGAAGGCGGCCAGCAGCCCGACGGCGCCCCCGATCAGCGTCATCTTCCCGACCTGGAGGAGGACCATCCCCCGCACCCGCGCCGGATCCGCCCCCAGCGCCATCCGGACCCCGAACTCACGGGTGCGCTGCGCCACCGTGAAGGCGAGCACGCCGTAGAGGCCGATGGCCGCCAGGAGCGTGGCGAGCAGGGCAAAGGCCGCCGAGAAGAGCGTCACGAACCGGTCGAGGAAGACGTTGTCCCGGATCTGCTCCGGCATGGTGCGCAGGTCCTCCACCGGCAGGTTCTCGTCGAGGCCCTTGACCACCCGTGAGATGACGGGCAGCATCGCCCCCGGCGCCCCCTGGCTCTTCACGTAGAAGGAGAGCGCCCCAATCCTGTCGATCTGCGCGTAAGGCATGAAGAAGAGCGGCGGGATGTCCCGCTTCACGTCGCTGTATTTCGCATCCTGCGCCAGGCCCACGATCTCGACGTCCAGGCTGTCGTTGCCCCGGTCCATGCGGCGGCCGACCGGGTTGGCGCCGAGGTTGAATTTCTTCGCGAACGCCTGGTTCACAATGGCCACCTTCGGCGCACCATCTGCGTCGGCCCGCGTGAACTCGCGCCCGATCAGGATAGGAATGCCGACCGTGGCGAAATATCCTGCCCCGACCATGTTGAATCGCGAATTGTCGTCGACGTCCGGGCCCTTGGGAAAGCCTTCCACACCGACGTCGGTGCCCCAGTTGCTCCCGCCGATCAGCGGCACCATGGCAGCCGCGACGCTGACCACGCCGGGCGTCTGTTCCAGTTCATCCTCAAGCCGCCGGAAGAACTGCCGCGACCGCTCTTCGGTATAGCCGTTGAGCTCCGGGGAGACGCCGAAGGTGGCCACGCTGGTCGACCTGCACGCCGAGGTCCAGCCGGGTCACGTTCATGAGGCTCTTCGTGAACAACCCCGCCGACGCGAGGAGCGCGAGGGCCAGACCGATCTGCGCGGTGGCGAGCGCCGTGCGCCAGCGGGCGGCCGCCTTGCCGCCCGAAGGCTGCCCTCCCTGCTCGCGGATGGTGGCGATGAGGTCCGGACGCGTGCCGTGCAGCGCGGGGAAGAGCCCGAAGAGCACGGACGTGAGAATGGCCAGCCCTGCGGTAAACGCGATGACGGTCGGGTCGAGTCGCGGCTCGAAGAATGTGGAGGCCGCTCCCTGCGGCATGATGGCGCCCATCCCGCGGAGGGTCAGGACCGCCACCCCAAGCCCTGCCAGGCCTCCGAGAACGCCGAGCAGGATCGATTCGGTCAGGAGCTGCCTGAGCAGCTGCCACCGGGTGCCGCCAATGGCGAGCCGCACCGCCATCTCGCCGGAGCGCGCCGCGCCGCGGGCCAGCAGGAGGTTGGAGATGTTGGCGCAGGCGATGAGCAGCACCAGCAGCGTGATCCCGAAGAGCATGGTGAGCGGCGTCGAGGCCTCCGCCCGGGCCGAGCTTTGCCCGAGCGAACCCGGCTCGAGGATGAGCTTCTTCGCCCGGAACTCCGCCATCGTCTTGTCGCTCATCCCCTGCTGGAGCGGCACCTCCATGCTTTCGAGGATGGCCGTGTATTGCGGATTGATCGACGCGCTCGCCTGCTCGATCGATACCCCGGGCTTGAGCCGGCCGAAGAGATAGGCCCAGTATGCCCGGCGATTCTCAAACCGATCCCATCCCGGCACCATCGTCCCCCGCAGCGTCATCGGGACAAATACCCGCGGCGTCAGGCCAAGGGTGGTGCCCCGATATCCTCGTGGCGCCACGCCGATGATTTCAAGCGATTGCCCGTTGACGACCAGTGTCTTGGAGAGAACGTTGGGGTCGCCACCGAGCGGACCACGCCAGTAATCGTAGGCCAGGACCGCCACGCGACCGTCGCCGATCACCCGGGCGTCGTCCGGGCCAATCAGCCGGCCAAGCGCGGGCACCAGCCCGAGCACCGGGAAGTACGAGCCCGACACCAGCAGCCCCTGTGCGCTCAGCGTCTGCCCCTCGGCGGAGATATTGGCCCCGAACTCCACGTGGGCCGCGATGTCCGTGAACACCTGCTGCTCACGCTGCAGGTCGAGGAACATCGGCCAGGAGAAGACTTCGTCGCACTCCCCGATCTGGCTGCACGACTGCGACCCCGGATTGGGGCCGGGGGCCTTGAAGTTGACCAGACGAGAGGGCTCCACCGCCGGGATGGGCCGGAGGAGCATCTGGTCGACCAGGGAGAAAATGGCGGTATTGGCCCCGATGCCGAGGGCCAGGGAGGCGATGGCGACCCCCGTCACGAAGGGGCTCTTCAGGAGGTGACGGAAGGCCAGTTTGATATTGCCCAAGACGGCATCCTTGGTGGGGTCAGTTCTATTAGACGAACGAGACCCCAAGAAGGTTGCAAATCTGGACGTTTCAGGATCCTACGACTTCAGTCCCCCCGGAGGGCCGTGACCGGATCGATCCGGACCGCCCGCGCCGTCGGCACCCCGCTGGCCACCAGCCCCAGGAGGGCCACACCCAGTGCCACCACCATGAGGACCAGCGGGTCGGTCGGGCTGACCTCGAAGAGGAGCGATTCCAGCACCCGGGTGCCTGCGATGGCTCCGGCCAGGCCGATCCCGATGCCGGCGGCGACCAGCCGGAGTGACTGCCACAGCACCAATGCCACGATCTGCCCCGCGTTCGCTCCCACGGCCATGCGGACTCCGATCTCCCGCTCCCGCTGCCCGACCACGAACGCGATGACCCCATAGAGCCCCACAGCGCTGAGAATCAGAGCCATCAGGGCCGCTGCGACGATCAGGATCAGGGTGAAGGTCCGCCGCGCCATGGACTCCGCCACGACATCAGTCATCAACCGCGCCTGCGAAACAGGGATGGTGGCATCGATCTCCGCCATGGCGTCCCGGACGATCGACTGGATCGCCGCAGCCGAGAGTGTCGGCGCCTTGATGACCATCCGGATATCGAGCGGCCAATTGTTTGTCGGTGCGCTGTCAGGCGGTACGATCGCGAAATAGGCAATTTCGTCCGCGGGCGTGTCGAGAGAGGTCATGTGGACGTCACTGGTGACGCCAACCACGCGATCCCAGTGGTCTCCGCCCCGGCAGCAGCGCATCCGCTGCCCGATGGGATCCTCGTCGGGCCAGAGCCGGCGCGCCAACGCCGGCGAAATGACGACGCCACCGACGTGGCGGACCGCATCGGCCCAATCCGGCGTCCGTCCCCGCACCTCGATCCCCATCGTTTCGAAATAGCCCGGCGAGGCATGCATCGTCGCGACGCACCGCTCACGCCCCGGCGAGTCGCCGACCGCGGCTGCCATCACGCCGGTACAGCCCTGGTCTCCGGAGAGCGGGAGCACCTCGGCGAACCCGACCGACTGCACGCCGGGGACGGCGCCGATCTGTTCAGCGAGTCGACGGTAGACCGTGGCCGCGGCATCGTAACTCCGATAGGCGGCCCGGGAGAGTGCGACGTCCAGGGTCACCACCCCTCGCGATTCGAATCCGGCGTCGACCGCCCGGAGCTGCAGGCCGCTTCGAGTCAGCAGTCCCGCGCCCACAAGCAGGATGACGGTCATCGCCACCTGGCCAACCACCAGGAGGTGACGAAGCGCCATGCGCGCGCGCGAGGAGGTCAGCGTCCGTGAACCTTCGCGCAGCGCATTGCTGTCGGCCCGGGCGTGCGTCATCGGGATCATCCCGAGCCCCACGCCGGTCATCGCTGCGAGCACGAGGATCAGTCCCACAGCGCCAAGGCCGAACTGCACCTCCGACAATCGCGGCAGGGTGTCGGCCGCCAATGCGGGGAAGATTCCGAGCGCCACAGAGGCCAGCCCGCAGGCAAAGAGCGCCGCCAGGAGGGTGACCACCAGTCCCTCCGTGACGAAATGCAGCAGCATGACCGGGCGCGAGGCGCCGAGGGCGGTCCGCATCACGATTTCCCGCCGCTGTCCCTCCGCGCGGACCATCACGAGGTTGGCCACGTTGGCGATCGCGATACCGAGAACCAGCCAGACGGCGGCAAAGAGCACCCAGAGGAACCGCGCCACCGTCGCCCCGACCACCTCGTCGCGCAGCGGGGTGACCGAGGTCCGGAAGCCGGACTCCCGGATCCAGTGGTTGGGGTAGGCCGCCGGGAAGATCTCATCCATTCGAACGACGAGCGGCGCGATCTGCGATTCGGCATCGCTGGCGGTGAATCCCGGGCGCAGGCGCGCCACGGCGCCACGCACATGGTTGTTCATCGGTGGAGCGGCCGGATCGATGTAGTCCGGCATCCAGAGATCCACCGGACGATCGGGCAGCGAGGCGCCGGCGGGAGTGACACCGACGATTTCGCGCGAGGTACCATCCACCGTCAGGAGCTTGCCGATCACCTGGGGATCGCCGCCGAACCGGCGCGTCCAGTAGTCGTGACTCAAGACCACCACCGTGCCCTGACGGGGAATGTTGTCATCGGGGCGGAGGACGCGACCGAGCTCCGGCGCGATCCGCAACGTGGGGAAGATGCTGGCGCTCACGCTCGCCGCGACCAGGCGCTCGGCCGGGAATGCGCCGTCGCCCGCAATCGTGACTTGCCGCCCCTGAAAGAGCGCCATGTCCTCGAAGGCGCGGACATTCTCCTTGTAATAGGGGAGCTGGTGGCGTGCGATGCCCCAGACGTCATCGAGCTTGGGCATCGGCGACGCCAACGAAACCAGCTGTTCCGCCTCAGGGTACGGCAGGGGCCGGAGCAGAACGGCCTGGAGCAGTGTGAACGCCACGGCGACGGCGGCGAAGCCGAGGCCGAGCGTGAGGACGGCCGGCATGGTGAAGGATGGTTGCCGCCACAGGCGACGGAGCGCGAGCCGCAGTTCGTCACGCACCACGAGCAGCCGTTCGATCGCGCTACGACGCCTGAGCACCCGCTCGTCGATGCGTTCGAGTTGGGTGCGGGTGCCGGCGACATCGCCGAATTCGGCGAGGGCCCGCGCATTGGCTTCCTCGCGCGAGAGCCCGCTGGCCAGCAGTTCTTCGATCCGCTCCTCGAAATGGAAGCGGAGTTCTTCATCGATGTCGGAGGCGATGTCAGGGCCGCTGAATCGGAGGTAGCGGCGCCACGCCGGCGTGGGGCGGCCCACGATCAGGCCGGGGCCGGGGCGGCCATCACATGCGCCACCGCGTTCACGTATCGCTCCCACCGGGTGGTGCGGAGTTGCAGCTCGGCGCGACCGGCCGGGGTGAGCTCATAGAACCGGGCGCGCTTGCCACGCTCCGACGTGCCCCACTCCGCCTCGGCCCACCCCTTCTCCTCCATCCGGTGCAGCGAGGTGTACAGGGCGCCGTCCAGGATGCGGAAGGTGCTGTCGGAGTTGTCCTGGATCCACTGTGCGATCGCGTAACCGTGCCTGGGACCATGACTTAGGGCCCTCAGGACGAGGACATCGAGGGTGCCTTGCAGGAGGTCGATTTCATCGGACATGTCATACCTCAACAGGTTATACCATCAATGTTGAGGTATACGCATTCTGCTGGCTGGGGGTTTCACTCCGCACGGATCGCGACGGCGGGATCGATCCCCGCACTCCGCCTGGCCGGCCACCAGCTGGCCAGGAACCCAACCAGCAGCAGCAGACCGATCGCGAGTCCGAACGTCGTCGCGTCCCCCGGCTCCACGCCATACAGCAACGCCCGCATCAGGCGGGTGCCCGCCACGGCGCCGACCCCGCCCGCGACGATGCCGATCCCGATGACCGCCATGGCGCCCCCCTGCACCAGCCGCTGTACGCGCGACGGCTCGGCGCCGAGGGCGATGCGAATGCCGATTTCCCGCCTCCGCTGGGCCACGGTGTAGGACACCACGCCATAGATGCCGAGTCCGGCGAGGAGCAGCGCCACGAGGGCGAACGAGGCCAGCACCACCATCGTGAAGCGTCGATCGGCAATCGTGGACGCGAGCCGTTCCTCCATGGTGCGGAACTCCAGCGGCAGCGTCGGATCGATGTCGTGCACCATCTTTGCCAGGGACGGCGCCAGCGCGGCAGGATTCCCCTCCGTGCGCACCACCAGCTTCATGGAACGGGTCCGGTAGGGATTTTGCGAATACGGGTACCAATAGGATTCGCGACGTGGGCCGGTGATGGCCCCCTGGGGGATATCGGCCACCACGCCAATCACCGTCCCGTAGGGCTCCTCTCCCCCATCCATGCCGTACACCCGGAAGTGCTTCCCGATGGGATCCTCGCCGGGCCACTCGCGCTCGGCCAGCCCACGGGTGACGATCACCACACGAGGGGCACCAGCCCGGTCCCGGTCGTTGAACGGCCGACCTGCGAGCAGGGGAATACCCATCGCCTCGAAGTACCTGGTGCTGGCGGTCCGGTAGATGGCGTACCCGGTGAAGGGCCCCGCCGGCAGCGTCGGCTTCCCCTCCACCTGGATGGCGCCGCTTGGCTGGTTTCCCTCGAGCGGCAGGCGGTTGGTCACGCCGGCGGCCACCACCCCCGGCGCATCCGCCAGCGCGGCAAGCAGTCGATCATGAAAGGCGACCGCCTGCTGCACATCCGGATAGGCGGCGTCCGGCAAGTCGAGGAGGGCCGTGAGGACCCCCTCGGCCCGAAATCCGGGGTCAATCCGGGTGATGGCCGAGAACGACCGGAGGAGGAGCCCCGACCCGCTGAGCAGGATGACCGCGAGGGCCACCTCCACGGCCACCAGCGTGGACCAGAGGCGCCGGCTCTTCCGTGAACCGCTGTGTCGGGTGCCTTCGCGCATGGCCGTGGCCGGCCGTACCCCCGACATCCGCATGGCCGGGAGCAATCCGAACAGCACCGCCGTCAGCAGCGTGAGCAGGAGCGAAAATCCGAGAACGCGCAGGTCGAACGGCGCCCCCTCGATGGGCACCATCCCGGCGGGCGCCAGCAGGAGGAGACCGCGCTGCACGACTTGGGCGACGACGAGACCCGCCGCGCAGCCGAGGAGCGCGATCAGCAGGCTCTCGGTGAAGACCTGACGGACCAGGCGGCCGCGACCGGCACCGATGGCGGCGCGGATGGCCAGCTCGTGCGCCCGCGCCGACCCGCGCACCAGCATGCTGCTGGCGAGGTTGGTGCACGCCGCGATGAGGAGCAGGCCCGAGGCGCCGAGCAGGAGGTAGAGCGGCTCCCTGAGCGGGCCGGCTTCGAGGTCGCGAAGTGGGGTGACGGTCGCGCCGACCGCGTCAAAGTCCGGCAGGTACTGTGCGCGCATGGGCTCGGTCAGCGCATCGAGTTCCCGGTCGCCGTCGACCGACGTCAGTCCGGGCTTGAGCCGCGCCACGACCGAATAGTTGTGTGACGTCCGGCTCTCGTTGCGGCCGAACAGCTCGATGGGGAACCAGAGGTCGCTCTCGTCGGGGAATCCGAAGCCCTGGGGCAGGACTCCCACCACCTGGAAATCATATTCGGATCGCAGTCGTCGATCAGAGAGGTCCCGCACGCCGCCGAGGCGGTCTCGCCAGAAACGGTAGCTGACCACCGCCACCGGCGGTGCGCCGACGGCGTGCTCATCGGGTGCCGGCAGCCGGCCGATCACCGGCTGCACCCGCATGACGCGGAAGAAATCCGCCGACACCGCCGCGGTGCGGACGCGCGAGGGAATGTCCGCTCCGAGCAGGGTGCCGATGTCGCTCCCGTAGGCGGCCATGCCGTCGAAGGAATGCGCCTGCGCCTGCCAGTCGCGGAAATTCGGCTCGGCGAGGTCTGGACGCTCCGCCGCGCTCGTTCGTCTCGAACACGCTGACCAGCTGCTCGGGATGATCATACGGCAGCGGGCGCAGGAGGACGCCGTTGACCACCGAGAAGATGGCGGTGTTGGCGCCGATGCCCAGCGCAAGCGTCAGCACCGCGCCAAGCGTGAAGGCCGGCGACCGGCGAAGGATGCGAACCCCGAAGCGCACATCGTGGATCAGCGCACCAAACCACTCGTCCCGGCGCCGGCTGCGCCGGGCGCGCGCCGTGATGTCGCGGCATTCCTCAGCCAGGGACGGCACATCGCCAAATGCGCGCACCGCTTCCGCCCGCGCGGCCTCGGCGGTCCACCCCTCGGCGATGAGCGCCTCGGTCCGCATCTCGATGTGGTGGGCGATTTCCAGCCGGACGTCGTCGTCCACCGGCTTCTGGCGGGAAAGCGGCAGCGGGTCCCGCGGCTGCCGGCGCCTCATGCAATGGCTCCCGTCGGTCGCGCCTCAAGCGCCCGGGTCATTGCCGACACGTAGCGGCTCCAGGCGGTCACCTCGGCCTTGAGCTGCCGGCGGCCCGCGGCGGTGAGGGTGTAGACCTTGGCCTCCCGGCCGGTGGCTGTGGTCTGCCAGGCGGCGTCAAGCAGCCCCTTCTCCTCCAGCCGACGAAGCGCCGGGTAGAGTGCGCCTTCCTCGATATGGAGTTCGTCACCGGTCTGCTGCTGGATCCAGCGGGAGATGGCGTACCCGTGGCTGGGGCCCCAGCCGAGGGTCTTGAGGATCAGGATATCGAGGGTGCCCTTGAGGAGGGTCATCGGGGGGTGTGCCACGGCGGCCTCGGCGATGAGTGACTGTCTAATACCTTAGTATCTTATGTGTAATAGACGGCTCCAAGTCCCCAAAAGGTTGCAGCGCCCGCTTACTGGTCGGACTCGGGGCCGCTCCACCGCCCCGTAACTCCCCGACCGGAACGCGCCCGCCGTCTCCCGGAACTGCGGCGCCCGTGGCAGCCGGAGGATGGCCCGACACCCCGTCACATCCGCCCGGTCTTCCAGCACCAGCGTCCCGCCATGCGCCTCGGCGATCCGGCGGGACAGCGCCAGCCCGATCCCGGAGCCCCCGGGTTTCGTCGTGTAGAAGGGCACGAAGAGGTTCTCCGTCCCGGCCAACCCTCCCCCCTCGTCCTCCACGACGACCTCCACCTCGTCCCGGCGAAGCTCCCACCGGATGCGCACGCCACCCCCGGTGCCCTCGACCGCATCCACCGCGTTGCGCACCAGGTTGATGAGGAGTTGATCCAGCTGGTCACGATCGGCCATGACCTCGCCATCCTGCCCGGCCACGACGGCGACCTCGCGGCGGGATTCCATCGTGACCGTCCGTGACACCCACTCCGCCACCGACATCGGCTGCAGCACCGGCCGCGGCAAGCGCGCCAGCCGGGCGTAGGCGGCGATGAACCGGCCCAGCGATTCCGCGCGCTGCTCGATCACGGAGAGCCCCTCGCGAAGATCGCTGTCACTCTCGGGGTCCCGCGCGGTCCGGTCCACCAGTGCGCGCAGCGACCCGGCGAAGCTCCGGATCGGCGTCAGCGAGTTGTTGATTTCATGGGAGAGGACGCGGATGAGCCGTTGCCAGGCCTCGCGCTCCTCCGCCTGCAGCGCCCGGTGCACGTCGGTCAGCAGCACCAGGGTGTGGGACCGGCCTTCCTGCCGGAATCCACTCCGCCGCAGTTCCCATCGATTGGCGTAGGCGCCGCGCTGGTCGAGTACCCGCGGTGTCTCCCCCTCGAGGCAGTCCTGGAGTCCGAGCGCCGCGGCGTGTCGCCCCACGAGTCGTTCGGCGGGTTCGTCGAGCAGCCGCTCGCCCCCCCGGTTCACGAATACCAGCGTACCGGTGGCGTCGTCGAAGGTGAAGACGGCAGCGTCGATCTCCGCCATCACCGTTCGCAACAAGGCGGTCGCCTCGATGACACCGAGGCGCTGTCCGCGCAGCAGGTCGGCCAGCGCGTTGGCCTCGAGGTAGAGCAGCCCGATGTCGTCCTCGGGGTCGAGGGTCCGCGCGCGGAGGGAGAAGTCCCCCTCCCGCATCGCCGCCAGCAGGTTCGAGATGGTCTGCAGCGGGCGGATCACTCGCGTGTGGAGGAGCGTCAGGCCGGCCAGCAGGCAGGCGAAGATGAGGAGGGTGGCGGTCCACTGCAGCCGCGAGCGGAGTAGGGGCCGACCAGAGAAGTCCGAGCGCGACGGCGACGGCCGGCAGGGCGGCCGCGGCAGCGATCCCCACCAGGCGCGAGGGTTGGGAGATCATCCCGCGCTAGAGCCCGTACCGCTCCAGCCGGCGGTACAGCGCGCTGCGGCTGAGGCCGAGGGCTTTCGCAGCTTCCGACACATTGTGGCCGGTCCGCGCCAGCGCCTTCTGGATCAGGACCTGTTCCACCTGTTCCAGCGTCATCTGGTCGAGTTGCGCGGTCCCGCTGCTCTGCGGCGCCAACGCCAGGTCGGCCACCCTCAACCGTGCGCCGTCGGCCAGCAGGACGGCCCGCTCCACGGCGTGATCGAGTTCCCGGACGTTGCCGGGCCAGCCGTAGCTCAGGACCAGGGCCATCGCCTCCGGATCGAAGCCATTGATCGGCTTGCGGTAGTGGGCCGCGTACTTCGCAAGGAAATGGGCCGCGAGGTGCGGGAATGTCCTCCCGTCGTTCGCGGAGCGCCGGGACCGTGATCTCCACCGTGTTGAGTCGGTAGAGGAGGTCCTCCCGGAACCGACCGGCCGCCACCTCCGCGCGCGGATCGACGTTCGTCGCGCTGAAGACACGGGTGGAGACCGTCCGGGTGCGCGATGAGCCGACCCGCTCCAACTCGCCCGTGCTGAGCACGCGGAGCAGCTTGGCCTGCTGGCTCGGCGTGATATTCGCGATTTCGTCGAGGAAGAGGGTGCCCCGATCCGCGAGCTCGAATCGCCCGATGCGGTCGGTCTTGGCGTCGGTAAACGCCCCCTTGAGGTGGCCGAACAGTTCGCTCTCGAAGACCCCCTCGGAGAGGCCGCCGACGTTGACCGTGATCATCGGCCGGCCCGCCCGCTCGCTTGCCGCGTGAAGCCACCGCGCGGCGATTTCCTTGCCGGCACCGTGCTCACCAAGGATCAGGACGTTCGCGTCCGACGGCGCCACCCGTTCCATCAGGCGGGCGGTGGCACGCATCGCAGGGGACTCGGTGACGAGATCCGGAATGCCCGCGCCCCGCAACGCCTGATTCTCTCCCTCGAGTCGCTGTCCGAGGCGCAGGGCGCGCCCGAGTTCCACCTGGGTGCGCAGCAGGGCGACCAGGCGGGTGTTGTCCCACGGCTTCTCGAGATAGTCCCGTGCGCCCTGACGCATCGCCTCGACGGCACCCTCCACGCTGCCGAACGCCGTCATCACGACGACGGGAAGGGAGGCGTCCAGCTGGCGAATCCGGGCGAGGACGTCGAGTCCTTCGCGCCCGGAGGTCGTGTCGCGGGTGTAGTTGAGGTCCATCAGGAGGGTATCGAAATCCGCCCGCTCCAGCGCGGCCAGCACGCCGCCCGGCGAGGTGGCCGTCTCCACCTCAAACCCCTCCTGACGAAGCAGGAGGCGCAGAGCCTGGAGGATGTCCGCCTGGTCATCGGCGACGAGGATGCGGGGCGCGGGAGTTCCCATGGTGAAGGGAATCTACTCCTTCACGAGCCATCCGTCATTCAGGCGCACGATGCGATCGCCGTACTGGGCATTCTCATGGGAGTGGGTGACCTGGACGATCGTGGTCCCGGCGCGATGCAGCGTCCGGAACAGCTCCATGATCTCCCGGCCCTGTTCGGAGTGGAGATTCCCGGTGGGTTCGTCGGCGAGGAGCAGCGCAGGCTTCGCAATGACCGCGCGGGCCACTCCCACCAGCTGCTGCTGACCGCCGGAGAGCTGTGCCGGAAAGAGGTCCTTCTTGCCGACGATATTGAACCGGTCCAGGGTGTCCGCGACGATGGCCTGGCGTTCCTTCGCCGGCACGTTTCGGTAGCCGAGTGGCACGTCGAGGTTTTCGGCGACGGTCAGGTCGTCGAGCAGGTGGTATTTCTGGAAGACGAACCCGATCGAGGCCCGCGCCAGCGCGTGCCGGCCCCTGGGCGCCATGGCATGCACCGCCTGGTCGTTGAACCAGTACTCACCGGTGTGGTCGGCGTCGAGCATGCCGAGGATGGAAAGCAGCGTCGACTTCCCCGCCCCGGACGGCCCCATGATGGTCACGAATTCGCCCGCCGAGACCGTCATCGAGATCTGTCGCAGCAGGTAGGTGGCGACGGACGGGTGGGGACCGTCTTCTCGAGGTTGACGAGTCGGATCATGTGGCCGCCCTATTCACCGCGAAGTGCCTCGACCGGATCCAGCGCCGTCGCCCGACGGGCCGGCACCCAGCTCGCCAGCAACGTGACCGCAAGCAACAGAAGCGGGATCGCCACGAAGGTGAGCGGGTCGTGCGGGGAGACGTTGAAGAGGAGCCGGTCTGTCGCCCCCACGGCGGCCTGGCTGTCCAGCGCCTTCAGCAGGTTGGTCAGGGCCACCGCCGCCACCAGGCCGAAGCCGACGCCGACCAGCGCGAGGCGCATCCCCTGCCCCATCACCATCCGCTGGACTTCGCCGGGTGTGGCGCCGAGCGCCAGGCGCACGCCGAGTTCCTGCGTCCGCTGCGTGACGGTGTATGCCATCACGCCGTAGAGGCCGATGGCGGCGAGCGCCGCCGCGAGCAGGGAGAAGACGGTGAGCAGCACCATCGAAAAGCGCCGGGGGCCCGTGCTGGTCGAGACCAGGTCGTCCATCGTGTTGATGTTGGCGATGGCCACATCGGGATCCACCGACTTGAGCGCCTCGCGAACCGTCCCGACGGCGGCCATCGGCTCGGCGGTGGTGCGCACGGCGTACGCCATGAAGTTGTTCCCCGCCTGGGCGACGGGGAAATAGACCTGGATCCGCTTCTCGGCATCGAGCCCTTCGTGCATGGTATGCCCCACGACCCCAACCACGGTGATCCAGGTGATGGTCGAATCGCTGAAGTCGTTGAAGGTGATGCGCTTGCCGATCGGATCGCTGTTGGGCCAGTACGTCTTCACCAGTTCTTCGTCGACGATGACGACGTTGGGCGACCCCTCCACATCCTGCGCCGTGAAGAACCGGCCCTTGACGAGAGGCGCACCGATGGTCCTGAGGTAGTCCGGCGTCACGATCCTGAAATCGCCCCAGGGCATGTTCCCCTTCGGCGGCACGACGTGGCCCTCGATGTTGAACGACGAGGTGCTCCAGTTGTTGGTGAACGGAAGGACGGAGGTGGCGCCGACCGAGACCACGCCCGGCTGGGCCGCCATTGCCTCGGTGGCGCGGTCGAAGAAGACCGTTCGCAGGGTGTCGTTCGGATACTTGGCGTTTGGCAACGCGACATTGAAGGTCAGGAGGTGGTCCGGACGGAAGCCGGGATCGACCTGGAGCAGCTGCGAGAACGACCGGGTGAGGAGTCCGGCGCCGACCAGCAGCGTCAGTGCGAGCGCGACGGTGGCCACCACGAGGCCGCGCCGGAGCGTGAGCCCCCCGCGATCCCCCGCGGCGCCGCGGCCCCCTTCCTTCAGCGACTCCTGCAGCGAGGTGCGCGAGACACGCAGGGCGGGCGCGAGCCCGAAGACCAGGCCCGTCAGCAGCGAGAGCCCCAGCGTGAAGGCCAGCACCGTGCCGTCGATGCCGATCGCAGATGCCGGCGGCAGGTTGCTCTCGTTCAGGGACATCAGCGCAGGCACGCCCCAGAGGGCGATGAGGATGCCGAGGACGCCGCCCGCGAGCGCAAGCACCATGCTCTCCGCCAGCAGCTGACGGACCAGGTCTCGCGGCGACGCGCCGAGGGCGACACGGACCGCAATCTCGCGCGAGCGACTCGCGGCGCGCGCCAGCTGCAGGTTGGCGACGTTGGCGCAGGCAATGAGCAGCACCAGCACGACGGCGCCGAGGAGCACGAACATCGCGCGCCGCATCCCGGATGAGGTCATCTGGTCGCTGAGCGGCGAGAGCTTCAGGTCCCAATCGTCCGGGAGTGCGTCGGGTCGGTCGGACTTGATGCGCTCTGCCAGGGCGTGCATCTCCGCCTGGGCCGTCTCGAACGAGACGCCATCCTTGAGCCGGGCCGTCACGCCGAGAAACTCCCTGCCCCAGGAACTCGCCACCTGGTCTGGTGTGAACGCGAACGGGGTCCAGAGGTCGACGTCCCGGCTGAGCATCGACGTGAACGACGCCGGCATCACGCCGACGATTTCATAGCTCTCGCTGTTGAGGAGCATTCGCTGCCCGACCACCCCGGGATCGGCCCCGAAGGAGTTGCGCCAGAAGGCGTCACTGAGCACCACCACGTGGTCGCTGCCAGCCGTGGCTTCATCCGCCCGGAGCGCCCGTCCGAGCGCGGGTTGAACGCCGAACGTCTCGAAGTACTTCCCGGCCACCCGCCGCCCGACCAGGCGTGCCGCGTCCCCGCGACCGGTCAGCGTCGGGCCCCAGCCCGAGGCCGCGGACACCTCACTGAACGCCTGATCCTGCTTCTCGTATTCGAGAAATCCTGGGACCGACACGCCCGCCGTCAGGTTGAGGCCAGGATAGAAATGATTCAGGAGCACCAGCCGGTCCGGCTGCGCGTACGGCAGCGGCCGCAGCACCACCGCGTTGATGACCGAGAAGATGGCGGTGTTCGCGCCGATCCCCAGTCCCAACGTCAGGATGGCAATGAAGGCGTAGCCGGGGCTGCGCCGCAGGGTCCGGAAGGCATAGCGCAGCGTGTTGCCGATCGGGGCCATGAGATGCTCCTCCCTATCCCTGCGACATGGCGAGTGCCAGGGCCTCGTCGCCGACCACGCGGCCGTCGAAGAGGTGAATGGCGCGGTCGGCATGCCGCTCGTACCGGGCGTCGTGCGTCACCATGATGATGGTGGCCCCACCGCGGTGGAGTTCCTGGAGCAGCTGCATGACCGCCTCGCCGTTGGTCGAGTCGAGGTTCCCGGTCGGCTCGTCGGCCAGGAGGATCAGCGGCTCGCCTGCCACGGCGCGCGCCACCGCCACGCGCTGCTGCTGACCGCCGGAGAGCTGCGCCGGATAGTGCCGCACCCGGTGGCTCATCCCGACCCGCTCCAGGGCCGACATGACGCGCTGCTTCCGCTCGGCGCGGAGCCATGCCGCGATAGGTCAGCGGCAGTTCGACATTCTCGTACACGGTGAGATCGCCGATCAGGTTGAACGCCTGGAAGATGAAGCCGATTTCCCGGTTGCGGATCCGCGCCCGGTCGGCCGGCGAGAGCTGCGCCACCGGCTTCTCGTCGAGCCAGTACTCGCCGCCGGTCGGCGTATCCAGCAGGCCGAGCAGGGAGAGCAGCGTCGTCTTGCCGCAGCCGGAGGGGCCGGAAATCGCCACGTACTCGCCGCGCTGCACCTCGAGGTGCACCTCGGAAAGGGCGTGTGTTTCCACCTCGTCGGTGTAGAAGACCTTCTGGATTCCCTCGAGGCGGATCAACGGCTGAGGCGCATTCATGGCAAGCACTCCGGAGAAGGACAGAGAAGAGGATCGTCAGTTTCGGTCATAGACCGCGGCGGCTTCAATCCGCGGTTCACTTCACGCGCACCCGGTCCACGGAGCCGAACCGGGTCATGTCGGACAGGATCACGACGTCGCCGGCCTGGAGCCCGCCGACGATTTCGACCGCGTTGGCGGAGGTGCGGCCCAGCATCACCTGGACTCGCTCCGCCTCGTCGCCGTCCGACGAAAGCCGGAAGAGGCCGATGGTGCTGTTCGCCTGGCCGTAGGTCGGGCGCCCGACGTGCAGCACCTCGCCGAGCCGTTCGATTTCGATGGTGCCGTCGACGCTCAGGTCCGGCCGGGCGCCCTTGGGCAGCGAATCGGTCAGCGCCACATCCACCGTGACCATCCCGCCGGAAGAGGAGGGGTCGATCCGCGACACATGGCCGCGGACCAGCCCGTTGCGCGTGTCGATCACGGCGGATTGACCGAGGGCGACATCACGGGCCTGGTTTTCCTGCACCCGCAGCACGGCCTTGAGCTTGTCGGGCTGGACCACCTTGGCGATGGTGGTGCCGCTGGTGGCGAACTGCCCGACCTCGAGCGGAAGTTCCTGCAGCACGCCGTCGGCGCCGGCCCGCACGATCATCGCGCCGGCGAGGGAGCGCTGAAACTGGACCACCGCCTTGAGACGCTGAACCTGTTCGCGCTGCACGGCCAGTTGTGCGGGGATGTTGTCGGTAATCAGAGCGAGGCGCTGCTGCTCGATGTCGAGTCGCTCGGTCATTTCCGTGGCGTGTTCCTTCGCCTTCTTCGCCTCGAACACCGAGATGAGCTGCTGATCCACCATGGCGTTCGCGGCATCGGCATTCCGCTTCGCCTCGAGGTACTCGGAGCGCGTTTGCGCCACGACCCCCGCCTGCGTCAGTCGCTGCGTCTCGAGGCTGACCTGCAACGCGACCAGTTGCGCCTGGGCATCGGTGAGCTGGCGCTCCGCCTGCAACAGCTGGATCTCGACGTCGGGATTCACCAGCTCCATGAGGACGGTGGAGGCGGTGACCTTCTCGCCGGGCTGCACCAGCTTCTTCTCGACGCGCCCCGGGGCGATGGCGGAGATCCACCGGATCTGCTCCGGAACCAGGGATCCAGGTGCCCGCACCTCGCGCACCATCGGGCCCGAGACCACCGAGTCGATCGACAGCGTCGGCCGCTCGACGCTGGGCGCCGCAGGCTTCAGCTGCCCCACGCCGACCAGGACGATCAAGACCACTACACCGATTCCGATGTAGAGGGGGCGGCGCTTGTTGGGTGGCTTAACGCGAGCAACGTCCACGTGTGATCCTGTTCGAGTGCGTCCGGTGTCTGGCTGAGTCGTTCATGTCAGCCCCAACAAAGGGAAGAAGCGTGCCGATTCACAGACTCTGGGCAACAACGCTAAACCACAATCTTCCAGTGACTTACAGCGTGACGCAGCGAACGCAGAACCGAGCCAGTGTCCGGTATTGGGATTCGGCATCCCAACGGCGACCAGCCCGTCGGCTCCCCTATTCGCCTCGCAGCGCTTCGATCGGGTCCACCCTCGACGCGCGCCGCGCCGGCAGGTAGCTGGCCAGGACGCCCACCCCCACCAGCAAGACCGTCATCCCTGCGAAGGTCGGGGCGTCGAACGCAGCTACACCATACAGCATGCTGCTGAGTGCCCGGGTCGAGGCGAGTGCGACGACCAGGCCGACGATGATCCCGACCGCGACGACACGTGCGCCCTGCAGGACGACCATCCGCCGGACTTCGCCGGCGGCGGCACCGAGCGCCATCCGCACCCCGATCTCGCGAGTCCGTTGCCCGACGATGTACGACAGGACGCCGTAGAGACCCACACTGCCCAGGATCAGGGCGAGTGTCGAGGCAATCCCGAGGGTCAACATCAGGAAGGACAGCTGTGCCATCGAATCCCTGGCCAGCCCGGCCATGGTGTAGACCCGGTACATCGGCGCCTCCGGTGCCACCTCGCGCGCGAGGGCGCGGACTTCCGGCGCGATGAACTCGGCGCGCGGCGTCTTGATGACGTAGGCCGGAGACGACATGGCCCAGCTGGTCGGTGTCGGTCCCACGAGCGAGTAGTAGACCGTCGCTTCGGCCGGATCGCGGAAGTTGTCCTGCATGACATCCTGCACCACCCCGACCACCGTGTACCAGACCGAGTCTCCCTCCGACTGCAGTCGCCGGCCGACCGCGTCCTCCCCGGGCCAGAGAAGGCTGGCCGCCGACTCGCTGATGACCACGTTGCCCGGGTTGGACAGATGATCGTCGTCCGTGAAGACCCGGCCGCCCAGGAGGTCGATGCCCATCGTCTGGAAGTAGTCACCGGCGGTGAAGGTGTACCGCAGGAGTGTGCCGCCGTCCGCCTCGGAGGATTCGCTGCGGAACCGGTCTGTCCGGGTGCCCTCGTTGAGCGGGACATTTTCGACCAGCCCGACCGACTCGACCCCGGGCAGGGCGCGAAGCCGTTCCATGAAATCGAGATCAAACCGCGCGAAGGTCGGGCCGTCGTTGAGTGATTCTCGGTCCGGTGCGATTTGGAAGGTGAAGACGTCGGACGTGTCGTAGCCGGGGTCAACCTGCGAGAGCTTCGCGAAGCTGCGCACGAGGAGGCCCGATGAAATGAGGAGCACGAGCGCCAGCGCCGTCTGCGCCACGACGAGGCCATCCCGTGCCCAGTTGCGCTGCCGAGTGGCGCCGCGACCGCCCTCGCGCAGCCGCATCATGTTCGGTTCCGAGACTCGAATCGCAGGAACGAGACCGCAGGCGAGGGCCGACAGGAGCGCCGCCACGACGGTGAAGCCGAGGGCCGGCAGGCCAAGAGTCACGGCACTGAGGCGGGGGATGCCCTCTGGAGCGGCGCGCAGAAACAGCGGCAGCGCCCAGCTGGCGAGGACAACCGCCACCCCACCGGCACAGAGCGCCACCACGACCGCCTCGGCCATCTGCAGGCGGATCAGCGGCCAGCGACCCGCGCCGACGGCGCGGCGCACGGCGAGCTCCCGATGCCTGGCATCGGCCCGAACGACGAAGAGATTCGCGATGTTGGCACAGGCGATCAACAGCACGATGCCGACGGCGCCGAGCAGTACCCACAGTGGTCGCGCCACGGTGCCAAGCAACTCATCTTCGAGCGGGCGCACGACGGCGTGATACTGCTCCATGATTCGTGCGTAGTTGGGGGATCCACCGAAGCGCTGCGGCAGACGGCGCGCCAGGGTCGTGAGTTCGCTGGTGAGCGCTTCCGGTGTCACGCCCGGCTTCATGCGCGCAATCATCGGGATGCCGAAGCGACCTGGTGTGACATCGTCGAGGCGAACGACGGCGGGATACCAGAGCTGCGTATCGTCGACCGGAAAACGAAACTCCGGCCCCATCACGCCGATGACTGTCCGGCTGTTCCCCGAGACGTCATAGCTACGGCCCAGGATCGCGGAGTCCCCACCAAACCAGGACTGCCAAAGCCCGTAGCTGAGGAGGACGACACCCGATTCGTCCTCGACCACCGGAAGCCGGCCGAGAATGGGCGTGGCGCTGAGCACCGAAAAGAGTGAAATCGTGCCCTGCGACATGCGGATCCGCTCGACGCGCTCGGCCGTGCGAAGGGTGGAGGTGAACGATCCGTAGATCGCCACGTCGTCCAGCAGTTGCGACTGCTCGAGGTACTGCACGTAGAACTCGAAGGAGACCTCGAACTCGTCTGGCATGTCGGAGCCGGGGGCCGTGCCGGCAATGGAGACCACCCGATCGACATCACCGTATGGCAGGGGGTTGAGCAGCACCGCGTCGACGACGCTGAACATTCCGACGTTGGCCCCGATCGCGAGCCCCAGGGTGCCGATCGTCACGAGGGCGAATCCCGGCGACCGGCGCAAGGCGCGCGCGGCGTGCCGCAGGTCGTTCAACCAATCAGTGAACATTGGGCGCATGTCGTACCCTTCCGTGGGTGTCACGAGGCGGGGAGGGCGAGGCTTCTGGCCTTCCTAAAAAGGAAGAAGCGTGCCGCCAGGGGCCACTGACGCCAACGCCTCAACGCGCTGCAGCGATTGGGGTTACGATCACGATACCGTGAGGCATGGGGCATGTACCGTCCGGTAGTGGGATTGGCGGTCCCACGGACGGTCATCGGTGCGTCGATCGCGGGCGCACCGGATCAGCCCTTCAGTAGACCGCGCTCAGTCGGAAATGGTTGCAGGAGCTTCTGGGGAGACCGTCGCATCCCACCGCCGCCACACCCACAGCAGCACCAGCCCGGTTGCGCCGGCCACAATCAGCATCAGCGCCAGCCGCCGCTGCAGGAACGCATCGCTCAGCAGCACGGCTCCCAGCCCGTACGGCAGTTCGGCGACCAGCAGCGCAGCGAAGTAGACCCGCGCCGGGTACTTCACCAGCCCGAAGAAGTACCCCCCGATGTCCGACGGCACCGACACCGCTATCAGGAGCGCCGGGAGAAACCGGCCACCGGAGGGGATTCGCCCCTCGTACCGCGCAACGAGCGCATCGGGGAGCAGTCGCCGGACCACCGGCCGGCCGAGAAATCGGCCAATGGAATAGGTGACCACCCCGCCGATGAACCACCCGGTCATCAGGAAGACGAAACACCACCACGGCCCCCACGCCTGCACCCCGATCGGCACCAGCAGCCAGCTCGACACGAAGATCAAGATCGCGCCGAGGGCGGAGAGCGCCGTAAACACCACCGCCCCCCACACCGGGTGCGCCGCGATGACCGGTTCGGCCAGCGCGATCCACTCGACGATCTGCTCGTGCAGTCCCCGGGACGACGCCACCAGGGCGGCCGCCGCCACGGCGAGCATCAGCAAGGCCAGCCGGCGGCGCCGCTCTTGCCCTGGCGTGCGTACGCGCTCCATGGTACTCGCTGTCCGCGGTGGCTCGGTCATTCCTGAATCTAGCTCTGAACCACCCTTCACCCGCTCGTCACGGACGGTTCAGCGCCCGGCCCATAGCATAGGGACCATCGGCGCGGCCTCCCGCCGGCCACGCCACCGACCTCCAGGAGGCCCGCGTGCCCACGCTGCTCCAGATCATCGCTACCCCGCACCAGAACGGGACTTCACAGACCAGGCAGCTGGCCGACTCGTTCCTGCAGGGATGGGAAACGGTCAATCCCACCGGCGTCGTCGAGACCACTCGACCTCACCCAGCTCGACCTCCCGCCGCTCGACGAGCCCATGGTATCGGTGCTCTTCGACCTGCCGTCGGCCTGGCCCCTGGAACTCCTGGCCAAACGTCGCCGTGCCCTCGACACGACTCGTCACCCAGTTCGTCTCGGCCGACGCGTACCTCTTCGTCACCCCCATGTGGAACTTCGGCCTCCCGTACCTGCTGAAGCACTACTTCGACCTGGTCATCCGACCCGGCTGGACCTTCGCCCTCGGGGAGCAGGGCACGACAGGCATCCTGGGCGGGCGGCACGCCTACGCCGTCATCACCCGAGGCTTCGACTACAGCCCCGAATCGGGCAAGGCACAGTACAACCATCTCGAACCCCACCTCCGCACCCTGCTCGGGTTCATGGGAATCGAGGAGGTGTCGGTCGTGGCGGCGGAAGGGATGATGCTGCCTGAGGCAGAAACGCGCCTGCAAGCCGCCAGGAAAGCGGCGACCGCGATGGGGTTGGGATTGGTGGCCGCCTGACGGCGGGGCGGCGGGGCGGCGGGGCGGCGGGGCGGCGGGGCCGAAGGTGCGAACGACCAGCCGGACTTTCAAGCGCTCTGACGGAGCCAATCGACCGATACAAACTGCTCATCCGGCACGTTAGGTTGGATTCGTTTGAATAGGGGTGGGCATAGGCCCACCCCGGTGGGTCCGCCCGCGCATGCGGTTGCCGGATTCGCGGTGAATTTGTCCACCCCGGCCGGTGTGCCCGCGCAGGGGTCAGTTCACCGTCACTGTGCCCGACATGGCGACACCATGGACCGCGCAATCATAGGTGTACACGCCCGGCGTGTTGAAGGTGAAGGTGTAGACCGATCCATTCCCCGTCAGAATCGCGCTGCTCGTGAAGCTGGGCAAACCAGTGGATCGCACGCTGTGTGCGATGGCACCGGTGGCGGTCCACGTCCACCGGACTCGCGTGCCGGCGTCGATCGTGATGCTGCTCGGCATGAAGAAATTGTTCCCCACGCTCACATCTACCGTCACGGGAGGCGGGGCTGTCCCGGTCGCCGCGAAAGCCACCGGCGAACCCGTCAGGCCTGTCGCCGCCCCCTCGGCCGTCTGCGCACCGACGGTCGCCCCCAGTGTCCATCCGGTGGTCGCCCCCGACGTATCGGTGGTCGAGTTCATCGGGGAGACGACGCCGCCGCCGCCGGTGACTTGCCAGCTGACCACCACCCCCGCCACCCCGTTGCCGAACTGGTCCGCGGCCCGCACCTTCAAGGGAAGCGGCAGCGCTGTGCTGACCTCCGCCATCTGGGCATTGCCACTCCGGAGTGTGAGCTGGGTCGCGGGACCCGGGAGCGCCGTCGCGGAGAAGCTCACCGGGGAGCCACCGGCCCCGGACACGCTGGCCGTCGCCGTCCGTGCGCCGGCGGACTGGGGCAGTGTCCAGATCGTGGATGCCAGCCCCGCCGCGTCGGTCATGCTGCTGGCGGGATTGACGGAGGCCCCAGTCCCGGAGGCGCCCCACGTCACGACGGCCCCAACCTCCGGTTGGCCGGAGCGGGTGACGAGCACGCGAATCGGATTGGCCAGCGCCTGCCCGACCGTGCCGCTCTGATTGTCGCCGCTGGCCGGCGCCTTGGCGACGGTCAGGGCGGGGACAGGATCTGGATCGGTGCCGCCGTCACCATTGGAACAGGCCAGCGCGGCGATCAGCGAGACGGCCAGCCACCGGACTTGCCGGGATATCTTCAAGACGTCCGTCATGATTGATTCCTTCCTGAGAGAGGGGCCGATCGTGTGCGGCTGTCCGGCCCTGGATCGTCGATAGGGGGGAGCCTCCGGACGAGCTCCACGACCGCCATTCCAGACCCGCGTCGGTGAGATTGGAGGAACCGAGCCATGGCGTTGCACCCAACCAGTCCTCCCGCCGCGAAGGTCTACCGCCAGGTCCACGTGCGAGGCATGACGCTCACCGAGGGCATGCACCCCGCCGGAAGTACCCTGCCCTGGCACGATCACGAAGGGCCGACGCTCTGCTTCGTCCTCGACGGTGCATTCGCGGAGCACCTGCACGGCCACGTCATCGATTGCCGGCCCTCGACCTTCAAGATCACGCCCGCGGGGGAACGCCATTGGAATCGCTTCCATCTCGGCGACGTGCGGGGTCTGCTCGTCGAGCTCGATCCGGCGCCGCGGCCGGGACCCGACCTCTTCGAGCGGATCCTCACCCACCCCCACCACTCGGAGGGCGGAATGGAGGGGTTGCTCGCCCACCGTCTCTACACCGAATTCCGCGCCGACGATGAGGCGGCCGGTCTCGCCATGGAGGGCCTGCTGCTGGAGCTCCTCGCGTCGGTCGCCCGGTCCGCCTCCGCCGCACGGCATCCCGTGCCCAGCTGGGCAGCTCAAGCCCTCGCGCTCCTGCGGGACGCCCCCGGTGCACGACTTTCACTCGCCGCGATCGCCGAGGAGGTGGACGTTCACCCGGCGACCCTGGCCCGCGGCTTCCGGCGCGCCTATGGGTGCAGCCTCGGCACGATGCAGCGCCGCCTCCGCCTGGAATTTGCCGCCCGCCAACTGGCGACCACGACGTGGCCCCTGGCCAGAATTGCGCAACAGGCCGGTTTCTACGATCAAAGCCATTTCACCAACGCCTTCCGCCGCCATCTCGGCCGTTCGCCGCTCCAGTACCGCCGCGCCATTGGCCACCCGAGCTGACCGCGGCCCCGGGCACGCGCCTACTCCGCCACGATCCGCCCCTGGATGAAGGGGTGCGGCCGACAGAAATAATCCGACGCCCCCGCGGCCGGCACGAACGAATAGACGTCCCCTGACAGCAGGGTCGGCGAGTCCCACTGGCCGCTCGCAGCCGTTGTCGTGTGGCCGGGCGTTCCCTCAGGCTCGCAGTTGATCCAGACGACGCGCGTCCCCACCGGCACCTGTAACTGCGCGGGGAGATATTCGAAGCCGCGGATGATGACGAAGGCCGTGTCAGGACCGGGTGGTTGTTCAGCCCGCGCGCAGGTCAGGCCCGAGTCTGGCGGGCTCGTGCTCCGCTCGGAGAAGCAAGCCAGGGCCGCCACGAGCACGACCCCGCAGGTCGCGATGCGGACCGAAACCCGTACCGTCACGGCCGTGGCACCACGGTGACGATCCCCTTCATGAAGGGATGGGGGCGGCAGCTGTAGGCGTAGGTACCCGGCACCCAGAAGGTGTACCGCCACCGTCCGCCAGGCAGAATCAACTGCGAGTCGAAACTCCCGTCCGAAGCGACCACGGTGTGCTCGACAGGGTCGTCGTTCACCCATTCGACCGTCGTCCCCGCGGTGACCTCGAGCGCACTCACGGCGTACGCGAGATTCTTGACCGACACCACGACAAGGCCGGTGTCGACGCGGGCGACCGCGACCCCGGACGAATCCGGCGGGGGCGTCGTGCCGCCGCCGAAGAACCGCCGCAGCGTGATGGGGATGGTGAATTCGAACCCGTAGAGTGTCTGCCCGGTGCCCCTCGACGCCGCCTCGAGGCCGATGCCGATCGCATTGCTGGCCTGGAGCGAGAGCGTATGCGGCGTGTGAGGAATGCCGAGCTGGAGCCCCGCGCTCCACGCGACCTCCTCTCCCGGTTCCTGGTCGACCACCGTCGTCACATCACCGGCCAGCGCGACCCAGCGACCCAGCCGCCAGACGGCGCCCCCACCGAGCGCCACATCCACCGGGCCGTCCGCCGGGTCGGCCAGCAGGCGCCCCACGCCGAGGAGGCGGAGCGGCCCAATCCAGCGCGCGACCGACAGCTCCCCAACGAACCCCTCGACCGCCAGGCTGTACCCGAGCTCGACGCCGACATCCAGCGGCTGCCCGGCCTCCTCCCGCAGGAGGGCCGCCTGGCCGAAGAACTCCCACTCGTTCGGGTAGCGGGCCACCAGTGTCGAGTTGGTGGAATAGACGAAGCCCAGCATGGTATGCCCGGGCAGGCCCGCCGCGAGCACGAAGGATGGGAAACTCGTCACCTTCCGCTCGGGGGACGGACTCGCGTTGAACCGGTGCACAAAGTCGAACTGCAGCACTCCCAGAGGCGCTACCCAGCCACCGGAAAGGTTCGGCGTACGGACCAGGACCGACTGTGCGGAGATGGCGCTCGACGCCAGCCCCGTCAGGGCGCATCCCAGCAGGATGGCCCCGAGTCGCCGGCAACAAGGGCTGGGCCACGAGGGAGAGGGATTCATCCCTCCCAACTACGGGGTTCTCAACCTCGATGTCTTGGACGTATGTGACGTTTTTGGAGGCGAGGGGCGGGACAGCGGGAAAGCGGGACAGCGGGACAGCGGGACAGCGGATCCGAAGGTACCGAACTCCCCCCTCTCCCGGAGGGAGAGGGGGTCAGGGGGTGAGGGGTCGCAGCGGCAACCGCCGCAACCGTTCGCCCGTCAGTGCGAACAGGGCATTCGCCACCGCCGGCGCGATGGGCGGCACGCCAGGTTCGCCCACTCCTCCGGGTGGTTCTGTGCTCGGCACGATATGCACGTCCACGGTCGGCGCCGCCGGCATCCGCACCATCTCATAGTCATAGAAGTTGTTCTGCTGCACCCGCCCCTTGTCGAGGGTGATCTCGCCGTGCAGCGCGGCCGTCAGTCCAAAGACCACTCCACCCTGCATCTGTGCCTCGATCAGCCCCGGGTTGACCGGTGTCCCGCAGTCGACTGCGCAGGTGACGTGGTGCACCTGAATCACGCCGGCCGGCGACAGCGAGACCTCCGCCACCTCCGCCACGATGCTCCCGAAGGAACGGACGACGGCCACGCCGCGCGCACGGCCTTCAGGCAATGGTGTCCCCCACCCTGCCTTGTCCGCGGCGAGCTCGAGAACCGCGAGCATCCGCGGATCCTTCTGCAGGAGGCTGCGACGATACTCCAGCGGATCCCGCCGCGCCGCCGCCGCGAGTTCATCGACGAAGCTTTCGGTCACGAAGGAATTCTGTGAGTGACCCACCGACCGCCAATACCCGACCGGCACCGGCAGGGTGAGTTCGCGCCAGTCCACGAGGAGGTTCGGTACCGCGTACGGCAGATCCGCCGAGCCTTCGACGGCGCTTGCATCCACGCCGTGGTCCAGCGCGCCGGCCAGGCTCATCGCGAAGTCGGGCATCCACCCCGGCACCCAGTTCCGGATGATCGACTGACAGGCGATCCGCTGGCGCCAGGCGAGTGGCAGCCCGTCATCGCCGAGGACCGCCTGCAGCGCGTGCGCGGCAACGGGGCGGTAGAAGTCGTGCCGGGTGTCGTCTTCGCGACTCCAGATGACCTGCACCGGCCGGTCGAGTATCCTTCGCAATCAGTACCGCCTCCGTCACGTAGTCCACCTCGAGCCGGCGCCCGAACCCGCCGCCGAGGAATGTCGTGTTGATGGTGACATCGCCGCCGGAAACGCCGGCGGCGTCTGCCGCCACGCCTCGCGCTCCCCCCTTGTTGATGAATCCGGGGCCCATCTGGAACTGGGTCGGTGCCCAGACCTCCACCTTGCCGTCGTGGACCCAGGCGGTGCAGTTCTGCGGCTCCATCGTGGCGTGCGCCAGGTAGGGCGCTTCGTACGCTCGCCTCGATCGTCGCGCCGCTTTGCGCGAGGATCGCCGTCGGCGTCGCCCTCCTCGCGCGCCACTCTCGCCTTGTCGGACGCGAGCAGCGCCCGCAACTGTTCCGCGATTCCCGCAGACGACAGGGTGGCGCCCGCGCCTTCGTCCCAGGTAATGCTGAGCGCGCGCCGACCCTTCACCGCCTGCCAGTAGTGCTCCGCCACCACCGCGACCCGATCCTCGAGCCGCACGACCTTGAGCACGCCTGATACTGCGAGGGCCTCTGCCTCCCCTGCCACACTGCCTACCTGCCCCCCCGCCACCGGGCAGCGCTCCACACTCGCGTACGACCATCCCCGGCAGCCGGACGTCGATCCCGAAGGTCGGCCACCCCACGCACCTTGTCGGCATTGTCGAGCCGGTCGCGCGACGAGCCGATGATACGGAAGTCCTTCGGATCCTTGAGCGGGACATCCTCGGGCACCGGGAGCGCACTCGCGTCCGCCACCAGCGCGCCGTATTCGAGCTCCTCACCGGTGACGTCGTTGCGAACGACGCCGTCCGCGGTGCTGCAGGACGCCGCAGGCACGCCCCACCGCCCCGCCGCAGCCGCCACCAGCATCGCGCGCGCAGTGGCACCGGCCTCCCGCATCGGAAGCCATCCCGTGCGGATGCTGGTGCTCCCCCCGGTCACCTGCGCCTGCAGTGCCGAGTTGTAGTAGGCCTTGGCCGCCGGCCCCTGCACGAACCCGACGCGACTCCAGTCGCAGTCGAGTTCCTCGGCGAGCAGCATCGCCAGGCCGGTCGTCGGGCCCTGCCCCATTTCAGAGCGGCCGATCACCACGGTCACGGTGCCGTCGGGAGAGAGCCGGAGAAAGGCGTCGGGCGCAAAGACCCCGTCCGGTGCCGCAGGCGCGCCGTTGCCGCACCCCTGGAAATAGACGGCGAGGGTCAGCCCCGTGCCGGCCGCCGCGACCGCCTTCACGAAGTCCCGCCGGGTGACGCCGCCTGCGCCGCTCACGACGCGTCTCCCGCGGCACGATGAATGGCCCGGCGGATGCGCTCGTAGGTGCCGCAGCGGCAGATGTTGCCGGCCATGGCGGTGTCGATGTCGCCGTCGGTGGGGTGGGGCGTCGCCGCCAGCAGGGCGGCGGCGGACATGATCTGCCCGACCTGGCAGTAGCCGCACTGCGGCACCTGTTCCCGCATCCACGCCTGCTGCACCGGATGGCTGCCGTCGTCGGAGAGTCCCTCGATGGTGGTGATCTCCCTGGACCCGACATCGCGGACAATCCACTGGCAGCTCCGCGTGGCCTCGCCGTCGAGGTGGACGGTGCAGGCGCCGCAGAGTCCCACCCCGCACCCGAACTTGGTGCCGGTCAGGTTCAGATGGTCCCGCAGCACCCAGAGAAGCGGGGTGTCGGGATCGACGTCCACGTTCGTGGAGGTGCCATTGATGAGGAGGGTGAACTGCACAGGACCGACCCGGAAAGGAGTGCCTGAACTAACGGCACTCCCCCGGGCGGCGTCAAGCGGTTGGGCTACTTCTTGACCTGCAGGGTGTAGGCGCCGATGGGGCGCTGCGCATAGGTGCCGTTCGCGGCCACCTGCAGCAACTGCGGCGTGATCAATGACGCCTTGCCGACATCCGCGACGTAGAGCGTCAGCAGGTTGCTGCCGGTCGACACATTCCCGACGACGATGGCGCGGATGACGTTGGGACCGGGCACGCTCTGGTAGAGCGTCAGCCCGGCCGGTACCGCGACGGAGTCCACCACACCGGTCACCTGGAACATCACGGCGCCGTCATCGGTGTTGGGGCTGGTGATGACGACCCGCAGCGGACCGGCCACGGGGCCGGTCGGGCCTCCGTCATCGCTGCCGCACCCGGCGACCACCACGAGGGCAGCGAGGAGGGCAGCGCCCCGAATCACGATCGAGTTCATGGGGTCACTCCCTTCGGCGCCTGCGCCGGTGCGGGGCCTGCCGCGGCCAGCAACTTCGCCATCAGGGCGGGCGAGACGCCCTGACCGGACACGGTGACCCAATGGAGGAAATCGCCGAGGTCGTAGACGCCGTTGTTGTTGCCATCCTCATCGAGCAAGGTGCGCTGTGCGGATGAGAGCGTCGGTGACCCGAGCAGGTCGTTCGCCGCCGCCGCCGTCGTGAACACCGCCGTGTAGGTGAACTGTGCGGTGAGCGACCAGTCGCGGTCCATCGTGAGGACCAGCACCGAGTCGGTGGCGGTCGTGTCGCCCGCCCAACCCGCAAATCGGTGATTCAGCGACGGCACCGCCGTCAGCGTCACGACGGTGCCCGGCGTGATGCTCAGGCCGCTCGCAGCATTGCCGGGTTCCGTCGACAGCACGTTGCCGGTGCCGGTGCCGATCTTCGTGACCCGGAGCAACCGTTCGAAGCGGAAACGGAACAGCACTTCCTTGCTCGGCCCGATCCGGATGGAGTCGATCCGTCCCGGCACGACCAGCCCGGCGTTGGTCCTGAGACCGGGGACGGTCGTCCCGTCAATGACGGTCTTCCCCGTGGAGCCGGGGAAGGCGTCGCCGAGATCGCCACGATTGCCCTGGTTGGGCTGCCGCAGCTGGTTCAGGCCATCCGCCTGCTCCAGCGCGACGCCCTGAATGGCCCCGGTATTGATGCTGTTGCTGAACGCCCCCTGGTTGATGCGAGACTGGTCAATATGCCAGAGGTAGAGGCCGGGGGACTTGGCCCGGGAGTACGGATGGGTTCATCTGGGCGCTGTCGCTCTCGACCCTCGCTCGATTCTCGAGGATGAAATACTCGCCCGGTGTCTTGGTCGGCAGAATGCGGACCGTGTCGGAAGTGGCCACCGGATTGAGGGTGATGGTCCCCGTGGCCGTCAGGGTGTCCGCCTTGACCCAGCCGAGTTCCAGCAGCGACCACCCCGACATGCGCGAGGGGCTGTAGGGGCGGGAGTAGTTGCCGGAGCCCATCAGGCCGAACTCGCCGATGCCCTGGGTGCCACTGGTGGGAGAGGTGTCGTAGAGGTCGGGGAGGCCGAAGGCGTGGCCGGTCTCGTGCGCCACGGTGCCGATCGGCATGATCAGGCCCGTGGTGCAGGCGCTGTTGCCACCCACGGCCGCTCTGCATCGTGTAGTCGCTGACCTTGATGAACCCACCACTCGCGCTCGGCGTCTTCGTCACGAACGGGGAGCCGCCAGTCCACCCTTCCATGACCCAGCGGTGCGCCCAGATGTGGACCGTGCCGCAGGCGCCGTCGATCTCCGGCTGGAGGAAGGTGACGAAATCCACGTAGCCGTCGTCGTCGCCCGAGTTGGAGACCCCGTCGGGACCATCGTTGTCGTAGTCCGCCCAGACCGTGAGCGAATCGGCGCCGCTGGACACCTTGGCGAGGGCGCCGAGCAGCATCGTGCCGAACCGGGCACCACCATCCGAGCAGGGATTCTGGACCCCGACGCCATTGCAGCCGTTCTCGTAATACGCGGCGGTCGAGTCAGCCTTGATCCAGGGAAAGACGGTGCCCGACATCGTGATGTTGCCGTTCGAGAGCTGCTCGTAGTACGACTTGAGGCTGTAGGGCCGGTCGAGGGGCGCCGGTGAAAAGAAGAGGTCCTGGTACTCGGCGGTCCCAAAAAGGGTCAGCGTATCGGTATTCGAGAACCGGATCGGGACGACCGGGACCTTGAAGTTGCCCGTCACGACCGAGGCCAGGCTCGGCGTCGAGGCGTTCAGGAGCGCCATGTTCCCGGACGCGATCATCTGCTGGCGGGCCGCCCGGACGCTCGCGGACTGCTTGCGCCAGGCACCTTTCGGCCGAAAATCAAGCCCACGCACCTCGAACTGCCCGACGCGGGCCCGAGGGTATTGCGCCTCTGCCGACGAAGCCGCCGCCAACAGAAGAAGCAGGGTTCCGAACAACGTCGAAACCCGAGGTGATGACCACACTGGACGAACTCCGGTCTTGAGGGCCGCGTGGGGGTAGCCATGAAATTTAGCCGAGCGAGCCAGCGCTTTCAATTCCGCCCCGATGCCCTGAGGGACTGGCACGCGGGGAGACGCCTGACGGGTTGCTGCTCGCACAGTCCCGGGGCGGCGGGGTCAAGGGCACGCCCTCCCCGGGCGTCTGTCATCCCGGCGAAAGCCGGGATCCATTTGGCAGGGAGAACCTGGACCCCGGCTTGCGCCGGGGTGACGGGCGACTGCGCCCCTGGAGCCCAGCTCCCGTGGGGACGATGGCCGACAGCCCCCCAAACTTGTGCCGGGCCTCCCAATTTTGTAGTTTAAACCGTTCTGTTACATAGCGATGGGGGGCGACCCTCAGGACCATTCAGCCCGCCCGAGGTTTCGTGGCCACTCAGACCCTTCCGCACGTCGCGCTGTTCGACAAGTGCCGTGATTTCACCAAGGTCGATGAGATCAGGGCAGCCGGGCTGTATCCCTACTTCAAGCCCATCTCGGAGTCGGAAGACACCGTCGTGGTCATCGAGGGGGAGAAGCGGATCATGCTGGGGTCGAACAACTACCTCGGCCTGACCCACCATCCCAAGGTTCTCGAGGCCGCCTCCCGCGCCCTGCACCGGTACGGTTCCGGCTGCACCGGCAGCCGGTTCCTGAACGGCACCCTCGATCTCCACCAGCAGCTGGAAGCCGCGCTTGCCGAGTTCGTCGGCAAGGAAGACTGCCTCGTCTTCTCGACCGGTTACAACGCCAATCTCGGCCTGATCTCCGCGCTCGTGGGGAAGGACGACGTCGTCTACCTCGACAAGCTCGACCACGCCTCCATCGTCGACGGCGCCAAGATGTCCTACGGGACCACGAGCCGCTTCAATCACGGCAACCTGGCCCAGCTCGACCGCAAGATGGCCCCGGACGCCGCCGCCGGCCGCGGCATGATGGTCATCGTCGACGGCGTCTACTCCATGGAAGGTGACATCGCCGACGTGGCCGGCCTCTCCGCACTGGCCCGCAAGCACGGCGCGGCCCTCGCCATCGACGATGCCCACTCCCTCGGCGTCCTCGGCCCCAAGGGCGACGGCACCGCCGCACACTTCGGCATGACCGACGATGTCGATATCATCGCCGGCACCTTCTCGAAGTCCCTGGCGTCCATCGGCGGATTCGTCGCCGCCAGGAGCAACGTCATCGACTACCTCCGCCACCACTGCCGGCCGCTCATCTTCACCGCCTCGCTGCCCCCGGCCAACACCGCCGGCGTGCTCGCGGCGCTCGAAGTGATGCAGCAGGAGCCGGAACGGCGCGAGTCCCTCTGGGCCAACACCCGACGCCTGCAGGAAGGGTTCCGGAACCTCGGCTTCGACATCGGGCCGACCGAGACGCCGATCGTGCCGGTACTCATCGGCCCGCTCGACACCACCTTCCTGTTCTGGCGGAAGCTCTTCGACGCCGGTGTCTTCACCAACCCGGTGGCCCCGCCGGCGGTTCCCCCGGCCCAGTGCCGGCTCCGGACCAGCCTGATGGCGACCCACAGCTTCGACCAGATCGACTTCGCGCTCGAGGCCTTCGCGAAGATCGGTCGCGAGCTCGGCGTCATCTGAACGGAGCCCTCGAGGTCACGCCGGTCCGCACCAGCGCCGACCTCAACGCCTTCATCGCCCTGCCCTACCGGCTGCACGCGGCGGACCCGAACTGGGTGCCGCCGCTTCGCATGGATGTCCGGACCCTCCTCGACCGAAACAAGAACCCCTTCTTCGAGCACGGTGAGGCGGAGTACTTCCTCGCCAGGCGGGCCGGGGCGGTCGTCGGGCGCATCACCGCCCAGAGCAACTCACTCCACAACGAGATCCACGAGGACAAGGTCGGGTTCTTCGGCTTTTTCGAGTGCGAGAACGATCAGGCCATCGCCGACGCGCTCTTCGACACCGCCGCCGCCTGGCTCCGAGCCCGCGGGTTCGACACCATGCGGGGTCCCGCCTCGTTCTCGGTGAACGAGGAGTGCGGCCTCAAGGTGGACGGCTTCGACACACCGCCGACCATCATGATGCCGCACAACCCGCCGTACTACGTGCCCCTCGTGGAGCATGCCGGGTTCGTGAAGGCCAAGGACCTGCTGATCTACCAGGGAGGCGACCTCACCTTCACCGCGTACAAGCCGGTGCACGAACGGCTGACCCGCGCGGTGAACATCATGCAGACCCGGATGGGCGTCACCCTTCGGCCGATCGACATGACGCGGTTCCACGAGGAGATCGAACTCGTCAAGGCGCTGTACAACCGGTCCTGGGAGAAGAACTGGGGCTTCGTGCCCATGACGGACCACGAGATCGATCAGCTCGCAAAGCAGTTCAAGCCGGTCATCGTTCCCGACCTCATCACCTTCGCGGAGAAGGACGGGGTGCCGGTCGGGTTTTCGCTGGCGATTCCCGACTTCAACGTCATCCTCCGGACCAACCGCCAGGGTCGTCTGACGCCGTGGCTCCTCATCCGGCTCTTCTGGGCCCTGAAGCGGGAGAAGCTCCGGCGCTGCCGGATCCCCCTCCTCGGCGTGGTCCCGGAATTTCGCGGCCGCGGACTCGACTCCGTGCTCTATCACGAAGTCTGGACCAAGGCCGCCAAGCACGGGATCTACTGGGGTGAAGGGGGCTGGATCCTCGAGGACAATCCCGCCATGAACATGGGGCTCTCGAAGATGGGCTTCGTCGTCTATCAGACGCTCCGGATGTACGACCGCCCGCTGTGAAGGCGCTCGTCACCGGCGGCACAGGCTTCGTCGGCAGCCACCTCATTGACGCGTTGTTGAATCGGGGTGACGAGGTCACCGCGCTGGTCCGAACCCCGGCGAAGGCAGCCGGCCTGGCCGACCGCGGCGTCCGACTCGTCCGTGGCGACCTCGAGGACCTCGACGCCCTGCGCGAGGCCGCCGAGGGCGCGGAGGTGATCTACCACGTGGCAGGGGTCGTCGCCGCGCGGAACGACGCCGAGTTCCTGCAGGCCAACCGCGACGGCACCGCCAACCTGCTCGCCGCCGCCCAGCCAGTCCGGCACCCCCCGCTTTGTCCTCGTATCCAGCATGGCCGCCGGTGGTCCCGCCGCGCGCGGCGTGCCGCTGGTCGGCGGCGAACCGCCGCGGCCGGTGACGGCGTACGGACGGAGCAAGCTGGCCGGCGAAGAGGTGGTGCGCGCCGGCCCGCTTCCCTGGGTGATTCTCCGCCCGCCGATGGTGTACGGGCCGCGGGATTCCGAGGTCCTCAAGCTCTTCAAGATGGCGCGCTGGGGGGTGGCGCCGGTGTTCGGGAAGGGTGACCAGGAGCTGTCGGCCATCTTCGGTCCCGACCTCGCCGAGGCGCTGATCGCGGCCGCCACCAGCGAGCACTCGGTCGGCAAGATCTACCTCCCCTGTCATCCCGAGATCTTCACTTCCGGCGCGTTCGCGCGTCAGATCGGCACGGCGGTGGGTCGGGACGTCCTCGTGCTTTCCGTGCCGGAGGTGATCGGGCGCGGGCTGCTCGCCGCGATCGGCGGCGCGGCCAAGCTCACCGGCACCGCCAGCGTCCTCTCCTCCGAAAAGGCCGATGAGTTCTTCGAGGCGGCCTGGACGGGAAGCCCCGACGCGCTCATGGCGGACACCGGCTGGCGCCCCCGCACGGACATCAGACAGGGACTCGCCGAGACGATGGCGTGGTATCGCGACGAGGAGTGGCTCTGATGCGAACGCTGGACAAGCTGATTCTGGTATACGTCGCGATCGTCTCCGCCCTCGCTCTGTATCGAGTGCCGGAGAATCCCCTGTGCTGGTGGCTGCTCGGCGCCCACGCGCTCGTGGTTGCCCTGGTCTTCCTTGTGACCCGCCCGGGCCTCGGGCGCGTGGGACAGGTGATCCGGGAGATCTATCCCGTGATCCTCCTGGTCCTCTTCTACAGCGAAATCGATGTGCTGAACGCCGGCGGCATCGTGATCCACGACGCCACCGTGCAAGGCTGGGAACTGGCCCTCTTCGGCGAGCAACTGAGCCAGACCCTCTGGCGGGATCACTTCCCCAGCACCATAGCCTCCACGATCCTGCACTTCTCCTACTGGAGCTACTACGGACTCCTGGTCCTCCCGGTCGCGTACTTCGCGGCCCGGAAGGACTGGTTCTCGCTCCGTCGCTCGATGTATGTGATCATCCTGACGCTTCTGGCCTGCTACCTCGTCTTCCTGACCTGGCCGGTGGTGGGGCCGTATTACGAGTTCGCCCGGCCCGATGCGTGGTTCCTCGACAACGGCCCGGCCCGCCTCGTCTACGCGATGCTGGCCTCGGGGAGCTCCTACGGCGCGGCGTTTCCGTCGTCGCACGTGGCAGCCACTATTGCGGCGACGTCGGGGGCGTGGCGCGGCGATCGCCGGCTCGGCATCGCCATGCTCATCCCGACGGCGCTGCTGATTATTTCAGTGGTGTATTGCCAGATGCACTACGGGGTCGATGCGCTGACCGGAATCGTGGTGGGTGCAGGGGCGTGGTGGGCGGGGGGGAAGTACAAGGAGTAGGCGGGGCAGCGGGGCAGGCAGGGGCACGGCATGCCGTGCCCCTACCTGCGCCCACCCGGTTACTCCGTAACCGTCAGCACTGCCTTCATCCCCATCGCGAGGTGCGGCAGGCAGTAGTACTTGTAGTCGCCCGTCGGCGCGCCGGCAAAGGAGATGCTGTAGATGGCGTCCTGCACGACGAGCATGGTGCCCGAGAGGGGCTGCATCTGGTCGGGCATGTTGGCGCCGAGGAC
This sequence comes from uncultured Gemmatimonadales bacterium, assembly GCA_963699825.1. Taxonomy (GTDB): domain Bacteria; phylum Gemmatimonadota; class Gemmatimonadetes; order Gemmatimonadales; family GWC2-71-9; genus SPDF01. The sequence goes on from CAVOVI010000004.1 coordinate 48,948, forward strand.
GGCCGCTGCGCCGGCCGGAATGCTGTCGGCCCAGAAGGCGACGTTGTGCGGGCCGCCACTGGTGTTGTGGAAGTTCACAACGTCGCCGGCCTTGATGGTCAGGGCGGCGGGGGTGAAGTGATACGTCTTGCCGTCAAATTCCATCTTGACGTCGTGCGTGGCACCGGTCGTCGCGGGCGCGGCCGCGGGAGCCATGTCGGCCGCCGGGGTCGACACCGCAGCCTGCTCCGGAGCCTTGTTCTCACCGCCACACGCCGCTGCCAACACGGCCAATCCTGCAACCAAGCTGATCTTCTTCATCGCTGCCAAACCTCCGAAGAACTGATGAGTTATCCCGCCCGCCCATGTCCGCCCAGCCCTGGCCCACAAGTGCGGACCATCTTGTGAACGAAGGTGCAAAGATAACAGAGGACCCCCCGACCACGCGAGTCTCCCCCGGAGCGGCTATCATTCGCCGCTGATCATCGGACATCACTCTCACCGGACCCCCATGCCCACGCCTCCACCCTGCAAGTCCCTCGGCCGGCAGTGCCGCTACCTCGACGTGACTCTCCGGATCGGCAAGCTGGAGGATGGGCCGGAATCGCTGGACCACGAGGCCACCTGGCTGCTCGGCCACACCGACCGGATGGACTTCGGCAGGCTCCACGTCCGGAAGGGGGAGTTGCTGGTCGACACCCGGCTGCATGTCCCCTGCAAGCACTTCAAGGAGGAGGACGGCCGCGCCAACTGCCGAGCGCATGGCTTCAAGGGAAATTCCCCTGCCCGCCCCCGTCGCCTTGCGCAACCGAGACAGTTGGGTGGAAACCGCTTTCGTCTGGTAGATCACCGGCGGCTCGTGGCTCGCCCCGCCGTGGACGTCAAGGCGGGGCTTCCCGTCGTCGGAACCAACCCCTGCCTCGGCGCCCCCTGCAAGACGGCTGAGCACACCCGCGCCGCGGCCTGCTGCCGCGACCTGCAGGTTGAGATCATGTGCACTCCAGAGGAAACCCGGCTGGAGGCCCTGGTCTACGCCCGCCAGTCTCCCTACCTGTGCAAGACGGAACGGAACGAGGAGGACTCCATCGAGTCGGAGATGATCTCGGCGTGCGGGTACCTGGGAGAGGATGGAGTGGCGTGCAGTCTCCACGGCCGCCTCCGCGAAGATGGCAGGCCGGCCAAACCGGATCTCTGCAGCACCTGGCCCGAAGGGGGAGATCTGATGCACCCGGGGTGTGTGTTTAAGAAGTAGGCGGGGAAGCGGGGCCGAATGTCGTCAGTCGTCATTCCCGCGCAAGCGGGAATCCAGAGGCCATCACGCTGGACCCCCGCTTTCGCGGGGGTGACGATCAGGCGCGGGGGTGACGATCAGGCGCTCTGACGGAGCCGATCAACCGGGACGAATTGCTCATCCGGCACGTCTGGTTGAATTCGTTTGAATAGGGGTGGGCGTAAGCCCACCCCGGTGGGTCCGCCCGCGAACGGCGATGCCATGTTGCGCGGATCCATGCCCACCCCCGGTGGGCCCGCCCACCTGCCCCGCTGCCCCGCCGCCCCACCTGCGTGGTGTGCATACCCGCACCCCCCATACGTCTCCTACCCAGATGGCAATTGGGCCCAAAATCACCATATTTCACATAGACTTGTAGCCTTGCTCCTCCTTTGCAAAGGCCCGGCGTGCGCGACGAGATCGAAACCCTCTACCTGACGACCTATGCCGCCGTGGTGCGGTTCCTGTACCGCAAGGTGTGGGATGAGGATCGGGCAGAGGATCTGGCGCAGGAGGTCTTCGTCCGGGCGATGCGCCATCGGCCGGAGAAGCCGCGGGCGTGGGTGTTCGCGGTGGCGGCCAATCTGGCCCGCGACGAGGCCCGGTCCGCCATCCGGCGGAGAAAGCACCTGACGCTGCTCACCAACGAGCCAACGCAGCGGCATCAGGTGGAGCCCGTCGGTGAAGAGAACCTCGAGCACGACGAGAAGATGGAAAAGGTGCGGGTAGCCCTCGCCGAACTCTCCCAGCGGGACCGGGACGTCCTCCTGCTCTGGGATGCCGGGCTCAGCTACCCCGAAATCGCCGAGCAATCGGGACTGGCCGTCGGTGCCGTGGGAACGACCCTGGCACGCGCACGGAAGCGTCTCATCGAAGCCCATGATCGCATGGAAGCGGAACGGAAACGGAAACATGCCGCGCACTCCTGAACCCCTGCGCCACATTCCCGAAGAGGAACTGCACGCCTATCTCGATCAGGCACTGAGCCGGTCGCAGTGCGTGGAGATTGAGCACCACCTCGCCGGATGCGGGGTCTGCCGCGCCGACCGCGACGCAATTGCCGCGCTCCGCGACCGCACGACCGCTCTTCTGGTCACGGCGGCACCGCACCGGATTCGGCCCCGGCCGTACGCGGAATTGTCAGCGACGTTCCACCAGGAGCGCTCCACCCGGAGCCGCCGGCTGCACCACGCCGCCTGGGCTGCCAGCGTAGTGGCGGCCATCGGCTTCGGCTGGGGAATGAATCAGTGGTTTGTTGCGGGGGTGCCTGCCGACCCGGTCGCCACGGCCAACTCCGCCCCCGCCCCGACCCAGCCCGTTGCCACGTCGGCACCGGCTGGGAACCCAACCGGGGTGCAGGCCGCGACGCCCGTTGAGACTCCGGCCCGTGCCAGCACCCCTCCCGCCAGACGTAACTCCAGGCCCACACCCTCCCCCACCACAGCGGACCAACCCGACGCCCTCCCGCCGGTGGACGCCGAGCCGCCGCGGCCCTCGGGCACCTCCTTGGCGTCGGTCGCCGGCACGTCGGCGACGTTGGAACCGGTGCTTCCCGGGGTCTGGCGGACCGTCTCCTTTACCAACGCGCAGTCGGCGCAGGAGGAGTGGGTCCCCCGGGTCGAGGGTGTCCCGGTCGTCCAGGTGAAGCAGCGCCAGGCGCCGGAGGGCGGACGGCCGATCACCCTGGTGACGCAGCTCCTCGCCAACGGTGAGGTGATCAGCACCGTCGAGGGCCCCGCCACGGAGGTCGCCGCACTCCTCTCCCAGCAGCCGGGCCAGAGCGCCAGCGCCGAACTCACGGACATGGAAGTCACGTCGCCGCCGGCACCGGGCGATGCGAACCGGCCGGCTGCGCCTGGCAACGGGCCGCGGACCCTCGCCATCTTCGGGAGCGCCCCGTCCGATTCGTTGAAGGCGTTCATGTTGAGGGTGAAGTAAGCGGGAAAGCGGGAAAGCGGGAAAGCGGGAAAGCGGGAAAGCGGGGCCGACGAAAGCCAAATGGGGACGATGCCGCAAGGCACTGTCCCCATTCGTGTTCACGCATCGATCGTCCCCGCTTCCCCGCTGTCGTTCTTCCCCGCCTACGTCGCTTCCGGATCCGCCAGGAAGTCCTTCGCCCCCTCATCGTGGTCGTAGTGATCTTCGATCGCGTGGTGGCGTTCGGCCGTGACGGTGATTTCCGCCAGGCGGGGTGACACCATGGGGAAGCGCCGGGCAAAGAGCCCATAGGTCAGGAAGAAGAGCCCGGCCATCAGCAGCGTCGGACCGAGTTCGGGAAGCCCGAAGATCGGGCCGTCGAGTTCGGTGACCGACGGCATGACCATCAGGTACCGCTCCAGCCAGAGCGCCACGAGCGAGACGGTGGCGAAGAGCGCCATGGTGCCGGGGAACTTCTTCGGCGCCACGCCGAGGAGGCCGATGAACGGAATGAGGAACATGCCGAGGAAGACGGCGCGGCCGATCGGGAGCCACGAGCCCCAGAGGCGCGCGAAGACGAAGCCGGTCTCCTCGGGGAGGTTGCCGTACCAGATGACAAGGAACTGGGCGAACATCAGGTAGGCCCAGAACACCGTGAAGCCGAAACAGAGCTTGCCGAGGTCATGGCGCTGCTTCGGCGAGATGAGATTCCAGACGCCGGTCTGGGTCCCGGCGTACATCACCGTGACCGCGAGCAGCATGTGGGCGCCGAGAAAGGAGCCCATGAAGTAGAAGCCGCCGAGCAGGTTCGAGAACCAGTGCGGCTGCAGCGCCATGATGCCGTCGAAGGCCACCAGCGTGAAGACCAGCGCATACGTGGCCGCGAAGAGCGGGCCCATCCGGGCGAGACGCGCCTCGTTCGCGGCGCGGCCTGCCTCGCTGTTGTCGAACCCCGCCAGCATCCGGTCGTAGCGCGCCCGGCGGGCGCCGTCAGCCTGCTCGAGGGTGTCGGCGATATCCGGCAGGAGGTCGGCGCGGATCAGCTGCCAGCCGAGGTAATAGAGCGCGGAGAGGCCGACGAAGAGCCGCCCGAACATCCACGGCTTCGAGAGCCAGAGCGCCTTGCCGTGCGCCATCGAGTGCAGCTGCTCGTGCATCGGCCCGTAGATGTGGTCGTAGCCGAGGGTGAAGATCAGCACCAGCCCGATGAGCGAGATCGGGAAGAAGGCCACCGCCGCCTCGGCGAACCGCAGCACGACGCCCGACCACTTGGCCTTGACGATCTTGTGTACCGCGGCGATGGCCACCGACCCGCCGGCCAGCCCGGTGAAATAGAGCCAGTTGACGTGGAAGAGCTGCCAGGCCCGGTCCGCCTCGCCGCCGGAGAGCGACAGGGCAAAGAGGACGGCGCCGGCGAGCGCGAGGATACCGCCGCCGAGGACGAAGAGCTGGAACCGACCGCCGAGGAGCTGGCCGGAAAGCTCACCGCGGAGCTTCGCGTCGCTCATCACTGGCCTCCCGTCGGCTGCGGGGCCGCCGCCTGCAGCTGCCGCACGTAGTTGACGACCTGCCAGCGGTCGTCCTGCTCGGTGATCTTGTCGCCGTACTTGCCCATGATGCCCCGGCCATAGCGCGTGATGCTGTAGAGGTAGCCGTCGCTGTACCCCATGGCGCGCGCCGTCAGGATCGAGGGGGCGGCGACCTTCGGCCCGACCGGCCCGTCCCCGGCGCCCGCCACACCATGGCACACCGCGCAGAAGGTCTGGTACAGGGTGTCACCGCGAGCGCTGGGGACCCCGTCGGTCGGGTTCACGAGTTTGTCCGCCGTGGTCGTGTTGCCGGTGGCCCATTCTGCCGACCAGTCCACCTCGCCGCCGGTGACGGGCACGGTGCCGGGGGGCGTGTTGCGTGGAATGCCCAGCCGGGAATAGGGAAAGACGGCCTGCGATGAAATCATGTGGTCGAACCACGGCACCTGCGCCAGGAGGTTGTCCGGCGAGGGCACGTCGTTGTACCAGCTGTTGCAGCCGGTGGTGGCCGCGGCCAGGAGCGCGAGGGCGAAGGCCGGATGCGCGCTACGACGCATGCGTCACCTCCACCGAGCCGGCGCGCTTGAGCAGGGTCTCGACCGCGGCAGCCTGCTCGGCGCGGCAGGGCACGAACACGCCGATCTGGTCATCGGAGAACTTCTCGCTGTAGGGGACCCGCTTGCGGGCGTTGACCACCGACATGATGATGACCCCCGCCACCGTACTGAGGGCGCCGAGCAGGATCATCAACTCGAATCCGAGCACCACGTACGGCGGGACCGTCGCGATCGGCTTGCCGCCGACCAGGAGCGGCCAGTTGTTGGACATCCAGAAGGTCATTGCGAAGCCCGCCGCACACCCGGTCAGCCCGCCGACCAGGGTGAAGAGGCGGACCGGGCTCACCGGGTGATCGAGGGCTTCCTCGATCTCGTGGTTGGGCGCCGGCGTGTACACGGTCAGGTCCTTGTGCCCCTGCGCCTTCAGCGCGCGAATCGCGTCGGTCGCGGCGTCGACGTGGATGAAGCTGGCGAGGACGCCGGGCGTCATGGTCGCCATCAGTGGCCTCCCCGCTTCCTGGGGAATGGAATCGTTTCCTTGATTTCCTGGATCGCCACGATCGGGAACGTCCGGGCGAACAGCAGGAAGTACATGCCGAACCAGCCGAAGGACCCGGCCAGGATGCCCCAGTCGGCCCAGGTCGGATTCAGCTGGCCCCACGACCACGGTTCGTAGTCGTTGCTGAGCGACGAGACGATGATGACGTACCGCTCGAACCACATCCCGATGTTGATGAAGATCGAGATCACGAAGAGCGCGGTCAGGTTGGTCCGGATCTTCTTGAACCAGAGCAGCTGCGACACGAAGGCGTTGCAGATGATCATGCTCCACCCGGCCCACCACATCGGCCCGAAGGCCCGGAGCCAGAAGGTCGTCTGCTCGAACGTGTTCCCGCTGTACCACGCCACGAAGTACTCCATGGCGTAGGCGTAGAACAGGATCGAGCCGACGAAGAGGGTCAGCTTGGCCAGGTTGTCGAAGTGGTAGTCGACGATCATGTGCTCCACGCGGAGCATCTTGCGGAGCGGGATCAGCAGCGTGAACACCATGCCGATGCCGGAGTAGATGGCGCCCGCCACGAAGTACGGCGCGAAGATCGTCCCGTGCCAGCCGGGGATGATCGACATGGCGAAGTCCCAGGACACGACCGAGTGCACCGAGAGCACCAGCGGCGTGGCGAGGGCCGCCAGGTAGAGGTAGCCGCGGGTGTAGTGCCGCCACTGGTTGTCGCTGCCGGTCCAGCCGAGCGAGCAGGCGCTGTACAGCTTCTTGCGCCACCCCGACACCTGGTCGCGCACCGCGGCGATGTCAGGCACCAGCCCGACGATCAGGAAGGTGGTGGAGACGGTCAGGTAGGTGCCGATGGCGAAGACGTCCCACAGCAGCGGCGACTTGAAGTTGGGCCACAGGTACCGCTGGTTCGGGTACGGGAGCAGCCAGTAGAAGATCCACTGGCGGCCGATGTGGATGATCGGGAAGAGGCCCGCGGTCATGACCGCGAAGACCGTCATCGCTTCCGTGGCGCGGTACACCGCCGTCCGCCACTGCGAGCGGAAGAGGAAGAGAATGGCGGAGATCAGCGTCCCGGCGTGGCCGATGCCGACCCAGAAGACGAAGGTGGTGATGTAGGTCGACCACATGACCGGCGGGCTGTAGCCCGCGAGGCCGAGGCCGTCCTTCAGCAGCAGGAGAAAGGTGAACAGGCCGACGAGGAAGAGGCCGACCGCGCCGGCGAGCATCATCACGTAGCCGCGGCTCGGCGTGCCGAGCGTCGCCACGACGTCGCGGGTGACTTCCGCGTGGGTCTGCGTGGGCGTATAGGCGTGTGACATCGTTACGCCTCCACCCCGTTGAGGACCTTGGCCAGGTAGGTGACGGACGACCGCACGTTGGTCTCCTCAAAGACGTGGTACCCGCGCGGATCGGCCGCGCTCATCGCCACCCGGCTGTTCGGGTCCATCCGGTCGCCGAAGATGATGGCGTCCGACGGACAGGCCTGCGCGCAGGCGCTGGTCACGTCACCGTCGCGGAGTGCGCGGTGCTGCAGCGCGGCCTCGTTCTGCGCGCCACGGATCCGCTGCACGCAGAAGGTGCACTTCTCCATCACGCCGCGCGCCCGCACCGTCACGTCGGGATTGAGCTGCAGGTTGAGCGGCTCCGGGAACGCCTTCTTGTTGTAGGCGAACCAGTTGAAGTACCGGACCTTGAAGGGGCAGTTGTTGCTGCAGTACCGCGTGCCGACACACCGGTTGTAGACCTGGCCGTTGAGGCCGTCCGGCGTGTGGTAGGCCGCGTACACCGGGCAGACCGGTTCGCACGGGGCGTTGGCGCAGTGCTGGCAGAGCATCGGCACGAAGCGCGCCTCCAGCGGCTCGCCGTCCTCGCCTCCCTCGTAGTACCGCTCGATCCGCATCCAGCTCATCTCGCGGCCGCGCAGCACCTCCGACTCACCGACGGTCGGGATGTTGTTCTCGGCGTAACAGGCGGTGACGCAGGCGGAGCAACCGGTGCACTTGGCCAGGTCGATCGTCATCCCCCACTGCGGATGGTCGCCGACGTAGTTGCCCTTGAGCGTCGCGGCCTTCTGCGCCGCCGCGAACCCGGCAATCGCCTCGAGCTCCCCCGGGGTGTTGATCTCGTGCGCCCCGCTGCCCGCCGCCTCGTGGTGGGCCTCTTCGGGGGTCAGCCCCTTCTGCGCGGCGGCCAGCGGCATCGCCTCGGCGATCCCACGGCCAAGCTGCCGGTTGTTGCCCTCGGTCTTGGCCACCTTCTGGTAGCGACGGGTCTTCTCCAACCGGACCCGCGTGGATACGTACGGCACGAAGGCCGCGTCCCCCGGGGCCGCCAGCAGGTCGAGCGCATTGGCGCCGCGGCCGGTGGCGTACTCACCGAAGTTGGTGTGTCCATATCCGAGCGGTGCCGAGACGACGTCGCGGCGCACGCCGGGGTAGAGATAGGCCGGCGCCTCGATGCTGCCCGATGCGGAGACGAGGCGAACGATCTCCCCCTCGCGGATATCGAGCTCGGCGGCCGTCTCCGGATGGATTTCCACCCACGACTGCCAGGTGATCTTGGTGACGGGGTCGGGATTCTCCAGCAGCCACGGCTTGTCGGCGCCGCGTCCGTCGTAGAGCATCGAGGAGGCAGACGGCGCGAAGAGGAATTCGCCCTCGCCGGTGAAGGCGGGCGAGGTACCGATCACCTGCGCGGCGCCGGACGCCAGGCGCACCGCTGTCGGCGTCGGCGCGGCGTCGTAGATGCCGCCCTGCGCCAGCGTGCTGACCCACCAGCCGGGGAAATCGATGACCCCGTGCTGCATCGCTGCAATCCGCCACTGTTCCTTGAGGTACGCCTCCCATGAGTCGGCCTGAAGCCCGGCAAGCGGACCACCCACCGCCTTGGCGACCCGCAAGGAGCACTTCGCCCGTCGGCAGGGTGTCGAACACCGGCTCCATGACCGGCTGCATCAGCGACTGAATCCCGGCGCGCGGGCGGAGGTCATCCCAGCGCTCGAGGCCATGCGACTGTGGCAGGAGGAGGTCACACATCGCAGCGGTCTCGTCGAGCACCAGCGCGGTGGACACCTTGTACGGCACCTTGGCCATGGCCTCGGCAAAGCCGGAGCTCTTCGGCAGGGCGTAGACCGGATTCGCGTCATGCACCAGGAGCACCGCGATCTGACCGGCCTCCATCTCCTTCTGGAGCGCGGCAAGCGAGGCGTATCCATCGCCTGCCTCGAGGTCGGCACCGAAGCGCACCGTCTGGCCGACGTTGCCGGCCACATAGTTCAGGATGTTGACGGCGGCGCAGACCTGCGCGGCGCCGGCGTGCTGGCTGCCGATGCCGCCGGCCACCGCCAGGCTCGGCTCGGCCGACGCGAACTCCCGGGCCAACAGCTTGATCTGCTCGGCCGTCAGTCCGGTCTGCTGCGCGATCTGTTCCGGCGCGTACGCCGCGAGCATGCCCCGCAACGCCACCGCATCCGAAGGCGCGCTGCTCCGCTCCGCCAGGATCACCTGCGCCATTGAGAGCGCAATCGCCGCCTCGGCGCCCGGCACGATGGCGAACCACTCGTCGGCGTTCATCCCGGTGAGGGACATCCGCGGTGCGAGGGCCACGTGACGGGACATCGTGCCGTCGTGGTATCCGTGGGAGGCGGCGAACCCGCGCTGGTTCTCGACCGGCGCGAGCCAGGTCTCGAGAAAGTCGGCGCCGAAGGAGAGCACGAACCTGGCGCTCGCGAAGTCATGTGCCGGAAGGCCGTCGACCCCGAAGACCTGGCGGTTGGCTTCGCGCATCGGCTCGTTATCGAACGGCTGGTAGCGGACGACTTTGCCGCCCAGTGCCGCGGTCCACGAGGCCAGCAGGTCGGAGAAGGTCCCACGCCCAGCGCCTGAGATGACGGCCAACTTGCCGCCGGCTGCGCTCGCCTTGGCGGCAAACTCCGCCACCGCATCGGCCCACGCGATGTCCGACGTGCCACCGCCCGGCTGCTGCTGCTTCGGCCCGCGCACACGGTTCGGATTGTAGAGCGACTGCAGACCAGCCTGACCCCGGGCGCAGAGCTTCCCGGCATTGACCGGGTGCGCGGGGTTGCCCTCGAGCTTGATGGCCCGGGCCTCGCGAGTCTTCACATGCAACCCGCACCCGGCAGCACACTCGGTGCAGGTGCTGGAATAGAAGGTGGGAATCCCGGGCACCTGGTCCTCGGACTGCACCAGGTACGGGATCAGCTTCTGTACCCGGTCCGTGGAGCAGCCGGTCAGCGCCGCCGTGCCCGCCCCGGTCACGCCGAGGACGGTCAGGAAGCGCCGTCGGTCCATCCCGTTGTCTTGCATCTCGTCCATTGCTGCGCCTCGAGGGCTGGCAGTCGCTAGTAGTGGCAGACGGAACAGTCGCGCGACACGTTCCGCTCCAGGTGGCAGTTGATGCAGAAGCCCATGTTGTTCACGTTGTTGACCTTGAACACCTGAGGCGTCCGCGTCACGTCGCCGTGGCAGGTGGCGCAGGCGTTCGGCCCCATCGCGTTGATGTGACGCATGTGGGGGAAGTGGGCGTGCCGGGCGAGGAAATAGACCCGGTTCCACTCGACCGGCGTGCTGGTGTTGTAGGACTCGCGGACCTTGGCGATCTCCCGCTGGGCCGTGGAATCAGTGCCGCCGATGACGAGGTGGCAGTTCATGCAGGTGCCCATGCTCGGGATCCCGGGCTCCGAGGAGACCGAGACCGAGTAGTGGCAGTACTGACAGTTGATCTTGTATTGGCCGGCGTGAATGTCGTGACGGAAGAAGATCGGCTGGCGCGGCCCCTTCAACGCCGCCGAATCGGCGGGCGTCAGGTTCGGGGCAATGAGCGAGTCGTTGACGGCCGGCGCTGTCTGCCTGGTGGCCGCGGCATCTCGGGCGAGAAACGCCACAGCCAGCGTCAGGAGCAGCGTTCCGCCGAACACCGAGGCCAGCTTACGCATGAGCCGTCACCATAATCCAGGAGGGAGAGCGAAACTGCCGTTTGTGAAACAATTCACGAAGTCGCAAGTGCAGCGGAGAGAATCGCCTTGCCCTGCGCAGGCCGTATTATATGCCCGCCAAAGGGAATCACAACCCTATGCCGCACAACGATATCCTACAATTCTGTTCGGGATTGATATCCTCACCCTGCCGCCCGGCGAAGCGAGCCCGGCGGCGCCTCCGCGCGCATCCACTCCGCCTTCTTCTTCGCAAACCCGAGGAAGGCCGTCGCCAGTCGCCGATCGGAGAACGCCAGCCAGCACCAGCGGACCGGTCCGGTGCGCTGTGCCTCGGTGATCGCCTGGGTCACGGCGGCGGGGAGGCGGGCGTCGTCGGCTTTGCGCTCCTCCACATCCGAGATGGTGAAGGTGGCGCTCACACCATCCTGCATGACGTGCATCCAGCAGAGCTTCCGATTGCCGAGGGTGTACTCCCAGGCCCAGCGCCATTGGGGACCGAGGAACTTCACGTGCTCAATGACACCGGGAATCGACCGGAGCCCCTCGCGGACCAGCTTGAAGCGGGCGGCGGCGGCCGTGGGCAGGTCCTTGAGGGGCGCCTTGGGATCCGGCTCCGCAGAGGAGTCAGGATACCGATTGCCCTTCCAATACGACGTCGATCGGCTCAAGGATGACTCCACACCTGAGAGAAACAAGGATCCGGAAATCTACGGGGGAGCCCGTAGCGGAGGGAAGCCACCAGGTGTGTCTACTGCCCCGGCGGCCATCGTCTCCATTCCCAACTCGCCCCGGCTCGACCGCGAACATTGCGACTGTGGACGGTCGTGCCCGGTTCAGCGAGCCAGAACCGTGGTACGGCGGCCCCGTATCACGGTTCGCCGGCGTTGGGCTCCGGTGGCTCACCGGCGGGCTCGACCCCCGCACGTTCCAGATAGCGGCGAACCTCGATGCCCATCGCCCGCAGCAGCGACGCCTCCCGTCCGTCGAGCCCCGCCCGAAAGACGATCTCCCGGAACGAACGCATCACGTGGTCGTGGCGCCTGGTCTTGAAGAAGTCGATGGCCCAGAGCGCGCGGGTCCAGTCGGTGAAGAGCCACTCGATCTGATCAGCGGCGGCCGGCGCCGCGCGGCGACGGGGAGGCTTGGTGGGGATGTCGGCGCCGATGCGCACGCGCCACGTCTCATAGCTCATCACTCCGATGGCCTGTGCCAGGTTCATCGAGGTGTACTCCGCGCTGGTCGGGATCGACACCAGCGCGCGGCAGAAGTCGAGCTCGTCGTTGCTGAGGCCCTTGTCTTCCCTGCCGAAGACCATCGCCACCGGCCCGGATTCCGCGCTCGCCACGAGTTCCGTCGCCGCTTCACGCGGTTCCAGCACGGTCCGCTTGGCCGCACGCCCCCGCGCCGTCAGCGCGACGCTGTAGACCGTGTCCGCCAGAGCGTCTGAGAGTGAGGTGAACGTCTCGATGCGGGCGACGAGATCGGCGGTGTTGTGCGCGATCCCCTCGATCCGCCAAGGATCGAACACCTCCGGGTTCACCAGCCGGATGCCGGTGATCCCGAAGTTCTTGGCCAGGCGGACAGCGCTGGCGATGTTGACGATGTCTTGTGGGGCGACGAGCACCAGGATCGGTGCTCCCCCAGGATTCGGCGGGGGAGACTCGGTCACCCGCGCAACTCCACGCCCGCCTCTTCCTCGATCAGCTGGATCGGCGCCAGGTAGTCCGCCTCCTCGCCCAGCGCGGCCCGCGCCTGGCCCAGCAACTCCGACGTCAGGTGCAGCATCGGGCCGGCCACCCCCTGCCCTTCGAGGAACTCCGCCCCGATGCGCGCGTCCTTGTCCAGCAGCGCCAGCCGGAAGGTGACCGGGAAGAGACGGGTCAGCACCCGTTCCGGCACCAGATACTCGCTGACGAAGCTGCGCCCGCTCGAGGCGTTGAGCACCTCCACCGCCTTCTGGGCGGAAATGCCGCTCTTCACCAGCGCGGTCAGCCCTTCGCCGACCGCGAAGAGGTTCACGGCGAGCAACGCGTTGTTGACCGCCTTCATCGCGTTGCCGGCGCCGAGGGGACCCATGTGCTCCACCCGGCGACCGAAGCACTCCAGCACCGGGCGGGCCCGCTGGAAGATCTCATCGCTGCCGCCCACCATGACGGTGAGCGTCCCCGCCTCGGCGCCGTTCGTCCCGCCGCTCACCGGTGCGTCGGCAAACTCGATCCCGAGCGACGCCAGCCGTGCACCGATCTTCCGCGTGGTATCCGGGTCGCCGGAGGTGCAGTCGAGGAAGAGTGTCCCCTTCCCCATGCCGGCGAGCATGCCGTCGGGGCCGTCGAGCAGCGCCTCAACGTCCGCGGAGGTGGGAAGGCAGGTGATGACCACCTCCGCGCTGGGCGACCGCTTCTCGCGGCGTGCCGGCGACGGTGCAGGGGTGGGCAGCGGCGAAGGCGGTGGCCCGCTCACCGGTGCGATTCCAGACGGTGAGGTCGTGAGCCTTGGCGATGTGGACGGCCATGGGCGTGCCGATGGCGCCGAGTCCGAGGAATGCGATCCGCATCATGGATGTCCAACGGTTGGAGTGGGCACCGTCTCAGCCGGTCTGGCCTCGGCGGCCGAGTTCACGATCGAACATGTAGAGGCCGGAGGTGTTGTTGCCGATCAGGCGGAGCGTATCGACGATTCCCCGGCTCGTCTTCTCCTCCTCGACCTGCTCCGTGATGAACCACTGCAGCAGCGCCTGCGAGGCGTAGTCCTTCTCCTTTGCGGCCAGCTCGAAGAGCGCGTTGATGCTGGAGGAGACCATCCCCTCCTGTTTCACGGCGGCCTCGAAGGCCGCGAGCGGCGACTCGAAGGTGGTGGGTGGTGCGGCCAGTTCCCGATAGACGATCGACCCGCCACGGTCCTCGACGAAGTCGATGAACTTCATGGCGTGGCTCAGCTCCTCCCTGCCCTGAATTCGCATCCAGCTGGCAGAGCCGGGCTGGTTGATGCTGCTGAAATAGGCGGACATCGCCAGATACTGGTACGCCGACTCGAGTTCTTTGTGGATCTGGTCGTTCATGGCGGCTTCGACCGCCTTGCCGATCTGCATGAAATGCCTCCGGAATCAGGATGAATGTTGGCCCGCCGTTGACGCCAGCCCCGGGGAGGCGTACGCTACGCGCGAGCCATGACCCCCAAAGATAGCCTGCCCTCCGGGGCCCCGTCAGCGTTTCGTTCACGACTCCCCTGGAGCCGAGTGGCCCTGGCCACCCTCGGCGCACTCCTCGTCGTGTTCATCGTCGGACCCTTGCTCCGGCTGCTCGTCCTTGCGACCCCCGCCAGCATGGGCGAAGCGCTGCGCGACCAGGAACTCCTCGCCTCCATCGCACTCACGCTGGGCACCGCCACCGCCTCGACCCTGATCGGGGCGCTCCTCGGCGTGCCGCTCGCCTATCTCCTGGCCCGCCGGTCGTTCCGCGGCCGTCGGTTCATCGAAGCCGTCGTCGAGTTGCCGGTCGTCATCCCGCACCCGGTGGCAGGCATCGCGCTCCTCCTCTTCCTTGGGCGGCACTCCGCCGTTGGCGGCGTCTTCGCGAAGTTCGGCATCGAGTTCGTCAGCCACATCCCGGGCATCGTCGCCGGCATGCTCTTCGTTTCGGTGCCCATTCTCGTCAGCGGCGCCCGTGAGGCCTTCCGCGCGGTGGACCCACGCCTCGAGCGGGTGGCACGCACCCTCGGCGACCCGCCCGCCACCGTCTTCCGGCGGGTCACGCTCCCTCTGGCTGGCCGCGGGATCCTGGCCGCCGCCGTGCTCGCCTGGGCGCGTGCCGTCAGCGAGTTCGGCGCGATCGTCATTCTCACCTACAACCCGCAGGTGGCGAGCGTCCTGATCTACGACCGGTTCACCACCATCGGCCTCCCTGCCGCGGTCCCCGCCGCGTTGCTGCTCCTGGCGGTGGCGCTCGGCGTCTTCGCGCTGGTCCGGGTGCTCCAGCCGGCGGAACGCCGATGATCCGCCTCGACGGACTCTCGGTCCGCGTGGGAGACTTCCTCCTGCAGGACATCTCGTTCGAGGTGCCGAGCGGGGGGTACGGCCTGCTCATCGGGCCGTCGGGCTCCGGCAAGACCACCCTGCTCGAAACAGTGGCCGGCCACGTCCCCCCCGTCACGGGACGGGTCCACTTGCACGGCGAGGATGTCACGGACCTGGCACCGGAGCGGCGCGGCGTCGGTTTCGTCTACCAGAACTATCATCTCTTCCCGCACCTCGACGTCCGCGACAACATCCGGTATGGCCTCCTCCGCGGGCCTCTTCCCGTCACCGCGCAACTGGAGCGTGTCCGCGAGCTTGCCGCACTGCTCGGGATTGAAGCGCTCCTGGACCGATCCATTCACGGGCTGAGCGGTGGGGAGACCCAGCGGGTGGCGCTGGCCCGCGCGCTGGCGCCGCGCCCGAGCATCCTCCTGCTCGACGAGCCGTTCGCGGCTGTCGATCCGGCGACCCGGCACATGCTTCGACGGGAACTGCGCGCCATCCACACTCACGAGAAGGTCACCACCCTCCAGGTGACGCATGACTTCGACGAGGCGCTCCGGCTCGGCGATGTGGTCGCCGTCCTGGCCGAAGGGCGGATCGCCCAGCTCGGCCGCCCCGACGAGGTCTTCCGGTTTCCCAATTCGGCGTTCGTGGCGAGGTTCATCGGGACTGGCACCGTGCTCCGTGGCGAGGTCTCTCGCCAGACGGCAGGCGAGGACTCCCCCTTCTCCGCCTGGTTTGAGAGCGGCCCGCTTCGGTTCGAAGTGGTGGCCGAGCGGGAGGGCGCGGCCCATGCCGTCCTCCGGCCGGAGGATCTCATGCTTAGTCGTGAACCGTTGACCGGGTCGGCCCGGAACCGATTCCCCGCGGTCGTGAATCGCGTGGAGCGGGTCGGACCGGTGAGTTATGTCCATGTCGACGCGGGTCGCCCGCTGACGGCAGCCGTCACCACCGCCTCCGCGGCAGAACTCGGACTCGACGCAGGCGTCGAACTCGTCGTCACCGTCAAGGCGACCGCCATTCATCTCGTGTAAGGGCCACTGGTGTCCATCCGTTTCCTGCACGTCGACCTCGACGCCTTCTTCGTGGAGGTCTGCCGCCAGCTCCGCCCGGAGTTGCGTGCGGTGGACCTCCTGATCGTTGGTGGCCAGCCGAAAGGGCGTGGAGTCGTGCAGTCGGCGTCGTATGGAGCGCGGGCGTTCGGGGTCAGGGCGGGCATGGCATCGAGCGAGGCGGCGCGACGCTGCCCGGGCGCCACGTTCGTGCGGACCTCGTTCGACGACTACCGGAACGCCTCCCGCACCGTCCGACGGGTGCTGCAGGAATTCTCTCCGCTGGTGGTGATGGCCTCGCTCGACGAGGGCTACCTCGATTTTTCCGGGACGGATCGGCTCTACCCGGTGTCGCTGCTGCCGGTCGCGGAACAGATCAGGGACCGTGTCCGCGCCGAGGCGGGGCTCGACTGCAGCATCGGCATTGGACCGAACCGCATGGTGGCCAAGCTGGCCTCCGACGCGGCAAAGCCCCGGGGCCTGATGGAGGTGCGGGAAGGATGGGAGGAAGGCTTCGTCGCCGGGCTCCCCCTCAAGGCCCTCCCTGGCATCGGACCGAAGACGGCGAAACGGCTGGAGTCGCTCGGGCTCACCGAGGTCTGGCAGGTCCAGGAGCGGTCGGTGGCGGAGTTGGAGCAGCTGATCGGTGCCGAGGCGAAGCACCTGAAGCGCCGGGCGCATGGGCACGGCGGACGGGTGTTGCGCGCCCGGCAGGAGACGAAGTCAATCAGCCGGGAGACGACCCTCGACCGCGACACTGCCGACCCGCGACTGCTTGAGCGGATACTCTTGCGCCTCTCGGCTCACGTGGCGAGTCAGCTCCGACGCGAACAGATGGCCGCACGCACCGTGACGCTCAAGCTCCGCCATGGCGACTTCGTCACGATCACGAGGAGCCACACCCTCCCGGCGGCCACCGACCTCGATACCGACTTGGTGGGAGCCGCCCGCTCCCTGCTGGAGACTGCGTTCGAGGAAGTGCGCAAGCGGGGTCGCGGCGTGAGACTCATCGGCGTGGCGGCCACCAACCTGACCGAGGCCCCGATGCCGGATCTCTTCGAGGCCCCGGAGCGGACGAAGCTGCGGCAGCTGACGGCTGCGGTGGACCAGGTGCGGGAGCGGTTCGGGTTCGACGCGGCGACATCAGGCAGTTACCTAAAGGGGAAGCACCCCAAATAGCTGTTCTTGGCGGCCTTTGCGTCTCTCTGCGTCTTCGCGGTGAAAAGCTCTTACCGCAAAGTCGCCAAGGAGGCGCCAAGGCCGCAAAGAAGAACGGGTGGTCGCGGTTTGACCAGTCAAGCGATTGTCCCACAATCTGTTAGAAACCAATCTTCCCTGAATTTCACAGCGAAGCGACAGCGACTTCGTCGGAGGGTAGCGTGGCTTCGCATGAGCCGCAGCTACCGCAGGCGCTTGTCTTTTCAGGGCCATCTTGCCAACTTGCTATACGTCAAGCAAGTGCCATTCTGGAGGCGCTGATGGCTTCTGTTGCCCCTCAACTGCTCGAGTCCGAAAAGCCCGGGTCCCGCGCCACGCGGGAGGCGGTGCTCGATGCCGCCGAGCGGCTCTTCGCCGAGCGGGGGTTCGAGGCGACCAGCCTGAATGATGTGGGTGCGGCGGCGGGAGTCTCCCGGGGCACGCCAGGCTACTGCTTCGGGTCGAAGGCCGACCTCTATCGCGCGGTCCTGGAGCGCTGTTTTTCCGAGGTCCGGAGTGCGGTCCGCAGTGGCCGCCAGCGGGCGCTCGCCAGCGGCGAAGCTCCCGACAAGGTTCTCGCCGGCATCGTCTCCGAGTACTTCGACTTCATCACGACCAACCCGTACTTCGTGCGCCTGATCGAGTGGGAGGCGCTGACCGGTGGGCGCACCCTTGAGGAAGTTCCGCCGCACGTGGAGGCGGCGCAGGAAGCGCTTGCCGCGCTGAGCGACGAGTTGGCGCTCGACCCCGAGCGCCCGGGCGAGGCGGCGCAGCTGCTCCTGAGCGTCATCGGGCTCTGCTGGTTTCCGCTGGTGCACTCCAAGACGATGCTCCGCGCCCTGGGCATCAACGCGACGACTCCCGAGTTCCTCCAGGCGCGCAAGCGCCACGTGATCGACCTCGTGCTCTCGGGCACGCTCGGCCGGTCCCAGTCATGACTCCCCAGAAAAGCGTGAGATTCATATGACAACCGCCATCAAGCAGCCGACCCGCAACGACCTCGCGCCGAAGACGACCGAGCAGGAAGCGCGGGACGTCGCCGAAGCCGCACGCGAACAGGAGTGGTCATCGCGGAGCTTCGTCCGCGAACTCTTCGAGGGGGACTACGACCTCAGCCTGATCCACCCCTTCCCCGAGCCCGACCCCGCCGACCTGGCCAAGGCCCGGCCGTTCATGGAGCGGCTCGAGAAGTTCATGCGGGAAAAGGTGGACAGCGACAAGATCGATCGCGAAGGGAAGATCCCGCCGGAGATCATTGAAGAGCTCCGTCAGATGGGGGCCTTCGGTCTGAAGATCGGCGAGGAATACGGTGGCATGGGGCTGAGCCAGTACAGCTACACCAAGGCCATCAGCATGGTGACCAGCAACGACGGCAGCATGACGGCGCTGCTCTCCGCCGCCCAGTCGATCGGGGTGCCGGTGCCGCTCAAGCTCTTCGGCACCGATGCGCAGAAAAAGAAGTACCTCCCCCGCCTCGCCAAGGGTGCGATCTCCGCCTTCGCGCTCACCGAGACCGGGGTGGGCTCCGATCCGGCCGGCGTCGCCACGACGGCGGTTCTGTCCGCCGACGGCAGCCACTACGTCCTCAACGGCGAGAAGCTCTGGTGCACCAACGGCACCATCGCCGACCTGATGGTGGTCATGGCGCGAACCGGGAAGAAGATCAGCGCCTTCATCGTCGAGGCCGACTGGCCGGGCGTGGAGGTGGTCGAGCGGCTCCATTTCATGGGGCTCAAGGCCATCGAGAACGGCCTGATCCGCTTCACCAACGTGAAAGTGCCGGCGGAGAACATCATCTGGGGCGAGGGCAAGGGTCTGAAGCTCGCCCTGATCACCCTCAACACCGGCCGGCTGACGCTGCCCGCCTCCTGTGCCGCCGGCGCGAAGCGGTCACTCGAGATCGCGCGCATCTGGGCGGCGGAGCGTCAGCAGTGGGGCGCGCCGATCGGCAAGCACGACGCCGTGGCTCAGAAGCTCGGCCGGATGGCCGCCGACACCTTTGCCATGGATTCGGTGAGCGATCTGGCCTCGCTGATGGCGGACCGCGGCACCGTCGACATCCGCCTCGAGGCCGCCATGGCCAAGATGTGGAATTCCGAGGTCGGGTGGCGGATCGTGGACGACCTCCTGCAGATCAAGGGCGGGCGCGGGTACGAGACCGCCGACAGCCTCCGGAGCCGCGGCGAGCGCCCCGACCCCGTGGAGCGGATGATGCGCGACTACCGCATCAACCTGATCTTCGAGGGCTCCAGCGAAATCATGCGGCTGTTCATCGCGCGTGAGGCGGTGGACACCCACCTCAAGGTGGCCGGCGCGCTGATCGACCCGAAATCCTCCACCGGCACCAAGATCAAGGCGCTCTTCTCCGCCGGGGCCTTCTACGCCCTCTGGTACCCGAAGCTCTGGATCGGACTCAAGGGCCGGTTCGGCTACGGCGACTTTGGCCCGCTCGCCACGCATCTCCGCTTCGCGGAACGCCGGTCGCGGAAGCTGGCGCGCACCCTCTTCCATGCGATGATCCGGTTCGGACCGAAGCTGGAGAAGCGGCAGGCTGTGCTTGGCCGTCTCGTCGAGATCGGGGCGGAACTCTTCGCCATCTCCGCGACGGTCAGCCGGGCACAGGCGATGGTCACGAAGAACCCCGCCGATCGTTCACCGGTCGAGCTGGCAGACGCCTTCGCGCGGAATGCCCGCCGCCGCATCGACGATCGCTTCGCCGCCGTCTTCGACAACGACGACGTGGTCAACTACGCCGTCGCCCAGAACGCGACGGCGGGCAAGTACGCCTGGGTGGAGTCCGGCATGGTCCGGGAGAAGTAGGATGCCGAATCCCGAAGGCCGCTCCCTGCCGTTCACCGGCCCTGAGCAGGTCGACGTCGCCGTGCTCGAGACCTTTCCCTACGAGGGGCCCGAGCAGGAGATCATCACGACCACCGATGAGTTCAGCGCGGTCTGTCCCTACAGCGGATTGCCGGACTTCGCGACGCTGACGGTGACCTACACCCCCGGCAAGTCCTGTATCGAACTGAAGAGCCTGAAGTACTACGTGACGAGTTACCGAAACGTGGGCATCTACCAGGAGCACGCCACGGCCAAGATCGCCGAGGATCTCTACAAGGTGCTCACGCCGCGACTCCTCAGCGTCGAGACGATCTACAACGTCCGGGGCGGATTCCTGACGACCTGCACCGTGACGTTGCCGTCGGCCCGACTGACGCAGCGCGTACCTGAACGGCAAAGCGCGGTGCGGGGAATCTCCCCGCACCGCTCTTCGTTTCCCACGCCCAGCGTGTGACTACTTGGCAGCCAGCCCCGGGCTCGGCGCCAGCACCGTCCGCGGCGTCACTTCCCGGTCGGCCCACGCGGCAGGAGCACCGGCAGGTTGGCCAGCTCGAACGCCGTCACCGCCATCACCGCGGACGCCTGCCGCAGGTCACCCGGCACGGCGTGGTCGTAGGTGTCGATCTGCGAATGGTGCGTGTGATTGTAGCCGCGGGATTCCTGGTCGAAGTTCCAGCCGGGCACGCCGTACGGGATGAAGGAGAGGTGGTCGGTCCCTCCCTTGTTGCCCTCCCGCACCTTGTCCGCGCCGAGCGAGGCCACGGGTGCCAGCAGGTCGGTCCAGAGCTGCGCATCCTCGTTCCGCCCCTGCAGCGCCATGCCGGTGATCATCCCGGTCCCGTTGTCGAGCACCAGGACGGCCTGGATCTTGTCCGCTTCCGCGGCGTGCTGGGCGGCATAGGCCGCCGAACCCGAGCAGCCCCTGCTCCTCGCCGCTGAAGAGCACGAAGCGGATGGTCCGCTTCGGCTTGAGGCCGCTGGCCACGATGACCCGCGCCGCCTCCATCACCACCGACCGAGCCGGTGGCGTTGTCGGTGGTCCCGGTGCCGAGATCCCAGCTGTCGAGGTGGGCGCCGAGGATGACCACCTGGTCGGGCCACTCGGTGCCCTTGATCTCGCCGATGGTGTTCCACTGTGTCACCGGCTTGGTGCCGAGCGTATTATCGACCCGCCCGGAGACCGTCGGCGTGACGCCGTGCTCCAGCAGACGACCGAACTGGGCGTAATCCTCGTGCGCGATGACCACGTTCGGCAGCGGTGAGACGCTGTAGGGCGACCCCGACATGGTCATCAGGCCGAATTCCTTCCCTCCGTCGGTCAGGACGCCGAGCGCGCCGTACTGCTTCAGCAGGTAGTTGCGGTCCACCGCGAACTGGCGCCGGGCCTGACGGCCGGCCTCCGAGGTATCCCGACCGGGGAAGCGCGGAAGGCCGCCATGCCGCGCCTCACGTGCCGCCTGCGCGGCGGCGGAGTCGGCCGCGGTCATCGGCGGACCATCCGGATTCCAGATGCGGCCGGCGGGCCGCAGCATCAACCACGCACCCTTGATCTTGTCCTTGTAGACGGCCAGGCTCTCCGGCGTCGAGGCATCCACCAGCACGACCGGTCCGGTCAGCGTCTTGCCGCCGGTCCCCGCCGTCCACGCCCAGCTGTGCGCGGTCAGGTTGCGGCGGAACGGCGCCTCGATCTGGAACGCGATCGGCCCCCGTTCCCACGTGACCCCGTACTCCCACGCTTCCTGCGAGGCGCTCAGGCCGTAGAGCTTGAACTGCGCCTCGGTCCAGTCGTTGGCCAGCTTCATCGCCGGCGAGCCGGTCAGCCGCGGGCCGATGACGTCGGTGAGGAACTCCAGGGTCGTCATCACCTGGGACTTGTTCAGGGCCTCGCCAATCAGGACGCCGGCGCCGGTGGTGTCCACCGGTCTGCGCGGCCAGCGGCGACGGCGACGAGGGTGAGGAGCAGCAGGATGCGTCGATTTCATCGATGCAAGCCTTCCAATGGGAGGACAGGGGTCGGGAACGGAGAGAGATATATCCCGCGGGGGGCCGGGACGCGAGGGGTGGCGGTCAGGCTTCCCCGACGAGTCGGGTCGCAATTTCCTTCAGCCGCTCGACCTCCGGCAGCGCCGCAATCCACCGTGCCGGGATCGCCGCCTCACCATCGCGGGCGCCGAGCAGCCCGCCGGCCACGGCGGCGTTGGTGTCGGTGTCGCCGCCCGCGTTCGCCAGCCAGACCAGCGACTCCTCCAGATTCGGGTCGTGCCACGCGGCCCAGAGGGCGATCTCCATGCAACTGGCGGCGTCCCAGGCACGCTCCCCGAGGATCGGGAGCTCCTCCCGCCGCTCCAGCGGCACGCGCCGCACCGCCGCCATCAGCTCCGGCGGGGCCTCGTTGACGCGCAGCACCTCGATGACATCGGCGAGGAAGTCCCGCCGACCGGCCAGCAGTTCCGCGGCGGCCACGTTCACTGCCACCGCGCTCCAGGTACAGCGGTCGTCCGGGTGGGTCAGTGCCGCCGTGTGCCAGGTGCCAGCCACGAGGTTCCGGGGAGAGCCCCGGGTGGCGATGGCCACGGGCAGGGCGCGCATCACTGCGCCGTTCGGCGCGCGCCCATCGGTGCCGGAGGGGGGGCTTCCATGGGTGCGGATGTGGTTCAGGGCCGTCCGGGTCCAATTGCCGGCTCCCCTGCCATCGGTGTCGAGCCAGGTGATCCACCGATGGGCCAGCCGCTCGAGGTCGACATCGCCGGTGAGGAGTTCCTCCGCGAGGAGAAGGGCCATCGCCACATCGTCATCGAACGGGCTGGCAGGAGTGTCCCGGCGGAGAATGTCGCGCACACCCCCGGGGAACTCCGCCAGGATCGCCTCCGGCCGGCCCAGGAACTCGGTGGGAACCCCCAGCGCATTGCCGGCGGCGTGCCCAAGCAGGGCGCCGCGGGCACGCTCGGCGATGGTGAGAGTGGCAGAGGGCATTGGTCGACAAACGTAATCGGCTTTGCCGGGGCCTGCTTTCCGGCTATTTTCCTCCCGTCACCGCAACACCTTCTCACCATAAGGACCGCGCTGTGTCCAACGAAACCCTGAGCGTCATCGACAACCGAACTGGCAAGAGTTACGAACTGCCGATCGCCGACGGAACGGTGCGGGCCATGGACCTGCGCCAGATCAAGACGTCCGACGAAGACTTCGGCTTGATGACCTACGATCCGGCCTTCACCAACACCGCCTCCTGCAAGAGCGCCATCACCTTCATCGATGGCGACCGCGGCATCCTCCGGTATCGCGGGTACCCGATCGAGGAACTCGCCGAAAAGGCCAGCTTCCTCGAAGTGGCGTACCTGCTGTCCGAGGGCGAGCTCCCGACCGCCCCGCAGCTGGCCAAGTGGCAGAACGACATCGTCTACCACACCTACGTCCATACCAACATCATCAAGTTCCTCGAGGGGTTCCGGTACGACGCCCACCCCATGGGGATGCTCCTCGGCGTGGTCGGCGCCCTCTCCACGTTCTACCCGGACGCCAAGAACATCCACGACCCGGAAAACCGCTACATCCAGCGGGTCCGCCTCATGGCCAAGATCCCGACGCTGGCGGCGTTCGTCTTCCGGCAGACCCGCGGGCTCCCCTTCCAGTTTCCGCGGAACGATCTCGACTACATCGGTAACTACGTCAACATGACCTTCAGCATCGGCGGCCAGCACAAGCCGAACCCGGTGCTGCAGCGGGCGCTCGAAATCCTGCTGATCCTCCACGCCGACCACGAGCAGAACTGCTCCACCAGCGCGGTGCGCGGCGTCGGCTCCTCGGGCGTGGACCCCTTCTCGGCCATCTCGGCCGGCATCGCGCGCGCTCTACGGCCCGCTGCACGGCGGCGCCAACGAAGCCGTGCTCCGCATGCTCGACGAGATCGGCGAGAAGAAGAACATTCCGGCGTTCATCGAGCGGGTGAAGGCGGGCGAGGGTCGGCTGATGGGATTCGGCCACCGGGTGTACAAGTCGTACGACCCGCGGGCCAAGTTGATCAAGCGGGTGGCGGACGAGGTGTTCGCGGAGACGGGGCTGAACCCGAAGCTGGAGATCGCGGTGGAACTCGAGCGGATCGCGCTCTCCGACGAGTACTTCATCAAGCGGAAGCTCTACCCGAACGTGGACTTCTACTCCGGGCTGATCTACCAGGCGATGGGCTACCCGACCGACTACTTCACGGTGCTCTTCGCGCTCGGTCGGATGCCGGGGTGGCTGGCGCAGTGGGAGGAGATGATCACCGACACCGAGCAGAAGATCGCCCGGCCGCGCCAGGTGTACACCGGAAACGACGCGCGGCCGTTTGTGCCCCTCGACAAGCGGAAGTAGCCGCTAGTCGCGCCGCGCCTCGCCCTCGAGGTAGGTGTACCCTTCGAGCCCCGCGACATAATCCGCAATGAACGAATTCGCCTCGGCCCGGGAGAGATCCCGGGCCGCGGTCACTTTGCGCCGCCACGTGGCCAGCAAGTCGGAGGCGTGGAACTGCACGTAGTTCAGCACCTCGGTGACCGTGTCTCCGTGCACCAGGTCGGTCACCTGGTACCCCTGCGGCGTCAGGCGGACATGTACCGCGTTGGTGTCGCCGAAGAGGTTATGGAGGTCGCCGAGGATCTCCTGGTAGGCGCCGGTCAGGAAGAAGCCGAGTACGTAGGCATCGCCGTCGGCGCAGGCGTGCAGCTCCAGCGAGGGCTTCCCCTTGCGACCACCGGCGAAGCGGTCGATCACGCCGTCGGAATCGCAGGTGATGTCCTGTACCGTCCCGCGACGGGTGGGGCGCTCGTCGAGCCGGTGGATCGGCATGATCGGGAAGAGCTGGTCGATGGCCCAGTTGTCGGGCAGCGACTGGAAGACCGAGAAATTGGAGAAATACCGGTCCACCAGCGTCGCGTCGATGTGCGCCGTGATTTCCGGATGTGAGACGCGGTCATCGCCCAGCAACTGCTGCATGGCCGTCAGGGTGCAGAGATAGAGCTGCTCCGCGTCGGCCTTGTCCCGCAGGGTGAACACCCCGCTCGCGAAGTACTCGTTGGTGCGTTCCTTGGCGAAGATGGCGTCGTGGAAGGCCTCGTCGAGGCGCTCCATGCTCAGCCCGTCGAGGTTTTCGGCCATTTCCCGGAGCAGCGGGTGCGGTTCCTCGCCGAGGACCGGCGGCACCGGTTCCACCTGGCTCTCGACGTCGATCACGTTGACGAGCAACAGGGAGTGGTGCGCCGTGAGCGCCCTGCCCGACTCCGAGATCAGGTGCGGCATCGGCAGGTCCCGCTCGCGGCAGGCGGTGCCGATGGTGTACACCACGTCGCTCGCGTATTCCCGCATGGTGTAGTTCACACTGGCCGGGCGGGTCGAGCGCGATCCGTCGTAGTCCACGCCCAGGCCGCCGCCGACATCCACGTGAGTCAGGTCGAAGCCCAGCGCGTGGATCTCGCCGTAGTACCGGGTGATCTCCTCCAGGCCGGCCTTCACGTGGCGGATGTCGGTGATCTGGCTGCCGAGGTGGAAGTGCACCAGCCGGAGGAGGTCCTTCCGGCCGAGCCGGTCGAGCTTGGTCAGCAGGCGCATGAGCTCCACGGCGCTCAGGCCGAACTTCGACTTCTCCCCACCGCTCTTGGCCCAGCGGCCCGACCCCTCGGTCGCGAGCTTGATGCGCACACCCAGCGTCGGCGTGATCCCCATTTCATCGGCGACCGACAGCAGCAGGTCCAGCTCGTGGAGCTGTTCGACCACGATGAACACCTGGTGCCCCAGCCGCTGGCCCATCAGGGCCAGCCGGATGAACTCCTCGTCCTTGTACCCGTTGCAGACGATCACGTGCTGGGTGCTCTCGTGGAGGCCGAGGACCGCCTGCAGCTCCGGCTTGCTGCCGCATTCGAGGCCGACGCCATGGACGGCGCCGAATTCGACGATCTCCTGCACGACGTGGCGCTGCTGGTTGACCTTGATCGGGTAGACAGTCGTGTAGGAGCCCTCGTACCCGAACTCCTCGATGGCCTTGCTGAAGACCTCGGCCAGCTGGGAGATGCGCGCGCGCAGGATGTCGGAGAAGCGGAGGAGCAGCGGCAGCCCGACACCCTGGGCCTGCAGGTCCATGGCGAGCTGATAGAGATCGAGGCCATGCGCAGGGTCGCCATCGGCATGTACCGTGACGTGGCCCTCGGCGTTCGTGCGGAAGAAGCCCAGGCCCCAGCCCGGCATGTTGTAGAGCTTCTCGGCGTCCTTGGGAGTCCAGGCGGCCGGCGGGGCGCTGGGCGGTGTGACAGTCGTAATCGCAGTGCTCCTGCTGAGGAATCGGACTCAATGTTAACGCCCACAGCCTCCCCCCGAAAGAACCAGGCCCCCGCGAGTTTCCCGACGCCTCGCGCCGGGGCGCCGACGGGGCGAGATTTCAGCCTCTATCACTACCGGGAGCAGGCATGCAGTGGTCGTTTCGGATCGGCCGGGTCGGCGGCACCGACATCAAGGTGCACATCACCTTCCTCGCACTCGTGGCGTGGTGGGGGTACTCGGCCTATGCCGACGGCGGACGTGCCGCGGCGATCCAGGCGGTGATCTTCCTCCTCGGCCTCTTCACCTGCGTCCTGCTCCATGAGTTCGGGCATATCCTGATGGCCCGGCGGTTCGGTGTTCGGACCCCCGACGTGATCCTGCTCCCGATCGGCGGCCTCGCCCGCCTGGAGCGGATGCCGGAGGAACCGCGGCAGGAACTGCTGATCGCCGTCGCCGGCCCGCTCGTCACGCTCGCCATCGCCCTCGCTATCTACGCCCTCCTGCGGCTCACGGGCGCACCACTCGATTCGGCCCAACTCGATCCGTCGCAGTCCGGCCTCGCACAGCAGCTGATGTGGATCAACGTCATGCTGCTGCTCTTCAACCTGCTGCCGATCTTCCCGATGGACGGTGGCCGCATGCTCCGTGCGCTGCTGGCCATGCGCCTCGGGCTGCAGCGGGCCACTCACATTGCCGCCCGTGTCGGTCAGGGCGGCGCCCTCCTCCTCGGAGCATGGGGACTGGGGTTCTTTTCCCGGTGGGGACTGGCGCCGAATCTGGTGCTGACGCTGATCGCCGTGTTCGTCTATTTCGCGGCGGGAGCGGAGGGAGCGGCCGTGGAGACCCGGGTCGCGGGGCGTGGCCTGACGGTCCGGGAAATGATGATTACCCAGTTCGTGGTGTTGCCGATCTTCGCCACGCTGCAGCAGGCGGCGGACGCCTTGCTGGCGGGCGAACAGGGGGAGTTTCCCATCGTGGACAATTGGGGGAAGGTCGAGGGGCTGCTGACGCGAGACGGCCTGATCCGCGGCCTCTCGCAACTCGGTGGCGAAGCGACCGTCGAGCGCGCCATGACGACGGGCGCCGAGCTCCTGCCGGTGACGCTGCCATTTGAGCAAGCGCTGGAGCGCCTCGGCAGCAGTGGGCTCCCGGCCCTCCCCGTCGTCGATCCGAGCGGCGCGCTCGTCGGGCTCCTCACGCGCGACAACGTGAAGGACGCGCTCCTCCTGCGGCAGGCAGGGGTGTCGTTTCCCCAGCGGACAGGCTAGGAGCTCGGAAACTCCTCCAGGAACGCCTCGGGCCCGTGGATGGGCCGGGCGAAATACCACCAGTTGTCTTCCGGACTCCACCCCTCCTCGTCCGCCACGATATTGCCCCAGAGACAGCGCTCGATCGGCGTCGTGGCGGCGCGGACTCGGCGATCGAGTTCGACCAGCCGTGCGGTGATCGCCGCCGCCTGCGCCCGTGTCACCCGCTCCAGCGCCTGGGCGAGCAATTGCCGTCCGTCGAGATCGCTGAGGTAGTCCTCGTAGTCCCCGCCGTACCCCGCCTCAATAGCCGCCACCGCGCGCTCCCACCCTGCCAGAAGCACCTCGAGTCCGCCGCGCACCACGGCGTCGGGCGCCCCTTCCTCGCGCAGGAAATCCTCCAGGGAACTCGCGTCCCGCCCGGTCATCGGGGGAACCTGTTGTTGGCGCGGTCCACATCAGGGAGCACGTGCCGAGGATCGAGTTCCGCGCTTCGCAACGCCGGCCGGCCCTTGAGCCGGTAGGTGAACTGTGGCCCGAGATTCCACATCTCGACCGGGAGTCGCACGACCTCGGTGTTCCCGTCGGCAAAGGTGAGCTTGAGTTCCGCCGGCATGACCATCGTGCCGAGGCTGGCCAGCGTGATCTCGGTGACGCCGGAGGGATCGGCCGAGATGCCCTGGACCGCCTGATCGAGTTGCGTCGTCGTCAGGACCCACTCCCGCCAGAACCAGTCGAGGTCCATCCCGGAGGCGTCGCGCATCAGGCGGAAGAAGTCCGCAGGCGACGGGTGGCGGAACCCCCACGCGGCCAGGTACTCCCGGAAGGCGGCATCGAACCGCTCAGGCCCGAGCACCTCGTAGCGGAGCAGTTGCAGCATCAGGGCCGGCTTCTGGTATCCCGCCCAGAACAAGTCATGCACCTCCACCGGGCGGAGGCCGAGCGGCTGCTCGTTTGGGCCTGCGTGGTCGGCGTACAGATGAAGCGGGTGCACCTCGATCGAGTCGCCGTAGGCGGTGCCCTTGAAGTACAACGCCGCGTTGGCCAGGTCGATGAAGGTATTGAACCCCTCGTCCATCCATGGATAGAGCCGTTCGTTCGACCCGACGACCATGGGAACCCACTGGTGCCCGAGTTCGTGCGCCAGCACCCAGTGCACGTCCTCGCGAGTGGGGCCGGTGGGGTCGAAGGTGATCATCGGGTACTCCATCCCCTCGATCGGGCCCTCGACACTGGTGAACTGCGGATAGGGATACCGAAGCCACTGGCGGCTGAAGTAGGCGAGCGCATCGTGGGTGATCTTGTTGGCCTCGGCCCAGAGCGTGGCCGAGGGTCGGTAGAGGGTGTGAATCATGACCCCCTCCCAGATGCTGGCATCCCACTGAAAATCAGGGCTCGCGGCAAACGCGAAATCGCGGACGCTGTCCGCCGTGAACCGCCAGGTGAGGGTTCCCGTGGCGGTGGGGCGGGTGCGGACCGCCTTGCCGGCCTCGTCCTTGGTGATGATGGCGACCGGCTCCGTCGACGCGGCGGCCTTGAACAGTCGGATCCGCTGGTCAGGAGTGAGCACCTCGCCGTCGTTCTCGAGCTTCCCCGTCGCCGCCACGATGAAGGTGGCGGGAACCGTCAGGGCCACATCGAATCGCCCGTATTCAAGGTAGAACTCCCCGGCACCGATGTAGGGGTCGTGATTCCAGCCGCGCAGGTCATCGTAGACCGCCATCCGCGGATACCACTGGCCGAGTTCATAGAGCGACCCGTCGTGTCCCATGCGCCCGCCGCCGAAGGCCGGAACCTTGAAGCGCCAACGGATGGTCAGGTCGACCCCGGCGCCGGGTGGCAGGAACCCCGGGAGGTCCAGGCGCATCGTGGTCCCGTAGACCACCGGCTGGATCACCGTCCCTCCCACCATGACCGTGTCGAGCACGAATCCACCCGCGAATCCCTGGCAGGAAAAGTCGAAACTGGAACCGAGGAAGACGAGCGGTGGCTGATCGAGCAGGGAGGTCACGCTGCCTGGGGCGCACATGTTCTGCTCGAGGTGCATCCACAGGTACGGCAGGTAATCCGGCGAATTGTTATGGTATGAAATGACTTCCCGGCCCCGGATCTCGTTGGTGGTGGGGTCGAGGGTCGCCTCGATCTTGTAGTCCGCACGCTGCTGCCAGTAGCTGTGACCCGGCCGGCCACTGGCTGCGCGGTATTCGTTGGGGCCCGGCAGGTCGAGGGGACGGAAGGGAGAGAGTTGCCACCCCTGGGCGGAGAGACCGGTGGCGGTCAGAAGCGAGAGGAGCGTGGCTCTGGCGAGAATGCGAAACACGTGGTATCTCCCTGCGGGGGGTATCGGGGAAACATACGATACCCCGGCTCCGTCAGTAAGCCGTTCAGGACCGGTCCAGGACACCCAGCCCCGATCAACCCAACTGTGAGAGGCGCCCCCATGCGATTCGTTCCTCTGCTGCTGCTCGGCACCCTCGTGTCCGCCTGTGCCAAGGAGGGCCCACCGGTCGCCGACGCAGTGTCGGAGCCCCAGACAGTCACTGTCACGGCCACTGACTACGGATACCAGCTGCCGTCGGCACCGATCAAGGCCGGGTTGACCACGATTACCCTGGTCAACGAGGGGAAGGAGATTCACCACCTCACCCTGATTCGCCTGGCGGACGGGAAGACGATGAGCGACTTCATGACCGCGATCGAGACCCCCGGGCCCGTACCGGACTGGGCCGTTGCGATGGGGGGCCCAAATGGGGCCCCGCCGGGCGGTGAGGCAAACGCGACCCTGGTCCTCGAGTCGGGTACGTATGTGGTCGCCTGTTTCATCCCCTCTCCGGATGGCGTGCCCCATTTTGCCAAGGGAATGATCAT
Organism: uncultured Gemmatimonadales bacterium; assembly: GCA_963699825.1. Classification (GTDB taxonomy): domain Bacteria; phylum Gemmatimonadota; class Gemmatimonadetes; order Gemmatimonadales; family GWC2-71-9; genus SPDF01. Next base: position 79,176 of record CAVOVI010000004.1, read on the forward strand.
GGGAATGGAGGTCCAGCCGGAAGACGGAGCCACTGCGGCGTTGCCCGCAGGTGATATCCAGGTCGGCCTGTTGGAATACGGCTTCACCCTCTCCCAGACCCCAATGGCAGGCAAGCGGTCCTTTACGGTCACCAATCAGGGCAAGGAGCCTCACGAAGTGGTCCTGGTACGCCTCGCTCCCGGCAAGACAATCGAACAGCTCGCCGCCTGGCTCGAGGCTGGCGAACAGGGCCCGCCGCCAGGTGAACCAATCGGCGGGTTGTCCGGCATGAATCCCGGTCAGGTGCAGAACTTCTCCGCCGACCTCACCCCCGGCACCTACGGGTTCATCTGTTTCGTCCCTGCCCCCGACGGCGCGCCGCACTTCGCCCACGGGATGGTCGCGACATTCACCGTTTCCTGACGGAGTCCACGTGTCCATCCGCATGCGCATCATCCTCCCTGCTGCTCTGGCCGCCATCGGCTGCGCCAAGGAGGCTCCCCCGGTCGCCGACGTGGTGTCCGAACCGCAGCAGGTGACCATCACCGCGACCGACTATGGCTACGTGCTGCCGGCGGCGCCGATTCACGCCGGCCTGACCACCATCACCCTGGTGAACAACGGCCAGGAGTTGCATCACATGCAACTCGTCCATCTTACCGAGGGGAAGACCGTGGCCGATCTGTCGGCCGCGATCGCCGACGGAAAGATGCCCCCCGAATGGGCAGCGGAGGCGGGAGGACCCAACGGTGCACTCCCCGGCAGCACGGCGAACGCTACGCTGATCCTCGAGCCCGGACTCTATGCCCTGTACTGCCGGATTCCATCCCCCGACGGTGTGTCGCACCTGGCCAAGGGGATGGTCATCGGGATGGAAGTTCAACCTGCCACCGGGCCGGTCGCCGCCCTGCCACCAGGCGACATCCAGATGGGGCTGTTCGACTACGGGTTCTCGATGTCGCCGACCCCCGCGGCGGGGGCGCATACCTTCTACGTGACCAACCAGGCCACGCAGCCTCACGAAGTGGTTCTCGTCAAGCTGGAACCGGGCGCGACCATGGCGCCGTGGACCGACTGGCTCAAGGGCGGGATGCAAGGGTCCGCCGCCGGGAATGCCGTTCGCGGGCCTGACCGACATCGATCCGGGTGACGCTGCAGATCCTTCACGGCTACCCTCGAGCCAGGCACGTACGGCCTGATCTGCTTCGTCCCTGATGCGGCCGACGGCGCGCCGCACGTCGTCCACGGGATGTCCACCACATTCACCGTGATGTAAGCGCGAGGGGACCTTTATCCCCCAAGCGCAGTACAATGGGGATGATGCCTCGAATCCGTCGCACTCTCCGGAGCCTCCGGGCTCCTCGGATCCGCACTCGGGCCTGCCCTGACCACCGCGGGGTGGTCGGTCAGGCCCTTGGTGCGCCGCGCCGCCGGTGCCGACGAGGTTCGGTGGAGCCCGGCCGACGAACACCATCGACATCGATGCCCTCGCCGGCGTGTCCGCCGCCGTCCACCTCGCCGGCGAGCCGATCGCCGAGGGACGCTGGACCGCCGACAAGAAGGAGCGGATTCGGAAGAGCCGGATCCTCGGCACGCGCCTGCTATCCGAGTCCCTGGCGCGCCTTCCCGTCCGACCCGAGGTGCTGGTCTCCGCCTCCGCCATCGGGATCTACGGCGACCGGGGCGACGAGATCCTCGATGAGGACAGCTCCCTCGGAACCGACTTCCTGTCAGAGGTTGGCAGGGATTGGGAGGCTGCGACCGCCCCCGCCAGCGAGGCCGGCATCCGCGTGGTACACCTCCGATTCGGGATCATCCTCGCCCCGGACGGAGGCGCCTTGCCCCGGATGGTGAAGCCGTTTCTGCTCGGGGCCGGCGGTCCGATCGGAAATGGCCGGCAGTGGATGAGCTGGGTGGCGATCGAGGACGCGGTCCGGATTGTCCTCGAAGCCCTCCAGCGTCCGGAGATGCGAGGCGCCATCAACGCCGTCGCCCCCGACCCCGTCCGCAACGCCGATTTTGCATCCCAACTTGGCGAGGTGCTCCACCGACCCGCCCTGGTTCCAGCGCCTGCCTTCGCCCTCCGGCTCCTCTTCGGTGAAATGGCGGATGCCGCCCTCCTCGCCAGCCAGCGGGTCCTTCCCGCACGACTCACGGCCCTCGGTTTCGAGTTCCGCCACCCGACCCTTCCCGTAGCCCTGCGAGCGGTGCTCGACCGCTGAACAGGGTGGTATCTTTGCGGGATGCCCCCTGCACCGGCCGTCGTCCTCCTGAGCGGAGGCCTCGATTCCGCCACCACCCTCGCCATCGCCCGCGCCGAGGGGTTCGCCTGCCATGCCCTGAGTTTTCGCTACGGACAGCGACATGCGGTGGAGCTCGCGAGCGCAGCTGCGGTGGCGGAGCATCTGGGTGCAGTGTCACACCGGGTCATCGAGATCGACCTTCGCGCGTTCGGTGGCTCCGCATTGACCGACGACATCCCGGTACCGAAAGACCGTGACGACTCCGCCCGCGCCGGCGGCATCCCCATCACCTACGTCCCCGCCCGCAACACGATCTTTCTTTCCTACGCCCTCGGCTGCGCCGAGGTGCTGGGGGCCACCGATATCTTTCTCGGCGTGAACGCCGTGGACTACAGCGGCTATCCCGATTGTCGGCCGGAGTTCGTGACGGCGTTCGAGCGCCTGGCCAACCTGGCGACCCGGGCCGGCGTGGAGGGACGGCGGATGTCCATCCATGCGCCTCTCATCGCCATGAGCAAGGCGGAGATCATCGCGCGCGGGCTCGAGCTTGGCGTGGACTTCGGCATGACGCTGAGCTGCTACGATCCTGCGGATGACGGCGCCTCCTGCGGCCGCTGCGACGCCTGTCAGCTTCGGCTCGATGGATTCCGGACCATCGGCCGCGCGGATCCAGCGCGGTACGCCGCCAGATGAGCTACGCGGTCAAGGAGATCTTCTACACCCTGCAGGGTGAGGGCGCCCACGCAGGGCGACCGGCGGTGTTCTGCCGATTCGCCGGCTGCAATCTCTGGAGCGGACGTGAGTCCGATCGGGCCGACGCCGTCTGTGACTTCTGCGATACTGAGTTCGTCGGGACGGACGGGCCGGGCGGTGGGAAGTTCGCCACCGCCGAGGAACTGGCCGCGGCGGTCAAGGCCGCCTGGCCCGCCCCGGCGGGCGAGGGCGTCCCGTACGTCGTCTGTACGGGCGGGGAACCGCTGCTGCAGCTCGATGACGCGGCGGTGCGCGCGCTGCACGCGGCGGGCTTTGAAGTGGCGGTCGAAACGAACGGCACACAACCGGCCCCGGACGGGATCGACTGGATCTGTGTCAGCCCCAAGGCCCAAGCCGAGGTGCAGCTGCGGCGCGGCGATGAGCTGAAGCTCGTCTATCCACAGACCACGGCGCCGCCCGAGGCCTTCGACGACCTGGAATTCACGCATCGTTTCCTGCAGCCGATGGATGGACCGAAGCTGGCAGAGAATACTGCGCGTGCGGCGGCATACTGCCTGACGCATCCGGTCTGGCGCCTCAGCCTGCAGACCCACAAACTCATCGGACTCCCTTGACCCCCACCCCCGGTCCTATGCACGGATACTCTGATCGCATCAACCACGCGCTGGCCTTCGCGGCCAAGCACTATGGCACGGTCCAGGGGCCCGAGCGGACGATGGCCTACCTGGCCCATCCGGCTAACATCGCCATCATCCTGGCCCGGTACGGCTGCGAAGACCTGACGGTCGTCGCCGGCATTCTGCATCGCGTCCTGGAGGAGGCCACCCCCGCGGAGCGGAAGGAGCTGGAGGCCAAGGTGCTCGAGAAGTTCGGGCCCGTGGTCCTCGCCACGGCTTGCGACGTCCTCGAGCCGCGCCACGACGCCCTGGGCAGGCTGCGCGCCTGGCGCACCTGCAAGCGGGAGTTTCTGGTCCAGATTGCCGATGCGGAACCGCGGGGATTGGACATTTGCGCGGCCGACGAGCTGCACAATTGCGGCGCGGCGATCCGCGTGGTCCGCCGGCTGGGCGCCGAATACCTGCACGCCAGTCCCGACGCCTCACCCGCCGACACGCTCTGGTGGTTTGCCGCCATCGCCGACCACCTGGAGTCACGGCGGGAGTGGCGCAACCGCGGCATGCTTGAGGAACTCAAGACGATGACCCGGGAACTCGCCGTCCTGCTCCAGCACGAGCGCTAAGTGCCTGCCCGGCAAAGGAGATGCACGTTGGCGGTGTAAAGACTCTCCCGGTATAATTGACTATGGATCAATCGCCCCCCACCTCCTCGCTCCGTACGCTTCCCAGCGCGTTCGCAGCGGCCTGCCGGCTGTCCCGCAATGATGCGGAGCTGTTTGAGCGCTGCCGCGATGCGCTGGTCGGTCGTTTCAACTCCCCCGCCATCTGGTTCGACATCACCACCCCGGTCGGGGCGGTGCCGCGCATCGGCCCGGTTGAGGCGTTTGACACCGCCGTCGCCGTCGCCACGATCCGGAGCGGCGACACCGTGGTCGTCATCAGTGCTGGGCCGGATCTGGCGGAGCAGCTCCGTGCCGTTGCCCTCCCGCTCGCGCACGGTCTCTCGGTGGTCGTGGAATTGCGCAGCGTGCTCATGGAGCGCCAGTCCGCGCTCGACGATGCCACCTTTCAGCTCCGTGCGCTCCGCCAGGTCGCCCGGCTGCTCAGTTCGGTTCACTCATCGGCGGAGACCGAACAGCTCATCCTCGACTTCATGGCGGAGGTCTTCTTCACCTGGTGGGCCTGCCTCCTGCGACCGAACGGCGACGTCTACGAACCCCGGATCTTCCGGTCGCTCGATGACCGCATCCGGCCGGCGCCCATCGACCGCGTCCTCCTCGACACCGGACTGCCGGCAGGCACTGGCGCCATCGGAGGTCAGGAGATCGCGCTGGCCGCATTGGCCCCTCCGACCACGGAGCTCGTCGTATCGCTCGACGCCGGTACCGAGCGCCTCGCCGTGCTGCTCTTGGGCCCCCGGCTCAACGACCGGCCCTACGGCACCGCCGAGCTTGATCTCGCCGGGACGCTCTCGTTCGCGGCCGCGATCGCGCTCAAGAACGCACATCTCGTCGAACAACTGCAGACCGCCGCCAACACCGACGAGCTGACGTCGCTGTTGAACCGGCGTGCGCTCGAGGAGCGCCTCGGTGCGGAGCTCGCGCGCTCCACGCGCCACGAGCTCGACACCACGATCCTCCTGCTCGACCTCGACAATTTCAAGCTGGTCAATGACATCGGCGGTCACGCCGCGGGCGACGAGCTGCTCCGGGCGGTCGGGCAGCTGCTCAGGGAGCAGTGCCGTCAGCCGGACGTCGTCGGCCGCCTGGGCGGCGACGAGTTTCTGGTCTTGCTCCCAATGACGTCCCCGCGGGAGGCAATGGTGCTGGTGGGCCGGCTCCAGGCCTGCCTTGACGCCCTCGCTCCGCTCGGGCAGGGGCATCCGGTCGCCGTGAGCATCGGCCTGGCCGCCGCCCCCGGTCACGGGACGACGGTCGGGAGCCTGATGGCCGCTGCGGACGCGGCGATGTACAAGGCCAAGCGCGCCGGCGGAAACCGCGCCGAGGTGGCTGGAGACTTCTGATCCGACAGGAGAGCAAGCGTGTCTGATCCCGAATTCATCCTGCTCGGCGACGCGGTCTGGATAGACTTCATCAATACCGCCCGCGGCCGAGATGCCGACCCGCCCGATGGGCTGGCAGACTCCGCGGCGTACCACCGATGGACCAAGGCGGAGAAGCTCGCCTCCGACGCCGACGACCTCCCGTTCGAGGAGGTGCTCGCCTTCCGCACTCGGCTCCTGTCCGTCGCTGCCGCCCTCGGGGAGGAGCGGCAGCCGCCGGCCCCCGCTGTCCACGAGATCAATCGCGTGCTCGCCCGCACATCCGGGCATCACCAGCTGACACGGGTCGGCGGAAGCTGGCAGCTGGCGTTTTCCCCACTCCGTGCCGCCACCGCGCTGGAGGCCATCGCCGGGAGCGCCGCCCAGACGCTCTCCGACCCGACCGTGCGGGTGCACAGCTGCCAGGCGGAACCCTGCTCCCTCTTCTTCATCGATCGCTCGCCCGGCCACGGCCGCACCTGGTGCAGTGCGGAGCCGGGAGCCCACACGGTGCGGGTCGATCGCCGCAGGGCCGTTCGCTGACCCGCCGCCTCCCGACCCCATGGCGCTGACCGACCCCGGCCTCTATACCGAGCGCACGCAGGCCGCGCTTGGGCACCGCTATCGTCTGGACGAGATGGTGGCCGCCTCGCGGGAGCGGGTGCTCTTCCAGGCGTATGACCTGATTCTCAAGCGCCGGGTGAGCCTGCGGGTCAACATGTACCCGGACAGCATCGTGCGGGACTGGTTCCTGCGCGAGGCCGAGGCGCTGGCCCAGCTGGATCACCCGGCGATCCGGCATGGCTACGACGCAGGCATCATCGGTGACCTCGCCTTCCGCACCGGCAGCTGGATTGAGGGCGAGAGCGCGCTCGACGCCTTGCAGCGTGGGCCGCGGCCGATCCCCACAGTGCACGCTCTGGCCCGGGATATCCTCGCAGCCCTCGATCACGCGCACAGCCGCGGCATCCTGGTCCGGCGGCTCGTGCCCGGGTCCCTCCTCCTCGGCCCCACCGGCCGCGGTACCGTGACCGACCTCCGGTACTGCAGCTACACCCTCTCCGCCATCCCCCCGGGCCACGAGCCGAGCGGCCTGGAGTTCATGGCGCCGGAGGTGCGCCACGGCGAGCGGGGGGATCCCGCCAGCGACGTCTTCACCGCCGGGGCGATCCTCTACTACGCGATCACCGGCCGGGAACCACCGATGGATGTACGAAAGGTGGAGCGCCCCTCCCTCCTCCGCCCGACCTGTCCAAAGGCCTTCGACCGGATCCTGATGCGCGCGCTGCGGGCGGCTTCCGACGACCGTTACCTGACCCCCGCCGAAATGCTGGAGGACTTTGCCTCCGATGCCGGGACGTACGAGAGCCCGGCGGTGTCGCCGGGCGAGCCGGCGCCCCTGCAGAACACCGAGCACTGGGAGAAGCGGCTCCGGCGGGCGCTGGGAGACGACTACGAGCTCTTCGAGGCATTGGGGGCAGGCGGCTTCGGGCGGGTCTACAGAGTGCGCGACCTCCATCTCGAGCGGGAGGTCGCCTTGAAGGTGCTGCACCCCTACCTGACCGCCGAGGCGCCGGTCGTCGAGCGCTTCCGGCGGGAGGCGCAACTGGCGGCGCGGCTCCACCATCCCAACATCGTGGATATCTACGACATCGCCGGCCGGGCCGGGCTCCTCTGGTACACCATGGAATACGTGCGGGGACCGAACCTCGCGCAGCTGGTGGATCGGGAAGGCCCCTTCCCGCTCGACCTCGTGCTCCAGATGCTGCATCAGGCGCTGCTCGCCCTGGCACACGCCCACGCTGCCGGCCTCGTCCACCGGGATATCAAGCCGGAGAACCTCCTGCTGGCCCCGGACGGGACGCTCAGGATCACCGATTTCGGCCTGGCGCTGGCGCTCCGCGGCGAAGGCAAGTTCGGGGGAGCCACCAGCCAGAGCGGCACTCCGCAGTTCGCCAGCCCGGAGCAGCTCCTCGGCGAGCGGGTGGATCAGCGGAGCGATTTCTACAGCCTGGCGGCCGTGGCCTACTTCATTCTGATGGGGGAGACCCCCTTTCCCGGGGGGACGCCGGAGCAGATCCTCGCCCGCCAGACCGCCGATCGTTTCCCCGACCTGCGGGCCAAGCGCCCGGATGTGCCGGAGGCGCTGGAACAGGTCCTCCAGCGGGCGCTCCGGAACGAGGTCGAGGCCCGCTACCCCTCGGCCGCGGAGTTCCTGCAGGCCCTGCAGCGGGCCATGGGGCGGAAGGTCCGGGAGCGCAGCGGGGAATGGGCCCGGGCGGCCGCCCGCTGGTGGCGGGGCGGGGGTTCCGGCGGCTCCTCTTGACTTGACCGGGAATTATCGGGAAATTGTCCGGGCCACACCGGCAAGCCGTCCGGGACATCCTGTCCGGGCGTATGGACACACCACACTGGAGTTTGGACTCATGGCACGTACAACCGGCACCGTGAAGTGGTTCAACGACGCAAAGGGTTTCGGATTCATCACCCCCGAGAGCGGCGAAAAGGACTGCTTCGTCCACCACACGGCAATTTCGGCTGAGGGCTTCCGCAGCCTCGCTGAAGGCGACAAGGTCGAGTTCGACATCGTGCAGGGTGCAAAGGGCCCCGCCGCCGAGAACGTCGTCAAGGTCTAGCTCCATCGAGCAGTGACCAAAACGTCAGCGGGCCGCTCCTGAGGAGCGGCCCGCGTCGTTTGGTGGGGCTGGGGGATCCGCGGCCCTACTTGTGCCGGTAGGTCACCCGACCGCGGGTCAGGTCATACGGGGAGAGGACCACGCTCACGCGGTCGCCCTCGAGGACCCGGATCTTGAACTTGCTCATCTTGCCGGCGGCATACGCCAGAATCGAGTGGCCGTTCTCCAGCAACACCCGGTAGTTGCGATCGGGGAGGACTTCCGTCACCACCCCTTCCATCTCGATGCCTTCTTCTTTCGCCATCCAAGCCACTCCACTGTTGGGACACTCGCGGCCGGAACACCGGACCGCTGCGGGAACGCGAGGAATCTTGCCCCGCGGACGCCATTAAGCAACAACCCTCACGACCCGCCCAGGACCGCCAGCTCCTCTTCCACCAGCGCGACCAGCTCGCGGATCAGCTCCCGATCCCCCCCGAATCGGGCCCCCGCCCTCGCGTACATCTCCGGCAGCCCCACGGTGCAGCCGAGCGCCAGGGCCTCCCGGTAGTCCCGGACAGCGACGGCCTGGTCGGTCCGGCTGCGGCGCCAGATCTGAAGCGCGCCGAGCTGGGCGAGCCCATACTCGATGTAGTAGAACGGGTAGAGGAAGATGTGCAGTTGCCGATACCAGCGCGCCAGACGCTCATCCTCAAGCCCCGACCAGTCGACCCCGGACTGGAACCGATCCCGGATCCGCTGCCACGCCTCGTCGCGCGCAACGGCATCGTGCCCCTGGCCGCTGGTGTAGATCCAGCGCTGGAATGCGTCCACGGCAGCCACGTGCGCCAGCGTCATCAGCACCTCCTCGAGGTGCTCGATACGGGCGAGCCGCAGCTCGTCGGGGGAAGCCATGCCCCCCGGTTCGGCCAGATAGGGCGCGGCGAGCAGCTCCATCGTCATCGAGGCCAGCTCGGCCGACTCCGAGCCGACGTAGCGCTGCCAGACCAGCGGCTGGCGATGCGAGGCAAACGCGTGGAAGCTGTGCCCCGCTTCGTGCAGGAGGGTATTCACGTCGTCGAGCAGGCCGACGGCGTTCATGTGGATGAAGGGCCGCCCGCGGAAGTGCAGGGTCTCGCAGTATCCGCCGGGCGCCTTCCCGGCCCGGCTCTCCAGATCGAGCAGGCGCTCGCCGCGCATCAGGTCAAATTCAGTGCCGAGCTCGGGAGCCACCGCGTGGAACACCCGCGACGCCTTCTCGACCAACTCAGCGGAATCGCGGAATGGCCGGAGAGGCGGCCGGCCAGCGGGATCGACGTCCAGGTCCCAGGGCCGCAGCACATCGAGCCCGAGGGTCACCCGTCGGCGTTCGAGAATGCGCGCCACTGCGGGGACCACCTCGGCCTCCACGGCGTCATGGAAACGGGTGACATCTTCCGGCGTGTAGTCGAACCGACACTTCGCGGCGTAGCTGTAGGCCTCGAAGTCCGCGAAGCCGGAGTTCCTGGCCACGCGCTGGCGCAACTCGTACATCTTGGTGAACAGCTCGGCGAGTTCGGCTCGCAGACCAATGTATGGCGCTCCCATCGTGCGGAAGGCGCGCTCACGGATGGTTCGGTCGGGGCTCTTCAGGAATGGGCCGATCTGCGGCAGCGTCCGGGTCTCCCCCTCCCACTCGACGGTAATCCCGCCCGTCAGGCGCTGGTACTTGGCGGACAGCTCCTCCAGCTCGCTGAAGAGCGGGAGATTCTCCTCCCGGAAGATCTCGATCTGCGAGCGGAACCGCTTCAGGACCACATCGAGATCCGGCCGGTTGAACCCCGTTTCGAGCAGTCGCCGGGCGAGTCGCACCCCCTGCTCCTCCAACTGGGGGAAGATCTCCGCCGAAAACCGCAGGTGGGTGGCTTCCTTCGCAGGATCCCGGGTGTCGCCGGTGTAGGCGATCATCGCCTCCGCAGCCGCCTCCGTGACCAGTTCCTCGAGCCGCGACCACGCCGCCAGCCAGGGGCCGACCGAGTCCCCATCCAGCGGGACGCTGGCCAGCGCGTCGTACCAGGGATGGATGGCGTCCCAGCTCGCCTCGGCGAAATCAGCCGGGGATTCGGGAAGTACGGGCAAGGCCAGGGAACTGTGTGACATCAGGCGCCTGCTGGATTGGGCTCGGCCACCGGACCGAGCCGGAAGGCCAGGATGCTGGCGAGGGCCACCGTGGCCGCTGCCATGTAGAAGGGCCAATTATGGCCGTAATCCTGAAATGCGCGCGTCGCCAGAATCGGTGCCACCACGCGGGCAATCCCCGCAAAGGTCTGGGCCGACCCCATGACGGTCCCGAGTTCCGATTTGTCCGCGGCGCGTGACATCAACGCCGTGGTCGATGGGAACAATAATGCGGTTCCAATCGGCACAAAGGGGATGATCAGGGCCAGTCCAAGGATGCTCGAGACGACCGGATACAGCAGCAGCCCCACGATCAGCGAGGCAGCCCCGAGACGCATGGCCCACGCCTCGCCGATCCGATCCACGATCGGCCCGAGGAAGATCGACCGCATGATCAGCGACAGCGCGCCGACATAGAGGAAGAAATATCCGATCGTCTTTTCCGTCACGCCATACTCCGCCCCGAGGAAGAGGGGCAGTACGGAGGTCAGGCAGGTGAACGCCAGCATCCCGACGGCGTAGATCCAGACCAGCCGGGCGACGGTCGTCCCCGGTTTGCGGAACACCTGCCATGCCGCGTGCCACACCGGCTTCCGCGATGGCGCGTGTTCGGCGCCGCGGCGGCTCTCCGGCAGGTATCGCCAGGCGAAGGCGACGTTTGCGAGACAGAGCCCTGCGGCCACGAATCCGGGCGCCTCCTTGCCCCAGTGGGCGGCGAGGGAACCGACCACCGGCCCGATCATGACCCCGAGCGACGTGGCCGCCGAGAGCCAACCGAGGGCCCGCGCCCGCCCGGCGGCTGGGATGGAGTCGGCCACGTACGCCTGAGCCACACCGGTCGTCCCGCCGCCGGCGCCCTGGATGATCCGGGAGAGGAACAACCACGTCACCGTATTGGCCAGGCCAAAGACCACGTAGGCGACCGCCGACGCGGAGAGGCCGATGAGGAGTGCCGGGCGCCGGCCGTAGCGGTCGGATACGCGCCCCCAGAGGGGGGCGGAGATGAGTTGCGCGATGGAGAACGAGGCGATGATCCACCCGATCGTCGCGTAGCTGGCGTTGAGGTTCTCGGCGTAGAACGGGAGGAGCGGCAGGACGATGGCGAATCCGATCATGTCCACTGCGCTCGCCGCGATCAGGACAAGCAGCTTTCGGAGGTCGGACTTGTCGAGTGCCGGCGAAACGGGCCGGCTCATGATCGCGCCTCACCGCGCGCGCCCAAAGCGAACACCACGGCACTCGCCATCATCAGCAACACCCCGTACGCCGCGGCGACACCCATGTCCCCCTGCCGGAGACTGCCGAGGATTTCAAGCGAAATCGGCCTGGTGTCGTAGGTGTAGAGCATGATGGAAGTCACGAAATCGCCAAGAGAGGTGACAAACGCGAGCGTGGCACCGGCGGCCAGCGCGGGTGCCAGCCCCGGCAGGATCACGCGGCGGAGTGTCCGAAGCCGACCAGCCCCCAGCGAGGCGGCGGCCTCCTCCAGCGATGAATCGAGTTGCCGGAAACCGGCCAGTACCGCGCGCCCGGTGATCGGGAGATTCCTGACCAGGTAGGCCAGCGGGAGAATCCAGATCGTGCCGACGAGCACGGTTCGCAGCGTCTGCGGTGAGTGGACGCTGAACAGCGCCGCCAGGGCGATGGCGAACACCGTTCCCGGCACCGCCCATGGCAGGCCGAGCAACCCCTCGATCAGCCGGCCCGCCGACACCCGGCGACGAACGATCAATGATCCGGAAGCGAGCGCGATCCCCATGGCGGCCACGGTGGCCGCGGTGGCCATCCAGAGGCTGTTGAAGAGCGGACGGAATCGCTCGGGCTCCGAGAAGAGCGCGGCGTAGTTGCCGGGGGAGAACTCCGGCGGCCACGGCTCGATCGTCCAGGTTCCGACCGGGACGAAGGACACCAGCAACAACGTCAGGTGCGGCAGCAGGAGGAGGGCGGCGAGCGCCCAGGCCAGCACCGCGATGCCGGCACGTGCGCGCGCGCTCCCGGCCCGCGCCAGCGAGGGCGCCGTTCCCTTCCCCACGCCGGCCAGCGAACCTCCCGGGTCGGCGCGACGAAAGAGCGCCAGGGCGCCGAGCGCCAGCAGCATGAGCGCCGCGGTCTCCACCATGGCGAGCCGGTCGTCGCCGTTGAGGCGCGTAAAGACGATCTGCGTCGTCATGACCCTGTACCCGCCGCCGAAGATGTACGGCGCGCTGAAGGACGCGAGCGACGTCATGAAGGTCAGGATGGCAGCACCCGCGAGGGCGGGGCGGAGATGGGGAAGGATGACGTGGAACAGCGTCCGCCAGCGGCCGGCGCCGAGCGCCGAGGCCGCCTCCAGCATGGCGCCATCGAGGCGGGACAGCGCCGCACGGCAGAAGAGATAGAAGTACACGTACATCGAGTAGGCGTGGACCAGCAGGATCGCGCCAGGGCCCGAGAGTCGCCAGGGTGGGTTCTCGAGCCGAAAGACGTACTGCACAAACCGACCGATGAACCCGGTCTCGCCGTACAGGAAGAGAAAGGCGACGACTCCGACCAGCGGCGGGAGGACCGCCGGCAGCGCCACCAGCATCCCCAGCAACTTCCGGCCGGGAAAGTCCACGCGCTCGAACAGGAAGGCGAGTGGCACTCCAATGGCGCCTGCCAGGACGACGCTGGCCAGCGAGAGCCAGAGGCTCGCCCAGAGCGCCTGCCACTCGGTGGACCGCCCGGCGAACCGCCGTATCTCGTCGAGAGTCCAGCCGGTAGAATTGCGCACGCCCTCGATCAGCACGAGCACGAGGGGATACGCCACCAGCCAGACCAGGGCCGCGACCAGGAGCCACCCCAGCCACCCCGCGCGACGGGAGGCGGTCATTCCGCCGCCGGAAAGAGGTGGAGCCCGGTTCCAGTCGGCTCGACGCCCACGGTGTCGCCTTCCCGGGCCGCGTCGGGTGAGCCGGCCACTTCCAGGACATGGCCGGCGGGCGTCTCGACCAGGAAATACGCGATCGGCCCGGTGAAGCGGCGGTTGGTGACGGTCCCTGTGACTCTGCCCGACTGGGGGTCGGCGATGCGGAGCCCCTCAGGGCGCGCGAGCAGCCTCGCGGGAGTGCCCGGCGACGCCACACCGGGCCCGCCCCATCGAACCGGCCAGGTGGCCTCCTGGACCCGGGCCTCCCGTCCGGACACGAGGGTCGCGGGGACTTCGCTCGCGCGTCCGATGAACGCCGCCACGAAGGACGTGGCTGGTGTGGCGTACAGTTCGTCGGCGGTGCCGAGTTGCTCCAGGTGCCCATTCTGGAGCAGCGCGATCCGATCCCCTAGATCGAACGCGTCATCCTGCTCGTGCGTCACCACCACGGCGGTGATACCGAGGCGGTGCACCAGCGCGCGGAGCTCGCGCCGGGTCCGCTCTCGGAGCGCCGGATCGAGATTCGAGAGCGGTTCGTCGAGGAGCAGCACGCTCGGTTCCGGTGCAAGCGCCCGGGCCAGCGCCACCCGCTGCTGCTGTCCACCGGAGAGGTTTGCGACCGGCCGCCGCTCAAATCCCGTCATGTCGACCAGTGCGAGCGCCTCTTCGACCCGTCGGGCGAGCTCGGCGCCGCGTACCCCGCGGCTCTCCAACCCGAAGGCGACGTTTGCGCCGACATCGAGGTGCGGAAAGAGCGCGTAGTGCTGGAAGACCATGCCGAACCGCCGAGCCACCGGCGCGAGCCCGGTGACGTCCCGGCCGTCCAGGACCACCCGCCCGGCATCCGGAGTCTCGAACCCGGCGAGCAGCCGCAGCGTGGTGGTCTTCCCGCTCCCGCTCGGACCCAGCAAGGCGAGCACCTCCCCACGCTCGAGCGTGAGCGAGAGCCCGTCGACCGCGCGGTGTCCCTCGAACGTCTTGGTCAAACGATCAAGCTCAAGAAAGCCCACTCAACCGCCCTTTCCGCTCAGTCCTCAGTCCTGGTAGGTCCTTCCCCGTCCCGCGCACATGCTGGTCCCAGTAACTCATCCACGCCGCCCCCTCCTGCGCGAGCAGCGTCCAGTCCATCGGCACGACCTTCATCGTGCGCTCCACCTCGGCCACCCAGGCGGGGAGCGAGTCGAGCGGCAGGTCCTGCCGGGCGGGAAGCCGGTACACCTGGCGCGCGGCCAGCAGCAGCGCCTCCGTCTCCCCCACATAGTCGATGAAGGCCTGCGCCGCCTCGACGTGCTGTGAGCCCGCCACCAGCCCGATGGCGTCGTCGATCACCACCGTGCCGCTCCGCGGGAAGAGGTAGCCGAACGGCATCCCCTTCCCCTTGCTGATGAGGATGTCGGGAAGGTCCCAGAGGGTGACGACCCCTTCCTGCCGCGCGAGCTTCTGGTCGAGGATCGCCGGGTTGAGGGCGTAGGTCTTCGTGTTGCGATCGAGGGCGCGGAGCCACGCCATGCCGGCGGTCGTGTCTCCCGTTTCCCGCAGGCTGCGCTCGATGATGTATCCCCAGATGGCGCGCATCGTTCCGCTCGCCATCGGGTCACGGATCAACACCAGGTCGCGCCAGCGCGGATCGAGGATGTCGTCCCAGTCCTGCGGCGCCTCCGGCGGACTCACCGCCTGATCGTTGAACGCGATGATCACCGGCGTGCGATAGACCGGCCAGTAAAGCGACGCCGGCCCGACCCCATCGGGGCCCACGGACCCGGCCCAGACCGGGCGATACGGCGTGAGCAGCGAGTCGTTGACGCCACGATCGAAGATGGTGGTCGGGCCGCCGAACCAGACATCGGCCTGCGGATTGACCCGCTCGAACCGGAGCCGGTCGAGAATCTCCTGGCTTCCCATGTCGAGCCACTTGATGTCGATGTCCGGCCGCCACTTCTCGAACGCGGTTTCGAGCAGCTGAAGCTGGTCCCGCCCATGCGGCGAATAGACCACGACCGGCGTCCGTGCGTCCCGGCGCAGCAGCATCCCAGCAGGATCACCGGCGGAGCGACCGTCCTCGCCGCCCGCGCGCCGCGCGGAGACCCCGTCACGGCTCCGCCGACGACCGACGCAGCGCCAGCAGGTTCATGAAGAGGCGATACGCACCCGGCACCCCGGCGGGGAGTTCGCGGAAGAAGGCGATGCCGGTGTAGACGTAGGTGCCCTTCTCGACCGGGGCGATCAGCAGCCCACCTTCCAGCGGTTGATCGCCCGGGTCGTTCATGGAGAGCGCGGGACGATACTCGGGCGCCCACTCGCGGGCGAAGTACAGCCCCCGCTCCTGCACCCAGCCGTCCCAGTCCGCCGGACCGATCGCGTTCGGCGTCCGCACCACCCGACTCGACGGATCGAGGATCCGCACCGGGGAGTGCTCGTCGGTCACACGGTCGTGGGACTGCGGGTCGCTCCCCGGGTTTCAGCTGTGGGCTCCTGGTTCGCCATGAACTGAGGCGAGCGACATCCCCCCGACGGTCATCGGGTAGGGCGCGAACTGCCCCTCGAAGAAATCGTACTGCTGGTACTGCACCAGGAGCAGCCCGCCGGCGCGCGCGTAGGCGAGCAACCGCGCGTTGAATTCCTTGACCGCCGGGACCGTCTCATACGCCCGGCTGCCGATCACCACCGCATCGAACCGGGAGAGGTCGCCGCGTGCCAGGGAATCCGGCGTCAACTCGACCACCGGCACCCCGAGACCGACCAGCGCCTCGGGGACGCCATCGGCGGCGCCGCGCACGTACCCGACCGCACGAAGGGGGGGCAAGGCGATGTCCATCACCTGGAGCGCGGCCACCGCAGGCCGGCTGATCCCCCGTCGACTGATATGGGGATACGCGATGACCTCGGTGAATTCGGCGTAGCGATCACCCGAGGCGGTCACCGCGACGGCGCGCACCTCGAAGTCGCCTGCCACGGCCGACGCTGGAGGGGTCAGCTCAAAGGTGAAGGAAGCCTCCTCCCCCTCTCGAGTCAGCTGAAACGGACGTGCCGGCGGCGCGGCCCATCCCGCGGGGACCTCAAGCCGCACTTCCCCTGCAATGGTGTCCGACACGGCCTTCCGCAGCGTGGCGGTCACGGTGCGGGCGTCGCGGGAGTGGAGCGGCCACGACGATCCTGGCCCGGTCGAGCCGCACGCCGATGCGCGGAACGACCAGCAGTCGCTCCCGCCGCTCCCCATACGCCGGGTCGCGCCAGCGGTACGAGACCTCACGCGTGAGACGGACGCCGTCGTCGAGCATCGGCCACGGCGGTGAGCAAGGGCGGAGAGGCCGGCAGGGTCGCGTCCGGCGAGTTCCCCCACCGATACATCGCCCCGTCGCGGGGCAGGCGGAGGAAGTACGGTTCGGTCGTGGCGGAGAGCGGGACCTGCAGGGTGTCGACGACGGTGACCAGCGCCCCGGGGAGGACTGTGACCCGATGTTCGGGCGCATTCACCCCGGCACCGACGAGCTGGAGCCGCGCCCGGACCGTGTCACCACCCGCATTCCAGAGGAACTGGGTGACCTCGACGCGCTGGCCCGGGACGAGGTTCGGCGGAATTCGCCACGGCGTCCAGAATGATCCCACGCTCGTTGGCGAGGGCAACGGACCGGAAGGTCTGCTGGTCGCGCCGGGCCGCTGGAAGGGGCGCTCCCGGCGTGGCCACGGGCAGCGTCGTGTCGATGCCCGCCCAGAGCGCGTCGCCCCCTCCGGTCAGGTCGGTCACGAGCGTCATCCGGGTGGAGGACGGTCCCGCGGTTTGCAGCGTTCCCATGTCCTGCGAACGGTGACGGCTGCGGCTGGCCATGGCGATCTGGTGGTAGGATTGCCCGACCGCCGGGTCGAGCGCCACCGGTCGGAATCGTGATCATCTCCGGTGCCGGGCGTGAAGCGGGTCGAGCGATAGAGCTTCTGCGCGCGCCACGGCTGGAGCCCTTCCTCCCGCGCCAGCTCCGGGAACCGCGACGGATCTGCCGCCGCCGTGAACGCCTCATGCGCAGCCCAGCCCGCCGCCTGGTGCTGACCGTGGCCGTCTGCCGGCGTGCCGCTGAAGACGGAAACGATCACCTGCGGCTGGAACTCACGGATCACCCGCACCACGTCCTTGAGGATCGAGTCCTTCGGCCAGTGCGCCCAGGTGTCCTCGAGATCCCTGGAGTATCCGAAATCGTAGGCCCTGGTGAAGTACTGGCGGCCGCCGTCGAGCGTGCGGGCGCTGAGGAGTTCCTCCGTCCGCAGCAGGCCCAGGGCCTCGCCGAGTTCGGAGCCGATGAGGTTCTGGCCACCTTCGCCGCGGTTGAGCGAGAGGTAGGCGGTCACCGCTCCCTCACCCGCGTACCAGCACCGTGATGAGGTCGGTGTCCTCGTCGTCGGGGTGTGCCCCGATCGCCAGGACCCGCTTGTTGTGTCCGAGCATCCGCCGGGCGTGTTCCGCCGCGACCGCGCCCCCGGTCGATGGGGGACCGAACTGGGCCTGCGCGGGGGCGGCACAAACGTAGCAGAGCGGGCAGCAGCGCCGTTACAACCGAACGAAATCGCATGAATTCCCGGGGGGAGGTGACCAAAAAGAATAACCCCGGCAGGGCCGGGGCGTGAGGTGAATCAGAAGCCTCGGGGGTGTCCCGAATCGGGCGGGAACCGGCGCCGTGGAGTTCGGCCCGCCCAGAACGCGCCGATGAACAGCACGAGGGCGACGCCGAGCAGGACCCGGCCGACCGGGATGGCAACCTGGTACAGCAGGAGCAGCATGCCGATCGACAGGACGCTGGTCGCAACGGCACGGAGGATCTCGTCCAGGTTCCGCCCCGGGAAGCGGCGCCCCCAGTAGGCTGACGCCACTCCGCCCACGATTCCAATGAGCAGGAACCCGTACCAAATCAGAATCCAGTAGCGACGGCCAACCATCATGCGCATCCAGTCGGAAGTGGGTTCGCCGGAGGCCAGAGTCGTGACGACCAACCTCCGACAATACCACTCGAAATCACTCGGCGCCATACCCCGCCCCATCGGGCTCACTCGGACAGGGCACGCAGACGTGTGCCACGGGAAAATGCCGGTCGAGTGGCCATCGCTCCAGGTGACCCGAAGCCCGTAGGCCCCGACGAGATGGATCGCCGTCGGTGTGACATCCAACGGGACGGCGACCGGATCGAGGAGCGGTCGTCCCGACATTTCCTCGACACACATCGCACAGGGGCACGCCAGCCGGAGGGGGCGGGCCGGCACCCGGCGTTCGCCCTCCCCTGCCACCCATTCGAACCACAGTCCGTCGTCTCGCCTGGTGATGGCATACGGGGCGCTGTTCGTCTCCGGCCCGGAGGGGGTGATATTATTCATGGTCACTTCGCCCCTTCGATGAACTGAACCGTCCGGACACACTCATGACCGCCCCCAAGTCCAATCCCTTCGGCGCCCGCGGCACACTCCCGGGCGGATCCAAGCCGATTACGATCTATCGCCTCCCCGAGCTCGCCCGGCAAGGGGTCGGCGACCTCGACCGCCTCCCCTTCTCGGTGCGTGTGCTGCTGGAGAACGCCCTCCGGTGGTGCGGTCAGGGGGTGTCCACGGAGGAGCATGTCAAGACGCTCGCCGGATGGCAGGCGACGCAGGCCGACCGCCCGGAATTCCCCTTCATGCCGGCGCGGGTGGTCCTCCAGGACTTCACCGGTGTGCCCTGCGTCGTGGATCTCGCGGCCATGCGCGATGCCATGGCCGAGATGGGCGGAGACCCCGACCGGATCAATCCGGTCATCCCCTGCGACCTGGTCATCGACCACTCGGTCCAGGTGGATCACTACGGGACCCCCGACGCCTTCCGCCTCAACGTCGCGCTCGAATTCGACCGGAATGCCGAGCGCTACCAGCTCCTCAAGTTCGCGCAGCGCGCCTTCCACAACTTCCGCGTGGTGCCGCCGGGCATGGGCATCGTCCACCAGGTCAACCTGGAGCATCTCTCCCCCGCCATCCAGCTCCGCGAGCAGCACGGACTGCTGACGGCCTACCCCGACACCCTCGTCGGGACCGACTCCCACACCACGATGATCAACGGACTGGGCGTCGTCGGCTGGGGCGTCGGCGGAATCGAGGCGGAAGCTGTCATGCTGGGCCAGCCCTATTTCATGCTGGTGCCGGATGTGGTCGGGATGAAGCTGACCGGTTCGCTGCCCGCGGGCACCACCGCCACCGACCTCGTCCTCCGCGTCACGCAGATGCTCCGCGCCAAGGGCGTGGTGAACAAGTTCGTCGAATACTACGGACCCGGCCTGTCCGCCCTCGGGCTGGCGGATCGCGCCACCATCGCCAACATGTCGCCCGAGTACGGCGCCACCGTCGGCTTCTTCCCGATCGACGACGAGACGCTGCGCTACCTCCATCGCACCGGCCGCAGCAAGGAGTCGGTCGACCTCGTGGAGCGATACACCAAGGACCAGGGGCTCTTCCGCACCGACGCGACGCCCGATCCGGAATTCACCAGCAGTATCGAACTGGACCTCTCCACCATTGAACCGAGCCTGGCCGGGCCCGAAGCGCCCGCAGGACATGGTGCCGCTCCGTTCCATGCGGAAGAGCTTCGCCCTGAGCCTCCCGGCGCTGATGCAGCCGACGGTGCCGGCTGCCCGGCGCGATTTCGCCTCGACCGCGGCGGGCCGCTGGGCTGCGGAAGGGGGAGATCAGGCCCAGGCCATTGCCGTGCCAAGCGTCCGCTGCACGATCGACGGGGAAGACCAGGAACTGAGCGACGGATCCGTCGTCATCGCCGCCATTACCTCCTGCACCAACACATCGAACCCCTCCGTGATGATCGGCGCTGGCCTGCTGGCCAAGAAGGCTATCGCCAAGGGTCTTCGGAGCCGCCCCTGGGTCAAGACGAGCCTGGCCCCCGGCTCGCGCGTCGTCACCGACTATCTGCGCGATGCCGGCCTGACGCCCTATCTCGACCAGCTCGGCTTCCAGACCGTCGGCTATGGCTGCACCACCTGCATCGGAAACAGCGGCCCGCTCCGGGAACCAGTCGCCCGCGCCATCGAGGAGCATTCGCTCGTCGTGGCCGCGGTGCTGTCCGGGAACCGGAACTTCGAGGCCCGGGTGCACCCGCTGGTGCGGGCCAATTATCTCGCCTCTCCGATGCTCGTGGTCGCCTTCGCCCTCCTCGGCCGCATCGATGCCGACCTGACGACGGAACCGCTCGGCATCTCGGATACCGGCGAGCCGGTCTTCCTGCGCGACATCTGGCCGTCATTGACCGAGATCGAGGCCGCGATGTCCACGGCGCTCACCCCCGAGCTGTTCAAGCACGAGTACGCCAAGGTCTTCGAGGGCGACCAGGAGTGGAAGGACCTCGAGGTGCCGACCGGGAGCCGTTACGCCTGGGACGCCCAGAGCACCTACGTGCAGCTCCCGCCCTTCTTTCAGAAGCTGTCGGCGGAGCCGGGCGCCATGGAGGACATCCGAGGTGCCCGGGCGCTCGCCGTCCTCGGCGACTCCGTCACGACCGACCACATCTCACCCGCTGGTGCCATCCCCAAGAACGGCCCTGCCGCGACCTACCTCCGGGAGCACGGCGTGGAGCAGCCGGACTGGAACACCTTCGGCGCCCGGCGCGGTAACCACGAAGTGATGATGCGGGGCACCTTCGGAAACGTCCGCATCAAGAACGCCCTGGTGCCGGACAAGGAAGGGAACTGGACGGTGCACTTCCCAAGCGGCGCGGTCACCTCGATCTATGACGCGGCCATGCGTTACGTCGCGGAGCAGACGCCGCTGGTCGTGCTCTCCGGCAAGGAATACGGCACCGGCTCCAGTCGCGACTGGGCGGCCAAGGGAACGCTGCTCCTCGGCGTGAAGGCTGTGATCGCCGAGAGTTACGAGCGGATCCACCGCAGCAATCTCGTGGGCATGGGGGTGCTCCCGCTGACCTACCAGCCGGGAGAGACTCGCGAGACGCACAAGCTCACCGGGCGCGAGACCTTCACCATTACCGGTATCGCCGAGGGGCTGGCACCGGGAGGCACGGTGGAGGTGGTCGCGACTCGAGAAGACGGCTCCACCGTGCGGTTCAAGGCGGTGGTCCGACTGAACAGCGAGGTCGAGGTGGACTACTACCGCCACGGTGGGATTCTGCAGCGGGTACTGCGGAAGTTCGCGGCGGAGGCGTAGCAGGCGGGGAAGCGGGGAAGCGGGGAAGCGGGGAAGCGGGGAAGCGGGGAAGCGGGGAGCCGGGAAGCGGGGCCGAAGGTGGTCCGATCGTCATTCCCGCGCAAGCGGGAATCCAGCGGCCGACTCGCCGGACCCCCACCCGCCGGGGTGACTGATAATGCAAAACGACCCTCCGAAGCTCCGGAGGGTCGTTTCATTTGCGGGGCAGTCGTCGGGGACTAGGCGACCAGGTCGCGGAGCCGCTCGCCGGTCTCACCCTCACGCAGCTTCAGCAGCGCGCGGTCCCGGAGCTGACGGATCCGCTCGCGGGTGACGCCCATCATCCGGCCGATCTCCTCGAGCGTCCGGCTGTTGCCGTCGTCCAGGCCGAAATACAGCCGGAGGACCTTGGCATCGCGGGGTGGCAGCACGGCCAGCGCCGACTCGATGTCGCTGGTCTGGCTGTTGGTCATCGTGGCGGAATCGGTGCCTTCCTGCTCCGCCATGGCGAACCGTTCCATCCGCTCGTTGCCATCGCCGTCCCGCGTGGGGTGGTCGAGCCGCACCGCCTCGGTGTTGAGGGCGCTGAGGCTGCGGACCGCTTCCGGCGTGAGGCCGGTGGCGCGGGCCAGTTCCTCGGTGGTCGGCATCCGTCCCAGCCGCTCCTTGAGGAGCGTCGTGGTGCGACCGAGACGGCTGAGGTCGGCGGTGCGGTTGAGCGGCACCCGGACCGGTCGGCCGTGACGGGCGATGGCCGCCTGGACCGCCTGGCGAATCCACCACACCGCGTACGAGATGAACTTGACGCCACGATCCGGATCGAACTTCCGGGCCGCGGTCATCAGCCCGAGGTTGCCCTCGCCGATCAGGTCGACCAGCGGCACGCCGCGGTTCTGGAACTTCTTCGCGACCGAGACGACGAATCGAACATTGTGGCGCGCCAGCTTCTCCTGCGCGGCCACGTTGCCCCGAAACGCCTTCCGGGCGAGCTCCATCTCCTGCTCACGGGTCAGCAGCGGGACCCGACTGATCTCATCAAGGTACAGGTCGAGCGACTCGCGTCCCTCGTCAACGGCCTTGGCAATCTGAGCCGGCCGAACAGCACGGCGCTTGGCGCGCGGCTTGACAGTCACCGAACCTCCTCTGGAGGAAACCCCAGCACTCTATAGCCAGCAACGGCCGGAAGTGGCCGTCCAAATACAGTCGCGAAAACTAACAGCTAAGGCGCTAAAAATCAACAGCTTAGCTAACCGTAACATCCCGAACGGGTTGCAGAATCGTGCCACAAGTCAAGGGCAAAACCCCATAGATCCATCGGTCGCACATCCCCCAGATGCCTGCCAGATTGGCAACGTCGCGCCCCACAAGGAGTTGGCGGGTGCGAATCCCAGTCGTCCTCCCCTTCTATAGACCACCAGACGCCCCAAAGAGTTCCCCCTGCACAGCAAACTGCCCCCCTGCCCCACCAGCCCGCTGTCCCGCTTCCCCGCTTCCCCGCTTCCCCGCCTAAATTACCTCATGCTCACCAACGACTCGTACGAACTGCTTCGCCGCCTGGCCTCCCCACTCGTGGCGGTGACCTCCGCCCACGGCGGCCGGACCAACGGCATGATCCTCGACAGTGCCATCCGGGCGAGTATCTCCCCCGAACACCCGCGCCTGTCGGTCTACATCCACAAATGGCACCTGAGCCACGAGCTCGTGTGGGCGAGCGGCCGGTTCGGCGCTCATCTCCTCACCCAGGACCAGTTCGACCTGGTGCACCAATTGGGGTTCCAGAGCGGCAGGAAGGTGGGGGACAAACTTGCGGCGATCCCGCACCGGATAGGCGACAGTGGCGTTCCGGTGCTCGAGGAGTGCCACGCGGCCTTCGAGTGCCGGGTGATCAACACCATGGATGCCGGGCCGTCGACGCTCTTCCTTGCCGAGGTCGTGGCCACCCATGCGGGCGCCACCGGGACCCTGCTGACGGCGGACTATTTCCGGGCCAACCTGCCGGAGGCGTGGCGGGAGGAGTTCCTCAAAAACTACCGCGAGGCCCAGGAACGGATCCGGGACCTCGCGGCGATACAGGACGTGCG
This sequence comes from uncultured Gemmatimonadales bacterium, assembly GCA_963699825.1. GTDB lineage: Bacteria > Gemmatimonadota > Gemmatimonadetes > Gemmatimonadales > GWC2-71-9 > SPDF01. The sequence continues at coordinate 102,665 of CAVOVI010000004.1, forward strand.
GCGCTGGGGTGGGTCTACAGCGCCTTGATCTCCGTCACCAGGCTGGTCAGCGACTTCTTGGCGTCGCCGAAGAGCATGGCGGTCTTCGGGTTGTAGAAGAGCTCGTTCTCGATCCCGGCGAAGCCGGCGCTCATCCCCCGCTTCATGACGATGATGCTCTTGGCCTGGTCGGCGTTGAGGATCGGCATCCCGTAGATGGGACTCGCCGGATCGGACCGCGCCGCCGGGTTGACGACGTCGTTGGCCCCGATGACCAGCGCCACGTCGGCGCGCTGGAAGTCGTCGTTGATCTGGTCCATCTCGCAGCAGCTTCTCGTAGGGGACGTTGGCCTCCGCCAGGAGGACGTTCATGTGCCCCGGCATCCGCCCCGCCACGGGGTGGATGGCGTACTTGACCTCCCCGCCCCGCCGCTCGATCAGGTCGGCCAGCTCGCGCACCGCGTGCTGCGCCTGCGCCACCGCCAGACCGTACCCCGGCACCACGATCACGAACTGGGCGTAGCCGAGCTGCACGGCGGCGTCCTCGACCGAGACCTGACGGACCGTCAGCCCCTCGGAGCTCTTGCCGCCCCCGGCGGCATCGCCGCCGAAGGCGCCGAAGAGCACGTTGGTGAGCGAGCGGTTCATCGCCTTGCACATGATCTGGCTCAGGATGATGCCCGACGACCCGACCAGCGCGCCTGCGATGATCAGCACGTTGTTGTGGATGACGAAGCCGGTCATCGCGGCGGCGATGCCGGAGTAGGAGTTCAGCAGGGAGATGACCACCGGCATGTCCGCGCCGCCGATGGGGATCACCAGCAGCACGCCCAGCACCAGCGCGAGGGCGATGACCGCGTAGAACGGCCAGAGCACCTGCTCCGGCACGATCAGCTGGTACGCCGCGAGCCCGATGATGGCGGCGAAGAGTGCGCCGTTGAGCACCTTCTGGAGCGGGAAGGTGATCGGCTTGCCGGTCATGACCTCCTGCAGCTTGGCCCAGGCGATCAGGCTTCCCGACAGCGTGACCGAGCCGATGAGGAGGCTGAGCTGGGTCGTGATGCCGATGTCGATGGTCGGCGTGATGCCGGCCAGTTCCGCCTTCAGGAACTCCGCACCGCCCACCAGCAGCGACGCGCCGCCGCCGAAGCCGTTGAGGAGCGCGACCATCTGCGGCATCGAAGTCATCTTGACGGCCCGCGCCATCCAGAATCCGACGGCGGAGCCGATGAACATCCCGACCATGATCTCCTGGTAGCTCAGGATGCCGTGGTCGAAGAGCGTCACCACGATGGCGATGAGCATGCCGACGCCGGACATCCGGTTGCCCTGCCGGGCCGTGAGCGGACTGCCGAGGCGCTTCAGCCCGAGGACGAAGAGGACCGCGGCCACCAGGTAGAGGAGAAGTTCGAGAGCGACCGGCATTACTTGGCCTCCGGCTTCTTCGTGAACATCTCCAGCATCCGGTCGGTCACGGTGTAGCCGCCGACCACGTTCATCATGGCGAAGATCACCGCGCTGACCCCGAACGCCCACGAAATCCACCCAAATCCGCCGCCGGCCACCACGAGCGCGCCGACGATCGTGATCCCGCTGATGGCGTTCGCGCCGGACATCAGCGGGGTGTGGAGCGTCGTGGGAACGCGGTTGATGAGCTCGACCCCGAGAAAGGTCGCGAGCACGAAGAGCGTGATGCTCAGTACGAGGGCTTCCATGTTCAGGCCGCCTTGCCGGTGCGGAGTTCGCCCGCGTGCGTGACGCACATCGGGCCAGTGATCGGATCGGAGAGGTCGACCTGCAGTGCCCCGTCCTTGAGGAGGTGGGTCACGAAGGTGAGGACGTTCCGGCCGTACATCTGGCTGGCGTGCAGCGGCACGCCAGCCGGGAGATTGACCGGGCGACAGGATGGTCACCCCATTCTCCGTCACGGTCTCGCCGAACTTCGTCAACTCACAGTTCCCACCCGATTCCCCCGCAAGATCGACGATGACCGAGCCGGGCCTCATTGCGCGTACCGCCTCCGCCGTGATGAGCCGCGGTGCCGGCCGGCCGGGAATCTGCGCCGTCGTGATCACCAGGTCCTGGCCTTTCGCATGGTCGCCGATTCCGGCCACCACGCGGGCCTGCTGCTCTTCGGCCAGTTCCTTCGCGTACCCGCCCTGCCCTTCTCCTTCAACGGCGGCCACCTCGACGAAGGTGGCGCCCAGGCTCTGGACCTGCTCGCGCACGACCGAGCGGACGTCGAAGGAGGAGACGATCCCGCCGAGGCGCCGGGCGGTGGCGATGGCCTGCAGGCCGGCCACGCCGGCGCCGACCACGAACACCTTGGCGGGGGCGAGGGTCCCGGCGGCCGTCGTCAGCATCGGGAGAATCCGGCCCATCGCATCGGCGCCGATGAGCACCGCCTTGTAGCCGGCGATGGTGGCCTGCGAGGAGAGGGCGTCCATCGACTGCGCCTTGGTGGTGCGGGGCACCAGCTCCATCGCGAACGCGGTCACCTTGCGGCCGGTCAGCGCCGAGAGCAGATCGGCCGAGCCGGCAGGGGCGAGGAAGCTCACAAGCGCGGCGCCCTCGCGCAGCTGACCGGCCTCCTCCGCCGTGGGACGCTGCACCTTGAGGACGAGATCGGCGCCGAGCGCTTCGGCGGCGGTTCCCACGAGGGTGGCGCCGGCGGCCTCGTACTCGGCGTCGGTCAGGTAGGCGGCCGTACCCGCGCCGCGCTGCACCAGCACGTCGCAACCAGCCTTCTTCAGCTTGGCCACGCCGTCGGGTACCAGTGCCACGCGCCGTTCGTGTGGGCGAGTTTCGGCAGGGACTCCAATGCGCATGTCGTGTCTTCCAGGGTAGATGGTGGCGGGGAATCTAATCGTCAGGGAGCGTGGGCCAAGGAGTCCACTGCCGCGCCCAGCGCGGTGTAGGCCGTGGGATCCACTTCGCGGAAGGGGACGGCCCGGTACGCAATCGTCCCGCCGGGTGCCACCACGAAGAGATTTCGGTTGTTGAGACCGGTCACGCTGTGGGCGCCGTACGCCTTGCCGACCGCGCCGTCCGGATCGCTCAGGAAGGTGAAGGGGTAGTCCGCCTCCCTGGCCCAGGACGCCAGTGTCTCGGGACTGTCGGTGCTGACGGCCAGCAGGACCACGTCCTGGCCGCCGTTGAAAACCGTCGCGTACTGATCACGGTACGCGTTCATCTGGATGGTTCAGCCCTTGGTCTTCGCCTGGTAGAAGAAGGCGATCACCACCGTCTTGTCTCGGAGATCCTCGAGGCGCACCGGGGAAGGGAGCACCCCGTCGCGCGTGGCGCCTGTGAGGGAGAACGCCGGCGCCACGGCGCCGAGCTCCAGCGGTTCCTGCGACGTACCGGTACACGCGATCACCGCAAACAGGACGGCGGCGACCGCGGATTCTCGAGGGTACAACCGCATGCGCGACTCCGTGCAGGGGACGGTGAAATGTACATTGATCCGGGGCGTTTCGAGCGCCCCCCGAGGGCCGCGGCCGTTCCCCCGATCGGTTTCTCGAGGGAAAACCGGCAGATTCCTATTGTTGACAGAGGGGAAAGTTGCTACATTGGTGACGCAACACGTACGGAGTCCCCTGCGGCACACGTGGAGTTTCCCCTCGTAACGGAGAGTCGCGATGGCAGCCAAGAAGAAGAAGGCAGCGAAGAAGCCGGCGAAGAAGGCCGCGAAGAAGGCAGTCAAGAAGACCGCCAAGAAGAAGACCGTCAAGAAGGCCGCGAAGAAGAAGGCCCCGAAGAAGAAAAAGACGGCCTCCAAGCGTAAGCCGTCGGCAGCGTTCATGAAGCCGATGAAGATTTCCCCCGCGCTCGCAGCGGTCATCGGCGCCGGCCCGTATCCGCGCACCGAAGTCACCAAGCGGCTGTGGGCGTACATCAAGAAGAACAAGCTCCAGGATTCCAAGAACAGGCGCGACATCAACGCCGACGCCGCCCTCAAGGTGGTCTTCGGTGGACGCGGCAAGGTCAACATGTTCGAAATGACCAAGCTCGTCAGCAAGCACCTTTCGTAGTTCCCGAAATCCCCCGCAGGGACCGGACGAAGGGCACGCCCGCTGGCGTGCCCTTTCGGTTTCCTCCCCCTTCCAGCACCCGCAGCCGCCCGCTATACTCCCGCCCCTATGGCCAACCCACAGTACATCTACACGATGGTGAACCTCGGCAAGGTCGTCCCGCCCAAGCGGGAGGTCCTGAAGGGGATCTACCTGTCGTTCTTCCCCGGCGCCAAGATCGGCGTCCTCGGCTCCAACGGCGCCGGCAAGAGTTCGCTGCTGCGGATCATGGCGGGAGTCGATCAGGACTTCATCGGCGAGGCACGCGCCGCCGAAGGGACGAAGATCGGGTTCCTGCCGCAGGAGCCGGTGCTCGACCCGGACAAGGACGTGCGAGGCAATGTGGAGGAGGCGGTGCGCGCGCAGCGCGCCCTGCTCACCGAGTTCGAGGCGGTCTCCGCCCGTTTCGCGGAACCGATGACCGACGACGAGATGACCGCACTCCTCGAACACCAGGGCAACCTGCAGGAACGGATCGAGACGCAGAACCTCTGGGATCTCGACCGGACCATCGACATCGCGATGGACGCCCTGCGGCTGCCCCCCGGCGACGCCTCGGTGGCGACCCTCTCCGGCGGTGAGAAGCGGCGTGTGGCGCTCTGCCGCGTCCTGCTCGAGCAGCCCGACATGCTCCTGCTCGACGAGCCCACCAACCACCTCGACGCCGAATCGGTCGCCTGGCTGGAGCGCCACCTGGCGGAATTCCCGGGGACTGTCGTGGCCGTCACCCACGACCGGTACTTTCTCGACAACGTGGCCGGCTGGATCCTGGAGCTCGACCGGGGGCAGGGAATTCCGTGGAAGGGGAACTACTCCTCCTGGCTCGAACAGAAGCAGGCGCGGCTCGCGAACGAGGAGAAGCAGGCCTCGGCCCGGCAGCGGACGCTCCAGCGCGAACTCGAATGGGTGCAGATGTCACCGCGGGCTCGCCAGGCCAAGAACAAGGCGCGGGTCACCCGGTACGAGGAGATGCTGGCCGAGGGGGACCGCGCGCGCGAAGGCACGGCGGAAATCCTGATTCCGCGGCCGCCGCGCCTCGGGGACGAGGTCGTCATCGCCAAGGGGCTCGCCAAGGGCTACGGTGACCGGCTTCTCTTCGAGAACCTCGACTTTTCGCTGCCGCGCGGCGGGATCGTCGGCGTGATCGGCGCGAATGGCGCCGGCAAGACCACCCTCTTCCGCATGATCGCGCAGCAGGAGACGCCGGACGCCGGCACCCTCACGATCGGGTCCACGGTCAAGGCGTCCTACGTGGACCAGAGCCGCGAGGCGCTCGACGCCGTCCAAGACGGTCTACGAGGAGATCAGCGACGGGGCGGACGTCCTCGACTTTGGCGGCCGCGAGGTGAACGCCCGCGCCTATTGCGCCGGCTTCAACTTCCGGGGCACCGACCAGCAGAAGAAGGTGGGGATCCTCTCGGGCGGGGAGCGAAACCGGCTGCACCTGGCCAAGCTGCTGAAGACCGGCGGCAACCTGCTCCTGCTCGACGAGCCGACCAACGACCTCGACGTCGACACGCTCCGGGCCCTGGAGGACGCGCTCGTCGCCTTCCCCGGATGCGCCGTGGTCATCAGCCACGACCGGTGGTTCCTCGATCGCATCGCGACCCATATCCTCGCCTTCGAAGGCGACAGCCAGGTGGCCTGGTTCGAGGGCAACTACCAGGAGTACTCCGAGGACTTCCACCGCCGGAAGGGCACGTCCGCGGACCAGCCGCACCGGATCAAGTACAAGAAGCTGGTGCACTGAGGCAGACTGGCCGCTCGTGCCCCTGACCCACGACCCTCCTCCTCGTTCATGCGGCGGCGACCCTGGTCCTCGCGGGGATCATGTGGACGCTCCAGCTGACCATCATCCCCATCCTCGCGCGCGACACGGCGGAGAGCTGGCCACGTCACGTGCGGGCCTATCGTGGCGTCGTTCGCCTGCTCTTCTGGCCGCTCGTGCTGATCGAAGGGGCGACCGGCATCGGCGTGGCAGTGCTGCAGCCTGCCGGGGTGCCCCAGTGGCTGCACGGGGTCAATGTCGGCTTGCTTCTCTGCGCGTGGGTCACGGTCCCCTTGACGCGCCTCGTGGTGGGCCACGGACCCGTGGCTCGCTTTCATCCAGAGGGATTCGGCAGGTTCGCGCGACTGAACTGGATAAGGGTCGCGGTGTGGAGCGGAAGGTCGACCGTGGTGCTCACGATGCTCCGCCTCGCCACCACAGCGGGAGGGCTCATAGGGGCGGGCACGGCCCGGGTTGCGCATCCCCGTACCGAATTGAATAATGAGTGCGTTGTCCTGCGGCCGACCTACCGCGCCGGCTGTCGAGCTCGTTTGGAGCCCCCCTATCCAAGGAGACCAACATGCCACACCGTACCACCCGCACCCCCGCCCACCTCGTCCTGTGCTCGCTCGCTCTCTCCGCCACCGTTCTGATTGGCTGCAGCGACGACGACAACAACAACGGCGGCGGCGGCGGCAGCAACGCCTCGACTGATTACGTCGGACTCCTCGCCAGCACTGACGGCCAGAACGGGCCTCTCAACCTGACTTTCGCCAGCCCGGTCGCGGCGCCACCGGCGCCAATGGACGCCGGTGCCGGCCCGTCCCTCTCCTCCGGAGCGCCCGTCAATGTCACCGGAACGTTGCAGCTCGGTGGAGGCGCCATCGTCAGCATTTCGGGCGTGATCGACGACGATTTTCTGACGATGACCGGCGGCGGGTACGATCTATTCGGCGACCTGCTGAACGGACTGATCACGGGCCAATTCACCGGTCCGGGCGTCTCGGGTCGGCCTGGTGGCAGCGGCCAGCAGCGACGGTTCCCCAGCATACGCGTTCTGCGGCACGTATGAGGGGCAGGACGCGGGCGATCCCCCCACCCCAAGCTCGGGCACCTTCAATCTCGTCGTGGCCGGTGGGATCGCGGCCGGCGTCGCGGTCGACGGTGAGGGCGGCGGGCTCCAGATCGAGGGCACTTCCACGTCGTCGTCAATCTCCATCAACCAGACCGACCCGAACTCCGGGGGCAACCTGACCGCGACGGGCACCTACAACAGCACCTCCCTGAGCGGGACGTTCACCGTGACCCTCGGCGGGATTCCGATCTCTACCGGATCGTTCACAGGAAGCATCTGCAGCCAGACAACCTGACCGTCCTGGCCCTCTGCACAGCGACCCCCCGGGGAGTATCCCCGGGGGGTCGCCGTGTTTCTGCCGCCCTGCCCCGCAGCCCCGCCCCTACGACGTCGGCTTCTCCTTCGGCTCCAGCTTCAGGATCCACAGCCCTGTGTTGATGTCCGGCACGTAGATGATGCCGTCCTTCACCACGGCGCCCCACGCAAAGGTGGCGCGCGGCTTGGCGCCCTTGTCGTCGGCCGTGTAGGTCCAGGCCATCTCCCGGCCCTGGCGGAGCAGGTCGCCCTGCAACTCGCCCGAAATGTCCAGCGCGCGCGCCCCTCCCTGATAGTTCCCCATGTACAGGGTGTCCCCCGCCGCCCAGATGTTGTGCACGCCGCCGTCGGTGGGCTCATACCACGCCACCAGCTTCGGCTTCTCGAGGTTGGAGACATCGAGCACCTGCAGCCGCCCGAACGTCAGGTCATTGCCGTCCTTGAGACCGGTGGAGGGCTTGCTGGCGTACACCTCGTCGCCAATGAACACGTACTTCCCCTGTCGCCAGGCGGTGTGGGTCCCGCGCGCAGCCAGCCCCCAGTACTCGTCCACCCGGGCATAGAGGGCGTCGAGGTCGTACTTGAACTGGGAGATGAACTTCGGATTCTCCGGGCTGCCGCCCTTCATGCCGTTGCCGACGTCGAGCACCACGAGCCCGTCGTCCCAGTAGCTCAGGTACGCGATGCCGTCGGTCACGGCGATGTCGTGCAGATACCGCCCCTGGGTGACCTGCTCCGTCTGCCAGCGCGCCACCTCGCGCGGCTGGAGGGGATCGCGGATGTCGATGACGCGCATGGAACCGGTCGCGTCGTCGGTCAGATAGACGCGCCCCTGGTAGACGTAGGAGCTGTGCACCCCGCCTGACACCGTCTCCGTGTACTCGGAGATCGGCTTCGGGTGGCAGGCATCGCTCGCATCGAAGATGACGATGCCGTCCTTGCGGTTGGAGGAGCCTTCGCGCGAGAAGACGCCGTACTTGCCGTCTTCAGTCGTCATCACGTCGTTGACGAGCCGCGCATCGGTCATCATGGAGTCGACAATAACCGGCGCCCGCGGATCGGAGACGTCGATCGCGTAGACCCGATCCGAAATCGTGGTCATGTAGGCGCACTTGCCGTTCGGATGCACCCACACCTCCGCCGCGCGCTGCGAGACCGGAACCCGGCCGAGCACCTCGAAGCCCCGCCCGACCTTTCGTGCTGCCACGGTCACCAGGGCATCGGCGGTCCGCCCCCCGATCTCGGCGGTCACCGTATAGGCTGCCCGGCGTCTCTGCGACGAAAGAGCCGTTCGACCCGATCATCGCCACGCCCTGCCCGCCCGCGACGCTCCAGCGGGTCGCGACATCCGTCAGCGATTTCCCGTTGGCCTGGACCGCTGCGGCGGAGAATGCCACGACGTCGCCGGTCCGGACCGAGGTCGTCGCCGGGGTCAACGCCAGGGAGGCCACAGAATTGGCCAGGACGTCGATCGGACAGAGTGGCCGACGCCGCGCCCGCCTTGGCGGTGATCACCGCTCTCCCGGCCGTCAGGGCGCTCAGGCGGCCATCAGGAGTGACCGCGGCCACCTTCGGGTTGCTCGAGGTGAAGGCCATGGCGTCTGAACGGCGATCCCCCTGGGCGCTGAACGCCGCCGCGGTCAGGGTGAGCCGGGTCCCCGCCACGATACGCGTGGGGCCATCCACGAATTCCACGACGGCGGCGGGCGCCGGGACGATGCGAATCGTGGCCCTGCCGAGCGCGGTCTTCGACCCGCGGCACCGAGGCGACCGCCGTGACCTGGGTGGTCCCGAGGAACCCGCCGGTGAGCACGCCGGTGGAGTCGATCGTCCCGCCGTTGCCGGCGGCGAACCAGCGGATCCGTGCCCCGGTGACCGGCTGTCCGTCACTGCCGAGGGCCCGTCCCTCCATCTGGATCGTCTGGCCGACCTGCACCTCCGCGCTGGCGGGGGTCACCTGCACACTGGCGATTGCCGGCGGAGCGGCCTGCTGGGGATCCTGGGCAAGGACGAGCAGCAACGGGATGAGCATGGTCGAACTCCATGATGCGAAAGGGGAACCGACGGACGTGATCGCCGGACGGACGGGGCCGCCCGGAAGTTGCAGGTGGTGATAATACTCCTATTTTCCCGGCATGCCTACAGCCCCTCCCTCCCGGGTCGTCCCGGTCGGCCTGGTCCAGATGCGATGCTCCTCCGACGCCGCCGACAACCTCGCCCGTGCCGTCGCCGGTATTCGCACCGCCGCCTCGCAGGGCGCCCGAATCGTCTGCCTGCAGGAGCTCTTTCGCAGCGAGTACTTCTGCCAGACGGAGGACCACGCCCACTTCGCGCTCGCCGAGGCGATTCCCGGGCCGAGCACGACCGCGCTCTCTGCGGTCGCGGCCGAACTGGGCGTGGTAATCATCGCCTCGCTCTTCGAGCGGCGCGCGGAAGGGCTCTATCACAACACCGCCGCCGTCATCGACGCCGACGGCAGCGTACCTCGGCAAGTACCGGAAGATGCACATTCCGGACGACCCGCAGTACTACGAGAAGTTCTACTTCGCCCCCGGCGACACCGGCTTCCGGATCTTCGACACGGCGGTCGGCCGGATCGGCGTGCTGATCTGCTGGGACCAGTGGTACCCCGAGGCGGCGCGACTCACCGCGCTGCGCGGCGCGCAGATCCTCTTCTATCCCACCGCCATCGGCTGGTTGCCGCCGGAGAAGGCGGAGTACGGCGCCGCACAGAAGGACGCCTGGACCACGATGCAGCGGAGCCATGCGATTGCCAACGGCGTGTTCGTCGTGGCGGTGAATCGCGTGGGCCACGAGGGCCTCACCGCGCCGAACGGGATCGATTTCTGGGGCGGCAGCTTCGTGGCCGATCCCTACGGATCGGTCCTGGGCCGTGCGGGAGAGGATGAGGAAGTCATGGTGGTGGAGTGCAACCTGGCCCTGACCGACGTGGCCCGGACCCACTGGCCCTTCCTCCGTGACCGGCGCATCGACGCCTACGGCGACCTGACCCAGCGGTACCTCGACGGGTGAGCAAGCATCGAGGCGATCCGACGCCCTCGGCGCTCGGCTATCGCATGCCGGCGGAGTGGGCGCGCCACCGCGGCACCTGGCTCTCCTGGCCCCACAACGAGGCGTCCTGGCCGGACAAGTTCGGGCCGGTACCCGGGGTCTTCGCCGAGATGGTGCGACACCTCGCGCCGCACGAGGAAGTCCATATCAATGTCACCGGCCCCGAGATGGCCGCAGACGTGCTGTCGCTGCTCCGCCCCTTCGACCTGCCGATCGGTCGCGTCGTCCTCCATGAGAATCCGACGAACGACGCCTGGTGCCGCGACCACGGGCCCTGCTTCATCCAGCGCGTCGTCGACGGACGGCCGCGAGGAGGCCATCGTGGACTGGGGCTACAACGCGTGGGGCGGGAAGTATCCCCCCTTCGACCTCGACGACGTGATTCCCACCCGCATCGGCGCAGCGTATCACATCCCTGTCTTCCACCCGGGCATCGTCATGGAGGGGGGCTCGCTCGACGTCAACGGTGTCGGCACGCTCCTCACGACGGAAGCCTGCCTCCTGCATCCGAACCGGAACCCGGAACTCGGGCGCGACGAGATCGAGGGGTATCTCCGGGACTATCTCGGGGTGACGCACATCCTGTGGCTGGGCGATGGGATCGTCGGCGACGACACCGACGGACACGTGGACGACATCACCCGCTTCACCGACGAGCGGACGGTGGTGACGGTGGTCGAGGAGGACCCGCAGGACGAAAACTATGAGCCGCTCCAGGACAACCTGAGGCGGCTCCAGGGGATGACCGACCAGGACGGCCAGCCGTTGCGCATCGTCACCCTGCCGATGCCACGCGCGCGCTACCAGGATGGCCAGCGACTCCCGGCGAGCTACGCGAACTTCTATATCGCGAATGACGTGGTGCTGCTGCCAGCCTACGACCCCGACCGCGACGAGGTCGCCCGCGCCACGCTCCAGGAACTCTTCCCGACCCGTCGCGTGGTCCCGATCGACGCCGTGGATCTTGTCTGGGGACTCGGCGCCTTCCACTGCGTCACGCAGCAGTGGCCGGCGCTGCCGTAAGCTTCGGTCCTACAGGTCCCGCTCCACCAATCCCTTCAACACGTGCCATACCGTCGCGGCGGCGAGCCGCGCGGCGGCGTTGTCGCGATCGTACACCGGATTCATCTCCACTACATCACAGGAACGCACCGCGCGAGTGCGACCCGCCCGGTAGGCGGCGTGCAGCCAGAGCTCTGCTGAGATGCCCCCGACCGACGGTGAGCTCGCCCCCGGCGCCACCGACTGCTCCACGGCGTCCAGGTCGAAGCTGACGAATGAGGGCCCCTCGAGGGAGCCATAGATTTCGTCAATCCGGGCTGGGGAGAGGTCCCGCCGCCAGACGAACCGGGCCCCGTGCGCCGCCAGGAACTCGAGGTGGGCGCGCGCCACCATGTGGGGCAGCAGTCCCGCCGCCACGAACTGCCGGCAGGCGCCCGACGAATCCAGGATCGCCTGGCGAAAGGGTGACCCGGCGTGCCCCAGACCGTCCTGCAGTTCCCGCACATCGGGATGGGCGTCCCAGTTCAGGATGCCGACCCGCTCCCCACCGGCGACGTATCCCTGGAAGTGCCCGAATGACGTCTCGTGCCCGCCGCCGAGCACAATGACGAACGATCCTGCCGCCAGGTGGGGTGCGAGCGCTTCCCCCAGCAGGGCCTGGTCCCGCTCGACATCGTCCGTCAGCGCGAGGTTCCCGAGATCGAGCGTGTGCTCCAGGAGGTCCACCGACTCTTCGAACCGCTCGGCATCGGGGGTCAGCCGAAAGAGCATCCGCCGGATTTCGTCCGGTGCACCCGCGGCGCCGACCCGCCCGCCGTTGCGGTGGACGCCTTCGTCGGAGGGAAAGCCGACCAGCACCGCGCGCGGAGTGCTCCCGTCGGCGAGGTGCGTGCCGAGCAAGTGCCCGATCCGCGGGTCATCGGCACCGGTCGTCGGCAGGATCACGTCGGGCTGGTTGTAGTTGAGCATGGGACCTCGGTTCGAGATTGCTCGTCGGCTCCTGCGGAGCCGCCTCGCAATGACAGAATGCGTCCTAGCCTCCGCCTGCCAGCAGACGCTGGCCGGCAGCGACAGTCAGGACGCACGCGTTCGGGCGAAAGTGATAGAGCCAGTGGTTGACGTCCGGGGAGTCGATGACCGCAAGATCGGCTCGGCAGCCGACCGACACCTCGCCCGCCTCGCCCTGCCAGCCCCACCGCCCTGGCCGCGATGCTCGTGGCGCCCTTCAGCACTTCGGCGGGGGTCATCCGCTGCAGGTGACAGGCGAGCATCATCGCCAGCGGCAGGTCCCAGCTTGGCGCTGAGCCCGGGTTGAAGTCGGTGGCGACGGCTACCGGCACACCGGCATCGATGAACTTCCGCGCCGGCATCGGCCGCTGGTTCAGGTAGAGCGTGGCGAGCGGCAGGCTGACCGCCACGACTCCCGCCCCGGCCATGGCGGCAATTCCCGTCGTCGGACGCACACTCCAGGTGGTCGGCGCTGAGCGCCCCGACCTCCGCGGCCAGTTCGGCGCCACCTCCCGCGGAGAGCTGGTCGGCGTGCAGCTTCGGCGCGAGCCCGACCGCCTTTCCAGCGAGGAAGATCCGCCGCGCCTCGTCCACGCTGAACGCGGTGTCCTCCACGAACACATCGCAGCAGCGGGCGAGGCCGGCCGCGGCCACCGCCGGGATCATCTCGTCGAGGAGCAGCCGGAGATACGCGGAGCGGTCGGCCCGGTGCTCCGCCGGGCACGACGTGCGCGCCGAGGAAGGTCGGCACGATCCGGGTCGGCTGTGAATCGGCCAAGCCGCTGGTAGACGCGGAGCAGGCGCAGCTCGGTCTCGAGATCGAGGCCGTAGCCGCTCTTGCACTCGACCGTCGTGACGCCGAGCCGGCGCATCCCGTCCAACGCGGCCGCAGCCTTGGCGAAGAGCTCCTCTTCCGTCGCGGCGCGCGTCGCCCGCACGGTGGACATGATGCCCCCACCCGCCCGCGCGATGTCGAGATAGCCCACGCCCTGGAGCCGCTGTTCGAATTCGTCGGCGCGCCATCCGCCGAACGCCAGGTGGGTGTGGCAGTCCACCAGACCCGGGACCACGAGTCGGCCTCCGGCGTCGATCGAATCGCCGCGACTGAACTCCGCCGGCAGCTCCGATTCCGGGCCGACCCACCGGATCGTCTCCCCCTCCCACGCGACGGCCGCCCCGGAAATGAGATGCACGTCCCCCTGCCCGCCCTCGGGACGGCAGGTGGCCAGCAGGCCGATGTTGCGGAGGACTGTCACCGGCGCGTCACTCGCCGTTGATCATCGGGAAGATCGACGCCGCGCTCATTGGCGGTCTCGATGGCGATCGGATACCCGGCATCCGCGTGGCGCATGACGCCCGTCCCCGGATCGGCGGTCAGGACCCGCTGCAGTCGGCGATCGGCCATCTCCGTCCCGTCGGCCACGGCCACCATGCCGGAATGGATGGAGTACCCGATCCCGACGCCGCCGCCGTGGTGCAGCGACACCCAGCTCGCGCCGCAGGCGGTGTTCAGCATCGCGTTGAGGAGCGGCCAGTCGGCGATGGCGTCGGAGCCGTCCATCATCCCTTCCGTCTCCCGATTCGGCGACGCGACGGAGCCGGTGTCGAGGTGGTCGCGCCCGATGACGATCGGCGCCTCGACCTTACCCTTCTTGACCAGCCAGTTGAACCGGAGCCCCATCTCGGCGCGCTCTCCGTATTCCAGCCAGCAGATTCGCGCCGGGAGACCCTGGAAGTGGACCTTCTCGCGGGCCTGCTGAATCCAGCGGGCCAGCGCCTCGTTCTTGGGAAAGGTCTCGAGCACGGCGTCGTCGGTCACCGCGATGTCCTTCGGATTTCCCGAGAGCGCCGCCCAGCGGAACGGGCCGGCACCACGGCAGAACAGCGGCCGGATGAACGCCGGGACGAATCCCGGGAAAGTCGAACGCCTCCGGCATGGCACGCAGGTCGGCCACCTGGCCCCGCAGGTTGTTGCCGTAGTCGAAGACCACGGCACCGCGCGCGCTGCAGCTCGCAGCATCGCGTTGACGTGCACCACCATCGAGTCGAGCACCCGGTCCTCGTACCCCTTCGGGTCCGTCTCCCGCAGCTCGGCCGCCTGCTCCAGGCTCAGTCCCGATCGGGATGTACCCCACGCGGAGGTCGTGCGCCGAGGTCTGGTCGGTCACCACATCGAGGGTGACACCGCGGCGCACCAGTTCCGGCAGCACCTCGGCGATGTTGCCGACCAGCCCCACCGAATAGCCCCGCCGCTCGGCGCGCGCCCGCTCCACCAGCGCCAGCGCCTCGTCGAGGTCGGTGGAAATGGCGTCGCAGTACCCGGTGTCGACCCGCCGCTGGATTCGGGTGGCGTCGACATCCACGCCGAGGAACGCCGCGCCGTTCATCGTGGCGGCGAGCGGCTGGGCGCCACCCATGCCGCCGAGCCCACCGGTCACCACGAGGCGGCCCGCGAGGCTGCCGCCGAAGTGCTGGCGCGCGCACTCGGCGAAGGTCTCGTAGGTGCCCTGCAGGATGCCCTGCGTCCCGATGTAGATCCACGATCCGGCCGTCATCTGGCCGTACATGGTGAGGCCGAGGGCGTCGAGCCGGCGGAATTCGTCCCAGTTGGCCCAGCGGGGGACGAGGTTGGCGTTGGCGATCAGGACCCGCGGCGCCTCCTCGTGGGTCCGGAAGACGCCGACCGGCTTGCCGCTCTGCACCAGCAGCGTCTCGTCGTTCTCGAGCCGCTGCAGGGTGGAAACGATCCGGTGGTAGCTCGGCCAGTCGCGCGCCGCCTTGCCACCGCCCCCATAGACGATGAGTTCCTCGGGGCGTTCGGCCACCGCCGGGTCGAGGTTGTTCATCAACATCCGGAGGGCCGCTTCCTGATGCCAGCCTTTGCAGGAGAGTGCGGTACCCCGGGGAGCACGGATCGGTGTGGAGCCAGCGGAGACGGTCATGAGCAGATCACTGGTCGAGGAGGAACAGGAAATCTAACGACCGGGACCTCGGATTCTACACCGCGTCACTCGGGCGGCGGGACGATATCCCGGCCCGCGCACGACCCGTCCGGCGGCGGCGCCGGTCGGTTCGCCGTCGCGGAGCACCTGGATCCCGTTGACCCAGACCTGTGCGACCCCGGTCGCGTACTGGTGCGGCTGGTCGAAGGTGGCCCGGTCGGTGATGGTGGCGGGATCAAAGACCACGATATCGGCATAGTTGCCGGGCACGAGTGCGCCGCGCCTGGAGAGGCTCAGGTTGGCCGCGGGCTGCGACGTCAGGCGACGGATTGCCTCGGAGAGCGTGAGCAGTTGTTCCTCCCGGACATACTTGCCCAGCAGGCGTGCGAAGTTTCCGTAGGCGCGCGGGTGGGTCCCTGAAAGCAGGAACACACCCTCGGCGCTCTTTGAACCGCCATCCGAGCCAAAACTCATGTAGGGGAGCTGGATCTTCCGACGGACGTTGTCCTCCGACATCGTGAAGAAGACACATCCCACCCGACTGTCGTCCTCGATGACGAGATCCATCGCCGTCTCCTCAGGCGATGTGCCGCGCATCTCGGCCACCTCCGCCAGCGTCTTCCCGGTGAGTGGCTTGAGGGCCGGGTTCTTGAAGCCCACGAGCAGGATTCCATCGGCCCCGCCGGCGTTCACGAAGGCGTTGTCGAATCCGGCATCGCCCTGCATTTCCTTCAGCAGTCGCCGGCGCACGGCGGGGTCTTTCAGACGCGCCACCCAGGCGTCGTGCCCGCCCTCCTGCACCCAGGTGGGCATCGTCGCGTCGAGCCCGGTCGAACTCGCCGGGTAGGTGTACATGTCGGTGGTGATTCGGAGCCCCGCCGCGCGGGCGGAGTCAATCAGGGCAATCAGCGGTGTCGAGCTTGGCCCAATTCTGACGCCCAGACGCCTTGAGGTGATAGATCTCTGCCGGGACCTTCGCCTCGCTGGCGATCGTGATGAGTTCGCGGGCGGCGGTCAGGAGCCCCCTCCCCTCGTCCCGGATGTGGGAGATGTACATCCCACCCGATTCACCCGCCGCGCCGGCGAGCGCGATCAGTTCCTCGGTGCGTGGCGTAGTTCGCGGGCGCGTAGATGAGCGACGAGCCGACGCCGAGCGCGCCCTCGGCCATCGCCTGCCGCACCAGGTCCTGCATCCGCGCCAGCTCCTCGGGCGTCGCCGGGCGGTCGGTGTAGCCGATTTCGTGGATCCGCACGGTGGTGGCCCCGACGAACGAGGCGACGTTGGTCGCGATCCCGCGGGAGACGACGTGATCGAGGTACTCGCCAAGCGTGGTCCACGGGACGTCGTACTTGAGGTCGCCCTGCTGGGCCACCATCTGGGCCCGCATCGAGTCGGTCAGCGGGCCCATCGACGCAGCCCTCGCCCATGACCTCCAGGGTCACGCCCTGCCGGATGTCCCCCTGCGAGCGGCCGTCGACCAGCAGGTCCGCGTTGGCCCAGCTCAGCATGTTGATGAAGCCCGGCGCCACGGCCATCCCGGTGGCGTCCACCTCGACCCGGCCGCGCGACGACCCGAGGTCCCCAACCGCGACGATCGAATCTCCCATGACGGCAACGTCACCGGTGATCGGCTCGCCCCCTGTCCCGTCATAGACCGTCCCGCTGCGGATGACGAGGTCGTAGGCCGGGGCTGGTCGGCAGGCGGCCAGCGAGACGAGGACGCCGAGCGACAGGCGGGCACGAAAGCGCATGAGGAGGATCCGGTGAGCTAAGGGAAGGGCTGCGGATCGGACGGAGACCCATCGCGGCGGACGGCAAACCGTCAGGCCAGTCGATCGAGTTCCGCGCGCATGTCGAGCGCGCTCGACCACCGCTGATCCCGGTTCTTCGCCAGCGCCCGCTGGATGGCCCCGGCCAGAGCCGGGGGTACCTCCGGGCGGAGTTCCGCGAGGAGGGGCGCCTCGGCGGTCTGCTGCAGCTGGAGGACCACCGCCTCGCTGCGATGGACGAACGGCGGACGGCCGGCGAGCGCCTCGAAGAGGACGCAGCCGAGCGAGTAGATGTCACTCCGGTGGTCCAGGTCCTTCACCGCGACGACCTGTTCCGGACTCATGTAGGACGAGGTGCCGACGGTGAAGCCGGAGCGCGTGAGTTTCTCGTCCCCCACGGCCTCGATGGCGCGGGCAATCCCGAAATCGAGCAGCATCGCCCCGTCCACCGACAGCACAATGTTGTCCGGCTTCACATCGCGGTGCACCACGTTGTTCTGGTGCGCATAGGCCAGGGCCCCGAGCACATCCCGCCCGATACGCACGGCATCGTCGATGGACACGCGGCGCACCTGGGCGATGTGCTCCTTGAGCGTGGGGCCCTCGATGTACGCCATGGCCAGGTAGACCAGCCACTCGTGCTCGCCGTAGTCCAGGAGCTTGGCAACGTGGGGATGTTCAAGGCGGGAGAGCGTCTTGATTTCCCGGAGGAACCGGTCGGCGGTGGCGGTGACCACCAGTTCCGGATGCAGCACCTTCAGCGCAATCGCCTGCCCGTCGAGGGACCGGGCAAGGAAGACCCGTCCGGCCCCACCGCGCGCCAGTTCCCGCTCGACAGTGTACTTGCCGCGCAGGGCCTCCTGGATCATCGGGAGCAGGTCACGCCGCATGCAAAGCACCTCCGGTTAGTAACGTAAAGTCGGCCCTCCGGCCCCCTCAGCGCAAGGATGGGAATTGCCCCCTGCCCGGGGCTGTGCAACCTTTTCGGACCTGCGGGTGTCCAATCCCGTGCATGCCAACCTCAGCCTCCGGAGTCCCGGCCCTGTCCCGAGACCCCTCAGAATCGCGGTACGCCGCCGATGCCGTCGAGGTCACCCTCGCCGCGAGCGGGGATGCGCATGCCTTCGAGCGCCTCTATCGGCGGCACGTGACCCGGATCCACAACCTGGTCCGCCGGATGCACGGCCCCGACGACAGCGACGAGGTGACCCAGGACGTCTTCGTCCGCGCCTGGGAAAAGCTGGGGACCTTTCGCGGCGAGTCGGCCTTTTCCACCTGGCTGCACCGCCTGGCCGTCAACGTGATCCTGACGCACCGGGAAGCCAGGGGAAAGCGCAGGAACCGCTTCAGCGACAGCGAGCAATTGCTGACCTCGGCGGCGTCCCGCCGGGAGACGCCGGAAGCCGCGATGGATCTTGAGAATGCCCTTGCAAAGCTCCCGGAGGGCGCCCGGGAAGTGTTCGTCCTGCACGATGTGGAAGGGTATCGGCACGAGGAAATCGCGGAAATGCTGGGCCTGGCCACCGGAACATCGAAATCGCAACTCCACCGGGCGCGCATGGCGTTGCGCTCG
This sequence comes from uncultured Gemmatimonadales bacterium, assembly GCA_963699825.1. Lineage (GTDB taxonomy): Bacteria > Gemmatimonadota > Gemmatimonadetes > Gemmatimonadales > GWC2-71-9 > SPDF01. The sequence goes on from CAVOVI010000004.1 coordinate 121,242, forward strand.
TGGCTCGACTGAACGACGGGAAGGATCCCATGACTGACCAATGGATGGACCGGCTCTCCGAGTATCTCGATGGCGACCTCGCCCCCGCCGAGCGCGTGGCGCTCGAAGCCCACCTGGCCGAGTGCCCCGCCTGCCGGACCGCGACCGACGAACTCCGCAGGGTCGTGACCCGCGCCCATGCGCTGGTCGACCGCCCGGTGGCCGGCGACCTCTGGGCCGGCATCTCTGCGCGGATCGGGGCCTCGGGAGCCCCGGTCGTCGACCTCACCGCGAGGCGGGCAAGGCGTCGAATCACCTTCAGCGTCACCCAGCTGGCCGCGGCGGCGGTGCTCCTCCTGGCGGTGGGTGCTGGTGTCACCGCCGCCGCGCTCCGCCCGCGAGCCACGACCGCTCCGGTCGCCGTGACCGCCACCGGCCCCGGTCTTCGCGCGATCCCCGCCGGGCTCCCCAGCAAGGCCGAGCAGAGCTACGACACCGCTGTGCGCGACCTGGAGCAGGCCCTGGACGCCGGCCGGAGTCAGCTCTCACCGAAGACTGTGGCCGTCCTCGAGCGCAATCTCTCCCGGATCGACCTCGCCATCGAGGAGGCCCGCGTCGCCCTGAAGGCCGACCCGGCAAACGCCTATCTGAACGCGCATCTCGCGAGCTCGATGCAGCAGAAGCTCGCGCTGCTCCAGCAAGCCACCACCCTCGCCAACGCGGCGAGCTGAAAGGAACAACCATGCTGATCACCACGACCGTCCTCGCGGCAGCTCTTCTGGCAGCGCCGGCACAAGACACCACCCTCGCGGTCACCAAGGGCACCCGGCTCTCGGTGAACAATCACTCGGGCCGCATCACCGTCACCGGATGGAACCGAAACGAGATTCAGGTGCGTTCCACCACCACGGATGACGATGCCGAACTTCGTGTGGAGTCCTCCGGAGGCGAGGTCCGTGTCTCGCAGCGGATGCGGTACGGACCGGCCGAGTTGGACATCACGATCAATGCCCCCGTGTGGATGGCGGTGAGCCTGCAGGGCGTGGAGACCGCAATCACCGTCTCGGGCACGACCGCCCCCATCAAGGCCCGGTCGGTCGAGGGCGACGTGACCGTCAGCGGCGGCGCCGACAACGTCGACCTCAGTTCCGTGGACGGAAACATCCGTGCCAGCGGGGTGCGCGGCAATCTCGATGTCCAGGCGGTCGACGGCGACGTGACGGTCCAGGACCTGGTGGGCACCCTGAATGTCCAGGGGGTGGACGGTGACGTCCGGTTGGACGGGATCACCGCTCCGGGCGTCAAGGTCAACACCGTCGACGGCGACATTCTCTTCCGGGGCGCTGTGGCGCCTAACGGCAATTACGGCTTCAAGACCCACGACGGCAACATCACCATCCAGCCGGTCGGAGCGCTCAATGCCACGGTGTCCGTGTCCACCTGGGACGGGGAGTTCGAATCGGCCATGCCGGTGACCATCAGCGGCAGCCAGGAAGGAAAGCGGTTCAGCTTCACGGTCGGCAACGGCAGCGCCCGGCTCGACCTCGAGGCCTTCGATGGCCTGATTCGACTCGAGAAGTAGACCGCCACTCAATCACCGCACAGGAGCACTCGACATGCAACCGTCACTATCTGACAGGCCTCGCGGCCCTCGCCCTGACGGGCGTCGCCACCACCGCGGCGGCCGCTCAGAGCACCGACTGGAATTGGAAGGGCACCGTCGCCGCCGGCAAGAGCATCGAAATCAAGGGCGTCAACGGCAGCATCCGGGCCATCGCCGGTTCGGGCTCGGAAGTCGTGGTCACCGCGGTCAAGCAGGGGAGAAGGTCGGACCCATCCACAGTGTCCATCGAGGTGGTGAACAGCACCGCCGGGGTCACGATCTGCGCGGTCTATCCCGGCACCGGCGAGCGGGCCAACAGCTGTGGCGCCGGCAGTGAGGGTCGCATGTCCACCAACGACAACGACGTGTCCGTGAATTTCACCGTCCAGGTGCCGGCCGGGGTCAAGTTCGTCGGCAGGACGGTCAATGGTTCCGTCAGCACCGAGCGGCTTGGGAGCGACGCCGATGTGGCCACGGTGAACGGCGACGTCCGGGTGGTGGCCGCCGGCATCGTCCGGGCGAACACGGTGAATGGACAAATCGACGTCTCGATGGGCAAGGCCGACTGGAAGGGTACGGTGGACCTGAGCACCGTCAACGGGAGCATCCGGGCCACCCTGCCGGCCAACTTCAGCGCCGTCGTGAACGGTTCCACGGTCAACGGCAGCATCGAGTCGGAGTTCCCGATGACCGTGCAAGGCAAGTTCGGTCCCCGGAGCATCCATGGGACGATCGGTTCCGGTGGCCGGACTCTGGACCTGGAGACGGTCAACGGCAGCATCACGCTCGCCAAGGGCTCCTGATCGCTGAAACCCGATGCCGGAGAACTCCGTCCGGCACTATATGGAAGTCACAGCGACGGCGGGCTGTCGTGCCACTGCACGACAGCCCGTGTCACGCCCAGCCAGAGCCCCGATGCCCACTTCGCGCAGCCGACGTTGCTTCCTCTTCCTGCTCGCGGCCCTCCTGGCGGGGCCGCTGGCCGCGCAGACAACGGACCCCGGGGATGGCAAGGTGGCGCACGCCGACCGCGTCACCGGGCCTCCACCGCACATCGATGGGCACCTGGACGACCCTGCCTGGGCGACGGCGGAGTGGTTGACCGATTTCAGCCAGAAAGACCCGATCGTCGGCGGAACGCCCACCGACAGTACCGCGGTCGCCTTCCTCTATGACGGCGACGCCCTGTACGTGGGAGCCCGCCTCTGGAGCACCCGCGTGGCGGAAATTCCTCGCCCGGTGACCCGGCGGGATCAGTATAGCAACGGCGAGTACTTCATCGTCTCCGTTGACCCCTATCACGACCAGCGCACCGGATACTCGTTCAGCGTCAGTTCGGGCGGCGTGCTGGGGGACTCGTACCACCCCGAAGACGAGGAGGATCGCCGGGACCCGGCCTACAATCCGGTGTGGCAGGCCCGGATTTCATTCGACAGCCTCGGGTGGTACGTGGAGATGCGGATCCCCTTCTCCCAGATCCGGTTCAACAAGCAGGCCGTGCAGGAGTGGGGACTCAACATCAATCGCTGGCGCCCCGGCTTCAACGAGGACATCTACTGGGTCGTCATTCCCCGGACGCAATCGGGGTTCTTCTCGCACTTCGGCACGCTGACGGGCATGAACGACATCCAGCCCCGGCGCACCGCTGAGTTCATCCCGTATATCGCCGGCACGGCCGACTTCGTCGGGGCGCCGGGCGAAGGCAACCCGTTCAACGACGGCAGCAGTTCCGATTTGCGGGCCGGCGCCGACTTCAAGGTGGGCCTCGGCTCCAACCTGACCCTCGACGCCACCATCAACCCTGACTTCGGGCAGGTGGAGGCCGACCCCGCCGAGGTCAATCTCTGCGGCCTTCGAGACGTTCTTCCGGGAGCAGCGGCCCTTCTTCATCGAGGGCAACCAGCTGCTCGAAGGGAACGGCCCCGGGTACTACTACTCCCGCCGCATCGGCGGCCAGCCCCGCGGCTACCCGACCGGCGATTTCATCAACGACGCCGACTTCGTCGATGAACCGGGCTACGCAACAATTCTCGGCGCTGCCAAGCTGACGGGACGGACTTCCTCCGGAATGTCCATCGGCGCCCTCGCCGCGCTCACACAGCGGGAGTACGCGACCGCGTACATCGCCGACTCCAACGCCTACCAGGACATCGCCGTCGAGCCGACCACGTTCTATGCCATTGCCCGCGCGCAACAGGAGGTCGGCAGCTCGGCCTCGACCGTGGGTGTGACGCTGACCGGGCTCTCCCGCAACTTCAGCGACGCCACGCCGCTATCACTTCAGATGGTCGACGAGGCGATTCACGGGCGGTGCCGACTGGCTCGTCCGACTCAGCGATGGCCAGTACCACATCAGCGGGCACGCGGGATTCAGCTACATCAATGGGACGGAGAGCGCCATCACCGCCGTGGCCACCTCCTCGGCGCACTATTTCCAGCAGCCGGACCAGGACTACCTCCCGCCCGTCTTCGGCCAGACCTCCATGGCGGGGTACTCCCTTGGCCTTGGCTTTGAGAAGACAGGGGGCCGGCATTGGACAGGTGGATTGGAGGTTGAGGCGGAATCGCCCGGATTCGAACTGAATGACGCCGGTCGCTTGAGCAGCACGAACGACATCGACGCCGATGTTGCGGTCAACTATACGGAGAACACACCGGGGAAGACGTTTCGCAATTACCGCTTTCGCTTCTTCACCGCTTCGGGCTGGAACTTCGGGGGCACCCGCACCTACACCGTTGCCCGGTTGAACACGTACCAGACTTGGCGGAACTGGTGGCGCACCTATATCGGGGGATACTATCGCCCGGCCAGTTTGAGCGACGACCTGACGCGCGGCGGGCCGCTGATGGGCACCGGCAGTCAGGGCGGCCTCGAGCTCAACGTCTCCACCAACGAGGCGGGCTCGGCCCGCGGAAGCCTGAATGCGGGGTTCTCGACGGGGCAGTTCAACATGTCGAGCGAGTGGGCCAACCTGTACTTCTCGGCGCGGCCGGGCAGCCGGTGGCAGCTGTCGGCGGCCCCGCGCTGGCAGCACTCGATCAATCCACGTCAGTACGTGTCGGCTGTCGACGGCGGGACCGCGGCGACCTACGGCACCCGGTACGTGTTCGCCTCCGTCGACCAGACCACGCTCTCGATGCAGCTGCGGTTGAACTACTCCTTCTCACCGACGCTGACGCTCGAGGTGTACGCCGAGCCGTTCGCGTCCAGCGGCGAGTATTCCGAATACGGGGAACTCACCGCCGCCGGGGCCTCGAGCCTCCTTGCCTACGGCACCGGGAACACCAGCATCGTCCAGGGCCCGGACGGGAACTACACGGTGACCGACGGGAACAGCGGCCAGGTCTTCGCCTTGCCCAACAACAACTTCAACGTCCTCAGCTATCGCAGCAACGCCGTGCTCCGCTGGGAATACCGGCCCGGCAGCACGCTCTTCCTCATCTGGCAGCAGAATCGGAATTCGTTCTGTTCCGGCGGCTACGATTCCGAGACATGCTACCAGGATGATGTGGCGGCAGGAAGTGGTATCCGTGCGGGCGACTTGCTCGAGACGCGCACCGTTCCCGGTGACAACGTTTTCGTGATCAAAGCGACCTACTGGCTCTCAATTCACTGACGCAGGATTCGCTCAATCTGGCGGCGGTGCACCAGGTCGTGTGCCGCGAGCAGCCGCAGCAGGTGCCCCACGGTCTCGACCCCACGCTCCGCATGCACTCCGCCCCGCGCCAGCGCACGCTCATCGAGGGACTGCCACAACCTGACATTGGCCGCCCGGATGGCCGTGAAGTCTCGCATTGCCGCGCTCGGGTCTGCCGAAGCGTAGTCAAACGCCACGGCCCAGGCGTCCTGGTCATACGCGGCGATCGGTGGCATGTGCTCCACCAGCATCAGCCGGATGCGGTGCCCGTTCACTCCCTCGCTGTCCGCCAGGTGCTGGAGCACCCCAGCCACCGACCACTTGCCTGGGGCTTCCGGCCGCGTCAGTCGAGCGCAGGGTGACCCCCGCAACCGCGGTGGCACACCAATCCGGTGTCCCGGACAGGATGGTGAGCGGATCCTGATCGCCGAGCAGAGCAAGAAGATTCGCGACATATGCCGCGGCCGCGTCGGCTCCCTCACCGGCCAGATTCGAGAAGCTCATCTGAGCCGCTCCCCGATCGCCGCAGCGAAACGGGCGGCGGCCGCGTCGTGCCATCGAAGGAACATCGACGGCTCTGTGACTTCAAGCTCCAGGAGTCGCTGCACGCCATCGGAAGTCGGGAGCAGGTCGACCCGGGCATAGAGCGTCTCCTCACCAAGGGTATCGAGGACCCGCTGTCCGGCAGCCAGCTCGACCGCTGATGGGCTCCACCGAGAGCACCTTACCGCCGTGCTCCGTCTGGACCCGAAAATCCCCGGCCCCGGGGATCTTCCGCACCGCATGACTGAAGCGCCCATTGAAATAGAGGAGCGAGAGCTCTCCCGTGGTCGAGACCTCCGCCACGTATGGCTGAGCCATCATCGCCCGCTGGGTCAGCTGCTCCGTCAGGAACGCCTGGCCGGCCGCCATCGACTCGGGCCCCGCGAGCCGGGTCCGCCGGGCCCCGGCAGACACGACGGGCTTGAGTACGATCGTCTCCCAGCCCTCCTCGCGAGCGAGCGCCGCAAGGTCCGCCGAACTGCCGCGCTCGAACCACCGCGTCGGAACGATCGGCACGCCGCGGTCCGCCAGTTCGCCGAGGTAGCGCTTGTCGGTGTTCCAGCGGAGCATCGCCGCCGAGTTCCACAGCGGCCGGATGGCGGCGACGCGATCCGCCCACTCGAGGAAGGCGCCGATCTTGTTGGGATAGTCCCAGGTCGTCCGGACCACAACCAGGTCGTAAGCGCCCCAGTCGACGTCGGGGTCGTTCCAGACCACGGGGACGCCCTCCATCCCGGCCTCCGGCAGGGCGGGAACGAGCGGGGCGTCCTCCTCATCGAGGTCCGGCAGGGCCAGGCAGGTGGCGAGGGCGATTCGGGGCATGGGCGGGGTTCATTGGCGGAGGGTGGAAACGCAACGGCCGGCCCGAAGGCCGGCCGTTGATGATCGGGACGGCGGGATTTGAACCCGCGACCCCTGCAACCCCATTGCAGTGCGCTACCAGACTGCGCTACGTCCCGTGATACGGAGGCCCAAAAGTAGCCCCTCGCGCTGCCTTGGGGAAGGGGCCGCAAGTCGATATGTTGCTGGATCCCCCGCATCTACCCCGGAGCCGACATGGATCGCCGTTCCTTCGTCCATCGCACCGCCGGCGGCCTCGCCGCCTTCGGAGCGCTGCGCGCCCTCTCCGCCTGCCGTCCCGACGCCCCCACCGCCGCCGAGGACGCCGAGTTCGTCGCGGTTCGGGAGCGGTACTTCCTGACGACGCTCGAGCTCAACCCTGTCACCTGCACCTACCTGGGCGGCGACGGTTACTCGGACACCCTTACCCCCGTCAACGGGCGTCTTCGGGACTTCAGCACGACGGCGCTCGGGAACGAGGTGGCGTTCCTCCAGTCGGTACTCACCGCGCTCGCGGCGATGCCGGTGGCTCCCCTTTCACCCCAGGCCAGGGTCGATCACGCGGTCGTGCAGGCCCAGGCAGCGTACATGGTGCATCAGCTCGCGGAGCGCCGATATCACGAACGGTGCGTGGACACCTATGTGGCGGAACCGTTCCGCGGCATCGATTGGCAGATTCAGGGAATGACCGACGTCGGCAACGGCCTCCTCGGCACCGAAGAGGAGTGGTCGCTGGTGGCGGCGAGGGTCGGCGCCGTCCCCGCATACGTTGACGTGGCCAAGGCGAACCTCCTGAGTGGAAAGGCCGCGGGCAACATCCCGGATCGCCGACTGGTGGCCCGCGACGGCATCGCCGGCGCCAACGCCAACGTGGACTACTTCACGACGACCCTGCCCGGTCTCGCGGCGGAGTTCATCGGTGACCGTCCGTTCGCGGCCGCCACGACCGCCCAGCTCAAGACCGCCGGGGCAGCCGCCGGCGCCGCATACGCAGGGATGGCGACCTTTCTCGCGGCGACCTTTGATCTCAACGAAACGACCAACCGGTATGCCGTGGGAGAAGAGGAGTACGCCTGGCGCGTCACCAACTGCCTGCGAGACACACGCACACCCGCCGAGTTGTACGACTACGGTGCAAAGCAAGTCGAGGAGTACGAGGCGAAGATCTTCCGTGTGGCACAGGAAGTGTCCAACCAGTCCAATCTCGGCCTGGCGTTCGGCTCCGATGCGGAACAGCGCGCGAGTGTCCGCGCCGTCATGGACCACCTCGCGAAGGACTCGCCGAAGAACGACACGGAGCTCTTCGATTGGTACCGGGAAACAGGCGTGCGCGCGGTGGATTACGGGCGGCAGCAGCAGATGTTTGATATTCCGGCGGACTACCGGCTCGTCGTCACCGAAACACCGCCGGTCTTGCGCAGCACCACCGACGCCTCGTACTACCCTGCCCCGCCCTTCAAGACCACCGGTGTCGGCCGCTTCTACCTGACCCCGACCGACAACGACCCGGGCGCGCTCAAGCTCAACAACCGGAGTTCGGTGGCGACCACGGCCATTCACGAGGGATTCCCGGGGCACGACTGGGACTACAAGTACATGACGCAGCACGCGGCGGAAATCACCGACATCCGCTGGCTGACGCCCGGCGCCGTCGAGGACTCGTTCTCGATGTGGGAGGACTCGATGTCGGCGGAGGGGTGGGCGCTGTACTCGGAGGAGTTGATGGCGGAGGCCTCACCGGGCCGTCCCTACGGCTTCTATGAGCCGGGCGAGTACCTCTACATGCTGCAGGGCCAGCTGATGCGCGCCGTCCGTGTCCGGGTCGACGTCGGCATTCACACCGGCCGGATGACCTTCGACGAGGCAGTGGACTACTTCGCGGCGCACGTCGACTTCTTCCCGAACGCACGCGCGGGACAGGCCAGCGATCCGGTGGCCAAGGCGGCGTTCGACACCGCCAACCGGGCCATCTACCGCTATTCCAAGTGGCCCACGCAGGCGATCACCTACAATCTCGGCAAGCACAACATCCAGGACCTGCGAGCCGCCACCGAGCAGCAACAGGGCGCGGCCTTCGACCTGAAGGCCTTCCACGAGAAGTTCATGGGGATGGGGACGATTCCGACCGGCTACTTCCGGGAGGACTTCCTCAAGACGTGACCGTGGCCGGGAAACGGCGCCAGAGCAGCGCGGCGGTGGCAATCCCAAGCACCGCCGCGACCGTCACGTCGCTCAGGAAGTGCGCGCCCGCCAGTCACGCGACTGAGTGCGCACCCCGCCGCCAGTGCGAAACAGACCGGCCGGGTGCGGGGAAAGAGGAGCGCGAGCATGGCGAGGGCGCCGAACGCCACGCCCACATGGCTGCTCGCCATCCCGAGGCCCGACGTACTGAAGGGTCGGTCGCTCCACGCCCGAAAGAGGTACTCGCCGGCACCGGCGGCAGGCCGCAGACGCCGTACAAGGATCTTCACGAGTTCGGCAAGCCCCCCACCCAGCGCCGCGGCTCCCACCACCAGCAGCCCTCGCCGGAACGCAGCCGCCGTCCCCTCGGCGACCCGACGCGGCCAGTCGTGCAGGACGAGCGCCGATCCAAGGAACAGCCACGTCGGCAGGAATCCCTGGACCCGGAGCAGCCGGCCCAGGTCTGTGTTGGCGAACTTGGGCGCGGCGAGGTGGGCGTAGGCCCACCCGTCGAGCAGGTGTGCGAGGACAATGGCAAGGAGCGCCCCCAGCAGAAATCGCTTGCTCATCCGGACGTCCTCCACGCGGGGGCGGGAACACGAGCGCCGCCCGGAAAGGCGGCGCGGGTGAGAGAGCCACTGATCGGATTCGAACCGATGACCCCCGCATTACGAATGCGGTGCTCTACCGACTGAGCTACAGTGGCCGGACCGTGAAAGAAAGGGGCGCACATTTGTGCGCCCCGGTCTGTATGCCCTGGCGCGGATTCGAACCGCGACGCCTTTCGGCACTACCCCCTCAAGATAGCGTGTCTACCAGTTTCACCACCAGGGCAGGCGGCGGGGATAATACCGCCCCGTTCGGAGTGGGTCAAGCCCGACGGTCCATCGGCGGAAGTCATTGCGCGAATTGTGCTTACCCGCACTCAGTTGACTGTGTGCGGCTCGGCCGCCGAGGCACTCAAGGCGAAGTTCGTATCACCACCGTAACTCGCCGTGAGAGTTCGTGCTCCGGGGGTCGTGAAGATGAGCGTGCAGCTCCCCACCGCTACGTCATCCGAACAGGTCTCAGCGCCATCGGTGGTCACGGTCACCGTGCCCGTCGGACTTCCCGCCCCAGGCAAGGTCGGGGTCACTGACCACGTCACGGTCACATCACCCCCGGCGAGGACAGGATCAGGTGTGTGGGTGTCGATCGAGGTCGTGGTCGCAGCCTGGTTCACCACCTGGTTCACGGGGCTGGAAGTGCTCGTGGCATAGTTCGGGTCGCCTCCGTAGACGGCCGTGACACCGTGCCCAGCAACGCTGAGCGCCGAGGTCGAGTAGGTCGCCTCACCGCTGCCGTTCAGTGCCACCGGTGCGCCGAGATCTCCTGCCCCATCCTTGAATTGGACCGTGCCGGTCGGCGTACCGCCTGGCCCGGTGACCGTCGCGGTGAAGGTCACTAATTGGCCGAAGACGGACGGATTCGCCGAACTGGTCAGCCCGGTCGTCGTGGCCGCCGGGTTCACCGCGTGTGGCTCAGCAGCCGAGACGCTTCCATTGTATGTCACATCACCGGCATAGGTGGCCGTCAGCGACCGTGCACCGGCGGTGAGGAAGGCCAGCTTGCAGCTCCCTGTCGCGACGGTACCGATACAACTCGTCCCGGCGCCATCGGAGACGGTCACGTTCCCGGTCGCCGTGCCCGCGCTGCCGGTCACGGTGAATGTCACGGTGACGGAATCACCGGTCACCGAGGGATCGGGGGTGTCGCTCGTGATGGTGGTGGTACTCGCCGCGGCGCTGACACTGTGATTCACGACTGAGGACGCGCTCCCCGTGAAGCTCGCATCGCCCGAATAAGTTGCCGTCAGCGGGCGCGTGCCGACCGTGGAGAGCGTGATATCACAACCGCCGACCGCCACCGCGGCGATGCACGAATCGAGGCCGTCACTCACGGTCACCGTCCCGCCAGGCGTGCCGTCGCCAGGCGCCGTCGGTGATACGGTCCACGTCACGGTCACCGGCGCGCCGAGTGCCGACGGCTCCGGTGTATGGTCTGTAATCGCGGTGGTCGTGCTCGCCTGATTGACGGTATGCCCGACGCTCCCTGACGTACTCCCGGTGAAGTTCCCGTCACCCGGGTAGTTCGCCGTAAGTGTCTTCGAGCCGATGGCCGGGAAGGTGAGCTGGCAGCTTCCGACAGCCACCGATGCCTGACAAGACGTTCCACCGCCGGAGACGGTGACGTTCCCCGTGGGCGTGCCACCCGCGCTCACCACCGTGAAGATCACCGTGACCGGCTCACCGAACACTGACGGATCCGGCAGGTCGCTGACGATCGTGGTGGTGGTGGTCGCCGGAGTCACCGTGTGAGCGGCCGGAGTCGACGCGCTGGCCGCGAAAGCGACGTCGCCGGCGTAGTTGGCAACGAGGTTTCGTGGGCCCGCCGTGGTGAAGATGAGATCGCAGGTGCCGGCTGCCACCGTACCGATGCACTGGGTGCCCACACCATCAGAAACCGTGACGTTCCCCGTCGGGGTCCCGACGGTCGCGGTCACGGTAAAGGTCACGGGGACGGTCTGCCCGACGGTCGACGGGTCAGGAAGATCCGCGGTGATCGTGGTCGTGGTCGCGGCGAGCGAGACGGTGTGGCCGACCGACGGGGAGGTGCTCCCCGCGAAGTCCGCGTCCCCGGCATAGACCGCCGTCAGCGATCGCGTCCCGGGGGTCGACAGCGTGACCGAGCAGCCCCCTGCACCGACAGCGGCGGTACAGTCATCCACGCCGTCACCGACCGTCACGTTGCCGGTCGGTGTCCCCGCTCCGGGGGCCGTCACGCCGACGGCCCAGGTCACGGCCACGGCGGCGCCGAGGGAAGAGGGATTCGGCGTGTGCGTACTGATCCCGGTGGTCGTTGCCGCCTTGCTGACCCCATGGGCGGTCGGGGCCGACGCACTGGTGAGGAAATTGGCGTTCCCGGCGTAGGTCGCCGTGATGTTCCTGGGGCCCGCCGTCGCAAAGGTCAGGCTGCAGTTCCCGACAGCGACGGTCGCGTTGCACGAGATCGCACCGTCGGAGACGGTCACGGTTCCCGCGGGCGTCCCGCCACTGCTGGTGACCTGGAACGCCACGGTGACCGGCTGGCCGACGACCGACGGGATGGAGAGGTCACTGGTAATGACCGTCGTCGTCGCCGCCTTTTCGACCGTATGGGTAACCGAGGAGGAGGTACTCCCCACGAAGTTCGCGTCGCCCGCGTAGACCGCCGTCAGCGACCGCACCCCCACGGTGTTCAGCGTGAGCAGGCAGCCGCCCGCGGCGACCGGCGCGGTGCAGGAATTCACGACGTCTCCCACCGTTACATCTCCCGTCGGTGTTCCGGCGCCGGGCGCCGTCACCGACACCGTCCAGGTGACGCTGATCGCGCTGCCCCGCGGCGAGGGGTTCGGGGTGTGGGAAGTTCAGGACCGTCGTCGTGGCCGCCTTGTTGACCGTGTGCGGAGACGCCGGCCGATGCGCTCCCGGCAATATTGCCGTCGCCGTCGTAGGTGGCGACCAGGGTCCGGACACCGGCGTCCGGGAAGGCCAGGGTGCAGCTCCCGACGGCGACTGTGGCGACGCACGAGGTGGTGAGGTCGCTCACCGTCACGTTCCCCGTCGGTGTGCCGCCGCCACTGGTCACGGTGAAGCTCACGGTGACATCCTGCCCGACAACCGAGGGATCAGGCACGTCACCGGTGATCGTGGTGACGCTGCCGGCGCTCCCGGTGTTGAACGCCGCGCTGGTGGCCGATGTAAGGCCCGCCGACGTGGCGACCAGGGTATACCCGGTGCCGGCCTGTGAAACGGAGAGGGTACCGAAGGTCGCCACGCCAGATACAGCGGCGACCGACGTGGTGCCGTTGAGCGTCGCACTACCCGGATTCGCGCCAAAGGCCACCGCAACCGCCGCGGTGGAGGTCGTGAGGTTCCCCAGGGCGTCCTGGATCAGGACCGTCACCGGCGGGGCGATGGTGGCGCCAACGGCCGTGCCGGCTGGCTGAACCCCGAATTTCAGAACGGCGGGCGAACCGGGGCTCACCGTGAATCCCGCGCTCGTCGCGGTGCTCGCCCCGGAGGCGTTCGCCGCGAGCGTGTAGCCGCTGCCGGCCTTGTCGAGGGAAAGCCCGGGGAACGTGGCGACGCCGGCGACGGCATTGCGGGTCGCGATGCCACTGAGCGCACTCGCCCCCGGATTGTTGGCGATGGCGAGGGTAATCGAAATGGTGGAGCTCGTGACGCGGTTGCCCGCTCCGTCCTGCACCTCGACCTGGATCGCCGGGGTGATGGGCGCACCGGCCACCACATTGGTTGGCTGGGCGATGAAGGCCAGCTTGCTGGGCGATCCCGCGACGACCGTGATGGCGGTGGTCAAGTCGCTCGCGAGGGTCGGCGAGGAGAACTGGAGTGTATTCGGCCCCTCGGGCCCCGTCAGGGCGAGCCCCGGGAAGGTCGCGAGCCCGGAGGCGTCGGTTGACTGGCTGACCGTCCCGGAGAGCACCGCCGTGCCGGAATTCGACGCCACGGAGATCGTGCGACCAGCCCCACCGGCCGGGTTGCCCGCCGCATCAAGCACCTGGACCGTGGGTGTGACGGGAAAGACCACGCCGCTTTGCACGGTCGTCGGTTGCGTGAGGATTTCCACCCGCACCGGTGCGCCGGCCGAGAGGGTCACGCCGCTCGACGTCACACCGGTCAGGCTGGTTCCGCTGAAGTGCAGGGTATAGACGCCGACCGGCCCCACGATGCCGAGTCCGGTGAACGTGGCCCGCCCACTCGAGTTGGTCAGCGCGATCGTCGAGCCGATCAGCGTACCACCAGGGCCGGAGGCGATGCTGACGGATATCCCAACGCCGGCGGTCGGAACGGCATTGCCCAGCAGGTCCTGCAACTGGACCACCGGAGCGACCGGGAACGCCACACTGCTCGTGGCGTTGGCCGACGGCTGCGTCGTGATGGCCAGCATCCCGGCACTCCCGATCACGCCGGTGGCGGTGAAGGTGACAGGACTGCCGGCAAGTCCGGCGGGCGACGAGGTCGCCGTCACGGTCGACACACCGGGCGTCGCGCCAAGCGTCCACGCGGTCGCGGCGGTCCCCGCCGACCCGGTCACGCTTGAGGACGGGCTGACCATGCCCTCGGTGGCGACGGCCCAGTTGACCGTCGTCCCGCTCACGGCGTTGCCATACTGATCCGCGACGCGAACCACGAGCGAATCCCGCAGCGGCGCTCCAACACCGGCAGACTGTCCGTTCCCACGAACCGCGTAGATCGTATCTGCCGCAGCCGCCAGAGCCGTGGCATCGAAGTTCTGGGTCAACGCTACCCGAGGCGGTGTTGCCCACCACCTTCGCCTGCATCCGCTGAGCGCCGGCGACGCTGCCGAGCACCCAGCGCGTGCCGGCCCGTCCATCCGCATTCGTGAGGCCGGTGTCCGGGGCCGCGTCACCGCCACCGAGGGTCGGGGCGAACGCGACCTTGACGCCTTCAACGGGCCGGGACTCCGAATCGGTGACGCGGACAACGAGGGAATCGGGGAGTGGAGCAGTCACGGTGGCCGTCTGGCCGTTCCCGGACACGATGACCAGCGCGGCCGGCAGCCCTTCCTCAGGCAGCGTGAGACTGTCGCTGCTGCACGTGAGCGCAGAGAGGGCCAATCCGAACGACACGACGAAGGGGCGGATCCTGAGGGTCAAGAGGCGGAACTCGAGGCTCGAGGAATGAAGCTGAGAGCAAATCAGGAGAGGCACATGCCGTGCCCAATTTGTGCAGGTTATGGTACCGCGAAAGCTCAATCCCCGCAACCATTTGCAGAATCAAAGAGAGGGTGCCGGGCCCCCGCTATTGCAGGACCGCGACACCCTCTGTGGATGACCGGGCGACAGGACGATCAGGGGATCTCGACCGACACGCCGAAGTTCCAGAGCCTTTCGGTGTAGTTCGCGGTGTACCGACCTCCGAAATACGACTCGTAATAGTCGATCGTCGGCATGATGTTCAGCGTACGGCTCACCGGAATCTCCCAGCCCACCCCCGCACTCCACATGAACCCGGAATCGTACGAATAGCCGTACTCATAGCAGTAGTACCAGGTGCAGTAGTAGTCGTCACCGAAGGAGTTCCATGCGTAGCCGCCGCCGCCCTTCAGGAAGAAGCCCTGCGTCGCGGAAGGGTAGATCTGCGCGATGCCGAGCATGCCCCCGAGCGTCTGGGAATATGCCCCGTCGCCGTTGTACCAGGAGATCAGCTCCCCGCCGAGGCGGAGATGGATATCGGGCGTTCCACCCACCCGCATGTTGAACGTGGGAGCCGCGAGCCATCCGGGCTGCACCACGGAATCGGGGACAGTGAAGGTCTCGGAGCCAACGCCGAAGCCGAGACTGCCCCAGAACCCACTCCGGCGACTCGGATTCTTGACGACCTCCAGGCCCTTGGGTGCACCGTCTGCCTGCGCGATAACCTGGGGTGCGGCACCCAGCACGGCAAGAACGAGGACGGCGGCCAGCCGACGGACCCGCATATGACCTCCAGAATTTCAGTGACGACAATAGCAGCGGAACGCAGATGGATAGAGCAAGCCCGATACCACGCGCATCTCCAACGCCAAATCATTACATTGCAACACCTTGACCTGTGAACGTTGGTCATCGTGCTCCCGGGGAATGCGCCCCGGTGTCCTCAACGCCAGACAGCCATGACCTCACGGTACCCGCTCGCGTTCGTCGTCTTTTCGTCACTTCTGGGTGTTGTCTGCCTTCGGCTCGGGGTATGGCAACTGGACCGCCTGGCCACCCGCCGCGCAGGCAGCGCTGCGGCACTGGCCGACCGAACCCTTCCAGCCGTTGACGCCCGCACGCTCCACGACGCCGTCGGAAACAGACGGGCCATTGCAGCTGGCGTCTACGACTACGAACGGGAGATCATCTTGCGGGGACGTGGGCGCGGCGGTGTTCCAGGTGTCGAGGTCGTGACGCCGCTGCGATTGACCGGCTCGGACTCGGCGGTCCTCATCCTGCGCGGGTATGTCCCTTCCGCCGATGCCATCTCCTACGACGTGCAGATCCACCGCGAGGCGGATTCGACGACCGTTTCCGGCATTGCGATGGCCATCCCGGTCGACCCCGACGGGGCCATGCCCGCGGACCGGAACGGCGCCACCACCTGGCGCCGGCTCGACCTCGAGACACTGCGCGAGCCGACTCCCCTATCCCCATCGCCCCGGTGTACATCATCGCCGATTCCCCGGCGACCGTCTCCCCCGCGCCACTCCGGAGCAGCCCGCCAGCGCTCGGCGATGGCCCCCACCTGAACTACGCCATCCAGTGGTTCGGATTCGCGACCATCGCCTTCGGGGGTGCCGCGGCCCTCTGGTGGAAACGCCGCCGGCCGGAAGCACCGACCCCCTGATACGGCGAGAGGCGCCCCACCGGACGCCCCTCCCATGGCTGCAGACCCCCGCTCGCCCCTCAACTCGTGCCGGGGGAGTCCATCTGCTGAATGGTCTTGGTCGAGGGAGCCCGCGATGCCTGCAGCCGCTTCGCGGTTGCCTCGTTGGCGCGCATCACGCGGAGCATGTTCTCCCCCGCGAGCTTCTTCAGGTCGCCGTCCTTCCATCCGCGGCGGATCAACTCTGCGAACAGGCCCGGGAACAGCGAGACATCCTCCAGTCCGACAGGCGTGATCGGCCCCATGCCGTCGAAGTCACTCCCCAGCCCGACATGATCGACGCCTGCGACCTTGCGGATGTGCTCCACGTGGTCCGCGACGTCGCTCAGCGACGCGGGTGGGCGGGGATTGGCGGCAAACCACGCCCTGACCTGTGCCCGGGCGGCGGCGGTGTCAGCGCCAGCCGCGCGCATGGCAGCCTCGACCACGGAATCCCGGGCCGCCGACCAGGTGAAGACGCGAGCACTCACGAACGAGGGGACGAACGTCACCATGACCACGCCGCCGTTCTTCGGCAGCCGCCGCAGGATGGAGTCGGGGACGTTGCGCACGTGACCGGTCAGCGCCAGCGCCGAGGAATGGGAGAAGATCACCGGCGACTCGGCGATATCCAGCACGTTGCTCATCACCGCCGGCGAGACGTGGCTCAGGTCCACCATCATTCCCAGCCGGTTCATCTCCCGCACCACTTCTCGGCCGAAGGGTGTCAGGCCGCCATGTTTCGCCGAGTCCGAGGCGGCATCGGCCCAGTCGAGGGTGACGTTGTGCGTCAACGTCATGTAGCGCGCACCGAGTTCGTAATACGAGCGGAGCGCGCCCAGGGAGTTCTCGATGGCGTGCCCGCCCTCCATGCCCAGGAGGGACCCGATCTTGCCGGCCTTGAACGCCTGCTCGATGCCGTCGGCGGTGGTGACGAATTGGAGGTCCTTCGGGTACATCGCTATCATCCTGCGCGCGATGTCAAACTCCTCCAGCTGCGTCTTGGCGTATCCGCTGTCCTTGTCCTCGCCCGGAATGTAGATCGACCAGAACTGCGCACCGACCTCGCCGGCCCGGAGCCGGGCGATGTCCGTGTTCCCGTGCGTCGGCGCGTTGAGGTCGTAGGCGCCCACATCCATGGGTGCCGTTTCGAGCATCCGGATTTCCCACGGGAGGTCGTTGTGCCCGTCGATGAGCGGGACGGTCTTGAGCAGCGCCCGCGCGTGCGCCAGCGCCGCGTCCTCCTGGGCGAACAGCGGGAACCGTCACGAGAACCAGCGCCATCGAGGCGCCAACGAGGGCAGCTGCGAGGCTGCGAAGAGTGAGCAGACACCGTCTACCTATCCCTTCCGGCCGCCATTGCGGCCGAGATATGGGTTGATCTTCACCAGCTCCGGACGCAACTCGAACTCCGGGCAGATCGTCCGGTCAAATTCATAGGGACCGCCGGTTTCCGAGTCGGTCCAGGGAAATCCACGGCACACCAGCGGATAGAACGGCTCGTCATGCAACTCGCAGGAGTTGTCCACGAGGAAGGCGCACCGGCCCCCCTTCACGCGCGTGCGCCACTCGCCCCACCGCGTCAAGTAGATCCGGTCGATCCCGTGGCGCGCCATGATCGCCTCCGCCTCGTCCTCGGCGAGGGTGGATCCATGGGCACAGCAGGCGGATTGGTGGGGACAGGGGAAGCAGGGGAGTGCTGGAAAAGTCATGGCGCTGTCCAAACAACTTCGGGGAGCACGACACCGTCCAGCGGCTGCGTCGGGGTCACGCCGACGGCCCGGGCCACGGTCGGCGCGACGTCAACCGCCCGCACGGTCCGCGCGACGGCGCGAGGCTGGAGGGCGCCGCCCCAGAAGAGAATGGGTACCTGGACGTCGGCCAGCCACGGGGTGCCGTGATTCGCGCCCACGGTCCACGAATCCCAGGTCGTGCCCTCGTGCGGAACGACCGCGACGAGCCAGCCGAAGTCCGCCGGAAGCGAATGCCGCCATCGGTTGGCGACGGGATCTGATGGAGGAGCCGCTGCGAGTGACTGGGGAGTGTACACACGGTCCACATAGGGTTCCTTCTCGAACCGCGCGGCGAGGCTGCGGCTGAGGCTGTCGGTGTCGACCCCACGCGACCGCAACGCGACAAGATCCGCCGTCACAATGCCGTAGTCGAATCGGATGTTGAAGTCGGTGCGCCAGCGATCCCGAAGTGCGGTGGCGATGCTGCGCACCATCGCCGACGGCCATGCGCGGCCGGCCGGGTGACCGCGCGTGGGGCCCGCCTGCTCCGGCATCGCCTGGGTCCCGTGGTCGGAGGTCAGCACGAGCAGGATGCGGTCTCTGGGCGTCGTCGCCGCGAGGGAGTCGAGGAACCAGGCGAGGTACCCGTCGAGCCGCAGGAACATGTCGTGCAGTTCCCTCGAATCAGGACCGAAGTCGTGCCCGATCTCGTCCGTCGAGGAGAGCGCAATGGACAGTAGATCCGTCCGTGACCCACGGCCCTGGCCGATACCGAGCGTGGAGACGCCGGTCAGCGCGAGGTCCAGGGTCAGTGAGTCCATCCACGGAAAATGGGGAAGCAGCACCGCCGCCTTCCCCGCGTCGGTGGGCAGTGCGTGCGGAAAGGTGTTCCGCCCGTCTCTCCCATTCTCAGCCGGGAGGCTGTCGGCTTCCGGATAGGCCCCCTCGGGCCTCAGGAGGGCCCACTGTCGGCCCACGAGATCCCGCATGGGGTGCCGGCGGTTCCAGGTCTGCACCCAGGTCGGCAGCGTGTCGCGATAGTAGCGACTGGTCGTGAAGAACCCGAGCTTCGACCACCAGTAGACCTCCCCACGTGCGCGACCGATCGGCAGGATGGCCGACCGATCCTTCATCGCAACGGAGAGCATCCGGGTCGTCGAGTCCCCGGCGATCATCCAGTCCAGCAAGGCGGACCCCTGGAACCGGTGCGGCGAGGCGCCGACCGCTTGCGGATCATCGATCAGGGGGGACAGGCGATCGGGCACGCCGAGATCATTCGTGACAATGGCAGTATGGGAGGGAAACCGCCCGCTCAGGACCGTCGAATGACCAGGCCCGGTCTGGGTAATGGCGTGGTCCTGCCGCCCGTCGGTGAACAACACCCCTTGGTCGAGAAGCTGCTTGAACCCGCCGGTCCATTCCGACCGGTAGCGCAGGAGGTGATCAGGCCGAAACTGATCAACCATGAGGAGGACCACGAGTCGAGGGACAGAGTCCTGCGACAGGGAGGTGACGGCCGGCTGTTGGCAGCCCAGGCAGCCCGCAACGACGAGCGCCAGGAGGGGAAGGAACATTGAGGGAATTTAGCCCACTTGCCCCGTGCGGGCAGCCCGGCGCCTCGTCACAGCTTGATGAAGATGCGGCGGCGATAGAGCATGGCCGTCACCAGGAAGATCAGCGCCACGTTGGCGAGCGCATACAGCAGCGAGCCGACCATCGGCCCCGCAGCCGGGGCCAGCACCTGCTCGAACAGCCACTGCGGAGCCGGGGTGGCCCCATCGGGAGTGGCGATCTCCCACAGCCCCAGGAGGCGAGCCACCAGCCCTGAGAGGACGAAGGCAAAGAGCGCGTTGGTACCGAAGATGATCGCAGGGCGAGCCCAGCGATCCCTGCCCCGCACATCAATCACCCAATAGCAGGCGGCCAGGGCCTGGCAGGCGATCCCGCCGGTGAAAAGGACGTACGAGCTGGACCACAGCCCCTTGTTGATCGGAAACCAGGCATTCCAAACCAGTCCGGCCACGACGAGCGCCGCGCCCACCAGGAAGAGACCGGCGGTCCGCTCGGCCGGTGGCCGGTCGGCCAGCAACCGCTCACCTGCGAAGCTGCCGATGAGGCAGGTCGCGACCGCGGGCAGGGTGCTGAGGAGCCCCTCCGGATCGAACTCCGGCGTCCAGAGGTGCCCACCGAGCAGGAGCCGATCCAGCCACGCCCCGAGGTTGCCGCTGGCAGTGAGATCGGCGACGCCACCGCCGGGGACCGGCACCATGGTCAACAGCAGCCAGTATCCGAGGAGTATTGCCGCCGCGATCCATCGCCTTGCGGCGGGGCCAAAGCCGAGAAAGACCAGCGCGGCCAGGGCATAGACCACCCCGATCCGCTGCAGGACACCCGGAATACGGATCCTCGACAAATCGTACTGGGGAAATCCACTCAGGAGCAGCCCCACCAGCACGATGAGCGCGCCACGCAGCAGTGCTTTCCGGACGAGCTCCCTGCGCGTGGCGCCGGCCAGCTCACGACGCGTGAACGACACCACGAGCGACACACCGACGATGAACAGGAAGAACGGGAAGATCAGGTCGGTCGGAGTCCAGCCGTCCCATTCCGCATGCTGCAGCGGCGGATACACAAATGACCAGCTCCCGGGGTTGTTGACCAGGATCATCGCGGCCACCGTCAACCCGCGAAAGGCGTCGAGCGACCGAATGCGCCCGGTCATGCCCAGGAGTCCCGGATCAGAAGGTGACCTGCAGCCCGGTGGTGTACAGGTTGTCGGTCGTGCCGAACCCCGGCTGCGGTGAGTTCTGGTACTGGAGGAGATAGGACGCCTTCAGCGCGATGGGACCTACCACAGGCGCGACGAGGGCGAGTTCGTTGTTGATGCGGTAATCCGCGCCGTCTTCCAGGTTCGGGAGGTAGACGAAGATGTTCTGGATGTACGCCTTTGGCTTGAAGGTGTACTTGTAGTTGACCTGCCCACGCGCGGTTGGAAAGCTCGAACTCAGTCCGCTTGTAAAGTCCTGCTGGAAGAACGAAAAGCCGCCATCAAGGGCCAGCGAGTGCTTGGGACCCTTGACCGCCTGGAACGAGAGCCCCAGACCTTCCTGGAACCGCTGTGAAATGCCGATGAAAGTGTTTCGGTCCCAGCTGCCCAGGACGTAGCCCTTCCACCGAGTGGACAGCTGGAACTCGGGTTGGACGTAAACGGCGTATTCATTGGCAGTTTCCGACCCGTTGGTCTGGCCATACACCATCTTCGCGCCCTGCGTCACCGACCACCTGTCTTTTTCATACTCCAGTTTTTCCCCAAAGCTGAAGGTCGTCAGGTCGGTATTACCCGACGCAGCCACGAGCCCCAGGTCGAGCGACCCCGTGAGCGGTGAGGCGGATGAATCAGGTGCCTGCGCCGCCGATTGGGTGGGTACGGCGAGGAGCAGCAGGAAAACGGCGCTGACGACACAACACAGACGTGAGACGGACATGCGGGCGCTCTCCATCATTTCGAGACAGGACGGTGGTACGCGACGAGGGCGCCCTTTGCGAGCGCCCTGCGCAAAATAGGCCGATCCGGGCTGATGCGGGAGCGTCAGGCGGCGATGGCCGATGTGCAATGCCCGCACTTGGTGGCCGCCAGCGGGACAGCCATGCGGCACTGGGGGCAGTCCTTGGTGCTGGGAGGCGGCGGGGGTGCGGACTTGGCGTCGAAACGATTGACGAGGCGCACGATCACGAAGATAGCGGCCGCCACGATCAGGAAGGTGATGATGACGCTGATGAACTGGCCGTAGTTCAGGGTGGCGGCACCGGCCTCCTTGGCGGCAGCCAGCGAGGCGTAACTCGCCGCGCCATCGGAGCCGGGCTTGAGGACCAGATAGAGGTTGGAGAAATCAATCCGGCCGAGGGCCAGGCCGAGCACCGGCATGATGATGTCGTCCACCAGGGAACCGACGATCTTCCCGAACGCGGCGCCGATGATGACACCGACCGCCAGGTCCACGACGTTGCCCCGCATCAGGAACTTCTTGAAGTCTTCCAGCATGCATCCTCCAAGGGGGTGAAATGAGCACGCGCCGGAATCGTGAGATCCCGGCGCGTACCCTTCATACGTGGCGGTTGAGCTACTTGATCTGCTTCAGCTCCACGCGCCGGTTGTTTGCCTGACCAGCCTTGGTCGCGTTCGTGTCGATCGGGAAGTCCGGACCGTAGCCCTTGGCCTGCAACATGCCGGCCGGGACACCCTTGCTCACGAGGTACCGCACGACCGCTTCGGCGCGCTGCTGCGAGAGCTTCATGTTGTGCGCGCGGCTTCCGGTGCTGCTGGTGTAGCCGGCCACCTCGAGACGATACCCGCTCGGGTTGTACTGCACGAAGTTCGCGACCTTGTCCAGCGTCGAGGTGTCGGTCTCGTCGAGGACGGCGCTGTTGGTCGGCGAAGTTGACGCCCTGCAGCACCACTGCCGTCTTGCCCTGGTTCGAACAGGATCGGGCAGCCCTCGGCGTTGACCTTCATGCCGGCCGGGGTGTTCGGGCACTTGTCCATGTAATCCGCCACGCCGTCGCCGTCCGAGTCCATCGGGCAGCCCTTGGCGTCGACCTTGGCGCCAGCAGGCGTATCGGGGCACTGGTCGATCCCGTTGAAGACGCCGTCGTTGTCCTGGTCCATCGGGCAACCCTTGGCGTCAACCGTGGCACCCATCGGGGTGTTCGGGCACTGATCGATTCCGTTGTACACGCCGTCCTTGTCCGTGTCGGACGGGCAGCCGGTGGCATCAACGGTGGCGCCCATCGGCGTGTTCGGGCACTTGTCGAGATTGTCGGTCACGCCATCCTTGTCGGCGTCGCCGTAGGGGCAGCCGTTGGCGTCAACCGCGGTCCCGAGCGGGGTGTTCGGGCAGAGGTCGGTCTTGTCCGGCACGCCGTCCTTGTCCGAGTCCTTCGGGGTGCGCGGCTGGCCGCCAAAAGCGATGCTGAGCGTGGCGTTCAGGGCCAGGTCGAACGCGGCTGTCCTGGGCGACGGGGCTACCGAGCGAGCTCGTCGTGTCGTTGATCGGCGAGGTGATGTAGTCGCCGGTCAGGTCAACGCGCATCGACACCTTGCCGGCGTTCCCGAAACGGAAGCCGATGAGGGCGCCGGGACCACCGTCGGTGTCGTTGGTGCTGAGCGCAGCGCCGAGCGAGTCAACGCCATGAAAATACTTCGTGGCATCCTCGCCCCACATATTGTAGGCGTACCCCAGACCAAACACGAAGCCGAGGCCCGCGCCGAGCGGGGCGTTGTAGGTGAGGCGGGCGTGCAGCGGGATCTCGGTGATGTTCACGCCGGTGTACTGGAGGCTCGAGGGCTCGGTGCTGTAGTAGAAGGCGTCGACCTCGAAGCCGATCTTGTCGGTGAACATGTAGCCGAGCCGGCCACCGAACCCGACGCTTGTTGTTCAGGCCGAGATCGGAGGCGTAGAAGGGCAGACCGGCACCGACGCCGACCTGGAACTGCCCCTTCGACTGGGCGTGCGCAGGCACCGTCGCCATGAAGGCGATCGCTGCGCAGAGAACTGAGAGCTTACGGATCATGAAACGCTCCTGAGGGGTGTGGAACTCGACCGGGGCGGTCTTGTAACGCCCAGGCGTATGATGCTCAATAAGAAGTGCGCTGACACTCTGTAGGACGTCGATTCACACTCCTTCCTGAATCGGCAGGCCGCGGCTATCGGCACGCCGGAGGAACGAGGCTCGGAGATAAACTAACACGGGAAACCGCAAGGGGCTATCCCTCCCCCCAACGTGCGGCCTGCTGGGAGTGGAGCGCAAGAGAGCCCGAAGATTGCCCGAAAGAAAACCCCTACCCAGGCCTGAGCCGGAATAGGGGAGTGCGCCGCGTAGGAATCGAACCTACAACCTAGTGATTAAGAGTCACTTGCTCTGCCAATTGAGCTAGCGGCGCGCGGTGGATAGCCCCAACGGGAGTCGAACCCGTCTCTCGACCTTGAAAGGGTCGCGTCCTAACCGATAGACGATGGGGCCGAGACCCGCCCGATGGTGCCGTGCATAGCGCTAACGGGATTCGAACCCGTGTACCAGCCTTGAGAGGGCTGTGTCCTAGGCCTCTAGACGATAGCGCCGTGTGCTGTCCCGACAGGCCCGGCAGGAATCGAACCTGCAACCCCCGGTTTTGGAGACCGGTGCTCTACCAATTGAGCTACGGACCTCTGCCGACGCTGTTCCGTCGGGCGTCGCGGGCAGGGTGGCTGACGGGGATCGAACCCGCAACCTCCGGAACCACAATCCGGCGCTCTAACCGATTGAGCTACAACCACCACGAGGACCGAGGGCCCTGCCTAGCCCGGAGAAAATATTCACCGACCCCCGCCCGGTCAAGGCCAGAACTCCTCCGCCAACTGCGCCGTCCGACGGTCAGGAACCACTTGTACCCCATCGACTTCCACCAAGGGGACGATTCCCCGCGCCGCGTTCGCGGCAAAGCCACCCTGCCCAGGCAACTCTGCGCCCGGCAGGCGACCCTCCCGCAGGCCCCCGACGAGTTCGTCGAGCCGCGCCCGTGCCACCCCAGGCAGGATCCCCAATTCCAGCGGCGGCGCCGGTCAAGTCTCCCCCTTCCCACCAGAAGAGACTCCAGATCGACGACTCGGCGACCATCCCCTCCTCGGAGAGGAGAAGGACGTCGTCGCCGCCGCGAGTAGCCGCGTCGAGACGGGCCGCATCCAGCCACTCCCGATCCGTCGTCTTGTGCCGATAGCCCCGATGCGGAACGAGCGCGGTCCGAAGCCGGAGCCCCGCAACATCCTCCACCTGCCGGTCGGTGACGGATACCCGTTCTCGACTGGCGTACTCGATCCGACAGATCCGGTCGGCCCCGCCCGTCGGGAGGTACCAGGTCCGCCGGCAGCGAATACCCAAGCGCCGCGGCGCTGCGACGCACCCGAGCCTGGTGAAGCTCCCACAGGGGCACCAGCCCCCCACGGACCCGAACGGTCTCGATCAGCGCCATCCGGACGCGGGGCCACTCAGGCATGCGCGGCAGCCTTCCTCGCCGCAGTGTTCGCCAGGACGGAGCGAAGCGCCGTCGCCCCGATGATCAGCACGCCGCCGACCAGCGCCCAGGGGCCGGGCCGCTCGCCATGGACGAGCCACGACCAGATCGGATTGAGGACCGGTTCCACGAGGAGGATGATCGAAATCTCGAGCGCGGGGAGCTTGCCGACCGCCCGCGTGACGAAGGCATAGGCCAGCGCAATCTGGAAGACCCCGAGGTACCCGATCGCGACCCAGTCCCCGGCCCCGATCCCGGTAAACGGCAGCGCCATCGGAAGCGTCGCCAGGAACGCGAAGGCATTGCCAAGGACCACCGCGCCCGCCGGTGATCCCCCCGACTCGTCAGCCCCCATCCAGCGCAGCCCCATCAGCGTGAGCGCCCAGGTAAACCCCGACAGCGCCGCCAGGACGTTGCCCTGCAAGGGCGCGGGCGCGGTGCGGACCGGCACGTCGGTCCCCATGAAGAAGAGCAGGAGGCCGACGCCCGACCACCGCCATGAACGCCACGTCCGACGATCGGATCCGCTCCTTCAGGAGCCAGGGCGCAAGGAGCAGGATGTAGAGCGGCCCGGTCGCCTGGAGAAAGATCGTGTTCGCCGACGTCGTGAGTTTGTTGGCCGTCACGAACAGCACCAGCGTGGCCGCGTAGGCGATGGACACGAGAATCGTCCTCGGCCTGATGCTCCGGATCGCTCGTGGCAAGAGGAGCGCGAGGGCCACCGCCGCGATACCCGACCGCAGGCTCGCCACCTGCCAGCCCGTCATGTCGGTGGCCTTGATGACCGCTCCACCGGTCGAGAACAGCACGGCGGCGACGATCAGCTGCAGACGGGCGCGCTGGGTCGGGATCATGGGGCGAAGAATGCCGCCTCCTTGGGGGGGCGTGCAAGTTTGCGGGCCAGACGCATCTCCCGGCTGCCCATAACCAGGAGAGAGTCATGCGTCGTCGATTCCCCCTCGCGCTGGTGCTGGTCGCCAGCGCGGCCTCCCCGGCCGCCGGCCAGGGCTGGGTCGAGCTCCGAGAACGGCCCGTATCCACCCGACCCGTCGCCGATCGGCGGGCCGGTCATCCGCATCCAGAGCACCGTCCGTGTCACCCTCGACGGGCGCATCGCCCGCATCGAGGTCGAGGAGCGCTTCCGAAACGCAGGGAGTGCCGTCGCCGAGGGCACCTACCTCTATCCGCTCCCAGGGGAGGCGGTCTTCACCGGCTATTCCCTCTGGATGGGCGATCAGGAGATGCAGGGAGAGATGCAGACCGCCGAACAGGCGCGCAGCGTCTACGAAGAAATCGTCCGGCGCCAGAAGGACCCGGCGCTCCTCACCTACGCGGGACATGGACTGATCCGCGCACAGATCTTCCCGATTCAACCCGGCGAGACCCGCAAGGTGGTCCTCAAATACACCCAGGTGCTCGGCCGTGAGGGTGACGCCCTCCGCTTGCGCTATGCCATCGGGCCCCGGTCAATCAGTCGCGGCGTCGGAAGTGCCGGAACTCCCCAGGATCTCTTCTCGATGGCCGTGACCACGGCGGGTGAGGCGACCTTCGGGACGCCCTACTCACCGACGCACGCGGTGACCTCCCGTCGCGCACGCGGTCAGTTGGTCGTCACCGTCCCTGCCGATGCCTCAGGCGACCTCGACCTCCTCTTTCCCCTTCGTCGCGGACTGGTCGGGACCACGATCCTGACCCACGCCTCCGCGGGAGAGGACGGGCTACTACATGCTCCTCCTCGCGCCACCTGATGCCTCGACCAGCGCGGCGCTTCCCCGCGACCTCACACTGGTGGTCGACGTCTCGGGATCGATGTCGGGCACCAAGCTGGAGCAGGCCAAGGCCGCACTCGCCCAGGCGCTGGGCGCGCTCGGTCCCCAGGACCGCTTCCGCCTCATCGCGTTCTCCTCTGGCGTCACGGAATTCCGCACGGGATTGACCCCGGCAAACCGCGCCAATGTGAGGGATGCCCAGGAGTTTGTCGGCAATCTCTCCGCCGGTGGCGGCACCAACATCGAGGGCGCGCTGGATGTCGCCCTGCAGCAGGCGGCCGGCACGGAACGCGTCTCACTTGTCGTGTTCATGACCGATGGGCTGCCTTCCGTGGGCCAGACCCAACCCGACCAGATCGCCGCCGCCGCGGGGAGCCGCATCGGCTCGTCCCGTATCTTCACCGTCGGCGTCGGGACCGACGTCAACACCTTCCTGCTCGACATGCTCGCCAAGGAAGGCCGCGGCAGCGCCACGTATGTGGCTCCAAACGCCGACGTCGAAGTGGCGGTTGGCGGGTTGCTCGGGAGGATCCGCCATCCAGCGCTGACCAACCTTCGCATCGTGAGCGCCCCGGTCACCCTCACCGAGACGCAGCCTGCGCAGCTCCCCGACCTCTTCTACGGCGAGGAGCTGGTGGTGTTCGGCCGCTACCGTGGCACCGGCAGCGGGAACGTGGTCATCGAGGGAGAACGGAACGGCCGCACAGGAGCGCTTCACGGCGACCGCGCGCTTCACCAGCCGTCAGCCCGACAACACCTTCGTCCCGCCGCTGTGGGCGTCACGGAAGATCGGGGAGCTCACCCGGACGGCACGTCTGGAAGGCGCATCGCCCAGCCATCATCGAGGAGATTCGCCAACTCGGCCTCCGGTACGGCATCCTGACCGAGTACACGTCGTACCTGGTGCTGGAGCCGGGTGCCCAGATTCCTCCCGCCTCAGAGCCGTCTCTCCGCGGGGGACGCGACGCCGCCAAGAGCATGAGCGGACAGGTCGCGTTCGACCGGGCCGAGGCCAGCGCGCGCCAGTCGGAGGTCAAGACGCTGGCGGCCGCGAATGAAGCCGCGGACGAGCGACTGGCCCGCACCCCCGCGGCCGTAGGCGGCGTCCGGGCGGATTCACGAAGGATCGCCGGCCGGGTGTTTGTCGACCGCGAGGGCGTCTGGACCGACATGACATACACGAAGGGGAGTCCGACCATCACGGTTGCGCCCTTCAGTCCGGCATACTTCGAGCTGGTCCGGGCGCTGCCGGAACTCGCCCCGTGGCTCGGCGCGGGTGACAGCATCGTCATCGCCGGGGGCAGGATGAGCATTCGGATCGACCCGGCCGGGATCAGCACCTGGCGCGCGAACCAGCTCGCCACCACGGCCCGCGACTTCCGCGGGCAGTGAGACGTACCCTTGTGCGGCGCGTGGTTTGCAGGGCATTTCTCCCTGCAAGCCACCACCCGCCCTCTTCAATGAGCCGATGACGACCGACCTGGCCGCCCTCTTCCGCGAACACCACGCTGCGCTCGTCCGGGTACTCTACCGGCGGACGGGGGATCACGACCGTGCGGAAGACATCGCCCAGGAGACCTTCGCCCGCGCGGTCGCCGCGCCGCCGCGGAATCCCCGCCCCTGGCTCTTTGCCGTGGCGCTCAACCTGGTCCGGGAAGACGGGCGCAAGGCCGTACGGCAGGGACGGCGCCTGGAGTTGTACAGGGCCGAGTCGCCTCAGTCGGCGCCAGCTGCGGACCAGGTGCTCGAACGCGCCGACAACGTCCGTGCCGTGCAGGACGCGCTCGCCACCCTGGCGGACCGGGATCGCGAGGCGTTGCTGCTGAAGGCTGAGGGATTCAATTACGACGAAATCGCCGAGACACTCGGTCTTGCCAAGGGAGCGGTTGGGACAACGTTGTCCCGGGCACGGCGCAGACTCGTCGAGGCGTATCGCACGCGGGAGGACCGGCATGTCGCATCCTGACGAAGGCACCATCCAAATGCTCCTCGACGGGGAACTCGATCCCCGGGAGCGGGGACGCGTCGAGGACCACATCTCCGGCTGCGCCTCCTGCGCGGCCCAGCTCGCGGAGGCCCGGGCGTTCCTCCAGGAGGCGGACCGACTGGTGGAGGTTCTCGCGGTTCCGCAGCGAGAGTCCCGGCCGCGTATCTCTGTGCACCGCCGCCCGATGGTCCGCACGCTGGCCTGGGCGGCCAGCATCGTGATTGCCGTCGGCATCGGGTACTGGGGGCGGGGTGCGAATCCGGCGCCGCCAACTCCAGTCGTCCTGCAGGAGGGCGGGACTGTGGCGTCGAGAGCGAACGGGGCCCCTGAGACGCCGGAGCGGGCCAATGAGCCGGCTACGATTGGAGCCGCGAAGGCCACATCGGCCCCGACAGCCGACGCGGTGGCGCGACCCGATGCCGACGCCGGCGGCGACGCCGACAAGCGGGCGCGAGAAGCCGACTCCGGCAGACCAACCCAGCGCCAATGCCCTTGAGCGGAAAGAGGTCGCGACCCCACCGCCGAGCGCGACAGCACCGGAGCGTTCGGCGCAGATGGCCCGTCCGGCGGCACTTGCCGAGACGGGCGCACGGCTGGCCGATGAGCAGGCCAGCACGTGGAGAGTCATCTCAATGGAGGATGCCGTCGGAGTACTGGGGGGGCAGATTCGGCTGATCGACGGCCTGACGCCCGATCGACTGGAGACGGGCCCGGGAACCGCGGTACCAGGGGCCGACCCGGTGCTGCCGCTGGTGCGCATCGTCTACGCGAATGGCGCTGTCGTTCTCGATCAGCAGCGGCCCTTGATACCGGCCACCGAGGGCCGGCAGCGGGACGCGGCCAAGGCCGTCGGCGGTGTCGCCGCGGAGCCGTCGCCCACCGCCTGGCAGCAACAGGGAGGAATTCGATTTGTCGTGACGGGGACCGTGCCTGCCGATTCACTCCGCCTGCTGGGAGAGCGGGTGCGGTGAGTTACGGCGCAGCCTGTCGCAGCGCCTCGACGTTGATGCGAATCTCGACGTCATCACCCAGCATCGTCCCGCCACCCTCCAGGACGCGATTGTACACCACGCCATAGTCGAGGCGGTTGACCGTGGTGGTCACCTCGAATCCTGCACGGGGGCGCTCCCCGGGCATCACGCCGAGCACTTCTCCCTTCAGCACGACCGGCTTGGTTACCCCGCGCATCGTCAAGTCGCCCGAGATCGTGAGCGAGTCACCCATTTGTGTCACCGACGTGCTGACGAAGGTGATGGTGGGGAAGCTGTCGACGCTGAAGAACCGCCCGGAGCGCAGGTCGGCGTCGCGCCGGTCGTTCCGTGTGTCGATGCTTGCCACGTTGATGGTGGTCGTGACGGACCCGCCGGCCCAGTTGTTCGGATCGGCCTGGATGGTGCCGGACCAGTCGGTGAAGGTCCCGCTCACCCGGCTCATGAAGTGCCGAATCCGGAAGGTGATCTCGGAGTGCGCCACATCGATACTCCAGGTGGGCAGGGAGGCGGCTTGGGCGGCGAGGCCGACGGGCGCGATGGCCAACAGGCTGAGCAGGGCTGTGGTGCGGGCAAAACGAATCATTCAATCTCCAGGCTCTTGTGAAATCCGTACTGGTACTACGTCCTGGCCTGCCCGTTGGTTCCCGATTCCCCGAGAAAGCCCCGGTAGGCGTCCTTCAGCAGTCGTTGGAAGTGATACACTCCCTCCTCGAATTTCACCGAGAACCGACCGCGATCATAGGCCCGCGACTCCACGCCACGCTGGACCCGTTCGCAGATGTCGATGTCCTCGCGCTGGACCGCGTCGGAATAGGCGAGGTCGTCGTCGATCAGCTTGCGGACCGCCGGAGTGTCGGCCCCGGCATAGAAGTACTGGAAGATCACCCGGCACCGTGCCGGCCCCAGCGGCTGGACCAGATTGGTCTGCAGCCGTCCTGGCAGGATGTTCAGCATGTAGTTCGGGAAGAGGCAGTAGTAGAACGCCGCGCCGTCTCCGGAGGTGTAGAGGTTGGCCTCCCCGCTCAGTGGGCTGTGCTGCAGTGAGTACCACTCGAAGCACTCGGTGCGGTAGCTCTGGAAATCATAGAGCTTGACCAGTTCGGGATGCACGTGGGGGACGTGGTAGCCTTCCAAGTAGTTGTCGACGTACACCTTCCAGTTGCAGGCGATGTCATACTCCACCCGCTTCACGAACTGGAGCGCGCCCAGCTGCGTCGGGGCGACCTGCTCGGCGATCCCCTGGACATACTGCGCCAGCGGCGGCGCGTCGGCCCAGAGATTCACGAACACCTGGCCTTCCCACTCCGCCACCCGGATCGGCACCAGCCCGTAGTCCTTGCGATCGAAGAGTTCGACCCGATCGAACTGCGGCACCCCGCGGAGTGAACCGTCGAGCAGGTAGGTCCAGCCGTGGTACTTGCACTGCAGGGCGCGGACGCATCCTTCCGGCTCCACGGCCAGGGGCCCGCCCCGGTGCTTGCACACGTTGAAGAAGCCGCGCAGGACGTCATCCTTCCCGCGAACCACGATGACCGGGTTCCCCGCCACATCGGCACAGAAGAACTGCCCCTCGGACCGCACCTGCGCGGCGTGACCGACCCCCTGCCAGGTGCGACCGAACACGGCGTCGCGGTCGAGGCGGTCGAAGGCGGGGTCCCAGTACCAGCGGGAGGGGATGGTCTCGGCCCGCTCGACCGGCTGAATCACGAGGTCGGAGGCCGAAACCTCAGGGAGGTGGATGGTATCGGTCTGCATGACGTATATTACCTACTGGAATCCCCTTACGCACCCCGTTCCCCGCTCGAGAGTGAGAGACGCATGGCTCCGACCTCAACCGCCTCCGCCCACACCACCCCTGTAAAGGGGGAGTCGATCACGCTGGTGAGCGGCAAGCTCAAGGTGCCGGCCCATCCGATCATCCCGTTCATCGAAGGAGACGGCATCGGGCCCGACATCTGGCGGGCGGCGAAGCTGGTGCTCGACAGCGCGGTGAAGGCGGCGTACGGCGGCAAGCGGCAAATCGCGTGGGTGGAGGTGCTCGCGGGAGAAAAGGCGAAGAACCAGGTGGACAGCTGGCTCCCCGAGGAGACACTGCAGGCGATCATCACCCAACTGGTCGCCATCAAGGGGCCGCTGACCACGCCGGTCGGCGGCGGGATTCGCTCCCTCAATGTGGCGCTCCGACAGAAACTCGACCTCTATGCCTGCGTCCGGCCGGTGCGGTGGTTCGCCGGCGTGCCGTCGCCCGTCAAGGATCCCGGGCAGGTGGACATGATCATCTTCCGGGAAAACACCGAGGACATCTACGCCGGGATTGAGTACAGGGCAGGGACGCCGGAGGCGGCGAAGCTCATCGCCTTCCTGCAGACCGAGATGGGGGTCAAGGCCATCCGCTTCCCCGACACCAGTTCCATCGGGATCAAGCCGGTCTCCGCAGAGGGGTCGAAGCGGTTGATCCGGGCGGCGCTGGATCACGCGATTGCCCACAACCGCAAGAGCGTGACGCTGGTGCACAAGGGCAACATCATGAAGTACACCGAGGGCGGCTTCCGGGACTGGGGCTACGAACTGGCCAAGGAGGAGTACGGCGCGGTCGAGATCGACGGGGGGCCGTGGTGCCGCCTCCCGAACGGCATCATCGTCAAGGATGTGATTGCCGACGCCTTCCTCCAGCAGATCCTGACCCGGCCGGCGGAGTATGACGTCATCGCCACGCTCAACCTGAACGGCGACTACATCTCCGACGCGCTGGCGGCCCAGGTCGGCGGGATCGGCATCGCACCGGGCGCCAACATCAACTACCAGACCGGCCACGCCATCTTCGAGGCGACCCATGGCACCGCGCCGAAGTACGCCGACCTGGACAAGGTGAACCCCGGCTCGGTCATTCTCTCCGGCGAGATGATGCTGCGCTACCTCGGCTGGAACGAGGCGGCGGACCTGATCGTGCGGGCCATCGAGCGCACCATCGCGGCCAAGCTGGTCACCTACGACTTCCACCGGCAGATGGAGGGGGCGACGCTGCTCAAGACCAGCGAGTTCGCGAAGGCGCTGGTGGAGCGGATGGAATAAGGTGGCCAACCGGCCCCGATTCCTGCATTATTCCATGATTCCTTTCCCCGGGTGGACCGCCTGACTGATTTCCAGCGCCAGGTGCAGGACGCGATTGGCCCCAGCTACCGGATCCTGAGCGAGCTCGGCGGGGGCGGGATGAGTCGCGTCTTCCTCGCCGAAGAGGTGCAGGTCGAGCGCAAGGTGGTCGTGAAGGTCCTCCCCCCGGAGACCTCCGCCGCCGTGAGCATCGAGCGCTTCGAGCGTGAGGTGCGACTCGCCGCCCGCCTGCAGCATCCGCACATCGTCCCCTTCCTGACCACCGGGGGCAAGGGCGACCTCCTCTTCTACATCATGCCCTTCATCGAGGGCGAATCGCTCCGCGCCAAGCTGGCGCGCGAGGGGGAACTCCCCGTCCCTGAAGCGGTGCGCATCATCCGCGACGTGGCCGACGCGCTGGCCATGGCGCACAAGCAGGGCATCGTCCACCGCGACATCAAGCCTGACAACATTCTCCTTTCCGGGCGCCACGCCCTGGTGACCGACTTCGGCGTCGCCAAGGCCGTCGAGAAGAGCTCCGGCTCCGGCAAGCTGACCTCCATGGGCGTGGCGCTCGGCACGCCCGCCTACATGTCGCCCGAGCAGGCGACCGCCGATCCGCATACCGACCACCGAGCCGATCTCTATGCGCTCGGCATCGTCGCCTACGAGATGCTCTGCGGCCGCCAGCCCTTCGAGGCGTCCTCCGCGCAGGGGATCATCGCCGCGCACGTGACGCAGCAGCCGCAGCCGATGGAGCGGTTCCGCGACCAACGTCCCACCGGCGCTGGCGATGCTGATCATGCGGTGCCTGGAGAAGAAGCCGGCCGACCGCCCGCAGAGCGCCGAGGAACTGGTCCAGCAGATCGAGGCGATGAGCACCCCGTCGCTGAGCACGCCCGGGGGCATGACGCCGACCGCCACCGCGCCGTACACCGCTGCGGCTCCGGCTACAGCGCCCTCGGCCGAGCAGGGGCACCCGGTGCGGGTCGCCGTGCTGTTCAGCCTGGCCTCGGCGGTGGTGCTCGGCATCGCCTGGGTCATGACGGTCAAGGTGGGGCTGCCCTCGTGGGTGGTGCCCGGTGTGGCCGTGCTGCTGGCGCTCGGCTTCCCGATCATGGTGGCGACCGGGCTGGCGGAGCGGCGCCGTGCCAAGGCGCGGATCAACATGACCCACACGCCGAAGCCTGAAGGGGGCGTTCGGCAACTGCTGACCTGGCGCAAGGCCTTGATGGGCGGCGGGCTGGCGTTTGCCGCACTCGCCATCCTGGCCGGCGGATACATGGCGATGCGGATCCTCGGCATCGGCTCGGTCGGGACGCTGATGGCCACCGGGGCGCTCGAATCGAAGAGCCCGCTGGTGCTGGCGGACTTCGCCAACCGCACCTCCGACCCTTCCCTCGGCCCCTCGGTGACCGACGCCTTCCGGGTGGACCTGTCGCAGTCTCCCGTGATTCGCCTGGTGGATGCCTCCGCGGTGCGCGAGGGGTTGGCCCGCATGGGGAGGTCGCCCGACACCCCGCTGGACGACGCGACGGCGCGGGAGCTGGCGCAACGGGAAAATGCGAAGGCCTACATCACCGGCGAGATCGGGTCGGTCGGCAGCGGGTATGTGCTCTCGACCCGCATCGTGGCCACCAGCGACGGGCATGAGCTGGTGGCACTCCGCGAGACCGCCGCCGACGAGACCGAGGTCATCCCCGCCATCGACCGGTTGAGCAAGCGGCTCCGGGAGCGTGTGGGTGAGTCCCTCAAGTCGCTCAACAACACCGAGCCGCTGGAACAGGTCAGCACCTCCTCCCTTGAGGCACTCAAGAAGTACTCGCAGGCCGTCCGGCTCGACGACAGCGGCGGCGACCCGGCGCTGGCAGCGCAGCTGCTGCAGGAGGCGGTGGCCGCCGACTCGAACTTCGCGATGGCGTGGCGAAAGCTCTCCGTGGTCGCCGGCCGCGCCGGGATGCCCGTTCAGCGTCACGTTCGATGCGGGTCAGAAGGCGTACGACCTCCGCGACCGCCTCGCACCACTGGAACGGCAACTGGCCATCAGCACCTATTTCAGCTTTGTCCAGCCGGACATCGACAAGGAGATCGCAGCCCACAAGGCGGCGCTCGAGATCGACCCGAACGACCGGACCTCGCTCAACAACCTTGCGCTGGCCTACCGGGATCTCGGCCGCTGGGAGGACGCCGAGGCGATGGCCCGCCGCGCCGCCGCAGGTGGACAAGAGCTGGTTCGCGTACGGGCACCTGGCCTTTGCGCTGGCCGCGCAGGGCCGGCTGGCCGAAGCGGATTCCGCGCTCAAGGAGCTGGACCGCATCACGCCGGGACAGCCCCGGGGGCTGCTGATGCAGGCCGAGCACCGCTCCAGCCAGGGAGACTATGCCGGGGCGGACAGCATCTACCGCACCGTGCTCAAGGCCCGCAGCGAACTGGCCTACCAGAGCCAGGCCATCGTCGGTCGGGTCGCGGCTGGATGTGACCCAGGGACAGATGGCGGCCGCCTCGGCGCTCGCCTCGGACCTCTTCGAGGATGCGAAGCGGCAGGGTGACGTCCGACTCATGTACGGGGTCGCCATCGGCCACGCGAACAGCAACCTCGTCGCGCGCCCGCGGCCGCGGTCTGGATCTGTCCCAGGTGGAGGCGCTGCTCGCCCAGTATCCGCTCGACAGCATGCCTCCGGATGATCGCCCCTACGCCGGGCTCGCCCGGCTCTATGCCGCGGCGGGGCAGACCCAGCAGGCCCGGAAGTACCTGACACTCAGCCAGAGGCTGCAGGGTCGGTGGTGGAACCCGCCGAATGGAATCATCCGGTACACCGAAGGCCAGGTGCTGGAGGCGGAGGGCAACCTGCCCGAGGCGCTTGCGGCATACCAGGACTGGGTGCGGCTCCCGACGGTCGGACAGGACTGCCGGCAGTGCGGCGATTTCTACGTGGGTCGGGTGTTCGATCGGATGAACCAGCCCGATTCGGCGCTCGCCGCCTACAACAGGGCGATGAGCACCACGGTGCCGGTCCGGAACGCTGGGGAGGCGCGCGTCCTCGGCCCGACGCTCCGGCGGATGGGCGAACTCTACGAGGCGAAGGGGGACCGCGACAGGCGAAGGAGTACTACGGCCGCTTCGTGGAACTCTGGCGCGACGCCGACAGCGACTTCCAGCCGGAGGTACAGGAGGTCAAAGGCAGGCTGGCCAAGCTGGCCGCCGAACCGACGCGCTGACCATGCCGTTCAACACCATCATCGAGCCATTCCGGATTCACTCCACGCAGCGGATCCGGCACACCACGCCGGCGGAGCGTGAAGCGGCGCTGGAGCGGGCCGGCTACAACCTCTTCGGCCTGCGGGGAGAGGAAGTGCTGATCGACCTCCTCACCGATTCGGGCACCGGCGCCATGTCCTCCCGGCAGTGGGCCGCGATGATGGACGCCGACGAATCGTACGCCGGGAGCAGTTCCTACGAGCGGTTCCGCGACACCGTCATGAACCTCACCGGCCTCACGGAGATCATCCCCACCCACCAGGGCCGCGCCGCCGAGCACATCCTCTTCTCCGTCATGGCCGCGCAAGGGCCAGGTCGTCCCCAACAACACCCACTTCGACACCACTCGCGCGAACGTTGAATACGTCGGCGCGGAGGCGCGGGACCTGGTCATTCCCGAGGGGCGGGTGCCGTCGTCCGAGCACCCCTTCAAGGGGAACATGGACCTGGAGGCGCTCGAGGCGACGATCCGCAAGGAGGGGGTCGAGCGCATTCCGCTGGTGATGGTGACGGTCACGAACAACAGCGGCGGCGGGCAGCCTGTCTCGCTCGAAAACCTCCGCGGCGTCCGGAAGATCTGCGACAAGTACAACATCCCGTTCTATCTCGACGCCTGTCGCTTCGCCGAAAACGCCTGGTTCATCAAGTTGCGGGAGCCCGGGCAGGCCGACCGGACGCCGCGTGAGATTGTCCGCGAGATGTTCTCGCTGGTGGACGGCTGCACGATGTCGGCCAAGAAGGATGGAATGGCCAACATCGGCGGGTTCCTGGCGCTGAACGATCCGGAGGTGGCTCGCAAGGCGCGAAACCTTCTGATTCTGACGGAGGGGTTCCCGACCTACGGCGGGCTGGCGGGCTACGACATGGACGCGATCGCGGTCGGACTCGAGGAGGTGCTGGACGAGGATTACCTCCGGTACCGGATCCGATCCACGGCCTACCTCGCCGAAAAGGCGGAGGCGGTCGGCGTGCCGACCGTGCGCCCTCCCGGCGGGCATGCGGTGTACCTCGACGCCAAGGCGCTGCTGACGCACATTCCCGGCGTCGCAGTATCCGGCGCAGGCGCTGGCGATCGAACTCTATCGGGTCGGGGGTGTGCGAGGGGTGGAAATCGGGTCGGTCATGTTCGGCACCCGGCACGACGACGGCACCGAGACGCCGTCGGCGATGGAGCTGGTGCGGCTGGCCATCCCGCGCCGCACCTACACCCAGAGCCACGTGGACTACGTCGGCGAAGTCATCCGCGAGGTGGCGGGCCGGCGGGAGACAGATTCGCGGGCTCCGCATCGTGGAACAGGCGCCGTGGCTGCGGCACTTCACGGCGCGGTTTGCCGCGGTGTAGAACCCCTCACCCCCCGACCCCCTCTCCCTCCGGGAGAGGGGGAGTCATGCATCGGCGCGGTGCCGCAACTGCCGCCGCACAATCGCCAGCGCGTCCTTCCGTTCCTTGTCTGACAAGACCATCCTCGGCGCCCGCACCGCCTCACTCCCCATCCCCACCTCCGCCTGCACCAGCTTGATCAGCTGCACGAACTTGGGCACGGTGTCGAACCGCAGGAGCGGCAGGAACCAGGCGTAGAGCTTGAGCGCCTCCTCGATGCGTCCCGCCTTGGCGAGGTCCACCAGCGTCACCGACTCCGACCGGCAGCGCATTGACCAGTCCCGCCACCCAGCCGTCGGCGCCGACGGCGATCGCCTCGACAATCATGTCGTCCAGCCCTGCGAAGAGCGCCAGCCGATTTCCCAGGAGCGCCTTCACCGCGGTAATGCGCCGCACGTCGCCGCTCGACTCCTTGACCGCGTGCACGTTCGGCGTGCTTGTCGGCCAGCGTCTTCACGTCGTTGGCCGACAGGTCGGTGCCATAGGCGATCGGGTTGTTGTACAGCATGCAGGAGAGCTTCGTGGCCGAAAGCACCGCAGAGAAATGAGTCTCGATTTCGGGCCAGTCACCGAGGTAGACGTAGGGTGGCAGCACCATCAGGCCATCGCAGCCGACCCGCGCCGAATCCCTGGCCAGTGCGACACATTCCGCGGTGGAGAGCCCGCTGATGGAAGCCACGAGCGGCGCCCGTCCCTTGGTGACGGTGTGACAGACCTCGAGAATGTTGACCTTCTCCTCGAAGGTGAGCGTGGCACCCTCGCCAAGTGAGCCCAGTGCCACGATCCCCTTGCAGCCGGCGTCCAGCAGCCACGCGACGTGCTTCTTCAGGAATTCTTCGTCCACCGCACCGTCTGCGGTGAACGGCGTCGTGATGGCGGGAAAGACGCCGGACCAGTCGGCCTTCTGCATCAGGGTGCTCCTTGCGATTCATCCAATGGTGAAGAGAGGTCGGCGAGTACACCGACCGTGGTCGGGACGACCGGCATCCGAACGGTGTCCCGCCCAGTTCCGAACAGATGCTCCAGCGCTGGGCCGCATACCCGACCCTGGCAGCTGCCCATCCCGGCGCGGGTGACGATCTTCGCCTGCCGGGGAGTCCACTCGGCGTGGAGGGCCGACATCGGCACATCCTCGCAGCGGCAGACGATGGTACCGGGTTCCACCCGCTCGCGCAATTCCGGCCGGAGCCGAAACGCCGCGGCAGCTCGCTCGGCGAACGCGCGATGGGCTGCGCGCTCGGCCTTCAACTGCCCCACTGCCCCGCTGCCCCCCTGCCCCGCCGCCGTCAGCCCCGCAATCCTCCCCTCCACAACCGCCGCTTCCATCCCGGTGTTGCCGGTCGGCTCCCCAGCGGCGTAGATCGACGGCACGGTGGTCTGCTGTTCGTCATCAACGGCGACACACCCGTCCCGCACCTCGCAGCCGAGGAGCCGCGCGAGTTCCGTCGATGGGACGAGTCCCGCCGCCGTACAGAGGATGTCGATCGGCTCGGCCCAGGTGCTGCGGCCGGTGGTGTACGTCACGTGAAGTTCGCCGTCCACGTTGACGACCCGCCTGACCCAGGTCCCCCACCGGTACCGGGTGCTCAGGAACGACGCGCGGTACGCCGCGGCTTGCAACAGGCGCCGTGGCGTCCGCCAGAGCGACATGGCAAACTCCCGGACCCGTTCCGGTGGCGCCTGCTCGGCAACCATCCGCAGGTCGGCACCCGCCCTGGCGAGGGCCGCCGCCACCGGCAGCAGCAGCGGCCCCGTCCCCGCGATGGCGACCCGCTTCCCCCGCACATCCCAACCGGCCTTGAGCAGCGCCTGCGCACCCCCGACGCCCACCACGCCCGCGTGGGTCCAGCCCGGGAAAGGGGAGGAAGAGCTCCTGTGCGCCGGTCGCGAGAATCACCGATCCGAGCGACGACGGAGACCGGGCCGCCCTCACGGATGACGCCGAGCCGACCGTCCGGCGTCGCGTCCACCACCTGGGCGCCGGTGAGCACCGTCGCGCCGGAGCGGTCGAGCCGGTCGAGCCACATCCGGGCCACCGCAGGGAGTTCGCTCCGCTCCCGGTGCCGCCAGATCTGCCCGCCCATTCGCGGTGAGCTGAATCGAGGAGCACCACGGACTGCCCTGCGCCTGCGGCCTCCACCGCGGCGGCGATGCCGGCCGGGCCACCGCCTACCACGGCGACATCGACCCGCACGATCACTTCCGCGACCAGTCAGGCATCGAGCACCACCTGCATCCCTTCGCGGACCGGTTCGAGGCAGGCCCGCGTGCCCCATCACGCCGTCGAGCGTCACCCGACACTCGAAGCAGATCCCCATCCCGCAGATGGGCGCCACGCGCCTCACCTCCCACCGACTTCCGGAAGGTGGAGTGTCCGGCGTTGAGCAGGGCCGCCGCGAGGCTGACTCCCTCGGGCACGTCAAGGGCGGTGCCGTTGACCAAGATTCGAATCGTCGCAGCCATTATCTACCCCTCACCCCCCGCCCCCTCTCCCTCCGGGAGAGGGGGAGCGGCGGCGGCTGCCATCGTGCGGCCGGGTGCGAAGGGCGTGGGGTCGATCGCGGGAGTGTCGCCCGCGATGAGTGCCGTGAGCATCGAGCCGGTGCCGAGAGCGGTTGTGATGCCGAGGCCTTCGTGACCAGCCGCAATCCAGAGTCCCTCCACCGCGGGCCAGGCGCCAATGAGTGGAAGTTTGTCTGGGGTGGCAGGCCGGAACCCGGTCCAGGTGCGGACCACGGGGAGCGTCGAGAGCCCCGGCATGAACTCGACGGCCCGATGGAGCATCCGGGCGAGCACGTCGCGGTTGATGGAGGCATCCCACCCGACGAGTTCGCGCGAAGAACCGATCAGGAGCTGTCCCGTCGCCCGCGGCTGCACGTTGAACGCAACCGACGCGGCGTTCATCGTGTGCGCGCTCTGGAGGTAACCGAGTTCGATGACCTGGTGTCTGTTGGGGCCGGGAACGCGTTCGGTGATGGCGAGGTGCCCCTTCCTCGGCACGATGGGGAGCTCGGGGGTGAGCAGTGAGGCTGCGGCCCCGGCTGCGTTGATGATGACATCCGCCTCGAACCGACCCGCCGAGGTTGCGACGGCCCGCGCCTGCAATGGCCTGGACCTCCACCCCTTCGGAAATCACGGCACCCTTCGCGACCGCCTCATCCACCAACCAGCGCGCCACGGCCGGGGGATAGACCACGCCATCACCGGGCACTCGCAGCCCGCCGGCGAGCCCCGAACGGAGCATCGGCTCCGCCACCGCGAGTTCCCCGGCATCCAGCAGCTCAACGGCTACGCCACGGTCCCGATAGAACGTGACCTTGTCACGCGCCGCCTGAAGCTGCGCCTCGTCCTCGGCGACCCAGAGGGTGCCGCATCGCTCGAACTCCGCAGATCGTGGGAGCTGTGGCAGGAGCTCGTCGAGGAGTCGTTGCGACCACCCGCTGAGGGCGAACTGCGCTTCGCTGTCGTCCATCACGACGATGTGGCCCATGCCGGCCGCGGTGGTGCCGCCGCCGGCGAACGCCGCGTCGAGCAGCGTGACCTGCATTCCCTGACGACTCAGGAAGTAGGCGCAGGCCGCGCCGACGATGCCGGCACCGACGATGATCGCGTCTGGCCGACGTGGTCATCCGGCGGTGGTGAAGCCGGCTCGGAATGGGTCGGTGGGATCGAACCGGAGGGTGGCCTCACCGGTGATGAACGCGGTGCCGCGGACGTGGGGAATGAGCTGGCCGTCCTCTTCCTCGAGCCATCCGGTGAAGAGGCTGCCGGTGACGCTCTCCTGCCGCCAGTGCGCCCCGAGCGCCGAGCGTCCCGCGCGCGTGCCGGGCGGCCATCACCGCAGAGGTCCCCGTCCCGCAGGGGGAGCGGTCGTAGGCACCGCCGGGGCAGAGGACGAAGTTTCGGGCGTCGGCGTCCGACCGAGTCGGCGCCGCGGAGAGTTCGACGTGGTCGATCTCGGCGCCGGCCTGCCCGGTGACTCCCTGGTCACGAAGCGCGGACATGATGCTCCGCGTGATACGGGTGAGGTCGTCCACCTCCGCCAGCGCGAGCGGTGACCGGTCCCAGTGGGTGAGGAAGAACCAGTTGCCGCCGTAGGCGATATCCCCGACAACGCGGCCCAGCCCCGGCACCTCCACCGCCGACGTCACGGGCGTGGCAGTACGACGGCACGTTGCGGATGGTGACCGCCCCGTCCGTCCCGAGGTCCGCGGTCACCGATCCGACCGGCGTGTCGAGACGCACCTGGCCGGCGGTGATGCGACCGAGATGCTCCAGGGTGCGCACGACCCCGATGGTTCCGTGACCGCACATGCCGAGATAGCCGACATTGTTGAAGAAGATGACGCCCGCAGCGGCTCCTTCGAGACCGGCGGAGTGAGGAGGGCGCCCACCATCGCGTCGTGCCCGCGCGGTTCGCAGACCACCGCACTGCGCAGGTGATCCCAGTGCGCGGCCAGGTCGTCCCGCCGCTCGGCCATCGTTGCGCCGGCGGGCTGACGCCAGCCGTCGACGACCACCCGGGTCGGTTCGCCTTCGGTGTGCGAATCGACGACCTGGATCATCGCAGGGAAACGCCGGAAGGCCTCATACCGGATTGACCTGCACCGTTTTCGTTTCGGTGTAGAACTCGCGCGCGGCGGAGCCCTGTTCCCTGCTGCCCGAACTGGAGCCCTTCATCCCGCCGAACGGCGCGTGCGGGTCCACGCCGGTCGTGTCGCCGTTGATGCGCACCAGGCCGACGTCGATGCGGTGGATGTACTTCAGCGCCGCGCCGATGTCCCTGGTGAAGAGCGACGCACTCAGCCCGTACCGTGAGTTGTTGGCGATGGCGATCGCCTGATCGAGGTCGCTCGCGCTCGAGACCGCCAGCACCGGGCCGAAGAGCTCTTCCTGCGCGATCGGCGCGCCCGGATCGACCCCGCGGACAACGGTCGGCGTTACGAAGAATCCTGCTTGAACACCGCGCCGGTAGTCTCGACGCCGCCACAGACCACCTCCGCCTTCGTGTCCGTCAGCGACGA
The DNA here is from genome assembly GCA_963699825.1 of uncultured Gemmatimonadales bacterium. Classification (GTDB taxonomy): domain Bacteria; phylum Gemmatimonadota; class Gemmatimonadetes; order Gemmatimonadales; family GWC2-71-9; genus SPDF01. Next base: position 163,758 of record CAVOVI010000004.1, read on the forward strand.
CCATACCCGCTTGCGCGAGGAGCGCGCTGATGACCGGACCGACCGCACAGGCCGGGTCGGTAACCGGCCCGAGCTTGAACCCTTCGACCTGTTCCCGCAGCTTCTCGAGAAAGGCGGCCTCGACTTCCGGAAAGACGACGGCCCGGCTGGTCGCGGTGCACTTCTGCCCGGCAAACCGCATGGCACCGGCAGCCGTGAGCTTCGCGGCGAGATCGAGATCGGCGTCAGGCATCACGATGACGACGTTCTTCCCCCCCATCTCGGTCTGGTACCGGACATTGCGCTCGGTCGCGATGGCCGCCACCCTCGCGCCGACCGCCGCTGAGCCGGTGAAGCTGATACCCCGGACCTCGGGAGCGCGGAGCAGCGGCTCTCCGACTCCGGTGCCGGTGCCCAGCAGCACGTTGAAGACGCCGGCCGGCAGGCCGGCGGCCTCCGCCGTCTCCGCGAGCAGCAGCGCCGAGAGTGGGGATTGTTCCGAGGGCTTGAGGACAACCGTGTTCCCGAACGCCAGGGCCGGCGCCGCCTTCCAGAGTGGGATGGCGACGGGGAAGTTCCACGGGGTGATCAACGCGACCACGCCGAGGGGTTCACCCAGCGTGAATTGGAGGGCACCCGCCGCCTGCGCGGGCACCACTTCGCCAACTGAGCGGACGGCGTCGCCGGCGTAGTACCGGAGAATCACGATGCAGCGGCCCACCTCGCCGCGCGCCTCGCCGATCGGTTTGCCGACTTCACGCGCCATCGCCTGGGCAATTTCCTCGGAGCGGGCCTGGATGGCAGCCGCCCACTTGTGCAGGAACTCGGCGCGGGCAGGGCCGGTCAGACCCCGCCAGGCAGGGAGGGCCGCGCTGGCCGCGGCCACGGCGGCCGCCGCATCGGCCGCGGTGCCGACCGGGACTTCGGCCACCACATCCTGCTCATCCGAGGGATTGAGGTCGAGGAGGAGCTCGGTGCCGGTGGAGTCAACAGGGGCCCCGGCGATGAAATGGGAGAGGAGTTTCGTCATGGGCGTAAGTTGGCTGAAATCGGGGGAGCCGCAAGGCATCGAATGACGGTCCTGATATGGCATCGGGGCCCCCGCTGGGAGCCCCGATGGGTGCTACGACCCGAATCCGGCCCTAGAGGCGGGTCACCGTGTACGTGCCGCAGGCGGTGAACTCGACCTGGACGGTCACCGTCGAGTCACTCCGGGTGACGGCATGGAGCAGGAGACCGCTGTCGAACCGCGGTGCCACCGTGCACGCCGGGTTGAAGTGCAGCGGCGTCGGGGTCGACGCAACCAAGTCCCAGGTCACCCCGGACCGCTCCCACGTCGACGTGCCGCTCACGGAGAGCTCACCGGCCGGAAGCGGCGATCCAAGCGCAATCGAACCAGGGGTGTCCGCCGTGAATTTGGCCACCCAGTTCTTCAGGTGCGAGGCGCTGGTGCCGTTCGGATAGGTGAACTCGGTCAGGAAGTTCGTCATCGTCATGCCCAGCGTATCGGAAGTCGCCGCCCACTCACGGGTGCCGTCGAACAACGCGCTGTGGGTGCGCCCGGTCACGCTGTTGGCCAGCGTCCGGGAAAACGCCGTGAAGACCGTGCGGATGTCGAAATCGGTGAGGGTCGGCGTCGGGTCGATGACATCGACGATGCCGTCGAGCGTGTGGGTCATGGCGGCACGGGTGAAGCTGCAATCCGTGAACTCGAACCGCACGGAATCCGGGACGGCATCTTCGTCGCTGTTGGTCGGCGGGAATGGCGTGATGGTCGGCACGCAGACCGTGACCGGGTCCGCCACGCCGAGGGCCATCGGCATGCCGGTGACGGCGTCGAAGCCGCCGGTCTCGATGATCTCTTCGACATCCACGGTGAGGACTTCGGCCACCAGGTCCGCCTGGGCAGCGGTCAGGGTCTCTACGGTGGTGGGGCCATTGCTATCGTTGCACGCCACGGCGCCCAGCAGGAGCAGGGCGGCCGTGGACAAGCCGAGTTGGGTGCGCGTGACGGACATGGATACCTCCTGGCGAGAATGCTGTTACGGGTGCGTGCAGCAATCTGCGCAGGAGGTCCTGAGGCAAGGCTGAATCAGGAGTGACGAGTCACTTACAATCCGGCCGGCCGGGCGGCGTCGGTCGCCTCAGCCGAACTTCCGCTCCACGATCTCCAGGATCTCCGCCTCCAGCCGCGCGGCCGCGGCATCGAGCTTGATGCCGTCGGCCAGGACGTTGGCAATGGCCGACTTGTCCTTCATGCCGCTGGCGTTGGTGCGCACGTTGAGCCAAGCGCCGCGCACGGCGGCGCGGGCACAGAGGGCGCCGACGCCGGCATCCGACGCGGAGGCGGGATTGCCCTTCTCCGCCATCGTGCGGATGAGGTCGAAGGAGTGGTAGGCGGTCTGCATCACCTGCCACGGCACCTGCAGCGCCCCCAGGTTGGCGGCGGCCAGCGCCGCGCTGCGCGCCGCCTTCTCCGCCTCGGTCCCCTTCGGCATGCCGAGCGCGTCCATCACGCGCTCGAAGGCGCGGGTGTCCGCGTCCACCAGCCGCAGCAGCTCGTCCTTGGTGTGCTGCCCGTCCTCGGCCCACTTCGAGAACTCCTCCCACCGCTCGTCCCACCCCCGCTTGTGCGCGGAGAGGTTGGCCACCATGGTGCCGAGCGCGGCGCCGAGGGCGCCGACCGCCGCGGCGACCGAGCCGCCACCCGGCGCCACCGACTCCGACGCCGTCTCATCGGTGAATTCCGTGACGGTCATGCGCACCAGCCGGCGATCCGCGTCGTTCCGGAGCCGGTACTCGATGATCCGCTCCTCCGGCTTGAACGGCCCCAGCTCCTCGAGCCCGAGCGACTTGACCGCGATCTTGATCAGCTCGCCCTCGGACACGCCGACCGAGCGCTGCTGCTTCCGCAGGTAGTGGCGGCCCGCGTCGAGGAGGGCGGCCAGCGGCACCAGCCCAACCATCTCGCTCCCCGTCACCCGAACGCCCCGCGCCTCGGCGGCCCGGCACACTTCGTCGAAGGCGACGTGGATCGGGGTGATGGCCAGGTCGACCAGGTTCATCGACACCTGGGCGACCCCGTACTCGGGAATGAACCACCCGATGGCTTTCACCGCCTTGAGGGAGCCGGGAATCATGACCGGCTGGCCCGATTCGTCGTGCACGATCTTGCCCGTCAGCGGATGACCTTCGCGCTTCGGCCGGCCCGCCTCACGCACATCGAAGGCGATGGCGTTGGCGCGCCGGGTCGAGGTGGTGTTGAGATTGACGTTGAAGGCCACGAGGAAGTCGCGGGCGCCGATGACGGTGGCGCCGCTCTTCGCGTTGAAGGTGGCCGGCCCGAAGTCCGGCGTCCACGCCGGTTGCTTCATCTTCTGTTCAAGTCCTTCGTACTCGCCGGCGCGAATGACAGAGAGATTCTTGCGCAGGGGATCAGGCTGCGCCGCTTCGTAGGCGTAGACCGGGATCCGGAGCTCACGGCCGACCCGCTCCGCAAGCTTCCGGGCCAGGTCCGCCGTCTCCTTCATGGTGATGCCGGAGATGGGGACCAGCGGACAGACATCCGTGGCACCCATCCGTGGGTGCTCGCCGGTGTGCCGGCGCATGTCGATCAGCTCCGCCGCCTCGGCGATGCCCCGAAAGGCGGCCTCGACCACCGCCTCGGGGGTGCCGGCGACCGTCATGACCGTGCGGTTGGTGGCCTTGCCCGGGTCGACGTGCAGGAGCGCGGCGCCTTCCACCGATTCCAGGCGGGCCGCGATGCGCCGGATGACCTCGGAGTCGCGTCCTTCGGAGAAATTCGGCACGCATTCGATCAGGGCAGGCATGAGCGATCCAGGGGAATGGGTAAACGACAAATCTAGCATGCCTCATCCCCAGTGTTGAGTTCCGGGGTGCCGGTCTCGAATCCCGACAAAGGGCATTGGCAAGTCTCATTATCGATTTCGTGAGGGTCCGCGGAGGACCGACTCACGCACACCTCATCGCCGCTTCAGCGCCCCCGTGATAGCCTCTATGTGCAGGTGGGGAACCAGCACGCTCCCCCATTGGGTGTGTATGCGCAGGCGAAGTGGTTCGTACGTTTCGCAGCAGGCGGGGATTCGTCTCCCCATGCAGGAGGATACGGCAATGAGAAATCCAGACCTGAAGAGGTTCCTGACCGGCGTCGCCATCCTCGGCGCGCTGGGCTGGGCGGCGGCCTGTACGTCCGATTCGACGACCGAGTCCCATGTGCATGCCGTCGAGTTGTTGGCGGTCACACCGGAGGTGGATACCACCATGGTCGGGCAGTCGGTCCAGTTGGCGGTCACCGCCACCTGCCATTGCGGCGACACGCTCACCGATCGCACGGTCGCGTGGCAGTCGAGCAACCCCGCCGTGGCGCTCGTGTCCGCGACCGGCGTCGTCACGGGGGTGTCGCGTGGCACCGCGGTCATCAACGCCACCAGTGAGGGCGTTTCCGGCCTGGCCGGTATCGCCGTTCTGGCGGTCGTGGACGGCGTCACCATCGAGCCGGCCGTCGTGACGCTCGACATCGGGGAGACGGCGCAACTGACGGCCGCCCTGCGTGATCCGGACGGCAATGTCCTCAATCGGCCGGTCGTCTGGGCGAGCGAGAATCCCGCCGTCGTGGCCGTTGATGCCAACGGGCTGATCACCGCATTGGCCACAGGGACCGTGAGCATCACCGCGACCAGTGAGGGCAAGGTCGGAGCAGCGGCCATCACCGTGCGCGTCGCCGTGAATTCGGTCGAGGTGACCCCTGCCGAGGCGGCCGTCTCGGTCGGCGCCACCCTGCAACTCACCGCCACACCACGCGATGCGGGAGGCAATCCGCTGGACCGGCCGGTCGTCTGGACGAGCGGTGATCCTGCCATCGCGACCGTGAACGCCGCGGGGCTCGTCAGCGCGGTGGCGACGGGCACGGTCACCATCACGGCGACCAGCCAGGGCAAGGCGGGCGGCGCGGAGATTACCGTCCGGGTGCCAGTCGCGTCGGTGACCATTTCCGATCCCGGCGAGGAGCCGGTGCCGCCGGGCGGCACGCTGCAGCTCACCGCGGCGGCATTCGACGCCACGCGGCGCGCCGCTGGCCGACCGGGTGTTCGTCTGGAGCAGCAGCGACAACGCCATCGCCACCGTGGACCACGACGGCCTCGTGACCGGCGTGGCGCGTGGCACCGCCACCATCACCGTCATGAGCGAGGGGAAGAGCGCCTCGGCGTCCGTCCGCGTGGCCGGCGAGGTGACCACGGTCGGCAACAACCTGTCGTACCCGGTCGTCTTTACCGAAGGGATCGGCCTGACCGGGCTGGCCGTGACGACCGATCCGGGCGTGCGGCCCACGGCGGAGGAAAACATCCTCGTCGATCAGCTCCCGTTCTGGTATGCCGGGAACGTGGCGGACTACAACGACACCTACTACCTGCAGCAGGGTGCCAATACCTGGCAGGCCGAGTGGCTGGACGGGACGACGGCGGGCATGCAGCAGGCGGAGGTGGCCTGGGGCGACAACCTGACCGGCGTGGAGTTCAACACGCACCAGAACATCCGGATCGAGGTCGTCCTCAACGACTTCGGCGGCCGGCAGCTGTCGGGCTTCAACATGACGGCGCTCTACGGCACGGGTGAGGCTGAAATGCAGGGCACCGACGGCACCACCGCCCTCTTCACGCCGACCCTCTATTCCGTCATGCCGCGGATCATCATCGAGAAGCTCGATGATACGACCCGTGAGCCCGTGCTGAAGGTGTTCGAGGGCACGATCTACGACGCCTTCGGCGGCGACGGCCCCGGCAGCTTCACGGCGGAAGTGAACGTGGCCGGCAAGCTGATCTACGGGTACAACCTCATGATCCAGAACCTGACCTTCCCCGGCGATCTGCATAAGTACGGCTGGTGGCGGGTCACCTTCCAGCTCGATGAGACCGGGCAGGTCGGCGGAGGACCGGTCGACCCGGAACGTGGATCTCGCCGCGCTTTCACCCGGTGCCGGCGGGCGGATGTTCCCGCCCCAGCTGGACCAGGCCAACAACAAGACCTGGGTCGACTTCAACGTCAAATCGGCTTCGGGCGGTGGAGGAGGCGGTCACTAGCAGGGTAGCCTCGGCCTGCAGGCCGACACGCTGAAGGCGGAACCCCGCCGTCCGAGAGGACGGCGGGGATTCTCGTTAGTGGCCCCACCGCCTACCCCTTGAATTTCTAGGGAAGGGATCCTACTGTATACCTAGAAATTCTATGGAGAGTACCAGATGGCCGATACCGTCACACTCCTGCGCGGCGCACTCGACGCCCTGGTCCTCAAGGCGCTGACCTGGGGCCCGACCCACGGCTACGGGGTGGCCCGCTGGATCGAGTCGGTGACCGACGACGCCCTGCGCATCGAGGAGGGTTCGCTCTACCCCGCCCTCTACCGGATCGAGCGCCGCGGCTGGATCGAGAGCGAGTGGGGTGTCTCCGACACCGGCCGCAAGGCGCGCTTCTACCGTCTCACCCCCGCCGGACGCGCCCAGCTGAAGGCAGAGACCCACAATTTCACCCGGTTCGCCCGGGCGATCTTCAAGGCCTTCGACGCGACGCCCGATGCCGCCTGACGCGCCCGAACTCCGTGGCGCTGGCGGGACGGTCTGGCGACGCCTCCGCCGGCTGTTCGGCAAGGACCCGCTCACCGATGTGAACGCGGAGCTTGCCTTCCACCTGGATATGCGCGCGGCCGAACTGGTCGACCGCGGGCTCACTCCCGACGCCGCCCGCCGCGCCGCGGTGGAGCGATTCGGTGATCTCCCACGTATTCAACAGGAATGTGGCCGTCTCGCCTCTCGGCGGGAGCGGACGCTGGAACGGATGGAACGAATGATGGATGCTTGGCAGGACTTCCGGCTTGCCGTGCGGTCGATCCGTCGCCGCCCGCTCTTCGCGACCACTGCTGCGCTGGCGCTGGCTCTCGGCATCGCCGCCACCCTGTCGATCTGGGCCATGGTCGATACCTACCTCTTCCGTCCCCTGCCGTTCCCGAACGCCGACCGGCTGGTCGTCATCGGCCAGGCTCCCTACTCGTCGGTCTCATACCCGAATTTCCTTGATATCCAGGCGCGGCGGGATCTCTTCGACGACGCCGTGATCTATGACAATGCCGGTCTGAATGTCCGAATCGACGACGGTGTACCCACCGTGCAGTTGTATGAAGCGACGTCCGGCAACTACTTCCCCTCCCTTCAGGTCCCGCTCCACATGGGACGCGGCTATACCGAGCAGGAGTTCACCGAACGGGCGCCGGTTGTCGTACTGACGCACGCGGCGTGGATGGCGCGCTTCAATGGAGCACCGGATGTCATCGGAAAGACGGTGTATTTCAACGGTTCGCCGTTTGCAATCATCGGTGTGACGGCCGAGGGGTACGGCGGGATGCGCCAGTACCTGCTGCCGGTGGAGGGCTTCCTTCCATTGACCTCCGCCCTGTCGCTCGACTCTCGCGGCGCCGCGGCGCTGGAGGAGCGCGACCAAAGCTCGTACCGAGTCGCCGCGCTGCTCAAGCCCGGCGTCACCCTGGCCGCCGCCCGGGCCGGTCTTGCGGTGCTCGCAGACCAGGTGAAACGCGATCACCCGGAGCTTTCCGACGACCTCGGCTTCGTGACCGAATGGGAAACCCGCTCCCGGCCAGATATTGTGGTTGCCGGTGTCATTCCCTGGGCGGCGGCCATCTTCCTTCTACTGACGGGGCTCGTCCTCCTGATCGGATGCACCAACGTGGCGGGGTTGCTGCTCGCGCGCGCGTCGGCGCGCCGCGGGGAAATCGCGGTACGCCGCGCCCTCGGCGCCACGCCGGGGCGGATGGTGCGACTCGTATTCGCGGAAAGCCTGGTCCTGACCCTGCTCGGGATGGTCTTCGCCGTCCCAATGATCTCGCTGATGCTGCGATGGTTCACCGGGATTCGGATGTCGACCGATTTCCCCGTCCGCTTCAGTGCGAGCGGCGGGTCGCATCTCATCCTTCCCGCGGTCGTGATTGCCCTGCTCGCCGCCGTCCTCACCAGCATCGCGCCAGCGCTTCATGCCCAGCGGCTCCCGCTGCAGGAGACGTTGAAGGACGGCGGCCGCGGCGGCAGTGGCGGGCGCGGCCGCCGCCGGGCGCGCACCGTGCTGGTTGGCGCGCAGGTCGCGGTCTCCTTCATCCTGCTCGTCTGCGCCGCGCTCTTTGCCCGGAGCGTCCAGGCCGCCCAGCGCCTCGATCTCGGGTTCCGCCCGGATGGCGTGGCCATGGCAACCACGGACGCGGAAATGCTTCGGTATGACCGGGCCCGTGGCCAGCGCCTGTTTCGCGACCTGCTTGAGCGCGCGCGGACGTTGCCTGGGGTCGAGTCCGCCGCCCTGATCCGCGACCTCCCGCTGGGCTACAACACCAGTTCGCGCGACGTCTACTTCGACCATGACATCGGCGTGCGGGACAACCGCGCGGATATCATCTATAACGTTGTGAGCCCGGGCTATTTCGAGACCCTCGGCTACCCGCTGCAGGCGGGGCGTGACTTCACGGTTCGCGACGACAGCGCCGCTGTCCCCGGCGTTGTCATCAACTCGGAGATGGCCGAACGATACTGGCCCGGAGAACCAGCGGTCGGCCGCCGGATTCGCCTGGCCCCCGACGGAGAGTGGTTCACGGTGCTCGGCGTGGTCGGCAGCGGCCCATACGTGTTCACCAACGAGGCGCCCCGGAGCTACCTCTACCTCGCCATGGGCCAGCGCTTCAGCGAGCGAATGACGCTGGTGCTCCGGGCCCCAGGGGACCCCATGGGGACGTTGACATCGGTCCGACGGCTCATTCACGAGCTGGATCCCGACCTCCCGGTCACCGATCTGCGGACCATGAACGCACACCTCCGCGGCGGGCTGGCGTTTCTCTTTCCCAGACTCGCCGCGCAAGCTGCGATCGTGATCGGCCTCCTGGGCCTGCTCCAGGCGGTGGTCGGGCTCTACGGCGTCATGGCATTCAGCGTCGCGGAACGGACCCCGGAGATTGGCATCCGGATGGCCATGGGCGCGCAACCTGGGAGCGTAGTCCGCGGGGTGCTGGGAGACGGCCTGCGACTGACGCTCGCGGGGATGTTGATCGGCGTGATTGGGGCAATTGGCGTTGCGCAGCTGATGCGCGCCGTGCTGGTGGGTATCGGGACTACCGACCTCATCTCCTACCTCATCGCTGCCCTGCTCCTGCTCTCGGTGACGATGCTGGCCGCGTGGATCCCCGCCAGGCGCGCCGCGCGGCTCGACGTGGTGGCGGCGCTGCGGGGTGGCGAGTAGCGGAGTGGAGTCTGCAGCTGGTGCCTGAGCCGACCCCCGCACCTGATGGGGTCAGCTCGCTGCGTCACCGCGCCTATATCTTCGTCGCCGTGATAGTCACGGGCGTCCCGCCGATGTCCCCGTTCATGGTGAGCGTGGTGCCAGCGATCGTATAGTCGAACACGACCTCATCGACCGTGCCCGGGTCGAGGGTCACCGTCGTGGCCGTAGCCGTGTAGTCGCCGCCCTCCACGCAGTTGGGGCCCGGATTGCAAACGCCCACCAGGTCATTCGTCACCGTCAGCGCATAGGTGCCATCGCTCTTGAAAGTGATGACGAGCACCATCCCCTGCGCAATGAAGTCGTCGGCCGCCGTCGCGAAGCTGGTCACGTTCCAGGAGGCGCGGAGCGCGGAGCCCGGAACGGGCGCGGGCGCGTTGGAGTCGTCGGAGGAGCAGGCGGTGAAGGCGGCGAAGGCGACGGCGAGCAGGACCGCCAGGCGGAACACGGCCCGATGGGCGAGTCGGGGGATGAGGCATTGCGAGCCTCCAGTGAAGCGGGGAGCGAGTTCCTCCGGACTGGGGTCTGAGTCCCAAGGCGGGGGAGGACAGCCACAACCTTCGCTCTGGGCGCCGGCGCGTCAAGGGCGGGAGGGTTCGGAGGGGTGGTGCCCTACCGCACCACGATCCAGATCGTGTCCGTGGCCACACCGGTCATCGGCACGTGGTCCCCGTACGCGAACCGGGTGATGATGCGGTGCGACCCCGGAGCGAGGCCGGTCAGGCGCAGCGTGTCGGCGCCGCTCCCGAGGTGGTAAATCCCCTCGGTCTTCGGGATGACAGAATCCGCTGGCGGGAGGTCCGCGTCAACGAAGAGGTGGTGATGGCCCTCCCCTTCCACGCGGAGGCCGGTGGCGGGCACCGCTCGAGCCCCGGTAACGCTGAGACGCACAAGAAAATCCGCGGCGGCGGTGTCGCCGTCAGCGGGACTCAGGATATGGCTGGCTGCCGGTTCGGCCGGGAGGCCCGGCCGGTCGGCGCAGGCGGCCGGATCAGAAGGGCGGCCGAAACGGCGAATGCACCCTGCATCATGGTGGGAGTCACGGCGATCCTTCCTACTTCGCTTCCCGGGAAACCGTCATCTTGAATCCGTCCGGGTCGGTCACCGCGAAGCCGCGTCCGCCCCAGGGATAGTCCTCGGGACCGCTGTCCAGCTTGATGCCCGCGGCCTTGGCCCGCTCCGCGATCTCGTCGATGTCCTGCTCGGTGCTGATCCAGGTCCGCATGCCGATGCCCTTCACGCGCACCTTGCCCTTGGCAAAATCGTCCTGGCTCAGGCCGAGCATCCCGCCACCGGCGTGCAGCATGACGCCCATGAGCTTCTCGCCGTCCTCCCAGCGTTCGCCCACCGCGAACCCCAGCGCCTCGTAGAACGTGATGCTCTCTGCGAGGTCATTGACGGTAATGCCGGGAGCGATGAATGTGGCCTGCAAATGTGACTCTGGCGGTGTAATACCCATTGGATACTCCAAACAGGGGAATCCTTAAGTGTTCACTCGTGGGCCGGTAATTCGCAAGAGAAGGAGTCGGGATTCGATCAGTGACAGCAGACCGATGGCAGTGGCTGCCCGCACGCGCTAGGTTCGGCGGAACCGGCGGGGCGCGACCAGTCCCCTCCGTTCGTCCTGCTGAGAGGGCACTGTGATCCATCTCTCGCTCCCTGTCGACATCGCGACCCTGGCCCTCATCTGGGTCGCCTGCTGGGGCGTGTCCTTCGGGCTGATCAGGAGGGGGATCACCTACCTCACCCACCCCCTGGCGACCTCCTTCTTGTTTTTCTCGTTCTCCGTCCTCGCGATGATCCTGTTTCGGGCTCGGCTGGCGCCGCTGGCCAGCGGCGTCACCGTGCCTTCGGTCGTTGTCCTCCTTGGTGTCGTCCTGCTGACGGTTGCAGTCTACGCCCTCGCACCAAGATTTCTCCGCAGGCCGGACCAACTGATTGCGCGGCACCCGGAGGAGTTCTATCTGCAGTTGCAGTATCGCTATCTCACGCCGAAATCGTTCGAGATTCTCTTTCAACAGCTCATCATCGTCGCGCTCACCCTCCGCCTCGCGGCGACTGGACTGCCACTCGTGGGGGTGATCCTCGCCTTCCTGGGCGTCTTCGCCCTGCTCCACCTGCCCATGCTCCTGCTCGTGGGCACGCGGATGGGCCTGGCCTACAATCTCGCATCCGCGACACTCGCCGCCGTCTTCCCGGTGTTGATTCTCGGTGTCGAATCAGGGATCGTCTACAGCTATGCCGCCCATTGGTTCTTCTATACGATCGCCGGGGTGGTCGCGTGGATATGCGCTGGCAGATCACGGGCGCGCTTCTTGCAAAGATAGGAAGGCAACCGCCACAAGGCAGGGACAGATGCAGTGGATCAACTCTTTCCAAGCCCTCACCCCACGACCGTGGCTCGGTGTCATCGCGGCCGCCGTCGCATTCTCCGGGTGCGCCTCGCACCGTGTACAGGTCCCCCCACGCCTCAGCCTGGATACCTTCGGCCGGCTGGCGATCGTGACCTTCTCGGCCGAGCCATCCAGGGCCTCCCTCGCAGCGCTCGCCACCCAGCAATTTGCGGAGGAGGTGCTCGCCAGCCAGGGCGGGATTGAACTCCTGGAACTCGGTGCCGCCGACACCGCCGTGGCCCGCCTCCTTGCCGAAGGCAACGCGGCGGCAGCGGCCGAACGACTCGGTCAAGAGAAGCACATCGGAGCCGTCTTCTTCGGACAGCTTGCGGTGTCGGGGACGAAGCCGATCGGGAGCGTGAGCGCCGGCGGCAACGTGAACGTCAGCGGGACCGTCTCGGGCGAATTGAACGTGCGCCTGCTCTCGACCAGTTCGGGCGGAACGCTCTGGCGCTCGAGTGCCACGACGAGCCAGCAGGTCGGGCAAGTCTCAATGAACGGGGGGCGCCTGCCGAGCATCTCGGCCACCGACCCGAACGCGGCCTACGCGAACATGGTGGAGCGAGCTGGTAGCGCAGGTCACCCGGGATTTCCGGCCGACCTGGGTGAAGCAGAAGTAGACACCCCGTCCAGAGCCATCCGGCCCGGAGACAGGGTTCCCTGTTGCGATAGACGGGGCTTTGCTGCGTGAGGTGCGAGTCGCGCTACTTCGACCGGCACCACCATCACCCGAACGACATGCCACGCCTGATAGGTACGTCGCAGCACCACCAGGTAGCGGTTCACGAGCTCGCCGCCCTCCTTCGGATGCAGCGTCACGGTCCCCACGTCGACGGCCGTCTGACCGTAGGCGACAAGGCTGTCAGACTTGATGACCATGTGCGGAAAGTTCGGGGCGCCGTTGGTGAAATACGCCTTGATCGCTGCCTTACCCACCTCCATCGAGCCGTCTGCGTTGACCAGGATCGCGTCGGCGGCGTACAGCCCACCAGCCGCTCCACGTCCTTGTTGTTGTAGTACTCGGCGTACTCGGTGCGGAATCGGTTGGTCTCGCTGATGACCGTCTGCAGCGGGATGACGCTGTCCGGGATCTGTGCGCTCAAGGCCGAGGGTACCGCGGATGCCAGCATCAGCAGGAGCGCGCCCATCGTGATGGATCGATTCGTCATGGCTGCCTCACAGGGGAAAGGGACAGATAGGGTAGCACCAAATCCACGAATGCGGGAGGGGGAAGCAGAGGCACCGTTCCCGGCACCCGGCTCGGACCCCGCTGACCGACCGCTTCCGGACGTCCAAGGCCAAGCCAGATCAGGGGTTGCAGCGACGCCGGGGAAGTCTTCCGCGGCAGTCCCGTCGCGAAGCCTCAGGCGGCGGCGAACCTCAGCATGGCCGCTGCTGGAAGATGGGCAGGCACAGTCACCATGGAGTCATCAACGAATCACGCGGCCGCGCACGCGGTCGGACAGGGGCAGGGGGTGGGGATGCTGCGGATTGACGGTAGCGATCCTGCAGAGCTCCGGTCAGCACGGCGAGGTCCATCGGTATCACGATGCCCCGGTTTGGATGCCACCAATCTGTGGCGCGCGGGGGCGGAGCACCAGCCGGGGCAAGATCCCCGATAAAAGCGGTCATAATTCTACTTGCCATACGGACTGCAGAAGCTCATATACAATGGGAAACTCACAAACTCGGCAGCCACATTGCCTCAAGCGAGTTCTTCATGCTGCGCGTGTGCACCTTCGGAGGACTCACCCTGCAGGAGGACGGGAATGCCATCACGGGTGCGGCGACGCACCGACGGCAATTGGCGCTGCTCGCCTTGCTCGCCGTGGCCGGCGACGCGGGGATGAGCCGGGAGAAGATCCTGGCCTATCTCTGGCCCGAGAGTGACACGGACAGCGCCCGACACGCGCTGAATCAGCTGCTCTACATGCAGCGACGTCGCACCAACACCTCGAGCCTCTTCCTTGGCCGGAAAACGCTGCGACTCAATCCGGAGATGCTCGGCAGCGATGTCCGGGTCTTCGAATCGGCAATGGCAGGGGGAGAGCCCGGCAAGGCGGTGGACGCATACCGGGGCGCCTTCCTCGACGGGTTCTTCCTCGACAATGCGGAGGCCTTCGAACACTGGGTTACCGAGCGTCGTGAGCAATATGCCAGCTGTTACCTCCGGGCGCTGCAGGACCTCGCGGCTCAGGCCACAGACGCCGGAGATCTCGATGCCGCAGCGGAGTGGCTGCGACAGGCGACGGCGACGGATCCGCTGAATTCCAGATTGGTCGGGGCGCATGTCGAGGCCCTGCTCAAGCTTGAGAATCGAGCCGGCGCGCTTCTGGCGCTGCAAACGCACCGCGACCGACTCTGGAGCGAACTGAACCTCGATCCGGAGCCGTCGCTCCGCGCACTCGAGGAACGCCTCCGGGGCCACCGCTTTCCAAGGATGGCCTGACCGTCGATCTCGAACGACCCCACCGATCCCGTCGAACGCCCCCGCCCGATCCCGACCGGCCGCCTCGCCCCCCGCCCCGCCAACCTCCAGCACCATTTGTGTTTGACATCGCCCCATGCTGGCATGGGGATCCGAATGACTGCCCGCTGACGCCAAAATGATTATCTGCTGACCACCTCCGCGTAGGTTGCAAATCCACGAGGAATTCGTGCAGCTCTCCGTTCATCACGCTTCGCACGGGAGGTATCATGCGTCCGCTTCTGCTTGCTCCGTTGGCCCTGGTCTTGTTCGCCGCCTGCGGCGAGGAGTCGACCGCCCCCACGAGTAAAACAGCTTCCGCGCTCGACGGGCCCGCAGCCAGCGCGGTGCGCGCCAACCAGTACTGGGAGCGCTCCTCATTCACCGTTGACGGAGTGCGGCCTGCCACCTGCCTCGGGGAAGACGTCCGCTTCTTTGGAGAAGTGCCATACCAATACCACGAGGTCACGAGCAGCTCGGGGAACCTGCAATTCATCTTCTTCATTCGCCCGTACACGCCACAATCGCCGCGCTACTACGCCCAGGGTGTGACGAGCGGCACGCTGTATGAGTACCGGAAGGGCGGACCGATCCCCCAAATCGTTCACGTGGGCCCTGGTCAAGTGCAGACCATGATCGACAAGGAGTGGTACACCGCGGAGGATGGCAGCAGGATCTACGTGACGGTGTGGCTGCATGTGACGGTCAACGCGAATGGTGATCTCGTTGTCTTTCGCGCCGACCCCTTCTCGGTCGAGTGCGAGCGGTAGCACTCCCGCATCACATGCAACCGAAAGGTCGATGTTCGTGGAGGGTACCATGACTCGGCTCCGGCACCTCGCGCGCCCTGTCCTGCCCGCCAGCCTCACCGGTGAGCGTAGCACTGACCTGCATTGGTGCCTGCGGGAGCCACGACTGGACGGGAACTCTAACGGGACTGCGGCCTTAAGTCAGGTCGGTCGCGGTCCCCGGCGGGCGGTCCTTGAGGGAGGCTTGGAGGCGGCTGAGAATCTCGAGGATCAGATTCTCGGTTGGAGGAGCGTGAAGGATGGGGGGAGCGAGACCGATTGGCTAGGGCGGGCGCACAGCACAAGCAACCCACAGCGAGGTCCTCTTCGAAGAGCATGGTGCGTGCGAAACCTCTGTCTTCGTTGGGGTTCAGCCCGCGTCGGTTCCACTCCCGAATGTGATTTCAGAGGGCAGTATGCGGTCGAGGAGACACATTCCGAGGCCACATGAGCGTGTGCGGAAAAGCCCCTGCGTTCACACGGCGGGACCTAGTCTCTGGCGGGGCCAAGGAAGTAGTGAAGCGAGTCCCCATTCTCATACCTGAGGACAAGGACGTTCTGGCCGAGCTCCTCGAGACGTGTGGCTCGGGCGCAGTGATTCTCGACGGTGCTCTGAACCTTACCAGTGTCCGCGGCTGTGCAAAGATATGTGCGGCCAGGCCGAGTGACGACCGCCCAGCTGCCTAAACTGTGCCCAGCCCATTCCTCGTGGCACCATTCTCGAACGTCTTCCGTGGAGGATTGTGATTGGTCCGCGGGCTGACACACGAGTGAGATCCTGCCAGCGCTGATCCCTCCTTCGGATGAGAGGGTCATGTAGGTGACGATTCGCCTCGTCGAGTCATATACTTCGGATCGATACCACGTCCCCATGTACCTCGGGGGGTGGGTTTGCGGGAGGGCCATCAACTCCTCATACGTATATGAGCGGTCGGCAGCGGACTGTGCAACGACCGAGCAGGGCAGAACGAGAAGGGCAACTAATACGATCGTCAGCCGGCGCATTACGACCTCCGCACGATGACGCGAGTACGCAGGCTAAAGCTCCTGCATGAGCTTCCGTGCCGCAAGGCCCTTCCAGACTCCTGGCTGGGCGGCCCGATCGCATGCACGAACCCCGCCCAAGCCGTGAGGCTCAAGCGGGGTCAAGCAGTTACATCGTAGTGGGCCTGGGAGGAGTTGAACCTCCGACCTCACGCTTATCAGGCGTGCGCTCTAACCACCTGAGCTACAGGCCCGGTCCGCCGGCCCTCTGCGGCCAGCCCGGGGAGGCGGTAGGATAACGGCGCGGCAGGGCCGATGCAACATTGGCGGGCCCACCGACGCTAGTCGTCCCAGTCCCCGCCCCCCGCTTCCGGCGAGGCTTCGGATCGTCGTCGTCCACGTCGAACTCTTCGTCGTCGAGGTCGTCGTCGTCCTCGTCGTCGATATCCTCGTCGTCGAGGTCGTCCTCGTCCTCGTCTTCATCGTCGTCAAAGCTGAAACCGTCATCCTCGAACTCGTCGGCATCCTCATCAAATCGCGGCTTCCTGCCCACGACCGCAGTCGACGTCTCCCAGGCCCACATGGTTCCCTCCGGCGAAAAGTGACTGACTGACATTGCCCTACCCTCAGGATGCATCCGCCACGCGACTGGCGCGGCTGGCCCGCTTGCGGTCGATCGCCGACAGGTTCCGCTTGCGCAGCCGGATCGTCTTCGGCGTGACCTCGATCAACTCGTCTTCCTCGATGTACTCGAGGCCGTACTCCAGCGTGATGTCCCGCGGCGGCTCCAGCACGATGTTGTCGTCGGTGGCCGTGGTCCGCATGTTCGTCAGCTTCTTTTCCTTCGTCACGTTCACGTCCATGTCGCCCGGCCGGCTGTTCTCCCCGGCGATCATCCCCTCGTACACCTGGTCGCCCGGCGCCACGAACATCTGCGCCCGCTCCTGCAGATTGCCGAGCGCGAAACGCCACCACGGTGCCCTCGCGGTCGGCCACCATGACACGCCGCGCTTCCGCCCCGCCAGCGGGCCCGCCCACGGGCCGTAGTCCAGGAACCGGTGGTGAATGAGGCCGGTGCCGCGGGTGTCCGTCAGGAACTCCGAGCGGTAGCCGAAGAGGCCGCGCGCCGGGATCCGGAACACCATCCGGACCATCCCCTGCCCCGGGTTCTTCATTTCCAGCATCTCGCTGCGCCGCGGCCCGAGCTTCTCGATGACCGCCCCCATGTACTCCTCGGGCACGTCGATCATCAGCTCTTCGTACGGCTCCTGCCGCTCGCCGTTCGGGCCGACCCTGCGTGATGACCCGCGGCCGCGAGACCTGGAACTCGAACCCCTCGCGCCGCATCGTCTCCATCAGGATGGCCAGGTGCAGCTCGCCGCGGCCGGACACGGTGTGGGTGTCCGGGCTCTCGGTCGGCTCCACCTTCAGCGCCACGTTCCGCTCCAGCTCCTTGAAGAGCCGGTCCCGGACCTGACGGCTGGTGACGAACTTCCCCTCGCGGCCGGCAAAGGGGCTGTTGTTGACGATGAAGTCCACCGAGATGGTGGGCTCCTCGACCGCGATGCCCTCCATCCGGTCGAGCTGGTCGATCGCGGTGACGGTCCGGCCGATTTCGATCCCCTCCAGCCCGGCCAGCACCACGATGTCGCCCGCCACCGCCTCCTGCACCTCGACCCGGTTCAGCCCGTCGAAGGTGTAGAGCTTGGTGATCCGGCTCCGCTCCACCGCCTCCTCCGGCCCCACCAGGCCGGGAGCGCCGATCGGCAGCAGCGCGACCTGATCGCCCGACCTTGAGCGTCCCCCGCTCGATCCGCCCGATCCCCATCCGCCCGAGGAAGGTGGTGAAGTCGAGGGTGGAGATGAGCATCTGGAACGGGCCGTTGGCGTCGCTCGACGGCGGCGGCACGTGGGCCAGGATCGCGTCGAACAGCGGCGCCAGGTCGGTGCCCGGCTCCTCCAGCTCCGTCGTCGCGGTGCCGTGGCGGCTCGACGTGTAGAGGAACGGGGCGTCGAGCTGCTCGTGGCTCGCCTCGAGGTCGATGAACAGCCCCAGGACCTCGTCGTGCACCCGCATCGGCTCGGCGTCGGGCCGGTCGATCTTGTTGATGACCACGATCGGCAGCAGTCCCAGGTCCAGCGCCTTCCGGGTGACGAACCGCGTCTGCGGCATCGGCCCCTCGGCGGCATCGACCAGGATCAGGACACCGTCCACCATCCGCAGGATCCGCTCGACCTCGCCGCCGAAGTCGGCGTGGCCGGGGGTGTCCACGATGTTGATCTTGACGCCCTTCCAGCGCACCGCCGTGTTCTTGGCCAGAATGGTGATGCCCCGCTCTCGCTCCAGCGGGTTGGAGTCCATGACGCGCTCGTCCACCTGCTGGTTGGCCCGGAAGGCCCCCGCCTGGCGGAGCATCTGGTCCACCAGCGTGGTCTTGCCGTGGTCCACGTGCGCGATGATTGCGATGTTGCGAATCTGCTCTGTACCTGCCATTTGCCCCTGCACTTCATACGAGACTGCGTACCAGACCCCAGTCCACCCCTCCCAACGGCGGCATATATAGCGGAGTCCACGGGCGGGAGCAATGGCCAGTTTCCACCCGGACAGGGGGCCAAAACCTCGCGGGGGAACGGCGGGGCCGCTACCTTGCCGGAATGGATCCGTCCACCACCCCCGCCATCGGCACCGGCCTGCTCGCCGTCGTCCTCCTTGTCCTCGCCAACGCCTACTTCGTGGCCGCTGAATTCGCCCTCGTCGGCGCGCGCCGCACCCGCCTCGACGAGATGGCGCTGGCCGGCGACCGCAAGGCCGCGCTGGCCCGGCGGGCCGTCCGCTCCCTCGACCGGTACATCTCGGCCACCCAGCTGGGGATCACCCTCGCTTCCCTCGGGCTGGGCTGGATCGGGAAGCCCGCCCTGGCGGGGCTGCTCGACGGCCTCTTCGCGTTTCTGCCCGAGACCGCCGCGGTCTGGACCACGCACGCCGTGTCCGCGGCCACCGCCTTCGCCATCATCACCGCCCTGCACATTGTCCTCGGCGAGCTGGTGCCGAAGTCCCTCGCCCTGCTCTACCCGGAGGACGTGAGCCGCTGGGTGGCCGGCCCCCTCATCGGGTTCGGCTGGCTCATGGCCGGCCCGATTTCCGTCCTGAACGGCACCGCCAACTGGTTGCTGGGGCTCTTCAAGATCAAGCCCCGGGGCGACCATGAACGCCTGCACTCCACCGAAGAAATCCGGATGCTGGTCGAGCAAAGCCAGGTCGGCGGCTCCATGGAGCGGGAGGATGCCCGCCTCCTCGAGGGCGTCTTCGAGTTCAGCGAGAAGTCCGCTGAAGAGGTGATGACGCCGCGCACCCAGATCATTGCACTCCCGGCGGACTTGCCGGTCACCGAGGCGGCCGACGTGATCGCCGAGGCGGGGCGCTCGCGGTATCCGGTGTACATCGCGAGTCTCGACGAGATCGTGGGGGTGGTCCTCGCCAAGGACGTGCTGCGCGCGCTCCGTGCCGATTCCACGGCCACGGTCGGGAGCATCAAGCGGGACCCCCTCTTCGTCCCGGGCACCCGCGAGGTCGAGGATGTCCTGACCGACATGAAGCGGCTGAAGACGCACTTTGCGATCGTGCTCGACGAGTACGGCGGGACGGCGGGACTGGTGACGATGGAAGACCTGCTGGAGGAAATCGTCGGCGAGATCTTCGACGAGCACGATGTGCCCGAAGAGATGATGGCTGCCGCGGGTGGCGCTCCACTCCTCGAGGGCGCCATGACCCTCTCGGACTTCAACGCGACGTGGGAAGCCGACCTCGACGACCGGAACTACACCACGCTCGGTGGATTCCTCTTCGGCGAACTGGGACGGCTCCCCCGCGTGGGCGACCGTATCGTGGTGGGGACCCGGACATTCGAGATCGCGTCGATGGAGGGAAGACGGGTGAACGAGGTGCGGATGACGGTGGAAGAGAAGGTGGAAGAAGAGAAATCAGTAGACTAGGCAGCCTGGCCTTTCGCTGCGCCGGCCAGTTGCACCGCCAGTTCCAGCGCCGCTCGCATGCTCGATGGATCCGCCTTCCCCATCCCGGCGATGTCGAACGCCGTGCCATGATCGGGGCTCGTACGGGGGAATGGCAGCCCCAGCGTCACATTCACCGCCTGCCCGAACGACGCCACCTTGATGGCGGTCATGCCCACATCATGATAGGGCGCGAGCACCGCGTCGAACTCCCCCCGCATCGCCCGCACGAACACGGTGTCCGCCGGTAACGGCCCGGCCGCGCCCAGCGCCCTGGCGGCGGGGCGAAGCACCCGTTCGTCCTCGTCCCCGAAGAGGCCTCCCTCCCCGGCGTGCGGATTCAGGGCACAGACGGCGAGGCGCGGTGCGGCCAGCCCGAACCACTCCCGCAGCGCCTTCTCGGTGACCCGACCCGCCCGGACCACCCGATCCTGTGTGACGAGGGATGGCACATCCCGGAGCGCGACGTGCGTGGTGACCAGCACGACCCGCAGCCGTTCCGAAGCGAGCATCATCGCGACCTCCACCCCACCCGCCAGTTCGGCAAGCCACTCGGTGTGACCGGGCCAGGCGAACCCCGCCTGGTGCAGCGCGTGCTTGTGCACCGGCCCGGTGACGATGGCATCCACCTCGCCGGACAGGGCGAGGCGCGCCGCACGCTCGATTGCGTGCCCGGCGATACGCCCCGCCTGCACGACGCGCGAGGGGCCCGGGGTCGCGGAGAGCTGCTCTCCGGATCCCAGGCCCCACGGTCCCACGATGATTCGATGATCGGCCCGCACCGCGGCCACCTGATCGTCGGCCCCGAGCACGGTGATCTCCGCGTCGAGCGACGCTTCGAGGGCGCGGGCCACCACTTCGGGCCCGATCCCGCGTGGATCGCCGAGGGTGACGGCGATCCGCGGCCTCACAGTTCGCGCACCTCGACGTACGACGATCGGCGCAGCTGCTGGATGTATCGCTGCTCGGCGAGCTGCTCGCTGAGCATGTTGCGAATGCCGTCGCGGACGTCGTCGTAGGAGATCTCGCCCTCCGGCGCCCTCGAGAAGACATACGCGACGACGAACTTGCTGCGGTTGTTCGGAGCCTCCAGCACGAAGACCGGGGACACGGTGCCGGAATCGGCGTCGCGAGCGCCGCCTGGTAGGCAGCCGGCAACTGGGCGAACGGCACTCCTTTCGCCTCCCGCTCCTCCGCCTGGTCGTGATGGATGCGCTGGAGCGAGTCGAAGGAGGCGCCATTGCGCGCCTCGAGATCCAGCTGCTCCGCGAGTTCCCGCGCCCGCGCCGCGTCGGCCTCGGTGACGGCCGGCATGATGAGGATGTGCCGCACGTCAATTTCAGACGGCAGCACGCGCTTCACCTGGATGATGTGATAGCCGAAGGGGGACTCCACCGGCCGGGAGATCACCCCGGGTTTGAGCGCGAACGCCGCCTTCTCAAACTCCGGAGCCAGCGGCGGGCCGCGCCGCAACCAGCCGAGGTCGCCGCCTTGCTGGGCGGAACCGGGGTCCTGGGAGAACCGTCGGGCTGCCGTCGCGAAATCGGCGCCATCCAGCAGCGCCACCTGGATCGAATCCGCCAGCGCGAGCGCCTTGGCCTTCGCCGCGGAATCGGCCTGCGGCGCCACCACGATCTGCTTGAAGGAGATGGTGGCCGGACGCTTGCCGAGCTTGCCCTTCTGTTCCTCGTAGAACTCCCGCATCTGCTGTTCGGTCGGCGAGACTTCCTTGATCTTGTCCCGCTCACGAAGTGAGTTCTTGAGCGCCTCTTCGAGTGCGACCCGCCGCTGCTGGTCCGTGAGCCACCGCCGATATTCCTCAGGGCTCCCGAATCCGGCCTTCTTCAGTTCTGCGCGATAGTCCACCTCGCTGGTGAACCCCTGTCGAACCCGCTTGATCTGCTGGTCCACCCGGGCCGCGACCTCCTGGTCGGTGACCTTGATGGAGGTGTCCCGCAGCGCCTCCTGCACCATCAGTTCCTGATCGATCAGCTGGTCGAGCGCTGCCACGCGCAGCGCGCGCATGGCAGCGGAATCACCCTCCGGCAGCTTGGCCCCCTGGGCCAGCTGCGAGAACAGCGCCTCGTCCAGCTGCGATGCCAGCAACGGCTTGTTGCCGACCACCGCGACCACCCGGTCGACGACGATCGATTCCCCCTGCGCGGCCGCCGGAGCAGCCGCGAGGAGAAACAGGCACGCCAAGGAGGAACGCGACCCGGTTCATCAGGGCTGGCTGGCCCCCTACCGGCGGCGGGCCAGAGGCCGGCTGGACTCCCTGCGGGGGCCCACCGGGCGTCGGGGCACCACCGGCACCAGGGCCAGCCGGCCCGCCGTTCGCGGCCTGCGCCGCCGCCGCGAGCTCCACGGCGCGAGCGATACCGGCCTGGCTCAACTTCCCGCCCTCCTGATCCCGCAGCACCTGGCCGAGTGCCCCAGGAAGCGGACGGAGACGGGCGCGCTGGTCGAAGACCTGGTTGAAGAAGTCATCCACCCGCATCTGCGCCACCTGCTCACGCTCGGAGACAGCGGCGGAAGGGTCGGTGATGTCAGGACCCAGCCCGATGCTCAACTTCAGCGTGTCGATGACGCCCAGGTAACTCTCCTGCATGGCGGCCCACTGGTCCGGCGGCAGGGTGATGCCGGCGGAATCCGCCTGCGCCAGCAGCAGCTGGTTCGTGGACAGCGCCTTCGCGAACTGGTTCGAACTGCTCGTCGCTCGCCTGCGCGACCTGGGACGCGAACTGCGGCGGCAACGCACTGAGCCAGCGCAGGTACTCGCCGACCGTGAGCTTGCCACCCTTGTAGGTGGAAATGGTCTTCTTCGAATTCCGCATGCCCGCTCTTGTCCGCAAGGCCGGACCGCATGAGCGCCGGTGCGTCCCCCGAGATCTCGAGAGTCGTACTGGATCGAGAGGCTGTCCATGTAGATGCTGTCGAGGCGCCGGGTGGCTTCCTGCGTCAGGTAGGCCAGCACCTTCTCGCGGGAATCCTCCATCGTCGGCCGACGGATGATGTGGTAGCCGAACGGCGTCTCGACCAGCCCGGTGGTCTGCCCCGGGTTGAGGCGCCAGGCGGCGGAGTCGAACGCGGTCACGTAGGCGCCCGGCTTGGCCGGCGGCAGCCAGCCGCCATTCGCCTTGCTGCCCGGATCGTCCGACAGCTGCGAGGCGAGCAGATCGAAATTGGCGCCCTGCTGGAGCTGGCTGAGGGCGAGCTGCGCCTTCTTCCGAGCCGCGGCGCGCTCCTCGGGAGCGGCCGTCGCCTGCACGCCGATCAGGATGTGCTGGAGGACGCGCACCGTATCCGCGAGGTAGAGGCTGTCGGCGATGCCCGGAGACATGCTTCTCCCGACGCGCGGCGAGCGTGTCGTACCAGACCGCGCCCTTGGCCTCGGCCACCTGGGGCCAGAGTACCTTGGCGACGGTCGCGGAGTCGGTCTTGAGGCTGCCACGCGCCACCGCCTGTGAGAAGAGCGTGTAGTCGCTCCACACCGTGGCGATGAACTCGGCAGTCTCAGAGTTCATCTGGGCGCCCTTGGCCTTCCCCATCATCTCCGCCAGCTGCTCGGCGGAGAGGGTCTGCCCCGCGGCGGTGGCGGCTACATCGGCGTGAGCCGAGAAGAGGTCGCCAAAGTTCGAACAGCCCGCGAGAACGAGCACGCTGGCTGCCAGCACGATCCTGCGCATGTTGTCTCCAGTTTGAAAGTTCATTCCGAGCCGCTAGGCTCGTACCATTTCGAGTGCGCGCACCAGCGCGGGCAACAAGGCCTCGCCGCCCAGACGCGTCAGTCGCAGCGAGAGCGGCACCGTCCGGCGGACATCGGCGGCGAGCTGCACATCATCCAGCGCCGCCGCGAGGCCCGCCATGCGCGGGGCTGTCCCTGCGCGGAACGTCACCCGCGCCTCGTCGCCCCGGGCGACCACGTGCTGCAATCCGAGCCGGGCGCCGACCGCGCGCAACCGGCTCAGGTTCAACAGCGTTTCTGCCTCGGGCGGGAGGGGGCCGAAGCGCTCCCGCAATTCCGCGCCAAGCCCTTGAATGTCGCCAGATGACCCCGCCCGCGCCAGTCGGCGGTAGATGTCGAGCTTGGACTCGTCGTCGGCCACGTAGCAGTCCGGGAGCCGCGCCGGCGAGTCGAGGACGACCTCGGGAGGTGCGGGATCCTCCATCCCCCCCTTGCCCCGGAGCGCCTGCACCGTCTCCTCGAGCCATCGCATGTACAGGTCGAAACCGACCGCATGCGCGTGGCCCGACTGTTCCGCGCCAAGGAGGTTCCCCGCCCCCCGCAACTCCATGTCCTTGAGTGCGATGCGGTACCCCGCCCCAAGGTCGCTGTTGTGTTCCAGGACCTTGAGCCGCTCCTCGGCCAGCAGGTCCACCTCGTCCGGGGCCAGCAGGTAGCAGTACGCGCGACGATGGCTCCGTCCCACCCGTCCCCGAAGCTGATAGAGCTGCGCCAGCCCGAAACGATGGGCGTCGTGCACCACGAGGGTGTTCGCGTTGGGAACGTCGAGCCCGGACTCCACGATCATCGTCGAGACCAGGATGTCGAGCTCGCCTGCCACGAACTGCTTCATGACACCCTCGAGCTTCTCGGCCGGCATCTGGCCGTGGGCCACGCCGACCCGGGCACGGGGCGCGAGCTTGCGGACGCGTGCGGCGTAGGTGTCGATCGTCTCGATGCGGTTGTGGACCATGAAGACCTGCCCGCCGCGGTCGAGCTCCCGCGCAAACGCCTCCTCGAGGAGGGCGTCGTCCCACGGCTCGACGAAGGTCAGGATCGGGGAGCGGTCCCGGGGCGGCGTCTCGATCAGCGTCAGGTCGCGCATCCCGGACAGTGAGAGGTGCAGCGTGCGGGGGATTGGCGTGGCGGTCATCGTCAGCACGTCCACCGAGAGCCGGAGCGCCTTGATCCGCTCCTTGTGCTTGACGCCGAAGCGGTGCTCCTCGTCGACCACCAGCAACCCGATGTCCTTGAACGACACGTCGGGCGAGAGAAGCCGATGGGTGCCGATGACAATGTCCGTTTCGCCCGAGGCCAGTCGTGCCAGCGCCGCCTTCTGTTCCTTCGCGCTCCGAAAGCGGGAGAGCACCTCGACCTTCACCGGGAAGTCCGCCATCCGCTCGGTGAACGTCCGGCCATGCTGCTCCGCCAGGATCGTGGTGGGGACGAGTACCGCCACCTGCTTGCCGCCCTGGACCGCCTTGAACGCCGCCCGGACCGCCACCTCCGTCTTCCCGTATCCCACGTCGCCCACCAGCAGCCGGTCCATCGGCATGGGGCGCTCCATGTCGCGCCGGACTTCCTCGATCGCCTTGGCCTGGTCGGGCGTGTCCTCGTACAGGAAGCTCGCCTCGAGCTCGCGCTGCCACTTCGTGTCGGGCGCGAAGGCGTACCCCGCCTGCACCGTCCGCCGCGCGTAGAGGTCGAGGAGCTCGGCGGCCATCTGCCGGATGGCCTGTCGGGTCTTTTCCCGGGTCCGCTTCCAGACCGGTCCGCCGAGGCGATGCAGTTTCGGTGGCGGCCGATCGCCGTCCTCCCCGGCGGAGCGGTACCGCTCCAGCTGATCGAGTCGATAGAGCGGGACGTTGAGCCGGTCGCCGCCCTCGTATTCCACGACCGCCACTTCGAGCAGTCCGCCACCGACCGTGATCGTGTCGATGCCCCGGTAGACCCCGATGCCGTGGTCGAGGTGAACGACGTAGTCGCCTGCGGCGAGCGCACCGGTCGCGGCGGTAGGAGCGGCCTGGCGATAGCGGCGGGGCCGCCGGAGCCGGCGGGCGCGGCGGAAGATCTCGTGATCGGTGAGGACACGGAGCGCGGGGAGCACGAATCCGCCATCGAGCGCCCCGACCGCCATGGTGGCGTTGGGTCCCCGATGTCCCTCGCTCAGCAGCTCTTCCAGGCGCTCCAGCTGTCCCTCGTTGTCGCACAAGAGAAGCGTCGGCTGTCCTCCGGCCAGCAGCGCCCGCAGGCGCGGGATCTCCCGGTCGACCCGCTCCGGCGGGAGAAAGCCCATCTGCAGGTCAACGGGATCCCCGCGGAGCAGCACGCGCGCGAAGGACGCACGGCGCTCCCGCCACCGTTCCGGCGAATCGTAGAGCTCTTCCCGCCCCGGGACGTCCTCGCCCATCCGGCGGGAGACGTCGAGATGGTGCTGCACCTCCGACCAGGCGCGGTCCACCTCGTCCGCATCGGGCCCCTCCGCCTCCTCGATAAGCAGCGTATCGGCGGCGAGCATCTCGAAAAGCGAACTGCGCGCGGGGGTGCCCTTCGCCTCCGTCGTGGCGCCCCGCGGCGCGCCACCGACCGGGAGGACGGTGATCTCGTCGAGGTCGTCGAGCGAACGCTGGGTGGTCAGGTCGAACCCGCGAAGCGAAGCGAGGACGTCACCCCACCATTCGCAGCGCGCCGGCGTCGTCATGCCGAATCCGTAGACATCCACGATGCCGCCGCGCACGCTGAATTCGGCGACTTCGGTCACCGTGGGAACGCGGCGATACCCCATTGACTCCAGTGCCGTGACGACCGCCGTGAGCCCCGGTGTGTCCGTCCGCCCCGGGCCGAGCCGCAACGTCGCCGCCCGGAGCCAGGCCGGCACTCCCGTGCGTTCCGCCGAGGCACGCGCGGTCGTGACGAGGATTCGGATCCGCCCCTCGACCAGCGCCTGCAGCGTCTCGACCCGCTCGCCGGCGATCTCGTGATGCGGCTCTTCCTCACCGAGCCCTTCCCGTTGGGGATAGAGGGCGGTGGGGGCGTCGGTCAATCGCTGGAGGTCGCTCAGCCAGCGTTCCGCTTCCGCGGGCGTCGTGGCCATCACGGCGAAGAGCCGGTCGGGGAATCGACGCGCCAGCCACGCCACGAGCGTCGCGCCGCTGGAGCCCGGCAGCCCACCGAGGGCGAGTCGCCCGCCACGGCTGGGCAGGCGGCTCGCAAGCTCGAGGGCCGTGGGCGTGCGATCGAGGGTGTCGAGGAGGAGGGAGAGCGTCATGCCGTCCGCCGCTGGAAGCTGGCGAGCCCCATCTCGACAAGCCCGAGCAACAGCGCGAGCCACAAAAGCGGCGTGCGCAGGTGCCCGCGTGCCCCGGCAGCGAAGGAGGCCTCGGCCACCCGGTCGAGTGGCACCAGCCGCGCCCCAGACCAGAGTGACTGGATCTGCGCGCGGGAGGCCATGGCCAATTCCGATTCCCGCGGGTCGAGGTTCACGGCAAGCGCGCCGAGCGTATCGGCACTCGGACTGGAGCAGGTAGACACCAGTCGCCGGCGGGCGCCAGGCGGCGCCTCCCTCCACGCGCCAGGTCCTGCCTTCGCGCGTGACCTCGTCCACATCGTCGGGGAGCTGGACAGGAGCGCCCGGAGCTCCGTTCAACAGCTCCTGTTCGCCCCGCACCAGGCGGTTGGCAAGCGCATCGATCAGTGGCACAAAGGCCGCGGACGTCGGCAGCCCGGTCCAGGTCGGGTCGAGCCGGCTGCCCAGCAGCACAACGTCACCAGCGCGAACGATCCACGGCTCGCCGCCGACCGTTGCCTCGACTCCGCGCGCCGCACCGCCGGTATAGGAGAGCTGAAGTCGACGGGTCACCCTGACCGGGGGCAGGAGCCTCCCGCTGTCACTCAACTCTTCTCGGACCACAGGGCCGCCGTACCGCCAGGGCACCCCTCGGCGCTCCAAGGCCCTGTTGATCGACCCCAGCTCCGCGATATCCGCTGGAGGTTCCACCACCGATGCCCCCGGACCCAGCCATCCGAGGGTGACCTCGCGGCCGTCCTGGAGCCTCCCTCCTTCCCGGAGGGTCATCGCCGCTGCCGCGAGGTAGGCGTTGGCGGGGGCCCACTGGGCCCTCGCCACGGGAATCACGCGCACCAGGGTTGCGCGACGATCATCCGCCCGGAACTCATCGGGATCGAGCTCCACGGTGAGAGGCCACCAGCCCGGGAGGCTGACCGCGATCGACGACTCAAGGACGGGGCCGACGCTCGCCAGCTGCGGGCGGCTTGTGCGGTCGCCGAGCCGGACTGCCATTGGCGAGGAACGGCCCGAATCGCCGAGCAGGCGCACCCGAACACGATTGTCGCCGGGCGACCACGGTTGGGGACCGGGGTCAAGCGCAGCGACACCCAGGTTGGCTGGCGGGACGATGGCGGGAACGGCGACCACGACGGGTGCGTCGATCGCGACCCCGGACAGTGCGCTCTGCTGCAGGTCGGAGAGCACGACGACCTCCGCCGGGCGCACCTCGTCTGCGAGGATATCCCGCGCCTGCGCGATCGCGACACCGAGGTCGAGACGAATCTCCGAAGGCGTGAGGGAATCGATCGCAGTGCGCAGGACCTCAACCGGGGCCCGTCGAGCGAGCCCGTCGGCGGTCACGAGCCAGAGGGCATCCTCCGTCGTGGCCTTGTCGAGGACGGCGCCGGCCGCCTGCCGGAGGCGGTCGAGCATCGCGGTGCCGTCGGTCACGGCACCGCTGCTGGGCGAATTGTCCAGCACGAGCACCATCGCGGCGGGCGCATGTCCTGAGAGTCCGTCGCGGGCAACGGTCGGGCCCGCGGCGGCGAGCAGCAGCGCCAGCATCAGGAGCGTTCGGACGAGGAGCAACAGCCAGTGCTGCAGCTTCAGCCGACGGCGATGATCGCGGGTGACCTGCTGGAGGTATCGGACCGCCGGAAACGGAACGGTCGGCGGCTGTCGACGTGCCACCAGGTGAAGGATGAGCGGCACTGTCGCGAGGGGCAGCGCCCAGAGCCAGAGCGGATTGAGGAAACCGATCATGCGATGCCGCCCGGCCGCACCAGCGCTTCACGCAGCGCCCGACCGAAGGGGAGGTCGGTCCGAATGGCGTGATAGCGGATGCCCTCCCTGCGCAAGCTCATGCGCCACTCCGCGATCGCGTCGCTGACAGTCTTCCGGTAGACCTCGGCCCAGTCCCGGGGCCGGAGGACGACGGCAGCGGCTGTCTCCGGATCCTCGAACCGAACTTCCGCCGGACCATCAAGCTCCAGCTCGCCGGGATCCAGGACGTGGAGCACCAGGACAGAATGCCCTCGATGCCGCAGAAACTTGAGGGCGTGGAGTGCGGAGGCCTGATCGAGCAGAAGATCAGAGATGAAGACCACCAGCCCGCGGCGGCGGAGCCGCTCGACCACGCCCTGCAACGCGGGGGCGGCCGCCGTCATGTGCCCGGGCTGCAGTGCGCCGAGCGCGGTCGCGAGCCGCATCCAGTGGGCGCGGCTCACGCGCGGCGGCAGTGTCAGGCGCACGGTCTCGTCGAAGGCGACCAGCCCGGTCGCGTCCCGCTGCCGGAGGAGGACCAGTGACAGGGCCGCGCTCAGGCGCCTGGCATATTCGAACTTGGTGAGGCGGGACCCAGGTGCGCCCGACCAGTCCATCGAGCGGCTGGCATCGAGCACGATCATCGCGCGGAGGTTGGTCTCCTCCTCGAACTGCTTGACGTAGAGCCGGTCCTTGCGTCCCAGGAGCTTCCAGTCCACGTACCGCAGTTCGTCGCCCGGCTGGTACATCCGGTGCTCGGCGAATTCCACGGAGAAGCCGCGGCGGGGAGAGCGATGGAGCCCGGCCAGGAACCCCTCGACCAGCCCCTCCGTGACGACCTCCAAGCCGCCGAGGCGGGATACCTCGAAGGGGTCGAGCAGATCGAGCCGGGCGGCGCCGTGGGTGGTGGCCATTCGGGCGGCAACGTACCGGGGAATGACGCGCGAAGTCAACGCGGACGCCAGTTGTACCCCGGAGGGGACAGCGCGAGGCTGGTGAGAAGGCGGCGGAGGGGGTGCAACTGCTTGTGCAGGATGATATTATGAGCCCGAAGATGGGTGGCACGAGGTCTGCTGGCTATGCAGGTCTCAACGTGGGTGTCCTCCAGGAGGTTTCGTGCTGGTTCCGCTGCTGGTGCTTTCGCTTTACACGGTTCAGACTCCGGCGCCGACTCCGGCACCGCAGCCGCCGCGTGCCGCCCCTGCGCCCGCGCGGAAGCAGGAACCGGCGAAAGCGGCCCCCAAGGAGACCCAGCAGCCGACCCCGAAGGCCACCCCCAAGCAAACTCCGAAATCCGCCACCCCCAGCCGGCCCAAGCAGGCGTCGCCGCAGCGGCCCCCGAGCCGGAGCACGGGACAAGTCCGGCCCTCAACGCCTCGCACCAGCCCCAGCCCCCCCAGGTCCCCGCCGAAGGCCACCGGGGAGCCCAAGCTCAAACGCCGGAAGCCCTGAAACTCCCATCCCCCTGAGGCCGTAGCGACACCGGGCCCGGCAGCCGCATACCGCCTGCCGGGCCGTCCCATGTTTCCGATTGCCTGACTCACTCATCGACCGAGACTACGCATGCGACACTTGCTCACCCTCGCCCTCTTCGCCGCCACCCCCCTTGCCGCCCAGGCCCCAGCCACCGTCGTCCCACCGCCCAGTTCCGCGGTGAAGAAGGCGGCTGCGACCATCACGGCCGCGGACGTGGCCAAGCGGGTCAACATCATTGCAGACGACTCGATGATGGGCCGCGACACACCGAGTCCCGGGCTCGAAATGACGGCGCAATACGTCGCCGACCAATTCAAGTCGTTTGGCCTCAAGCCGGGCGGTGAGAATGGCACCTGGTTCCAGCGTTATGAGATCATCCAGACCCAGTTCAACCCGGCTGAATCGCATGTCGGATTCATGACCGGCGGCAAGCACGTCCACGCCGATTTCAGCACCGACGCGCGGTTCCTCTTTGGCACACCGCCGACGAAGGAGATCGGTGGTCCCGTCGTCGTGCTCGGCGGTACTCCTAACCCCGACGCCCTCGAAGGGATGGATGCCAGCGGGAAGGTCGTCCTCCTGGTGCTGGACTACAGCAAGGGCGCGGTGGCGGGCGGCTGGAACCGGATGTTCGGGGCCGTGCTCGACATGAACCCGCTCGGCGTCGTGATTCTCTCGAATCGTGACTCCGCCAACTGGGCCAACCGGATGAAGTCCCCCTATCGCAAGGGCGTGCGGCTCGGGAGCCAGGATGGCATGGCTCCCATCGTCGACGTGAATGACGCGGCGCTGGTGGCGACCTTGGCGGCAGGCGGCGTGGACGTAGCGAAGATCCGCGCGGATACCGGCATGGTCGCGATGGTGGATCCCGGCCTCAAGGTGATGCTGGACCTCAAGGAGACGATCCTCGACAAGACCACCGCGCCCAACACGATCGGCATCCTGGAAGGGACCGACCCGACGCTCAAGAACGAATACCTGGTGTACTCCGGCCACATGGACCACGTCGGGATCTCGACCGGCAAGGCCGACAGCATCAACAACGGCGCGGACGACGACGCCTCCGGGCACCGTCGGCGTGATCGAGCTCGCCGAGGCGTTCAGCCGGCCGGGCGCCCGCACCAAGCGCTCCATCCTCTTCATTACGGTGAGCGGCGAGGAGAAGGGGCTCTGGGGCAGCGCGCACTTCGCCGAGAACCCGACGGTGCCGATCAAGGACATGGTGGCGGACATCAACATCGACATGATCGGCCGCAACTGGCCGGACACCATCGTCGCCATCGGCCGCGAGCACTCCGACCTCGGCCAGACGCTGGAGGCGGTCAACGCGCAGCATCCCGAACTGGGGATGACGGCCATCGATGACAAGTGGCCCGAGGAGAACTTCTACGGCCGCTCCGACCACTACAATTTCGCGAAGCACGGCGTGCCGATTCTCTTCTTCTTCAACGGCGTGCACGAGGACTACCACCAGCCCTCCGACTCGCCGGACAAGATCGACGCCGACAAGGAGTCCCGGATCCTGCAGCTGCTCTTCTACCTCGGCCAGGCGGTGGCGAACAACCCGCAGCGGCCGCAGTGGAACCCGGACAGCTACGCCAAGATCGTCCAGCCGCCGAAGCCGGCGTCATGAGGGCGGCATCAGAACGCCTGACGCTGGCGGGCCTGCTGCTGATGGCGGCGAGCGTCCCGCTCGCCGCCCAGAGCAAGGACGTGAAGAAGGCCGCGGCGTCGATCACCGAGAAGGACGTCCGGAAGCGCATCAACCTCATCGCCGACGACTCGATGATGGGGCGCGACACGCCGAGTCCGGGGCTAGAGACCGCCGCGGCCTACGTCGCCTCCCAGTTCGAGTCGTTCGGACTCCGGCCCGGAGGTGACAGCGGCAGCTACATGCAGCGCTACCCCCTGGTGCTTCGGCAGCTGCAGGCCGATCGCTCCTTCGTGGAATTCAGCAGCACCGACCTCCAGAACTTCATCGTGCTTCCCTTCACCACGTCGGTGATCCAGCACGCGGGTGAGGCGGACGGTGCGCCGAAGACGGCCGAGATCCTGGTGATCGGCGGCCCGCCGGATCCGGAGAAATTCCCGGCCGACAGCCTGGTCAAGGGCAAGTTCATCGTCTGGGTGGTGGACTGGGAACAGGTGCCAAAGTTCGCCAACGCGATGGTCATCAAGGCGATGACCTCGGGCGCAGCCGGGGTCTTCGCGGCGAGCAATCGCGACACCACCGTCATTGCCCAGGCCGCGGCACAGGCCGGGCGCGTCAAGGTCAGCCGGGCCGAAGAGGCACAGGCTCCGGGGGGCGTTCCGCTTGTCCTCGAATTCTCGCAAGCGGCGGTCGGTGGCGCAGTTCCCGCCGGCCCAGGGCACTTTCGACCAGCTCAACGCGGCCACCGAAATGACGGCGATTCCGACACCCGACTGGACCGCGACGGTCCGGATTGTGGACAGCACGCTCGGAATCGCCTCGGCCCCGAATGTCGTCGGCATTCTGGAAGGCACCGATTCCATTCTGAAGCACGAATACGTGGTGTTCTCCGCGCACCTGGACCACATCGGCATCACGCCAGGGCAATCGGACAGCGTCAACAACGGGGCCGACGACGACGGTTCGGGAAGCGTCGGTCTCCTGGAGCTGGCGGAGGCGTTCACGCCGGAAGAAGGCGGCCACCCGGCGCTCGCTCATCTTCGTGAACGTCAGCGGAGAGGAGAAGGGACTGTGGGGCAGCGCCTGGTTCGCCAGCCATCCCACCTGTGCCCATCACGCAGTTCGTGGCCAACCTCAACATGGACATGATCGGCCGGAACTGGGTCGACACCGTCGAGACGATCGGGATGACCTTTTCCACTCTTGGCCCGATGCTCGATTCGGTCGCCAGGGCCAACCCGAAACTCAACATGACCCCGGTGAACGACCTCTCGCCCGAGGAGCGGCGGCTGTTCCGGTCCGACCACTACAACTTCGCGCGCGCGGGTGTCCCGATCCTCTACTTCACCAGCGGGCATCACCCCGATTATCACGAGGTGAGCGACTCGCCCGACAAGATCAACGCGGAGAAGGAAGCCCGGCTCGTGCAGCTCGTGTTCTGGATGGGTCAGGCGGTCGGCAATGCCGACGCCAAGCCGACCTGGAACCCGGGCGCCCTGGAACAGGTGCAACAGGCCCGCTAGGCTGCTGTTCCCCGCAAGAGTTGTTACCATTCAGGGGGTCCCTCGGGGCCCCCTGAACTGTTCCCGGCCACCCTGCCTCACTGCCAAACTGTCACCCCTGGAAGCCCCATGTCCGAAACCGCCCCTGGTTCCCTCGCCGAATTCCGCGCCTTCCGCGAGCAGATGAACGCGACGATCCTCAACGCGGGCAACCTCACGATTAACCGGTTCTTCGCGCTCGACGGACGGGCCTACGAGGCGGGCGCCCTCGGGGTCAAGACGAAGGAAATGCTCGGCCTCGTCTCCAGCATGGTTCTCCGCTGCGACGACTGCATCACCTACCACATCGTCCGGTGCCGCGAGGAGGGGGTGACCCAGGAAGAGTTTCTCGAGATCTTCGGCGTGGCGCTGATCGTGGGCGGCAGCATCGTCATTCCGCACCTTCGGCGGGCCATGGCGCGATTGGAGGAGTTGGCCACCTCCGCCTGACCCGGGCTCCGTTATATTTGCGCCCATGTCCCAAGCCCGCATCCGAAATTTCTGTATCGTGGCGCATATCGACCACGGCAAGTCCACCCTGGCCGATCGCCTCATCGAAACGACGGGGGCGGTCGAAAAGCGGCAGATGCGGAGCCAGCTGCTCGATACGATGGACCTCGAGCGGGAACGGGGCATCACCATCAAGCTGAACGCCGTCCGGATGTCCTACAACGCCAGGGACGGCATCGAGTACGAACTCAACCTGATCGACACCCCGGGACACGTGGACTTCACTTACGAGGTGTCCCGCTCCCTCGCTGCGTGCGAGGGCGCCATCCTCGTGGTGGACGCCTCCCAGGGGATCCAGGCCCAGACTCTGAGCAATCTCTTCCTGGCGCTCGACGCCGGCCTCGAGATCATCCCGGTACTCAACAAGATCGACCTGCCCGGCGCGGAGCCCGAAAAGCGGGCGCAGGAGATCATCGACCTGATCGGTGCCCGGCGGGAAGAGATCCTCAGCGTCTCCGCCAAGGAGGGGACGGGAGTTCCGGAGTTGCTCGAGGAGATTGTCGCCAAGGTTCCTCCGCCGCGGGGCCGGGACGACGCCCCCTTGCGGGCGCTGATCTTCGACTCCTATTACGATCGCTATCGGGGCGCCGTCCCCAGCATCCGGGTCGTCGATGGATCGGTGCGCAAGGGGATGACGATCGCCTTCGGCTCCCACCCGGAGGACGAGTACCGCGTCGAAGAGGTCGGGTACCTGCAACTCGGCCAGCGGGAAGCCCCCGCCCTCGAGGCCGGCGAAGTCGGCTACATCGTAGCAAGCCTGCGCGACGTGCGAGACGCACGCGTGGGCGACACCATTCTCGACGCGGACATGCCGACCACCGAGCTGCTTCCCGGATACCGGATCGTGAAGTCGATGGTGTTCGCGGGAGTGTATACGACGGACTCCGACCAATACGAGAACCTGCGTGACGCCCTGGAACGGCTGCGGATGAACGACGCCTCCCTGAACTACGAGCCCGAGGTGTCCACGGCGCTCGGCTTCGGGTTCCGCTGCGGGTTCCTGGGGCTGCTGCACCTCGAAATCGTGCAGGAACGCCTCCAGCGGGAGTTCAACCTCGACCTGATCACCACGGTGCCGACGGTCGAGTACCACGTGTACACCACCGACGGCGAGATGATGGTCCTGTCGAACCCGACGAACCTCCCCGACCCGGCGTCCATCGACCGGATCGAGGAGCCGTACGTCAAGGCGCGGATCATGGCGCCGGCCGACTACATCGGTGCCATCATGAAGCTCGGCCAGGATCGACGCGGCATCTACAACGGCATGGAGTACCTGGACACGTCGCGGGTCGAATTCGACTTCGAGTTCCCGCTTGGTGAGATCGTGCTCGACTTCTACGACCGCCTCAAGTCGATCAGCCGGGGGTACGCGTCCCTCGACTACGAGATGGCCGACTTCCGCGTCTCGGAACTCGTCAAGCTCGACCTGCTGCTCAACGGCGACCAGATCGATGCCTTCAGCGTCATCATCCATCGAGACAAGGCCTACGAGTTCGGCCGGAAGATGGCCGAGAAGCTGAAGGAGCTCATCCCGAGGCAGCTCTACGCGGTCGCGATCCAGGCCGCCATCGGGCAGAAGATCATCGCGCGCGAGTCAATCAGCGCCTTCCGGAAGGACGTGCTCGCCAAGTGCTACGGCGGCGATATCACCCGGAAGCGGAAGCTGCTGGAGAAGCAGAAGGAAGGAAAGAAGCGGATGAAACAGATCGGCGCGGTGGAGATTCCCCAGGAAGCGTTCCTGGCCGTGCTGAAGGTCGATTAGCCCTCTCACCCATCGATGCCCATGCGCCACGGCCCCGTGCTCGTCATCCAGACCGCGTTCCTCGGCGACGTCGTCCTCACCACCCCGCTCCTCGCGCGGCTCGCTGCGCAGTTCGGGCCGGTGGACGTCGTCACCACGCCCGCCGCCGCCGAGCTGCTCGAGACGCACCCGGCGGTGCGGCGTGTCATTCCCTACGACAAACGCGGCGCCGATCGGGGTATCGGCGGATTTCGCCGCCTCGCCGAGCGCCTGGCGGAGACACGCTACGCTCGGGCGTACCTCCCGCACCGCTCCTGGCGGTCGGCTGCCCTGGCAGTGTGCGCGCACATCCCGGAGCGAATCGGTTTCGCGGACAGCCCCGCCGCCGCCCTCTACACCAAGCGGGTTTCGCGTCCGCGTGGCGGCCATGAGAGCGCACGGATCCTGGCACTCGGCGGTCGAGGCCCCGCTGGAGCGCCTGAACCGACCGTCAGCCTGGCTCTGACGGATGCCGACCGCGCCGCGGCCGATGCCTGGCTCAAGGAACGGAACGTCAACGCTCCATTTGTGGCCGTGGCACCCGGCTCGATCTGGGGGACCAAGCGGTGGCCCGGCTATGCGGAACTGGCCTCCCGGCTGGAGAAGCCGATCGTGGTCCTGGGCAGCGCCGCGGACAGCGCGCTCGCCGACGAGGTCGCCGCGGCGGGCGGCGGGCGCGCCCAGTCCGCCGCCGGTGCGCTGTCACTTCGTGAGTCCGCCGCCATTATCGCCCGGGCGGAGCTGCTCGTCACCAATGACTCGGCCCCGCTGCACCTGGCCACAGGGGTCGGCACGCCGACCGTGGCCGTGTTCGGTCCGACGACGCCGTCACAGGGGTTTGGGCCGGTCGGCTCTTCGAGCCGAGTGATTCAGCAGACGGGGCTCTGGTGTCGTCCCTGTTCACCGCACGGCCCGGCCACCTGCCCGATGGGACATCACGCCTGCATGCAGGGCATCGGCGTGGAGCGGGTGCTCACCGCCGTGACATCGCTTTCTGTCACCGGGGCGCACTGACGTGGAATACATCCTTGGCATTGACGTCGGCGGAACAAACCTCGTGGCGGGCTGCGTGGCCAGCGATGGGACGCGCCTCGAAGGGTTGTTCACCGAACCGACGCGTGCCGAGGAAGGGGCGGACGGCGTCGTCTCGCGGATCCTGGCCTTGGGGCGGCGTGCCCAGGAGGCGCTCGCCGCGGCAGTGCCCGGCGCGAAGGTCTCCGGTGTCGGCATCGGGTCTCCCGGTCCGCTTGATACCCAAAAAGGCATTGTCATCCTGACCCCGAACCTCGGCTGGGCGGATTTTCCCCTCCGGGATCGCGTCTCCGATGGGCTGCAGCTCCCCGCCTCGCTGGACAACGATGCGAACTGCGCGGTGCTCGGCGAATATTGGCAGGGAGCGGCCCGCGGAACTCGGCAGGCAGTTGGTATTACGATCGGCACTGGAATCGGCGGGGGGATCATCCTCAACGGCGAGCTCTATCATGGTGCCTCAGATTGTGCCGGAGAAATCGGACATACGACCATCGAGATGAACGGTCGCCGCTGTGGGTGCGGGAACTACGGCTGCCTCGAGGCGTACGCATCCGGCCCTGCCATCGCGCGGCGCGCCATCGAGGCAGTCGAGCGTGGCGCCGAGAGTTCGCTCCGGGCGGCGCTGGAAGCGGACCCGCTCTCCATAACGGCGCAGGTCGTGTATGAAGCAGCGGAGGCTGGCGACGGCCTGGCTCGCGAAGTGGTGCAGGACACCGCCCGGATCTTGGGCGCGGCCATCGCCAACCTGGTCAACGTGTTCAACCCCGAAGTCGTGGTGGTTTGCGGCGGCGTGACACTCGCCGGGGAGAGCCTCTTCGCCCCCCTCCGGCGCGAAGTGACGCGACGTGCCTTCCGCCCGGCGGTGGAGGTTTGCCGCATCGTGCCAGGAGCGCTGACGGGATCCGCCGGCGTCTACGGCGCCGCGCGTTCCTTCCTCGACACCCGGGTTGGGTGACCGTGCGGCGGGTCGGCGTGATCGGGGCGATGGTGTGGGACGTCATCCACGGGCGCGATCCCGTCGGCCCGCCGACCGAAGAGTGGGGCGGCATCGCCTACGCGCTGTCCGGCATGGACGCCGCCCTCGATGACGACTGGGAAATCGTCCCCCTGATTCGCGTCGGGCGGGACCTGGCACCGCAGGCCGCCGAGTTCCTCCGCGCCCTCACCCGACTCGCTCCCGCGGCAAGGTGCATCGAGGTGCCGGCGCCAAACAACCGGGTCGTCCTCCGCTACCAGTCGGCGGAGCGCCGGTGCGAGCGGATGGAGGGGGGCGTCCCGGGGTGGACCTGGCCGGAGTTGGGGCCGCTCGTGGCCGATCTCGACGCGCTCTACGTGAACTTCATTTCCGGTTTTGAAATGTGCCTGGGAACAGCCCAGGCATTGCGGCAGGGCTTCCAAGGCCCCATCTATGCGGACCTGCATAGCCTCTTTCTCGGAATGCACCCCGACGGCGTGCGGACCCTCCAGCCTCTGCCGGACGCACCATCCTGGTTCGGTTGTTTCGATGCCATCCAGGTCAACGAGGATGAAATGCACCAGCTCTCGCCAGACCCGATGGGACTCTCCGCCGCAGCACTCGGTGCGGGCGTCTCCCTGTTGCTGGTGACGCTCGGGTCACGTGGCACGGCCTACGTCGCGGCGCCGGGGTTCGACGGCTGGAATCGGGAGCGCACGCCGGCTGCCGGGCAGCCGATCCGGACGGCGCTGGTGGGTGCACCAGCGGTCGAGACCCTCGATCCGACCGGGTGCGGCGATGTATTCGGGGCAGCGTGCGCCGCCCGGCTGCTCGCCGGGGTGTCGGTGCCGGAGGCGGTGCGCGAAGCCAACGTCTTCGCGGCCCGCAATGCCGCCTACCGGGGCGCTGGGGGGCTGGTGCGGCACCTGCGCGGGGAGCTGGTGGCACCGTGACGCGGATCGCGGAAGTCCCCGCCTACTTCGACGACAAGTCGTTCGACCATTTCGCGCAGGGATTCGGCGCCTGGCCCCCTGACGAGCGGATGCTCATCGATGCCCGCGCCGCCACCTGGGCCTCGCCCTACGGGTTGATCGGCATGCTGACCGCCGCCCAGGCGCTCCGAGAGGCCCACTGCGAAAAGCCGCTCTTCACGGTCCCGGCCAACGACGAGGTCCGGC
Source organism: uncultured Gemmatimonadales bacterium (assembly GCA_963699825.1). GTDB lineage: Bacteria > Gemmatimonadota > Gemmatimonadetes > Gemmatimonadales > GWC2-71-9 > SPDF01. Next base: position 202,619 of record CAVOVI010000004.1, read on the forward strand.
GGTACTGGGCCAAGACGGGCTTCTTCCGGCACGCTGCCGAGCTCTTCGAGATTCACGGCAAGGTGCCGCGGGTCGCCGCGAGCGAGGATTCCGACCACCTGCTCGATATCACGCCGGTGGGAGCCTCGGAGGACGTGCACCAGGTCGTGGGCCGGATCCAGGAGCGGGCGGCCCGGATGCTCAGCCATGAGCTCGGGCTCGAGGCAAAGGCCACGATGGGATTCGCGATGGCGCTTTCGGAGGCATGTCAGAATATTGTGGAACATGCCGGCACGTCCGGGTGGGTGGCGGTCCATCTGTATAACTTCCGGAAGCGGCTCGGGCGGCGCGTCATCGTCATTGCGGTCAGCGATGCGGGGCTCGGCTTCCGCCGCTCCCTGGAGGCCACCCAGGCCAAGCGATTTGGCGACCGCTGGGGCGATGCCGCCGCACTGGAGGCGGCGCTCATCCAGGGGGTCAGCCGCTTCCGGGATCCGGGCCGGGGCCAGGGCCTCGCCGGGATCAAGCGCTATCTCAGTCGGTGGGACGGGAAGATCTCCATCCGCAGCGGCACGGCCCGGCTCTCGATCGTGCCCCAGTGGGACGACGACGTGCCCCTCGCGGAGAACTTGCCGTTCTTCCCCGGTTCACAGGTCCAGGTGGTCATCCCGGCCCAGGAAGGAGGCGCCCGATGATCCAGACGATTCCCCTCGGCCGCGTCCTCAAGGAGACGGTCTCGACCCCGTATCGGGATCTCGTCACCCGCCCCACGGGGGTGGCCGTCCGGGGGTGGATCCAGCGAGCAATCGCGGGCTCCGATGCCCCGACGACGATGCTCGACTTCACGGAGGTCGGGCTCCTCGACTTCAGCTGCGCCGACGAGATCGTCGCCAAGCTCCTGCTCGACGCCGATCCCGGTACCGACCGGTACGTGATGCTGCTCGGGACGCGGGAAGACCATACTGAAGCCATCGATCACGTCCTCAACCACCACTCGCTCGCCATTGCGGTGGTGACCAGCCCGGGCGAGCCGCCACAGTTGCTTGGCCGGGTGACGCCGGAACTCCAACGTGTCTTTCACTGCGTCTTCCGTTCGGGGCCTGGCGACGCCGGGAGCGTCGCCGACAGCCTCGGCTGGACGCTCGAGCGGGCCGCCGACGCCTTGCTGACCCTTTCGCTCCTGCGCCTCCTGCGCGCCGAGGCGGGCACCTTCCACCCCCTCCCCCTATGACGCCCCGCCGCCCCGGCCCCTCGACGCTCTCCGTCCACGGCATCCCGCACCGGCGCGCCGACTGGACCCCCGTGGTGAACCCGGTGGTCCAGAGCACGACGTTCGTGAATCCGGTCGGCTCCAGCGAAGAGGTGCTGTACACCCGGTACGGGAACAACCCGAACCAGGTCGACCTCGCACGGAAATACGCGCTGCTCGAGGGGGCCGAAGCGGCGGTGTTCCTGTCCAGCGGGATGGGCGCCACGGCCCTTGCCCACCTCGCCGTGCTTCGGCCCGGTGACCACCTCCTCGCGAGCGAATGGATCTACGGCGGCACCCGGCGCCTCTTCGACGACGAACTCGGCCGGTTCGGCATCGAGGTCACCTACGTCGATCCGACCCAGCATCGCCTCTGGCGGAAGTCGGTGCGCAAGGCCACGCGCGCCATCTTCGTCGAGACACCGACCAATCCGACGCTGCGCCTCATCGACCTGGCGCCCATCGCCCAGGTCACCAAGGAGTTCGGGCTGGCCCTGCTGGTCGATGCCACCTTCGCGAGTCCCATCAACCTGCGACCCATCGACCACGGGGCCGATGTCGTCATCAGCAGCGCCACGAAATACCTGAACGGGCACAGCGACGTGATCGCAGGGGCAGTGGCAGGGTCGCCCTCGTTCATCGAAGAAGTCACGCGACTGATGCGGATCTGGGGCCAATCGATCGACCCGCACGCCGCCTGGCTGGTGGATCGCGGGCTCCGGACGCTGGCCGTCCGCATGGAACGACACAATGCCAACGGGATGGCGGTGGCGGAGTGGGCGGCCAGCCAGCCGGAGTTTGCCGCGGTCCATTACCCTGGACTGCCAGCGCACCCGGACCACGCCTACGCAAGCGAGATGCTGCAGGGGTTTGGCGGCATGGTGGGGCTCGAACTCAAGGGTGGCAACCGCGCCACGGAGCAGTTCCTGAAGAAGTTGAAGCTGATTGCCCACGCCCCCAGCCTGGCGGGAGTCGAGAGCCTGATTTCAGAACCGCGCCTCACCTCGCACAAAGGGCTCTCCCCAGAGGAGCGCGCCCGGATCGGCATCCCCGACGGCTTCCTCCGATTGAGCTGCGGCATCGAGGATGCCGCGGATATCATCAACGATCTGGAGCAGGCCCTAGGGAGGTAGTTATCTTCCAGTCGTGATTCGATTTACGCAGGTATCGATGGCCTATCCGCGAGGCGGAATGGCCGTAAAGGACCTCTCCTTCCGCATTGCGAAGGGGGAGTTTGTCTTTCTGACCGGCCACTCCGGCGCCGGGAAGTCCACCATCCTCAAGCTCATCTCCGCCGACCAGCGACCGACCCATGGGGAACTCCGCGTCTCAGGGTTCAACATCGCCGATCTCTCGGGGCGCGAGGTGCCCAAGCTGCGGCGCCGCCTCGGCATCGTCTTCCAGGACTTCCGGCTGCTGCAGGACCGGACGGCGGAAGAAAATGTCGCTTTTGCGCTGGAGGTCACTGGTGCACGGGCCGACACGATCCCGACTCGCGTCCACCGCGTCCTGACGCAGGTAGGGCTGGCGTCTCGCGGGCGTGCCTATCCTACCGAACTGTCGGGCGGTGAGCAGCAGCGCATCGCGATCGCGCGGGCGCTGGTCAACGACCCGCCGATCCTCCTGGCCGACGAACCCACCGGTAATCTCGACGAGCGCTCCTCCCGCGGCGTCTTCCAGTTGCTCCGCGACATCAATACCGGCGGAACCTGCGTCGTCATGGCCAGTCACGATCTCGCCCTCGTGCGGCAGACCGAGTATCGCGTGCTCGAGCTGCGGGAAGGCTCCCTCGTCTTCGACAGCGCGGAAGAGCGCATCGCCTCCGAGGGGATCTCGTGAGCCTCCTCACGCGGGAAACGCTGCGGTCGTTCCGTCGGGCGCCACTGCTTTCGGCGCTCTCGATCACCACGATCGCCTTTTCCCTGTTTACGGTGGGGCTCTTCGGACTGGTCGCCGTCAACATGCAGGAAGCCCTGCGCGCCATCAGCAGCCGGGTGGAAATCGAGGCCTTCCTCCTCCGGGGCACACCACCGGAGACGATCACCCTCGCCTCGCAGGACATCGCCTCCTTCCCGGAAGTGGCCTCCGTCGTCTACGTCGACGAGGACCAGGCGATGCAGCGGGCGCAACAGGAGCTGGTCGAATTCAAGGACGCCTACCGCGACCTGCAGGTGAATCCGCTCCCCGCCTCGCTGCAGGTGTCCCTGAAGGAAGAGTTTCGCGACGCGGTGCACGCGACCAGCGTGGCCAAGCGGATCGAGGGCTTTTCGTTCGTGGACGACGTGCGATTCGGGCGCGAGTGGATCGAACGGCTGGACCGGCTCCGTAACCTCGCGGGCTTCGTCGGGCTGGTCATCGGCCTCGCGTTCGCCGCGGTGGCGGTGGTGATCATCGGCGTCACGATCCGGATGACGGTCCTGCAGCGGGCGCATGAGATTGCCATCATGCGCCTCGTCGGCGCGACCGACGCCTTCATCCGCGGCCCCTTCCTCCTGGATGGTGCGCTGAAGGGACTACTGGGCGGCGTCCTCGCGGTGCTCCTCAGCCGCGCAGCCTTCGAGCTCTTCCGCCGCAACAGCACCACCGCGCTCCACACTCTGCTGTTCTTCGAGCCCAAGCACCTTCTGCTCGGCGTCCTCTTCGGCGTGGCGATTGGACTGGGCGGGAGCCTCGTGAGCGTCGGGAGACATTTGAGAAATGTCTAGGGCGAGCGGCGGGGAGGCGGGGAAGCGGGGAAGCCTGTTGTTACTCGCCCTCCTCTCCTTCCTGACCTTGCTCGCAGTGACACCGCTGGCGGCACAGGGACGGCCCACCAGCGAACTCGAGCGCAGCCGTCAGCGGCTCGATTCCATCCGACAGGAACGGCAGCGCCTCGAAGCGCAGCAGACCCGCCTGCAGGGCCAGGTCCGCGACGTCAACGCCGACCTCCGCAACATCGAGCGCCAGCGCGAGACCACCAACCGCATCGTCAACGAAATCGAATCGCAGCTTGCAGGGCTCAACAACGAGCTCGGGCGGGTCAGCGGCGAGCTCGCGCTGGCGGAGGACAATCTCGAGGAGAAGCGGGCCGTCCTGGAGCGTCGGCTCATCGACATCTACAAGCGCGGCCAGATGTACACCTTCCAGGCACTGCTGGCGGCGGAGTCCTTCGGCGACCTGCTGGCACGATACAAGTACCTCTACCTCACCAGCCGACAGGACCAGGCGCTGGTGCATGACGTCGAGGCCCTGAATGCACGGGTCCGGCGGCAGCGGAACGACCTTCTCGGCATCCGCACGACGCTCGGGAGCACGCGGGAGGACCGGGAGCGGGAGCTCAAGCGCTACGCCGACCTGGCGACGGCGCGGGCCCGCCGGCTCTCGCAGCTGCAGCGCTCCGGTCAGGCCACGGAGCAACGGCTGAGCGCCCTGGAACGGGACGAGGCGAGGCTGAACGAGCTGCTCGCCGCCCTCGAGCGTGCCGCCCGCAACGCCGCCGCGTCCGGTGGGGCGCCAATTCCTGGCGGCCTGACAACCGCGGATATCGGCAAGCTCGATTGGCCGGTGAACGGGCGGGTGGTCTACAATTTCGGGCGCACCACCCTTCCGAGCGGCGGGGTTGTTCGCTGGAATGGGATCGGGATCGGCGCCCCCACGGGCACGCCGGTCAAGGCGGTGGAGAACGGTCGGGTCGAGCTGGTCCAGCGTCTCGGTACGTACGGCCTGACCGTCGTCGTCCAGCACGGCAACGGCTATCGGTCGCTGTATATGCAGCTGCAGGACGCGAACGTGGCCGTCGGGCAGGACATTGCGAAGGGACAGGTGATCGGGACGGTCGGCGGGGCAAACTCCGAGCAGGGACCGCATCTGCACTTCGAGATCCGCGGCGAGAACTCCATCGCGCTCGACCCGTCGGACTGGCTGCGGCGGCGGAAATAGCGAGCGTCAGGACGCGACGGAGTCGGCCGTTCCAATCCGCTCGTCGGTCTGTGCCTTGCCTCGCAGCAGTGCGGCTTCCACGAGGGCAAAGAGGTCTTCGGTCTGCACGGCGGAGGGATGGGGAAAGGTGACGATTCCGGCGCTGAGCCGGGGGCGGTCCTCGGGTGGAAGTTCCGCAAAGGGCGACGAGAGGATCTGCTCCCGCACCCGCCAGACCGAACGACGAGCTCCCTCCAGGTCCGTCTCCGGCAGGATCAGGGCGAACTCGTCGCCCCCGTAGCGTGACACGAAATCGGGCGCCCGGAGCTGGCTTTGCAAGAGGCGACCGAGTTCGGCCAACACGCGGTCCCCCCCCTCCATCCCGAGCCGTTCATTCAGCGCCTGCAACTGATCGACGTCAAGCAGGATCAGGCTGAAGCTGAGCGCATAACGGCGGGCCCGCTCGAACTCCTCCCTGATTCGTCGGTCGAGGGCGTCGAGGGTGCCGCACCCGGTCAGGGGATCGTGCGCCGAGACTCCCGCGAGGCGTCGGTAGATGGTGGACCGCCGTTCCTCGGTCTCGAGGACGCGCGCGGCAGCGGTGGTAATCGTCTCGGCGAAGGCCACCTGTTCCGGGGTGAGGGGGGCATCGGAGCGCCTGGTCCGGAGGAGGAACACGCCGGCGACGTGGCCCTGCAGCGTCACCGGGATGGCCAGCACGCTCCGAATCTGGACCCGCACCCGGTGCTCCTCCCAGTGTGCCCGCGCCTCGGCAAAGAGGGGGTGGGTGTGGACGTCGGGCACGAAAACCGGCTGCTCGGTGCGCACCGCCTCCCGTACCTCGGGATACCGGGAGAGGTCGACGGTGAGGTCGCGGAGGGTCGGGCTCTCATGCACCGCGACGACGCGGCCGGTGGGCTCCCCCGCGGGTGTCAGCAGGAAGGAGCAGTGCGCCAGCTCCAGGGCGGAGCCGACTCGCCGCACCAGGGTCTGCACGATCTCGTCGGGTCGGATGGCGGTCGAGACTTCGGTGAAAATGTCGAACATCAGGCCGCTGACGCGCCGCTCGCGACGGTGCGATTCCAGGCTGGCGCGTCCCCGGAGCCGTGCCTCGACCCGCGCGCACAGTTCACCAAGGTTCACCGGTGCGGACATCGCCTCCGCCGCACCGAGACGGAGCGCCGCCTGGACGCCATCGGGCTCGTTCGAGGTGAGGAGAGCGAAGACCGGAATCTCCGCCCAGACGCCGAGGCTGAGATGTGCAAGCTCCGCCGCGAGTGAGGAACCCGCGTCGGGGACGGTCAACAGGGCAATATCAGGGAGCATCCCCGGGGGAGGGTCCTCGGGGAGATGATCCGACTCGAGCACCTGGAAGCCACCGCGCACCAGCGCGCGCTCCAGGCCATCGGGCCGGAGCGTCGGGTCGCCAAGGAGCAGGACTCGTGGGTGGGCGAGGGCGCCCCCCGGAGCGCGTTCAGTCACGGAGAGTCAGCAGATCCATGAAACCATCCCGTCCAGGTACCCCGAAGAAGAAACCCGCCAAGACAGACGAACGCCTTGGCGCCCACGTATCCACCCAGGGCGGGGTGCAGACGGCACCCGCCCGGGGCGTGGACATCGGTGCCACGGCCATTCAGCTCTTCACAAAGACGCCCAACCAGTGGCGGGAACCGGTGCTTGAAGAGGCCACCGTCACCGCGTTCAGGGAGGCGTACGAAGCGAGTGGTATGAATGGAGTTGTGGCGCACGATTCGTACCTGATCAACCTCGCTTCCCCCGACCCCGCCCTAAGCGCGCGCTCCATCGCCTCTTTCGTGGCTGAACTGACCCGGTCCCACCAGCTTGGCCTCGACGGGGTGGTGTCGCACCCGGGCAACTATATCGACGATCGGGAGGCCGGACTGCAACGTAATGCACAGGCCTGCGCCGAGGCGCTCCGGACCGCCCCCGGCGAGGTCATGGTCCTCCTCGAGACCACGGCGGGCACCGGCACCTCGCTGGGCAGCCGGTTCGAGGAGCTGGCCGAGCTTCGGAGCCTGATTCCCGACGATCTCCGCCACCGGATCGGATTCTGCGCCGACACCTGCCACATGTACTCCGCCGGGTACGATATCGTGGGCGCATATGACGCCGTCTGGGCCGAGTGGGACCAGGTGATCGGGCTGGAACACCTTCGGTGCTTCCACCTGAACGATTCCAAGACCCCCTTCGACTCCCACCGGGACCGCCACGAGCTGATCGCGGAGGGGTCGCTGGGCGCCGAACCCTTCCGTCGAATCATGAGGGACGAGCGCTTCCGGCACGTGATCAAGGTCCTCGAGACCCCCAAGGGAGACGATATGGTCACCAATGACCGCCGGATGCTGCGCCGGCTTCGCACCTATGGGCGGGGGGGCCGAAAGCCGGTTCGTTGACTCAGCCCCGTCTGGGGGGCCATTTTTAGAGGATGCAACTGAAAAATGTACTCCCCTGGGCGGTGGGTCTGGCACTGGCCACCGCGGTGCCCGCGGCGGCCCAAGTCCAGATTTCGGCCCTGATCGGCGTCACCGGCAGTTCCAGCCTCGTGAACGACCAGATTATCCAGGATATCGAGCTCAAACCGGCGCTCGCGCCGACCTTCTTCCTCTCCGCCTCCCTCCCTGTTGCCACGAAGCTCCGCGCCAGCCTTGATCTCAGCTACGGAAGCAGCAGCGCCGACCTGAGCGAGAGTGGCGAGGCGTCCACCGAATTCGGGTCGCTGGGGGTACTCACGGCGGCGGCGGCGCTTTCCGGACCGATGTTCTCGCGGCTCGCCTGGCGGCTCAGTCTCGGCATCCTGCAGTACATGCCCTCGGAGGACACCGGGGTCTTCAGCGATGGGGTTCCGCTCGCCGCTCTCTTCGGCGCGGGACTCGACTGGCGTCAGCCACTGTCGGAGCGCTGGACCGGACTCATCGGTGTTCGCTACGACTTCCATCTCTTCACAACGCCCGCTCTCGAGTCCGCCGGGTTCTCCGGTTCACAACAGGTCTCGCGGCTCGGGATCGCCATTGGCGCAGGTTGGGTTCCATGACCGCACGACGCATCGTACCGTTCTCGCTCGTCGCTCTCGCGGCGCTCTCCTGCTCCGAGGCCACCGCCCCGAGCCGGGCGCCCAGCTATGAGTGGCGTCTCTTCGTCCAGAACGACACCCTGAGCTTCCACTGGCCCGCCAGTACCCTGCCGGTCAGGATCTGGGTGGAGGATTCCCTCGACATGCCGGCGCGGATGCAGGAGGCCATCTCCGCGTGGAAGTCTGTCTTCCTCTACGGGGAATATGACGCGGTCCTGGTGTCCGACTCCTCGAGCGCCGACGTCGTGGTGCGGGTCACGACCCCACCGCCGAAGGTTATCGCGACGGTTGGGCGGCTCAACACGCTCTTTCCCGGCTGCGAGGGCGCGACGGACATCGATACGGTGTCCACACGATACGAGCTACAGCTCCCCGTACGGATGTACATCACACCGCGGTACGACCCCGCCGGGCTTGAAGAGTGTTTCCGCATCACGGCCCGGCACGAGTTGGGGCACTCACTCGGTCTGTTCCAGCACACCAGTGACATCCGCGACATCATGTACGGCCTACCGGAAGCAGAGACGTTCAGCGTGCGCGACGTCAACACCGCGCAGCTCCTGTCGCACTGGCCCTCCAACATGGTACCGATACGATGAGTGACCGGAAGCAGGACGCCCTCCGCTATCACGAGGAGGGCCGTCCCGGCAAGATCCAGGTCGTCCCCACCAAACCGACCGAGAACCAGCGCGACCTCTCCCTCGCCTACACACCGGGCGTGGCCGTCCCCTGCCTGGCCATCGCCGAGAAGCCGGAGGAGGCATATCGCTACACTGCCCGCGGCAACCTGGTGGCGGTGGTCTCCAACGGCACCGCCGTGCTTGGCCTCGGCGACATCGGCCCCCTCGCCGGAAAGCCGGTGATGGAAGGCAAGGGCGTCCTGTTCAAGACGTTCGCGGACATCGACGTCTTCGATCTCGAAATCAACGCCAAGGATCCAGAGGATGTGATCCGGTTCTGCCAGGCCCTCGAGCCAACGGTCGGCGGGATCAATCTGGAGGACATCAAGGGCCCTGACTGCTTCCATATCGAGGAAGTGCTCCGCGAAACGCTCTCTATCCCGGTGTTCCACGACGACCAGCACGGCACCGCGATCATCAGCGGGGCGGCACTGCTGAACGGGCTGGAAATCGTCGAGAAGAAGCTCGACGAGGTCCGCTGCGTATTCCTGGGGGCGGGGGCGGCCGCGATCGCGACCGCGGAGCATTACGTCCGCCTCGGCGTACGCCGGGAGAACATCACCCTCGTGGACAAGTCTGGTGTCATCCATTCCGGCCGTGAGGGCCTTGATCCCTACAAACAGCGATTTGCGCATGACACAGCGTTCCGCACGCGCGCGGAAGCGATGGCAGGCGCCGACGTCTTTGTCGGATTGAGTGGCGCCCGGCTGATGCCCGCCGAGGAAGTGGCCACGATGGCCCGCGACCCGCTCGTCTTCGCGCTCGCGAATCCGGACCCGGAAATCCTGCCGGAAGAGGTGCGTGCGGTGCGGCCCGACGCCATCATCGCCACCGGCCGCACCGACTATCCCAACCAGGTGAACAACGTCCTCGGCTTCCCCTTCATCTTCCGTGGGGCGCTCGACGTCCGGGCCCGCGCGATCAATGAGGAGATGAAGATGGCGGCCACGCGGGCGCTCGCAGCGCTGGCGCGGGAGGACGTCCCCGAGGTTGTGCTGCGCGCTTACGGCGTTGATCAGATTCATTTTGGCCGCGACTACCTCATCCCGAAACCCTTCGACCCGCGCGTGCTGCTCTGGGTGGCACCCGCCGTCGCCTGGGCCGCGATCTCGAGCGGCGTCGCCGCCAAGCCGATTGACCTCGATGAGTACCGCACCAAGCTCGAAAGCCGCCAAAGCCGTGGGCGGGCCGTGATGCGCGGCCTCAGCAACCGGGCCTCGATGGATGTCCAGCGCGTGGCGATGACCGACGCCGAAGACCCGCGCGTCCTTCGGGCAGCCCGCATCGTCCGGGACGAAGGGTCCGCCACTCCGATCCTCATTGGCGACGCCGATGAAATTGCCGCCAGCGCGGCCGCCCTCGGCATGACGCTGGACGGGATGACGATTGCGGACCCCAACACCTCGCCGAACCGAGCCGGCTATGCCAAGCGGCTCTGGGCGCGCCGGCGCCGCCGGGGCATCACCGAGGCCGAGGCGCTTCGCCGGATGCGGTTGCCGGCCTACTTCGGTGCCGGCATGGTGGCGGCCGGGGACGCGGACGCGCTGGTCGTCGGAGAGAATCAGCACTATCCGGACGCGATCAAACCGGCCATGCGGGTCATCGGCGCCGAGGCGGGGAAAGCCGTCGCGGGGATCTACATGATGGTCTTCCAGAGCGAGACGATCTTCCTCGCTGATTGCACCGTCAACATCGACCCCGACAGCCAGCGCCTGAAGCAGATCGCCCTCGCGGCCGGGACGTTCGTGCGGAACCTCGGCATCGAGCCGCGCATCGCGATGCTGTCGTTTTCGAACTTCGGATCCGTGAAGCACCCCTCCTCCCGCAAGGTCTGGGAGGCCGTGGCCATGCTTCACGCCGAGTATCCGAACCTGGCCGTCGATGGGGAAATGCAGGCCGACACCGCGCTCCTCGAGTCCATCCGGAACCGCTACTACCCGGACAGCCGACTCGGTGGACCCGCGAATGTCCTGATCTTCCCGGAGTTGAGTGGGGCGAATATCGCCTTCAAGATGTTGAGCACCGTCGGTGGCGCCCAGGCCATTGGCCCGATCCTCGTTGGCATGGCCGCCCCGGTGCATGTCCTGCAGCGCGGTTCCGACGTGGACGCCATCGTCAACCTGGCCGTGATCGCCGCCGTCGATGCGCAGGAGCGGGTCCGTCATGCCCGAACGCGCAACGTCGCGGCATCCGTCGCGCCCTGATTTCACTTTCTACGGAGGGGCGCCCCGCGCGCCCGGATCGCCCATGACCACCACCGCCGCCCGCGACACACGCATCCTCGCCAACCTCGGCCCGGCGAAGCTCGTCGAGTACGCCATCCGGAGAGGTGAAGGCCACCTGACGGATCGCGGGGCGTTCACGGCCGTCACGGTCCCCCACACCGGACGCTCGCCGAAGGACAAGTTTGTCGTGGAAGACAGCACGACCGCCGGCGGCGTGTGGTGGGACAAGAACGCCAGGATGTCCCCCGCGCATTTCGAGGCGCTCCAGGCTGACGTCGAGGCCCACCTCGCGGAGCAGGATCTCTTTCAGCAGGACCTCTTCGCCGGCGCAGACCCGACCTACAGGCTTCCCGTTCGCTTCCTGGGTCCCAATGCCTGGCAGATGCTCTTCGTCCGGAACATGTTCATCCGGCCCACCGCGGCCGAGCTGGCGACGTTCCTCCCGGCGTTCCGAGTGCTGCACGCACCGGAGTTCCAGGCCGATCCGGCCCGCCACGGCACCGCCACCGGCACCTTCATCGCGCTCAACTTCACGAAACGCACCGTACTCATCGGCGGCACCCGGTACGCCGGTGAACTGAAGAAGTCGATCTTCACCGTGCTCAACTGGCTCCTTCCCGAGCGCAACGTCTTCCCGATGCACTGCTCCGCCAACATCGGCCCCGCGGACGATGCGGCCGTGTTCTTCGGGCTGTCCGGCACCGGGAAGACCACACTCTCCGCCGATCCAACCCGCCGGCTCATTGGCGACGACGAGCACGGCTGGAGCGACCGCGGCGTCTTCAACTTCGAGGGTGGCTGTTACGCCAAGGTCATCCGGCTGAGCGCCTCGGGCGAGCCGGAGATTCACGCCGCCACTCAGATGTTCGGGACGGTGCTCGAGAACGTGGTGCTCGACCTCGACGACCGCTCGCCGATGTTCGACGAGGACACCATCACCGAGAACACCCGCGCGAGCTACCCGATCCACTTCATTCCGAATCACGAGCCGGGCGGCCAGGGCGGACACCCGAAGACCGTCATCTTCCTGACCGCCGACGCCTTCGGCGTGTTGCCACCGATCGCGCGGCTCACCCCGCGGCAGGCGATGTATCACTTCCTGTCGGGCTACACGGCCAAAGTCGCCGGCACCGAGCGAGGCGTGACGGAACCGACCGCCACCTTCTCGGCCTGTTTCGGCGCACCGTTCCTGCCAAGGCATCCGGGGGTCTACGCCAAGATGCTGGGCGAGAAGCTTGCGGCGCATGGCGCCACCGTGTGGCTGGTGAACACCGGCTGGACCGGTGGTGCGTACGGCACCGGCTCCCGGATGAAGCTTGCGCACACCAGGCGGATGGTCAGCGCGGCCCTGGCCGGCGAACTCGACAACGCCACCTTCCGGAAGGATCCGGTCTTCGGCTTCGACGTGCCCACGGCCGTGCCAGAGGTTCCCGCCGGCCTTCTCGACCCCCGCGGAACGTGGCCCGATCCGGCCGCCTATGATGCACAGGCCGCCAAGCTGGCGCGGATGTTCGCCGACAACTTCGCGACGTTTGCCGCCGGGGTAGACGCCGATGTCGCGGCAGCGGGGCCGGCCACTGCCTGACCGGTTCGAGGTCGTCCGCGACCCGCTCTGGGACAACATCCGACTGGACGGTGCGGCGCTTCGCGTGCTCGACACGCCCGCTGTCCAGCGACTCCGGTACGTTCGCCAGCTTGGCCACGCCTTCCTGGTCTATCCCGGCGCCACCCATTCGCGCTTCGAGCATGCGCTTGGCGCCTACCATCTCACCAAGTCCGCGCTGACGGCCCTGGCGGAGCGTGGGGAGCTCGATCCCGCCAGCGAGGAGGACCGGCTCGCCGCCCGCCTGGCCGCGCTCCTCCACGACATCGGGCACTATCCCTTCTCCCATAGCCTCGAAGAGGCCGGCTTCCTCCATCACGAGTCGCTCGGTGTGGCCAAGCTCACCCGGGGTGAACTGGGGGAGGTCCTCACGTCGGTGGGCGGCTCGGAGCTGGCGGGACGGATCGGGGACCTGGTACAGGGGAAGAGCACGAGCCCATTGGGCGGATTGATCAGCGGCTCGCTGGACCTCGACAAGATCGAGTATCTGAGCCGCGACGCGCGGATGTGCGGCGTCCCCTACGGGGCGGTGGACGTCGACCGGCTCCTTGCCTCGCTGACGCTGGTGGAGAGCGAAGCGGGCCATTGGGAAATCGGTGTGCACGAAAAGGGCATCAGCGCACTCGAATCGCTGCTCTTCGCCAAGTACCAGATGTACCGCAATGTGTACTGGCACCACGCCGTGCGAAGCGCCACCTGCATGTTCAAGCGGGCAGTGCGCCGGGCGGTCTCGGACGGCGTCCTGACGCCGGAGGAGATCGCGGAAGCGACGGATGGCGGCCTGATGACCGCGTTGCTGGCGAACGACCCCACCGGCCTCGGTGCCGGCGTTCAGGAACGCAGGCTGTTCAAGCGTGCGCTCGATCTCCCGGCCAGCGACGTCCCCGACGAGGCGCAGCCCTGGCTTTCCGATGACCCCGATCTGCTTGAGCGTGTGGAAGACGCGATCGCCGTCGAGGCAGGGCTCGCCCCCGGGCTGCTCCTCCTCGATTATCCCGCCCGCGCCTCGATGCTCGCCGTGGACCTGCCCCTCCGCACCCGGACGGGCGGCGTGGAGCGCCTGACCAATGCCGGGCGTGCCGGACAACTCGGCCTTCCACGCGTCGCCGACGCGCTATACGAGAGCGCACGCCGGCTCCGGGTGTTCACGGAGGGGCGCGCGTCTGCCAGGCTTGAGGGATTGATGGGTCTGATTGTCCTGCCCGCCGAGGAAGTCAGCCGACGACTTGATGACGGTGCACCACTACTCGTGCCGAATCGCCTGAATCGGTGAGAGCCGCGCGGCGCGGAGCGCCGGGTAGATTCCAAACACCACCCCGACCAGGATCGCCGCACCGGCGGACACGGCAAGCGTTCCCCAGCTGAACGCCGCATAGACCGGCGCGTCGAGGCGCTGGCGCATCAACGCTGTCACCCCGAACGCCCCACCGAAGCCAAGCAACGTCCCGAGTACCGCACCCAGCCCAGCGATCGTGACCGACTCGAGCAGAAACTGCGCGAGGAGATCGCGGCGCCGCGCCCCGATGGCCTTTCGCACGCCGATTTCCCTGGTCCGCTCGGTGACCGACGCGAGCAGCACATTCATGATGCCGATGCCGCCCACCAGCAGGGCGATTCCCGTAATGGCGCCCAGAAAGAGCTTGAAGACCAGGATGGCGCGCGCGCTCTGGTCCACGCGCTGCACATTGCTGTGCACCCGCGCCTTGCGCGACCAGTCAGTTCCGTACCGCGCGGTCAACCACGCCTCGACCCCGGCCTGGACCGCGCGGACATCTTCGATCCGTTCCGCCTGCAGTACGAGGGTCGGGGCCCGCGGTCTGGGCGTGGGAGCGAGGAGGACCGGTGCAAGTTCGATGGGCGCAAAGACCAGCGGCACGCGCTCCGGGCCGCCATAGGGAAGGACGCCCACCACCTCAAACTCCTGCCCGCGGATGGTGACCCGCCGTCCCAGCGCCGCGCCGGCATCACCACCGCCGAGCGAGGCACCCAGCCCGGAGGAGATCACCACCACAGGGGCTTCGGCAGCCGCCTCGTCCGCCGTGAAGTACCGTCCGGCGGCGAAGCCCTGCCTGAACATCGCCGATTGCGTGGGCAGCGTCGCCACGATCTGGACGGTATCGAGCACCCGATCGGGAAGCTCGACGGTCGCCGAGCCGGTGAGCGTGAGCACCCCTGCGGAGACGTGCGGTATCGAGGCCATGATCGCCTTGGCCTCCGCCGGCGTCAGTACCAGGTAGTCCTCGAGGGGATACGCCTGATTGTCGATGATCTCCACGGTGCGCGGTTCCAGCACCACGGACTGCAGGTCTGTCGTCGTGGCCAGTTGCTGGCGTCCGAACCGTTCCATGCCATCGCCGAGGGTCAGCACGGCCACGAGAGCGGCCGCACCGATGACGATGCCGAGGGTGGAGAGCGCGGTCCGGAGGGGGTTCGCCCGGAGGGTGCCGAGGGCGATGGAGAGGGAGGCTATCATGGCAGGTCCCTACGGGGTGCCATGGCCGAACGTTTCACATTGAGGCGGCAGGGGTCAGTCGAGCGATTCGATCTTGACGATGATGGTGGTGATGTTGTCGAGGCCGCCGCGGCGGTTCGCTTCCATGATCATCTTGTCGACCCACGCCTGAGGGCCCTGCGGATCGGCCAGGATCTTGACCAGCTGCTCGTCTTCGAGCATGCCGGTCAATCCGTCGGAAGCCAGGAGAATGATGTCGCCGGCGTGGAGATCGCCGAAATAGACATCGGGCACCACGTCGCTGCCCGCGCCAACGCACCGGGTGATCACATTGCTGTATGGGTGGACCCGCGCCTGCTCAGGTGTCAGCAGACCGGCATCCACCTGCTCCTGGACATAGGAGTGGTCGCGGGTGATCTGGAGAAATTCGCCGTCGCGGAGGAGATAGGCCCGGCTGTCGCCGACCTGGCCGATGAAGTACCGCCCCGGCAGAAGAATCAACGCGGTGGCGGTGGTTCCCATGCCGCGCTTGTCGTGCTCGGAGAGGGTGCGCTCGAAGATCGCCTCGTTGGCCGTGACCATCGACCGCGCGATGCGTTCGGAGGCCTCGGCATCCGGCAATCCGCGCAGCGACCCGATTTCCCGCGAGATGATCCGCACCGCCATTTCGCTGGCGACCTCGCCCGCGGCATGTCCTCCCATTCCGTCAGCGACGATGAAGACCCCGCGCTCCGCCAGCATGAGGTAGGCGTCCTCGTTGCCGGAGCGGACAATGCCGACGTCAGTTCGGGCGGCGCATGTGAAGTGCACGGGGCCTCGTTAGCGACGGAAAAAGTAGTAGGCAACCGCGGCCACGGCCGCGGCAAGAGCCGCCACGAGGAAGATCCACCTCGTCCTGGATCTCGGGGCCGGCGCGCGTGTTCGCGCCCGCTTCGGACGGTTCGGCACGGCCGAAGGGCTCGGTACATCTGGCGTCTTCGGCGGACTGGGCCGCGTCATCGGCATACGGGGGGTCTCAGGGATGGAGATGGCGCCCACCACCCGGGTCCCCCCGCCGACCGGCTGCGGCCCGCGAAGGTCCGTCGGATCGAACATGACCGAAACATCACCGAACCGCACGGTCGATCCAGGCATCAGGGGCACCTCCCCACGTACCTGGTCGCCGTCGACGAACGTCCCGTTCGTGGAACCCAGGTCCGTCAGGACCCAGAGCTCCTCACGTCGCTGCAGCTTGGCGTGCGATGCGCTCACACTCTCTTCACTGAAGACCAGGTCGTTATAGTCGGCGCGCCCGATGTTCACGACTGGCGTCCGTATCGGCAGCCGCTGGCCGCGGAGGCTGCCACTCCGCACCAGGACCGTGGCCAGCGGGGGCGGTGCCGTCGGCCGCGACGGAAAGGACGGGACCATGGACGGAATTCCGTGGGCGGTGTCGTACAGACGGTGCGCCGCGCCCGGTGGGGGCGAATCCGTCTTCTGCACCGCCTCCGCGTAGAACCGGAACTCCGCCGGCCCGATCTTCACGATGTCGCCACGGCTGAGGGTGTGGCGCTCACTCGTCCGCCTGCTGTTGACCAACACCCCGTTCGCACTGAAGTCCTCGAGGATGTAGCCCGCCGGGGTGTTGGCGATGACGGCGTGGCGCCTGGATACGTCGGTCGACTCGATGACGATGTCGCACGACGCCTCGCGCCCGAAGACCAAAGGGCCCTGGCCGACCTGGTACTCCCGCCCATCGCTGAGACTGACGAGCCGGCCACCACTCGTCGGTCCCGAGGGGCTCGGGCTCTCGCCGGGTACGGTGGCGGCACGCAATGCCGTCGCGTCGGCCAACTCCGTGGCCCCGGCCTGGCGCTCGTCGACCACCACCAGCTCCACCACCCCAAGCTGGATCTTGTCCCCGTGCAACAATGGAACGGGGTCGGCGCTCAAGCGGACCCCGTTGACCAGCACCACCGCGTCTGGACCTGCCGTTCGGATCGAAGCGCCGGCACTCGAGGCATGCACGAGTGCGTGGCGCTCAAGCACACCGGGGTGCTCCAGATTCACCGCCGCCGCGGACGACGATCCGAGGACGGATTCTCCGATGGGCATGGGCCAACGGCGGCCACCGAGTTCAAGCTGAATCATCTTCGAAAACCTACCCCGTGCCCGCCCGGGAAGGCAAGGAAGCGTCCTGCGCCGCCAATTGCAGGCGGTAGAGCCTCTCGTACAGCCCCCGCTGCTCCAACAGCTCCCGATGGGCACCCCGCTCCCGGATCTCCCCGTGGTGGAAGACCAGGATCTCGTTGGCATGGAGGATGGTACTCAACCGGTGGGCCACCACGATGCTGGTCCGGCCGGCCATCAACTCCCCGATGGCCTGCTGGATCTGGGCCTCGGCCTCGGTGTCCACCGAGCTGGTGGCCTCGTCGAGCACGAGGATCCGGGGGTCGAGGGTCAGCGCTCGGGCGAAACTGAGGAGCTGGCGCTCGCCGACGCTCAGCGACTTGCCCCGCTCGCCCAGCACGTGCCCATATCTGGCCGGGAGGCGTTCGATGAACCGGTCGGCGCCGACGCGTCGGGCGGCGAGATGGGCCGCCTCCTCGGAGACCGGGGCATCGAGGCGCAGGTTGTGGAGCACATCGCCCGAAAAGAGGAAGAGATCCTGCTGGACGAACCCGATAAACCGCCGCAGTTCGGCCGTGGGGAGGTCCCTGATGTCCACGCCGTCGAGCGTGATCCGACCCCGCTCGGGATCATAGAATCGAAGCAGGAGGCTGATGACCGTCGTCTTCCCCGCCCCGGTCTGCCCGACGATTGCCACCGTCTGCCCGGGCGACGCGGTGAACGAGATGTCCCGCAACACCCACGCCCCGTCAGGCCGGTACCGGAACCAGACCCCCTCGAACCGGACTTCTCCCCGCACTGGCCGCGGGAGGAGCACCGGCGTCACCGGTTCGGGCACGGTGACCGGCGCATCAAGCAATCCGAAGATCCGCTCCGAGGAGGCCATGGCGCTCTGCACGATATTGAACTTCTCGGACAGATCCTGCAGCGGCTGAAAGAACCGTCTGGTGAGCTGGATGAACGCGGCCAGCGTCCCGACCGTCAGCGTCTGGTCCGCGAAGCGGACCCCACCGTACCACAGCAGCAGTGCCACCGCCACCGAGCCAAGCACTTCGATGATCGGAAAGAAGACCGCGTACACCGTGATGGAACGGAGGTGGGCCTCCAGGTGCGACTGGTTGACTGTCGCAAACTCGTCGGCGGCGGCACGCTCGCGCCCGAAGAGCTGCACGATCCGCATGCCGGACAGGTGCTCCTGGAGGAAGCTGTTCAAGCGGGCGAGCCGGACCCGGATGTCGCGAAACGCCTCGCGGACCTGCCGGCGGAAGAGATAGGCGGTGAGCCAGACCAGCGGAATGACCGCGAACGCCACCAGCGCGAGGCGCGAGTCGGTCCAGAGCATCAACCCCATGATCGCGAGCAGGGTGAAGAGGTCACCGAAGATCGCGACGACCCCGGAGGAAAAGAGCTCGTTCAGTGTCTCGACGTCGGAGGTCACCCGGGTCATCAACCGCCCCACCGGATGCCTGTCAAAGTACGGAATGCTGAGCCGCTGCAGGCGGCCAAAGATCTGCATCCGCAGGTCGTGCATCACGCCCTGCCCGATGTGCGTCGTCAGGAGTCCCTGAGCGTACTCGGTGCCAAATTCGAGGAGGAGGGCGGCCAGGTAGGCGGCGGTGAGCGTGCCGAGGAGGCCGAGGTCCCGTTGGGGGACCGCGACATCCAGCACCTGTTTCGTCAGCACCGGACCGACGAGCGTCAGAAATGCGTTGACGATGAGGAGTACGACTGCGAGCGCCACCAACCCGCGCCGTGGGCGGAGGTAGGCCAGCATTCTCCGCATCAGCCGCGAATCGTACGACCGACTGAGGGCGTCTTCCTGCAGGGTCATCCGGAAGGGGCCGGGCCGGCGGTCGCCGGCGCGGGTGCTTCGTCCAGCTCCTCGAGTCCCTTGATTCCCTGGCGCACCCAGCTGGAAAAGACCAGCGCGCCGAACGCAATCGTGAAGTAGCTGAGGATGGTGCGCCAGGCGAGGGTGTACAGCGGCGTCAGGGCGGCCGGCACGTAGGCGGTCATGACGATGGCGGAGAGGACTTCCGCGATGCCGCTGGCCCCGGGCGTCGGGGCGAAGTAGAGGAGGAAGGTGATCAGGGTCTGTACCAGCAAGACATCAACGAAATGCGCCTGGATGCCGATGACACGGAGGGCCACGTACCCGGCGAGCAATTTGTTGGCGTGGGACGGACCGGAAAGGAGCGTCGCCCAGAAGAGGGACAGCCACCCGCGTGGCGTGTTGAACCTGGCCACCGCCTCATGCGCCTCATCGATGCCGACCAGCAGCTTCTCCAGCTTGGCCTCGATCCGCCGACTCCGGCGTCCGGCCCAGACGGCGATGCGATGGATGGCCTTGCTCGCCACCTGCGGAAAGACAATCACCACGATGAGGAGGACGCCGAGCGTGGCGAAGACGCCCAGTGTCCCCAGAAAGAGGTCGTAGAGCGAAAGGCCGAGGAGGTCGCCCTTCGATCCAAGCGACTGCCCGGCGCCGAGGAAGATGGCCAGGGGGCCGGTAATGCCGAAGAAGACGATGGTGGCAACGAAGGTGACCAGAGCGGTGGTCATGCCCACGGGAACACTGACCCCGTACCGACGCATCGTATAGACCATCATCGGAGCCGCACCGGACTGCAACGGCGTCAGGTAGGCTGCCCAGGCGCTCATGCCGCCGGCCAGCAGCATCCCCTTCAGGGGCGGGTTGGGGTGGAGTTCACGCGCGACCACCCAGATCCGGAGTCCCCCGCCGATCCAGTCCATCGAGGCAAGCCCGAGGCCCACGAGGACCCATCCCCAGTGCAGCTGGGTCAGGCCGTGGAGGAAGGCCGGGAGATTGTCCCCATAGAAGAGAACGGCGACATACCCCACCAGGGAGATGCCGACGAAGACCTCGAACCCGCGCAGGAGCAGCTTTGGGGAGAGTGGATTGGCCATGAGTGCGGAAACGTACGGGTCGGCAGAGGCGCGGTCAACTATCTTTTGGCATGCCGCCCGAAGTGATCCGGATCGTCAACGCACGCCAGCACAACCTCAAGGGGGTGACCGTCGACCTCCCTCGGCGGGTGCTGATCGTCGTGACCGGCCCTTCCGGCTCCGGCAAGAGTTCCCTGGCGTTCGACACCCTCTATGCCGAAGGGCAGCGCCGGTACGCCGAATCGCTGTCCACGTACGCCAAGCAGTTCCTCGACCGGATGCCAAAACCGCTGGTGGACCGCCTGGAGGGGATCGCTCCCGCGGTGGCCATCCAGCAGCACAACCCGGCCACCTCGAGCCGCTCGACGGTGGGCACGGCCACCGAGGTCTATGACTACCTGCGGCTGCTCTGGGCACGGGCGGGCACCACCTATTGCCGGCAATGCGGCGGGCCGGTCCGACAGGACACCCCGCAGGAGGCTGCCGCCGCCGTGGAAGCCCTTGGTGCCGGACGGTACCAGGTCTGCTTTCCGCTTCCGGCGTCCGCGCGAAACAGCCATACCGCCATCGTCGAGAACCTGAAGGCACTGGGATTCCTGCGACTCCTGGCCGACGGAGAACCGGTGCACCTCGAAGCGCTTGAGGCGTACCCCGACCTGACCGAGGTGGCGGACCTGCTCATCGTGGTGGACCGGCTGGAGGCGGGCCGCGGCTCCGCCAACCGACTGGTGGAGGCGGTGAGCACGGCGTTCCAGGAAGGGGAAGGCGTCGCGGTGGTGGTGCACGACGCCGGCCGGCTTCGGTTTACGGAGCACCCGAGTTGCAGTCAGTGCGATACCCCCGCGCGAGCACCCACGCCCGCACTCTTCTCGTTCAATAGCCCGGGCGGTGCCTGCGCCGCCTGCACCGGCTTCGGTGCGGTGCTGGAATACGATGAATCGCTGATCGTGCCGGACCCCAGCCTGGCCCTCTCCGACGGGGCCATCGACCCGTGGACCAAGCCGCGGTACGAAGCGCGGCGCCGCCTCCTGCTCGAAACCGCGAAGAAGCACGGCATCGACCCGAACCGCCCGTGGGCTCGCCTGAAGGCGACCGATCGCGCCCTCCTCCTCACGGGCAAGTCAGGGAAGTTCCTCGGGATCATCCCCTTCCTCCGGGGCTTGGAGCCGAAGCGCTACAAGCAGTACATCCGTGTCTTCCTGCGACAGTACCAGTTGGCGCTCACCTGCCCCACCTGCAACGGGAGCAGGCTGAATGAGCACGCGCTGGCGGTCCGCATCGGCGGCGACACGATTGCCGACGTCAGCGCGCGCCCGGTCGGAGCACTGCGCAGCTGGCTGCAGGGGCTGACCCTGAGCCCCGAACGGCAGCAGGTCGCCCAGTTGATCCTCGAGCAGCTTGATGCCCGGCTCCGATACCTCGACGACGTGGGCCTCGGCTACCTCACCCTCGATCGACAGGCTCGCACCCTCTCGGGCGGCGAGGCCCAGCGCATCGCGCTGTCGAACGCGCTCGGGTCTCAGCTGGTGGATTCGATGTACGTCCTCGACGAGCCGTCGATCGGACTGCACCCCCGTGACACCGACCGCCTGCTTGCCCTCCTGCGTCGCCTCCGCGATCTCGGCAATACCGTCATCGTCGTCGAGCACGATCTCGCCGCCGTCCGCGAGGCCGACTTCATGCTGGAGCTGGGGCCCGGCGCCGGCGAGCGGGGCGGGACGGTCGTCCACGCCGGCCCTCCCCTCGAGGCGGTCGACACCCTCACCGGCCAGTACCTCTCGGGTGAGAAGCGCATCGCCGTGCCCAGCGCCCGACGCCCCGCTGGCCCCCTCTGGCTGCGAGTGCAGGGAGCCACGCTGCACAATCTGAAGGGCGTGGACGTCCGCATCCCGCTCGGGACAATGACGACGGTGACCGGGGTGTCGGGCTCGGGGAAGAGCACCCTCGTACATGACATCATCTACCGTGAACTCGAGCGTCGACTCCACGGCGGTCATTCCGCGAAGTCACATCTCGGCGAGCTCGTGGGTGCGGTGGGGGATCTGACGGGGTCCGAACTGGTGTCCGATGTCCTGCTCGTGGACCAGTCACCGATCGGCCGCACGCCGCGTTCCAATCCCATCACGTACGTGAAGGGGTTCGACGAGATCCGCGAGCTGTTCGCCAGCCAACCGCTGTCGAAGGCTCGCGGGTACACCGCCTCGACCTTCTCCTTCAACCTGGAGGGAGGACGGTGTGAGGCGTGTGACGGGGCCGGCCACGTCCAGGTGGAGATGGTGTTCCTGGCCGATGTCTTCGTTCCCTGCGAGATCTGCGGCGGGAGCCGATACAAGCGTGAACTGCTCGACGTGAAGATTCACGGCGCATCCATCCACGACGTGCTGCAGTGGACCGTGGAAGAGGCGATCACCCGGTTCCGGCACCAGCCGAAGCTCGGGACCGCGCTCTGGCACCTCCACCAGGTCGGGCTCGGCTACCTCCGCCTCGGGCAGCCGGCCACGACGCTCTCCGGCGGCGAGGCGCAGCGGCTCAAGATCGCGCGGGAACTCGCCGGTGCGAAACGCAAGGGAGGACGCAAGCTCTACATTCTCGACGAACCAACCACCGGGCTCCATCTCGACGATGTCCGTGTGCTGGTCCAGGTCCTCGATCGCCTGGTGGATGCCGGGAACACCGTCCTCCTCATCGAGCACCACCTCGATGTCATCAAGAAATCCGACTGGATCATCGATCTCGGCCCCGAGGCGGGCGATGCGGGAGGGCAACTCGTCGTGGAAGGGACGCCGGAGGAGGTTGCGGCGTGCCAGGATTCGCTGACGGGCCGGTACCTGCAGTCGTACCTCGAGCCCGCCGGGACGGAGGCGACGGTGTGATGGCACCATTCGACGCAGCAGCGGCGGTCCGCCACCTTCGCAAGGTGGACCCGCGCCTGGCCGCGGTCATCCGGGAGGCGGGGCCCTGTGGCCTGGAGCCTCGCTTGCGATACCCGCCGTTCGAGGAGGTGCTGGAGTCGATCGTCTACCAGCAGCTGAGCGGGAAGGCCGCAGCGACGATCTATGGCAGAGTCAGAGGCCTCTATCCGGCGCGGCGGGTGCTCTCGCCCCAGGCACTGCTGGACACCCCGGATGAGGTGCTGCGGGGTGCCGGGCTCTCCCGCGCCAAGCTGGCGGCCGCCAAGGACCTTGCCGCCAAGACGCTCGAGGGCGTCGTGCCAACTGCCGCCGCGCTCCGCCGCATGCCGGACGACGAGATCATCGAGCGACTGACCGCGGTGCGCGGTGTGGGGAAGTGGACGGTGCAGATGCTGCTGATCTTCCGGCTCGGGCGGCCCGACGTGCTGCCGGTGCATGACCTGGGGATTCAGAAGGGGTTCAAGAAGACATACCGCACGCGGCAGTGGCCGAAGCCGGAGCGGATCGAGCGCGATGGCGAGAAATGGCGGCCCTTCCGGTCGGTGGCCTCCTGGTACCTCTGGCGGGCGACCGACGCCTAACCGCGCAGGACGGTGGTGGCGGCCGTGATGGCCCGCTGCGACCCGGTCAGCGCGAGGACATCCCCCACCTGCAGCTCCTCGTCACCCTCCGGGAGCACCAGTCGTTCCTCGCCACGACAGAGCGCCACGACCGAGGCGCCGGTGAGTCCGCGCAAGTTGAGCTCGGCGAGGCTCTTCCCAGCTGCAGCATCACCCGGCCCGACGACTGCCTGCGTCAGTTCGCCGATGCCGGGCAGCAGTTGCCGCACTTCGACCATGATGTCGCCTCCCGGGACGGCATGTTCCCGGGTGACGGCCAGCGCCTCGACAATCATCGTCGCGCCGGCGCGGATATGCCCTTGCAGGTCCCGGGCGGAGCGCCAGAACGCGAAACCGAGCAGCAGCAACAGCATCCCGAGCAACGCGGGCCCACCGTAGGTGGGCATCACCGGCAGGGTAATCGCCACCATCGGGATTCCCACGATGAGGACGACGCCGATCTGTACCGTCAGCCGGAGCGCGCGACGGGGCGCCGCGCCGAGGTCCGCGCGGCCCGGCGCTGCGGCGGGCACGGATTGCAGCGAGATGGCCGTCCCCAGCGAGCGGGCGCTGTGCACAACCCCGTACAGGAGGGGGAAGAGCGCTGCGAGCGCCAGGGCGACCGCCCCGGCCTGAACGACGGCGGGCGAGAGTCCGAGCAGGGTCGCCAGCGGGTCAGTGCCCGATTCCAGCATCAGCGAGACGCCAACCAGGATCGTCGTCAGCAGGACCGCATCGAGCACGATGAAGCGGGCCAGGCGACGAACCTTCCCGGTCGCGGTGCTGGGGAGCCCACGGCCGCGCGCCGATTCGACCCAGGATCCGTAGAGGGTCGCGTACGTCTGGAGGGCGTGCGGCAGGCGGCGATCGACGTGATTGGCCACCGCCGTGGAGCGGGCCACGAAGAGCGGCGTCAGCAGAGCGGTGATCACGGATACGAAGACGGCCACGGGGGCGAGGAACGACCCGGTCGCCCCGCTGGCGACGCCGAGGCCGGCGATGATGAAGGAAAACTCGCCGATCTGGCCCATCGAAAGGCCGGCCCGCAGGGATGTGCGGGTGCCGAGACCGGCCAGGAACGCGCCGGTCGTCACCCCCAGGGTCTTTCCGACAAGCACCGCGGCTGTCAGGGCGAGTACCGCCGGCCAGTACTCGTAGATGGCGGCGGGCTCGATGGACATGCCGACGGCGACGAAGAAGATGGCGGCGAACATGTCACGAACGGGGCGGACCAGCGGTTCCACCTGTTTCGAGACGCCTCCCTCCGCCACGAACGATCCGGCGAGGAAGGCGCCGAGCGCGACGGAGAAGCCTGCCGCGTGGGCCAGGAGCGCGGCCGAGAAGCAGAGGCCAACGCTCGCCACCAGCGTGGCCTCATCCCGGCGCTGCCGGACGATCCAGCGAAACGCCCGCGGGACAGCATAGAGCCCGACAAACGTGACGATGGCCAGGAAGGCCGCCAGGCGCGGCAGCGTACCGGCGATCGTTTCGACGGCGGTACCGCTGCCGCCGATGAAGGCGCTCAGGATCGCCAGGAAGAGGATGGCGACGAGGTCCTCCATCACGAGCACACCGTAGACGATGTCCGCGAGCGGGCCGGTAATTCGCTGGTCCTCGAACACCTTCGCGATGATCATCGTACTGGAAATCGCGACGAGGGCGCCGGCGAAGAGACTCTCGAGTCGGGTCCAGCCGAGGGCCTGCCCGACGAGATAGCCAAGGGAGAGGCAGAGCCCGATTTCGACGGCGGCAATCAATCCGGCGGTCGAGGCGAGCTTGGCGATCTTCTGGATGGTGAAGCCGAGGCCGAGCGAGAACATCAGGAGGATGACACCGAGCTCGGAGAGGGTCCGGACGGTGTCGACATCCGCGACGAGCGGGAAGAGATCGTTCGGTCCGATGATGACGCCCGCCACCAGGTAGCCGAACACCGGCGGGAGGCGCAGGCGCTGGGAGGCCACACTGGTGAGTGCGGCCACGCCCAGCACGAGGGCCAGGTCGGTCAGGAAGGCGACAGAGGAATGCATGCGTCATCAAGTCTCCCACCGCAGGAGGCTTGGCGCAATGGATGGCGGCAAATGAAGCCGGCCCGCCGCTCGCGAGAGCGACGGGCCGGATTCAAATGCTACGGGTCAGCAGCGGTTCAGGGAATCGCGCCGACGGCGCGCGCCACGTTGAGGCGGCCCTTGCCGTAGAACGGGTCGGTGCCCGGCTGGCCGAGGTCATCCGCGGTGTTCTGCAGGACCGCCCGGACCTGGGCGGGGTTGGACCCACCGGCCGCCACCAGTAGCGCCGCCGCGCCGGAGACGTGGGGAGCCGCCATGCTGGTCCCCTGCGCACCGATGATGTAGGTGCCCGTCTGGCAGACTGGAATCACCAGACTGGTCTGGGAGCAGGCGGCGTACACAAAGTTGTTGTTGATGCCGGAGTTTCCGCCCGGAGCCGCGACATTGATGGCGGAACGGCCATAATTCGTGTAGTACGCGGGCGCATCGACATCGGTGAACGGCCCGTTGACGCCGGCACGATAGGTCGGGCCGGTCGCCGAGACGCAGATCGTCGCAGGGGTCGAGCAATAGGACTTGTAGCTGTTGCCATCATGATCGAGGTCGATGGCGCTGTTGCCGGCGGAGACGACGACCGTGGTCCCCTTGCTGCGGGCGTAGTTGTAGGTCTTGTTGACCAGCCCGATGAAGCCTGCCGTTCCCCGCCTTCGCGAAGGACCCGCCGAGGCTCAGGTTCATCACGTCGGCACCGTTATCGGCGGCATAGATCACGCCCCCGAGGATGGCGCTCGTGGGGCAGATGTTCAGGTAGGAGCAGACCTTGACCGCTACGAGCGTAGTCTTGGAGGTGACGCCCGCCGCGGCGAGGCCGAGGCTGCTCACGGTGGCGGCGACGTGTGTTCCGTGGAAATAGAGGTCGGTGTAGGCAGCCCGCCCCGGGAAGTACTTGGCGACGGTGTCGGCTTCCGTGAACGGCACGCCGCCTACGTTGAAGGTCCCGAGGAGATCGATGGAGCGGGACTGGTCGACCAGCCCATTCACGTCGGGATAGAGATAGTCGATGCCCGAATCGAGGATGAAGACGGAAACACTGGATGAGCCGAGCGCACCCGCCGCCCACGCGACGTCCGCGCCCACCGCCCGCATGTTCCACTGCCGGGCATAGAAGAAGGAGCCGGCAGGGTTGTTCTGGCTCTCGATCCCGCCGGCTGCAACTTCGAGCGTACCATCCAGTTCCGGCTGGTCCAGCGAGACCGCGACGTCGGCGTCGACGGCGGACACGCCCTTGACCTTGCCAAGTTCGGCCGCACCGGCGGCATCCAGCCCGCTGACCGCGGCGAGCCCTGCACCGGTGGACACCCATTCCAGGGTGCCGCCGAGCCGTTCGACCTTGGACCCCATCGCCCTCACGCTCGAGCCGTTGAACGAAACGACGTACCGGCCTGGCAGCGTCGTCCCATCAAGGTCGGCCGCGGAGAGGAATGCGCCCGGGATTTCAATCGCCCGCGGGGATGACGCCTCCGGAGCGGTGGGTTCTTCGGCGCAGGCGCCAAGCGCAAGAATGGCAACCATGGACAATGCAGGGAAGAAACGATGCGTCATCGGGAGCTCCGGCATAGAGAAGAAACGGGAGGGGTGCTCGAGCGGAATAGAGCCTAAGGTACGCTCCGATGATGCCTCGCGCCAGAGGTCAGCCTGAGGGGATCCGTCGCGTTCCCCCGCCTGTTACATTGGTGCAACAACCACTGTACGGGGTGCGATTCCGTTCCAACGTCTGGAGGTCGGATGGTTTCGATGAGAGCAGGCGTGGTGGCCTCGGCGCTCCTGCTGGCGGCATGCGGAGCTCGCCCCGACCGCGCCACCCCCACCGAATTCCTCTACCTCTGGGCCGCGTCCACCGACTCGACCCAGCCCGACTTCCTCGCCGTGCTCGACGTGACGGAAGACTCGATCCGATACGGCCGACTCGTGACGACCCTGGCGGTACCGGGCCGACTGGAAACCGCCCCCATCATACCGAGCATGAGATGCCAGCGGACGGGCTCCTCTTCGCGAACGGCTTCGCCTCCGGTCAGACCTTCATCTTCGATCTCACCACTCCGACGGCTCCCAGGATCGCCGGGCAGTTCGGCGATGTCGAGGGCTACACACACCCGCACTCGTTCACGCGACTCCAGAACGGCAACGTCCTCGCCACCTTCCAGATGCGGCACGACTCGAATGGGATGGGAGCCGGCGGGCTCGCGGAGCTCACGCCGATGGGAAAGCCACTGCGCACCAGTCCTGCGGACCCACGCGGTGTTGAGCCAGACCTTCGGGTATACAGCGCGCTCCCGGTGCCGGCACTCGACCGCATCGTGTCCACCACCACCGACATGGAGGTCGCCTACCCTGGTTCCAACCAGGTCCAGATCTGGCGGCTGTCCGACCTGTCGCTCCTGCATACCGTCACTCTTCCCAACGGCCCCGCGGGCGACGAAGGGATGGACACGGCGGAGCCACGGGTGCTGAAGGACGGCAGGACAGTGCTCGTCTCGACGTTCAGCTGCGGGTTGTACCTGATGGAGGGACTGGACGGGGCAACGCCGTCCGGCCGGCTGGTTGCGACCTTCCCGCAGAAACAGGAGACCTACTGCGCCATTCCGGTCATCGCGGGGGACTACTACCTGGTGACGGTGCCTGCGTGGAGCGCGGTGGTGAGTCTCGACATCAGCGACCCCGCCCACCCACGGGAAGTCAGTCGCGTCACCCTCGATTCGACCGATGTGCCGCACTGGATTGCCCTCTCACCGGACCAGCGGCGGGTGGTCCTCACCGGGTATGGCTCCCTGGCGAACCGCGTGGTGCTGCTCCGCTTCGACCCCGCCACCGGAGCGCTTGCGCTCGACGAGCGATTCCACGAGCCGGGGAGTTCGACCCCGGGATTCCGCATGGATGACAAGGCGTGGCCGCACGGCGGAAATGCGAAAGCCGTTCCGCACGGAGCGGTGTTCAGCCTCAATTCACCGTGAAGCCGTAGCCCTCCAACTCTTTCGAGTTCATCTCGACGATGTCGACGCGCAGCGTGATCGGCACCAGCGGCGCGTCCAGCGAGTCGGTCGGCACCGACACGATCGCTTCCACGACATCCATCCCCTTGATCACCTGGCCATAGACGGTGTAGTTCCCGTCGAGCCGGGGCAGGCCGTTCTTGTTGACCACGATATACAGCTGGCATCCCGCGGAGAGCTTCTGCGGATTGTCGTCGCGCCCGGCGCCGACGGCGCCGTACACGTGGCGCAGGCTGTCGTTGAACTCCGGCGCCAGGTTGTACGGCGAGCCCGCAAACCCCTCAGGGGTGTCGGGGCAGCCGCCCTGCGCCACGAAGTTCTTGATGACGCGGTTGAAGGTGAGCGAGTCGAAGTAGTGTGCGTTGGCCAGCTTGATGAAGCTCGCCTGGTGGTTCGGCGTCTGGGGATAGAGATAGAAGAGAATCTCTCCCTTGTCGGTCTGGATCCGGCCCACGGGATGCGTGTCGGTGTTGAACACCGGCAGCGCAAACACCGCAGATGCGGCAAGGGCAAAGAGGATCTTGAGCATCGGGTCTGGCCTTCGGTGGGCGGTGGGTTCGGGAATGGTCTTGAGGGGGAACTTACCGATGGGTTGGGACCGCACAACCTCATACGACAACGGCCCCGCCGCATGGCGAGGCCGTCGGTGTACCAGCTCCCGAGACAGGACTCGAACCTGTGACCCGCTGATTAACAGTCAGCTGCTCTACCAACTGAGCTACTCGGGATCGACCCGCGGCTACCCGACCGCGCGCGTGGCAAGTTTAATAGGACGAGCACCCTCGCGGAAGCCGCACAGCAGCGGGGAAGCGGGAATCCAGGAAGCAGTGAGACAGGGCCCCCGCCGTCGCGGGGGAGACGTGCGATGACGGGGCCGGCTGGTCGGCTCGTGTCGCTTCAGCGACATCAGCCGAGCCGTGGCTTCAGCGGGCAGAGCCCACCCCGGTCGGCGCGCCCACGCACGGGATGGCCACCAGCGAAGGGCCACCAGCGACCTGGACCCCGGCTTTCGCCGGGGTGACGATCGGCACGTGCGCATGACCCGGCTACTTTCTCCTGGGTGACAATCTGAGGCGCGGGGACGCTGTGCTCGCCGGGCGCCTGCTTCCCCGCGTCCCCGCCACCCTTCCCCACTTTTCCACTGACTTATCCCCCAGTTTTCCAACTTTCCACACCAGTAAGGTGCCCGATTATCGGGCAGGTTCAGGTTGGCAGGACAGCCCTCTGACCCCCTGCCAGGCGCAGCACGGTGCACTTCCGACCGAATCCGGAAGCCGTTACAGATAACGGCGTTACAAATCATGTGAGCGTACACTCACAAGATACCGAGAGCGAGTAAGCGCTCACACTTACGGAGCCAGCCAGATTGGCGCGTTTACGGCCTCTGGGTGACCCAGAATTACACACCTAAGTCGTTGTTGAAAAAGATGTTACACGAATGCCGGTTCCAATTGCGCGACCCTTGCTTAGCTTGTTGCCATGTCTTTGAAGCCTCTGGCGGGTCACTCGGTGGCCCGCCGTCGTCTTGTCAGGGCCGTGGCGAATGGCCAGCTCCCTCAGGTCATTCTCGTCGCCGGTCCGGAAGGCGTCGGCAAGCAGCGATTGGGCCTCTGGATCGGCCAGTTGATCCTCTGCGAGGCCCCCGGGGAGGAGCCCTGTGGTCAGTGCCGGTCCTGCCGGCTCGTGCTGGGCCTGGCCCACGCCGACCTGCACTGGATCGTCCCGATTCCCCGCCCCAAGGCCGGGGAGCCGGACAAGCAGGTGGAGGAGGCGGCAGAGAGCATTGCCGAGGCGATGGAGGAGCGCCGCAAGACACCGCTCTACGCTCCGGCCGACGGCATGTCGTCCCATGGCATGGCCACGGCGCGCCTGGTTTCCCGACGCGCCGGCCTGACGCCGGTCGAGGGAAAGAAGAAGGTGTTCATCATCGGTGAGGCCGACCGCCTGATCGCCCAGGAGTCGAGTCCCGAAGCGGCCAACGCCCTCCTCAAGCTGTTCGAGGAGCCGCCAGCCGACACCTACTTCGTGCTGACCACCGCCGACCCGGGCAAGCTGTTGCCGACCGTTCGGTCGCGCACCGTGCCCCTCCGGCTGGGACGATTGAGCGACGCCGACGTCCGGGAGTTCCTGGCCGAGCATCTGGAGCCGGCTCCCAGCGGCGCGGAACTGACCCGGCTGGTGGCACGCGCCAGCGGTTCGATCGGTGCCGCCCTGTCGGAAACCGGCGACGGCGCCAAGAACCGGAAGGCAGCCGGGACGTGGCTGGAGGCCGTGCTCGCAGGCACCGGCCCCGCCGCAGAACGGGCGCTCGGCCAGGCTCCCTGGTCGGCCCGGGGCGACTTCACCGACCTGCTCGATGCCGTCGCCGAAACACTCGGCGATGCCGCACGGGAGGCCGCCGGGGTGGAAGGCCTCGCCCCGGTACCCGCTGCGCTTGCGGATCGGGACCCGGCCGGCCTCCTGCAGGCGCAGGCGCTGGTGGCCGAGGCTCGACTGGCCGCGCAGGGCAACGTGAACCCGCAGCTGCTGCTGGCGGTGCTCGGCGGCGATCTGGCGGAGGTGCTGTGAGCCTCTCGCACCTCGATGCCGAGGGACGGGCCCGGATGGTGGATGTCGGCGGAAAGCCGGTCACCGTCAGGACGGCGACGGCGGAAGGCCGGGTGAGAATGTCGCAAGCGGCATTCGACCTGGTGGCCGCACAGGCTATCAAGAAGGGCGATGTGCTGTCGGTGGCGGAAGTGGCCGGCACGATGGCGGCCAAGCGGACGGGTGAGCTCATCCCCCTCTGTCACCCACTGCCGGTGGACCTGATCGAGGTTCGCGCAGCACTCGAACCGGCACTCCCGGGCGTGCACGTCACCACGCGCGTGCGGTGCGAAGGGCGGACCGGTGTCGAGATGGAAGCGCTGACGGCTGCGGCGGTGGCCTGCCTGACCGTGTACGACATGGTGAAGGCGGTCGACCGCGGCATGACGATCGAGGGAGTGCAGGTGCTGGACAAGACTGGCGGGACACACGGCGACTGGAAGCGGACGTGATCGTTTTCGGTTGACCGACCCGTCGGCAGACCCTAGTGGAGGATCAACGATTTGTTGACCCGAACGGACCACCAGATCGAACGTAATTCACCGACGCCCCGCCTCATGCTGCGGGGTGGCGTCCTGCTTGGCGCCGGATTCCTCGTGTGCGCACTGGCCGGCTGGCCGCGGCGCGCCGGTGCCGACGATACCGCACCCACGCCATCGGCGGAATTCGTGTCGCGCGAAATTCGCGACATGTCCCTCCGTCTCGAGGGCGCCAGCGGCGAGAGCGCGCTGCTCAAGCTGCAGCTCGCGCGCACCAACGCGATCTTCGAGTACTCGGCCCAGTACAAGATTCCGGCCGACCTCAGCGCCGACATCTACGACATCGCCCTCAGCGAGGGGATCGACCCCGCCATGGCGTTCCGGCTGGTGCGCGTGGAGAGCGAGTTCTATGAGCGGGCCCGCAGCCCCATGAATGCCATCGGGCTCACGCAGCTTCGCCTGCCGACCGCACGGTTCTACAAGCCCGACGTGACGGACGCGCAGCTCTTTGACCGGGGTACGAACCTGCGGCTCGGCTTCCGCTTCCTGAAGGACCTGCTCGAACGGTTCGACGGGAACGTCGACCACGCCCTGCTGGCGTACAACCGCGGCCCGACCACCGTGGCCGCCATCCTGGCGCAGGGTGGCGATCCGCGGAACGGGTACGCCAAGAAGGTGATCAAGGGTGACCTGCGGAACGCGAATGTTCCGACTATCGTGAACTGACGGGACGAACAGCACGCGCATCGAAGGCGGCCGGCGAATCTTGCCGGCCGTCTTTCGTTTGCAGCGAGGCCAGCGCGAGCAAGGCGGCGGTCAGGACGAGGACCGCACCGAACTGATGCAGCACCCCGAGCGACACCGGCACGTGGAGTAGCAGCGTCGTGATCCCGAGTGCCATCTGGAGCGACGCGAGGAGAGCGAGCATCCCGAACCACCGTCGGGCCGGCGCCGGCAGCGGGATGCCCTTGCTCGATCGCCAGAGCAGGACGGCGAGCAGGGCCACGCTTACACCGAGCAGGCGGTGGTGGAACTGCACCGCCGCGACGTTCTCAAATGCGTTGAGATACCACGGAGTGAGGGCGGCATATCCCGGTGGCACCACCTGCCCGCCCATGAGGGGAAAGGTGTTCCAGGCACGGCCGGCGTCCAGCCCCGCGACGAACGCGCCGGAGATAATCGTGAAGAAGACAAATCCCGCGAACCATGCCGTCCGTCGGCGCAGCCGCGCGTCACCCTTCGGATCCAGCACCTCGGAGCGGTCTCCGACACCGAGCAGCTCAGCCGAGGTCCAGACCGCGAGGGCATACACCACGAGCGCCAGGGCAAGGTGGGCGGCGAGACGGTACTGACTGACGTCGGTCCGAACGGTGAGGCCGCTCTTGACCATGTACCACCCCATCGCGCCCTGCAGGCCCGTGAGGAGGAGAATTCCACCGATGCGCCACGCCAGAGCTCCCCGCACCTCGCGCCGCCAGAGGAAGATGACGAGAGGCAGCGCCAGGGCGAGGCCGACAAGCCGAGCCCACAGCCGGTGCGAAAACTCCCAGAGGTAGATCACCTGGAACTGCGCCAGGGACATTCCCTGGTTGAGTTGCTGGTATTCGGGGATTTGCTGATACCTCGTGAACTCCAACTCCCAGGCGGCTTCGTTCAGCGGAGGAATGATTCCCGTGACCGGCTTCCACTCCGTGATGGACAGCCCCGACTCGGTGAGGCGGGTCGCACCACCGACCAGCACCAGTACGAGCACCATCGCGGCCCAAAGCGCAAGCCAGACACCGACGCGGCGCCGGGACTCGGGAGCCATCTCGGGCAGGTTCACCGGGCAGGTTCTCTGGTCCGGAGGACGAGGGCCCGTTTGTCGATGTCATACGTGACCAAGAGGACCTCGCGGGGGACGGGAATCACGTCCCTGGTCAGCTCCATCAGCGGAGGAATGGCCTCTCCCTGGCGACGCGCGCGCTCCTCCGCTTCGCGGGGTGCGCGCCCGGCCATCATCGTGTCCGCTTCCGCCGCCGAACCGCCGGAATCCGTTTCCTCTGATTGGGCTTCCGTCAGGGCTTCCCGCTCGAAACGGACATCCAATCGATGCTCCCCGATTGGCATGTCGAGCTCACGAAAGACATAGACCGGGCGATCGCTCCGGGCTCCCCCTCCCGACACCAGCGTGTCGAGGCGCGGTGTGCCATCGATCGCCACGGAGAGCCGGTAGTTCGCCGACCGCCCCTCGCACTGCACCCGCTGGCGCATGTGTGCGGGTACCTCGGCCAGCTCGGCATCGGTCAGCGTACGGCAGTGCTCGATCCGTTCCGGGCGCACACTCCACGCCAGTCGCAGAACCGGAGCGTCATCCGGATACGCGGCGAGCGGCGCGCGAGAGATGCCGACGATGGCAAGCGTCGCGGCGACTGCCACGACGGCCCCGATGCCCAGCCGCAGCGGCTCCTTCATGGGACCTCCACGGCGGCGGTCGTCTCACAGATCGCGACCACATCGAGAGCCGCTTCGGCTTCGGGGAGGGCCAATGCCGCCACCGACGCCTTCAACCGCCGCACTGCCTCCACCGCCTCGCGCCCCTCTCCCGGGCCGGCGTACGCCAGCGCCACGCGCCGTCGATCCACCCGAGCCTGCAGTTCAGCATCGCGGTCGTGATACATCCGCTCCCCGGTCCACCTCGGCCCTTCGCGATTGCGACAGTCGCGTGGAGGACACGCGAGGACGAGCACGCCCCCGACACCACCGCGAAGCGCCAGCTCAACGACGGAGGTGTGCAGGTTGCCGGCGCAGTCGACGGGATAGACCACCGCCCCGGCAGCGCGGAGAGCGTCGCCGGCCTCGAGGGCCCCGTACTCGCAGGTGATGGCGACGACTTCGCCGGGCTCCCGCGCCGGACTCCCGAGAAAGGTGCGAACCTCCTCCAGCTGATCGCGCCCGGTGCGCGCCACCGGCCCGACGCCCATCGGTGCACACGACCCTGCGCAAATGCCGCAGCTGACGCAGAGATCAGGCGTCACCCGGGCGACATACTCTGCCCGCCCATCGTGGCGTTCGAGCATGCGGATAGCGTCATACGGGCAGTCGTGAAAACACTGCCAGCAGCCGGTACAGATACCCTCGTCCACTTCGGAGGGAGGGCGACTGGCGCGTTCCCCCCGACTGAGGCGCGGCACGAGCAGCAGCCCGAGCACGATGAGCCCTCCACCCAACCAGGCATACCCAGCCGGGATGCCGCGAGAGAACGGCAGCCAGAAGGCGTAGAACCAGTCCGCCGTCACGGTGGCGGGACGATAGAGCGGGTCGGCGATTGGGTCGATGGCGAGCGGCCAGAGAACGGCCGCAGCCGTCAGCAATCCGACGAGCGTCCATCCGAGCCGCTTCGGGGGGAGGAGCGTCGGGCGGGCGAGACGTGAAACGTGCACCCACAGCACCAGGCCGAGGCCGAGCGGTAACGCGACATGGACAAACAGGTTCAGGAAGAAGAAGGCGCCAGGTATGGCACGCTCTCCGGTGAAGGCTCGCCCAACGGGCTCGGACAGGATCGGAAGTGCGTCGAGAAAGCGTGCCCCTTCGATGGCGAGTCGCTGGCCGAAGGTATCCCAGACCATCACGTATCCGGTCCAGCCGAGGATCAGCACCAGGCCGACGAGGACGAGTCCGGAAAGCCAGGCCAGTGCCCTGGGGCCCCAGAAGCGATGCTGGGCGACCATCCTGAGGGCGTGGATGACGGTGGCCACGATGGCAGCTGCGGAGGCATAGCGATGCAGCCCACGCACCCAGTTGCCGATCCACGGGTTGGCGGTGAGGCGTGCCACCGACCCCCACGGATCCCCGACCCGATAGAAGAGCAGCAGCCAGAGGCCGGTCCCGACAAGGACAAGGAACATCGCGATGACGATGGTCCCGCTCTGATAGAGGGGGTTGTAGCGCCAGCCGTAGAGCCGATTGGCGAAGGCATCGACCGCGCCCAGGAGGCGGCGGCCGGCCCGTTCCATCCCTTTAACGACAGCCGGCATCAGCCCTCGTGGGTCTGCAGAAGTAGCGCGGGGGTCTTGCGCGAATCATATTATCATAACACTATGATGAATTCAATTCAGGCCACTGAAAACGTCACCGTCCAGCCCACCGGGAGCCTGCCATGCCGGAACCGCCCGTCCAGGATGAACAGGCCGTGCCGCTCGGCCAACGCCTGTTCGACAACGTCTTCCTCCTCCTCATCGCCGGCATCGTCGTGATGGCGGTGATCTACACCGGATGGGGACTCTGGGAGATCATGACCCTGCCCCCCGCCACCCTGCCGTGAGGCGCTGCCATGCACACTGAGACCCATACCGGCCTCGAGTCCCCCAAAGGCACCTGGTGGAAACCGGCCCACAAGTCAGAGCGCACCTGGGTAGCCATCGCTTTCGGATGGTGCATGGTGCTCTTCGCGATGATGCCCCTGTGGCAGGTGAAGGGCGGCCAGAACCCCTCGGGCATTCGCCGCAAGGTCGAGCCCGCCGCCTTCTTTGCCCGCACCCAGGAATTCATCAAGCAGTACCAGATCGGGGAAGACCGCGGAATGCCGATCGTGGCGCCGCCACCAGGCAGTGACATCTACCTGACGGCGATGTCCTTCCAGTGGACGCCGATTCTCCAGCTCGAGCAGGGGAAGGAATACATCCTCCACCTCTCGTCGCTCGACGTCAATCACGGCTTCAGCCTCTACCCCATCAACGTGAATTTCCAGGTGGTCCCCGGGTACGACTACGGCCTTCGGGTGACGCCCACCGCCGCCGGGGACTTCCGGATCATCTGCAATGAGTTCTGCGGCATCGGCCACCACACCATGGTCGGCCGGGTCATCGTCGTGGACAGCACCGGAAATCTACCCACGCAGACGGGAGGCGTCTGATGAGCGCGACTGATTTCCGGACCTGCCCGGTGACGACGCTCAAGATCCACCGTCCCGCCGAGCTCCTCGTCAAGGTCAATGCGGTGGTGGCTGTCGTGTCGCTGCTGATCGGCGCCATCGCCGCCGTCCTGCTGGTCCTGACCCGCTGGCAGGCCGTACACCTCCTCCCGGCCGAGTGGTTCTACCGCATTCTCGGCGTTCACGGGATGAGCATGCTCATCTTCTTCATCATCTTCTTCGAGATGGCGGTCCTGCACTTCGCGAGCACGGCGCTGATCAACGCGCGGATCGTCGCCCCCAAGCTGGGGTGGGCCTCGTTCGGGCTCATGCTCGGCGGCGCCACGATGGTGGAGTGGATGATGTGGGCCGGCAAGGCCGACGTGCTGTTCACCTCGTACGTTCCCCTCAAGGCCGACCCGCTCTACTACCTGGGCATCATTCTCTTCGCGGTGGGTGCGCTGCTGGTCTGCGGCATCTTCTTCGCGAACCTGGTGGTGGCCAAACGGGAGAAGACCTACACCGGCTCGCTCCCACTGGTCGTGTACGGTGCGGTGACCGCGGCGATCATCGCCGTCATCACGCTGCTCCACGGCGCGGCCATCTACATCCCGACCTTCCTCTGGTCGCTCGGGCTGATGAACGTCGACCCGCAAATCTACCGGATGATCTGGTGGGGACTCGGGCATTCGTCCCAGCAGATCAATGTCGCCGCCATGGTGGCCATCTGGTACATGCTCGGCGCGCTGACCATCGGCGCGGTGGTACTCAACGAGAAGATCAGTCGATCGGCGTTCGTCCTCTACATCCTGTTCATCTCGATGGCCTCCGCCCACCACCTCCTGGTGGACCCGGGGATGGGATCGGCGTGGAAGATCGTCAACACCAGCTACTTCATGTACATGGCGGTGCTCGCCAGCATGATTCACGGCTTCACCGTGCCGGCAGGCATGGAGCTGGGCCAGCGCCTCCGGGGCGTCGGCACGGGCCTCTTCGGGTGGCTCCGCCAGGCGCCCTGGGGCGACCCGGGCTTCAGCTCGCTGGTGTTCTCGGTGGTGGTGTTCGGCTTCGTCGGCGGGATCACCGGTGTGACCATCGGTACGGAGCAGATCAACATCATCGTTCACAACACCCTGCGCGTCCCCGGGCACTTCCACGCCACGGTCGTCAGCGGCACGGCGATGGCATTCATGGGCGCCACCTACTACCTGATTCCGCTGGTGTTCCAGCGGAAGGTCGCCTTCTGGGGCCTCGCGAAGATCCAGCCGTATCTCTTTGCCGGCGGCATGTTCATCTTCGTGATGTCGATGACGTTCGCCGGGACGTTCGGTGTGCCGCGGCGGCACTGGGACATCAGCTTCAGCCAGGCGCCGTTCGACGTGGCGTTCAATCCGGCGGTGGATGTGCTCCTCGCGTTTGTGGCGCTGGGCGGGCTCATCGCCGCCACGGGAGCGTTCATCTTCGTGGCGATCGCAGTGAAGTCGGTGTTCTTCGGCGAGAAGTTCGGCACCCTCGTGCCCGGCGTGGCGGTGGCTGGCCTGCCCCAGGGCATCACCAACCCGCCGAAGCACTTTGCGGACGTCGATCGCCGGAATGAAGAGCTGCACGCGCCCGGTCAGGGATTCCTCGGTCCGGCGCCCGGGACGATGGTCCTGGTATTCGTGTTCCTGGCCGCCTTCATCGTCTACTTCTTCGTGAACTGGAAGGTGCTCTCGTTCGTATGGAAGATCGGATGACCCAATCGTCGTCCCGGGGTCAGGGGCGCGTGGCGCTCCTGGCCCTGTATGTCATCGTCCTGACCACTGTGGCCTGGTGGGCGCTCGCCCTCTGGCCGGCGCCCGACGCGCCGGCCTGGCTGGCGCGCACCCGGGCACTCTGCTTTGGCTCAAGCCCGGACGGACTCCCTGATGCGGGAGGGTGGATTCTCCTCATCGGACAGCCGCTCGGCATGATTGCGGTGCTGCTTGTCGTCTGGGGGGGTGAGGTACGATCGGCGTTGTCATCGTTGGGCAGCGGTGTTGGGGGGCGGGTGCTCCTCTCCGGTACGGCAGTCGTGCTGCTCACCGGAGCCACGCTGGCCGCGGGACGAGTCCGCGCCGTGGACGGCAGTGTGGAGCCGTTCGACCCGGTGGCCGGGGGCGAGGTCCTCACCCGCATCAATGATCCCGCCCCGGCCCTCGAGCTGGTGGATCAACACGGAAACTCAGTCTCCCTGGCCGATTTCACTGGGCGTCCCGTCCTGGTCACCTTCGCCTATGCCCACTGCCAGACCGTCTGCCCCGTGGTAGTGCACGAGGCGCTCGAGGCCCAACGGGCCACGGCCGACCTGCAACCGGCGGTCCTTATCGTGACCCTCGATCCCTGGCGCGACACTCCGGCGCGGCTTCCGTCGATTGCCGAGGGTTGGGAGCTGGAGGAAGATGCCCGAGTCCTCTCCGGCGAGGTCGACGCCGTGGAACGCGTGCTCAGCAATTGGCGGATTCCCCGGGTGCGCAACGAGGCGACCGGAGACCTGTCACATCCCGCCATCGTCTACGTGGTCTCGCCGGCCGGCCGCCTGACCTACGCCCTCCCGGGCGGGGTCGCGGCCCTCACGGAGGCGATTCGGTCGCTGTAGGGGGACACTCATGAGACGCAAACGGCCGGGGCATCTGCCCCGGCCGTTTGCCGTTCACGCTTACCCGCGCGGGTCAGGCCCTGCTGCCCGAACTCTGCAGCCGGAGCTTCTGTCCGACCTTCAACTGGTTGCTCGAGAGCCCGTTGATCCGCTTGAGGCTCGACACGCTCGTGCCATACCGCTTCGCGATGCCCGACAGGGTATCGCCCCTCCGCACGGTATAGACGTTCACATTGCGCGAGGGTGCCCGCATCGATCCCTGGGTCGCGGCGATGGCCGCCCGCGTCTCTGCGTTGAACCCGTTCGAGGGAATCACCAGCTGCTGCCCGACCCGGATCATGCCGGACCTCGGAATCTTCGGGTTCGCGTCGCGCACCTCCGAGGTGCTGACGTGGTACCGCTTGGCGATCCCGGAGATCGTCTCGCCGCTGCGGACGACATGCGTCTGATAGGCCACGCGCTCCGAGGGCGGCAGTTCGGCGTACGCAAGCGTGGTCCGCTCCCCGGCGCCCACCGGCACCCGCACCACGGCCGACTTCCCGGGCGGCGTCACCATGCGGATGTACTGCGGGTTCAGGTCGCGGATCTCCGCAAAGGTGGCACCCGACAGGCGCGCGATCACATCGAGCCCCGTCTGGCTGGGCACCATCACGGAGTCATAGGCGAACGGCGGTACCTCCGGCGGCTCCTCGAATCCGTACCTGGTCGGTTCCTTCGCGATCAGCGCCGCGGCGATCAGCTTCGGGACGTAGTCCTTCGTCTCACGGCGGAGATACCGCGTGTCGTACAGACGGAAGAACTCCGCATCGTTGTTGTCTTCCACTTCGTCGCCCAAATCATCGGCGGTGTCGGTCGTGCTGACGGTGGATGCCGGCAGCCCGCGCAACCCGCGGGACACCTTGCCCGCGCCGGCGTTGTACGCCGCCGCGGCCAGATAGATCGAGCCGAATCGATTCTGGAGATCGTTCAGATGCCGCGCTGCCGCGGCGGTGGACTTGACGGGATCGCGCCGTTCGTCGATGTAGGAGTTGACCTGAAGGCCGTACATCCGCCCGGTGCCCTTCATGAACTGCCACATTCCCGTGGCGCGCGCCCGGCTCACCGCAGAGTTGGAGTACCCACTCTCGATCAGCGCCAGGTACACCATGTCCTCGGGAACACCATTGAGCTGCATCTGCTCGCGGATCATCGCCTCGTAACGCGGCAGGCGGGTCAGCCAGATGGCCATCCGCTCGCGCCCTGGCCCCTGGAAGAAGTCGAGATAATACTGGACCCGGTCGTGGGAAACATACGTCTCGACGTCGATGTCCCAGGAGGTGACGACTTCGACGTCGTCCGCGCCACCACCATGCGAAAACATCGGTTCCACACCGGCGTCCGGAGTGGCCAGGTCGAGCGCCGACAGCGCCGCTGCGTCAGCGGCCGAATCGGCGGCGATGATCGTCTCAGCCAGGCTGTCCACGTCCATCGCCGCGACCTGCGGCTGGACCGTCGCGAGCTGCGCCTGGGCGACACCGTCGGCACCACCAGCCGCGAGCTGGGCGGAGGCAGAGTTGGGAGAGTCCTGGGCCAACGGGGACGGGGCTGCGCCCGGCGCGCCACCAGCACTGCAGGCGGAGGCGCTGACGATCAGGGCGAGGAGAATTGAACGATGCACGCGATATGGCTCCTTGAGCACCACGCTACGGCGTGCCACTCCCAAGGCAGATCTCAGGCTGAAACAGGTTCATCAACCGAAGTACTGGAGCCAAAGCTATGCCGGATAGCAAGGCGAGACAAACCTGATTCGCAACGTGTTGCAGAACAATAACTTATGGTGCGGCCTGCCAAATCTCTCACCCCGGGCCGCCCCTCGGGAATCGTGCAGGGAGCGTCAATCGTCTGCGGGGACTCACACCAGATGCCGGGCCTGGACCAAGGGTCGCGCCGATCTCAGTCGACGAAGTAGCGATTTCCGAGGAGGCGATTGGTGGCGTTCAGGACGGCCAGGGCGGCGGCCCGGGTGGCGTCCTCCTCCGTCAGGACGGATCCGACGACGCGCTTCGGCACTCCTTCGCCGCGCGTCGCCAGTGAGACGATCACCACGGTGGCGTCGAAGGCTCGGATCGCCTTGACGCCCAGGCACTCGAAGCTCAGCTCCCCTTCGACGGACTGCGTGAGGGCTGCGATACAGGCCTGCGCCGCGCATCGCAACTCGCCAGCCTGCGAAGCCAGCCCCTGCGCCTCGCCCTCATACCGAACCCCGGCCGGGCCGGTCAGGACCACCCCGGCACTGCATCGTCCGCTTGGAAGACGCTCGATGCGGAACTCGGCAAAACGCAAGCGCGGATGGGTATCTGACATGGGATCTCTTGAGAGTGTGACGCGGAGCGGGTACTCTCCTCGTCATGAAACGACTGTCATTGCTGCTCTTAGCCGTGCTGACGCTGGCCTCGCCTGCGGCGGGCCAGCTTCCCGAGTCCCTCCGCAGCAACTTGGAGGCCGGAACTCCACCAGCCGGCGCCGAAGTGGGCCTGGCGCTGATCGACCTGGGCACCGGCGACTCGCTCTGGGTCAACGCGCTGTGGCGCGTCCATGCCGCCAGCACCATGAAGGTGCCCGTGCTGATCGAACTCGCCCAGCGGGTGGATGCAGGCCGCTACGGCTGGGATTGGCCGGTGCTGGTCAAGAACGAGTTTCGTTCGATCGTGGACAGCTCCACCTACCAATTGCTGGTTCCCGACGATTCTGAGAAGACCCTCTTCGCCCGCGAGGGGGAGATGGTCGCGGCCCGGGACCTCGCCAGGCTGATGATCACCTGGAGCAGCAACTTCGCCACCAATCTGCTCGTGGACCAGCTCGGGGCGCCCCAGATCCAGGCGACCGCCCGTCGGCTCGGCGCCGATTCGATTGTCGTGCTGCGTGGCGTCGAGGACCAGAAGGCGTTCGACCGTGGCCTCAGTAACACCACCACCGCGAGAGACCTGGCCGTCCTGCTGGCGGCCATCGCGGAGGGCCGAGCCGCCTCAGACAGTTCCACCGTGATCATGCTCGACATCCTGACGCACCAGGAGTTTCGCGAGGGGATTCCCGCCGGCCTCCCGCAGGGAACCCGGGTGGCGAGCAAGACCGGGGGAATCACGGGGATCAACCACGATGCCGCGGTGATCTACCCGCCGAACCGCGCACCCTACGTGCTCGTCATTCTGACACGGGGATTTGAGCAGCCCGCCGATGCCCAGGCGTACATGGCGCAGGTCTCGGCCACCGTCTGGACAGGGTTGGTCGGCGCGCCCTAGACGGAGTCGAAACGAACTTCGAGCTGCCGGCCGGGTTCTTCCGGCTGGCGCACCACATCGACTTCCAGGCGAGGCCGTCCGGCCTCGTCCACTTCCACCGCCAGCACCATCATCATCCCGTCCTCCATCTCCAGGCGGAGCTGCCGGAGGTCGGACCGCATGATCGCGGCAGCCACCGACTTGCCTCGCAGCGAGGCAAGCGAATCGGCGATGCGGCGGAGATCCTGAAACGAGACCTGCGTCATGTGGATCTCCCGCTCAACCGAGATGTTCGGACAGGATGGCCGTCAGGCGGTCGGCGGGAATGCGATCGGCCTGGCTGTACAGCGCCGATCGGGACGTCGACTCCAGCGGATACGGGGCCCAGAAGGCGCGCGACTCGGGCTCCGCCGCGCGGAACGAGAGGACCAGCCGCCAATGCGCGGCGTTGGCCGTCCGTTCAGCCGCGAACGAAACCTTCCAGGTAATGTCGCCGTGCTCGACGACGCGCCAAGACATGCAAACTCCTCTTGAGGCTGTCCGGCGAATATGCGCCGCCAGCGAACAAGGTCAAGGGTACGGGATTATCCGCGGGTGAGGGCCCTGAACCGATCCATCAGTGTGCGGGTCACGGGCCCAATGGGCCCCGCCCCAACCTCCCGGCCGTCGAGCGACCGGATCGGCGCGATTTCGGCAGCCGTGCCGGTCAGGAAGGCTTCATCGGCCGTGTAAATATCGTAGCGGTTGATCGGCTCTTCCCGGACGGTCAACCCCGCCTCGGCCGCGAGCTCAATGATGATGTCCCGCGTCACCCCGCGGAGGATGCCCGTCCAGACCGGTGGCGTCGTGACCACACCCCGCCGGACGATGAAGATGTTCATGCCGGATGCCTCGGCCACGTAGCCGGTCCGGTCGAGCATCAACACTTCATCCATCTTGGCCTGGATGCCCTCGAGCTTGGCCATGATGTGCGGGAGGTAGTTGAGGGATTTCACGCGCGGGGACAGCGCCTCGCGATTGGGCATCGGCGTAGCCGAGCTGATCATGGCGAGGCCCTTTTCATACCGCTCGGCGGGCCAGATCCGAATCGTGTCGAAGATGATGATCACCGTCGCACGCGGGCAGCCCCGCGGATCGAGGCCAAGGTCACCCGGGCCACGGGTGACGACGTGACGCAAGTACCCTTCCGTGAGGCCCGCGCGCGTCACCCCTTCGATCGTCACCTGGGCCATTTCCTCGATGCCGATGGGCACGGTGAGCCAGATGGCCTTCGCAGAGTCGTAGAGCCGCTCGAGGTGTTCGTCCATCCGGAACGGCTTGCCTCCGTACACCCGCATCCCCTCGAATACACCGTCCCCATACAGCAAGCCGTGATCGAACACCGAGATCTTCGCGGTGTCACGGTCATGCCAGTCTCCGTTGATCCAGATCAGGCTCATGCAGCTTCCGGGGTGAGGGGAATCGGATGCGGGACAGCCAAGGTAAGGTAACCGAAACGGTCAGAGGAGCGAGTCGCCCAGCCGGGCGGTGTTTTGCGCCACCCGGACCCAGAGCGGCCGCCGGGCCCAGGCCTCCTGCGTCAGCTCGATCGCGTCGGCGATGTACTTCTCCTGCACGGAGCGGAGCGACGCGACGACTGCCGGGTCGTAGGCGAGGAGCGCCACCTCGGCATTCAGCGCAAACGACCGGATATCCATGTTTACCGACCCGACAATGGCCAGTTCGTCGTCGATACTGACGTGCTTCGCATGGAGGAAGTGGGGTCGATACATGTGGATGCGCACGCCGGCGCGCAGCAACTCGTCAAAATAGGACCGCTGAGCGAGCCCCATGATCCACTTGTCCACGGGGTATGCCACGATCAGCCGGACCTCGACACCACGGCGGACCGCGGTGCGGAGCGCCTGCAGGAATGGCACGTCAGGC
The DNA here is from genome assembly GCA_963699825.1 of uncultured Gemmatimonadales bacterium. Classification (GTDB taxonomy): domain Bacteria; phylum Gemmatimonadota; class Gemmatimonadetes; order Gemmatimonadales; family GWC2-71-9; genus SPDF01. The sequence continues at coordinate 247,134 of CAVOVI010000004.1, forward strand.
ACGAAATACGGCGTCGTAATCACGATGCGCCGGGTCGCGCGATGGAAGAGGTAGACCAGCAGCTCCTGCGCATTCTCCCGCTCGTAGCCGGGACCGCTGGGCAGGACTTGCGCGAGGGAGTTTCCGGTCGGCACCGGCATCTCGATGGCGTCCGGGTTCGCCGGAAGCTCTCCCGTCTCGAAGTACCAGTCCTGGAGAAATACCGCCTGGAGCTGGATCACGACCGGGCCGGTGACCCGGGCGACCAGCTCCTCGTTCGGATAGCCCGGGACGAACCCGGGGTTCACGAGGTTCTGCGACCCGGTGAAGCCCACGCGGTTGTCGATCACCGCCACCTTTCGGTGATTGCGCAGGTCGAAGCGTGCGGCATTTCGACGGAACATGCCGGCGGGGAGCGCCTCATAGGCGGGAATGCCGGCCGACCGCAGCTTCTTGAGAAGCTGCGGGAGCGCGAACTTCCGCGAGCCTACCGAATCGATGAGCACCCGACACTCCACACCGCGCGCCTTGGCCCGAAGCAATGCCGCCACCACGCGACCGCCCCGGTCGTCATCCGCCAGGATGTAATACAAGAGGTGCACGCTCTGCCGCGCGCCATCAATCGCCTCCACAAGTCGCAGGATGGAAGCGTCATAGTCGGGCAGGAGTTCGATCGCGTTGCCCTCGAGGGCCCGGAAGTCGCCGAGGGAATGGACCAGTTCGGGGATGCTGCCGGCAGATGGCGAAACCGGAACCGGGACGGGATGGCGGCTCTGCCAGTCGAGGATCATCCCCGACACCTCACGCTGCCGCGCCAGGCGCCAGGCGGGGAACTTGATGCGCCCGATGACGGCGTAGAGGAGGAATCCCGGCCAGGGGAGCAAGAAGATCATCAGCAGCCATGTCCGCGCCGCGGCGGGGCTCCGCCGTTGTGGCACGTACACCAGCATGACGAACCGGATGGCCCACTCACTGAGGAGATACAGAAAGGCGACGGAGGGGTGCATTGCGTCCGGGCTTCGGGGGGGAAAGGGCGGGTCGGGAAAGACAGCAGTGAGGGCGCTGGGGATCGAACCCAGAACCTACGGGTTAAAAGCCCGTTGCTCTAGCCAGTTGAGCTACGCCCCCGACCGCCGGAAACCTTGCACCCGAGGGGGCCGGATTCAAGGGCTTGCCGCCCTCGGATTCTGGCGTAGGTTCGGCCCCAACCCCACAGAGGAGCGCTCATGCGTCCCTGCCTCCCCGCCGCCCTTGCCGCTCTGCTCCTGTCGGCGAGCCCGGCGGCGCTCGCCGCCCAGAGCATCTGGCTCAGCCCCACCCCGCCTCCAGCCATCCGCGTGGTGCGGGAAACCGCCCGATTCGGGACGGCGGCGAAGCACCTGGCCAACGAACGGTCCTGGGTGGCGGCGTTGCAGTCGAAGAAGGTGCCGTACAGCTACGTCGGCACGGTAGCGGCGTCCGGGGCACCGGAATTCTGGTTCATCGGCGGCGCCGCCGATTTCGCCGGCCTCGAGGCGCTCGACGATTCGTATCAGAACGACAAATCCCTCGCGAAGCAGCTCGACACGTTGATGGCCCGGGAATCAGCCTTCGTCGTGAGTGTGCAGACCACGCTGGCCACCTACCGGGCTGACCTGAGCCATGAGCCGGCGTTCATCCTGCCCGAAACGCGGCATTTCTGGGTCAGCACGTTCACCGTGCGGCCAGGGCAGGAGGCTGCGTTCACCTCGATGATGACCGCCTACGTCGCCGCCTATCGCGCGGCTGGGATTGCGACACCGTGGGTGACGTACGAGGTCGTCGCGGGTGGCGGTACGCCGACCTTCCTGCTCTTCGTGCCCATCAGTTCCTACGGCGAACTGGACAGCGACCTGGCGAACCGGGCTCGCGTCGGGGCCAAGCTCGCCTCCCCGCAGGCGGTCGCGGATCAGTTCGCGGCGTCGACCGAGCATGTGGAGACCCAGGTCCTGACGATCAGCCCGAAGATCAGCTACGTCCCGGACGAGTTTGCGAACCAGGATAAGGCGTTCTGGAAGGCCAAGTAGGGAGCCCCAACGCGCTGACAGGACGAAAGCTCCGGCGATGATGGTCGGTCGGGCCGAGGGCCGTGATCGCCGCCAGATGCTCGGCGCTGCCATAGCCGCTGTTTCGGTCCCACCCATAGCCCGCATGCCGCCCTGCAAGCCGGCCCATCAGGCGGTCGCGCACCGTCTTGGCGATGATGCCGGCCGCGGCGATCGAGTGACAATCGGCATCGCCGTCGACCAGGGCGTCATGTGCGTAACCGATCTCGGGCATGGGGAGACCATCCACAAGGAGGCGGGGAGGCGGGGAAGCGGGGAAGCGGATAAGCACACGCCGGATCGCTCGGCGCATGGCGAGCGCGGTCGCGACGCGGATGTTCAGGTGGTCGATCTCGCGAACCGAGGCCCCGCCGACGCCGACGGCGAGTGCGGCATCCCGGATTTGCAGTGCAAGCGCCTCCCGCCGAGCGGCTGAGAGGGTCTTGCTGTCACGCACCCCGACGACCACGGACGAACCCACCGGAAATACGACGGCCGCGGCCACCACTGGACCAGCCAGGGGACCGCGGCCTGCTTCATCGATTCCAACCAGCAACTGCCCGCCTGCCCAGGCCGCCGTTTCGCGGTCTAACGTGGGACGACGGGCTGCCACGCGGTCAGTCCTCGCGCTTCTCCCGGATGCGCGCGGCCTTGCCGCTGAGCGCGCGGAGGTAGTAGAGCTTGGCCCGGCGAACCCGGCCGCGCCGCACGAGGTCGATCGAGGCGATCGTGGGGCTCTGGACCGGGAAGATCCGCTCCACGCCGACACCCGCCGACACCTTGCGGACGGTGAAGTTCTCGTGGGCGCCACCGCCGCGCCGGGAGATGACGACTCCCTCAAACGCCTGCAGCCGCTCCTTGTCGCCCTCGCGGACGCGCACCATGACCCGTACAGTGTCCCCGGCGTCAAACGCGGGGAGATCGGTGCGCGGGGTCCCGCGCGTCAATGCATCCATCCGTTCCATCGTCATTCTCCTGAGTGGCGGCCCAGTGGGCCCCGTTCGGCGTCCTGCCGCTAGTCGTCCGACGCGAGGTGTGCCTGCCAGAGATCGGGCCGGCGTTCGCGTGTCAGTGTATCCGCCTGTTCCTTCCGCCACGCGGCGATTTTCGCGTGGTCGCCGGAGCGCAAGACCTCCGGGACTGCCAGCCCCCGATACTCCGGCGGCCGGGTGTAGCTCGGCGGGCTCAACAACCCGTCGTAATGCGAATCGGTGCTGGCCGACTCATGGTCCCCCAGCGCACCGGGGAGCAACCGCACCACCGCGTCGAGGATGCAGAGCGCCGCCGGCTCTCCACCGGTCAGCACGAAATCCCCCAGGGAGACCTCGTCCGTAGCCAGGTGATCGGCCACGCGCTGATCGACGTCCTTGTAGTGCCCGCACAGCAGCGTCAACTCCGGCGCCAGCGACCAGCGCACCGCGTCGCTGTGAGCAAACCGCCTGCCGCGCGCGGAGAGCAGCACCACCGGTCCTGCAGGCGGGCCAAGCGATTCCACCGCCTCGAAGAACGGTTCCGGCTTCAGCACCATCCCCGCGCCGCCGCCGAAGGCGTAGTCGTCCACGGTGTGGTGTCGGTCGTGCGTGAAGTCCCGGAGCTGCACCACCCGAAACTCGACCCGCCCCTCCGACTGCGCCCGCCCGATGATCGAGGCCTCGAGCCAGGGCCCGAAGACCTCGGGAAAGAGCGTCACCACATTGATGCGGAGCGGCTCAGCCATCGAGCAGTCCTTCCGGCGGCGCGATGACCAGCCGCCGTGCAGCACGGTCCACCTGCTTCACGAACTCTTTTCGATACGGCAGCAGGAACTCCCGCTTGGGGCCCTGCACTTCGATGACCAGTCCGGCCGCCGTCTCGTAATACCCGGTGACCAGCCCGACCGGGGTGTCGTCCTCGAGCCGAACGGCAAAACCGTCAAGCTCATGGAGGTAGACCTCCCCCTCTTCCAACGGCGTCGCGTCTTCCGCCGGAACCGCCAGAAACCCGTTCCGGAACGGCTCCAACCCGTCGCGCTGCTCGATGCCGGCGAACTTCACCAGCCACTCGCGGTGGTAGGGCCGGCTGCGCTCGACCGTGAGCGGACTCCGGATCACTTCCCCTGCGATATCAACCGCCCAGAGTGCCCGTCCCGCCGCGAAGACCCGTGCCGGATCGTCGGTCAGCGGAAACACGGTGCACTCCCCCTTCATTCCGTGCGGCCTGCGGAACCGCCCGACCACCATGTGGCGGGCGCCTTCCGTCATCAGGCCGTCGGCGTCTTGAAGAGCCCGGCCTTCCGCAGGAGCGAGTTCACCGTTTCGGACGCCGTGGCGCCCTTGTCGAGCCAGGCACGTGCCTTCTCGGTGTCCACGGTGATCTGGTCCGCCTCCAGCTTGGCCTTCGGCGCGTAGGTGCCGATGACGTCGATGAAGCGACCGTCGCGCGGCGCCGTCTTCTCGGCGACCACGATGCGGTAAATCGGGAGCTTCTTCCGCCCGACACGGCGGAGACGAATGCGAGTTGCCATGTATCGATCCCTTGGGTTACGTGCTCAGCCGGGAAACCCGCGCCCAAAGGGCATGCGAGCGCCGGGTTTACCTACCGACTTCAGTTGCTTCTTCATCTGCTTGAACTGCGCCATCAACTGATTCACTTCCTGCACCGTGCGGCCGCTGCCCCGGGCGATCCGGCTCCGCCGCGACCCGTTGAGCAGGTCGGGGTTCTGCCGTTCCTTCGGGGTCATCGAGAGCACGATGGCCTCGACATGCTTCAGCCGGTCCTCGCTCACGTTGGCCTGCTTGAGCATCTGCGCATTCACGCCTGGCAGCATGCCCAGCACGTTCTTGAGCGGTCCGAGCTTCTGCATCTGGCGCATGGCCGTCAGGAAATCCTGGAGGTCCATGCCCCGCTTGGACATCGCCTTCTTCGCGAGCCGACTCGACTCCCCTTCATCCAGCGAGGACTGCGCCTTTTCCACCAGGCTCAGCACATCGCCCTGCTGGAGGATCCGGCCGGCCATCCGCTCCGGGATGAACGGTTCCAGCGCGTCGAGCTTCTCGCCGACACCGATATACTTGATCGGCGCCTTGGTGACCCCGTAGATGGAGAGGGCCGCGCCACCACGGGCGTCGCCGTCCATCTTGGTGAGAATCACCCCGGTGATTCCCAGCGCCTCGTGGAACCCGCCGGCGATCCGGACCGCATCCTGCCCGGTCATCCCGTCGGCCACGAGCAAGATTTCATGGGGCTTGATCGCGGCCTTGAGCCGCGCCAGCTCCTCCATCATCTCGCTGTCGATCTGCAGCCGGCCCGCAGTGTCCACCAGGACCGTCCGCGCCCGGGCCTTGCCCGCCGCCTCGATCCCGCGCCGTACGATCCCGACAACGTCGGTGACGCCCGGTTCCGCGTGCACGCCGACACCGGCCTGTCCTGCCACCGTGACCAGCTGATCCACCGCTGCCGGACGGTACACGTCCGCGGCCACGAGAAACGGCGCCTTCTGCTCGAGCTTCAGCCGCTTGGCCAGCTTGCCGGCGGTCGTCGTCTTGCCGGAGCCCTGCAGCCCCACGATCAGGATGACCGTCGGCGGCACGGACGCGAAGGCGATCGGCGCCTGCTTCTCGCCGAGCAGCGCGACAAGCTCGTCGTAGACGATCTTGACGACCTGCTGACCGGGTCGCACCGACTTGAGCGCCTCGGCGCCGACCGCGCGCGCCTGCACGCGCTCCAGAAATTCGCGCGTCAGGTCGAAGCTGACGTCCGCCTCGAGCAGCACCCGCCGGACTTCGCGGAGCCCCTCTTTGACAGCATCCTCCGTCAGGACACCACGGCCCGCCAACCGGCGGAGCGTGTCGGACAGTTTGGAGGAAAGCTCGTCGAACATAAGCCCTGAAACGTAAGCGGGTTAAGGGGTTGAGGCAATGGGGAGGCAGGGAGGCAGGGAGGCAGGGCAAGCCAGCTATTTGGGCGATTCCCTGGCTCCGAGCGAGCGATACAGGCCCCGGGTGAGCATGCCGGCGTGGTCGCGGAGCGCTTCGATCTCGCCCCAGGCCGCCGGAGAGGCATATCCAAGCTCTTTGGCCATAAGGAGATACACCTGAACTTCCGCCAGCGAGCCGATCGCCATGTCCAGAAACCGCCTGAACTCACGATTCCCGCGCTTCGCCGATCCTTCGGCGATGTTCGCGCTTACCGAAACTGCGGCCCTCCGCGCCCGGGAGACCAGTCCGAATCGCTCATCCTTGGGCCATTGCGCCGTCGCTCGGTACACTGCGAGGGCGAGCGCATGCGCGGCCTGCCACGCCTTGAGCGACTCGAAGCGTTTGCCAGATACCGGGGTGCGTACGCGGTGCATGCCGAACCATACGAGCAGACGCCCAAGGCTTCGGGATCAAGGCGATGCGGGGAGTATCACTTCCGCCCGGGAAAGGCCGCGACCCTGCCCCGCAGCCCCGCGCTCCCGATTCCGGAGCGTTCCCAGAGGAGATAGGAGAGGCAGTAGGCCGCGGTCAGGAATGCCACAGGCCCCCAGCCGCGGAAATCTGGAGCCTGGATCCGGCCGGGCGGCACCCTGCCGGACGGGCCGGGGGCCCACCTATACTCCGACATGAACTCCCAAGACCTTCTGGCGGGCCTTCTGACCGTTGCCGTCGGCGCCATTTCCGGCGGCCTCACCAACGCGGTCGCGATCTGGATGCTGTTCCATCCCTACGAGCAGCGAGGGCGGTGGCCCCTGCGACTCCACGGCGCCATTCCCAAGAACAAGGCGCGACTGGCCAAGAGCATCGGCAAGACGGTCGGGGAGAAGCTCCTCACTCCCGCCGACCTCTCACAGCGGCTCTCGGCGCCGGAAGTGCGCGCCGCCTTCGACGGGGCATTGAGCGGGTTCCTGGATGAGGTGCTGGAGCAGGAGCGAGGCCCGCTGATCGACCTGATCCCCGCGTCGATGGCGGCCGATCTCGACAGGTGGATCGATCAGCTCGGGAACCGTGTGGCGGACGAACTGGCCGCGTACATGAAGGGCCCGGCATTCGAGGCGCAGGCCGAACGCTGGGTGACCCAGTTGCGGGCGGAATACGGCGATCGGCCGATTGGGGAGTTGCTGACCGCCGACCGGCGTGGCGCCTTCGAGGAGCAGGTGGACGGCTGGCTGCGGCAGTTCACCGAGGGCGAAGATCTCGAGGGCGCCCTCCGCCACTTCGTGGATGTGCAGTTGGAGCGGTTGGGCCGGGACGACCAGCCGCTGATCGATCGACTGCCCCCCGGACTCGTGGGTACCGTCGAGGCCTCCATCAGCGATTACCTGCCTGTGGCCATCGAGCGGATTGGAGCGGTGCTTGCCGATCCCGATTCCAAGGGGAAGATCCATCTGGCGCTCCGGACCGCCTTCGACCGGGCGGTGCGCGACCTGCTGTTGCATGAGCGACTGCTGGCCAAGCTCGTTGTGACAGACCAGACCTTCACGCGGTTGCTCGACGGGTTGGAGCGTGAGGGGTTCGAGCGCTTCGCCGAATCACTGGCGACACCGGAAATGCGTGGCCAGCTCACGCGGGCCGTGAATGACGGGCTCGTCAGCTTCCTGCGGATCCCGCTTCGGGACCGACTGGCAGGCATGGGACCGGAGAAGCAGGCGGCGCTCGCCGGCACGCTCGGCGACTGGCTGGTGAAGGTCGCGCGTGACGACGCAACCCAGACTGTGGCCCGCCGCGCCGTCGGCCGACTCCTCGACGCCACGGAGCGCCGCACCTGGAATGACCTTCTCGGCGCAGTCCCGCCCGCGCGGGTGGCCCGGTTCGTCGCCGACGCGGCGGGTGGCACCGAGGGCCGCCGCTGGGTTGCCAACACCGCACGCAGCGCGATCCGCGGCCTCCTTCGCCGCCCCCTCGGCCGGCCCTCGACCTGGCTCGGTCCAGAAGCCACTGCCCGTGTCCGCACCAGCATCCTGAACGCCGCGTGGGGATGGACAGAACGGCAGGTCCCGCGTGTCGTCGCCCAATTCAAGGTGCAGGAAATGGTCGAGCAGAAGGTGCTGGGATTCTCGACGCAGCGGATGGAAGAGATCATTCGCAACGTCACCCAGCGGGAACTCACGCTCATCGTGCGGCTCGGCTACGTCCTCGGCGCCTTCGTGGGGCTGATCGCCTTCGGGATCAACCAGGCGCTGCGCTAGCCCCTTCCGGGTACCCTCCGCGTCCGGATGATGATGGCGCAAGACCGGCTCCCCCTACCGTGAACCACCGGGCGCGCGGTGCCGCCCGACTCATCACAGCGGAGGGACGCATGGGGCTGATGCCGGAGCCACGCGAGCTGGAGGCAGACATCGAGAAGGCGGCCAAGGTGGCCGACGGGTTGGCGGAGGCGGTTGGGCGGGGGCCACGGCACGCGACCGCGGCGGCGCGACGACTGACTGACGAGGAACTGACGCTGGGGCTCGCGTTCCTGGCGCGCGTCATGGAAATCGCCGCCATGTCTTCACGCGCACTGGCCGATGTCGAGCGAGAGCGGCAGCGCGCCGGGGCGAGTCTTCGATTGAACTAGGGCAGCGATTCCCAGCCGGTCCAGGCGACCGGTGCCACGACCACCCGCGTCCCGGGGTGCCCCGCGACAGCCATCGTATCGACGGCCGTGCGATACCCGGGGCGGGCACGGGCGCGGAGGCGCACCCCCGTCCCCGCGACGAAGCGATCGGCGGCCCGCTGGTTGTCCCAGGCAATGAGCCACACGAGGGCCGGCCCCGCAGCAGTCTGGTACAGCCGATAGCGGTCTCCAGCCCAGCCGATCGGAACGGTTGTGCTGACGACTTCGTCTCCGGCCAGGTCCGCGGACAACACGGCGATTCCCATCTCACCGATCACATCCGTTTCGCCTGGAGCGGCGCCGACCGTGTCGAGCGGTACATCGACCGGCATGTCACCCCGGGCGTACCGCTGGGGGTGCAACACCTGTTCGGTCGAGACGGGGATCGCAGCGCCGTAGGGCTGACCCGACTCCGCGCGATTGCGCTCGTACCAGCGAACGAACTCCGCCCCTTCCAGGTAGGGGAAGATCAGCCCTTCCTGCAGCACCCGAGGGGTCTCCGCGAAGACCTGCATGGAGCCCCGCGCGGTGACGAGCTGTTCCCGAAACGTCTCCCACATCGCGTCGTCGCTCAGCAGATCCTGCCCCGGCGCCATCATCTTCATCGATGCCAGCGTGGCCTGTCCCTCGAGCATCGCCTGGGCGGCAGACAGCCGGTCGGAGTCGTGCCGCTGGTGCATGATTGAATCGAGCGCCAGGTAGTCGTATTGGAGCGCGTGGACCATTTCGTGGGCGAGCACGAACTTGAACTGCGCCGATCTTACGTCACTGCCTTCATAGACAAAGAGCTTGCCAGAGTCAGGGTCAAAGAACCCCGCCACCTGCTCTTCGTAGAGCGCCGTGAGAAGTCGCCCAATGTCGAGGGTGTCCGGCACCTGGCCAAGGAGGCGGTAGACGTCGTGCATCGCGGTGAGGCGCTCAGGAGGGAGTTCCTCGTTGAGTTTGGACGCGAGGTACGCGGCGACCTCGGCACGGGAGCGAACCGCATACCTCGGCGGTGCCTTGAACGGGAGGCCGACCGTCTCCTCGACGGACGGACGGAGGCTGTCGACCAAACGGCCGATCGCGTCACCCGACGCACCGGGCGCATCCCCCCGGCAGGCGGCAACCGCCGTCGCGCTGAAGAGCGCGGCGGCTACAACCCGATGTAGGCGGTGTACCATGCGATGATGGCCGGGCCAGCGATCCATGTGGCCACCGCACCGAGGGAGAGGAATACGCCGAAGGGAACCAGCTTCTTCCGGCCCAGGAGGCTGAGCGGCAGGAAGATGATCGTGCCGAGCAGCGCGCCGAGGAAGATCGTCAGGAGCACTCCCTGCCAGCCGACGAACGCGCCGACCATCGCCATCATCTTCACGTCGCCGCCACCCATCGCCTCCTCCTTGAGGATCAGCTGCCCCGCAAATCCAATAAGCCAGAGGATGGAAAAGCCGGTGACGGCGCCGATGAGCGCCGGGAGCAGCATCGAGAGGCCGCCCGCCAGACCAAACAGCAGGCCGAAGGCGAGCCCACCCCAGGTGAATTCGTCGGGGATGATGTATTCACGGGCATCGGTCAGGGCGATGCCCAGGAGGATGGTGAAGAAGACGGCGCCGCGCAGCCCCTCGAGTTCGAGCGGATAGGCCCAGGCCATCGCCGCCCAAATCACCCCGGTCAGCAATTCCACGCCAGGATACATCGGCGAAATCGGCAGACCGCAGCCCCGGCACTTGCCGCGAAGCAGCAGCCAGGAGAGCACGGGGATGTTGTCGTACCAGGCGATCGGCTTCTCGCAGCGCGGGCACCGGGAGCGTGGCCGGATGACCGACAACTCTGCGGGCCAGCGGGTGATGCAGACGTTCAGGAAGCTGCCGATCATCAGGCCGACGATTCCGGCGATGATCGTAACCAGTGATTCAAGCGTCACGCCGCACCTCGTAGAGGAGGATTCCCGCCGCCACCGCCACGTTCAGCGACTCCACCCCCCCGGTCAGGGGAATGGAGAGCCGCCGACTCGCCTCTCGTTCGATCTCCGGGCGGATGCCGGCGCCTTCATTGCCGAGCACCAGCGCTACCGGCGCCGTGAGCCGCTGCCCGCTGGGCCGCTCACCGGTGCTGTCCGTCACCCAGAATGTCGCGCCGAGGCGCTTGGCCCAGGCCAGGCATTCTTCATCGGTCGCGGAGACGGCAGGGAATCGGAAGAGCGCCCCCATCGCACCCCGCACGACCTTCGGGTTGGTCAGTTCCGCGGTTCCCTTCAGCGCGATCATCCCGGTGGCGCCAAGCGCCAGTGCGGTTCGCGCGATGGCGCCGACGTTGCCCGGATCCTGCACGCCGTCCAGCACGACGACGACTTCGCCCGCACGTGGCGTGAGCTTCTCGAGGCTCCACGACGGCGGTTCGAACACCGCGATGACGCCCTGCGGATGTTCCGTGTCGGCCAGGCCAGCCAGCGCGCGGTCATCCAGTTCGACGAGCGGGACGCCTGCGGCAGCGAGGGCGGTTTTGAGGGCCGCGCCCCGTGGAGTAGCTTCCAGCGCGGGTGATACCGCCGCGTGGCGCAGAGGCACTCGGGCAGCCAGCGCCTCTTCGACAAGCCGGATCCCCTCCGCCAGCGCCAGGCCGCGCCGTTCGCGGCCACGCCGCAGGCGGAGATCGCGGATCAATGTCTCAAGACCGGCCACAGCCACACTCCTGACAGGATGAAGATGCAGATCGCGTTGACCATCGCCGGATCCGATTCTGGAGGCGGGGCCGGCATTCAGGCCGACCTCAAGACCTTTCACCAATTCGGGGTGCACGGCACATCGGTGATCGTCGCGCTCACAGCGCAGAATACCCGCGGCGTGCGTTCAGTGCATCCGGTACCGGCCAGCATGGTCGACGACCAGCTCGCCGCGCTTGCGGAAGACCTCCCCCCCGCCGCTCTCAAGACAGGCATGCTCGCCAGCGCCGCGCTGGTCACGCAGGTGGTGGATGCGATCCGTCGCTACGGCTGGTCCCAGGTCGTCGTCGATCCGGTGATGGCCGCCACCTCGGGGGACCGCCTGCTCGACGCGGCGGCCGAAGCCGTGGTGCGGGAATCGCTGCTGCCGCTGGCGGCCGTGGTCACTCCAAATCTCGCGGAGGCCTCGATCCTCGCCGAGATGAAAGTCGTGGATCTGGCCTCGATGGAAGGGGCCGGCCGACGGATTCTCGCCCTGGGCGCCGCGGCGGTGCTCGTCAAAGGGGGCCACCTGACGGACGAGACGCTGGTGGATCTCCTGATCACGGCGCGGGGCACACAGCGCTTCGAACATCCGCGCATCGCGACGACCTCCACCCATGGCACCGGCTGCACCCTGTCCGCCGCCATCACCGCCGGCCTCGCCCTTGGACGCCCGCTCGAGACCGCCGTCTCCGACGGCATCGCCTACGTGCAGCGTGCGTTGCTCGCCGCGCCGGGGCTCGGCGGCGGGCACGGGCCATTGAATCACCGCGTCTGAAGCCGCGCCACGATCCCTTCGATCAGGTCACCCAGGCGCTTCCCCACCAGCGCCGCTGTCTCCATCACCTCGGCATGACTGAGCTTGGCGTCTGAAACGCCCGCGGCCGCATTGGTCACGGTCGAGATCCCGAGGCAACGCATGCCGCGAGCGTTTGCCACGATGACTTCGGGTACGGTACTCATCCCCACGGCATCGGCACCAAGCGTCCTCAGCATGCGGATTTCAGCCGGCGTTTCGTAACTCGGCCCCAGCAGCGCCGCGTACACTCCCTGTTCCAGCTCGGTTCCCTGCTCACGCGCCACGTCCAGCGCGAGGGACAGGAGCTCCGGATCGTACGCGGCCGACATGTCGGGAAACCGCTGCTCCCCCGCCACGACGGCTCCTGTCAGCGGATTCTGACCGGTGAGGTTCAGGTGATCGGTGATCAGCATCAGCGTGCCCGGCTGGAAGGTCGCTCGAATTCCCCCGGCAGCGTTGGTCACGATGAACGTTGTGACGCCCAGTTCGCCAAAGAGCCGCGCCGGCAGCGCCGCCACATCGGCCGCATGGCCTTCGTACAGGTGGAACCGCCCACTCTGCGCCACCACGGTACGACCCGCCAGACTCCCGACGACCAGCTCGCCAGAGTGGCCCTGCACCGTCGGCACATGAAAGCCGGGGATCTCTGCGTACGGAATCCGAACCGCGTCGGTCAGCCGTTCGGCCAGGCCACCGAGGCCGGATCCCAACACGACGGCCACGTCAGGCGTGCGGGTTCCCAGCCGCTTCCGTACCGCGGCCACGGTGGCGGGCAGCGAGACCGCCATCAGACCAGCATCCCGGCCAGAGACGCGGACATGAACGCGGCGAGGTTGCCGGCGATCATGGCCCGGAGCCCAAGCTTCGCAATCTCGCCGCGGCGCTCAGGGGCCAGGCCACCGATACCGCCGATCTGGATGGCGATCGACGAGAAGTTTGCGAAGCCGAGGAGGGCATAGGTGGTGATAATGGCACTTCGGGGAGCCAGGGTGATGCCGGTGCCGAGATCGCTGGAAAACTGTGCGTACGCCACGAACTCGTTCAATGACGCCTTGATGCCGATGAGGCCGCCGACATAGGTGCTGTCGGCCCAGGGGACCCCCATCACCCAGGTCAGCGGGCGCAGCAGTTGGCCAAGAATGTATTGGAGGCTGAGGGGCGTGCCGGTGAGGTGGAGCACCGATGTCCCGAACCACTGCAGCCCGAAGTTGATCAACGCCACCAGCGCGACAAAGGCCATCAGCATCGCCGCGACATTGATGGCCAGCTGGACGCCCTGGGCGGCGCCGCCGGCCGCCGCGTCGATGACATTCGACTCCGTCCGCTCGATCTCCATCTTGAGCGTGCCCTTGGTGAGGGGCTCGCCGACTTCCGGCCGGATGATCTTCGAGAGGATCAGGCCGGCGGGCGCGTTCATCACGCTGGCCGCCAGCAGGTGGGCCGCGATACCGGGGAAGGACCCCTGCAACATCCCGACGAATGCGGCAAGGACGCCGCCGGCGACCGTCGCGAAACCGCCGACCATGACCGTGTTCAGCTCGGACGAGGTGAAGGTCTTCACGAATGGCTTGATGAGGAGCGGCGCCTCTGTCTGGCCCAGGAAGATGTTGCCGGCCGCCGAAAGCGTCTCCGCCCCGGAGGTGCGCAGGGTCTTCTGCATGACCCAGGCGATCCCCTTGACGATCACCTGCATGATGCCGAGGTAGTAGAGCACCGACATCAGTGCGGAGAAGAAGATGATGGTCGGCAGCACGTTGAAGGCGAAGAAGGCGCCGGTGTTGGCGACGAACCCCGCCGTCGTATCCAGGCTGCCGCCGGGGCCCGGCACCCCAACGGGCACGGTCGACTGCACCAGGTTGCCGAAGACGAACCGCGCTCCCTGTTCCTGGAATCCAAGGAGGCCGGTGATGGCACGCCCCGCGAAGTTGAAGACGGCCTTGCCGGGAGCCGTCTTGAGCACGAGCACGCCGAAGAGTGCCTGCAGCCCGAGCCCGGTAAACACCAGGCGCCAGTCGATCTTCTTCCGGTCGTACGACAGCAGCACGGCCAGCCCGATCATCGTGGCAATGCCGACCAACCCGACGAGGCGGCTGGCCAGCGGTGTGTCGAGCCCCGCCTGCGCCGCGACGAGTCGCTCGGCGGCCGTCTGCAGGAGTGCGAGCGCGTTCATCGGATGTCCCCGAGGGCGGCGCCCACATCGGCGAGAAGCGCCTGCCGGTCCGGCCAGGGCAGGAACGAGGACCCAAACGCGTTCAGGATCATCCGGTCGATCTCCTCACGGGAGAAGCCAAGCTCGGTGTGGGCCAGCCAGTACTCGTGGGACAGCGACGTCCCGCTCATCAGCCAGCTGTCGGTACACAGCGTCACGTTGAGGCCGGCGTCGAAATAGCGCCGGACGGGATGGTCGGCGATCCGCGGCACGACGCGCGTCTGCAGGTTGCTGCTGAGGTTGGTCTCGATCAGGATGCGCCGGTCCCGCACGTAGTCCTGCAAGTCCGGATCTTCCGCGAGCCTGGTCCCGTGACCCAGCCGGTTGGCGTGGCACACCCGGATGGCCTCGGCCACCGATTCGGGGCCGGCGGCCTCGCCGGCGTGCACGGTGATGCCGAGCCCTCCCGCCAGCGCGGCGTCGAAGGCGGCCCGGTGGACACCCGGCGGGCGGCCGTGCTCCCCGCCGGCCAGGTCGAAGCCAATCACACCGTGCGCGCGATTCGCCACCGACCGCTGGGCGATTCGGAGGGACGTTTCCGGGTCGTAGTGGCGAAGCGTGCAGTTGATGATGCCCACTCGAACCCCGAAGTCCCGCTCACCTCGGGAAAGGCCCCGCCACTCCGCGGCAATGATCTCGTCGAGGGTCAACCCGGCTCGCGTGCTCAATTCCGGGCAGTACCGAACCTCGAGCAGGCGGAGGTTGTCAGCCGCGGCGTCCTCCACCATCTCGTAGGCGACCCGTTCAATCGCCTCGGGTGTCTGTAACAGGGCGATCGTGACGTCAAACCGCCGGAGGTAGTCCTCGAGATTGGCGGCATCGTCAACGAGCATGTAGCGGCGGAGCTGCTCCAGGTCCCGCGTGGGCAGGGCCACACCAGCCGCAGTCGCGAGATCGACCATGGTTGCAGGTCGGAGCGAGCCGTCCAGGTGTACATGCAATTCCGCTTTGGGGAGGCGGTGGATGAGCTCAGGCGTCAGCATCGGCCCCGCCGCCGCGCCGGGCGCTCACTGCCACCCGCAGGATGGCGCCGCTGACGAGCACCGCATCGGGGGCAACCGGCAGGCCGCGTGCATCTGTGATGCTTACCGAGACCGCATCGGCTCGGGCCGCAAGGGCCGGATCGTGCTGCGCCGCCGCCATCGCCGCGGTTTCCCCGCGGGGGAGCAGGATGCGGTGGCCGTTGACGAAGACGGGAATGGTGTCTGTCATCGGGAAGGAATGAACCGGGCGTCCTCGGGCGGGCGAACGGGCCGAGACAGGCGGCGGAGGTAGAGCTCCATGAGGGCGATGTCGCTCATCCCGCCGGGAGTGCGCGGCAGCCCGCGGAGCACCGTGAAGCCGTCCTGGCCGTCGGCAACGAACGAATTCACCGCGAGGGTGTAGTGCTCCTTGTCGCGGAGCTTCTTGCCGTCGGCGAGCCGGATGTCGCGCACGCGCTGGCCGGCGGGCCGGCGCATGTCGTACGTCACCCGCATGCCGGACACGTGGGCGTCGGGCCCCGAGTCGTGGATGCCCTGCTCCACCGCCTGCCGCAGCTGGGCTCCGGTCACGGTCACTGTCACGGCGTCGTTCTGGAAAGGCATCACCCTGAACAGCTGACCGTAGGTGAGGGGACCGGCCGCGACATCGGCGCGAATGCCGCCGTTGTTGACGAGGGCGACATCCGTTCGCAGGACGTTCCGGAAGGCATCCGCCATGAGGTTGCCGAGCGGATACTGCTCACCGGAGCGCGGGAGCGGGAGCGCGATGTCGGTGATGATCCGATTTGCCAGGCTGTCGGTGGTTTGAACCGACCGGGCGACGAGCGCTGACAGCGCGGAGTCGGGGGTGACCTGGTCGACCCACACCGTCCGCACATCCACGTCAATCTTCCGGGCGCCATCCGCCGTGCGGATGATGTCGACGACACCGACTGCGCTGCCGTTGTTCCGCGCCTGCACAATCGGCACGCCGTTCCGCTCCGCGTCTATGAGCGTGTGGCTGTGCCCTGAGACGATCACGTCGACGCTGCCGGGGGGGAGCGACTGTGCCATGTCGAAGACCTCCCCGGCACAGGCGAGCGAGTCACAGCGCCCGCCGGAGTGCGTGAGCAACACCAGGAAGTCGGGATTGGCGCCGCGCGCCTCCTCCACGGCGTCCTTGATGGACTCGTACCCCGCGCCGAAGGTGAGGCCGGCGATGTTGTGCGGAGCGACGATCGCCTTGGTTTCGCTGGTGATGAACCCGACCACCGCGACCTGGTATATGCCGGCGCGCACCATCCGCCAGGGCGTCACCCAGTCCGGGCGCCGTCCGGTCAGGGAGTCGAAGATGTTCGCCGCCACCCATGGGTAGTCCGATTCCCGCATCCGGGCGCGGAGCGTGTCCACCGACCAGTCAAAGTCGTGATTCCCGATGGCGGCCGCCTGGATCCCCATCAGGTCGAACGCCTCGATGGTCGTCCTGCCGTAGTTGAGGTTCGATTGCAGTGTGCCCTGCATCTCGTCGCCCCCGTCGAGTCGCAAGGTCGTGCAGTGGCATTGGGCAGCGAGGGAGTCCATCGTCGCGTCAACCGCGGCGGCGCCCCCGACCAGTCGACCATCCGACCAGTTGTAGACCCTGGGCTCGAGTGCGCCGTGGAAGTCGTTGATCGTCAGGATCCGCAGTTGCAGCGTGTCCCGGGCAGGCGGGCGCGTCAGCAACCTGGCAGAGGTCAACGCCGGCGGCGGGGCGATCCGCCAGTTCCGCACCGCGAATTGTGTCGGATCGATTTGCCCGCGTCGCCGGAGGTCGGCCACGAGGAGTTCGCGCACACTCTCGTTCTGGTCGTAGACGAGCGGCGCGCCGCGGAGCGACTCAAACCCTCCCCCGCCCTCCTGCCGATAGCTGTTCAGCGCCATCGTGTACGTCGCCGAGGGGATGACGTCGCGTCCGTTCACCCGAAGCCCGTGGACGCGGCTGCCGATGGGCCGGGAGAGGTCCAGCTCGTACTCCGCACCGGACACGACATCGAAGTTGTAACCCGGGATGGTCGGATCGGTCCCGACCTTGCCGGTCGAGTCCATGGTGTAGTACTGCGCACTCTCTTCCAGGTAGGCCGCCAGCTGCAGGCCGGTGATCCGGATGCCCCGGAGGGTGTTCTCGTAGGGGTACACCCCTGCCACGTCGGCGAGGCGGACCTCTCCCGCCGGCAAGCCAGCGCGGGGATTGAAGACTGCCGTGGACGCCAGGTCCGTTCCGGCCCGCCGGCGCTGCACGTCATTGATCCAGGTCGTGAGCGGAACCGCCTCGACCCGTCCGTCCCGGCCAGGCATCGCCCCCGTCGCAATGGCCAGTGGAGTGGCGGCCCACAACCGGACCTCGTCCTGCGCCTCAGCTACCCGGCGAAACCGGCCTGGAGGGGGCTCGATCCCGGCCAGGTCAATCTGCTCACCCCGAATCCGGGCGACCCGCCACCGTCCACCGTCGCGGAGCAGATCCACATGCGCGATCGCCAACGTCTGCGCGTAGGGCTTGGGCTGGATGAAGTGGACGCCATTCAGGACGGAGTCCCGCATCTGGCGATGGGAGTGGCCAACGACAACCAGGTCCGGGCGGACCGCGCCCGCGGCGAGCGTGGCCGCGACATTTTCCGGCCCCACGCCGAGCGAGTCGTAGGAACTGGCGCCGTCCATCCCGCTGTGAATCAAGGTGATGACGAAGTCGGCCTGCTGCCGGAGCCTAGCGAGTTCCCCAGGGGCCGTCGCTCCGATGCGTTCGACCTCCGCCTGGCCGCGCACGTTGTTCCGATCCCACACCATGACGCCGGGGGTGGTGAATCCTGTCACTCCGATCCGGACCCCCTGGCGGAGCAAGACCGTTTGTCGCGGGAACATCGGATCGCCCGACGGCTCGTTCCTGATGTTCGCGCTGACGACGCTGAACGACGCGCGGCGCAGCATTTCGCGGAGTGGCCCGACGCCCGAAGTTGAAGTCGTGATTGCCCGGGGTCGCGACGTCGTACCCGAGCTGGTTCATCACGTCCACGATTGGGTTCGGATCCCGGGGCGCAACCTGCGCGAAGTAGGCCGCAAACGGGTCGCCCTGAAGCAGGTCGCCGGCATCCACCAGAATCACCTGATCCGGATAGGCGGCCCGAAGCGAGTCGATGGGCCGAGCCGCCCGGACCAGACCTCCGGCCCACGGGCGATCGTTCACATAGTCCCAGCCGGTCGCGCGCCCGTGGACGTCCGTCGTCGCGACGACGACGAGATGGGCGGAGTCCTGAACGACAGGCGCCGCCGATGCAAGCAACAGGAGAGGGAGGAGCATCCCGCAAATATCCGTCCTTCCCCGCAGGTTTCGCAATGCGCGTGTTCACTGCCCTTGCGCGGGAGCCGAGTTCCGGATATTCGTTTACGCGCATATGAACGCGCCGCCTACTACCACGGATCTCCTCGTGGCGCTCGCCGAGCCGACCCGGCTCCGGATTCTCAACTGCCTGGCGGCGGCGCCACTCTTCGTGTCCGACCTCCAGACCATCCTCGCCATCCCCCAGCCAACCGTCTCGCGGCACCTGAAGGTGCTCAAGGAGGCCAACCTGGTCCGGGATACGCCGATCGCGCAGTTCGTGCTCTACCGGATCCGGCGGGAGTCCGGCGTCAGGGGCCGTCTCGTGGCCGCTGCGCTCGAGGCGCTCGGGCAGGAAGAGCAGATGCGGACGGAGCGACACCAGGCGTCTGACCGCAGTCGTGCCAACCCCCGCGTCCGACTCGCGACGCTCGTGGAGTCCTCGTCATGACCCACCGCATTCTCGTCGTTGACGATGAGCCGGACATCACCGCCCTGGTGGCGTACCACCTCGCGAAGGCGGGGTACCGGGTCTCGACCGCCGCGCGGGGTCCAGACGCGCTGAAGGCCGCCGCCGAGGAACGCCCCGATGTCGTGATCCTCGACCTCATGCTCCCGGGCATGTCGGGGTACGATGTCCTCGCGGAACTGCGGGCGCGCCCGGAAACGCGCGACGTCGGTGTCATTCTCCTGACCGCGCGGAAGCAGGAAGCCGACCGGATCCGCGGCCTCACACTTGGCGCGGACGACTACCTCACGAAGCCCTTCTCGCCGGCCGAACTGACGCTGCGGGTTGGCGCCGTCCTGCGGCGCCTCGCCGCCCCGTCCGTGGCCCATGGCGACACGCTGACCGCGGGCGACATCGTCATCGATCGTGCGGCGCTTCGCGCCACGATCGGTGGCGAGGAACTCGACCTGACCGCGACCGAGTTCAAGTTGCTGCTGACGTTGGTCGAGCGGCGGGGCCGGGTCCAGACCCGCCCGCATCTGCTGGAGACCGTCTGGGACGCCCAGCCTGACATGCAGACCCGTACCGTCGACATGCACATCCAGCGGCTGCGCTCAAAGCTGGGAGACGCCGGGCGACTGATCGAGACCGTCCGCGGCTTCGGCTATCGCTTTCGGGCCACCGACCGCAGCGGACGCAAGTCGTGACCTTCACCGGCCGCGTAGTCGCGGGGACGCTGCTGGTCCTGGTGGTGAGCGTCGCGGTCCTGCTCTGGACCGCGGACTTCGCCCTGCGGCGCGACCTCGAAGGCGAGGTCGCCGCCACGCTCCGGCGCGAGGCGTTCATCGTCCGCGAGGGGCTGCCGGCGGAGGCGGCACCCGCCCAGGCCTGGATCTACCGCGTCGGGCAGGAAACCGGCTACCGCATCACCCTCATTGCGCCCGACGGAACCGTCGTCGGCGAGAGCGACTACGCCACCCTTCCACTGCCAGCGATCGAGAACCACGGCAACCGTCCCGAAATCCGGGCGGCCTATGCCGACTCCGTGGGGGTCAGCAAGCGCAAGAGCCGGACGGTCGGGCGGGAACTGATGTACGTCGCGGTGCCCGGTGGGCCCGGTGTCGTCCGGGTCGCGGCAGATCTGCAGCAGGTCGACGGAATCGTGCACCGGGCGCAATTCGCGGTCGCCCTCGCCGCCCTGGTCGCGCTCCTGATCGGCGCGCTGGTGGCCTGGATCACCGCTGGTTCCGTCACCCGCCCGCTCACCGCCATCACCGAGGCCGCGCGCAGCATCGCCGCGGGCCAGCCTCCGCGGTTCCCACACTCCGGTATTCGCGACATCGACACGCTGGTGCAGGCCCTTCGACAGATGCACCACGACCTGGCAGACCGGTTTGAGAGGCTGCGCCACGAGCAGGCGGAATCGGCGGCCATTGTCACGGCGATGGTGGAGGGAGTGGTGGCGGCGGACGCCCGTGGACGGATCGTCACTGCCAACCCCGCCGCCCGCGAACTCCTCGGCTACGGCCCGAACGCCCTGCTTCCGGAGCTCCAGCAACTCTTCCGTGGACGCTCGGCACGCGAGATCGTCCGCCGTGTCAGCGAGGGGGAGTCGGTCGAGGGAGAGGAAGTCGGGATCGACGGGCGGAAGATCGTCATCAGCGCCCGGCCACTGCCGACGGGGGGCGCGATCCTGGTGCTCCACGACCAGACCGAGATCCGGCGGCTCGAGGCGGTTCGCCGGGACTTCGTGGCCAACGTCTCCCACGAGCTCAAGACCCCGCTCACGAGCATCTCGGGATACGCCGAGACCCTTCTCGCCGAACGGCCCGAGGCACAGACGGAACGCCAGTTCCTCGAGACGATCCTCGCCAATGCGCACCGGATGCAGCTGCTGGTCGACGACCTCCTCGATCTGGCGCGAATCGAGTCGGGGCGCTGGCAGCCCGACCTGGCGGCGATCGACCTGGCCGAGGTGGCAGCGGAGCTTACCTCCGAGTTCGCGGACCGCGCCTCCAAGCTTGCGGTGGCCCTCTCGTACCGACATCGGCCCGGAGGCGGGGACGTTGCTCGCGGACCCGGACGGGGTGCGGCTGGTCCTCCGGAACCTGATCGACAACGCCCTCCGTTACACGCCGCCAGGCGGTCGGATCACCCTCCGGAGCCGCGTGGAGGAGGAGGGCATCGCGCTCCAGGTGGAGGACAACGGCAGCGGCGTCTCGCGGGAGCATCTGTCACGGGTCTTCGAGCGGTTCTACCGGGTCGACCCCTCTCGCTCGCGCGCCGAGGGCGGTACGGGTCTCGGGCTGGCCATCGTCCGGCACACCGTGGAAGCGCACGGCGGGAGAGTCGGGATCGAGAGCGAACTGGGGGAGGGGACGCGGGTCACCGCCTGGTTCCCGGGGGCCGTCACGGGAGGCGTTACAGAGCCGTGACCTGATGTGGGTTCGGGCGTGACGCGCCGGTGCGTTCGTTACGCCGCGATGTCCAACTCTCACGGACATCGGGCGGGCGGGCACCGAGCCCCCCGACGACAACCTCAGGGTGCCGAGACCGGGCGCCCGCACGAAAGGGTGGACATGCGTTCCTCGATGTGGCGTTCGGCTTTGAGCCTCGCTCTGCTGATCTTCACCACCGCCGGCGTTGCCGCGGCCCAGACGACCTATCCGAATGTGAAGATGGTCGGCCGCCTGCAGGTGGAGTTCTACGACTTCAACAACGGCGACAACGCCATCTACGCGGCCATTCCGGTGCGAGCTGCCGAGAGCAACTTCTTCATTCGGCGGGCCCGGATCACGGCCAAGGGCAACCTGACCGAGAACATCTCCTTCGTGATCCAGCCCAGCTACACGACGGGCCAGTCGGGGCTCATCCTGAAGGACGCCTACCTCGACGTGGCGTTCACCAAGCCTGAAGCCAAGAGCGCGTTCGTCCTCCGCGCCGGCCAGTTCAAGCGGTTCTTCGGCCGGTACGAGCTCACGTCGTCGAACAACCTCCCGTCCATCGAGCGCGGCGCCTATCGCGGCCTCGTCCCGGTCTCGTCGAACGACCTCGCCATCGGCAACGGATTCGCGGCGCACGACCTCGGCGCCGGCCTGATGTACACCGGGATGGAGAAGAAGCTGGCGATCATGGGCAGCATCATGAACGGGGCGCTGTCGCCCAACAACCTGGACATCAACAACTCCAAGTCGTATTACGCCCGTGCCACCTACGCCATCACCCCGAAGCTGGCGATCGGCGGCTCCTTCGCCAGCCACGACTTCATCCAGACCATCGACAGCGTCACGAAGGACAGCTCCGCCATGAACACCGGCTGGGGCGTCGACGCGCAGTGGGGGGCGCCGGGGAGCGAGGGGCTGTACGTGATGGCGGACTACATGACCGGCCAGAGCATCCTCGACAGCGACAACGGCATCTGCGGCTTCCAGGCCGTCGCCGCGTACAACATCCGGATGAAGTCGCCCGACAGCTTCCTCTACGCCATCGAGCCGGCGTTCCGCTATGACCTGGCCGAACCGAGCAACAAGGTCGTCAGCGACCAGAGCACGCTGATCACCGCGGGCGTGAACTTCTACCTGAGCAGCAAGGCGCAGTTCCGCCTGATGTACGAGTCGCAGAGCTTCGAGCAGTCCGATCTCAAGACGATCAGCGGCGTCCGTACCGCGCTGACCATGAATTTCTAAGGGAGTGACACGATGAATTTTCGATCCATCACCCTGGCGCTCGGCGCGGCCGCCCTCGTGGCGGCCCCCGCCGGCGCCCAAGGCCTGACCGGAGCGGGGGCCACCTTCCCGAATCCGATCTACACGAAGTGGTTTGACGCCTACAACAAGGCCACTGGAATCCAGATCAACTATCAGTCGATCGGCTCCGGCGGCGGCATTCGCCAGTTCACCCAGGGCACGGTCGACTTCGGCGCCACCGACGGCCCGATGAGCCCTGCGCAGATGGAGGCGGTGCAGAACAACGTCCTCCACATTCCCACCGTCATCGGCGCGGTGGTCCTGACCTACAACCTGCCGTCCCTCGGTGCCACCCAGCTGCAGCTCGACGGGGCCACCATCGCGGACATCTACCTGGGCCGCATCACCAAGTGGAACGACAAGCGGATCGCCTCGATGAACGCCGGCGTGGCGCTGCCGAACACCGACATCATCGTCGTCCACCGGTCGGACGGGTCGGGCACCAGCTACATCTTCACCGACTTCCTGACCAAGGTGTCGCGGGAGTGGAAGGACAAGGTCAACTACGCCACCTCCGTGAAGTGGCCGGTCGGCCTCGGCGGCAAGGGGAATGAAGGTGTGACCCAGCAGGTCAAGCAGATTGAGGGCACCATCGGCTACGTCGAGTTGATCTACGCGCTCTCGAACGACCTGCCCTACGCCAAGATCAAGAACAGTGCGGGCAACTTCGTGGTCCCGAGCCTGGCCTCCGCCACGGCGGCCGCGGCCAGCGCCAAGTTCGCGAAGGACACCGATTTCCGGGTCTCGATCACCAACGCCCCGGGTGCGCAGACCTACCCCATCTCGTCCTTCACCTGGCTTCTGGTTCGCCAGGACTCGAAGGATGCGGCCAAGGCCAAGCTGCTCCGTGACTATCCTCACCTGGATGATCACGCCGGCAGCGCAGGGGATGGCGAGCGAACTGAAGTACGCTCCGCTGCCCGCCGAGGTTGTGGCCCTCGTCAAGCCCCGGATTGCCGGGCTGACGGCCAATGGTAAGCCAATTCCTGCCAACTAGTTAACCAACGATCGCAGGCGGAGCGGCCGGCTCCCTTCCGGGGGCCGGCCGCTTCGTTTCACGCCCATCCCACCGTGACATTGCCGTTACATGGCCGTGACCTTCCACCCATCGTTCCCCGGTAGGTTTTCGCCTCATGCAATCGACGATTTCGCCTGCAGAGCAACCGCTTGGCGGCGCCCGGTTCGGCGACCGGCTGTTCAAGGCGATGCTCACCGTGGCCGCCCTCGCGGTGCCGGTGCTCCTCGGATTCCTGGTGTGGGAGTTGTGGGCCGGGTCCCGCGAAGCCATCCAGGAATTCGGCCTCGGGTTCCTGACCTCCAGCGAGTGGGACCCGGTCGAGGGACAATTCGGCGCCCTCCCCCTCATCTTCGGCACGGTCGTCAGTTCCGCGCTGGCCCTGCTCATCGCGGTGCCGCTCTCGCTTGGTGTTGCGATTTTCCTGACCGAGTTCGCCCCGATGCGGATTCGCGGCCCGGTGTCCTTCCTCATCGAGCTCCTCGCCGCCATTCCGAGCGTCGTGTACGGGCTCTGGGGCATCTTCGTGATGATCCCCTTCCTGCGCGCCACCGTCTATCCGTTCCTGAAGGACACCCTCGGCTTCCTGCCGTTCTTCCAGGGACCGATCTACGGCCCGGGGATGCTCTCCGCCGCGATCATCCTGGCCATCATGGTCATGCCGTACATCATGTCCGTGTCCCGGGAAGTGCTGCTCGCGGTGCCGAACACCCAGCGCGAGGCCGCCATGGCGCTCGGGGCCACACGGTGGGAGGCGCTGACCGGCGCCGTCCTCCCCTATGCACGGTCTGGCATCATCGGCGCCGTCATCCTCGGCCTCGGCCGCGCGCTCGGCGAGACGATGGCCGTCACCATGGTGATCGGCAATCGCCACGAGATTGCCGCCTCGCTCTTTGCCCCCGGCTACACGATGGCCGCGGCCATCGCGAACGAGTTCGCCGAGGCGGTGGAGAATATTCATCTCTCGGCGCTGTCCTACGTGGCGCTCACGCTCTTCGTCGTCACGGTGCTGATCAACGCCGCCGCCCGCCTGCTGATCTGGCGAGTGGCCCAGGGTGGCGGAGGGAAGTCCGCGTGAACCGCGCCGCCGCTCGCCGCCGCCGGAGCCAGTTCATGGTCGGCCTCATGGCTGTGGCCGTCATCGTCGCCGTGCTTCCGCTCATCCTGATTCTCGGGACGCTGGTGGCCAAGGGCGCCAGCAGCCTGAACCTCGCCTTCTTCACGAAGCTGCCGGTGCCGGCCGGGGAGACCGGCGGCGGCGTGATGCACGCCATCGTCGGCACGCTGATGATCGTCGGGACCGCCTGCCTCATCGGCCTCCCCCTCGGGATCGGCGGCGGCATCTACTGCGCCGAGTACCCGGGCTCCAAGCTGGCCACCCTCACCCGCTTCGTCTCGGACGTGTTGAACGGGACGCCCTCGATCGTGGTCGGCGTCTTCGCCTGGACCTGGATCGTGGCCTCCCAGAAGCACTTCTCCGCGCTGGCCGGCAGCGTGGCGCTGGCCATTCTGATGATCCCGATGGTGACCCGCACGACGGAAGAGATGATCAAGCTGGTGCCGCACACCCTCCGGGAGGCCGCGCTGGCGCTCGGGTACTCGCGGTGGCGGACCAGCCTGACGGTGGTCGTCCGCACCACGCTGCCCGGCATCGTGACGGGCAGCCTGCTGGCGGTCGCGCGGGTGGCGGGTGAGACCGCGCCGCTCCTCTTCACGGCGCTGGGCAGCCAGTACCTCTCCTTCAATCTCGACCAGCCGATGGCCGCCCTGCCGCTGGTGGTGTTCACCTACGCGACCGGTCCGTACGAGGAATGGCACCAGCTGGCGTGGGCCACGGCGCTCGTCCTCATCCTGGTGGTGCTGGTGCTGAGCATCGCGGCCCGGTTCGCCACCCGCCGGAAGTTCACGCAGAATGGCTGAGGCGACGGTCCGGATCGCGACCGAGCGACTGAGCGCGATGTACGGCAAGATCACCGCGGTGAAGGACGTGACCCTCGGCTTCGCCACGAACCGGGTCCACGCCCTCATCGGGCCGTCCGGCTGTGGCAAGTCCACCTTCCTGCGCTCGCTGAACCGGATGCACGAGTTGACGCCGGGCGGGTGGATTACCGGACGCGTCCTGCTGGACGGGCAGGGACGTCTACTCCTCCAAGGTGAATCCGATGCAGCTGCGGCGCCGGGTGGGGATGGTCTTCCAGAAGCCGACCCCCTTTCCGACGATGTCGATCTTCGATAACGTGGCGGCAGGGCTGCGCGTGGGAGAGCAGCGCTCTCGCTCGGAGATCGCGGACACGGTGGAGCAGGCGCTCCAGGGCGCCGCGCTCTGGGACGAGGTCAAGGATCGTCTCAAGATGAGTGCGCTCGCGCTCTCCGGCGGCCAGCAGCAACGGCTCTGCGTGGCCCGCACCATCGCGCCGAAGCCGGAGGTGGTGCTGCTCGACGAGCCGACCGCCTCGCTCGATCCGCAGGGCACGCAGCGGATCGAGGAATTGCTCTTCACTCTGAAGCAGGAGTTCACGATCATCATCGTGACCCACAACATGCAGCAGGCCGCCCGGGTGTCGGACACGACCACGTTCTTCTACCTGGGCGGGATGGTCGAGACCGGCGCGACGCGTCAGCTCTTCACGTCGCCGGCTCGCGAAGAGACCGAAGCCTACATTACCGGGCGATTCGGATGACCTCAACACTCGTCGAACGGACGGCCATGCCGCACGCAGCCAGCCTGAGGCCGACACTCGCTCCCCGCCGGGATTCGGCACGGACCCACCGGACCGGCGCGCCGGTCATCGAATCGCGCGACTTCCGCTTCTCGTACGGTGCCACCGAGGTGCTCAAGGGAATCTCCCTCAGCGTGGAACGGCATGCCGTCACCGCCATCATCGGCCCGTCGGGATGCGGCAAGTCCACCTTCCTCCGGGCCATCAACCGGATGCACGACCTTCTCCCCGACGTCAGCCACGGCGGTGAGCTGCTGCTCGACGGCCAGTCGGTCTATGCTCCGGGGCGGGACCTCGTCGACCTCCGCCGCCGGGTCGGGCATGGTGTTCCAGCGCCCGAATCCGTTCCCGAAGTCGATCTTTGACAACGTGGCCTACGGCCCGATGGGTCAACCGCCTGACGCTGAAGCGGGATCTCCCGGAACTGGTCGAACGCTGCCTCCGGCAGGCCGCCCTCTGGGATGAAGTGAAGGACCGTCTGCACGAGCCCGGCACCGGGCTCTCCGGCGGGCAGCAGCAGCGGCTCTGCATCGCCCGCGCGCTGGCCAACGCCCCCGAGGTCCTGCTGATGGACGAGCCCTGCTCGGCGCTGGATCCCATCGCGACCCAGAAGGTCGAGGAACTCATCTTCGAACTGAAGCAGCACTACACGATCGTCATCGTGACCCACAACATGCAGCAGGCCGCCCGGGTGTCCGACTTCACCGGTTTCTTCGACCGCGGCGAACTGATCGAGTTCGGCGAGACCGAACAGCTGTTCACCGCACCGGCGCAGGAGCGCACCGAGGCGTACATCACGGGGAGATTCGGATGACCGAGGCCCACCGGCACTTTCATGACGACCTGAGCCAGGTCAAGATCCGCCTCCTGACCATGTCCGGGGAAGCGGAAGCCGCGCTCGGACTGGCCGTGGACGCGCTGCTCGAACGCGACCCGGCCAAGGCCGAGGCCGTGGTCGGCGGCGACCGGGTCATCGACCAGATGGAGGTCGAGCTCGAGGAGATGTGCATCAACCTCCTGGCGCTCCAGCAGCCGATGGCGCGCGACCTCCGCATGCTCACCTCCGCGCTCAAGATCGCGAACGACCTCGAACGGGTGGGGGACCACGCGGTCAACATCGCGCAGTCGGCGCTGCGGCTCGCGGACCACCGCGCCGATCGCGCCGGAGCCGGAGCTCGTCGAGATGGCGCGCCTCGCGCGGGACATGCTCTCCGACGCGCTCGAGGCCTTCATTCGCGGCGACTCGCAGGCCGGGCGCGAAGTCTGCCGGCGCGACGACAAGGTGGATGTGCTGCACAAGTCGGTGTTCCGGATTCTCCTCACCCACATGATGGAGGACCCGCACACCATCGGGGCGGGCATGGAGCTCTTCCTCGTGAGCCGCAACCTGGAACGGGTGGCGGATCTCGCGACGAACATCGGCGAGGACGTGGTCTTCCTGGTGGAGGGCAAGTCGATCAAGCACCACGCCGAGGATGTGGGCGACGCGGCCTGGCCGGCGGGAGCGCCGAAGCGGTGACGCGATCGCGCCCGGCCGCACCGGCGCGCCTGGCCGCGATCGACGTCGGATCGAATTCCATCCGGCTCCTCATCGCCACGTACGACCCGAGCACGGGGCTGGCGCCGATCGACGAGATCAAGGCCCAGCCCCGTCTGGCGCAGGGGCTCGCCACCACGGGGAGCCTCGACCCCGAGGCCATCGAGCGCGCGCTCACGGCCCTCCGCCGCATGGCCGACGTGGCCCGACGCCGGGGCGCCACCCAGATCGCGGCGGTCGCCACCGCCGCGGTCCGGGAAGCGAAGAACGGCGACGAATTCGTCCGCCGGGTTCGGGACGAGATCGGCCTCCCGCTGCAGGTCATCACCACCGAGCACGAAGCCCAACTCTCCTATCGCTCCGTCCGCCACCACTTCCGGCTGGACGACACCAAGGCGCTCATCGCCGATATCGGCGGCGGGAGCCTCGAGCTGGTCGGTGCCGTGGATGGACTCGTCGAGCTCAGCCGATCGCTGCCGTATGGAGCGGTCCGGCTGACCGAGCAGTTCATCCCTGGTGAGCGGGCGCAGCATCGCGAAGTGGCGGCGTTGCGCAAGCACCTGGGGAAGCGTCTTGCCCGGCAGCTTCCGAAACGGGCGTGGACGGGCGCCCAGATCATCGGCTCGGGTGGCACCTTCACGAATCTCGGTCGAATGGCGGTGGCCCGCCGTGGCGGCGACCCGAGTGAGCCGGTGCACGGGATCGACGTCACCGTCGCGGAGGTCGAACACCTGCTGGAGTGGCTCTCCACGCGGACGCCCCTGCAGCGCCGGAGCGTGCCGGGCCTCAACCCGGAGCGGGCGGATATCATCCTGGCTGGGCTCACGGTCATCGCCGCGCTTGCTCGAACGCCTCGACGCCACCGGGGTGACCGTGAGTGCCTATGGCCTGCGGGAGGGACTGCTGTGGGAGATGATCGGCGCGTCGGCGACCATCGCGCCCCCGGTCGATCCGATGCAGCTGGTCCGGGAGTTCGCCGACCGCTGCCGCACCGACCGGCAGCACGTCGAACAGGTCCGCCGCCTGGCGCTGTCGCTCTTCGATCAGATCGGCGAGGCCATCGGCTGCACAGCTGAGGAACGCCACATCCTCGAGGCCGCCGGCATTCTGCACGATGTGGGGCAGCTCGTCAGCTACAAGAGCCACCACCGCCACAGCTACCAGCTCATCATGCACGCCGACCGTATCGGCCTCGGCGCGCGCGAGCGTTCCCTCGTGGCACTGGTCAGCCGCTATCACCGTCGCCGCGGACCCAAGAAGTCCGATCCCCCGTTCGCGGCCCTGACGCCGGACGACCAGGCTCTGGTCCGACGCGTCTCCGGACTGCTCCGGGTGGCCGACGGCCTCGACCGGGGCCATACGGCTGTTGTGGATCAGGTCGCTGCGGAATTGACTCGAAAGAAGCTGGTCTTGCGGATCACCCCGCGGCGCACCGGCGCCAACATGGCACTGGAGGGATGGGCGGCGCGCCGCAAGGCGGATGTGCTGGAGAAAGTACTCGACCGGAAGATCAAGATCGCCGCTTCACTTGCCCCGGTCTCCAAACCGAAGAAGCGGGCGACTCGCCGTACGGCACCCAGACGTCCTTGATCCGAGTGCGTGGCGGTGTGTGTCGCCGCGTCACGCAACGTTCACAGGCGCATCAGATACGCGGCTTGCGGAGCCGGTCCCACACAAAACCCGCGATCAGCAACCCGACCCCGACCATCAGCCATTTGTCGAAGTCGTAGTGCAGCGCCCAGGTCTTCATGCTCTGGAACGCTTCCTTGCCGTTCAGCATCGCGTATTCGGCCACAGGAGCCTCCCGTTGCCTGGCTTAACGCCTATTCGCCATACGGCACCCAGACGTTCTTGATCTGGGTGGCGTGACGAAGGAACCGCTCCCCCTCCCCGTCCGCAGGCACGTCCCAGCGAACACCGCGCCCGTGGTCCACCCAGGTCTGTTTCAGGTTGCCTGCCGACAGCCGTTCCACCTCAGCACTCCCCACCGCCGAGCCCCAGTACCACATCGCGTCGACGTCATCGTGCGCTGCGAGGACGGCGGCGAGTTCTTCGCGAGGCCCGGTCACGATGTTGAGGGCGCCCCCTGGCAGGTCGGACGTGTCGAGCACCTGGTATAGGTCGGTCGCCAGCAGCGGCCAGGTCCCGGACGGCACGGCGACCACGGCGTTGCCCATCGCAAGCGGCGGGATTGTGGCCGAGAGAAAGCCGAGCAGCGGCCACTCATCGGGGCAGACCACCGCGATCACCCCCAGCGGCTCCGGCATCGCGAGCGTCACGTTGCGAATAGGAGTGTGGTGGACCCGTCCATCCCACTTGTCCGCCCAGGCGGCATAGCTGAAGAGGCGCGACAGAGAGATGTCCACCTCCTCGCGGCCCTGCTTCCTGCTGCGGCCGGTCAGGTTGACGAGCCGGGCCACGAACTCCTCGCGGCGCGCGCCCAGGTTCTCGGCGATGTAGTACAGTACCTGGGCACGGAGATGCGCCGTCGCCCGGCCCCAGCCGCGGGCGGCATGCGCCGCCTCGACAGCGTTGCGGATGTCCTTCCGGTTTCCCTGTCCGACCTCACCCGCCACAGCGCCCGACGCGTCGTGAACAGGCAGGCTGTATCCGGAATCGGGGCGCACCTGCGCACCCCCGATGTAGAGTTTCGCGGTACGGTCGATTGAAGGCGGGGCAGCAGGGCTGCGGGGCCGTTTGGCGGCGGAGCTTCGCGGGGGCGCGTACGCCGTTGCCGCCCCCCTGCCCCCCTGCCCCCCTGCCCCGCTGTGCTTCACGTACTCCCACAACCCTTCCTTCCCTCCCTCGCGCCCGAACCCGCTCTCGCGATAGCCGCCGAAGCCGGCGGCGGCGTCAAACACATTGGTACAGTTGATCCAGACGGAGCCCGCCTTGACCTTCGGCGCAATATCGAGCGCGAGGTTGATGTTCTCCGTCCACACGCTTGCGGCGAGCCCGTACCGGGTGTTGTTGGCGAGTTCCACCGCCTCCGCCGGTGTCCGGAAACTCATCATCACGACGACCGGACCAAAGATTTCCACCTGCGCGACGGTGGCGGAGGGCGCCACGTCGGTGAACAGCGTCGGCGGATAGAAATAGCCCTCGGTCGGGCAACTCCACGACGGTTGCCACATCCGGGCGCCCTCTTCCTCGCCCTTCGCCACAAGCTCGCGGATCTTCTCGAGCTGCACCGGCGCAATGATGGCCCCGATGTCGACGGCTTTATCCAGCGGATCACCGATGCGGAGCGTCTCCATGCGCGCCTTCAGTCGCGCCTCCAGCTTCGGCGCGACTCCCTCCTGCGCCAGGATGCGGGAGCCGGCGCAGCAGACCTGTCCCTGATTGAACCAGATCGCGTCCACCACCCCTTCGACCACACTGTCGAGATCGGCATCCTCGAACACGATGAAGGGAGACTTCCCACCCAACTCCAGGGAGAGCTTCTTGCCGCTGCCTGCGGTCGCGGTGCGAATCAGGCGGCCGACCTCCGTGGAACCTGTGAAGGCGATCTTGTCCACGCCGGGATGGGCCACCAGCGCGGCGCCGGTCCGGCCGTCGCCGGTGACGATGTTGACTACCCCACCTGGGAGCCCCGCCTCCTCGCACAACTCCGCGAAGAGCAGTGCCGTCAGCGAGGTGAACTCCGCCGGCTTGAGCACCACGGTATTACCCATGGCCAGCGCCGGCGCAATCTTCCACGCGAGCATCAGCATCGGGAAGTTCCAGGGGATGATCTGCCCGGCGACACCGACCGGTTCCATGCCGGGAAGTTCCCGGTCCATCAGCTGCGCCCAGCCGGCGTGGTGGTAGAAATGCCGGGCGACGAGGGGAATGTCGATGTCGCGCGACTCGCGGATCGGCTTCCCGTTGTCGAGCGACTCCACCACTGACAGCAGGCGTGCGTTGCGCTGCACCGCGCGTGCGAGCGCATACAGATGCCGGGCGCGGCCATGCCCGCCGAGCGCCCACCACGCGGGCTGGGCCGTTCGAGCCGCGGCGACCGCGCGATCCACGTCGGCGTCCGATGCTTGCGTCACCTGGGCGAGTGACCGCCCGGTCCCGGGGTTGACCGTCTCGAAGAGCTCGCCCGGCGCCGTCCATGCGCCCCCGACGAAGAGCCCGAAGCGCCGGCCGTGCCGGTCGAGCCATTCCTCGGCCGGTTTGGCAGATTCGGGAGCGGGCCCGTATGCCATCGAGGCGAAGATCTCGGGAATAGTTGCCATGGTCGAAGTCCTTGAGCCGTCAGCCCGTGAACGCTACGCGATCGGGTGGCGATGCGCGGCCGAGTACCGGCCGGTGACGAAATACTCGAGTTGTCGTTCGATGTCGGTCAGGAGCCCGCTCGCCCCGAAGCGGAAAAGCTCGGGTCGGAGCCACGGCTCGCCCAGTTCGTCCTTCATCATGGCGAGCCAGTCCAGCGAGTCTTTCGCAGTGCGGATCCCACCGGCGGGCTTGAACCCGACCCGGGTGTCCGTGCGCTCCAGGTAGTCGCGAATGGCGCGCACCATCACCAGCCCCACCGGCAAGGTGGCGTTGACGGGTTCCTTGCCGGTCGACGTCTTGATGAAGTCGGCACCGGCCATCATCGCCACCAGGCTGGCCCGGGCCACGTTCCGCAGGGTCCCGAGCTCGCCGGTCCCAAGAATCACCTTGATGTGTGCATCACCACAGGCGTCCCGAAAGGTCCGAACCTCGTCGTACAGCGCCTGCCAATCCCCGGCAAGCACATGGCCACGGGTAATCACGACATCGATTTCATCGGCACCCGCCTCCACCGAGGCACGGATTTCCGCCACGCGCTGGGGGAACGGACTGAGGCCGGCGGGAAAGCCGGTGGAGACCGCCGCCACCGGGATCCCGGTTCCCCGCAGGGCTTCGACCGCTGCCGGAACCAGGCTGTGATAGACACAGACCGCGGCCACCCGGATCCCCAGCCCCTCGGCGCCGAGAGCGGCGAGGAGGTCCGCACGCACCGGCGAACGGGCCTTGGCGCAGAGCCGCCGCACGCGGGCGGGGGTGTCGTCCCCCTGCAGGGTGGTCAGGTCCATCAGGGTAATGGCACGGAGCAACCAGGCGGCCTGGTACTCCTTCTTGACCGTCCGTCGCTTCGGGATTGTGGAGGCCCGTCGCTCGATGGCACTCCGGTTGGCGCGGACAGCCCGAACCCAGGACAGGTCCAGTGGCATCCCGGGATTGCGGGAGTGTACGGAAACCGGGAAGATCCGCCGGCAGCGCACCCGGGCGGGCAGGAATGGAGGGCATGCAGTTCCCTGGCGATGGGCGATCGGGTCGCGCCGCGAGCCCGTGCGGGGCAGCCGTAATATATGACATCAAGCCACCGCTGGCGGCAGGCTCCAAACACGAACATCTTCCAGAACCTGTATTGCACAACCTCCCGGCATGCGTACCTTCAGAGGAGACCCCTCCTCCTTCTCACAGGACTTGGACTTCGATGCGCTCCCGCACCCTCTTGCTTGCGCTCCTCTCCGCCTCCCTGCTCGCCACCCCGAGCCTGGCCCAGGACAAGAAGACCTTTGCCAATGTGACCGAGGCGCTCCAGGCCTCCGGCGCGATGGCCGGCCGATCAGGACCACGTGGAGTGAACTGGATCGATGGTGGCAACCGCTATTCCTACACGACGCGCGGGGCGGACGGCGAGGAGATTCGCGCAACCAACCCCGCCACGGGCAACGACACCCTGCTCTTCTCGGCCAAGGACGTGACGTTTCCCGATACGGCGGCACCGTTCAGCTACCGGTCATTCCAGTTTGCGCAGGATTCGAAGCACCTGGTCTTCCAGACCCGGTTCAAGCAGATCTACCGGCGCTCGGGAAGCTCGGACTACTTCGTCTATTCGCTGACGGACAAGTCCATGCAACTCGCCGCGAAGGGCGCCCAGACCGGAGAGCTCTCCCCCGACGGCTCCCTCTTCGGGTACGAGCTCGGGGGCGATCTCTACGTCCGCGATCTTGGCACGAACGTCGACAAGCGCCTGACCACCGGCGCCACCGAGACGCTGCACAACGGCCGCTTCGACTGGGTGTACGAGGAGGAGTTCGGCATGGCCCAGGCATGGAACTGGTCGCCGGACAGCAGGCATCTGGCGTACTGGCAGGTGGATGAGAGCGCCGAGCCGTTCGTCCAGCTCACCGACTATGAGGGCGCCCATCCGGAATGGGACAAGCTCCGCATCCCCCAGCCGGGGGATTCCAACCCGAAGGTCCGCATCGGCGTCGTCAACGTCGCAACCGGCAAGCAGGTATGGCTGGACACCAAGGCCACCGGTGACTTCTACATCCCGCGTATCTACTGGACCAGCGCCGCCGATACACTGGCCGTGCTCGAGCTCAACCGGAAGCAGAACACCCTGCGGCTCTTCTTCTTCAACGTGAACGACGCGGGCAGCCGGCTGGTGCGGACCTGGACCAGCGACACCTGGCTCGACGTGTACGACTTCTACGCCGGCATCCAGGACATGATGACCTTTCCGGCGGGCAGCAGGGAGTTCTTCTGGATTTCCGACCAGGACGGCTGGCAGCACATCTACCGGTACGACTACTCCGGGAAGCTGATCAACCAGATCACCAGCGGTCCCTACACGGTCACCCGCATCGAGGGCACCGATCCGGGCCGGAAGACGATCTACTTCAGTTCCACGGAGGATTCCCCGCTCCAGCGGCAGCTCTATGCCGTACGCTTTGACGGGAAGGGCAAGAAGCGACTGACCACGACGACCGGCACCCATGCCATCGACATGGCGCCGAACGCCAAGTACTACATCGACCGCTGGTCTTCCACGACCCAGCCGCGCCAGGTCGAGCTCTGGGCCACCGGCGGGAAGATGCTCAAGCAGCTGGAGGACAACGCCGCGGTGACGGAATGGATGTCCAAGTACGCCTATGCCCCGGTGGAACTGTTCCAGTTCACCACCTCCGACGGCCAGACGCTCGATGGCTCGATGATCAAGCCGCCCGACTTCGACCCGTCGAAGAGGTATCCCGTCATCCTCGACATCTACGGCGGCCCCGGCTCGCAGCAGGTGTACGACCGCTTCGGTTCCAACGGCATGGACCAGTGGCGGGCCCAGCAGGGCTATATCATCGTGGGCGTCAACAACCGCGGCTCCAACAACTACGGCAGCGCGTTCATGAAGCAGGTCTACCGGCACCTCGGCAAGTACGAGGCGATGGACTTTGCGGAGACGGCACAGTGGCTGGCGCGACAATCCTTTGTCGACGGCAGCCGGATCGCCATCGACGGCACCAGCTACGGCGGCTACAGCGTCCTCTACACGATGGCGGCATACCCAGAGGTGTTTGCGGCTGGCATCGCCAACTCGGCCGTGACCGACTGGCGGCTGTACGATACGATCTACGCCGAGCGGTACATGGACATCCTCCCCGACAACGCCGCAGGCTACGACAGCTCCGCGGTCAACCCGCGGGCCGGGCGCATCAAGGGGAAGCTGCTCGTCATTCACTCGATGATGGACGACAACGTGCACCCCGTGAACACCATGCAGTTTCTCACCGCCGCCACCGACGCCGGAGTCGATGCCGAGCTGCGGATCTACCCGCCGGGGCGGCACGGGGCGGCCTACAATTTCGCGAGCTTCAAGATGATCCAGGACGTGGCGGATCGGTTCCTCGCCCGGACCATCGGCAGCGAGGCGTCCGCCGCTGGGCAGCACGCCCTAGGCGAGACAGGAAGGGAAGGCAAATGAGTCCATCCTCCGAGACACCGCCGGGCATGCCGTCGACGCGCAAGCCGACCGATGCCGAACGTGACATCTACGGCCTGACCCACACGGGGCAGCGTCCGGTCGGCGAACCAGGACCATTTCCTTATGTGCGCCCTCCGGCGACAGGTCGACATCAGCATGACCAGCCTGCCGGACGGCAGCCGCTGGCCGGCCACGGAGCGGCTCGCGACCCTGGCCATGGTCGCCGACGGCGTCGGCGGCAGTTCGCACGGCGAGGAGGCCAGCCGGCTGGCGGTAGAGGCCATCACCGAGGTACGTGGCGCAGAGCATGCGGGCCTACTACACCGCCGACGCCGCCGCGGCGGACGATTTCGCCGCCGCGCTGGAAGACGCGGCCATGCAGACCCATGCGCGCATCGTGGAGCGCGCCAACGGCGACCCGAGCGGGCGCAACATGGCCACGACGCTGACGCTGTACCTGGGTGTCTGGCCGAAGGCCTATCCTGCTGCAGCTCGGCGACAGCCGCTGCTACCTGCTGCGGGACGGCGTGCTCACCCAGATCACCCGCGACCAGACCATGGCCCAGGAGCTGGTGGACCAGGGCGTGCTGACCCGCGCCGACGCGCCGCGCACCCGGTGGGCGCACGTGCTCTCGAGCGCGATCGGCGGACACCAGACGGCGCCAGTCGTGACACGCGTGAGACCTGCGACTGGGGAACCGTCGTCCTCCTCTGCAGCGACGGGCTGACGAAGCATGTGTCCGACGAGAAGATCGCCGAGCGCCTCCGGACCATGACCTCATCGAAGCAGGTGTGCGAGCAGTTGTTGGAGGACGCGCTGGCGGATGGCGGGAGCGACAACATTACGATTCTCGTCGGGCGCGCCATGCAGAAGGAATTGGCGGGCGGGTAGCCCATTCGCACAACCCTCACCGTCCGGCCGCTGAACCGCCGGCGGCGGATCACACGCTACATCCAACCTTTTCAATCAACAGGCTCTTGCATGCCAGACATCGGTTCATTCCACCCGCAAATCGTCCACTTCATCGTCGTCCTCGGGTTTGTCGGGGTGGGCCTCCGCATCCTCTCGCTCGTAGTGAAGATCGAGTGGATCCGCCCCGCCGCGACGGTCGCGCTGCTCGCCGCCGCCATCGCCGGCGCCCTCGCCGCCCGCTCCGGAGATGATGCGCACGGGCCAGCCGAGCGGATACCCGGCGCCCGCGAGGCGGTCCAGGAACACGAGGAGCTTGGAGAGCGGGCTCGCAACCTCTTCCTGATTGTCGCCGGCTTCGAGCTGGTCGCGCTCGCCGTGCGCAACAGGGAGAAAGCGCGCCGGATGGCGCTCGTCGGCTCCGCCGTCACCGGCGTCATCGCGGCCTACTTCCTCTTCGAGGCGGCGGAGCATGGCGGTGAGGTGGTCTACAACTACGCCGGCGGGGTGGGAACGCGGTCGGGGCATCCGGACCACGTCAAGAACCTGCTCGTGGCCGGGCTGTACTACGGCGCGCGCGCGGAGCGGGAGTCGGGGGACACCGCCGATGCCGCCCGGCTGACCGAGGAGCTGCGCCGGCAGATGCCCGATGACTTCGGCGTGCAACTGCTCGCGGCACGGTCGCAGCTGGTCGATCTGCACGACCCCGCCGCGGCGATGGCGTCGCTTGATCGGATGAACGTCCCGGACAAACAACGCCCGCCTGGTGTTGCAGGCAGGGATCCTGCGAAGCGACGCCTACGCCGCCCTCGGGTACCCGGACTCGGCACGTGCCGTCCTGCAGGGATTGACCGCGCAGTTCCCGGACAACCCGATGGTCCAGCGGGTCGTGGGCGAGGCGAACGCCAAGCTGCCCTGAGGAACGGCGCGCGCCTCCTGCAGCGTGTATGATTCGTGGTCGAGGCCGGCGGCGCTGCCTCCACAACTGTCCCGTTCGCTTCTGATCACGGAGCCCCAGCGGTGCGTTTCTCAGGTTCGGCCTGGCGACCTGTCCCTTCACTGCTCAAGGTGACGGTGGTTCTCGCGCTCTGCGACGGCCCCGATGGCCGCCCAGAGCGCGCCGGTGGTTGGCGACAGCATCACGGTGGTTCCGGGCCCGCAGTTCAGCACCACCTCGTGGATCCGGTGGCTCGGCACACCGATGTTCGGCTCCCGCTATCGAGAGCTCTGGCGCACTCCGATCACTCTCCCGGTGCTCGACGTTGAGGCCACGGCGGGAGGCCTCACCGAGTCGGGTCGCGGGACTGGCCTCGAGGCGGGCCTGATCTACCTCACTGGTGCCGATGGTTCACACTGGACGTTCTATCCGCTGGACCGCCCCGAGCCGCACTCCTTTCCCCCCGACGTCGTTCCCGAGGCCGTCAGCGAGGGGCTGATCGCCGACCTCACGAGCGGACGAAATCCTGCCGGACCGCTCGTCGCAGCCGAGCTGGCAAAGGCCGCCGAGGTGCCGAATCAGGACGCCTGGCTGGTGGTCCGTACCCGCCGGATCGGGGTGGCACCTCTCCGCGGCAGGCGACTCCGCCCGGGCCGGCTACCTGCTCCGCGGCGACCCCGTCGCCCTGACGCGACTCCACGGGACCGGTCGCGGACGGGACCGTCCTGACCTCCCTGGCCTTCCTGCACCGTATACTCGCGCAGCCCACCGAACGGATCGACGCGCGCGCGGCCCTGCGGTCGACCCTGTTCAACGTCTATGTCGGCAACCTCGACCCGCGTTTCCTCGAGTGGCGGTGGCAGGCCACCGTCGACGGTGAAACGGTCCTGTGGCGCCCGCTCGGAACGTTCCGGTGCGACGGCGCTGTCCCGGTACAACGGCATCGTGTCCAGCGTCTGGCGGCCGCTCTCCCCCGACCTGGTCAACTTCGGGAAAGCGTACCCGCGTGCGCTGACCGGCAGCTCCGACCAGAAGAGCGCCTATCGCTTCCTGCTCGGTTCGCTGGGCCGCCCGACCTGGGACTCGGTTGCGGCCGAGCTGCAGTCACGACTCACCGATTCGGCCATCGACGCCGCGGTGGCCCGCATGCCACCCGCGTACCAGGACAAGATCGGCGAGGAGATTGCACGGGACCTCCGGCACCGACGAGACCATCTCTCGCAGGCGGTCGATCGGATGTATCGGGGGGTCCGGGAGGATGCGGAAATCTATGCGACGACGGCATCCGAACGTGTAGTCCTGCAGTGGGCGGGACGCGATTCGCTTGAAGTGCGCGTGGGCGCCAGAAGCCCAGCGCCATTTCTTGCCCGCGAGACCGACCGAGTGACGCTCTTCCTGGGCACTGGGACGGGACACGCTCGAGGTCGTGGGAACGCCCGGGAAGGCACCTGCCATCCGTGTCGCCCCCTGCCGGGGGAATCCCTGTTCGTCACGGGAACCGGCGATCAACGGGCGGTCACCATCTTCGGGAAGTCCGCGTTCGTGAGCACCGATCGACCGGGGGACACGCGCATCCGGTCCAGCACGACTCGCCGACCCCCTGGCCTACATCGACAGCACCGGCGAAGAGCGGACCGATGTCCCGCGGACCTATCACCCCACCGGCTGGCTCGCGCTGACTTCGGGCGTCGGCCTCCTTATCGGTGGCGGCGTGGTCCGGACCGACTGGTCGGGCGATGCCAGGCCATATCGGAATCGCCTCACTCTCCGAGCCGCCTACGGCTCCGACTCGAAGAAGGGCGTCGTGGAGTTCCTGGGTGACTTCCGCTTCGAAGACTCGCCGCTGCAGCTGCAGGTCGAGGCCGCCGCCTCCGGTGTCGGGGCGATCTACTTCTATGGGTACGGCAATCAGACGCCCGGTGACAGCGCCAACGCC
The DNA here is from genome assembly GCA_963699825.1 of uncultured Gemmatimonadales bacterium. Classification (GTDB taxonomy): domain Bacteria; phylum Gemmatimonadota; class Gemmatimonadetes; order Gemmatimonadales; family GWC2-71-9; genus SPDF01. The sequence continues at coordinate 286,705 of CAVOVI010000004.1, forward strand.
TACTACCGGGCAGGGCGAAATCTCTACGGTCTGGCCCCCACGCTGATCCTCCCGCTGTCGGATCGGATCAAGGTCGGGGCAGGCATCGAATTGAAGTCGGTGAACACCCCGCTCGACAGCAATCTGTATATCGGAATCGCCCAACCGTACGGAAGCCCGGATTTCGGGCAGGCCGGTTTCACGGGCGAGGTTATCTTCGACACCCGCGATGTGAGGGGTGCACCCAGATCGGGCGTGTTTGCGACGGTGAGCGGCGGCTGGTATCCGTGGGTGAAGGACGGCAGCGGGGACTTCGTCACCGTCTCGGGGTCGATCGCGACCTACCGCACTCCCCGCTGGTGGCAGGCCATGACGGTGGCAGCGCGGATCGGCGGCACGACGACGGCCGGCAGCGTCCCCTACTACGAATCGGCGTTCGTGGGCGGCGGGCGCACCGTGCGGGGACTGCCGCAAGGCCGATACGAGGGCGACCATTCATTCTACGGCAACCTCGACCTCCGCCTCCGCGTCACGCAGCTGCAGTTCGTGCTTCCCTGGGACTTCGGGGTCCTCGGTCTGGCTGATGTAGGCCGGGTCTGGGTCTCCGGGGCAGCAATCGAGTGTCTGGCATCCCAGCTTCGGCGGGGGGCTCTGGGCGGCGCTGCTCGACCGCTCCCTCGCCGCCAGTCTCACTGTGGCGACCGGCGCCGGACAGGGCGTCTTCATCAATGCGCTTGGTGGCTTCACCTTCTAATCTCGTGATTCCCGCGACGGACGACCGAATATGCTTTCGCTCTCCTGTTGATGCTGTCCCAGACCGTCGCCCAGGACACGACGACCTACGCCTCCCCCGCGCTCCGCGCGGTCATCGAGCGCGCCGCCGCGGTCAACGCGGCTCCGCCGGCGGACTTCCGGGGGTATTCGGCGCGGTACGAGTCCGAGGTAGCCCTCGTCAAGCTGCTGCCGGACCGGATTCAGGGCGCATCCACGATCGAGCAGACCGCCGGCATATTCACCTGGCTCGTGGACAGCGGATACGGCCAGCATCAGCTTGGGTACCGGGTCGTGACGACCGGCGTGCCCCTGCCCGGCTCGGCGGCGCTGTCGAACGGCTGGATCATCCCGACCCTGACCGGGCCCAAGATCGACCTCTTCGGCGCCTCGAGCGGCGCCGAGACAGCGGTCGGCGCCGATTCGGGTGGGGACTACTCGGCGTGGTCACCGCTGGGACCGGATCGCGAGACAGTACTACCGGTTCGAGGGCGGCGACACCGTCACCATCGCGTTTCCCGACCGGGGCGGCCCGGCCGATGGTGCGCGTCGAAGTGTGGCCCCGCGACGCCGGAGCCACCCGCGAGAAGGTCTTCCGGGGAGACATCTATCTCGACCCGGAGACCGGCGTCCTCCGCCGCCTGAAGGGGCAGTTCCTCACCATCGGCGGCCCCCCCGAGTCGGGACGGGCGAAGTTCCTGAACAAGCTCGCCCTGAACGGCATGGTTGCGGATATCGTGACCACGGAGGTGCCGGGCGCCGGCTGGCTCCCCACCTACCAGCGAATCGACCTCGAGGTGCTCATTCCGCTGACCACCGAGAGTTGGAGCATACTCCGGGTGATGTCCCGGCTCGGCGACATCGAGGCGGTCGTCGGGACCCCGAGTGAACCGGTGTTGCTGCCACCGCTCGAGCCGGGCCGCACTGTGACCACGAAGGACAGCCTCAGCAATTTCCGGGATGGAAACTGCCGCCGAACACGCCGCTCAATTCCGTGGAAACAGCCGATCTCTTCGCCGTGGGCCCGCTGGCCATGCGGCCCGGACGGTCCACCCCGAGTATCTCTGGCGCGGCCCGACCACCCTCGAGGCACTCCGGTTCAACCGAGTGGAAGGGCTCTACCTTGGCGTCTCCGGCACCATGTATTTCCGCGACGCCGTGCCAGGGCTGCAAGTGCGGGGAACCGCCGGCTACGCCATGTGGCCGGGGCTGCCCCGGGGCGGTGTCTCGGCGACGCTCGGCCGCCCCCGCTGGGCCACCAACGTGAAGGTGATGCGGGACCTCGACCTCGCCACGAAGTTCGGCGACCCGCTCGACTACAATCGAGGCGTCCGGGCGCTGTTTCAGCAGGACAACTATGACTATGTGGATCGGCTGACGGTCGGAATCGGCGGCGAGTGGTTCTTCAACCGGCTCAACCCTGGGGGCGTGACGGCCCGCGTGGATTGGATCGATGACCGCCGTACCGTGGCAGACCTCTCAACCGGGCCGCTCGGCCAGGCCTACACCATCAACCCGAATGTCACTGCATACGAATACCCCCGGGTTCAGGTCGGCGTGAACTGGCACCCGGAGGTCAGCTCCCATTTCACCAAGTCCGGGATCGGTCTCCACGCAACGTACGAGGCCGGCGGGGGCGACTTGCCCTATCAGCGGATCCAGGCCGGGTTCGTCGTCCGTCTCAACTGGAAGATCGTCACGTTCACGATGGTGGCCGATGCCGGGACCACGATCTCCGACAATCCGCCCACCCAACAGCTGTTCCTGATTGGCGGTTCAGGTTCCATGCCGGGATACGACTATGACCAGTTCGGTGGAAATGTCGGCGCGCTCAGCCGCTGGATGCTGGCGGTACCGCTGCCCTTCCTCCGGAATCCGCTCAAGATCGGCAACGCGACGATTCCGCCCATCGCCCCGAACCTGTCATACCGGTTCTATGCCGGGTACACCGACGCCACGGATGACGCCGCGCAGGCGGCGCTCAACGCGGTCGGGACTCAGACCGTCGATGGCACCACCCAACCGTTTTCTGTGGTCTCCGACGGCATCAAATCGACCCAGGAAATCCGACTCAGCCTCTTCGGCACCCTCCTCGGCTTCGGCGCCGCCAAACCCACCGACGGAGGCGAGTGGACCTTCACCTTCGCCTTCGCGCAGTCTTTCTAGCGATTGCCAGAGCTCGCGGCCCGATCCGGTCACCCGGGTCGGGCGCTTCATATATCCATAGTTTGCAAGAGCTTACGTTGCTGTCATAATGGCAGCAAATCGCGGTATGGGGGTTGCCCTAGAGGGTTGCGATACTGTTCGCATCGCCCCGGCGGCCCCCAGCCGCGGGCAGGCGTGCGTGATTTCCCCAGAAAGGAACTGACCAGCATGGCCTCGAAGATCATTGGTATCGACCTCGGCACCACCAATTCCGTGGTGGCCGTCATGGAAGGCGGCGATCCCGTCGTCATTCCCAACGCCGAAGGCGGCCGCACCACCCCTTCGGTGGTGGCCTTCACGAAGGATGGCGAGCGTCTCGTCGGCCAGGTGGCCAAGCGTCAGGCCGTCACCAATCCCAGGCAGACCATCTTCTCCATCAAGCGTTTCATGGGACGCCGGACCGGTGAAGTGAAGGAGGAGGCCAGCCGCGTCCCCTATCCGGTCGCCGACGGCGCCAACGGGCTGGCGGCCGTGGAAATCCAGGGCAAGAAGTACACGCCGCCCGAGATCTCCGCGATGATCCTCCAGAAGATGAAGCAGACCGCCGAGGACTACCTCGGCACCACGGTCACGGACGCCGTCATCACCGTGCCGGCCTACTTCAACGATTCGCAGCGCCAGGCCACCAAGGACGCCGGCAAGATCGCGGGCCTCGAGGTCAAGCGCATCATCAACGAGCCGACGGCGGCCGCGCTGGCGTACGGCCTCGACAAGAAGAAGGACGAGAAGATCGCCGTCTTCGACCTCGGCGGCGGGACGTACGACATCTCCGTGCTGGAACTCGCCGAGGGTGTGTTCGAGGTGAAGAGCACCAACGGCGACACCCACCTCGGCGGCGACGACTTCGATCAGCGCGTGATCGACTGGCTCGTCACCGAGTTCAAGAAGGACCAGGGCATCGACCTCTCGAAGGACCCGATGGCGCTTCAGCGCCTCAAGGAAGCCGCCGAGAAGGCCAAGATGGAGCTCTCGAGCACGCAGCAGACCGACATCAACCTGCCGTTCATCACGGCCGACCAGTCAGGCCCGAAGCACCTGAACTACAACCTGACCCGTGCCAAGTTCGAGCAGTTGGTGGACGACCTGATCCAGCGGACGATGCCGCCCATGCAGCAGGCGCTCAAGGACGCCGGGCTCGACCCGAAGAGCATCGACGAGGTGATTCTCGTCGGCGGCTCGACGCGCATCCCGAAGATCCAGGAAGTGGTCAAGGAGTTCTTCGGCAAGGAGCCGAACCGCTCGGTCAATCCCGACGAAGTGGTCGCCATCGGCGCCGCCATTCAGGGTGGCGTGCTCGGCGGCGATGTGAAGGACGTGCTCCTGCTGGACGTGACGCCTCTGTCCCTCGGCATCGAGACGCTCGGCGGCGTGACCACCGTCCTGATCCAGCGGAACACGACGATCCCGACCAAGAAGTCGGAAGTCTTCTCCACCGCAGAGGACAACCAGACCACAGTGGAGATTCACGTCCTCCAGGGCGAGCGCCAGATGGCGGTCGACAACCGGACGATCGGCAAGTTCCAGCTCACCGGGATCCCGCCGGCACCCCGCGGCATGCCGCAGGTGGAGGTGGCGTTCGACATCGACGCGAACGGCATCCTGCACGTGTCCGCCAAGGACAAGACGACCGGCAAGGAGCAGAAGATCAAGATCGAGGCGTCCAGCGGGTTGTCCGACCAGGATATTGAGAAGATGGTGAAGAGCGCCGAGTCCCACGCGTCGGACGACAAGAAGCGCCGGGACGAGATCGAGGCGCGCAATCAGCTCGACGGCCTGGTGTACAAGGTCGAGAAGGACAGCAAGGAGTGGGTCGACCGCCTCTCCGAGGAGGCTAAGTCGAAGTTGGATAACGCCTTGGAAGGTGGCAAGGGTGCCCTGAAGACCGGGGATCCGGACCTCATCCGCCGGGCCCTGGACGAGCTGAACGCGGCCTACTCCGCGGCGGGTGCCTCGCTCTACCAGAGCGCGCAATCCACCTCCGAACCGACCCCTGACGGGGCCGCCGCCGGCGCCGAGGGCGCCGAAGGCGCTGCCCCCGCGGAGGACGTCGTCGAAGCCGACTACGAGATCGTGGACGACACCAAGAAGTAGTCCGCGACTGAAACCTTTTCCCATGCATCCGGGTTATGATGGAATAACCCGGCTGCATCGGAAATTGCACCCATAAACAGTCAGAGAGTCCGCCTCATGTCCGTTCGCACCCGCAACTGGCTCAAGTTTGGTAGTCTCGTCGGCCTGGCCTTCATGCTTGGCCTGCTGTTCGCCGGCGTACTGGAACTGCCGGGCGCCACACAGGCACAGTCCCAATCGGGGCTGCTCCCCCAGCAGGCGAGCTACCAGTCGGCCATTCCCGCCGTTGCCCGCCAGCCGCTCACAGCCAACAGTTCCGCCGCCAACATGCTCGTCGCTCTCAGTGATGCCTTTGCTGACGTCGCCGAGAGTGTGAAGCCGAGCGTTGTCGTCGTCCGCTCCCAGAAGACCAATACCGCTCCCCAGGCGCAGTTGCCTCCGGAGATGCAACGGTTCTTTCCGCACAATCGGCAGGGCCCACGGGTGGAACAGGGCGGCGGGACCGGGTTCGTGGTATCCGCCGATGGCCTCATCCTCACGAATAACCATGTCGTCGAAGGCGCCGATAAGGTGACTGTCGAGCTCCCCGACCGCCGTGTCTTCGAGGCATCCGTGGTGGGCACCGACCCGAACACCGATGTCGCGGTCGTGCGGATCAAGGCCACCGGCCTCAAGCCGGTCGTCCTGGGCAACAGCGACGAGGCCCGGGTGGGCGAATGGGTGTTGGCGATCGGCAACCCGCTCGGCAACGCCCTGACCTTCACCGTCACGAGCGGCATCATCAGCGCCACGGGGCGCGGGCTGAACAGCCTTCCCAATCGGACGACGGGAAGCATCCAGGACTTCATCCAGACTGACGCCGCCATCAACCCCGGCAACTCCGGCGGCCCGCTGATCAACGTCCGGGGCGAGGTGATCGGCATCAACTCCGCCATCGCCAGCGAGACCGGCCTGAACGCCGGCTACGGTTTTGCAATTCCGATCAACCTGGCCCGCAACGTCATGGACCAGTTGATCACCAACGGGCGTGTGGAGCGCGCCGCCCTCGGTATCTCCATCCGCGACGCCACGCCCAACGACGCCGCCTACGTCGGACTCGCCGAAATCCGCGGAGTCAAGGTTGAGGGGTTTTCGGCAAATTCACCCGCGGAGTCCGCCGGGCTCCGGCCGGGCGATATCATCGTCAGCGTGGACGGCAAGCAGGTCAATTACACCGCCCAGTTGCAGCAGGCCATCGGGTTCAGCCGCCCTGGGCAGGTGGTGCAGGTCGAGGTGGCGCGGAAGGGGGGCGCCCGAAAGACCTATGCGGTGAAGCTGGTACCGCTGAGTGTCCCCGAGCAGCCCCAGGACCTGGCAGCCATGACATCTGAGTCGGAGCCTCCTATCCTCGGTGCCGCGATTGCTTCGCTGGGGATCACCGTGCAGCCGCTGAGCGCAGAGGATGCGAGCGCGCTCGGCCTGTCACGTGGAACCGGTGGCCTGGTGATCACTGATGTGACGCCCGATGGACCGTCATGGGGCGTTCTCTCCTCCGCGAGCACGGCGGGGGTGTCGGAGATCATCCTCAGCGTCGAAGGCACACCGGTCTCCACGGAGGCCGAACTCCTCGGCGCGCTCGCGAAGCCCGGCCCTGGCGGCATCGTGACACTCGACATCCTCCGGCCGGCCCGGGGCGGGAACCTGCGCCGGATCGAACGGATCAAGCTGGCCCAGTAGCGGTCGCGCGGGTGGGGGTGGGGGCGATGTTGGGGCACGGCAAAACGTGCCCTAACCTCGCCCCGTTGTTTACATTACGGCGTGAGCATCCGTCGCCTCTTCCGCTGTGCCGTCCTGGCACTCACCCTGGCATGTGCCCCGGACGCCCCTCGGGATGCCGGGAACCCCTGGCTCACTGACAGCGACTTCGTGGTGGCCGGCCTGCCCGACGACGCCGACTCCTCCGAGATCTTGACGCTCCTTGGCGAGCCGGATTCCATCATCTCGATCCCGGATCCCGACGAACCGGATATCGAACTGCTGGCCTGGATCTATCCGGATCTGGCGGTCGCCCTGGCCGACGATGGGCTCCGCTTCGGCATTACCCTCACCGGCCCGGGGGCAGCCACCGCCCGTGGGCTGCGCACGGGCGACTCCGCCACACGGGTGCTCGACCTCTATGGCCGGCCCCCGCGCCGTGTGGCGGCGACGTGGGACTACATCGCCACGGACGACCCCAACGGCCTGCACGTGATGCGGGTCGGTTTCGAAGGCGAGCGTGTCTCGTGGATCTTTCTCGGATGGCTCCTGGAGTGACGTCATGACCCGTCGATCCCGACTTCTCCGCGTCGTCGAAACCTCTGAGCGACTCCCGCCAGCGCTGCAGCCACCGTTCTGGGGGGCGCTGCTCGGCCTGGCCATCACGGCGGGGCTGATCCTCGCCAGCGTGCCGCTCTGGCTCCTGCAAGGTCGTGGCGACATCCCCGCCGCCGTGCTGGACATGGTGACGGCCGGCCTCCTGGCCGGGGCGGTCGGCGGGGCCATCGCGCTGGTGCTGGCCGGGCTGCGCAACATGGGGCCTGTTGGCTACTACGCCCTCTGGATCACCGCGAATGCGGGGGCCGCACTTGTCTACCTCGGGCTGCTCCGCCTCTTCGGGCGCGGAGAGGTGCTCGGGCTCAATCGTGCGTTTGCGCCGCTGATCGTCGCGGGACTCGGCGCCCTGAACGGACTCATCATCGCTCGCGCGCTGGGGCGCAGTGGCCGGGAGTCCTACGGGGAGTTTCGCACCTCTGCCAACCTCGTCGCCGGAGCCCTGCTCGCCGAGACGGCGGACCTCGAGCGGCGGGCCCGGGACAACCCCGCGGCCGCGAGGGACCTCGAACAGGTACGGCAGGCGGAGCCGAGCGAGGCGTACCTGCGGCTGCTGGAGCGGGTCGGCAAGCGCCTCGAGTCCCTCCCGCCCGACGACCTCGACGCCCAGCACGCGCGGGAACATGTGACCGAACTGGTCGTGCGGATCCGCGAGGACCTGCAACGACTCGCGGAGGACCCGGAGTTCGCCGCCGAACTGAAGCGCCGGCAGGAGGTCGCGGAGGAGTTGTTCAACCGGGAACTGGAGCGCGAAGCCAAGCGATTGCGCAAGTCCGGGGATGAGACACCGGAGGCGAAGGAGACACTCGGCGCCATCGAGCGCGAATTGCGCGGAGGATCTACCGAGGAATCGTGACCCGTCGATCGATTGCCAGCGACCGTGGCGGAATGGCAGACGCGCCTGGCTTAGGACCAGGTGGGGAAACCCGTGGGGGTTCGAGTCCCTCCGGTCGCACTCAACTTCAGGGAGGCCATATCACCACCAACATTGTCATCAATCCGAACGGTCCGATTCGAATTGAGGGTGAGTTCACCCTCGTGGACGCGGAAGGCACAGCCTTCGGGCTCGGGGGCCGATCGAGGATCACCCTCTGCCGCTGCGGCCACTCCGCCAACAAGCCGTTCTGCGATGGCGCGCATGCCCGTGAGGGATTTCGGGAGGCGGCCGTCGCCAGGGACCTTCCCCCCCGTCCGGGAAGCTGACCCCCGGGATTTGTTTGCCCGGGTCACGGCGGCCGGGTAGATTTCCCCCGCCATGACTACTATCACGATCGAAGCAACCAGCGGCGACGCCGCCTTGAAGTCCCTCCAGGTCACCGTGCCCGTGGAGCGTGTCCGGCTCGCCGAAGACCGAGCCGTCCAGCAGGTGTCGCGCAACGTTCGGTTGCCTGGCTTCCGGAAGGGCCACGCCCCCCCCGCCATCGTCCGCAAACGATTTCATGATGCCATCCGGCAGACCGTCCTCGATGAGGTCATCCGGGAGAGCTGGGATCAGGCGCGCGAGTCCGAGGCGCTCAAGCCGATAGCCGACCCCTCGGTTCGCAACGTCAAGTTCGACGAGGGCGGCGCCATCGAGTTCGAGTTGCATGTCGAGGTGCGCCCCGAGGTGACCGTGTCGACGGTCGGCGGCTTCACGCTGACCCGCGAAGTACCCGAGGTCACCGACGTGCAGATTGAGGAACAGCTCGGCCGGCTCCGTGAGCAGAAGGCTGCCTGGCTTCCGGTCGAAGGGCAGAAGCCCAGCTCCGGCCAGATGGTGCAGGTGGAGGTCACCGCCCTCGACGACGACGCCTCGCCCGAGCCGCAGCCCCACTCCATCGTGCTCGGCGAAGGACAGGCGCTGGCGGCGCTCGAGGAACGGATCATGGAGCTCACGCCCGGCGAGGTGGCGGAGACGGAGGTCCGACTCCCCGACGACCACCCCGACGAGAGCCGACGCGGCAAGGTCCGGAAGCTCCGGGTCGCGCTGCACGAGGTGAAGCGGCAGGAACTGCCGCCGCTCGACGACGCCTTCGCACGCGAGGTCGGGGAGTTCGACGACCTCGCCGGACTCCGTGCGGCGGTTCGCACCGACCTTGAACAGGACGCGGTACGGGAGGCCGATGCCCGGGTGCGCGACCAGCTGATCCAGAAGCTGGTCGAGGCGAACAACATCGAGGCCCCTCCGTCGCTGGTCCACCGCGTCATTCACGGCTACCTGCATGCCTACGGCGTTCCGCAGGAGAAGGAGCCGGAGTTCGCGGCCCAGTTCCAGCCCGTCGCGGAAGCCCAGGTTCGGCGCGATCTCGTCCTGTCCGCCGTCGCCGAGGCCCAGAGCCTGTACGCCACCGAGGCCGATGTCGACGCCCGGGTCGCCACGATGGCCGCCGCCCGCAACGTCCCGGCAGGCCAGGTCTACAGCTCCCTCCAGAAGGCCAAGCGTCTGCCGGAACTCGAGCGCGCCATCACCGAGGACAAGGTCTTCGGCTACCTGCTCCAGCAATCCACCGTGGAAGGGTGAGTCCAGTGTCAGTCTATCCCCCGTACATCATCGAGCGTTCCAGCCGCGGCGAGCGTACCTACGACATCTTCAGCCGCCTGCTGATGGACCGGATCGTCTTCCTCGGCGCCGGCATCAACGACGACGTCGCCAACATCATCATCGCCCAGCTGCTGTTCCTCGAGGCCGACAACCCCGAGAAGGACATCTACCTCTACCTGAACAGCCCGGGCGGGGTGGTGTCGAGCGGCATGGCGATCTACGACACGATGCAGCACCTCCGGGCACCGGTGAACACCATCTGCATGGGGATGGCCGCCTCGATGGGCTCCTTCCTCCTGTCGGCCGGCGCCAAGGGGAAGCGGAGCGCCCTGCCCCACAGCCGGATCATGATCCACCAGCCCTCTGGCGGCGCCCAGGGCACCGCCTCGGACATCGAGATCCAGGCGCGGGAGATCCTCTACCTGCGCTCGAAGATGAACGAGCTCTACAGCTTCCACACCGGCCAGCCGATCGAGACGATCGAGCGCGACATGGACCGGGACCGGTTCATGAGCGCCGAGGAGGCGAAGGAATACGGGCTCATCGACACCGTCTTTGAGCCCCGGAAGGACTGGCTGGCCCCCCAAGTCGAGCCTTGACGCCCCCCGGGACCCGGCCCACCTTTCGGGTCGGGTCCCCTCCTCACCATCGGCGGCCAGCGCATGTCGAACGACAAGCACCTCCGCTGTTCCTTCTGCGGGAAGTCCAAGGACTCGGTCCGGAAGTTCATTTCCGGCCCGTCTGTTTACATTTGCAACGAATGCATCACCCTCTGCAATGAGATCCTGGCCGAGGACGAGGAGCGCGAGGTCGCCGAGAGCATCACCTCCGTCCCGACCCCGCCGGAGATCAAGAGCACTCTCGACCAGTACGTGATCGGCCAGGAACGCGCCAAGCGGACCCTCTCCGTGGCCGTCTACAACCACTACAAGCGCATCAACGCCGCGGCCGCCCGGGACGGCGAGGTCGAGCTCGAGAAGTCGAACATCCTCCTGCTCGGGCCCACGGGAGTCGGCAAGACCCTGCTGGCGCAGACGCTCGCCCGCATCCTCGACGTGCCGTTCACGATCGCCGACGCCACCACCCTGACGGAAGCCGGCTATGTCGGCGAGGACGTCGAGAACATCCTCGTGCGGCTGCTGCAGGCCGGCGACTTCAACGTCGCCGAGTGCGAGCGCGGCATCGTCTACATCGACGAGATCGACAAGATCGCCCGCAAGTCCGAGAACCCCAGCATCACCCGGGATGTCTCCGGCGAGGGGGTCCAGCAGGCGCTGCTGAAGATCCTCGAGGGCACGGTGGCCTCGGTGCCGCCGCAGGGCGGCCGGAAGCACCCGCAGCAGGAATACATCCAGATCAACACCAAGGACATCCTGTTCATCTGCGGCGGCGCCTTCGACGGCCTCGAGAAGATCATCGAGGCGCGAGTCGGCCGGCAGAAGATCGGGTTCTCCTCCCAGGACCGGGCGGAGCGACCGGCGGAATCGGCGCACGACCCGTTCACCGACGTGGAGCCGGACGACCTGCTCCGCTTCGGCCTGATCCCGGAGCTGGTGGGCCGGCTGCCGGTGACGGTTTCGCTCGAGTCGCTGGACGAGGCGGCGCTGGTACAGATCCTCCTCGAGCCCAAGAACGCGCTCACCAAGCAGTACCAGAAGCTCTTCGAGCTGGAGGACGTCCGGCTGACGTTCGACGCCGAGGCGCTCCGTGCGGTGGCTCGCAAGGCGCTCAAGCGGGGCACCGGCGCTCGCGGCCTCCGCGCCATCCTCGAGACGACGATGACCGACATCATGTTCGACCTGCCCGACCGGGAGGACGTCCGCGAGGTCGTCATCACACCGGAGTGCGTGAACGACGGCAAGCCACCGCTGGTGGTGACCGAGCGGGCCAAGCAGAAGAAAGAAGCCTAGGAGGCGCAACGGCCTCCCGCCCCCGCGGCTCCGCCGCCCCCCCCTTGTCGAGCCTCCCCATCGAGTTCGTCGGGTCGTTCCCGGATCCGCGTGTGCAGCTGGATCCGGCGCTGCCCGAGGTGGCGTTCGTTGGGCGATCCAATGTGGGGAAATCGAGCCTGCTGAACGCATTGGTGGGCAAGAAGGGCCTGGCGCGCGTGAGCGGGACGCCCGGCAAGACGAGACTGGTCAACGTCTTCCGACTGCCCGGCCTCTATCTTGTGGACCTCCCCGGCTACGGGTTTGCACGGGCCAGCAAGACAGACCGAGCGGGATTCCGGCAGCTGTTGAACGGGTACGTGGAACATCGTGAGACGCTGGCAGGTGTCGTCTGGATGCTGGATATCCGGCGCGACCTCTCCGCGGACGACCAGGAGGTACGGGGCCTGCTCGCCGCCTCGGGAAACCCGGTGCTCATCGTCCTGACCAAGATCGACAAGCTGGGGCGATCGGCCGCCCGCGAGCGGGCGAAGACGCTGGCCCGGGAGCTCGGGATGGCCGAGGAGGAACTGCAACCGACCAGTACTGTGACGGGGGAAGGAATCGCTGATCTCAGCGAGAGCATCCTGTCCGTCGCCGAACCAGGATCTCCCTGATGAATTACATCAACAGACTCGTCGTGGTGCTTGCCCTCTGTGCCTGTGCGCACTCGGGTCAGGCGCAATCCCAGGAGACGCCGGACCCGATGGGGACGATGCCCCCGATGGGCCTTGGCTCACTCACGCAGGAACAGATTTCCGTGTCGATCGCGAACAGCCAGCTCACGGTGCGCTTCGAGCCACTGAATGAGCGACTGCTGCGGCTGCTGGCGCCGGACGCCTACCGGGCGCTTTCCGGGATGATCGCCAGCCGCAGAGTCGCCATCGACTCGATCAGCCGGTACAGCGGGGCCTCCCAGCCCGGCCTGATGCTCGTCACCGTCTATGGCAACGTCCCCGACGTGCGATTCGATGCCAGTTCGGTCGGAGTCTCGGTGAACTCAAGGCGGATCAACCCGGTCGGCATCATTCCCCTCAACGCGAACTTCAGCCGGCAGCAACTCCCGCGGCAGGCCGTCGGGCAGGGACTCTACGTCTTTTCCGAGGAACTCCCGGTCTACTCGCCGATGGTCTTCAGCTATGGGTCGGTGGCAGTGGAGGGATGGGCGCAGAAGATCTCGACGTTTGACCGGGAATTGGCCCGCGTGTCGGCCCGTGCGCGTTCACAGGAAACCCAACAGGTACCGGACTCGAGCGCCACGCCCTAGCCAAGGATCCGATCAGCGAATGGGCGTCGCCGTGGCGGAGTCGAGCGCCGGGCGCAGCCCCTCGTTGTACCGAAAACGGATCGCACCATCCCGTCGATCCAGGATCAGCACCCCCACATCATTGTGCCGGTCGGCCCACGCATACGCGCTGTCGGGCCCGAGCACGAACAGCGCGGTCGAGAGCACGTCGGCACGCAACGGATCATCCGCCACGACGGTCAGGCTCCCCCACCCGGGGACGGGCGTCCCCGTTCGGGGATCGAGGATGTGGCCAATCGTCTGCCCGGCCGCGCGCACGTACCGGCCTGACTGACTGGAGGTCGACGCCGATCCACCGGCCAGCCAGAGCGTAAATACCTCTTCCTTGTTGTCTTCGGGGCTGGGGATGGCCAACCGCCACGGCCCACCCGCCTCGGTCGGCCCCAACACCATCACCTGCTGCCCGAACCTGACCTGCGCCGAATGCACGCCGTGGGCCAGCAAGCTGTCGCGGGCCGCACGCAGGCTGTACCCCTTGACGAACCCCCACGGCTCGAACCCGGCCGTCGTCGCGAGTCGCTGGGCGACACACCGATCAAAATCGAGTTGCATGCCCCCCTCACCGGAGGCTCGACGAGCCGCTTCCAGCTCCACGACCGACGGCACCCGCCCGTCCCCGTCCAGATCCCACGCGTCCACGAGCGAGCCGATCACCATGTCGAACACTCCCGGCACTTCGGCGGCCTGCCCCGCCACCTGCCGCAGCACCTGGCAGAGCACCGGATCGATCGCCTCCCGCCTGCCCACGGCGATCGCATTCAGTTCCGTCACGCGGCTGTCCGGCCGATTCGGCGAGAGCAGGGCGTCCGCCGCACCGACCGCGCTGAGGACCGCCTGCGACGCCTCGACCGCGGCGGCCAAGGTGGGACCCTCCAACGACATCCGCAGCGTCGCATCCATGGCTTCCGCCTTGCGGTCGATCCACACCGGCCCTCCCCTCCCACCGCGCCCACCGCAGCCGAGGAGGGCGAGACCGACGGCGCACAGGAGCAATCGAGGCATACGACGCCTTTGTGGAAGCAAGGGAGAATCGATCACCGCGTGATGATCCGGCGACCTGTGGCGCCAGGCTCTCCACCCCGGTAAACTCAGGGAAACCATGGAGAACAGCTGATGGCATTTCTACCCCTCCGATCCGTGAACCTGCCCGGACAGGCTGAGGCTGCGTACGAGGCGTGGCTCGATGATCTGGAATCCCAACTGGACGCCCCCGGGGCGGAGTGGTCGCGCATCGTACGCCAGACGCTCCTCGGGCTCTTCCATCCCGAGATTCCGGACTGGGAGGCCGCCGTGGCTGACCAGGGGCGTTCCCACGCCGCCCGGGCAACGCTGCTCGCGCTCGACCCGGCGAACGTTACCCTCGAACCGGAATACTACGCGGATGTCGACCCCGTGCGCTTCGCCCGGGTCAAGCCGCTGCTCTGGCTCTGGTACAGCTTCGACCGGGCGCCGCTCGCCGGGCAGAACGTGGCGCTCGGGGTCGCGCTGCGCCGGCGCCTCGCGCCGAGGATCTTCGCCCGGTGCGGACGCAACTTCAAGTGCTTCCAGCACGTCGAGTTTTCCTATGGCTACAATCTGGAGGTCGGGGACGACGTCGTGATTCACCGCCACGTGCTGCTGGACGACCGAGGCGGCCTCACGCTCGGCAACCGGGTCAGCGTATCGGACTACGCCAACATCTACAGCCACACCCACAGCATCGTCGACCAGCGTGACGTGACCAACGCACGAACCATTCTCGAAGACGACACCAGGATCACCTATCACGCGACGGTGCTGGCCGGCGTACGGGTGGGACGGAACGGGATGGTCGGGGCGAACGCCGTCGCGACGAAGAACGTCCGCCCCTACCACGTCAACGTCGGTATCCCGGCCAAGTCGGTCCGGGTCAAGCCGAACGCACCGCCGGAGACGGTCCCCACCGACCTGCTGACGCGCCACGACGGCGACCCGGAGCGCTCCTGAACACCCTGATCGTCGCCACGCTGGTCGCCGGCGCGGCGGCACTCGTCTGGTCGTGGCGGGCCCGGCGCCGCCACGAGGCGGAGGCCGCGGCGCTCGCCTTGCAGCTGGTCGAGCTGCAGGCGGAGCGCGACGACTTTGCCCGCCGACTCGACCGGCGCATCAACGAGATCTTTTCCCTGCAGGAACTGAGTTACGTCCTCTCGGAGTCGCTCCAGACGGAGCGGATCGTGGAACAGGTGGCGCGGTTTACCTCCCGCTTTCTTGAAGCGGAAGGAACGGTGGTGGCCCTTGCCTCCGAGGAGCATCCCGAACTCCGCATTGCCGCCGCTGAGGGCTCCCTGGCCCCGCTGCTCGGTCGCTCGTTTCCCTCCGCGGAGGGAGGGCTCCTGACCCAGGCGATCGGCCGTGAACGGATCGAACTCGCCGAGGGACCACCGCCCGGCGTGGACCTGATCGCCGGGACGATGGTGGCCCGGACCGCCGTCGCCCCTTTGCGAGCCCACGGCATGACGCTGGGCGCCATGGCCGTCGCGACGCGCCACGACCGGCCGTTCTCCACCCAGGATCTCTGGCTGATCTCGACGGTCGCCATGCAGGCCGCGGTCGTGCTCACCAACAGCCGGTTCTTCGCCCTGCTGCGGCAAGGCAAGGAAGAATGGGAAACGACCTTCGACGCGCTCTCCGAAGGCATCGCCCTGGTCGACGGTGTGGGCCGCATCACCCGGGCCAATCGGGCGCTCGCGCTGCTGGCCGGTGTCCCGCTCGCCTCGCTGGTGGGCAGGCCATTCGTTTCGTCGCTTTTCGCCGAGTCGGCGGCGGCCGACGAGCTGATCGCGGGTGCCCGCCTCGGCAAGTCGCGGATCCCGACCCTGCTCCCATCCACCAAGCTGAACCGCACGCTGCGCCTGGCGGGCGCCCCGCTTCCGGCGCAAGAAGGTCCCACATCGATCGTGGTGATGGTGGAGGACGTGACCGACCAGCGCGCCCTGGAAGCCCAGTTGATCCAGAACGAAAAGATGGCAGCGGTCGGGCAACTGGTGTCCGGCGTGGCGCACGAACTGAACAACCCGCTGACGTCGATCGCGGGACTCTCCGAACTGCTGCTGGAACAGGAGCGCCTGCCCGGGGATGCCCGCGAGCACCTGAACGTCATTCACGAACAGGCTGACCGGGCCGGGCGGATCGTCGCCAACCTGCTGACCTTCGCACGGAAGGGCACGCCGGAGCAGGCCGTCGTCGACCTCGAGGATGTGGCCCAACGCACCACCCTTCTCATCCAGGCGGAGCTCCGGTTGCGCGGAATCACGCTGGAGCGCGTGACCGGTACGCCTGCCATCGTCCGCGGGGACCGGTACGAGATTCAGCAGGTCCTCCTGAACCTGCTGACGAACGCCGTCCACGCCCTCTCCGAGCTGCCTCCCGAGGCTGACCGGCGCATCCTGGTGGCCACCGGACAGGAAGAGGACCGCGCCTTTGTCCGTGTCACCGATACCGGAGCCGGTATTCCCGAGGCGCTGAGCGGTCGGATCTTCACACCGTTCTTCACCACGAAGCAGCCCGGGCAGGGCACCGGGCTTGGGCTTTCCATCAGTTATGGCATCGTGGAATCACACGGCGGCCGACTGTCCTACGCGCCGGCGGAGGGTGGGGGCTCGACATTCACGATCCAGCTTCCCGCCTACGGGAGCGGACCGGTAAAGCAGCTGCGTGCCATGTCGAGTGCTGGTGGCCGACGCCGACCGGTCCGTCCACCGGGTCGTGACCGCGCTGCTGACCCAGGATGGCGTGCAGATTCACACGGCGCGGACGGGGGCCGAGGCGGTCGCGATGTCCAGCGAGACGGCGTACGACGTCGTCCTCCTCGACCCGACGCTGTCGGGCGCGTCGGAACCGCTGATCCCCCAGCTGCTCAGTGCACGACCCAACCTCGCGGAACGGCTCGTGCTGCTCGGCGAGCTGGACCCGACCCCTGACGTCGACCTCCCCGATGTCCCACGGCTCGCCAAGCCGCTCGTGCCGCGCGACGCGCGCGCGGTGCTGCAGCGGTTGCTCCCCTAGTACCCCGCCGCCGACGCCGGGAACCAGGGAGTCACCACGACGGCCCCCTTGACCCGGGCCGCGGCCTCCGCCTCCGTGGCCGTCGCCCAGTAGTTGCTTCCCGCCCTCAGCGACGGCGCGACGATGAAGTACCGTTGTGCCCGCAGGAAGACGTTCCCCGTCACCTGCGCGTCGCGACCCGTCGAATCCGCCACGAGCGCTTCGTCCACCGCATCGAAGGTGTTGCCCCGCACGCGGGCGTGTGCCGTCCGCTCGAGTACCAGGCCGCGCGTCACCTCCGCGATGATGTTCCCATCGATGATGTAGTCGCGACTCGCCGGCCCGGCCGAATCCCGCGTGAAGAGCCGGATACCGGCCTTCCCACCCATCACCATGTTGGTGAGGAGGCGGTTGGCCCCGCCGTGCTCGATCGCGATGCCCACCGACCGCGACCCGAGGATGATGTTCCCCTGCACCGTCGTGCCCGTCGAGTACCCGAGCCAGAAGCCGTAGTCCGAGCTGTCGGCGCGGTTCTCGAGAAAGACGTTGCCGTGGCTGAAGGTGGACTCGAAGGCATTGTGATAGGCGGAGGAGCCGTCGTTGCGGAGCACCAGGTTGCCGTTCGAGGGGCGAATGAACTCCGGCTGTCCGCTGAGGAAGAATCCGTCGCCCGACCAGGTCAGGTTGTTGTCGGCCACGAGGTTCGAGTCGCTCTGCTCCCGGAGCAGGATCCCGGCGGAATCGCAGCCCCGCCGATACGCCGGGGATTCGCAGCGCACGTTATGATCCGCCTTGTTCCGCACCAGCGTGTTGTGCGACGAGGCCCAGAGGTGAATGCCCCAGCCGCTGTTTTCCGAGACATCGTTGTCCGCCACGTAGCTGGCGCGTGCGTCGATCAACCCGATGCCGTTCTGTGCATGGCGCGCCGAGACGCCGACCACCGTCGCGCCGTTGGTGTTCTTCAGCAGGATCCCGCCGCCATAGGCCTCCGCGGAGTCGGCGCGGAAGATGTCGAGCCAGTCGCCCTCGTCATACCGGTCCGGGGTGGAGCGGAGCGCCTGCGCGCGGGAGCCGGAGACGTCCACCCGCGCGATCCGGTGGCCGCGTCCTCCCTCGATCCGGATCCCGTGCCGAAAACCGTGAATCGTGCCGCCATACACCTCGACGTTGTCGAGCCCCCGACTCACCACGCCGGCCCCGAGGAAGGCGGATTGGACACTGTCGCCGCTTTCGAGCGTGACGCCCGTGAGGTTGAGCCTGGTCCCCGAGCCGGCAATGATCAGCACGCCGAGCTCCCCGTGATCGGCGATGCGGTAGCGCCCAGGGCACACGGTCACATCCCCCTGGACCTGCGTCCCGGCGCGGGACAGCCGGAGGCACGGATCACGGTCCGCAGGCAGGGCGAACAGGAGGAGGGCGGACGCGCAGAGTACGACAGGACGAGTCAGCATAGGCGAAGTAGATCCTCCAGGGGGCCGGCGTCGCCATCGGCGAAGAGGATGAGGATGTCATCGAGGGCCCGGCGCGAACGGGGCCAGGACAGCCGGCTCCGGGCGAAGTCGACCGAGAGCCATTCGGCGGTGTCGTGCTCGCCGGAGAGGGAGGGTTCGGCATCTGCGGGGACGAAGACCACGAACGCCGGGATCATGGCCACCGCATCGGTGCGCGTGGAGATAGAACGACTCCACCCGGCTGAGGTTGTACATCGCGGCTGGGGTGAGCCCGGTTTCCTCGAGCAGTTCGCGTCGGGCCGCGTCCACCGGCGATTCCCCCTGCTCGACGTGGCCGTGGACGACCTCCCAGGCTCCCGGTGAACGGCCCCGATCGCTCCGCCGGAGGACCAGAAACTCGAAGCCCGCCCCGGCGGGGCGGGCCACATAGAGGTCGACCATGGAGACGCGGACGTCAGTCATACAGAACATCCTCCGGCCGTCCGGCTACCCGGTCCGCCGTCGATTCAGGACGGCATCGAGCCGGGCGGAGAGCGCCCGCGCCCGGAACGGTTTGGTGAGAAAATCGTCGGCGCCGAGTTCAAAGACTCGGACCTCGTTGTCCTCATCGCCCTTGGCTGTGAGGACGATGACGGGAATATCCTGCGTCGTGGGCCGGGATCGGAGCTTGGCGAGCACATCGTAGCCGTCGAGGCCTGGAAGGTTCAGGTCAAGGACGATGATGTCCGGGGCCACGCGATCGACCTGGTCGAGCGCCTGAATGCCGTCCCGTGCCTCGTGGACGATATACCCGTCACGCACCAGCAGGTCCTTCATCACGCGGCGCAGCTGGTCCTCGTCGTCCACCAGGAGCACCGAGACGCCGCGAGACTGATCGCCGGCGGCAGCATCCGCCGGCGGGGCAGCGTCCTCGATCAACTCGAATGCCGTGGTGAGATCGACCGCCGGGGCCTCGGGAGCCGCCTGGGCCTGAGGGACCGCGGGGAAGACCCCGGTCGGGTAGAGCGAGGGAATGCCCAGCGCCGCCTGACGAGCCCCGGCGGGCCCGTACCGGCCCTCCATCGGGATATCGGTGACGCGCAGCAGCTCGTCGACCGACGTGTCTCCCTCGAGGACGTGGCGGAGCCCGCTCTCGAAGAGTGACAGCATCCCGTTCTGCCGCGCCGCCGTGGTGATCATGTCCACGGTGGCCCCCTGGCCGATGAGCCGCTCGATCTCGGGGCTCATGGTGAGGATCTCCACGATGGAGAACCGGCCGCGATAGCCGGTCATGGCGCAGTCGGGGCACCCCTTGGGCTGATAGAGCGTCTTCGCCTTGGTGAAATACGGCAACACCCGCTCGGGGACCGGATCCTTCTGCACGACGCGACAGGAGAGGCAGAGCCGCCGCATGAGCCGCTGGGCGATCACGCCCCGGAGCGCCGCGCCGATCTTGTAGGCCTGCATCCCCATGTCCACGAGTCGGGTCACGGAATTGGGGGCATCGTTGGTGTGCAGCGTGGAGAGCACGAGGTGGCCGGTGAGCGACGCCTGCACGGCGATCTGGGCCGTTTCACCATCCCGGATTTCGCCGACGAGGACCACGTCGGGGTCCTGCCGCAGGATCGACCGCAACGCGGTCGAGAAGGTGAGCCCTGCCTTCTCGTTGATCTGCACCTGCACGATGTGCTTGCCGAGCCGGAATTCGACCGGATCCTCGACCGTGACGATGTTGACCCCTTCGCTCTGGATCACCCGCAATGCGGAATAGAGCGTGGTGGTCTTGCCGGAGCCCGTCGGCCCGGTCACGAGGATGATGCCTTCCTTGTGCCCCAGCAGGCGCTCGACCTGCGCCCGCTCCTCGGGGAAGAGCCCAAGCGTCTCCAGCGAGAGGACCGTCGACTTCTGGCTGAGGATTCGGATCACGACCTTCTCGCCGTACGTGGCGGGCAGGGTCGAGACGCGGAGGTCCACCTTCTCGTTGTTGACCGCGATACGGGCCCGGCCATCCTGCGGCCGGAGCCGGTCGGCGATGTCGAGTCCCGACATGATCTTGATTCGGGAAATCAGGGGAACGCCGGCCGCGCGCGGCACCGTCATGACCTGCCGCAACACGCCGTCAATCCGATACCGGACCGTGACGCCGCCCTCGATCGGTTCGACGTGAATGTCGCTGGCTCGGCTGGTGATGCCGTCGGCGAGCATCATGTCGACGAGACGGATGATCGGCTTCTCGGCCGCCTCGGCCGCCGAGGCGCTGACGTCCTCCTCCGTCTCCTCGATCTGCTGGACATCGGCGCCGGTCTCGAGCCCGCCCAGGAGCTTCGACACCAGGTTTTCGCCCCGGTAGAGCTCCTCCAGCCGGTCGCGGATGCGTCCAGGCGAGGAGAGCAACAACCGGACTTCGCGCCCGGTCGCGAAGGCGAGCATCTTTTCGGCGTCGATATCGAAGGGATTGGCGGTCGCGGCGTCGAGGGTCGAGTCGGTGATCCGCAGGGGAAGTACGTGGTGCTTTCGTGCGACGCCTTCCGGCACCGATTCCCGGACCTTGGGATCCAGCGTGGTCAGGTCGGCCAACGGAAACCGGAACCGCGCCGAGATCGCAGCCAGAATCTCATCGTCAGTCATGATCCGGCGCTGGACGAGCTGTTCCCAGAGCGACGTCGGCGTCGCCTCGGCGGCCTCGCGGATGGCCTTCATGGCATCCTCGGGCACCGTGATTTCCAGCGTGGGAACCAGCCACTCGTCTAGAAACGCCATCCAGCGGATCACCTCAGCGAAGCGGAACTCGAAATAAAGGACTTTGGAGGGGTGTTGGGTAGTGCCATGTCTACAGGATGTTCCACCACTCCCGGGAAATGTCCAACGTCACTTCGAACAATCCGTCACGGAGCCCGTACCCGGCCTCCAGCCTGATCAGCCCCATGAACCACTCCGTCGCCAGCCCGGCGGTGCCACGGAGGCCGTCGCTGGCAGCCCAGGGCGTCCCCGCCACCGCCCGTTCGCTCCAACCCGCGCCGATGAAGGGCGCGACCACGAAGGTGCGGCCCGTGCTCGCGAAGCTCCCGAGCGGTATGGCGGGGGCCGGCACGTTGAAGCGCCACTCCGCGTGCCCCAGCGCCAGGCTCCTCCCTCCGAACTCCCGGAAGGCGTAGCCGACAAGGCTGCCCCGCCCCCCCATCACGAAGCTCCGGTAGGCGGGCATGCCGTCGCCGCCGATCCCGCCATAGGCGAGGACCCGAAGGCCGCCGGCCCCGAGCTGGGTCTGCCAGCGAACCGCCGCCGTGGCACGGAGGTAGTCGGTCGGACCCGTCCCGCCCTCGAGCAGCAGCTCACCACTGAGGTCGCTTCGCGCCGCCATTCCCGCAGCCTGCCGAGTAAGCGCGATGGTCGCCTGGGTGTAGCGGCCCGCCCCGAGCGCCGGGTTGGAGCGATAACTTCCCCGGGCCGGGGTCGCGGCAACCGACATGTCGTGGCTCTCTTCCACACCGACCCCGACCTCCACCGTGGTGCGGTCGGCGATCGGCCGACGGAGCCCGAGTTTCAGCCAGTCGATCAGGGCGTAGTCGCCGTAGTCCTGCCCTGCTTCCTGCGACGTGATCGAATTGAGGACCGGTGCGGTGACCAGGAAGTCACTCACATCCTGGACGCGGCGGCCGGCGCCGAGACTCAGGGTGTTGGTTCCAAGGCCGGCGTCGACGACCATACGCCCGACGAGCCGCCCGTCACTTGTGCCATAGGCGGCGTACGGGCGCAGTGCGACCCTCCGCTCCGCGGCCTGAAAGGTCAGCCCGAACCCCAGGGTCAGCCCCTGCACCCGGTTGACGTGCGCCAGTTCGCTGATGGAGTTCGACGCGATCCGCGTTCCACTCAAGCCGCTCAGCGCCCGATCTCCGGCGATCCCTTCGACCTGCTGCCGCAGCGCCATCATGTCCTGGCGGTTGACCGGCTCAGCCACCGCCGCCACGGCGTCCTCCAGCGTCTCCGGCCACTCGGTGGCCTCCGGGGCCGGTTCCCGCAGTCCACCGATGGCTGGAGCAGCATAGAGCGCCGAGGGGAATTCCGCATTCAGCGTGTAGTTGCCCACCTCCCATCGGCCGCGAATGATCCCGCGCGCGGGAAAGTCGAGCCAGGTCGTGCGGCGGCGGATCTCAACTTCCTGTCGCTCCGGCAGCCAATACCGTCCCTCATGGAGCGCATTCTCCAGCACGACGCTGATGTCCTCGAGCTGCGGATCGAGGTACGAGCTCGGCGTGAAGCTGAACCGGAACTGGACGACCTCCGCGCTTTCGACATCGAGGTAGAGTGTCCCGATCACGAGCGGCCGCGTGAACGACTTCGGCCGCACCGCCACTTCATAGACCCGGACGGTGCGGGTGCTCGCGGTCAGCGAGAGGGAGTCCTGCAGGGCGAAGTCATACGCCGCCAGTCCCTGCGGCGAGAGCGGGTGAAAGACATCCCGGACCTCGTCCCCTTCCCCGATCCGGATCCGGTTGCCGTAGTTGTTGGTGACTACGCCGAGGTGGTCGCGATGGTAGTTGATGTCGGTGGGAAGCCAGGTGCCGTCACGCCAGCCGAGAATCGTCTGCTTGCTGATTCCCGGTGCCCGCCAATACACTTCCAGCTTGAGTTCGTCGGCTTTGACGAGGCGGGGGGGCTCGGTCAGTCCCGAGCCAACCTGGGCGAGGAAGAAGACGAAGCCGTGAGCTTCGGATCGATATGATCGCAGTGTGGTGTCGGCTTCGACCTGCTGGCGGCGCGCGGCGCCACGACCCACCAGGGCCAGGACCTCCGGCGTGTTCCACTGCTGCGCCGCCAGCAAGGGTGGGCACGCGAGGATCACGACGAGGGGAAACCAGAGGCGGAGGCGCATCAGTTGAGAATATCCCGGAAACTCCGAGATGGAGCAAGCGGTGCGGCACGAGTCGCACTGTCCCTGGCGCTGATCACCGGCGTCGGTGGGTGCGGGGGTGCGACGTCCAGCATGGAGGAGCCGGCACCCGGACCCTCACCGCGCACATTCGAGGCGGGTCAGGTGTTCACGGTCGAGGTCTGGGGGGCCCAGGCTCCGGATACCTTGGTCACCTTCGCCGCCGCGAGCGGCCGGTCGATCGTCCTGCGGCACGGGCCCCCTGACAATACCGTCTTCGCGGAGGTGGACATCCCGCCGGGCGTGCTCGCGCCGCGTGACGGCGGGGGACTGGTCTCCCTCTCGATCCGCCCGCTCCCTGGGATCTATGGCCTCTCGCTGGAAAGTGAGGCGGCACTGACGGCCCCCATCCGGCTGACGTTCAAGTACCCAGTGCATTTCGCGGCGCCCTCCGACAGCCGCGCGCGGTATCCCACCGATGTCCTGTTCGAGCAGGCGCTCGCGATCGCCCTTGTCGAGGGCGATGGATCCCAGTTCCGGACGCTGCGGTCCACCCGGCCGGCCAGCGACAATCTTGCAGACGACCGTCTCCAAGCTCGGTCGCTACCAGCTCGTGGCCCCGCGTTGAGGCGCGTGACGGGCTAGATTCCACGCCACCATGCCACTCTTCTCCCTTATCAGTTTCGGCGGAGACCAGCGCTTCGAGCTGCCCGCCGGCCGCACCCTGATCGTCGGCCGGGCCGTCGAGTGCG
The DNA here is from genome assembly GCA_963699825.1 of uncultured Gemmatimonadales bacterium. Lineage (GTDB taxonomy): Bacteria > Gemmatimonadota > Gemmatimonadetes > Gemmatimonadales > GWC2-71-9 > SPDF01. The sequence goes on from CAVOVI010000004.1 coordinate 310,888, forward strand.
ACGTGCCGGTCTTCGATCCCACCGTCTCCCGTCACCATGCCGAGCTCACCGCCGATGAATTGGGCGAGGGAGTTCGGGTGCGCGACCTCGGGAGCTCGAATGGCACGTCGATCAACGGCGTCCGGGTCACCGAAGGGTGGCTCGCGCCCAACGACGCGGTCGCGTTCGGAAAAATCTCCTACTATCTCCGGGCCCTGGAGGTCACGGCAGAGCATCAGATTCCGATGCCCGCGCCAGCCGGGGGGCCGAAGGGCGGCACAATTGTCCGCCAGCTTGTCGTCAGCACTGACACCCCGGCACGGGTTGACGCTGCTGCGGCCGACGGGCTGCTTCGGGTCGGGTCAGGCGGCCCTGAGCGGCAGGCGGAGAAGCTCTCGCACCTGCTCGCGCTCTCCAACCGGCTCTCCGGCGAGCTCGATCTCGACCGGCTGCTCAACACGGTGGCCGAGACCACATTTCAGGTCCTCAACGTCGATCGGGTCGCGATCCTGCTGCGGGACCCGAAGAGCGGCGACCTCGCACCCGCGGCCTCGCGGAGCCGCCTCGGCGGGGCCGAGAGCCTCCGGGTGCCACAGTCGATCGCGCGCAAGGCGGTGGAGGAGCGGGTGGCGCTGCAGACGGACAATGCCGCAGCGGACGAGCGGTTCAGCGGGACGTCGGTGGTGCAACAGAGCGTACGGGGCGCCATGTGCGCCCCCCTGCTCGCCGAAAACGATCAGGTGCTGGGGCTGATCTACGTCGACAATCTCGCGACGCCGGGGAGCTTCACCGAAGAGGACCTCCAGTTCCTGGTCGCCTTTGGCGGTATTGCGGCCGGCGGAATCCGCGCGGCCCGTTCCGCCGATGCAGCACAGCGGGAGGCGGCCACACGCGCGAATTTCGAGCGGTACTTCGCCCCGTCCGTGGCGGCGGACATCGCCGGGCGGCAGGGCGCCATCGAGTTCGGTGGGGCTCGCCAGCCGCTCACGATCCTGTTCAGCGACATCCGCGGATTCACCGCACTGGCGGAGTCGATGCCACCCGACGCGATCGCGGGGCTCCTCAGCGCGTATTTCACTGAAATGGTCGACGTGATCTTCGAGCACGGCGGCACGCTCGACAAGTTCATCGGCGACGCCATCATGGCACAGTGGGGCGCGCCGATCAGCCACCCCAACGATGCCGAACGCGCGCTCCAGGCCGCCATGGAGATGCAGCGGGCCGTCAACGGGCTCAACGAGCGGTGGGCCGCGCAAGGCGGTCCGGCGATCAGCATCGGGATCGGTATCAACTACGGCGAAGTCTTCGCCGGCAACATCGGCAGCCATCGCCGGCTCGAGTACACCGTCATCGGCGACGCCGTGAACGTCGCCTCGCGGCTCTGTTCGGCGGCCGCGCCCGGTGAGATCCTCCTGGCCGAGGCGTTCTATGAGCAACTCGGCGCGAAGAAGCCCGCCGTGAAGCGGGCCGAGGGGGTTGATATCAAGGGACGGGCGGGCAAGGTGACGGTGTACCGCATGGACGGACTGAAGACCGGGGGCTAAGCCCAGTCGACGACCTCAGCCCCCGGACTTCGCGGGAAAGGCGTATGGAAACCCGGCCTCCGCGAGCAGATCGAGCACCAGCCTGATCGGCAGCCCCATCACCCCAAAGAAATCGCCGTCGATCCCCTCGACAAGCGCCGCCCCGTACCCCTGGATGCCGTAGGCGCCCGCCTTGTCCATCGGCTCGCCGGTGCGGACGTAGGCGCGCAACATCCCCTCACGCGCAGGCCGAAATGTGACCGCGGTGATGTCCACCGCCTCGAAGACCGTCTCCGCGGCCCGGAGCGCCACGGCCGTGATGACGTGGTGCGTCCTGCCCTGCAGCCGCAGCAGCATCTGGACGGCATCATCCTCGTCGACCGGCTTCTCGAGCAGCTCATCGTCGAGCACGACGATGGTATCCGCGGCCAGCACCAGGTCCCCGGGTACTGCACTGGCCTTGTCGTGGGCCAGGCGGAGGGCGTAGTCGCGGGGCCCCTCGCCCGGCTTACGGACCTCGGGCACCTGCGAGGGCCGGACCTCAACCTGGACGCCGAGCATCTCCAGCAGTTGGCGGCGGCGCGGCGATGCGGAGGCGAGGATCAATGGGGTCATGCCGAGCGCTCGAGGATGAGGGTGACCGGACCATCGTTCAGGAGTTCCACCTGCATGTCAGCGCCGAACTCCCCGGCTTCGACACGGAGGCCGGCGGCCCGCAACTGCGCCAGGAACCGCTCGTAGAGGGGGACGGCCAGGTCCGGGCGGGCCGCCTCGATAAACGAGGGACGTCGGCCTCGCTCGGTGTCGCCATAGAGCGTGAATTGGCTCACGACGAGGACACCCCCGTCGACCTCGCCGAGGTCACGATTCATCTTCCCCTCGTCATCGGGAAAGAGGCGGAGCCCGGCCACTTTGGTGGCCATCCAGTCGCATTGCTCGGGGGTGTCGGTAGTGTGGAAGCCGGCCAGGAGGAGGAACCCGCGACCGATGGCGCCGGTCACCCGACCGCCGACGGTCACGCTGGCGCGGGAGACGCGCTGGAGGACGACTCGCATGATGGAGTCTAATACCGGCGCCGGAGCCGGCCCAGCGCCCGCTACTCGACCGTGACCGACTTGGCCAGGTTGCGGGGCTGGTCGACGTTGCAGCCTCGGCGGACGGCCACGTAGTACGACAGCAGCTGGAGCGGGATGATCGCCAGGATCGGCGTCAGCAGGTCCAGGGTCTGCGGGATGGTGAACGTCGCGTCCGCGAGCCGCTCGATTTCAGGGTCGTCCTCGGAGCAGATGGCCAGCACCTTGCCGCCGCGCGCCTTCACCTCCTCGATGTTCGACACGATCTTCGAGTGCACCGCATCCCGGGGCGCAATGAAGACCACCGGCATGTTCTCGTCGATGAGGGCGATCGGCCCGTGCTTCATCTCTGCCGCCGGGTACCCCTCCGCATGGATGTAGGAGATTTCCTTCAGCTTCAGCGCACCCTCGAGCGCCACCGGGAAGTTCACCCCTCGGCCGAGGTAGAGTGCGTGGTTGCCCGTGAAGAACCGCTCGGCGAGCAGCTTGACCTCGTCCGCCTTCGTCAGGATCTGCTCGATCTGGGCGGGCAGCGCCTTCAGGGCCTGGATGAACTGCCGGCCCTGCAGGATGCTCAGGTTCCGCAAGCGGCCGATGCGCAGCGTCAGCAGCGCCAGCGCGGCGACCTGGCTGGTGAAGGCCTTGGTGGACGCCACCCCCACCTCGGGGCCGGCGTGCAGGTAGGTACCGCCGTCCACTTCGCGGGCGATGGTGCTCCCCACCACGTTGACCAGACCGATGGTCCGTGCCCCGCGACGCCGAGCCTCACGAATGGCGGCGAGAGTGTCGGCCGTTTCGCCAGACTGACTGATGCCGATGACGAGGGTGCGCTCGTTCACCACCGGGTTGCGGTAGCGAAACTCCGACGCGTACTCGACTTCGACCGGCACCCGCGCCAGCTCCTCGAGCATGTACTCGCCGATGAGGCCACTGTGCCAGGAGGTCCCGCAGGCGGTGATGATGATCCGCTCCACGGCAATGAGCTCATCGTCGGTCATGTTCAGGCCGCTCACCCGCGCGGTCCCCTCCTCTTCGAGGAGGTGCCCCCGGAGGGTGTTGGCCAGCGACTCCGGCTGCTCGATGATCTCCTTGAGCATGAAGTGGTCGTGGCCACCCTTCTCGATCGTGGCCAGGTCCCAGTCAATCTGGTTGACCGGCTTGTCGATGTTCTTGACCTCGAGGTCGCGGACCCGGTAGCCGTCACGGGTCAGGATGACCATCTCGCCATCGTCGAGATAGACAACCGATCGGGTGTGCTCAAGCAGCGGGGAAGCGTCCGACGCCACGAACCGTTCGTTTTCACCGACGCCCACGATCAACGGCGAGCCATTCCGAGCGGCGACCAGGATGTCGGGCTCATCGGAGGAAATCACCGCGATGCCATAGGCACCATCCACCTCGCGGAGCGCGGCCGCGACGGCCTCTTCCAGGTCGCCCTGGTAGAGCTCCCCGACCAGGTGCGCCAGCACCTCGGTATCGGTTTCGGAGGTGAAGGTGTGGTCGCGCTTGAGCAGCGCCTTGCGAATCGCGCCGGCGTTTTCGATGATGCCGTTGTGAATCAGGGCGATCCGACCCGACTGGTCGGTGTGCGGATGGGCGTTGGGGGTCGTCGGGGCACCGTGGGTGGCCCAGCGGGTATGTCCGATGCCGACGGTTCCGGACGGAAGCTTGTCCAGAACCTGCTTCTCGAGGTTGCTGAGCTTGCCGGCGGCCTTGTGCACCTTGAGGCCGGTCCCGTTGATGACGGCGATACCCGCTGAATCGTATCCGCGGTATTCCATCCGACGGAGCCCGTCGAGGAGAATCGCCGCAGCCTGGCGTGGCCCAACATACCCGACGACACCGCACATAGTCCGACTCCCTCAATTCAGCTCAGCAGCGACCGGCAGGCCTCGATCAGCGATTCCGCATCCGCAGCGCTGGGCGCCTCGGCGATGAACCGGATGATCGGTTCAGTCCCTGAGGGCCGAAGATGGACCCACCGGTCCGCCCAGGACAGCCGCAGTCCGTCGCGGTCATCTGCCGTGGCATCTGCGAAACGCGTCCGCAGCGCCAGGTAGGCGGGGGCGAGGTCCGCACCGCGCGGAGCCTTCGCTTTGACAATGTGATAGCGGGGAGCACCGGCCACGAGACCGGAAACCGTCTGCCCCGACTCCACGAGAAGTTGCAAGATAAGGGCCACACCGATGGGGGCATCCCGGCCGATATGGACCGAGGGAAGGATGACCCCGCCATTCCCTTCACCCCCGACCACCGCGTTCTGTTCCCGGATCATGCGGGCCACGTGCGCCTCGCCCACCGGGGCCCGGAAGAAGCTGGCGCCGAGCTCACGCGCGGCGTCCTCGACCACGAGGCTGGTCGAGAGGTTGACCACCACGGCGGCGGAGCTGGCCTCCGGTCCCATGGCACGGAGCACCGTCCTGACGGCAAAGGCGAGCGTGTAGTCCTCCCCGATCGGCATCCCCATGCTCGTCCACGAGAGCCAGCCGGTCGACATCCGGGTCGACTGCCATCCCGATGTCCGCCCCGGATTCGCGGACCAGGCGGGAGAGGTCGCCGAGATTCTCCGGAAGCGGCTCCGGAGGACGGGGAAAGCGCCCATCGGTCTCGAGGTTGATGGCAGTCACCTTGCACCCGAGCGCTTCGAGCAGTGGCGGAATCGACGTCCCACCGGCGCCCCGAACGCAATCCAGCGCCACATGGAAGCGGCGGGCCCGAATGGCATCGACATCGACCATCGGCAACGCGAGGACCTGCTCGAGATGCCGGGCAATCGCCTGGCCGTCCTCCTCGACCGTCCCGATGCCGTCCCAGGCGGCGCGCATCGGCCCCCGGTCCGCAAGCGCGCGGACCGCCGCGCCCGATTCGGCGTCGAGGAAGATGCCATCCGGTCCCACGAGCTTCAGCGCGTTCCACTCGACCGGATTGTGGCTGGCCGTGAGCATCAGGCCCGCGCCGGCGTGATGGTGCTCCACTGCCAGTTGGAGCGTCGGCGTCGGCACGACACCGATGTCAATCACCGTTACCCCCACAGACATCAGCCCCGCGGTGGCCGCGCGGGCGAACATCGGCCCGCTGGTCCGGGCATCCCGTCCCAGGACGACGGTCGGCCGTCCGCCTGCGGCCGCCCACGCCCCGAGCGCCGCGGCGTGTCGTGCCACCAATTCCGGTGTCAGGTCCTTGCCGACGATGCCGCGCATCCCGGAGACGCTGACCATCAAAGTGTCGCTCATCAAAAGCCCCCCGCTCAACGCGGGCGTCAGACGTGAATAGGCAGGTTCGTCGGGTCAGGAAAGGCGGTGCAGAAGGCGTCCACCACCGAGTGGTCGAACTGAGGGCCGGTGCACCGCCGGAGTTCCTCGAAGGCCGCCACGGGCGCCAGCGACTCGCGGTACGCCCGGTTGGTCGTCATCGCGTCGAAGGCGTCCACCACCGCGACGATCCGCGCTTCAATCGGGATATCCTCGCCGCCGAGGCCGTCGGGAAAACCCTTCCCGTCGACTCGCTCGTGATGGGAGCGTGCGATGCGGAGGACGACAGGCCGCCCGTGTGCAAGTGGTGCGAGGATCTTCTCTCCAAGCACGGTATGCTCCATGACGTGACGAAACTCGTCCGGGGTCAACTGCGCCGGTTTGTTCAAGATCGCTTCCTGCGTGCCGATCTTTCCGATGTCGTGCAACTCGGCGCCCAGCCTGATGTCGTCGAGAAAATCCCCGGTGTAGCCGAGCAGTACCGAAGTGCGCACGGCGTACTCACGCACCCGCTGTGAATGGCCGCGGGTATACGCGTCCTTCGCTTCGAGGGCGTGCGCGAGCGTCTGGGCGCCCTCGAGGAAGAGCTCCTGGATCCTGGTCCGCTGCCGCCGGACTTCGTCCTCGAGGTGCTTCTGGTAGTACCGGTTCTGGAGGGTCAACTCCCGCTTCTCGAGCGCCTTGGCAACCCGAGCCTGGACCTCGCCGAGAATCATCGGCTTGGCGATGTAGTCCAGCGCGCCTTTCTTGAGGCAGTCAACGGCAATCTGCACGTCCGACACGGCGCTGAGCATGATGACGGCCGTGTCGGGATAGAGCCGCCGCACCTCTTCCAGGAGCTCGACCCCGTCCCGCCCCGGCATCCTGATATCGCTGATGAGCACCGCCACTTCGCCCTGTGCGGCGAGCATCGCCAGCGCCGCGTCCGCTGAGGCGGCGGAGATGCAGGCGAGCCCCTGCTGCTGCACCACCCGGACAAGCGCATCACGCACCTGGGGATCGTCATCGACGATCAGGCACTGGGCCACGATTGGAGGAGCGGGTATCTCAGGGTTGGTCTGCACAGGTGGAAGGTAGGGCGGCATGGGGCAATTCTCAACGAGACGCCTTGCCGCAACGCCTTTTCCCCCATAAGGTTCCTCCACCTCAACCGGTGTGATCCATGACACAGATTCTCCCGCACGACCTCGAATCAGGGCTGGGTACCAGGGCCGTGCACGCCGGGCAGGTTCCGGAGCCGCTCTCCGGCGCGGTCATGACGCCGATCTACCAGACCTCCACCTACGTGCAGGAGGGGATCGGCAAGCACAAGGGCTACGAGTACGCCCGCACCGACAACCCGACCAGGCAGGCGCTGGAGCGGAACGTCGCAGCGCTCGAAGGAGCCACCCACGGATTCGCCTACGGGTCAGGCCTGGCCGCGCTGGACGTGCTCCTCAAGGTGCTCAAGAGCGGCGACCACGTGGTCTGCGGCGAAAATCTGTATGGCGGCAGCCACCGCCTCATGGAACGGATCTACACCCGATTCGGGCTTCGGTTCAGCTTCGTGGACAGCCGCGACATCCGGAACATCGAGGCGGCGCTTCGGCCCGAGACCCGGATGATCTACTGCGAGACCCCGACGAACCCGATGATGCAGCTCACCGATCTCGCTGCCGTGGGCGACCTGGCGCAGGCGCACGGCTACCTCTTCGCGGTCGACAACACCTTCGCCACACCGATCTTCCAGCGCCCGCTCGAAGTCGGCGCCGACGTGGTGCTGCACAGCACCACCAAGTACCTCAACGGCCACAGCGACATGGTCGGGGGACTCCTGCTCACCCGGCGCGACGACCTGGCCGAGCAGTTCGGGTTCATCCAGAACGCCGCCGGCGCGGTTCCCGGGCCGATGGACTGCTTCCTGGCGCTGCGGGGCACCAAGACGCTTCCCCTCCGCATGCGCCAGCACGACGCGAACGGCAGGGCGGTGGCGCAGTGGCTGACCGAACGGAAGGATGTGCAACAGGTCTACTATCCCGGCCTCGCCTCGCACCCCCAGCACGAACTCGCCAAGAAGCAGATGAGCGGGTTCGGCGGGATGATCTCCTTCGACATCGGCGACGCGGCACGCGCCCGCCGGATCGCGGAACGGACACGGATCTTCGTGCTCGCCGAATCACTGGGCGGGGTCGAAAGCCTCATGGGACATCCGGCCAGCATGACGCACGCCTCCGTGCCCCCGGCCATGCGGGAGGCGATGGGGCTGACCGACTCCCTGCTCCGGCTGAGCTGCGGGATCGAAGATGTCGAGGATCTTGTCGCCGATCTGGATCAGGCCTTCGCAACCTGAGAGACCGACGCCCTGTAGCATTCTGAAACAATCGGGGTCCCTCAGGCGTAATGGCGGAATCCCATAACCAGGCCCATCACATGTCGAATCTCCCCGCCCCGCGGCCCCGCCGTACGCTGCCAGACATCGCCCCCGTCACCTGGGAGCATCCCGCCGACCGGGCCGCGCTGCAGGCGCTTCGAGCCCTTCCGGGCGTGGATGAAGTCATCCGGAAGGTGTTGGCGCTTCTCGGCGGCGAGCGCGGCATCCGGCTGCTCTTCCAGGCGAACGCGGTCCGCGTCGGACCGACCCAGTTCCCTCGCCTCTGGCACATGCACATCGAGAACTGCGCCACCTTCGGGTGGGAGAAGGTTCCCGAGGTGTACGTCACCCAGACGCCGATCTTCAACGCGGGCGCGTACGGCGTCGACGATCCGTTCATCGTGCTCCACTCCGCCGCCCTCGAGATTCTCGACGAGGACGAGATCCTCGACTCTGCTCGCGCACGAGCTCGGTCACGTGATGAGTGGTCACGCCCTCTACCGGACCATCGCCGCGATCCTGGCGCTGGTCAGCCTCGGCGCCCTGCCGATGCTCGCCGGGATCGCCCTCCTGCCGATCAAGCTCGCGTTCCTGGAGTGGAGCCGGAAAGCGGAGCTGTCCGCCGATCGCGCCGGACTGCTCGGTGTTCAGGATGTCATGGTGGCTCAGCGCCTCGACCTCAAGATGGCGGGCGGCGGCCGCGGTGAGTTCTTCACCGACGCCGACTTGAACCTGGACGCCTTCATGGCGCAGGCGCACGAGTACGTCAACACCAACGAAGGCCTCGACATCGTCTACAAGGTGCTGCACACGCTTGGCGTCACCCACCCGATGCATACGGTGCGCGCCGCCGAGGTCCAGAAGTGGGTGGCGGCGGGCGACTACGAACGGATCCTGGCCGGCGAATACGTGCGCCGCGGCAGCCCCGAAGATCAGCGGCCCTACACCGAGCACTGGAAGGACGCCAAGGAGTACTACTCCGACGCGGCAAAGGACTTCGGCCAGCAGGTGGGCGATGCCGTCCGGAGCACCGCCAGCAAGGCCGCCGAGGCGTTCCGCAACGCACAGAAGCGCGGCTCGAGCGCGTGAAGATCCTGATCGTCGGCGGCGGGGGCCGCGAACACGCAATCACGTGGGCGCTGCACCGCGAGAACCCCGCCGCCGAACTCGCCGCCGCCCCGGGCAATCCGGGCATCGCCTCTCTCGCCACCCTCCTCCCCATCCCAGCCGATGACATCGACCGCCTCACCGAGGCGGCGGTGTCGGGCAAGTTCGACCTGACCGTCGTCGGCCCCGAGGTGCCGCTGGCGCTCGGCCTGGCCGATCGGCTTCGCGCCAAGGGGCGGCGGGTCTTTGGCCCATCCGCGGCCGCGGCGGCGGTGGAAGCCTCCAAGGCCTTCTCCAAGGAGGTCATGGAAGCGGCCGGCATTCCCACGGCGGCGAGCCGGACGTTCACGGACTTGTCCGCTGCGCTGGCGTACATCGATCGGCACGCCGAGCCGCTGGTCGTGAAGGCGTCGGGGCTCGCTGCCGGGAAAGGGGCCATCGTCTGCGCCACCCGTGCAGAGGCATCGGCCGCGGTGCGTGCGATGCTCGGCGACGGCCGCTTTGGGGATGCCGGAAAGACCGTCGTCATCGAGGCGTTCCTCGTGGGTGAGGAACTTTCCGTGCTGGGGCTCACCAACGGGGAAGAGGTCACGCTCCTCCCCGCCTCACAGGATCACAAGCGACTCGGGGAAGGTGATTCCGGACCGAACACGGGTGGCATGGGCGCGTATGCGCCTGTCACGCCGGCCACCCCCGCCCTGCTCCAGCGAATCAACGACGAGGTCATGCTCCCGGCACTGGTCGAGCTCGATCGCCGCGGCGCCCGGTTCGAGGGATGCCTCTATGCCGGGATCATGGTGGACCCGACCGGGGCGCCGTTCGTAGTGGAGTTCAACTGCCGCTTCGGGGACCCGGAGACGCAGGTGGTCCTACCGATGCTTGCCTCCGGGCTGACCGATGCGATGGTCCGGATCGCGGAGGGGAAAGCACGCCGGCCCGCTGGACGTGCAACCGGTCGCTTCCGTGACCACCGTGCTGGCGGCCCAGGGGTATCCTGACGCCCCTCAGAAGGGCGCGGCCATTTCCCTGCCGGCGGAACTCCCGGCGGGGGTGACCGTCTTTCACGCGGGGACGGCCCTCGACGCCGAGGGCCTGCTCCGCGTATCAGGAGGCCGGGTGCTCAACGTGACCGCCGTGGCACCGACGTTCGACGCGGCACAGTCCAAGAGCCGCGCCGGAGCCGAGGCCATCTCGTTCGACGGAAAGGTCTGGCGGCGGGACATCGGGTGGCGGGAGGCGGCACGGCAGCAACGCAAGAGTTGAGTTGTTGGGGTGCCCGACTCGGGGGCGGCATCTTACTCTTCAGTGGTCGACTTATTTCTCAACCACGGAGTCCCCATGCGTAGTTGCGCTGTCGCGGTGGCATTTCTCACTCTCGCTGCCTGCACCCCTGAATCCCCCGGTGGTCCCTCGCTCCCGCCCAGCGACATCCTGATCGTCCCCGACGCCTCGACGAAGGGCGCCGCAGCCTACGACCCGAATCCGAAGACGGTCAGCCTGGCCACCCACGCCAAGGTCATCTGGGCGAATGACGATGGGTTGCAGCACACCGTCACGGCGGACGGCGGAGCGTTCGATTCCGGCAACATCAACAGCGGCGAGGCCTGGGGCCACACCTTCACGGCAACGGGGACCTATGCGTATCACTGCGCCATCCACCCGACCATGGTCGGCACGCTGGTGGTCACTCCATAGGGCTCGCGCCGCACCAATGCCGCGCAGCCAGGCGAGCTCCCCGATGAAGGCGGGATCCGGCGCGCGTGCCTGAACTCCCCGAGGTCGAGACCATCGTGCGCGACATCCGGCCCGAAGTCCTGGGCCGCACCGTGGTGCGCGCTGCGCTTTCGCATTCCGATGTGCTGCACGGGGTCACCCGCCCCACCCTGCTCCGCGGCCTCGCCGGGGCCACCATTGGGGATCTCTTTCGGCGGGCCAAGCACGCGGTCTTCGTGCTGGGGAAACGACGGCTCGTCGTGCAGCCGGGGATGACCGGTGCGCTGCTCGTCCACGACGGCCCCCTGAGCGACGAGGAGGCCCGGTACGCGGTGCTCCGCGCCGTGCTGGATGATGGTCGGATCCTGGTCTACCGGGACGTTCGGCGCCTCGGGACGCTGCTCTGGCTCGATGCCAAGGGGTGGGCGGCGTATGATGCCGCCCTTGGACCGGAGCCGCTCGAGGACGCGTTCACCGTTGACATGATGCAGGCGAAGGTCGGGCGGACCCGGCAGTCGATCAAGAAGGCGCTCATGGACCAGAAGCTCCTCGCGGGCGTGGGGAACATCTACGCGAACGAGGCGCTCTTCGCCGCTGGGATCGACCCCTCGCGAGAGGCACGGCGGCTGTCGACGCCGGAGTGGAAATCCCTTCACCGGGAACTGGGACGCATCCTCTCGGCAGCCGTCTCCGGTCGGGGGAGCACCGTCCGGGACTACCGCACCGGTACCGGCGAACAGGGGAAGTTCCAGCTCTCGTTGCTGGTCTACGGCCGCGAAGGCGAGCCGTGCGTCAACTGCGGGACGACGCTCGCCGGCACCCACGCGCTCGATGCGCGGATCACCGTCTTCTGCCACCGCTGTCAGGTCTGATGTCCCAACTCGCCGCCCTGCCGCTCGCCTCCGCCGACCTCGGCGCCCTGCGGGAACGCGTGCGCCTGCTCGCCGAGAATCGCCCGGCGGTCTATCGGATGATCGACCCCGCGGGCCGGTTGCTCTACGTCGGCAAGGCAAAGCGACTCCGTGCCCGGCTGATGACCTACTTCCGTGCGAACTTCCCGGAGGACAAAGCGGCGCGCATTCTCCACGCCGCCGGGGACATCACCTGGGACTACGTTCACAGTGACTTCGCGGCGTGCCTCGGCGAACTGCGACAGATCAGGGAGTTCCGTCCGCCGTTCAACGTGGCCATGAACCGGACGAGGCGCGCCGTGTTCGTGAAGATCCTCGACTCGCCCGCCCCGAAGGTCTACCAGGGCGCCACCATCGGCAGGCAGGACGGCCGAGTGTACGGCCCCTTCCGCTCACGGGCACGGGTGGAATCGGCGATACGCGTGTTGAACGATCTGCTGGGCCTCAGGGACTGCGAGGCCCGGATGCCGATCGTCTTTGCGGACCAGGGGGACCTCTTCACGGCGGCGACCCAGGCGGCCTGCCATCGGCACGAGCTTGGGCAGTGCACCGGGCCGTGCGCAGGTCTGGTGAGCGAAGTGGACTACCGGCGTCGGATCGAGACCGCGGCGGCCTTTCTCGAGGGTCGCACCGTCCAACCGATCGACCGCGCCATCACCGCCATGCAGGAGTCTGCGGCGGCGCAGGACTACGAACGGGCCGCCAAGTGGCGGGAGCGGTTCGAGCACCTCGAGTGGCTCCTGGCGGCGACCGCGCGCTCACGAGCGGCGGTGGATCTCCTCACCTTCGTGTATCGCGACCCCGGTGTCTTCGGCGACGACCGCGCCTACCTGATCCGGCGGGGAACGGTGCGCGCATGCTACCCCTACCCCACGACGCCGATCGAACGGATTGCGTTCGGGGCGGTCGTGAAGGAGGAACTGGGCCGGGAGGAACCGGCCGCCGGCCCCCTCCCCCTCGAGGCCATCGACGAGATCCTGCTCTTGATGTCATGGTTCCGCGCACACCCGGATGCACTCAAGCGGACGACGCCTCCTCGGCGAGTGGGCAGGAACAGTCAACCTAACCCGCGAATCCTTGTTCCATCCTGAAACTATCCAGGGACCGCCTCCGTATTGGACTCGTCACCCAAACCAGATTGAGGTCCCGATGTCCATTCGCACCGTAGTCCTGAGCGCCGCCCTCCTGGCGGCCCCCGCCGCGCTCGTGGCCCAGTCCGGGGCCACCGACGCCCCTGCCCCTGCCCCACAGGTCCACCCCAAGGTGGGCAACGAGACGGAGCTGGGCCGCCAGTACACGCATTGGCTCTACACCGCGCAGTTTGACAGCCTCTTCGCGCACATGCGGGAAGAGACCCGTACCGCGCTGGGCAGCCCGGACGAGATGGCCGCCAAGTTCGACGGGTTCACCGCACAGATGGGGGAAGAGACCAAGCTGCTGGGCGAGATGGTCGTGATGCGAAAGGGGAAGTCCACAGTACTGGCGCACCGCGGAGTTTTCGATGGCCCCGGAGCCGATCCAGATCCGCTGGGTCATCGTGGACGGGGAGATCTGGGGCATCGGGATCAACCCGGCGAGCCAGGCCCCTCCAATCGATCCGGACCAGTAGCGGCTATTCGTCTCCCGCCGCGAGCAGGGGCACCAGGCGCGCCCGCGGCGGGAGGCCGGCCTCCAGTTCCATGATCCCGACGGAGGGCGGGAGATCGAAGCGGCGGGCCCCCGCCCCTCCCGGGTTCATCGCCGTGACGGTGATGTCGACGGTGGCCAGCAGCGGGCGGTGGGTATGCCCGAAGATCAGCACGTCCGCATCGGGGAAGGCCGCGTTCAGCGCCTCGGGAGTGGGACTGCCGAACTGATTGCCGTGCGTCACCACGATCCGGATGCCCTCGAGTTCCAGTTCCGCCACCTGCGGCACCTTCGCGCGCACATCCCAGTCATCGGTGTTGCCGTAGACGGCCGTCACCGGGGCGATCGCTTCCAGCTCGGTCAGGATGTCGAGCGGGCCAATGTCCCCGGCGTGGAGAATGTGGTCCACCTCGCGGAAGACCTCGAACACCTCCGGGCGTAGCAGACCGTGGGTGTCTGAAATGATGCCAAGGCGCATACATCCCCCCCCAAAAAGCATTCACGAAAGCACGAAAGGAGGAAAGCACGAAAGCAGCCGAAGTGTTCTTTCGTGTTTTCGTGCCTTCGTGGTCTCAGTGCCGTGCCGGAACTTCAGGCCGGATCATCGCCACCCCAGCGCGGCGCGATGTCGATGCCGAGCTCCAACTGGTCGAGCACCCGCTGCACGATGAAGTCCACCAGTTCGCTGATGGCGGTCGGGCGGTGATAGAAGCCAGGCGCTGCCGGAATGACGACGCCGCCCGCCTCGGTCAACGTGGTGAGGTTGCGCAGATGGATCAGCGACAGCGGCGTTTCACGCGGGACGACGATCAGCTTCCGTCGCTCCTTGAGCGCCACATCGGCGGCGCGTTCCACCAGCGACCGGCTCGAGCCCTGCGCGATCGCCGAGACCGTTCCCATGGAACAGGGGCAGATGACCATCCCGGCCCATTTGGCGGATCCCGAGGCGGGCTTGGCCCCACGATCAGTGTCCGGATAGACCGTCACGCTGCTCCAGTCCCCACCGGTGGCGCGCTGCAGGCCGTCGAGGTCGGTGATGCCGCATTCCGCCTCGAGCAACCGCTGGCCGTGACTCGTCACGATGAGCCAGACCGGCAACTTCCGCGTGGCCAGCACCTCCAGGAGCCGGACCGCATACGGCGCCCCGGACGCACCGGACACCGCCACCACGATCGGGAGCTGGCTCACCCGCCTCTCCGGTTCGCCGTCGGCGAACGCACCGGATGAGCCGGCGGCTTCGGCGGCGGCACCTGCCGCTTCTGGACCGGTGGGGTCCCCTTCTTCGGAATCCCGGGCTGCTTCGGCGCCGGGATCAGGCTCTCACGTTCTCTCATACCCTTCTCCGTTCTCAGTCCTCGGTGTTCAGTCCCCGCCCCTCTACCACTTCCCCCGCTCCCTTTGTTCCAATCGATCCCCGAAATACTCCCCCCAGCGGCGATCGACCAGCCGGATCGTTTCCTCCGGCATCGTGACCGGCGGCGGATAGCCGGGCTTCCAGGTCGCATCGATGGCAATGCGGCCCCCGTAGACCGGCTTGGCGCCAACAAACTCCTGGCGCTCGAACATCATGTCCCGCGCCGGATCGAACCGGGTGAAGATTCCCCAGACGATGTTCCCCTCGTCGTCGAGATCCACGTCGTCGCTGACCGCCGCCACGAACTTGACCGGCCCCAGCCCCTCCCAACGGAGCAGCTTCTCCAGCACCACGCGCGGTTCGCTCTTCACCTGCACCACCACGAAGCCGCCATCCAGGACACGATGCGCGCCGATGCGCCGGTCGAACGACGAAGGGTCCTCGATCGCGGTCGGCGGCGCGTCGGGGGTCACCACCTCGCCGGTGGCGTCGAGCACCAGCTTGCTGCCGACATGCATCTCGAACGAGGTGTAGTCGAGGGTGTCGAGCGGTGCGATCGGCAGCAGCAGCATCCGGTCGCGCGGGTCGAAGCGGTGCCAGAGTTCGCGCAGGGTCCGACCAAAATTCCGCACCGGTACGTCATCCCGCACCATCACAACGCACTTGGTGAGCGCCAGCTGTCCGGTCCCGAGGAGGTTGAGCGCGGTCTTGAACGACTCCAGTGGGTGCCTCACCTTGACCGACACGGTGAGCAGATTGTGGAAGACCGCATCGTCGCTGGCGAAGAGGTCCACGACGTTCGGATTGACCACCCGAATGAGTGGGCCGATCATCTCGCCCGCGGCCAGCCCGATCCACTTGTCCTCCTGCGGCGGCTTGCCCGACCACCGCCCCAGGATAGATCGCGTTTCTCCGCCGCGTGACGGTCTTCACGTGGAACACGGGGAAGGGCGACGCTTCGGAGTAGTGGCCGTAGTGGTCGCCGAAGGGCCCCTCCATCCGCCGCTCCCCCGCCGGCACCACCCCTTCCAGCACGAAGTCGGCATTGGCGGGCACCGGCATCGAGATGCTCTTGCCCGGGGATGAACTCGGTCGCGCGCCCCCGCAGGAACCCGGCGAGTCCCAGTTCGTCGAAGTCTTCCGGGAGCGGGAGGATCGCGGAGAGCATCGTCATCGGGTCGCCGCCGAGGACCACGGCTGCTTCGAGCGCCTCACCGCGGCGCTCCGCCTCGTGGTGGTGCCCCCTTCCCCCCTTCATGCTCTGCCAGTGCATGCCGGTGGTCTTTTCGTCAAACACCTGCAGGCGATAGAGTCCGAAGTTCCGGACTCCGTTGGCCGGATTGTGGGTGATCGTCGGCCCAAAGGTGATGAACGGCCCGCCGTCCCTCGGCCAGCTCCAGAGATTCGGGAGTCGATCGAGGCGGGGCGCCTCCACCACTTCCTGCACCGGCGCGCGGCTCACCATGCGGGGGCGCATGAAGCGCGCCCTGAGCAGCGTCGAGCGCAGTTCCCAGAACTTGCTCAGCGACGGTGGGTTCAGGCGCTGAAAGGTCTCGATCAGCTCGCGCCCGATCTGCTCGGGAGGCCGGCCGACGGCCATTTCCATGCGCCGAGCGGATCCGTACAGGTTCATGGCGAGCGGGAAGTCAGCGCCCTTCACCCGCTCGAAGAGCAGCCCCGGTCCATCCTGCCGAATGACGCGCTGGACGATCTCCGCCACCTCGAACTTCGGATCCACCTCGGCCGTGACGCGCAGCAGTTCACCGCGCGCCTCGAGGTGACGCACAAAGTCCTGCAATCCATCGAAGCGGGGAGCGGTCACACGGCGCTCACGTGAGTCGGTCGAGGAGGGCAAAGCTGAACACGGTCACCGACATCACCGCGTTCATCCGGAAGAACGCCGCATCAAGTCGCGAAAGATCGCCGGGCCGCACCAGCTGGTGCTCGTAGGCGAGGATCGCGGCAGCGACCGCGACCCCTGCATAGTACCACCATCCGAATCCCGCTCCCCAGCCGAAGAGGGCCAGCGCGGGGATCGTCGCGCCGTGGAGGAGCTTGGCCAGCAGTATCGCGCGTGACTCGCCGAGTCGGACCACGGCACTATGCAGGCCGCTCGCGCGGTCGAAGGCCGCGTCGGGCAGGGCGTAGAAGATGTCGAACCCCGCCACCCAGGTCGCCACTGCGATCGTGATGGCGAGGAGCAGCCAGGCCGGTTCGCTCCACGATCCCGTGACCGCCAGCCACCCCCCGACCGGCGCGATGGCGAGGCTCATCCCGAGCCAGAGGTGGGGCCACCAGGTGAACCGCTTGGACAGACTGTACCCCATGACCCAGACCAGCGCCACGGGGCTGAGCAGGAAGCAGAGGGGATTGAGCGACCAGGCTGCCCAGAGGAACAACCCGGCGGCCACCGCCACCGAGCCCCACGCCTGGTGGACGGAGAGGACGCCGCGCGGAAGCTCCCGATTCTGGGTGCGGGGATTTCGCGCGTCGTAGGCACGATCGGCGATGCGGTTGAACCCCATGGCCACCCACCGGGCCGCCGTAAATGCCACCACGACCAGCCCGACCGTGCGCAGCGTCACCGGCGCCTGCAGCGAGGCGGCCAGGACGCCGACCAGCGCGAAGGGGAGCGCAAAGAGGGTGTGCGGCAACTTGACGAAGTTGACGTACCGCACGAGGAGCGATTCCCCGACGAAGGTCTGGCCTTCGTTCACGTGCGGGTTCCCACGTGGATGGCGCAGATGCCCCCGACCAGCGAGGACCAGGTGACATCGCGGAAGCCGGCGTCCGCCATCCGCTCGGCGAGCGCCGGCGGCTCCGGAAATGCGAGCACCGACTCCGGCAACCAGGTGTAGGCGTTTGAGTGACTGGAAATCAGCCGACCGACATTCGGCAGGAGGTGCCGAAAATAGAAGAGGTAGAGTCCGCGGAGCGGCTGCCAAGAGGGGATGCTCAACTCGAGGATGACGAATCGCGCGCCGGGCTTGAGGACCCGGGCCGCCTCCCTGAGCCCTGCATCGAGATCCATCAGGTTGCGCACGCCGAATCCGACGGTGGCCCCGTCAAACACGGCGTCGGCGTGGGGAAGTTCCAGCGCATCGGCGGTGACGCAGGTGATGCGCTCCGCCTTGCCCCGGCCCAGTTGGAGCATCCGCGGGACGAAGTCGGATCCGACGACCATCCCCTCAAACTCCGGCTGGCGCGCGAGTGTGGCGGCCAGATCGAGGGTGCCGGCGCAGAGATCGAGATACCGACCGGAGGGGACTCGTTCCCAATTGAGACGCTCGATCGCCTTGCGACGCCACCGTTTGTCGAGATTCAGGCTGAGCAGGTGATTCAGGAAATCGTAGCTCGGTGCGATGGCGTGAAACATCCCACGCACATAGGAGCGCTTTTCCGCGCCGCCCGATACTGGTAACTTCCTGTCCGTGGCTAACATAGGCGGCCAATCTACCCTTCACGGAAAGCCCACCGCAAGGCGGAGGGGAACCCGTGGCTAAGCCCGGCATCGACCTGGCAACCTTGTCCGATCAGGACGTGGTGCTGGAGGCGCGTGCCGGGCGACAGTCGGCGTACCGAGAATTGGTACGCCGGTATGAACGTCCGATCTTCTCCCTCATCTACCGCATGGTCCGCAATCGCGAGCAGGCGGAGGATCTCTCCCAGGAGACCTTCGTCAAGGCACTCAACGCGATCGAGTCCTATCGCCCCGAGTACAAGTTCTCCAGCTGGATCTTCAAGATCGCCAACAACGTCTCCATCGACCACCTGCGGCGCCGGGAGCTGGACACCCTTTCGCTCGACGGGTCGCCGCACGCCCTGACCCCCGAGGCGATCCAGGCGAGCGCGCTCCAATTGGGAGACCGCCAGGAAACCGCGCTGGAGGAGCTCGAGGCGAAGGAACTCGGCGGAGAGATTGAGATCGCGATCGCCGCGCTGCGGCCGGAGTATCGGTCCTGCATCCTGCTTCGGCACGTCGAGGGGCGGCCCTATGAAGAAATTGCCACGATGCTCGATCTCCCGTTGGGCACCGTGAAGACATACATCCACCGCGCACGCGGCGAACTCAGGCAGGCCCTGGCGCATTTGCGCCAGTGAAACCCCGGGCCCGGCGGGCCCGTAGGAGGGGCGTCATGACGGACCTCATTGCCACCCACCTTACCCCGGACGAGCTCGACGATTGGCTCGCAGGGTCCCTCGCGCGAAATCGCGAGGCCCACCTGCACGGCTGTGCCGACTGCCGGCGCCTCGCCGATGCCGACCGCGCGCTGGCGCACCTGCTCGGCACACTCCCGCTGTTCACGCCCGACGCTGGCTTCAGCGACCGGGTCATGGCACGGGTCGAGGTGCGGCGCAGAGCCCGTCCGGTAGTCATCGCCGCGGCCCTGGCCGCGGGGGTGCTCCTGCCAATGGCGGCGAGCGTCGGGTGGAGTCTGGCCAATCCCGAGACCCTCTCCCAGCTCCTTCAGGGCGCTGGGCAAGGCATCGGCGGGATGTGGCTGACGGCGGTCCGTTCCTTCGGATCCACCCTCCTCGCACAGCCATGGTACCCCTGGGTCCGCGGGCTGTCCGAGTCGCCCGCCCGTCTCGGCCTCGTGTTCGGCGCCACCACCGTTGCCTATGCTGGCGGCGTCCTGGTGCTTCGACGCCTGATGGCCCTGCCGACGGCACGGGTGGCTCATGCCGAGATCTGACCTCCGGCTCACCGCGGCAGCGCTCCTTCTCCTGATCGGCGCGGCCCCCCTCGCCGCTGGACCGAACCGCATTCAAGCCGCCCATCCCGTCCCACAGGCTGTTCCACCCGCCCCCGAGGGCGGGCTGACCGTTTCACTCAGCAACCTTTCCTCGACATCCGCGCTGGAACCGCTGCTCCTGCCAGGCCCTCCGCGACTCCAAGTCACCGGGGTTCACCCTGACGGTTACCGATGGGATCGCACGCATCGGCAACTATTCCATCGGTTCCGGGGAGTCGCATCAGGGAGACGTCCTGATCCTGAGCGGTGACGCTGACCTCTATGGACGGCTGTCAGGGAATCTGGTCACGGTCGACGGCAACATCACCCTGCATCCGGGGTCGTTCGTCTCGGGGAGCGTGCTTGCCTTCGGCGGTGAGGTCCATCAGGCGGGCGGCCAGGTCACGGGTGAAATCAGCACACTGGACACGCCCGCTCCGGTCGATGTTCAGGAACCTGCCGCGGTCGCCGCCTCTCCGCTGGTTTCCGCGCGTGCGCAATGTCGCGGGGCTCGCCGGCGTCTTCCTGACGCTGCTCGCCATCGGCTTCGGCCTCGTTCTCTTCGGCAAGCCCAACCTCGAAATCATCTCCGATACCGTCACCCATACCTTCGGGCGCTCCTTTGCCGTGGGGGTGCTGGCGCAGGTCCTCGTCATTCCGACGTTCGGCGTCCTGATCCTGGGACTGATCCTGAGCGTGATCGGGATTCTTCTCATTCCCTTCGCCGTCATCGCCTCCGCTCTCCTCGTGGCGGTTGCCGTGCTGGCCGGGTTTCTGGGAGTCACCCATGCACTGGGTGAGAAGTACACGCGCCGCCGTCTGGCCCAGGGTGCGTTCGGTTCGCCGAACAGCTACCGGTACGTGGCCACGGGACTCGCCGGGATGATCCTGCTCTGGAGCTGGGTGGGCGGCCTTTGGCTGGGCGCCGGTGCTGGGTTGGATCGCCTTTGCGGCGGCGGCAATCGTTACCTGGTTCCTGCTGACGGTGGGCATCGGGGCGGCGCTGCTCAGCCGCCTCGGGCTCGCAGGACATTTTGCCGGCCGGTTCATCCCACCGGAGACCCTCACCGACGAGTACCTCTGGGCCACGCCGCAGTTCGGCGTCCCCGCGGCGCGACGCCCTGGCCAGTACAAGACCCCGCCGTCCGTTCGATGACGATGCGCCGAGCGCTCCTGGCCGCAATGCTCCTGCTCGGTCTTGCGGGGGCGGGCGCCGGTCCGGCGGGCGCGCAGGCCCTCAAGCGCTTCAGCACCACGCGACAGTTCCACGGCGAAGTGCGGCTGATCGCCAGCCGTCGAGTTTGCAGGCGGGACGCTCAATGTCAGCGCGGGCGCCCCGACGTCGTTGTACGGGATGCGACTGTGCCTATGATGCCACGCGGTTTCAACCGGTCAGCGAATGGAACGCCGGCGCCAATACCGTCACCCTCGGGCTGACCAATCTCGACAACGGCAGGATCGGCGTCGGCGGCAACATGCAGGACCAGGTCGCGAGCATCCGAGTTCTCCCCGCAGGTCGATCTCGAGCTATCCATGGGGACGGGCGCTGCCGTGTCCCTGGTGGACCTCGGCGGCTTGCGTCTCTCCTCCTTGAACGTCGAGACCGGCGCCAGCCAGACGGAAGTCCGGTTCTCGACCAGGAACGCGATCCGGTGCACCACCGCGGCCTTCCGCGCGGGCGTGGCAGAACTCACCGTCCTCGGACTGGGAAACAGCCGGTGTGATCGGGTGACCTTCGATGGCGGAATGGGGAGTGTGGTGCTGGATTACACCGGGGAGTGGGGAGGCGACTACGGAACTGGACGCGACGCTTGCCGTCGGCGGTCTCACCCTTCGCATCCCCCGGGACGATCGGCGTGACGATGACGACAGAACAGTTCCTGGCGTCGTTTCAGCCCGCCGGATTCACCCGGCAGGGCAATCGCTATGTCTCCACGAACGACGCCACCGCCACGCGCCACCTCACCGTCGACCTGACCACATCCTTTGGCGGCGTGACCGTCGAATGGGTGGACTGAACCACTCAGCCCAGGCGCGCCCGCACTCGTCCGCCGACCCCAACCCCGAGTCGGCGCGCCGCGGAGCCGTCGCGGACGGCGATCTCCACCTGACCACCAGAACCGAGGTATGCGACGAGCTGTCCCGGCTCGACGTCGCTGAACGTCCGGCGAAGGGGACCCACCTCGGCGTCGTCGACCTCAAGCACCGCGTATGACGGGACTTCCGAGGGCGTGAGGTTGGTGACAAGATTGCCGAAGCGGTCGACCGAAATCACCTCGCCGATGACCGACTTGCCCTCGTAGAATGGGGCGGGGAGCGTGAGCCGGACCGGCATGGTGGGCAGCGGCTCGCCGAGCGCGGGCAGCGCTGTACCGCGGGCAAGCGCCGCGGCGGCGGGCGAGAAGAGATCGCGACCGTGAAAGGTCGGCGCGGCATCGGGCGGCGGCAGGATCGCAACGACCGGGCCGTCCGCCTGGTCCAGCACCGAGGTGAAGACCCCATTGTCGGGTCCTACGAACCAGTGCCCCGCCGCGGTGAATGCCAAGGCAGCCCTGCCGGTGCCCACGCCGGGATCGACGACCACCAGGTGGACGGTTCCCTCGGGAAAACGGTGCCAGGTGCGGCCGAAGAGATAGGCTGCGGCGTTGACATCGCCCGGCGGAATCCCATGGCTCATGTCGGCGAGTGTGACCCCCGGCGCCCTGGAATAGAGGACGCCACGCATCTCGGCGACGTAGGGATCGGCGGTGCCGAAGTCGGTGAGCAGGGTGATCAATGCCATGAGCGGGAATATGGCGGGGAAGGGCGGCCGGGCAGCGGGGAAGCCGGATTCGTGGTTTCGTGATTTCGTGCACAAGGGGGGAGGATGGGCCAGAAGAAGAAGAAGGAAGACCGTCGACCGAGCCTGAGATGCGCCGGAAGCCATACGAGAAGGAGCTGAAGCGCCTGCACGTCGAACTGGTGCAGTTGCAGGCGTGGGTGCGGAAGAAGGGATTGAAGGTGTGCGTCGTGTTCGAGGGCCGCGACGGTGCGGGCAAGGGAGGCGCCATCAAGGCGATCACCGAACGGGTGAGTCCCCGCACGTTCCGCGTCGTCGCGCTTCCGGCGCCCAGTGAACGGGAGAAGTCCCAGATGTATCTCCAGCGATACATGGCGCATTTCCCGTCGGCCGGAGAGGTCGTGATCTTCGACCGGAGCTGGTACAACCGCGCCGGCGTCGAGCGGGTGATGGGATTCTGCACTCCGGGAGAGACCAGGCGATTTCTCGATGCCGTTCCCGGGGTCGAGAAACTCATGGTTGAATCGGGCATCATCCTCATCAAGTACTGGCTGGAGGTCAGCCAGGAGGAACAGTCCCGGCGCCTGAACGACCGAATCACCGATGGGCGAAAGACCTGGAAGCTCTCGCCGATCGACATCGCGTCTTACACACGGTGGGACGACTACACCGATGCCCGCGACGACATGTTCGCCGCCTCGCACACGGCGTGGGCGCCGTGGCACATCGCACACTCAGACGACAAGCGCCGGGCTCGCCTGAACATCATCAGCCATCTTCTGGCGCAAGTTCCCTATCGGAAGTCGAAGCGGGAAGAGTTCGTCCTCCCGCGGCGGCGCCCCCCGCGGAAGCGCCGAACTCGTGAATTGATGGCCACGCCGGTGCCGGAGTTGTACTGATGCCCTCACCCCCGGTGCCTGAGCTGCTCGCCCTGCAGGAGGCGGTGGCGGGTCGGTATGCGATCGAGCGGGAGCTCGGTCGTGGCGGCATGGGCATCGTGTTCCTCGCCCGGGACATCGCCCTCGACCGGCTGGTGGCCATCAAGCTGCTCCCACCGGAACTCGCCGAATCGGCCGACCGCCGCGCCCGGTTCCTGCGCGAGGCCCGAACCGCGGCGCGACTTTCTCATCCGAACATCGTGCCGATTCACTCGGTCGAAGAAGCTGACGGCCTCGTCTTCTTCGTGATGGGCTACGTCGCGGGGGAGACCCTTGGCCAGCGGGTCGGCCGTCTCGGGCGGTTGCCGGCGTCGGAGGTGTCCGCAGTCGTACGCGAGGTTGCGTGGGCACTCGCCTACGCCCATCGGCAGGGGGTGGTGCATCGCGATGTGAAGCCGGAGAACATCTTGCTGGAGCGCGAGGGCGGCCGGGCGATGGTGACGGACTTCGGCATCGCGCACGTCAGCGGCGACGCCCCGGACACCCCTGCGGGACAGGTCGTGGGAACGGCGCGGGCGGTGAGTCCGGAACAGGCGGCGGGTGAGCCGGTGGATGGACGGAGCGACCTCTACTCCCTCGGAGTGACCGCCTTCCTGGCCGCGACCGGTCAGTGGCCGTTCGAGGGAGACTCCGCCGCCGCGGTACTGGCCCAGCACCTGACGCAGCCGCCCCCACCGATCCTCGGCCTCCGACCCGATCTCCCCGCTCCCCTGGCGCACGCCATCGAGCGCTGCCTGGCCAAGTCACCCGAAGATCGCTTTGCCTCCGGCGAGGAGTTGGCGGCGGCACTCGGCAGCAACCTCCCCGTGCTGGCCGTCACACCGGCACCGGTGGCGCGGGCCGCGCGGGAACTGCACGAACTCGGCACCGACATGGGAGGATACGGCAGCGTACTTCTCCTGGTGGTGGCGTCGCTCCTGGCCGGCCCCTACTACCGCCCGTTCGGCGGCCTCGAGGACGCATTCCTCGGCCTGATGCGGCTCGGCGTTGGGCTCGGGATGATCAGCCTCGCCGGCGTGCGAAAGGTGACGGCGTTTCGCGCCATCCGGGATGCCATCCGCCGCGGCTACGGCTACGAAGACATCCGGGCTGCGCTTGCTGGGATCCGACGAAGAGCGAGAACCGGTGACGGTCGGCGCGAAGGTCGCCGCTGCCGCAGGCATGGCTTGCAGCATTTGCGCGCGGCGGGCTTCGCCTGGTCTGGGTCGGCAGCGCCGGCAGCCAGTGGGGGGACGTCGCTCAGATCGTCGCCGACCTGGCCGTCATCTTCATTCCGCTCAGCGCCGGCCGCTGGGCCGCGGCGCGGCTGACGGCGCCCACAGCGAAGGGGCCAAGTTGGTGGGATCGCTTGTGGGCGGGACGCATGGGGCGGTGGATGGTGCGACTGGCCGGGGGCCGTGAGGCGCGGGCGCTGCCCGCCGCCAACGAGCCGACCGAAGTGGCGCTGGGACGCGCCGCCGAGGCGCTGTACGCCGCCCTGCCCGCCGCCGAGCGCCATCAGTTGGCCGAAGTACCGGCGCTCCTGCGGCAGCTGGAGGGTGACGTGCAGGCGCTCCGACGGCAGGACCAGGCCCTTACCCGGGCGCTGGCGGAGGCTGCCGGGCGCATCGACCTCGTGCGCGACCTGGAATCGGCCCGGAAAGTCGGGAGCGCCAAGCTGGCCACCGCACTCTCGGCGCTCGAGAATTTACGGATCGATCTGCTGCGCATTTCGGCCGGGCAGGCGGCGGGACCCGGGCTCACCGAGCACCTGGAAGCCGCGCGCCGCATCGGCCGGGAAGTCGATGCCCGCGTCGAGGTGGAGGAGCAGGCGCCCTAGCCGACGTCCTCGCGCTTGACCAGTTCCCGCACAATGACCTGCAGCGCGGCGAGGGCGCCGATGATCAGCCCCGTCGTCGCCGCCTTCTTGCTCACCCGTTTGGCCTTCCGGGTCTTGGCCCGAACTGATCGGCGGCCCTCGATGGCCATCACCTTCGTCTCGAGGTCCTTGAGGGCCTTCTTGGCGGAGCGGGAACCCCGGTCGGCGAGTTTGCGAGCCTTGCTACCCATTTCAACCTCCCTGGCTGTTTCTCCTCTTTGTCCTGGCGGTGGATGTCATCGTCAGTGGGCGATCTGCCCACCTGTAAGATAATCGGATGCTACCGACCCACTCTCCTCAGGAGGCTGGCAACTCCCTCTGGAATGCGTATCTTGGCTCATATGAGGAGTGACGCCCGAGCGCACGATCGCCCGCCAAATCGCTGGACCGCCGACTCCCGCGCTGCACTCCGTTGCGGGGCGGCGATCCTACTGCTCGTGCTGACTGCCGGCACCGCGACCGCCCAGGGCACCCTGCCCCGGTCCTGCACGCAGGTCACCTGGCCGACCAGCGGGAGCGTCTACCGGCCATCGGTGATCTACACCGCACCGAGATCCCTGATTGCCGACTCCCTTCTGCGCATCCTGCCGACTCACTCCTGGAGCGTGGCCGGCACCGGGCTGGAGGTGAGGGAGGCGGTTCGCCGACTCTGGGAGGTCGATTCGGTGCTGGTGGGGCAGGCTCTTGCCGAGATCATCACCGACGACCGGGAGTTCTCGCTCTTCACCGCGGTGATCGCTGCGGAGTCGTACGAGCTTCTGTCCGGGCGGGCCGATCCGATCCTGAGCGTGTTCACCGAAGCGGGGGAACCACCGAGCCGGCTCAGCTGGATGCTCGGCGCGCTCCGCCCCCCGCTCGACACCCTGGCCCAGGCCCAGGTCTTCGGCTACGCCTGCAACGCGGCCTGGATCCTCGTGCGATCCCAGGCCGATCCCTTCCTGCGCGCCCGCGCCGCGGACGAGCACCCCGTCTTCTTCGTGATCGAGGCAGAGGGAATCCTCGCGGATGCCAGGCGGCTGGTCACTGGCCCCCTCAAGGGCGATGTGCAGACCCTGATCCGCATCACCGAGCGGAAGGAATAGCCGCCAGGCAAGAAGGGCCCCCATACTTGGGGGCCCTTCTGTTCCTGTTCTGCCTCCCCGCCCCGCGGCCTCCCTGCCTAGCCGCGCAAAATCGGCAACTCCGCCCCGCCACGGGTCCGCGCCGCCTCCACCACTCGTTCTGCGATACCCTGGAGCGCCTTCGCGGCCGGGCTGTCCGGCGCCGCGACCACGATCGGCCTGCCGCGGTCGGCCAGGTCGGCCATCTGCGCCTGCATCGGGATTCGCCCCAGCACCGGAACGTTGAGCTCGCCGCCCAATTTGTCGCCCCCACCGGTGGGGAAGAGGTCGGTGTGCTCCCCGCAGTGGGGACAGGTGAACCCGCTCATGTTCTCGATGACACCGAGCACCGGCACGTTGACCTTCTCGAACATCTTCGCCACCGCGCAGCGCGTCGCCGACCGACATCTCCTGGGGCGTCGTCACGATGACGGCCCCTGAGACGTTGGTGGCCTGGACCAGTGAGAGCTGTGCGTCGCCGGTTCCCGGCGGGAGGTCGACGAGGAAGTAGTCGAGGTCGCCCCAGTCCACGTCCCGCAGGAACTGGGTGACGATCTTCATGATGATCGGGCCGCGCCAGATGGCCGGCGCGTCGCGCTCGACGATGAAGCCGAGCGACATCAGCTTGACGCCGTGCGCCTCGAGGGGCTGCATCCGTCGATTGGCGTTGACGTGGGGCCGTTCGAACACGCCAAACATCCGCGGGATGTTCGGCCCGTAGATGTCGCCGTCCATCAGGCCGACGCGGTGCCCGGCACTCGCCAGCGCGATGGCGAGGTTCGCGGCCACGGTCGACTTCCCCACCCCGCCCTTGCCCGACGAGATCGCGATCACCTTGCCGAGGTTTGGGAGCGACATCTGGGCCGGCGGCGGTGGAACCGCCGCCGCGGCGTCTCCCGGGGGGCCATGGGTCGAGCTGGCCGGGCCGGCGGGATCCTTGATCTGGATCTTGGGATCGGGCAGGTCGGCGGCGGAGAACGCCTGGCGGATCTGCCGCACCAGCGTCGCCGGATCCTCCCGGCGGAGGAGGAAGGTGAACGCGGCGCGGCCATCGTCGCCGATGATCAGCCCTTCGACCATCCCGGCAGCCAGCAGGTCCGTTCCGGTGCGGGGATTGGTGATGCCGGCCAGGGCCGCCTGGGCGGCCGCGAGCGGAGTCGACGCCACTAGATGGCCTCCACGGTCTTGACCTCGGGCACCGACTGGCGCAGGCGCACCTCGAGCCCCTGCTTCAGGGTGATGGTGGAGGCGGCGCAGCCGTGGCAGGTGCCGCCCAATCGCACGTAGAGCTTCCCTTCGCCAGCGTCAAAATCCACGACCTCCACCTGCCCCTTGTGGGAGGCGATGTAGGGCCGAAGGGTATCGATCGTCGCCTCGATCCGGGCGAGCATTTCCGTCGTCGTGTCCATGGTCCCTCAGTGCTTTCCGTTACCGCCGAGATAGGTGCGCGCAGCCTCGAGTACCGTCCCCTGGACCTCGCCCATCGACCCCTCGATCGAGAGGCCGGCCGCCTTGGTGTGGCCGCCGCCGCCAAAGGGTCTGGCGAACGCGGCGACGTCCACATCGCCCACCGATCGGAGCGAGACCTTGATCCGGCCTGCCGCGATTTCACGGAAGAGGAGCGCCATCCGCACCCCGGCGATGCTCCGGGGAAACTCCACGACGCCGTCCAGATCGTCGGCGCTCACGCCGAGCCGTTCGAGGGCGCCCGGGGGCACCGTCACCCACGCCAGTCCATGTTCCTGCTCCACCACGAGCGTCTGCAGCGCCTCGGCGTAGAGCCGGGGCCGCCCTTCGGGCGCGTTGGCGTAGACGTCGAGGTACATCCGCTCGGGATCGAGGCCGGTCTCCAGCAATTCGGCGGCGACGCGCAACGTCCGCGGATGCGTGTTGCTGAAGCGGAAGCTTCCGGTGTCGGTCATGATGGCCACATAGAGCGCCCGGGCGGCTTCCCTGGTGAGCGGCCACTCGTTGGCCCGGCCGATCTCGAATACCAGTTCCCCGGTGGCGGCCGCGGTCGCGTCCACGTACCGCGGACCCGGTGGCAATTCGCCGGGGCTCACGTGGTGGTCGATGCAGACCACGGGCACGCCGCGGTCGCGGACGGTGTCGCCCAGCATGCCGAGCCGGCCGAGGTCGGCGATGTCGAGCACGACGATCACATCTGCGCGCCGAAGCTCCTTGATCGCCTCACGGCTCTTGTCCGCGCCGGGCAGGTCCTCGAAGAGAAACCCGAATCTGGGCGGGGTCGGGCTGGGGTTGGTGACCACCGCGGTGATGCCCTGTGCCTTCAGGAGGTGCAGGAGCCCCACCTCGCTGCCGAGGCCGTCTCCATCGGGATTGACGTGGGTGGTCAAGCAGACACGCTGGCCGGGCTGCAGCACTTCGGCGATGGCCCTGGCGGCGTCGGTCTTCTGGGGGGTGAGGGGCAGCTTCATGGCGGCAGAAAGATAACCCCCCAAACGGAAGAGGGGAGCAGTGCAGGGGCGCGCCATGGCACACCCCTGTACGGCTCCCACTCAGTCCTCAGCCGCGGCTGACGCCGCGGCGCGGTGCGATCAGGCGTTGAGCTTCGAGTGCCTCCGGCCGTAGCCGAAGTAGATGGCGATGCCGATCATCATCCACACGATGAGCCGCGCCCAGGTGTCGATCGGCAGCGCCTGCATGAGGTAGAGGCACGAGCCGACACCGAGCAGGGGCACGAGCGGCACCAGCGGCGTGCGGAACGGCCGGGGGATATCAGGGTCGGTGTACCGGAGCACGAGGACCCCGCCGCAGACGATGGCGAACGCGAGGAGGGTTCCGATGGACACCAGTTCGCCGAGCAGGCCGATCGGCAGCAAGCCGGCGCAGAGCATGGCCACGGCGCCCGTCATGATGGTCGCGAGCCAGGGCGTCTTGAACTTCGGGTGCACGGCGCTGAACATCGGCGGGAGGAGCCCGTCCTTCGCCATGGTGTAGAAGATCCGCGGCTGCCCCATCAGCATCACCAGGATGACCGACGAGAGGCCGGCGATGGCGCCGATCTTGATGAACGGCCGCAGCCAGGCCAGGCCCGGGCCGGCGGCGTTGATGCCCACGGCGATCGGATCGGGGACGTTCAGTTCCGTGTACTTCACGATGCCGGTCAGGACCAGCGACACGGCGATGTACAGCACGGTGCAGATGACCAGCGACCCGAGAATGCCGATCGGCATGTCACGCTTCGGGTTCTTCGTCTCCTGCGCCGCGGTGGACACGGCGTCGAATCCGATGTAGGCGAAGAAGATCACGCCGGCGGCGCGCACGATGCCGCTCCAGCCGAAGTGGCCGCGGCTCGGTCATCGGCGGGATGAACGGCTCCCAGTTCTCGCGGTTGATGTACGCCGCGCCGAACGCGATGAACGCCAGCACCACGGCGACCTTGACCACGACGATGATGTTGTTGAACCGCGAGGACTCCTGGATGCCGATGATCAGCAGCATCGAAATGAGCCCGACGATGACCATCGCGGGGACATTCAGCACCGCGTCAGGGTTGCGGGTCCACCCCTCGGTGAAGATGCGCCACACGTTGAGCCCGGCATCCGGCACGGCGGTGTGATTGTACGGTGCCGAGGTGTACGCCGCCGGGAGATCGATCCCCATGTCGCGCAGGAGGGAGGTGAAGTATCCCGACCAGCCGACCGCCACCGTGGACGCCGCGAACAGGTACTCGAGGATGAGGTCCCACCCGATGATCCAGGCGACGAACTCGCCCATGGTGGCGTACCCGTAGGTGTACGCCGACCCCGCGATCGGGATCATCGCCGCGAATTCGGCGTAGCAGAGACCGGCGAATGCGCAGGCGGTCCCGGCCAGCAGGAACGAGTAGACGATGGCCGGACCGGCGTACGTCGCGGCGGCCTGGCCGGTCAGCACGAAGATGCCGGCGCCGATGATGGCGCCGATGCCCAGCATGACGAGGCCACCGGCACCGAGGGTACGCTTGAGACTGTGGTCGGTTTCAAGCTCTGCCTGGAGGGCGGCAACATCCTTACGGCGGAAGAGGCTCATGCGACGCTCCACCTGCGAGGGGACGGCGTGATCCGGGAACGGGGATGCCTCAACCTGCGACTGGGTCACCCCGCCGGCGTACCGGCGGGGTGCACACCAGGGAGAAGATCAGGGAATGGAACCCGGCGGAGGCAGCTTCTCCTCCTGCGGCGTGGAGAGCAGCTTGCGATAGGACCAGATGAGCAGACCCAGCACGAAGGCCCAGGCGCCGGTCATGAAGATGATCGCGGTGGTGTTCATCAGTCCACTTCCTTCCCGTCGAGGACGCGGCGGCGCCAGGCCGCCTTGATGAGCCAGAGTTGAATGAGCAGAATGGCGAGCATGAGGCCGCGGGATGCCCACCGCACCGCATGGTCGGACTCGGGAATCCCCTTCATCATCAGGGTCGGCACCGCCTCCTCGATCGTCCACCAGACCATCATGACCAGCAGGAAGACCGGGGTGACGAAGGTCATCACGAACTTGAAGAAGCGGGGAATCCGGATGCTGGCGCCCTCGTGAATCTCCCGCCACATGTTGTCAGGCCCGAAGACCCACACGAAGAGAACCGTCTCGACCAGCGCAAGGATGACGAGCCCGAAGGTGCCCTGCCCAGTAGTCCCACTCCTCGAGGAACCCCTGCGTGTAATACACCAGGTGCAGAATGCCGATGAGGAGGGCGAGGACGCCGAGCCCTGTGGCGGTCTTCTTTCGCGACCACCCGAAGTTCTCCTCGACGAACGAGAGCGCCGGCGTGGCCATGGCCACCGACGAGGTGATGCCGGCCAGGAAGAGGAGGCCGAACCACATCACGCCCGCGAGGGTGGCCATCATGGCGCCGCCCGGCAGCTGGTTGAACACCAGCGGCATGGCGATGAAGCCGAGGTCAAAGCTGCCTCCCTTGGCGATCGCCGTGGCACCGGCGACGCCGAAGAAGGCGACGATGGCGGGAATGGCGAGCGAGCCGCCCAGCACCACTTCCGCCGTCTCGTTCGTGGCGGCCGTGGCGATGCCGGAGAGCGCGATGTCGTCCTTCTTGGTGAGGTAGCTGGCGTAGGCCTGCAGCGAGCCCATGCCGACCGAGAGGGTGAAGAAGATCTGCCCCGTCGCTGCCAGCCACACCTTCGGGTTGGCCAGCAGGCTCCAGTTCGGCGTGAACATGAAGTTGAGGCCGTCGATCGGGCTCGACTGCGTGGCGACCCCGTCGATGATGACCTCGTGCGCCCCCAAGGTCAGGACGCGCACCACGAGGATGGCAGCGAAGATGAAGAGAATCGGCATGCCGATCTTGGCCAGCCGCTCGATGCCCCTGGTCAGGCCCTTGCTCACGACGTAGAAGTTGACGGCGATCGTGATGAAGAAGAAGGCGAACGGCGTCCAGAAGCCGTGAATCGAGCCGTTGTCGAGGTCGACGTACGACTTGAAGAAGGCCTGCATGCCGGCCTGGTCGAGCCCCTGGGTGGCGCCGCGGAGCGAGGCCCAGGTCCAGGCGAGGGTCCAGGACTCGATGTAGCAGTAGTAGATCAAGACCACCATCGGCATGAAGAGCCCGAGCACGCCGAGGTACTTGGCGATGGGGTTCTTCCAGAGGGTCTGGAACATTCCAGGTACGGAGCCGTGGCCCTTGAGCCCGCCGTGGCGGCCGACCCCCCACTCGATCCACATCAGCGGAATGCCGACGAGGAGGAAGGCGATGAAGTAGGGGATCATGAATGTGCCGCCGCCGTTCTCGACTGCCTGCTTCGGGAAGCGCAGGAAGTTCCCGAGTCCGACGGCGTTGCCCGCCATGGCCAGGATCAGGCCGATGCGGGAACCCCAGGCTTCGCGGGCTGGTGCGGAGTCGCTCACGAGTGCTCCGAAATGAGGGAAAGAACGGCCGGGGCACGGTATGCCCCGGCATACAGGTAACGCGCTACCGATCAGGCGCTGTAGTTCGGCGCCTCGCGGGTGATCTTCACATCGTGGGGATGCGATTCACGGAGGCCGGCGCTGGTGATCTGGACCATTTCCACATCGCGCTGCAGGGCCGCAATGTCCGGCACACCGCAGTAGCCCATTCCGCTCCGCAGGCCGCCTGCCATCTGAAAGATGACGTCTCCCACCGGCCCCCGATAGGGGACGCGTCCCTCGATCCCCTCGGGCACCATCTTGGCCGGGGCCATTTCGCCCTGCTGGAAGTACCGGTCGGCGGAGCCGTCCTGCATCGCCGCCAGGCTCCCCATCCCGCGGATGACCTTGAACCGCCGTCCTTCCGCGAGAACCGACTCGCCTGGACTCTCCTCGGTGCCGGCGAGCATGGCGCCCATCATGCAGCAGGCGGCCCCCGACGCGAGCGCCTTGACCACATCACCCGAGTACTTGATGCCGCCGTCGGCGATGACGGGAATCTCCCCGGCCCCGCGAACGGCGTCCATGATGGCCGTGACCTGGGGCATGCCCGACGCCGGTGACGACCCGGGTGGTGCAGATGCTGCCCGGCCCCACTCCGACCTTCACCGCGTCGGCGCCGCGCCGCGCAATCTCCCGGGCCCCCTCTTCGGTGGCGACGTTGCCCGCCACCAGCTGCACATCAGGGAACGCCTCACGGAGAATGGCCAGCGTCTGGAGCACGCCCTCGCTGTGCCCATGCGCCGAGTCGATGACGAGGACATCGGCACCGGCGTCCACCAGCGCCTTGGCTCGGATCTTCGCGTCGGGGGTCCCTCCGACCGCCGCGGCCACCCGGAGACGGCCATGCCGGTCCTTGTTGGCGTCGGGGTGCTGCGCCCGCTTGAAGATGTCCTTGACGGTGATGAGCCCCCGGAGGACACCCTCACCATCCACCACCGGCAACTTCTCGATCCGGTGCCTGGCGAGGATCCGTTCGGCTGCCTCGAGCGTCGTGCCAACCGGCGCGGTGACGAGGTTTTCCTTCGTCATCGCCTCGTGAATCGGCTGCTCGAGATTGCGCTCGAACTGGAGGTCCCGGTTGGTCACAATGCCGATCAGGCGACCCGCGGCATCCACGATCGGCACGCCGGAAATCCGGAACCGGCTCATAAGGGCCGACGCCTCGCGGAGCGGCCGGTCTGGGCCAAGCGTGATCGGATTGAGGATCATCCCGCTTTCGCTGCGCTTGACCCGGTCCACCTCGGCGGCCTGCCGCTCGATGGACATGTTCTTGTGGAGCACCCCGATGCCCCCGGCACGGGCCATGGCGATCGCCATCTCGGACTCGGTGACGGTGTCCATGGCGGCGGAAACGAGGGGGACATTGAGGGGGATCGAGCGGGTGAAGCGGGAGGTGGTCTGGACGTCGCGCGGGTGGACCGTTGAATGCCGCGGGACGAGCAGGATGTCGTCGAAGGTCAGTCCGACGGACGTGCGGATGGTAGCCATCAGGTCGGGGACTCCATATGCGTCGCGGCCCACCGATGGCGCGACGCGCCCGGGGGGCCGGATTGGATCGTAGGGGGTACCATCTCGAAGGATACGGAGCGGCCCCGGCGAAATCAAGGCGGGGGCGCCGGGTGGCGGGAACCGGGGTCAGAGAGGCCGAAAGAGCTCCGCCAACTCCAGTGTGAACGGCTCTGTCGCCCCCTCGGGCGCCCAGACCAGCCGCTCCTGTTCCACGCCTGGGAAATGGTCCGCCGGGGTCCACACCTCGGCCTGCCGCTGTTCGGGGTCCACAATCCAGTAGAGGGGGACGCCACGGCGCTGATACTCGGCGCGCTTGGTGAAGCGATCGTGGCGGGCGGTGGAAGGGCTCAGGACCTCGACGATGAGGTGGGGTCGGCGCAACATGGCCCAGTCCAGCGTGCGAACCTCCTCGATCGGCACCACGAAGAGATCGGGCTGAACCTCGGTGTCGTCGTCTCCCCAGGACAGTTCCGAGCGCGAACCGACCACATAGAACGGAAGCCGCTGGTGCTCGACATACTCCACGACCAGAGTATCAAGTCGCCGTGTGACCACCTCGTGCCACAGACGCGGCGCCGGGGTCACCAGCAACTCCCCGCGCACCAGCTCGTAGCGGTTGCCGTCTTCGGGGATGTCCCGGAGCATGGCGCGGGTATAGTAGGCGGGGGCGGGCATACCCATATAGTGACATCCTCGGCGCCGAGGGAGCAAGGGGGAGCCATCCCCCACACTCACCCCGTCGCCGAGGAGTGCAGTACCAGAGCAGCGCCGTGCGTGGCGCGGCTACGCGCGGCTCCGCCGCCAGATGAAGTAGACCGGAATGCCGAGCGCCACGATGAGGAGCCCGGGCCAGGTGAACAACGGCTTCTCCACCAGCAGGACGACGAGCAATACGGCGATCCCGACGATGTAGAGCGCCGGCACCACCGGATACCCGACCGCCTTGACGGGTCGGGGGAGGTCCGGCTGCAACCGGCGCAGTCGGAAGAGCGCCACCGTGGTCAGCAGGTAGAACACCAGCGCGGCGAAGATGACGTAGTCGAGGAGTTGATTGTAGGTGCCGCTCAGGCAGAGCACCGAGGCCCACAACGCTTGGATCCACAGCCCCCAGCCGGGCGTATGATACCCCGTATGGAGATGCCCAACGCGCTCGAAGAAGAGCTTGTCGCGGGACATGGCGTAGTAGACGCGCGGTCCCGCCAGGATCAATCCGGCGTTGCAGCCCAGGGTGGAGATGATGATGGCGATGGCCATGACCGCGCCGCCGGCCGAGCCGAGCATCACCTCGACCGCCGCGGTGCCGACGCGGTCGGCGGATGCGTACTGGATGCCCCGCGCGACGGCGGTGGCCCCGTTCGGATCACCGATGAAGGGCAGCACGCTCAGGTACGCGAGGTTGGCGAGGAGGTAGAAGAGGGTGACGAGCGCGGTCCCGGCGGCAAGCGCGAGCGGGAGGTTTCTGGTCGGGTTCCGGACTTCCGCCGCCGCAAAGGTGACGTTGTTCCAGGCGTCACTGCTGAAGAGCGACCCGACCATCGCCGCCCCGACCAGCGGCACCAGCGCGAGCGTCCACGGCGCCGATCCCCAGAAGTTGCCGAAATTCACCGCCACCGTCTCCGGCTGACGGTAGACGAGCAACCCGAGGATGATCAGCGCCGCAAGCGCACCGACCTTGGCGAACGTCAGCGTCGTCTGGAACCGCGCGCCGAGTGACACCCCCCGGTAGTTGATCCAGGTCAGCCCCAGGATGCTCGCGATGGCGACCAGCCGTTGGGGCGAGACACCGATGGTGATGGCGTCCGCCGCGCCGGGCAGTCGGATGCTCCCCAGAGCGAGGATGACCGAGTCGCTGATCCCGGGGAGCAGGACGGCAAGGAACTTCGCAAACGCCACCGCGACCGCGGCGATCGTCCCCGCCTGGATCACGGTGAAGAGGGTCCACCCGTAGAGGAAACCGGCGAGGGGATTGAGCCCCTCGCGGAGGAAGACGTACTGGCCGCCTGCTTTCGGCATCATCGCGGCGAGTTCGACATAGCTCAACGCGCCGGCCATGGTCATGACGCCGGTGACCACCCAGACGAGCATCAGTCCGGCGGGGCCCCATTCACCCATCAACCGACTGATGTCGGCCGAAACGATGAAGATGCCGGAACCGATCATGGTCCCGACGACGAGGGAGAGCGCCTGGATCGGGCCAATGCCCCGGACGAACTCCTCGTTGACGGGCGCGGCGGCGTCAGTCGCCATAGATGATATCCATTGGAGGGAGGTGGAACCGCCTCGAGGTCAGCCGTCTGCCTTGGGTGGGACCTTGGGTGCCGCCGGCTTCGGCGCCGGTGGCTTCGCGGCGGGGGGCTTCGACGTCGGGACCTTGGCGGCCGGCGGCTTTGGCGTGGCAGCCTTGGCCGTCTTGGCCGGCCCCTCCAGGGGCGGCTGTCCCTCGGAGGCACGCATCGCCTCGTCGACCACCGTCTTCCCTGCGGCCGCGAACCCCTTCATCACTTTCGCCGCGCTGTCCATCACACCCATGGTGCCGCTGATCGCCTGGATCGGCAGCTTGCCCGCGCGCATCGTGTCCTCGACCGTCTCGGTGATCTTCGCGAAGATGCCGGTGGGTGTGGCCCGCTCCGCAAACTTGCTCTCGAGAAATTCGACGTAGTCCAGAATCTGGTAGCCGCGTTCGTCGCTCAGAGTTTCGAGCTTCCGCTGGATTCGCTGCTTGAGCGCGTCGTTCACGGCGTCCCTCCCTTGGTATCCACCACCTGGACCAACTCGAGTACCGGCGTGGGCAGGTAGCGCGTCTGCGCGGCGCGCAGGCGGCCGCGCACCGTGAATTCCTGGAGCGGCGTGGCGGCCTGGAAGGTCGGCAGCTGGTCGGCCGTCAAAACTACGTAGACAAAGCCCGGCTCCGGCAGTGGCCCCCGGGTGAGGAGATACTTGGCCCCCTGTGGAATCTCGGGACGCAATTCGTCGGCGCTCTGGATGCTGATGTACTGGACCCGCCACTCCAGCAACTGGCCCACGTACTTCGATGGATTGGCGCGGATCTGGGCCATGGTCACGCCGGGAATCGCGGCGCTGGCCGGCTCGGACAGGTCGGTTTCGCGGACCCAGCCCTGGATCTGCACCTGCACCCACTCCCCGCTCTTTCCGATGATCTGCCCTGAGGCCCCGGCGTCGAGGGTGCCCAGCGAGGGTCCATCGGGCTCCAGCGTCAGGGGCGTCGAACGAAGCGCCGCCACCCGATCCACGCTCTCTCCAGCGGCCGGGGAGGACGCCGGGGCGCTCGCTGCCGGGGCGGCGGCGGTCCGGGCCTGCGCCGGAGCCGAGCCACCTGAGAGCGCCTTGGTGCTCACCCATCCGGCGCGGGTCACCTGGGTCCATCCCCCCTGCGTTCCGACCTTGTTCAGCAGGGCACCCTTCTGGAGCCGGGCGAGGATCCCCCCGTTGGGGCCGGATCGCAGATTCTCGCCGTTGTCCGACGTGATGACGAGGTCGAAGCCACCTCTGGAAGTGACTCCCGTGGACTGGGTGAAGACCCACCCTTCGAGTGTCACGGCGGTCCAGTCCCCCTGCGCCGCTCCCGTCTTGACGGTGGCTCCCGCCTGAAGGGTGGCCAGCACCGTACCGCCCGGGTCCTTCCGGAACGCGGTGTTCTGGGCCACCCGCGACTGAGCAGGAAGTAATGATGGAACGACGGCGAGGCACAGCGCCGTGAGAGCCGCCCAGACTGGTAGGCGGCGAGAGGCGGGACTAGATTGCGGCGCGGTGTAAGTCACTGTCCAGCATTGTAGAAACAGCGGAGAGGCATGTCAAACGCCAGCGTCCCGGCGCGCCAGGTGGTTCTCGTGGTGCTGGACGGGTGGGGGTACCGGCCGGAGCGCGAGGGGAACGCCATCGAACTCGCCCGGACCCCGATCTGGCACCGCCTGTGGGAGAGCGAACCGCGAACCCTTCTCGATGCCAGCGGCCTCGCCGTGGGCCTCCCGGAAGGGCAGATGGGCAACAGCGAGGTCGGGCACCTGAACCTCGGTGCCGGGCGGGTGGTGCCGCAGGACCTGGTCCGCATCACGGCCAGCATTCGGTCAGGGGAATTCTTCCAGCTCGAGCCGTTGGTGGAGCTCTGCCGCCGGGTGCGGGAGAGCGGCGGGACACTCCACCTCCTCGGGCTGCTCGGTGCGGGCGGCGTTCACGCCATCGATGCGCACCTGCTCGCAGCGGTGGAGCTCGGGGTTCGCCTCGGCGTCACCCGGATCGCCGTGCATGGCTTTCTCGACGGACGCGACTCCCCGCCAATGTCCGCCGCCGAGGTCGTCCAGCGGCTGCAGACCGATCTCGACCGGATTGCCGGTCCCCGGGCCCGGATCGGCTCGCTGACGGGGCGCTACTTTGCCATGGACCGGGACCGGCGCTGGGATCGCACCGAACTCGCCTACGAGGCGATGGTCCGGGGCGTCGGGCGTCCGGCGACGGACCCGGTGCAGGCGGTACGCGACGCCTACGGACGCGGCGAGACCGACGAATTCGTCAAGCCAATCGTCCTCCAGCAGGAAGGGGCCCCCGCCGCACCGATTCAGGACGGCGACGGCGTGTTCTGCTTCAACTACCGCAGCGACCGGATGCGCCAGATCTGCCGCGCGCTGGCCATCGAGGGGTTCGACGGTTTCGATACCGGGGTCCGCCCGGCATTGTCGGGCCTGGTCACCATGACGCAGTACGACCAGACCTTTCCGTTCCCCCAGGCGTTTCCGCCCTTCTCCATGGCGCGGATCGTGGCGGAAGTGCTGGCGGACGCCGGCCGGACCCAGCTTCGGACCGCGGAGACGGAGAAGTACCCGCACGTGACCTACTTCTTCAACGGCGGGGTCGAGACGCCGTACCGTGGGGAAGAGCGGATCCTGGTACCGTCGCAGAAGGTCGCGACGTACGATCTCGCGCCGGCGATGAGCGCCGAGGGGATCACCGACGTTCTCTGTGGCGCGATCGGCGCGCCGGAGCACGACTTCGTGCTCTGCAACTACGCCAATGCCGACATGGTCGGCCACACCGGCGTGATGCCGGCGGTCGTGGAGGCGGTGGAGACAGTCGACCGGTGCCTGGGGCGGGTGCTCCGTGCGGCGGAAGCCACCGGCGCCACCGTGCTGGTCACGGCGGATCACGGCAATTGCGAGATGATGCTGGACCCTGAGAACGGCGGGCCCCACACCGCCCACACGACGAATCCTGTGCCGTTGGTGGCAGTCCGTGCCGGCGCGAGCACCCTCCGCAACGGAGGAGCGCTCTGTGACGTTGGCCCGACGGTGCTCCGCCTGCTCGGCATCACGCCGCCGCCCGAAATGACGGGCCGCGACCTTCGGGAGCCCTGACCGCATGCGCCACGCACTCGCACTCCTCGGCCTCCTCGTGGCGCGCCCAACCGGCACTCGCGCAGGTCGGCTATCCGCCCAGCAAGTCGCCGTACCGGGACATCACCAAGAAGAAGTCCCTGACCGCCCTCTTCGGGTACGTCGGCGGCACCGGCGGCCGACTCGGCCTCGGCCCACACGACGGGCCGGCCTACGGCGGCCGGATTGGGTTCGCGGTCAGCGGTCCGCTGGAGCTTTCCTTCGCGGTGCAGTATGCGGACCTCCAGGGTGCGCGCGTCTTTCGTGACCTCGAGGGCAATCTCGCCGTCAGCGGGAGCCTGCCCGTCACCGATCTGGATGTTCGAGACGGACATCCAGTACACGATCACCGGCGGGAAGACCTGGCATGGATTCGCCCCCTATATCGGCGGCGGACTCGGGTACGCCTGGCGTGGCAGTGCCCCGGACGGCCCGGACGCCTACGACTTCGGCGGGCGGTTCTACTGGGTGCCCTTTGCGGGGACGCGATACTTCGTCAACCAGCGGTCGTTCATTCGGGCCGAAATCCGTGGCGCGTTCTGGCGCCTGGCTTACCCGCCACCGTACTACGACGACATCACCGGCATCATCGAGTCGTACGCGATCAACAACTACCTTTCGAACGTCTGGTACCAGGTCGGCTTCGGATACTCGTTCTGACGCAGGGAGATGCTGATGGCGGTTTCGCTCACGCGGACGGTCGGCTTTCACGCCTGGCACCGCTACTGGCGTCCTGACTGGACTTCTGCGCAAAACCACGCCGCCTTCGGCGCGCTCGCCAACCCGCCCGGCCACGACCACGACTATCGCTGCGCCGTCACCGTCACCGGTCCCTTTGACCCTGTGACGGGAGGAATTATCGATCTCCCCCTCCTCGATCAGATCCTCCACGAGGAGGTCGTCGAACCGCTCCAGGACAGGCATATTCACCGGGACATCCCCGATTTCGCACCCGGGGTGATGCTGCCCACCTGCGAGGCGCTGGCCCGCTGGCTCTTTGCCCGCATCGCTCCGCGACTCCCCGGCGAGCTCACCCTCGCGCGGGTGCGCGTGGCGGAGGACGAGACCCTCCATGCGGACTGCACCGGACTTGACTGACAAGACTCCTTCCGCACGGCGGCGAGGCCGGGGGCCGGCCCCCGTGGCGGTCGAGGAAGTCCCCGTCTGGCTCGAGGTCAATGGGATGCCGACGGTCACCTGGATGTGCACGCCGGAGTTGCTGGAGGAGCTGGTCCTCGGATGGCTGCACGGCGAGGGATACATCACCTCGGTTGATCAGGTCCAGCTCCGGCCTTCCGCCACGGATCTGGGCTTCCGGGCCGAGATTCCAGAGGCGCAGCTCGCAAGCCGTGGCCGCCGAACGGCGCCAGCCGGTGCTGGCGTCGGGGTGCGGGGCCGTGTCGGTCTTTCTCGCGGATCCCGCCTCCGTGCCTACCCAACCGCCGCGCGGGAATCCGCCTCCGGTGACCGTGATGCGGGATCGCTTCAAGGAGCTGTTCGCACGCGGGGCACGGTACGAGGAGACCGGGGGCGTGCATGCCGCCGCGCTGACCGACGGTGCAACGCTCTTTCACCACGCAGAGGACATCGGCCGACACAATGCCGTGGACAAGGTTCTGGGCGCGGCGCTGCTGGCCGGGCGGCCGGTGGCCGGGCTCGGGCTCCTGGTGACCGGCCGGATCTCGGCGGAACTGGCGTTCAAGGCGGCCCGGGCCGAGCTCGCATGGGTAGCCACGCCCTCGGTGCCCTCCACGCTCGCGGTCGAGGTGGCCCGCCGCTCGGGCATGGTGCTCGTGGGGCGCGCCGTCAGCGGTACCCCGCAGCTGCACCGGCCCGGACGCGCTCCGTGACGGAGCTCAGCGAGGAAGAAATCGCGGCAATCCTGAGGTCCTCCCGGCGCATCGCCGTTGTCGGACTGAGCCGCAAACCGCACCGGGCGAGCCACAGCGTGTCGGCGTACATGCAGCGTCAGGGCTACGAGGTTGTGCCAGTTCACCCCGCCGGCGGCGTCACCTTGGGAGAGCAGGTCCATCCCGATCTCCGGTCTGCAGCCAGGACTGGCGCAATCGACATCGTGAATGTCTTCCGCCGTTCGGAATTCGTCCCTGCCCTGCTGGATGATCTGCTGGCGGTTCGGCCCCGATTGGTCTGGATGCAAGTCGGCGTCGAACATGCTGAGACGGCGCGGCGGCTGCGGGAGGCAGGAATCGCGGTCGTGATGAATCGTTGCCTGGCCGTCGATCACCATTCGTTGGGGGTGTGATGCGAACACCGCTCGTGCTGGCCGTGGTTGGGGCGCTCGCCGTTGCCCAACCGGCCGTAGCCCAGAAGACGGAGGATGAGGCCCGCCTCGTCTTCACCATGGGGCTCTCCTGGACCACCGGCACCGGTCTCTGGAGCGTCGATGATCAGCCGATTCCGGTGCCTGGCACCGGATTCGACCTGGTCGACCTCGAATCGCAGCGTCACGGACGGCATCGGCTTGCTCTTCTCCGGTATGTATTTCCCCAAACCCGCGCTCGGGTTCGTCGGCGAGGTCTTCTTCACGGGAGTCGGACTGGAGGACCGGTGCAGCACCGCTTCTCCCAACCCCAACCCACGCACCCAGCAACTCTGCACCAGCATCGATGGCGCCACCAAGTCCAGCTCGGCGGTGCTCGTGAGCCTCGGCCCCGTACTGCGTGCCGGAGCCGACCAGAAGATTTCCCCGTACGTCCGAGGGCAGATCGGACTGCTCTTCAGCAATCTCAGTCCGATCACGACCACCGGCACGGTCACGATCACCGATCCGGACACCGGTGGATCCGAAAACCTCACCTACGTCATCTACGAAGACCCGTCCAACACCCGGATCACCCTTGGCTTCGTCTTCGGCGCGGGGCTGACGACAGTACTCGGCAAGGGATGGCAACTGCGCGCCGAGGTGCGGGACAACCTGGTGCAGATCGCGACGGTGGCCGGGCCCACCGGCCCAGGGGTTGACCGACCCGGTGATCGTGAACGAGTGGAAGAACCTCTGGAGCATCGTACTCGGCGCGGATATCGTGCTTGAGAAGAAGCGCGGCCGTCGGTACTGACCCCGCCCCGGCCAGGTGCGGGGCGCCATCCTCGCAGGCGGTGGCGCCACGCGATTCGGCGGGCGCCCGAAAGGGCTTGAGGTGCTGGGAGGCGTACGCATCCTCGATCGCCTGGTGGACTGCCTTCCAGGATGCGCTCGGCACCCTTCCCGCCCTGATCGCGAACGACCCCAACGCCCATACGTGGCACTCCGATCTTCAGACTGTGCCCGACGTCCACCCGGGCGCGGGTGCGCTGGGCGGCATCCTCACCGCGGTCAGCCTTGATTCCACCCCGGTGGTCTGCGTCGCGTGGGACATGCCCTTCGTGCCGGCCTCGCTCCTGCGGCGGCTCGCCGCGGAGTTGGACGGCGTCGACGCGGTACTTCCGGCCAGTGGGGGTCGTCGCGGCCTCGAACCGATGTGTGCCGGGTACGGACCGGCCTGCGGACCCGCTATCCGGACCGCCCTCTCGACCGGCGACCTGCGGGCGATCGCCTTCCACTCTGCCGTCAGAACCTGTATCCTCCCTGCAGAGACGGTCGCCGAGTTTGGCGATCCCTCGACCCTCTTTTTCAACGTGAATTCTCAGGACGATCTCACCCAGGCGGACGCGCTGTGGCGGCGACTCGCATCCTCTCAATCGTAGGCCGCAAGAACTCCGGGAAGACCACCCTGGCCGTGGCCCTGTCGGCCGAGTATGTGCGGCGCGGCAAGCGGGTCATGACGATCAAGCACGCCAGCCATCCCGCCACCGTGGACACACCGGGAACCGACAGTTACCGGCACTTCCACGAGGGCCGCGCGGAACGGGTGCTCGTGGCCTCGCCGGACGTCCGGGTGATCTTCGAGCGATCGCCCGACGATCAGGATCCGGTCACCCTGGCGCGCCGATACCTCGACGGGGCCGACATCGTCCTCGTGGAGGGGTTCACGGCCCATCCGCTGCCGAAGATCGAGGTCTTCCGCGGGGTGGCCGCCAAGGCGCCGATCTTCGACCCCAAGTCGGAGGCCGCCGAGCAGTGGCTGGCCATCGTGACCGACGAGGACCTTGAGGCCGATTGCCGGGTGCTCCGCTTCCGCGACACGATGTGGCTGCAATTCCTGGCCAACATTGGATGGGACGGGGCCCGGATCATCGGGCCGTGACCTCGCTCGCCGCGCGGGAGGCCGCCCTCCACATCCTCGGCGGCCGTTCCCCGGCAGCCAACTCTGCGCATCCCGCTCGATGACGCACTCGGCAGCGTGCTGGCGGAGGCGGTCGTCAGTCCGCTCGACCTGCCTCCCTGGACCAATTCAGCCATGGATGGGTACGCCGCCCGCGCCGAGGATGTGCGCGGCGCCACCGACGACAACCCGATCCGCCTCCGTGTCATCGAACAGATTCCTGCAGGCCATTTCCCAACCCAGACCCTGAATGCAGGGGAGTGCGCCCGAATCTTCACCGGCGCCCCCCTCCCCTCCGGCGCCGACAGCGTCATCCGGCAGGAAGACACCGACCTCGGCCGCGACAGCGTGGTCATCCGCAGCGACCGGGACGCCGGCGTCAACATTCGACTTGCGGGAGAGGACATCCGGAAGGGGACCACGGTACTCGAAGCCGGCACGGAACTCGGTGCCGCCGAGCTGGGCGTGCTCGCCTCACTGGCCGTGGCGCATCCACTCGTCTTTCGGCGGCCGCTGGTCGGGATTCTCGGAGGCGGCGACGAGATCGTCGATGTCGATCAACCGGAAGCGATCCTGAGCGGACGGAAGATCGCCAGCTCCAACAGCCACACCCTGCACGCCCTGGTCCGCCTGGCCGGCGGAGAGCCCCTCAATCTCGGCATCGCAGGCGACACACCGGAGAGCGTGCGGACCCACCTCACCCGGGCAACGGAATGCGACCTGCTGGTCACGACCGCGGGGATCAGCGTCGGGGAGCACGATCACCTGCGGGAAGTCGTGACGACGCTGGGTGGATCCATCGACTTCTGGAAGCTGCGCATGCGGCCCGGCGCCCCCGTCGGCTTCGGCCAACTCCTCGGAATCCCATGGATCGGCCTGCCGGGGAATCCGGTGAGCGCGATGGTGACGTTCGAACTCTTCGTCCGTCCCGCGATCCGCACCATGGCGGGGCATCCCTTGCCGTTTCGGCGGTCCACGCCGGTCCGCATGGCCGAGGCCATCTCCCTGCGACCGACTCTGCAGCA
Organism: uncultured Gemmatimonadales bacterium; assembly: GCA_963699825.1. GTDB lineage: Bacteria > Gemmatimonadota > Gemmatimonadetes > Gemmatimonadales > GWC2-71-9 > SPDF01. The sequence continues at coordinate 355,231 of CAVOVI010000004.1, forward strand.
CTTCCTGCGTGCCATCGTCTCCGAGACGCCGTCCGGCCCCGAGGCCCGCCTCACCGGACCACAGGGGTCGGGCATCCTCACCTCCATGGTCCATGCCAACGCGTTGCTGGTCGTGGACGAGGGGCGCCACGAGACTCGCATCGGGGAACACCGTGCCTGCCATCCTCCTGCAGGATCCCGTGCATACGCGGACGCCGGGCTTCTAAGTGGGCGTCCACTCCCCGGCGGTCTGGTTCGGCTTCACCGCCCTCGTCGCCGACACTCCTGATCCTCGACCTCGGCGTGCTCAACCGGCGGTCGCATGTCCTCTCCTTCAGGGAAGCGATCAGCTGGAGCAGTGGCCTGATCTCGATCGCACTGCTGTTCGGCGTCTTCCTCTGGGTCAAGGAGGGTACCAGGCCGGCGCTGGAGTACTACACCGGGTACGTGATCGAGCTGTCGCTCAGCGTGGACAACCTCTTCGTCTTCCTCCTGATCTTCCAGTACTTCGCCGTGCCGGCCGAACTCCAGCCCCGGATTCTCAAGTGGGGCATCATCGGCGCCTTGGTGCTGCGCGGCATCATGATCAGCCTGGGCGCGCATCCTCCTCGCCCAGTTCCACTGGATCATCTACGTCTTCGGCGGCATCCTGATCCTGACGGGCATCCGGATGTTCCGCGGGACCGGAGACCGGATCGAGCCGGACCGCAATCCACTGGTCCGCACGGCGCGGCGTGTCATCCCGATGATCGAAGCGTACGACGGACAGAACTTCTTCATCCGGACGCACACGGGGCTGGATGGCGACGCCGCTGCTCCTGGTGCTTCTCATGGTGGAATGGTCGGACCTCGTCTTCGCCATCGACAGCATCCCCGCCATCTTCGCCGTCACCCGCGACCCGTTCATCGTGTACAGCTCCAACGTCTTCGCGGTGCTCGGGCTGCGCGCCCTGTACTTCGTGCTGGCAGGGATGATGGACCGGTTCGAGTACCTCAAGCCGGGCGTCGCCGCCATCCTCGTCTTTGTCGGAGTCAAGATGCTCGTCAACGGCATCTTCCCGGTGCCCATCGGAATATCGCTGGGCGTCATCGTGGGGATTCTCGGGGTGTCGATCGTGATCTCGATGCGGAAGACGAGGACCGTGGCGGCGGAGGGCTGATGACTGGAGACATCTTCGCCGGCACCACGGTCCTGATCACCGGCGCCTCGAGCGGCATCGGTGCGGCGTTCGCCGAAGAGCTGGCCTCGAGCGGTGCCCGATTGGTCCTCACAGGCCGCGACGCCGTTCGGCTCGACGCCGTGGCTGGCCGGGCCCGGGCCCGCGGCGCCACGGTCGAGGCCGTCGCCATCGACCTCGCCAGCCCAGAGGGGGTCGCGACGCTGCTCCATCGGCTCGCCAGCGATGGGATCGAGGTTGACCACCTGATCAACAACGCCGGGGCCGGCGTCCAGGGGGAGGCGACCGAAGCGTCCGTCGAAGCTCAGCTCAACGTGATCGACCTGAATATCCATGCAACGACGGAGCTCGCACTTCGGCTGCTGCCGGGGATGCTGCAAAAGCGGCGCGGCGGCATCCTGAACGTCGCCAGCATCGCGGCGTTCCAGGGCATGCCACGCATGTCGGTCTACGCCGCCTCAAAGTCATACATCCTCTCGTGGAGCGAAGCGCTGCACTTCGAACTTCGGGGAACCGGTGTCCGCTGCGTCTGCCTCTGCCCCGGGCCAGTGGACTCCCGGTTCTTCGATGCGGCAGGGATGCAGAAGCCGCCCGCGATCTTCTCGATGCAGGCGCCGACAGAGGCGGCGCGCGCCGGACTTCGAGCCTATCGCCGGAGCGCGAGTCACAGCATGTCCGGGCTGTTGCCGAGAATCCTGGCCTGGCTCACGCGTTTCACGCCGCGAATGATCAGCGCGGCGGTGGCCAGCGGGTTCAGCCGCCCGAGGGAGGTTTCATGACCGCATGGCTTGACCGCCTCACCAGCCAGCTCTCATTGGACCGCGCGGAAGTCCGGGCGTGGATGCTCTACGACTGGGCCAACTCGGCGATGTACGTGGTCATCGTCACCGCCATCTTCCCGACCTTCTTCAGCGCGGTGGCCGCGGCAGGTCTCCCCCCGGTCGAGGCGACCTACCGCTTCAGCCTGGCGACGACGCTCGGCCTGGCGATCATCGCGGTCCTTTCGCCGATCCTGGGAGCGATTGCCGACCATTCAGCCGCGAAGAAGAAACTCCTCGCGGCGTTCCTGCTCTTCGGCGCCTGCTGCCGTGGCGGCGATGTTTTTCATCCAGCGCGGCCAGTGGATGTTCGCGGCAGTGCTGTTCATCTTCGCCAACATCGGCGTGAACGGCAGTTTCGTCTTCTACGACTCCCTCCTCCCCCACGTGGCCGCACCCGAGGAGATGGATCGCATCTCAACGGCAGGGTACGCGCTTGGCTACCTGGGTGGCGGGCTCTTCCTGGTCGCCTGCCTCGCCATCATCCTTGCCCCGGCGGCCTTCGGCCTGCCCGCCGGCGACGGGCTCACTCCAAGCCAGGCGACGCTGCCAACGCGCATCACGTTCGTGCTCACCGCGCTCTGGTGGGCAGGATTCAGCCTACCGCTCTTCCGGCACGTCCCCGAGCCGCCCGGCCGGTCGCTTGACGCGGAGGAGGCCCGGCTCGGCGCCGTGCGCGCCTCCTTCCGCCGGCTGGGACACACCTTCCGCAAGCTGCGCGGCTACCGGCAGGCGTTCCTGCTCCTGCTGGCATTCCTCATCTACAACGACGGCGTCGGCACGATCATCCGGATGGCGGCCATCTACGGTGAGGAGATCGGCATCACCCGCACCACGATGATCGCGGCGATCGCGCTGGTGCAGTTTGTCGGCGTCCCCTTCGCCTACCTGTTCGGCGGATTGGCCAAGCGGGTCGGCACGCGGCCGGCCATCTTCGTCGGCCTGGTGACCTACCTCGGGATCAGCGTGCTGGGATACTTCATGCGCAGTGATCGGGACTTCATCATGCTGGCGGTACTGGTCGGCATGGTGCAGGGAGGGGTGCAGGCGCTCAGCCGCTCGCTCTTTGCGAGCATGGTGCCACGCCACCTGTCTGGGGAATTCTTTGGCTTCTTCGCCGTGTTCGAGAAGTTTGCGGGCATTCTCGGACCCGCGATGTTCTCCGTGGCGATCCTGCTGACGGGATCGAGCCGTGCGGCACTGCTCTCGGTGGTGGTGTTCTTCCTGGTCGGTGGAGCGCTGCTGGCGAAGGTGGACGTCCGGGAGGGCCAGCGGATTGCCCGCGAGGAAGAAGCGGCAATCGCCTAGTCCTGCGGGCCGACCACCTGGTTGCGGCCACCGTCCTTGGCGGCAAACAGCCGCCGGTCCGCCGCCTCCAGCAGCTCGACCGGGTCGGTGCCGTCTTCCGGCAGGCAGGCGACCCCTGCGCTCAGCGTGAGCTGTGCGGTGAGGTCGTGACGCGGAATCGTGAATTCCGCGCGCGCCACCGCCAGCCGCAGCTGTTCCAGCTTGTCGAACGCGGCCTTCGGGGTGGTCTCCGGCAACAGCACCACGAACTCATCCCCTCCATAGCGCGCCACGATGTCGGTGGTGCGGAGCCCCTTCAACAGGGTGTCGGCGAGGACGCGGAGCGCCACGTCGCCGCTGGCGTGCCCGTACCGATCGTTGAAATTCTTGTAGCGGTCCAGGTCGAGGAGAGCGACGGCCATGGGGTGCCCATGGCGGCGGGCGCGCGTTACCTCCGCCTGGTATCGCGTCTCGAAGTACCCGCGATTCAGGAGGCCCGTCAGGCGGTCGAGCGCAGACAACTGCCGGAGCTGCCGGGAGCGGTCCACGATCGCGGTGGCAAGCACACCCGCCGTGGCGAGGAGGATGAGGCGGCCGACCTGGTCGCCCCCACTCACCATCCCATAGGTGAACGGGGCGTAGCGCAGGTCGTTGAGGTCCCACAGGGCCATGGCCACGACGACCACGGCCGCGTACTGCACCACCGCGAGCGCGCCGGTCACGATGCAGATGCGAGTGTCGTAGCGAAGGCTCGACGCGCCGATCGAGAAGAAGTAGACGCTGTACATGATGCGGCTGTTCACCGCCACATGGGGGGTGCCCATGGCCAGGAACGCCACGAGCGTCGCCGTCACGAAGGTCACGTCCACCGCACTGGTCAGGAAGCCGAGCCAGGGCCGGTAGAAGCCCCGGCGCACCACCCCCCAGATGACGACCGCGAAGACCAGCGACCCCAGCGTCGCCGCCAGGCCGACCCATGCCTCGATGAGGTAGGGTGTCGCGATGACGTTGTAGATCGGGATGAGCATGACCAGCGAAACCAGGGCAATGCGTACCTTGGCCACCAGCAACTCGCCGTGGGCGCCGGCATCGATCAGCATCGGATCGGGCGCAGCCCACAGCCGGTCGCGGGCCGTCTCATGGGCAAAATCGTTCGCGGCCAGTCCCATGAACTCCCGCTTCCGTTTCGGCATCCGCTACATGACCCGGTAACGGGGGCCGCTGCCGCCTTCGCGTGGCGTCCAACGGGGACCGAGTACGTCTGTCGCCTTGCAGTCGATACAGTTCGGCGGATTGACGCGGAGCTCGTCGCCGTCGCGCTCGTACACACCGGCGGGACAGAGATGCACGTAGAACTCCGCCACCTCGGCGCTGACGTCCCGACCCACCAGGAGATGGCTGGGAATCGTGTCGCGGGTCGCGTTGCCCGACTTGAAGACCGCATCGAGCTTGCCGAAGGTCAGCACGCCGTCCGGCACCAGCGTCGTCTCGCCCCCATCGCTTCGCGGTGCGTCGGCATCGGCGTGCATGGGGATCCTGCCGCCGGGAAACCGTCCCCCCGTCAGCGTCATCAGGCCCGCCTTGGCCGCCCCCAGCAGGAAACCGTCCTTGAAGGCGAGACGCATGTTGCGCGTCTTGTAGAGATCCTCACGGATGTAGCTCGCATCGACCATGCGATCGGATTCGGCGAGCGCCGCGGAGGAGACATCCCCCCGCTTCAGGGCGGCGAAGATGGCGCGGGCCGCGTAGATCCCCGACTGCATCGCGTAGTGGACGCCCTTGAGCGATGGCACATCGACGTAGCCGGCGGCGTCACCCACGATGACGAGTCCGTCACCGGAGCGACGACTCGGCAGCGCGTGGAATCCCCCCTCGGGAATCGTCTTGGCGCCCCATTCGATCAATTCGCCACCGGCGAGGATCTCCTGGAAGAGGGGATGGAGCTTCATCCGCTGCAGCAGGGTGTGAACGTCGAGCTTGGCGTTTCCGTAATCGAGCCCCGCCACGAGACCGATCGAGACCTGGTCCGGGCCCATGGGGATAGCACCAGCTGCCGCCGAACACATCGGTGGGCAATGGCCATCCCATGGTGTGAATGACCCGGTCGAGCGGCCGCGCCACCTTCCAGACTTCCTTCACCCCCAGCGCAAAGATCTGCGGGTTGGGGGAGGTGACCCCCTGCCATTCGCACCACGCCTGGGACAACGTCCCGCGAGTTCCCTCGGACAGCACAGTGACCCGCGCCGTCAGGTCGGTGGGCTCGGCATAGTCGCCACCCGGAGTGCCGTCGCGATTCAGGCCGCTCGGTGTCGTGCGGACCCCGCACACCGCCTTGTCCTTGACGAGCAAGGCGTCGACCGGGAATCCGGTGAAGACATTGACGCCCAGCCCCTCCGCCTTCTCACCGAGCCAGCGGACCATCTCGGAAATCGACGCGGAGTAATTGCCGGTGTTGTGCATGGTCGGCGGGGTGGGAATACGGCGGGAGGCGCCTTCGGTCAGAAAGTAGACTGCCTCGGAGTCCACGCGCTGCCGGAAGGGGAAGTCGGCGTCGGTCAGGTCGGGAAAGAGCTCACGAAAGGCCCGAGGATTCACCACGGCACCGGAGAGGTTGTGCTCGCCGAGTCCCGCCGCCTTCTCCAGGACGCCGATATTCAGTTCACCCAGCTCCCCGCCGGCTTCCTGATCAGCCTTGGCGAGGCGAGCCAGTTCGATGGCCCCTGCCAGCCCGGCGGGGCCAGCGCCCACGAAGAGCACGTCCATCTCGATCGCTTCCGCGCCTGGCGGCTGATCGAGAATGAGCTTCTCGAGCGGCAACGCTTGCTGATGCCGGCTGGGCAGGATGGAGGACACGGCGGGGGCTCCTTGGATTGCGGTCGGCGGCAATTAGAGAGAAAATATAACCTGCGCGGCGACCGCGTTACTTCGGGGAAAGGGACGGACAATGAGCCGACGGACGGCGGTGCGCGACCCCTGGGTCTGGGGGCAGGCCCTCCTCGGGATCCTGGTGATCTTCGGCGTCCCCCGGGCCGCGGAGCTGCTCGGTATCCCCGCCCCCGGAGCATTCTGGCGCCTGCTCGGCGCGGTGGCGATCGGCGCCGGCGCCCTGATCATGGCGACCGGCGCCGTCACCCTCGGCCCAAATCTCACCCCGGCCACCGAGCCACTGCCCGACGGACAGTTGGTCACCCGCGGGATCTACCGCCTGGTCCGCCATCCGATCTACCTCGGCGTGTCTCTGGCGCTCTGCGGGTACGCCCTGTTCCGCGCGGGCGGGTGGGCCGGGGTGTTCGTATTCGCCCTGTCCATCGCGTACTTCGAGCGGAAGGCACGGGTGGAGGAGGCGTGGTTGCTCGACCGCGTTCCAGCGTACGCACCGTACCGCACTCGTGTCCCACGACTGATCCCGTGGGGCTGGCACTGACCGAGGGGCCCAGCGCCGTTCCCGGCCGGCTCCCTAACTACCGGCGCGTGCCTGCTTCACCGCCTCCGTCAGCACCGGCACCACCTCGAACAGGTCACCGACGATCCCGTAGTCGGCCAGCTTGAAGATCGGCGCGTCCTTGTCCTTGTTGATGGCGACGATCGTCTTCGATGTTCGCATGCCGGCCAGGTGCTGGATGGCCCCGGAAATCCCCACCGCCACATACAGGTCAGGGCTGACAATCCGTCCGGTCTGACCGATCTGGGTAGCTGGATCCCGCCAGCCGTCGTCCGTCACCGCCCGCGTGGCCCCGACGGCGGCGTTGCCGAACGCCGCGGCCAGTTCCTCCATCAGCGCGAAGTTGGCCGCCTCGCGCAGACCGCGCCCACCTGCCACGACCACCGGGGCATCCGCGAGATCCAACTGCGCGTCGCCGCTCCCACCCAGCTTCGTCACCACAACCCGCGCCGACCCGGGATCGAGCGCAGGCTCGACCGGTTGCACCCGCGCGGTCCGGTCGGCGTCGGTCGCGAGGATCGCGCCGGGCCGCAACGTGACGACGGCCGGAGTGCCAGTCAGACGTACGGTGGTGACGATCTTGCCGATGTGAGTCGGGTGCTGCCCGATCAGCGCATCGCCCTCGAAGGCGAAGCCTGTCAGGTCCGAGGCCATGCTGACGCCCAGCGACGCCGCCACGCGGGGGGCGAGATCGCGTCCCTCGGCCGACGCGGAGAAGAAGACACCCCGGTAGCCGCCGCTCTTCACCTGGGCAGCCGCCGTCGCCGCGAACACTTCCGGGCTGTACCGCCCCAGATCGGCGTGCTCCACGACCTGCACCACATCGGCGCCGGCGCGGCCCAGCGCGTCCGCCTTGGCACCGAGACCCGGCGCGCCGATCAGGAGGGCGTGCACCTCGCCGCCGCCGGAGGCATCGGCGGCCTGACGGGCCGCGCTGACCGTCTCGAGCGCCACCTTCCGCAGGGCGCCTCCCCGTGCTTCCGCGAATGCAAGCATGTTGGCCATTAGAGCACCTTCGCTTCGGTCTGGAGAAGCCGGATGAGCTCCGGCACCGCGTCCGCGCCCTCGCCGATGATCCGGCCAGGCGGGCGGTCGGGCGGCAGGGCGATGACGTCCACCGTCAGGTTGGCGGCGCCGAGCTGGGCCGGCTTCACCTCGAGCGGCTTCTTCTTGGCGGCCATGATTCCCTTGAGTGAGGGCAGCCGCGGCCGACCGAGCCCTTCGTCGATCGTCACGACGGCGGGCAGCGGGAACTCCACCGTTTCCACGGCGCCCTCGAGCTGGCGCTCCGCGGTGCCACGGCCATCGGCGATGTCGAGCTTCGAGATGGCGGTGACACAGGGCACGCCCATCAGCTGCGCCGTCATCGGCCCGACGGTCTGGTTGGCGCTGTCGGTCGCCATCCGGCCGAAGAGCACCAGATCGTAGCCGCCCTCCTTGAGTTCGGCGGCCAGCGCGGCGGCGATGGCCATGCCGTCGAACGGCACCTCCTCGGCGTCGAGCTGGATGGCGCGATGGGCACCCATGCCGAGCGCCTTGCGGAGCGTCTCCTGCACGGCGGTCGGGCCGACGGAGACCACGACGACCTCGCCCGAACCGTGGCTCTCCACGAGCCGGAGGCCCGCCTCGACAGCGTACCCGTCGAAGTCAGCGATGTCGAACTTGAGACCGGCGGGATCGAGCGCCTTGCCATCGGCTCCGATGGCAAACCGCAGGTCCATGTCCGGCACCCGCTTGATGCAAACGGCGATTTTCACGTCAACTCCCCGCGTACGAAGTCGTGGCTAGAACGCTGGCAGGCCGGTCACGGCCTGTCCGAGAATGAGGGTGTGCATGTCGTGCGTCCCCTCGTAGGTGTAGACCGACTCGAGGTTGGCCATGTGCCGCATCGAGTGGTATTCGGCCAGGATGCCGTTGGCACCGAGGAGCCGCCGCGCTTCGCGCGCAGCCTCGCACGCCATGTTGATGTTGTTGCGCTTGGCCAGGGACACCTGGTCGGGCGTCATGGTGCCGCGGTCCTTGAGGCGACCAAGCTGCAGGGTGAGCAGCTGCGCCTTGGTGATTTCGGTGAGCATCTCCGCCAGGCGGGACTGCTGCAGCTGCGTCTGCCCGATCGGCTTGCCGAACATGATGCGTTCCTTGGAGTAACTCAGCGCCTCGTCGTAGCAGGCCATGGCCGCGCCGATGCCGCCCCAGGCGATGCCGTACCGCGCCTGCGTCAGGCACATCAGCGGGCTCTTGATGCCGCTGGACTTCGGCAGGATGGCGTCCTTCGGCACGAGGCAGTCCTGCAGCACGATTTCACTGGTGTCGCTCGCGCGGAGGGAGAGCTTCCCCTTCTGGTCCTTGGCGGTGTACCCCTTGGTGCTGGCCGGGACGATGAAGCCGCGGATCGACTTGGTGTCGTCGATGGCGCCCGTCTTGGCCCAGATGATCGAGACGGTCGCCTGCGAGCCGTTGGTGATCCACATCTTGGCGCCGTTCAGCAGCCACCCGTCCTTCGTCTCCTTGGCGGTCGTGATCATACCACCGGGATTGGAGCCGTAGTCGGGCTCGGTCAGCCCGAAGCAGCCGATATCCTCGCCGGAGGCGAGCCGGGGCAGCCAGTGCTTCTTCTGTTCCTCGGAGCCGAAGGCGAAGATCGGGTACATGACCAGCGCGCCCTGCACGGAGGCGAAGGAGCGGATGCCGCTGTCGCCCCGCTCCAGTTCCTGCATGATCAGGCCGTAGGCGACGTTGTTGAGTCCGGCACAGCCGTACTCCTCGGGGAGGTTCGCGCCGAAGAAGCCCAGTTCCGCCATGCCGGGAATCAGCTGCTTCGGGAACTCGCCCTCGATGTAGGCGTCGCCGATGACCGGCATGAGGTGCTCCTCGACCCAGGCGCGCACGGTGTCGCGCACCGCACGCTCTTCCTCGGAGAGCAGGCTGTCGACGTCGTAGAAATCCACTCCCGCAAATGCGTTCGCCATTGGTACGAGCCTCAGGTGATCCTGTTGAAGGTCAGTCTATCGTGCGCCGCGGGCCCCCGCGGCCCAGATGGCGACGCGCACTGGGCTCGATGCCCACCGCGCGCGCCTTGCGGCGGAATACCGTTCCGTGATCGACCGGCAGGGCGGACTCCGCCTGCCACTGGTGCACCATCTCGTGCAACACCGTCTGTTCCACTTCTCCCCAGCCGTGCTTCAAGTGTGCCCGGCTCAACGCGACTTCCAGCGGCTTGCCGGTCCGGGCATCCACGGCGAGTTCACCGAGCCGGGTGCGCATCCTGCTCGAGAGCCGGAAGCGGATGGCCGGCAACGCACCGTCAAAATGCTCGGCATTCAGCCGCTGGTGCATCTCCGCCAGCCGCGTCTGGATCGCCTCGTCCCCGGCGCGGGGGCGCTCAACGCCTCGGCGGCTGGGTCGGGCCGGCGGGGCGTGCACCTCGACCGGGAAGGTCAGAAATTCGCGCTCGGCGCTCCGGCGCGTGGCGCGCCGCGTCCCCGGCCGCACGTACTTCACGATCGCCGACAGGACACGGTCCGGCGCCCAGGCATAGCCGCGGTGCAGCCGGAGTACTCCCTCCGCCGTCACGCTGAGCAATACCGTTCGGTTGGTGTGCGTCGCAAACCCGCTGAACGGCGGCATGCCCAACGCGTCCAACCGGCGGCGCAGCACCGCCTCGGCGGTCTCAGGTAACGTGGCCTGCCCCCACAACCCCATGGCGCTCCCCTGCACGAGCAAAGGTATGACTGTCCGACGCGCGGAACTCGTCCGCTTCCCGATCCCAGCGCCAATGTTCCACCTGCACCGCATCCGGATCGATGCGAATGACATTGAACACTGACGGGCGCTTGCCGCGGGTCCGGTCGCTCAGGGTGCTCGCCGTGCTGATCACGGTGCCCCGCGGAAGCTGGCCGGCACCCTCCTGGTGATCGTGCCCGCAGAGGACCACGTCGGCGCCGGTGGCGTCGAGGCGCCGCTGGGCGCTGGGCCAGTGCGCCAGCCCCATCCGCTGGCTGATCTCGCCACGCAGGACATTGTGGTGCATCACCACCACCTTCGCGGCGTCGGCCGGTTCGGCGGCAAAGATCTTCGTGACCCGATCGGTCTCGGACGTCGGAATGTGACCTTTCACGGTCAGGTCGCGCTGGTTCCAGGTCATGGAGCCCGCGGCGAGCCCGTGCGCCGAGAGCGCGCCGGCCACCACCAGGCCCGGGAGACGGAGCACCGGGGTCAACTCCTCCCCGAAATACTGTCGGTACTTCCTGTACAGCACGTCGCGACCGAAGATCCCAAACGGACTCTTCCACCACTCGACGTCGTGATTGCCCGGCACCAGGAGGGTTGGGGCCGTCTCCTGCATCGCCTCGAGGAACGCCAGGCCACGCTGGTACTCACCGTGCCGCCCCCGCTGACTGATGTCGCCGGAGACGAGGACGGCGTCCGGCGCGAGCGTCGGCACCAGCCGCTCCACGGCGCGGATCTGCGCCAGCTCCACCGGCCGACCGAAGTGCAGGTCGGAGAGGTGGACGAGGGTGAGATTGGTCACCAGGAAGCCCGGACCTGGTAGGTGATCGTGGCTCTCGCCCTTGGCGGGAACGGCCACCCTGAAACGCACCCGCGTACTCGACACCCGGTCCGCCGTTACCGAGCTCTGCAACACCGACCAGTCGCCACCCCGTTCCTCGTAGACATCGACGGTCGCGAGAGAATCGGTGGCGTTGGCGAGCGTGACGCGGTAGTCGGCCGTGGCGGTCGACTTGCCGTTCTTGTCGCGGGTGATGGTGTAGGTGGTCTGGGTGCGCTTGGCGGTCAGGTCGAAGGCGGTGCCGGCATCGAGCTCCATCGGCTGACCGGCGGCGGTGTGCCCAAGGGAGGATTCTCCAATGAGCTGCAGGCGCCCGCCGTCATCCTTCTGGTAGATGCGCGCGGTGCCGCCGGGCACCGGGGTGTCGCCAAACGGGGTCTTCAGCTTGCGGGACACGACGTAGGTCACCGCGACCGGCATCTCCTGCTCGTCGCCGTACTGCGGGCAGTCCGCCCCAGTACGGGAGCCCGGACCTGCACGACAAGCCGCTTTGCGACGGGAGCGTTGGTCGGCTCGAACAATGCCACGAGCGAAGTCTCCCCCGGACGAAGCGTCACGCGGCCGGGCACCGAATAGAGATGCGCTTCGCCCACTCGTTGCTCTTGCACCGCGCTCATCTCGTACGCCACGCCGGCGCTTGCCGGAGACCGACGCGCCATCGGCGATCCCTGTTGAGACACACCGACGTCGCCGGCCAGCAGCTGAAGCTCCGCATCGGCCACATTCAGCGTGTTTGACATGACCACTGCGTTGCCCGACACCCGCGCGTCCTTGCCCTCGAGGATCACCTGATAGCTCGCCTGCCAGCTGGCGCCATCCGTGAAATATGCCAGCCCGAGCGACGGCAGCGACTTGGTGCTGGACAGCGAGAGCCTCAGCGTCGGCTCCACGATCACGACATCGGCCGGGAACCGCGGCATCCCGGGCGGCTGGAACGCCGATGGTCCCGTCCGCGTAGCGATATCGCTCCGGGTCCACCGCCAGGAGCGTCGCGCGGACGGTGTCACCCGCCCCGCTTCCCCGCATGAACAGCAGGTCCCGGCCGACCGCGCGCCGCAGCGTGCTCCCCTGGTCGGTGCCGCCGTCGTACGTCGCGGCCAGGAGGCTGACCGCCGGATCGAGCGGGAAGATCGTCGCCGGGTCGAGCGTGCCGAGGTTCACCCGCTGTTCAGAAGCACCCTTCGGGCACGGCGATCGGCAGGGTGCGGCGCACCAGCACGCGGCCGGAGTTGTAGATGGTCAGCCCGGTCTGGGCCGAGAGGGGGAGCGATGCGGCGACGAACAGCGCCGTCGCGACAGGAATCCGGAGGAAGTTCTTCATCGGGGGAGGTACTCCATGGCAATGCGGCTCACGATGCGGCGCACGAGGATGTAGGTGGCCCCGACGCCGATGACGCCGTAGATGCGACCCAGGAGCGGCTCGGCCGGCACGCGCCACCAGACGTAGGCCGCCATGAGGACCGTCGCGCCCAGCGCGACGCGACCGGCGAGCCGGCCAGCCCGCGCCTCACGGATGGCGTGGCAGTCGGGACAGTCGGTCCCCCACTTGAGGCCGAAGATCCGCTTGCCACAGGTGAGGCAGGGGACGTCAGGCGATCCGCCGGACAACTGCATCGCCGAACTCCGTGGTCGAGGCGGTCCCGCCGAGATCGCGGGTCCGCACCTTGTCCTGCTCGATGACCCGGGCCACCGCGGCCCGGACCCTGTCGCCGGCCCCGACTTCGCCGAGGTGGTCGAGCATCATCGCGCCGGCGAGAATCAGGGCGGAGGGATTCGCGACATTCTTGCCGGCGATGTCGGGCGCGCTGCCGTGCACCGCCTCGAAGACCGCGGCGTGCTCGCCGATGTTGCCGCCGGGCGCCAGCCCCAGCCCGCCGATCAGGCCGGCCGCCAGGTCGCTCAGGATGTCCCCGAACATGTTGGTGGTGACCATCACGTCGAACTGCTCGGGGCGGAGCACCATCTGCATGGCGGCGTTGTCGATGATGAGGTCGTTGAAGGCGACGCGCCCCTCGTACTCCGCCGCCACCGTGCGGCCGACTTCGAGGAAGAGACCGCTCACCATCTTGAGGATGTTGGCCTTGTGGATGACCGTGACCTTCTTGCGGCCCTTGCGGAGCGCGTACTCGAAGGCGAACCGGATGATCCGCTCACACCCGCCGCGCGTCACGATCGCCACCGACTCCGCCACCGCGCGCGGATCGTCCCCCACCGGCACGAAGTGCTCCACGCCGACGTAGAGCCCCTCCACGTTTTCGCGCACGAGCACGAGGTCCACGTTCGGGAACTTCCCCGCCCCGGCGATGCTCTTCGTGGGCCGGACGTTCGCGTAGAGCTTGAATTCCTTCCGAAGCGCCACGTTGACGGAACGAAAGCCGGTGCCGACCGGCGTGGTCAGCGGGCCCTTGAGGGCCAGCCGGGTCCGGCGAATGCTCTCGACCGTGGCGTCGGGGAGCGGATCACCGGAACGGTCCACCGCCGCCATGCCGGCGACCTGCTCGTCCCAGTCGAACTGCACGCCGGTCGCCTCGAGCACCTTCCGGGTGGCGGCGGTGATTTCGGGGCCGATGCCGTCGCCCGGGATCAATGTGACAACGTGGCTCATGGTTCGACGGTGATCGCGGGGAAGAGGATGGTCATCACGGAGTCCATGGCGGCCACGGGGGTGACGCCGGAAGCGATGATGTAGCTGCGGAAGACGACGTCGCCCATGCGGCTGTCGATGCCGACGAAGTTGGCCCGTGCCTCAACCGCCCCCAGGCTGTCATGCTGAAACGAAAGCGACGCCGGCACGAAGGTGTAGCGCCCGCCAGCGATGGCCATGAGTGTGCGGATGTTGGAAATCAGGGGATTGGGGACCTTCTCGATCTGCGGGTCCCGAAGGGCCGCCTGGCCGAGGTAGTCGGGATCGGCCGCAAGCCCCGGGGCGCTCCGGGCGAGCGCCCGCATCTGCGCGGGGAGCTTCCACTTCACGTCGGGCGCCCGAAGCATGAGCAGCTCACCGATGAGGGAGTCCGCCCACTGGTTGCTGCTGGCACGATCCGCGAACGGCGGCTTGCCGGCGAGCGAATCCCTGGCCACCACCAGGGTGATCGGCAAGACGCCGACCACCTGCCCCGCGATGCCGAGGGTATTCATCGGCGCGGGGGGTGGCATCTTCACCTGGGACTTCGACTTCGGAGCCGGCGCAGCCTCCTGGGCCTCGACCGGATCTGGCCCGACCTCCGCAGTGCTGCCACCGGCGCAAGCCGCCAGACCGATGAGGACCAACAGACGGGATATGTGATGCACGGGGACTCCCCTGTCTGGGCCTTCGCTCCCAACCCCGGAAGCTGACGCCCTTTGGTAAGTCGCTATTGGACAACGTGATATGCCCTTCCTCGCCATACCGCGCGAAGGGGCCTAAGCCGTGGAAATCTAATGGGATGGGAGGGGTGGGGCGAGGGCGACCTACTCGAGCGAGAGGCCCCCGTCGACGACCAGAACCTGGCCGGTTACGTGCCGCGCGTCATCCGAGCAGAGGAAGGAAATCACCTTGGCGACATCGGCCGGCTCGGCGACGCGACCCAGCACCGAGTGCTTCTTGGCGCGCTCGATCACCTCATCGGGGAGCATCCCCATCCGTTCCGTCCGGATGAAGCCGGGGGCGACGGCGTTGACGTTCACGTTCGAGGGACCGAGCTCCACCGCGGCGGCACGGGTCAGGCCGATGACGCCCGCCTTGCTCGCGGCATAGTTCGCGACGCCAAATCCCGGCCGCTCGGCCTGATGGGCGCTGACGTTCACGATCTTGCCGTACTGCTGTTCCCGAAATCCCTGCGAGACGGCACGAATGCACTGGAAGGTTCCGGTGATGTTGGTTTCCAGCACGTCCTTCCACGCCTTGTCCGTCATCCGCCAGAGGGCGCCGTCCATCGCGATGCCGGCGTTGTTGACCAGGATATGGAGTCCGCCGAGCTCCCTGCGTACCTCGGCCACGAACCGATCCACCGCCTTGGCGTCCCGCACGTCGCACTTGGCGGCGTAGACGTCGACCCCCATCGCGCGCAGGGCCGTCTCAGTCAGCAGCGCCTGCTCGGTGACGTCCCGACCAGGGAGGTCCACGAAGCAGAAGGCGACGTGGCACCCCTGCCGACCGAACTCGAGGGCGATGGCCCGTCCCAGACCGGTGGCTCCCCCGGTGACCACGGCGACCTTTCCCCGGAGGCCGGTATCGGCGACCGGCTGGGGCGCAGGCTGTTCCATCACGGCACCGCTGCTGCGGCGACCGGAGGCCGCCTGCCAGTGGCTGCCCTTGTATTCGGAAGGAGGAGTCGGCATAGACCGTCGAAGGTACGGCGCGGACGGGGGGAGGGCAAGAAGGCGGGGCAGCTGGGCAGGGCGGCAGTCACGGGAGCCCCGTCATTCCCGCGCAAGCGGGAATCCAGCAGCGCAGTCTGCTGGACCCCCGCGTACGCGGGGGTGACGGACAGGAGATGGCGAGCGGGGTGCTTCCGGCAACCGCGAGATGCACGCATCTTATCGGAATGCAAACCATCGGCTGGATTCTCGTCTCCGTAGTCGGGGCGGTGTCCTGGGGCGTCCTCGCGCTGCATCGCGGGGAAACCATCAGTGCCGCCTGGCTGGTCCTCGCGGCGGTCGGCACCTACCTCGTCGCCTACCGGTTCTACGCCCGGTTCCTCGCATCCCGGGTGCTCGAGGTCGACCCGACCCGCGCCACCCCAGCCGAGCGGCTGAGCAACGGCCGGGACTTCGTACCGACCACCCGCGGCGTGCTGTTCGGACACCACTTCGCCGCCATCGCAGGGGCCGGCCCGCTGGTGGGTCCGGTCCTCGCCGCCCAGTTCGGCTATCTCCCCGGCATGCTCTGGATCGTGTTCGGCGTCGTCCTCGGCGGTGCCGTGCAGGACTTCGTCATCCTCTTCGCCTCGATGCGGCGCGACGGGAAGTCGCTCGGCCAGATGGCAAAGGAGGAGATCGGGCCGGTCACCGGGATGGCTGCAATGATCGCCATCCTGGCCATCATGATCATCCTGCTGGCGGTGCTGGCGCTCGTGGTGGTCAATGCGCTGCGGGACAGTCCGTGGGGACTGTTCACGATCGCGTGCACGGTGCCGATCGCCCTGCTGATGGGGTTCTGGATGAAGGTGTGGCGGCCGGGCCGGACGCTGGAGGCCACGACGGTCGGCATCATCCTCCTGATGGCCTCGCTCGTCGGCGGGCGATTCGTGGCCGAGAGCGCGACGCTTGCCCCGCTCTTCACGATGAACGCGACCGCCATCGCCTGGCTGATCATCGCCTACGGCTTCGTGGCGAGCGTCCTGCCGGTCTGGATGCTCCTCTGCCCGCGGGACTACCTGTCGACCTTCATGAAGGTCGGCACCATCGTCCTCCTGGCCATCGGCATTCTCGTCGTCCTGCCGCCGATCAAGCTCCCCGCCCTGACGCAGTTCATCGACGGCACCGGGCCGGTCTTCGCCGGCAAGCTCTTTCCGTTCGCGTTCATCACCATCGCCTGCGGCGCCATCAGCGGGTTCCATGCGCTGGTGGCGAGCGGCACGACACCCAAGATGCTGCGCCGGGAGGGCGACGCGCCCCTCATCGGGTACGGCGGAATGCTGATGGAGTCGTTCGTCGCGGTCATGGCGCTGTGCGCCGCTGCGGTGCTCGACCCCGGCGTCTACTTCGCCATCAACGCCCCGCTCGCCACCCTCGGCGGCTCGCTGGACGCCGCGGCGGAAACGATTCGAGGCTGGGGCTTTGTCGTCACGCCCGGCCAGATGGAGGCGCTCGCCGCCTCCGTCGGTGAGTCCACGCTCCTGGCGCGCACCGGCGGCGCACCGTCACTGGCGGTCGGCATGGCGCAGATCTTTGCCGGCGTGTTCGGCGCCCACCTGACGGCGCTCTGGTACCACTTCGCCATCATGTTCGAGGCGCTGTTCATCCTGACCACCGTGGATACCGGCACGCGTGTCGGCCGCTTCATGTTCCAGGAACTGGCAGGACACGTCTGGGAGCCGATGGGACGCACCTCCTGGTATCCGAGCACCGTCCTCGCGTCCGGCGCGGTCGTGGCGGGGTGGGGGTGGTTCCTCCTGCAGGGCGTCCACGACCCCCTCGGCGGGATCAACACCCTCTGGCCGCTCTTCGGTATCAGCAACCAGTTGCTCGCGGCCATCGCGCTTGCGGTCGGCACGACGGTGCTCATCCGCTCGGGGAAGGCGCGGTATGCCTGGGTCACCCTCCTCCCCCTCGCCTGGCTTCTCATCGTGACACTCACCGCGGGGTGGCAGAAGATCTTCGCCGCCGACCCCCGACTCGGGTTCCTCGCGCACGCGGCGGACACCAGCGCGCGGATCACGAGTGGGGCGATGGATCCGGCCATGGGCGCCCGGTTGATCTTCAACGACCGACTGAACGTCGCGGTCGCCGGGCTCTTCATGGCCGTCGTGGTACTCGTGGTGATCTCATCGGTGCGGGTCTGGCTGGGAATCCTGCGGGGGACGACGCCCGCCACCACCAGGGAGGCGCCGTATGTGGCGACCAGCTATGCGAATTGAGCTCCTCGCCGCCCTGCGGCGTGGACTGCAGGCGGTGCGGCGCATGGCGGGAATGCCGGATTACGCGGCGTATGTCGAGCACCGCTGCAGGCACCATCCAGAGGAGGGCGTGCCCACTGAGCGTGAGTATTATGCCGAGTACGTCACCGCCCGCTACGGTGATTCTCCCACGAGGTGCTGCTGATGAACCGTCTGGTCCGCTATTTCGTGAACGGGCTCCTGTTCTCGACACCGATCGCCCTGACGCTCTATGTCTGCTGGCGCATCTTCCGCGCGGTAGACGGCTGGCTCGGGCTTCCCTGGCATGGCGCAGGGTTCATCGCGACCATCGTGCTCATCACGCTGGTTGGCTACCTCGCCACCACTTACCTCTGGAGTTCCCTCTTCGGGCTCGTGGAGCAGGCGATGGAGCGGGTGCCGCTGGTCCGCTTCCTCTACAACTCCCTGAAGGAAGTCCTCGGCGCGTTTGTCGGGGAGAAGAAGCGCTTCGATCGGCCGGTCGTGGTGCAGCTCATTCCCGGCGGCAACGCCCGCGCGCTCGGGCTTCCTGACGCGGGAGTCCCTTGGCTCACTGGGGCTGACGGACCTGGTCGCGGTCTACCTGCCCCAGTCCTACAACTTCGCCGGGCAGGTCCTGCTCTTTCCCCGCGACCAGGTGACCCCGATCGAAGCCAGCAGCAGCGACGTGATGGCGTTCATCGTGTCGGGAGGGGTGGTGGAGGGCGGCGACCGGGGGAGCGAAGAACCAGCCACCCGAGCGCCGTAACCGCCATCAGCGCCGCGGAGGCCCTGAGCGCGACACCGGCGCCGGCATTCTGGTAGACCAACCCGAACAGCAAGCCGGCAGGGAGCGCGGCGAGGCCCGTGACACCGTGGTAGGCGCCGAATCCCCGCCCTGTCCGCACCGGCGCGAGCTGCGCGACGAGCGCCCGCTCCGCCGGTTCCAGCAGTCCGCTCGCCAGGCCGAGCCCCAGGAAGACGACGACGCCAGCCAACTCGGTGAGCGCGCCGCCCATCAGGTACATCACCGCCGCAAAGAGCAACCCACCGACCGCGACTGTCCCTCGCGTGCCGAGCGCGTCGCTCAGCCAGCCACCGGGATACGCTGCCGCACTGCGGACCACGTGCAGGCCGGCCCAGACCAGGGGGATGGTCGCCACCGGGACGCCGAGCCCCTGGAGCCGGAGGAGCAGCAGCGCCTCGGGTACACGGAAGAGGGTGAGTGCCGCCAGCATCAGCATCGGCCCCCAGAAGACCCGGCCAGTCGCATCGATCGAGGGCGAGGCCAGCGGATCGGATGGCTTGACCGACGGCGCACCCCGCAACACCCGGAACAGGATCAGCATGACGACGAGCCCGGGGAGCCAGGTCCAGGCGATGACGTCGCGAACCGCCACGCCCCGGCTGAGCAGGAACCAGGCGGCCACCGACCCGAGCACGGCGCCGAAGTGGTCGGCACCGCGGTGAAAGCCGAAGGCGCGCCCGAGGAGCGGCGCCGGCGTGGCATCGGCGATCATCGCATCGCGCGCCGGGGTCCGCAGCCCCTTCCCCACCCGGTCGATGACCCGGAACCCGAGCACGGTGGAGGCCGCCCCGGCGAGCGCGATGAAGGGCCGGATGAAGAGGGCGGTGCCGTACCCGATCAGGATCAACGGCTTCCGCCATCCCGGCCGGTCGGCCCACCGACCGCTGAGCCATTTGAGGGCGGCGGAGGTCAGGTCCGAGGCGCCGTCGAGCGCTCCGAGGATCGCCGGCCCGCCACCCAGCGAGGTGATGAACGCCGGGAGGAGCGGGTAGACCATCTCACTGGCGAAGTCATTGAACAGCGAGACGAGGGAGAGACCCTTGACCGTTGCGGGGGGCAGGGCTGCGGGGGCGGGGCCGGGGGCAGGGGGGCGGATGGCTGGCCGTCGTCAGGCGCCGCTGTAAGTCATTGCCATATAGTGCTTTATCTCTTTACTGTACGGAAAAACGTACGTAATTCGGTTTGCACCTCCTCCCCATCTGGCCGGAGGCGACTACCTTTTTCCCATGACCGCCCCTCAGGCCAGCCCAACCACCTTTCGCGAGTCGACCCTCTGGTCGATGCCGATTCGCGACCTCGGCCTCACCATCGAGGGGACCCGGCTCGAGCCGGTCGTGAACGAGTTCCGGAAGGAACTCGACGCCATCGGGTTTCGGCGTCTCTCTCCCCGGTTCTACCTCTCCACCGAGTGGGGGGTGCCGTTCGAGACGGTGGCGATCGCCATTCCATTCTACCTGGCCCACGAAGAGCTCGAGGAGATGCACGCCGAACGGGCCGGGCATGTCGAGGGACAGGACCGGGAAGAGATCCTCCGCTATTTGCGCCACGAGATGGGCCATGTGGTGAACTACGCCTACCTGCTCTACGACCAGCCGGAATGGGAGCAGTTGTTCGGGTCGATGAGTGAACCCTACGAGGACGACTACCGGCCGATTCCCTTCAGCCGGAAGCACGTCCGGCACCTGCCGGGCTGGTACGCGCAGAAACACCCTGATGAGGATTGGGCCGAGACATTCGCGGTCTTCATCACCCCGGGGCTGGACTGGCGCAGCGAGTACGCCGCGCGGCCGGTGGCGCTCGCCAAGCTCGAGTACTGCGAGCGGACGATCGCGTCGCTCCTGGATCGGGAACCGATCGTCGTGGACGACGAGTTGGACGAGGACGTCGGGGAGATCGAGTACTCCCTCGCCAAGTTCTATCGCGATCTCCTGCCGAAGAAATCGCGCCTGAGCCTCAACCTGGACATGATGCTCAAGAGCATCTTTCCCGATCGTGGCACGCCGATCCAGCCGAGGGCCGCGTCACAGCTCCTCCGTCGGCTGGAGCCGGAACTCCTCGACAACGTCTTTCGGTGGACCGGGCACTTCCCCGATCGCACCCGCGTCCTGATCGACCACCTGGCCAGCCAGGGCGCAGAGCCTGGACCTCTCCTACCATGAGTCGGAGGAACCAGCCGTGACGGTCGCGATGACCACACTCGTCACGTCGCTGGCCATGAACTACGTGCATTCAGGGTGGTATCTGCGCTAGCCGTCCGCGGTCTTCTTCGGGGCCTCGTCGCCCTTCTTGGCCTCGTCCGCCGGCTTCTTCCCCGCTTCCCCGCTCTTCTTCCCATTTGGCTGCGGCATCTTGAGCGGTTCGATACGGGTCCGCAGCCCTGCGCCGCGCCGGTACCGGTCGGTGGCCAGGTCCACGATCCGCTGGATCAGCGCGGGATAGGGAATCCCCGCCGCGGCCGCCGCCATGGCGAACTCGCTGTCGCGCGCCAGGTAGCAGCTGGCGTTCACCTCCAGCACATAGATGTCGCCGGTGTCGGTGAGCCGGAGGTCCACCCGGCCGTAGTCGCGCACCCGGAGTGCGCGGTAGGCGTCGACCGAGACCTTCTGCAGCTTGGCGCGGAGCTCGTCCGGCAGGTCCGCGAGCACCGACTTGGTGCCCTTGTACGCCGCGCTGTTCTCGTCCCACTTCGCCTTGCTGTCGAGGACGTGGGGCACCCCCTCGGGCAGCCCCGAGAAATCGAGCTCGATGGGCGGCAGGGCGATCGGGTCGTGATTGCCCAGCACGCCCACGTAGAACTCCCGCCCCTCGATGTACTCCTCGGCGAGCGCCGAGTCATTCAGGTCTTCGTGAATGGTGGCGACGCGGCGCATCAGCGTCTTCATGTCGGTCACCAGCGAATTGCGATGGATGCCGATGGAGGCGTCGGTGCGCAGCGGTTTGACGAAGAGCGGCATGCGCAGATTGCCGCCGGTCTCGAAATCGGCGTCGCGGGCAAAGACGGCAAACCGGGGGTACAGGATACCGTGGAAGGCGAGGAGTTTCTTGGAGAGAGCCTTGTCCTGCGTGAGGTACGATTCGCCGGGACCGCAGCCGGTGTATTCGAGGCCGAGGAGGTCGAGCAGCCCTTCCATGGCAATGTCGCCGAAGATGTTCTCGGCGAACATCTCCACCATGTTGAACACGAGATCGGGGCGGCGGCGCTGTAGTCCGGCGATGACCCGCTTCACGTCGGCGTGGACCCCGAGGATGGCCACCTTGTGGCCCTGCCGTCGGAGGGCCCGCGCCACCTGGTTCACCACCACGTCGTACTCGGTGGAGCGTTCGCTGGCCTCGACGTACGTCAGGACGGTGATTCTCACGCGCGCGCCTCCCTCGGATTAGTCGTCGAGTCCCATTCCCCAGCGAACGAGGGAGACCGGCAGCCCGCCATAGGCGAGCAAGGCATCGTGAAATTCACGGATCGGCGCGTCGGGCCCCACCCGCTCGCGCCAGGAGTCGCGCAGCTTGATGATTTCCCGGCGCCCGACCGCATCGGCCAGCGCGTACGTCGGCCGCGCACTGGCCCGCCGCACCATCTCCATCGCCTCCTCGCGGTCCACCGCCAGGTGCTCCACGGCGTAGGACACCCCTTCGGTCGGCGTCATCCCGCGGGTATGCAGCCCGACGTCGAGGATGACACGGACGGCGGCCCGCAGGCGCCGCGCGATGCCGAGCAGTCGCGCTTCGGGGCCACTCGCAAATCCGGCGGCGGCCAGCAGTTCCTCTGAATAGAGCGCCCACCCGCGCACGGTCAGCGGCGTCCAGAGGTATTGCCGCACCAGCGACGGCTGACTGGCCGCGGTCTCCCGCTGGAGGAAGTGGCCGGGCCACGCTTCGGCCGCCGCCCACGCCCAGGTCTCGTGCCGCGAGTGGACTGCGCCGCCGTTCGCGTCGCTGATCAGGAGCCGACCGCCGCGTGCGCGCTCGGCCGGACTCGGCGGCTCGCACCAGACGGCCGGGAGGAAATGCTGCAGGTACGCCGGTGTGCCCTCCACCCGGAGTTCCGAGGTGGGCAGGGCGACGATTCCCGACTCCGCCACGAAGCCCCGCGCGCGGCCGACCTCGTCGGCATATGCCTCGAGCAACGAGACATCCAGTCCTTCCGCCCGCAGGCGGCGCACCGTTTCAGCCCACGGCACGCCGGGGCTGAGCGCCAGCGCCGCGGCCTGCATCTCCGCGCCGGTCTCCTCGACGAGTCGCAGGCCATACCGCCAGAGTTCAGGGGCGGTGGCGCGCAGGGCGTGCTCGTGATGGAGGCGCCTGTTGAATTCGTCCTCGCCGACGGCAAAGGAGAGCTCGGCGGGATTGGTCTGGAGTTCGGTCCGGAGCGTCGTCTTGAAATGGGCGAGCGCGGCGGCGGCCTCGTGTGCCGCCGCACCCAGCGCCTCGTGCAGCGCGGGGACGCGGCTGCCCAAATTCGGCGGCCAGCAGCTGCGGGAGATCGGTGCCGCCCTCGATCATGGTCAGCGCCGTGCCCAGCATGACGGGCGGCGGACTCCGGAGGGTGGCGCCGGCCGTCGCCAGGAACTCGGGGGTTGCCAGCAGCCTGGCAAGCGCCGCGTCCGCGCGCCGCGCCGTCTCGTCGGCGGCCCGCTCGATCAGTCCGTGGTAGGCTCCGAACAGGTGCTTGAGCCAGAAGGCGGGGTCGTGGACATGGGGGCGTTCGTGCTGGAACCGGAAGATGGAGACGCGGATATCGTCGAGCAGGGCGGTGCGGTCGATCTCGTCCTGCAGCCCGGCGATTTCCATCTCCTCGACGGCACCGGCCATGGCGCGATAGGCGGCGAGTTGTCGGCGCACGCTGACATCGTCGAAGGTGCCGAGCCGCGGATCGGAGCCGGCGTCACCGGCCGCCGTCCCGGCCGCCGGGTCGAAGTTCCACCGGAGGTCGAGGTAGGACCGGGCGAGCGCGTCAGTGACTGACGGCATCGGCTACACTCTGTCCCCGGGCCACCGCGATGAGTCGCTCACATTCCGCGGTGTCGAGCACACGATCGGCCTTCTTGGCGGCCGCAAAGAGTGCATCCGTGAGCAGGGCATCCTCCGGATCGTAGCCGTGCTCC
The DNA here is from genome assembly GCA_963699825.1 of uncultured Gemmatimonadales bacterium. GTDB lineage: Bacteria > Gemmatimonadota > Gemmatimonadetes > Gemmatimonadales > GWC2-71-9 > SPDF01. The sequence continues at coordinate 378,972 of CAVOVI010000004.1, forward strand.
TCCAGCCAGCACTTGACGTTGGAGAGGCCGGACACCGGCGAGATCTCGATCCGCTGGTGAAAGCCGAAGACCCCGGCGGGAACCGAGGAGTAGACCCGGTCGGCAAGCCACTCGTCACCCTTCTTCCGTGCCTTCAGAATGGCCGCCGCATGCACCCCCGTGGCGGTGCGGAAGGCATCGGTACCCACGACAGGGTACTGCGCCGGGACGGGAATGCCGGTGGCCTCGGAAGCGAGCCGACAGTATTCGCTCAGCTTCGACAGGTCTCCGGTGTGGAGGCCGAGGAGGTAGAGGTTGACGATGAGGAGATCCATCTCCGCATTGCCGACCCGCTCGCCGATGCCGAGGGCGGTGCCGTGCACCCGGTCGACGCCCGCTTCGATCGCGGCGAGACAGTTCGCGATGCCCAGGCCGCGATCGCGGTGCCCGTGCCAGTCGATCTTGACCGCCTCGCCGGAGGGAGTCACGATCTCGTCCTGCACGAACTTTATCAGCGCCCGCACGCCGGCGGGCGTCGCGAAGCCCACGGTGTCGGCCAGGCAGATGCGGCGGGCGCCGCAGCGGATGGCAACGCCATACAGCGCCTTGAGCGTTTCGGGCTTGGCGCGGGTGGTATCCTCCGTCACGTACATCACCGGCAGGCCGTTGCTGACGGCGTAGGTGACCGCCTCCTCAGAGACCCGCAGCATCTTGTCGAGCGTCCAGTCCTCGGTGTACTGCCGGATGCTCGAACTGCCGATGAAGGCGGCGGCCTCGATCGGCACGCCGACTTCCTCCGACACGCGGACGATCGGCTCGATGTCGGCGACGACGGTCCGCGCCGCGCAGTTCATGTCGATGGGGAGCTTCTGCCCGACGATTTCCTTCGCGAGCGCCCGGACCTGCGCGACGACGCGGGGGCCGGCGCCCGGGAGCCCGATATCCGCGGAGCGGACACCGAGGTCGGCCATCAGGTGGAGGAGCCGAATCTTGACGTCCATCGGCGGGTCGATGACGGAGGGGCTCTGCAGGCCATCGCGCAGCGTCTCGTCGTTCAGGACCACCGGCTTCCGGGTGTAGTCGAAGGCGGCGTCGCGGGCGTTCCAGTCGTAGACCAGGTCTTTGGGATCCATAGTCGTAGTCTCTCGCTTCTGGGCGGGGGCGTCAAGCGCCATTCCGCCCGGGATCAGCGTGCGTTGAGCTGGCAGTCGTCGCCGAGACTGGCGTCCCCCCGCAGCCCGGTCACCTTCACCCGGTTTCCGAGGAGGGCGCCATCGAGCGACGAGGTGGAGATGACGGCATCGCGGCCGATGATCGAGTTCCTGATGGTGCAGTCGGAAATGTGGGTGCCCGCCTCGATCGACACATTCGGGCCGATCGAACTGCGCTCGATGGTCACGCCGTCCTCGATATAGACGGGATCGCTGATGACCACCCCGGGGAAGTCCCGGCGGCGCGCGGCGCCCTTCTCGAGCAGGATGCCGTTGGTCTCGAGCAGCGTCCCCGGCGCGCCGCAGTCGTACCAGCCACCGACCTCGGCGGCCAGGATCCGGCTGCCATGCTCGATCATCCGCTGGAACGCGTCGGTCAGGTAGTACTCCCCCTTGTTGGTCGGGGCCGCCAGGACGTCATCGATGCCGGCCCAGAGGGCGTCCACGTCGCGAATGTAGTAGAGGCCGATGTTGGCCAGCTTCGAGATCGGGGTCGAGGGCTTCTCCACGATCTGCGTCATGAAGCCGTCGGCGTCGGTCACCACCACGCCGAAGCGCTGGTAATCCTCCACCTCCTTGGCCCAGATGATCCCGTCGGCATCGGTCCGGTTGATGAGGGAGAGATCGGCCTCGAAGACGGTGTCCACGAAGATGATCAGCACCGGACCGGTCACAAATGGCCGGGCGAGGTTGATGGCCCCGGCCGTGCCGTCCTGGACCTTCTGCTCGATGTACCGGCAGGGAATGCCGTACCGATCCTTCGAGTAGGCCTCCACCGCCTCCTTCAGGTGGCCGGTGATGAAGATGAGCTCCGTGACCCCCAGCCCCTCGATCCGATCCATCACCCAGTCCATGACCGGGCGCCCCGCCACCTTGAGCATCGGCTTGGGCACGAGGTGGGTGTGCGGCCTGAGCCGGGTCCCCTTCCCTGCCAGCGGAATGATCACCTGCATCAGCTGCTCCGTCCGTAGCGGTCCGAGAGCCGGACCAGGTCGTCGAGTTCCGGTGTGGAGGCCTCGAGCACATCGCTGTCCACCACCGCTTCGATCTGGTGGATGAGACCGGCGGGGATGTGCACCGAGTCGCCGGCGCGGAAGGCGCGCTCCTCGAGCACCTCGCCGGGCCTGGTCCGCAGGATGAGCTCACCGGCGAGGACGTGCATCGTCTCGTCCTTCTTGTTGTGGTACTGCAGGCTGAGCACGTGCCCCGCCTTCACATGCAACACCTTGCCGACGTAGCGGTCGGTGCGAGCCCAGATCAGCTCATAGCCCCACGGCTTGTCCACCCGGTACGGCACATCCGGCATTACGTCCCCACAGGTCGAAGTTTGAACGAAGACGGCGCGGTGACGCACGCGCGCACGCAGACACCGCACCCCACACACCCCTCGGCACGAATCACCGGGTGCCCCGCCTCATCGATGGCGAGCGCCTCGGCGCCGATCGGGCAGGCCGTGGCACAGGCCGAGCACTCGGAGCCCTGAAAGGTGATGCAGCGCTCCGGCAGCAGCTCCAGGATGCCGATCTGCACGCTCGCCCAGCCGTCGGCGGGAACGGTGAGCGCCTCCGTCGGACAGGCAGCGGCGCACGGCATGTCCGGGCAGGCGATACAGGGCTGCAGACGCGGATCGAAGAACGGCGTCCCGGCGGCGAGGCCGGCGCTGGGCGCCGCAAACTGGATCGCGTGCGGCGGACAGACGTCGCCACAGTCGCCGCAGCGAGTGCAGGCGGTGAGAAACCCGACCTCCGGCAGCGCGCCCGGCGGACGGTGGTAGCGCTTCTGCACCACCGTCTCCTCGGTCTTCTTGACGATGCCGTCGATCCAGTCCCCGACCAGCCCGCGGAAGAACTCACGCCGGTCGCCGTCGCCACGATCCCAGGGTCCCGTCATACCGGAAGTCTACCTAGCGCACCCACCTTCTGTCATTGCGAGGAGGTCCCGCGAGGGGCCGACGAAGCAATCTCCGTCGTCGATCATCGAGATTGCTTCGGCCACTTTGTGGCCTCGCAATGACAGAAGTTCTCTACAGCGCCGGCGCGAAGCTGAACAGCCAGCGGAACCCGACCTCGTCGGCCGGGTTGGTATCCTGCGCCAGCGAGGCCTGGCTCACGAAGAGCGGCACGTCGAAGCGCGTCACGAAGGAGGTCTGCCCGATCCGGTGCGAAGCACTTACGCCGAGACCCGCATCATAGAAGCCGCGCAGGGCACCGTAGGCTTCCGTGCCACTCGGTGGATCGGCCAGCGCCGCGTCGCCCCAGAGGCTCACGGTGACCGTGCTGAAGAGTCTGGCCCCTCGGCGCGTGAGGAGCGTGCGCTCGACCTGCAGGTTGAGGCCGTACGCCTGCCGGGAGCTGGTGTGCGGGTCGAACCCGCGCAGGTTGGCGCCGCCGGGGGTCTGGTAGTAGACGCCGGGCCGGACCAGCAGCGCGCCCTCCGAGCGAAGGAAGGGATTGTAGAGCTGCTCGTAGGGGTCGGCGCCGGCCAGATAGATCTGCCGCTGCTTGACGACGGGATCGTTGGCGAGCGCGGCACCCGCATATCCGCGGAGCGCGACCGAGGTCTTGTCGAAGGCGCGCCGGGCGGTGGCCACAAGGAAGCCCCGGAAATAGCCTTGCGCGTCGTACCGATCGTTGGTGGTGATGCCCGGCCCCTCGTTGTCGTACATGATGCCGCCGCCGAGCGAGGCATTGACGCCCAGCTGCCAGGGACCCGACCGGTTGCTCACGCCGCCGTACACCGTGACCTCACCCGTACCGGCGTTCTGGTAGTACCCCGGGTCGAGGAACGCCGTGTCGGTGGTCGCGACCCACCGGAGCGCGATCCCCTTGGTGACGGTGGGCCCGAAGGTCCGGTGATCGCGGCGCTTCTTTTCGAGGATGACCGTCGCGCCGGCCCGCCCTTCCATGGAGTACCCCTCGAACACCTGGGTCATGTTGGGGGACCGGAGCGCCGTCGGATTCTTGATCCGCGCAAAGACGTCGATGTTGGTGACGGGGTCGTCGGCGCCCCACCCGGTGCCGCCGGTGATCGAGAGCACATTCTGATCGAAGCGCCCCAAATAGTCTGAGCGGGCGCGGAGGCCAAGGGTCACGCCACCGGCGTCGTTGTACCACGCCTCCGGCGCCAGGCCCAGGGTCCTGTGGTCACGTGCCGCCTTCGTCGAGAAATAGGTGTCGAGGTACGGCTCGGTTCGACCGGCGTTGGAGAAGAGGCCAAACGACTTGTGGTTGTTCAGGAAGTTCCAGTCGCCGGTCTGGACCCACGGGTCGAGGGTGACGCCGGTGGGCCGGCTCCTGGTCTGCACGACCACCCATTCCCGCTCCGCAACGCCCGCGGACCGAACGGTGACGGTGTCAGACTCCGCCGTGACCTGGACCTCGACTGGAATCTGTCGTGGCGCCTTCCGGACGACCTCAACCCGCGTCACCCAGCCGCCGTCGGCGGTCTGGGTGCGGCTGGTGCGCCCCACGGCGTAGTCCGTCAGGTCCACGCCGTGCAGCTGCTGCGCGAAGAAGGCGCCGAGATTCTGCTGGGACGTTTCCTCGGCGACCGCCCGGAAGCGGTCTTCATTCACATGCTTCAGCTTCCACTGGTCGTAGTAGCGACGGAGAATCGCCTGCATCGTCGAGTCGCCCACGACATACTGGAGCCGGCGAAGGAAGAGCTCGCCGCCGGAATAGATGCTCATGCTGTAGGTAAAGAAGTCCCGGTAGTCGTTGCTGACCATGCTGTAGGGTTCGGCATACCCATCGAGCTGCATGCCGAGGAGGAACTGCTCCGTCCCACCGATGCCGGAACCCCCTCCGGTGGCCTCGGCGTAGAGACCTTCCTGGTAGGAGGTGAACCCCTCGTCGAGCCACCCTTCGCGCCACTCGTTGTTGGCCAGGATCCCCATCACGTAGTTGTGCCCCAGCTCGTGGACGATCAGCCCCTCGGACGCCGATCCGTCCATGATCATCATCGGGAACTCGGTGCCGCCCCCCTCGATCCGATGGACGTTGGTGATCTGCGGCCAGGGGAATGCGCCGAAGGTCTGGTTCAGCCAGGCGAGCGCAATCTCCGTGCGCTGCACGGCGACCCCACCGCCCCAGCTCTCCTCGTCGCCGGGCTGGTAGAGCACGTGCACCGCCACTCCACCCCACCGCCCACCCTCATAGCGGTAGTCGGGGTTGAGGGACATCGCGAAGTGATGCACGTCGGCGGCATACCAGGTGACGACCTTTCGGCCGGCGGAAGCGGCGGTCGCGCAGGCGAACCGGGAGGGATCGCCGTAGAAGTCCCGGCGGTACTCAATCGGCCGACCCGGCTGCCGATTGGCGCGGGCCCAGCCCGGGTCCCCGCAGACCGGCACGCCGGTGGCGCCGACGACCTGATCCTCGGCGACGTCGAGCCGCACGAGGAAGGTGCCGAACTCCCCGTAGAACTCCCCGGCCGGGTAGAGCGGATGCTCCTCCCAGCCGAACTCATCATAGGTCACGACGCGCGGGTACCACTGGGCAAAGTCGAAGGACCGCCCCCGGCGGCCCTGCCGCCGCGGCGGAATGGAGGGCCGCGCGTCCCAGTCCATATCCGCGAGCAGCGAATCCCCCGGCGCGAGCGGCGTCGGGAGCATGAAGCGCACGACCGTGCTGTCGGGGGCGAAGGGATAGATCGCCTCGACGGACTGTCCCATGATCCGCACATTCCGGACGTGGTTGAATCCGTAATTCGGGTCCTTGAGGTCGTTGAAGCGACGGGTGTTCTCGAGCGAATCGGCGTCCGACCACCGGCTGCCGGGGCGGAAGGCGTTCAGGTAGAGATGGAAGCTGATCTGCCGGAGGGTGTCCGGAGAATTGTTGCGGTAGAGCAGCTGCTGGCGCCCCGACAGCACGCCGCTCGCTTCGTCGAGGGAGGCATCGATCTCGTAGGCTACGAACTGCTGCCAGTACGGCGTGGGGCCGGTACCGGGGGTAGCCTGCTGGAGGGTGGCGAGCGTCAGGAGCGCGAGAAGCATGGTGGATTCCGGGATGAGATCGAAGGCGGCAGGGACTGCCCAAAACTAGTCACGGCATGGGGATGCGGGAACTGCGGGGGGGGCGGAGCGAGGCATCGCGCGTCGGGTGTGGTCATGGGCGATGGCACCCATGCGCGGATAGGGGTGGGCATGATGCCGCGATCGCGAAATGGGGTGGGCGTATGCCCACCCCATCCAAAGCGAAGCCGCAATGCCGATGAGTCAGGCGCGGTCAGGGTGCAGACCCATGCATCATTTCTGGGGCAGGCGCGGCATCGTTGGGTGTGGATCTCTTCCTGGGATCGGATGTAGGCGCGAAGGTTCGCGTCGTCGCGAGGATCGACGCTGTAGGCCCAGAAGCCGCGCTGCCATTGGAAATCGGGCAGGCTCGGGATGTTCAGTCCTGATCCAGCGACTCGAATTGGACTTGAGAGATGCCACCAGCCGGGAAAGGGCAATATCCGGGGAAATCCCCGCGTAGAGATGGATGTGATCCAGCCATCCATTGATCGACGATCGGTCGGCAGCGCTTCCGCTTCGTGATGTCAGCAAGCACGAGGATCACCTGGCGCCGAAGTCGCTGGCCCCAGGCACGGCTCTCGGTTCTTCGGTGGCCCAGACGAGGTGAACTCCAACTCGTACGATGGATCTCGGACAAGGTGCCTCCGCTGCGACACCCTAACGATCTCAATACCCGTCGCCGTCATCCGATTGCCTGATCAAGGGCCCATTCTACGCCCACGAATTCGTCGCCTTCGCTGTGGAAGGGGCGGGCGTATGCCCGCCCCCAGCTGGATGCCCACCCCCCGGCTCGAAGCCCACGTGGTGGGGCTCAAACAAAAAGAACGGGTCCACCCTTCCGGATGGACCCGTTGCGCCACGCGTTGGCCCAAGATTGCTTCGTCGGCCCCGCGGGGGCCTCCTCGCAATGACAGAATGGCCTATCGGTTGAGCAATTGCCGCCGGAGCATGATCAGCTTGCGGCGAAGCGACCCGTCGTGCACCCGGTTGCCCACGCGGACCACGGTGCCGCCCAGGATAGCCGGATCGGTCGCGAAGCCGACCAGCGCCTCCTTGCCGAGCGCCTCGGTGAGGCTCGCCGCGATCTGCTTCTGCAGTGCGCTGTCCGCCTCGTGCGCGAGCGTCACGCCCACCTTCACCCGATTGAGCTTTTCATCCACCATCGCCCCGTACAGCTGGGCGATCTCGTCCAGCAGTCCCTGCCGGCTGCGCTTGACCAGCGCCTGGAGGAAGAGCACGAACGGTTTCGGCGCGTCCGGCAGCGCGTCGGCCAGCAGCTGCGCCTTGACCGCCTTCGGCACCCGCGGCGACATCATCACCGCCAGCACCCGTGGCGTGCCGGTGACGGCCGACGCGAGCGCCTCGAGGAGAACGCCGTACCGCTCGCTCTCCCCCTCCTGCTCACCGAGCGCGAACAGCGCCTCGGCGTAGTTGCGGGCGATCGCTTCGTACCTCAATGCGATGACTCCAGAGTGCCCAGGAAGTCCAGGACGATCTTCTTGTCGGCGTCGGCGTCGAGCCGCTCACCGATGAGCTTGGACGCGGCGGCCAGCGAGAGATCCACCGCCTCGCGGCGGAGTTCCTGCCGGGCCTTTTCCCCTTCCGCCGCGATTTCACGGCGGGCACGGGCGAGGAGCTGGTCCTGCTCTTCGCGCGTCTTCAGCACCGCCGCCGCCCGCTCCCGCTCCGAGGCCGACTTGGCCTCGGCGAGAATGGCCTGCGCCTGCGTGCGCGACTCCGCGAGCAGCTTCTGCTGCTCGGCCAGCAACGCCGTGGCCTTCTCGTGCGCCTGCTCCGCCTCCTCCAAGTGGCGACGGATGGCCTCCTCGCGCTGCTCGGTCATGCTGAGGATCGCGGGCCAGGCATACTTCTTCAGCAGGAAGAAGAGCATGCCAAACACGATCCAGGTCCAGAAGAAGAGCCCGAAGTTCACCTCGAAGGGTGACATCGGGGCTCCCGTGGCGCCCTCGGATGACGCAAGCAACGCGAAGAGCATTGTGCCGCCTTAGATGAGCTTGAAGAGCAGGGCGAACACCAGCGCGATGATCGTGGCGCCTTCGAGGAGCACCGCGATGACGATAGCCGCGCCACGGATTTCGCCGGCCGCTTCGGGCTGACGGGCAATCGCTTCGGCGGCCTGACCACCGATGCGGCCGAGGCCGAGGCCGGCGCCGATGATGGCGAGGCCGATGCCGAGACCGGCGCCGAGGAGCGAGTAGGAGTTCTTGGCGGCGGCCACCATGTCGGCGCCGGTCGGGCCCATCGCGTCCTGCACGAGATTGAGGAGGTACATGTCGGTCAGTCCTGTTCAAGAGTGGAGATGTCTGGTCGTTGCGCCACCCGGTCCGGTACCGCGTCTCCAGCGCGGCCCTTCTCGGCGGCCCGCCATCGACTCCCGATGGAGTCAGCGGGCGCATCGTCCGCCGTTCGGCGGACTACCTGTCATCCCGGCGGCGGCAGCGCGCGGCGCCGGGGTCCCACGACTGCTCCTAGTGCTCGTGCTGCATCATCCCGATGAAGACCGCGGACAACAGCGCAAACACGTACGCCTGCAAGAACGCCACGAACAACTCCAGCATCATCACGCCGACCACCGCCAGCGCAGTGACGCCGCCGATGGCCCAGTTCCAGCCCTGGATGTCGCCGAAGAGGAAGATGATGCCGAACAGCGACAGGATCACGAAGTGGCCTGCCGTCATGTTGCCGAAGAGTCGGACCGCCAGCGCAAAGGGCTTGACCAGCTTGCCCAGGATCTCGATCGGGGCCATGAAGAGCGAGAATGCCACCGCGCCCGGGCCGTGCATGCCGGGAGGGTGGGGAAAGATCGTCCCGAGGTAGCCGCGGACACCGAGCTGGATCATCCCGCCGATCTCCACCGTCAGGAAGACGAGGAGCGCCAGCGCGGCCGTCACCGCCAGGTTGCCGGTGGGCGACGCGCCCCACGGCAGGAGGCCGAGGAGGTTGGCGAAGAGGATGAAGAAGAAGAGCGTCATCACGAGCGGCGCGAACTTGGCGCCGTTCTCGCCGATGTTGGCGATGGCAATGTCGTTCCGGACGAAGAGGACCATCCCCTCCATGCCCGCCGCGAACCCCTTCGGGGCCTTCTGTCCCGCCTGCTGGCGCCGGAGCGAACGCCCGGCCAGCCACATGGTCAGGAAGACGAGGCAGCGGCGGCGATGGCGAGGTACACCACGTGCTTGGTCGGCGACAGGTTGATGGTCATCGACCCGATGTGGATATCGGCCCAGCGCGGCAGGTGGATCTCACCGAACGGGAACAGGTCGATGGTCCACGCGTCCGCCGTGTGGTGGAGCACCATCTCGCCGATATTGGGACCCTGGCCAACCATCATCGTATCGTCCGTATGTCCGAGAACATGAGGGGAATGAGCACCCCTATGAACGCCAATGCCGTCGGGATCGGGGGAAAGAGCGTCCGGTCAGCGAGGACCGCGCCCAGGAAGAGAAACATCCCGAGCACCCGCAACCCCATCCCCATCCCCCACGCCTTCAACATCTGCTCGAACGGCTTTCCCGCCGCACGCCGGAGGAAGACCCCCGCGGCCAGCTGGATGGCCGTCGCTACCAGGCCAAAGACGACTCCGGGAAGGAACGCCGCGTCGCCGAAACCCCAGACCAGGAGCGCGGTCACCACCGCCGTCAGCGCCAGGCCGGCTGCGAGGTGCTTCACGACTCCGTGCCGTCCTTCTTGCTCGCCCGTGCCGTGGGGGTGGTCGGCGTCGTACTGCCGCTCATCCGCCTGCAGCCTCCAGTACACGTTCAGGAAGCTCAGCACCGCGCCGGCCAGGGTCCCCGCCACCGTCAGGAACGGCATCCAGCCGAGCCACCGGTCCAGCAGGAAGCCCATCCCCATGAAGAGGATGATCCCGCCGGCAAAGGTGAAGCCGAGGGAGACGTACCTGTACCCTCCCCCGAGCTCGCGGGAGGACCCCGAGGGCTCCTTCATCGGGCGGGAAATTAGCGGCTTGTGAAAAAAAGCGCAAGCAACTTTCCCTCTCCACCGGCATTAGATTCCCGCCATTCCCGGCCTCCCCGAGGCCGCGCTTCTCCGACCGAGGCACCCATGATCCGGACCCTCTGCGCGACCCTCCTCCTCTGCCTTGCCGGCCTGCCGCTGGCGGCCCAGTCCGATGCCGCCGTCAGCAAGGGCATCCACGACCGGGAGGTCCAGTGGCGGACCGCCATTTCGCTGGGCAACTGGGCCGCGGTGGAGACCTTCATGGCGCCCCGACTTCGTGATGACCAACGCCGACGGCAGCCGGCTCGACCGGGCCAAGTACCTCAAGGAGCTCAAGCGCGGCGTGACGACCTTTGCGCCGGTGCCTGACCCGGACTACCAGGTCCTCGTCTACGGCCAGACCGCCGTCCACCTCGGCGAGGCCAACCTGATGACCACCGGGAGCGACGGGGCCAGCCTCCTGGTCCACGTGGTCTGGACCGACACCTGGGTCCGCACCGCCGACGGCCAGTGGGTGTGCATGGCCTCCCAGTACGCCTACGCCCCCACCAAGTAGGTGCAACTTTCTCGGCCGGCGCCCCGTAGCGCCACCAGACCCTGATCGCGAGTGGACATGACCGTCACCAGCACCACACCCTCCGACGTCGAACAACTCCAGCAGCTGGCCGCGGCCGCCACGCGCCTCCGCGCGCAGGTGGCGCGCCGGATCGTCGGGCCAGGAGGAGGCGGTCGAGGGAATCCTCGCCGCCATCCTGGCGGGGGGCCACGCCCTCCTGATCGGCGTCCCCGGCCTCGCCAAGACGATGATGGTGCACACGGTGGCCGAGGCGCTCGCGCTCTCGTTTCAGCGGGTGCAGTTCACCCCCGACCTGATGCCGAGCGACATCACCGGCACCGAGATCATCGAGGAGGACCTGACGACCGGCAAGCGGGCCTTCCGGTTCGTGAAGGGGCCGGTCTTCGCGAACGTGGTGCTGGCCGACGAGATCAACCGGACCCCGCCGAAGACGCAGGCCGCGCTGCTCCAGGCGATGCAGGAACACCAGGTGACGGTGGGTGGGCAGACCTATGCGCTCCCGGAACCGTTCTTCGTGCTGGCCACCCAGAACCCGATCGAGCAGGAGGGGACCTACCCCCTCCCCGAGGCGCAGCTCGACCGCTTCATGTTCGAGTTGCGGGTGGGCTATCCGTCGCAGTCGGAGGAGGAGGCGATCGTCGAGCAGACGACCGGCAGCCGCGGGGCGGCGCTGGAGTCGGTGTTCGACGGGAAGCAGCTCCTGGCCATGCAGGCGCTGGTGCGGCGGATCCCGGTGTCGAAGCAGCTGATTCAGTCGGCGGTGACGCTGGCGCGGATGACCCGGCCCAACGAGGCGGGGGCGCCGGCGCTGATCCGGGAGTACGTCGAGTGGGGGGCGGGTCCCCGGGCGTCGCAGTACCTGGTGCTCGGCGCCAAGGCGCGGGCGGCGCTGGCGGGGCGCCCGATGGCGGACCTCGACGACGTGCGGTCGGTGGCGATGACGGTGCTGCGGCACCGGGTGGTCACCAATTTCGCCGCCGAGGCGGCGGACCGGACCAGCGAGGATGTGGTGCGGGAGCTCTTGGATTCGCGGGCCTGGATCTCAGCCTAGAGCGGGGTCCCGATAGGGGTGGGCGTAAGCCCACCCGGCAGCGAGGCGGGGATAGCAAGGGCCCGGTCGGGGAATCCCCCGGCCGGGCCTCGTTGCATGCGAACGGACCGCGGATCAGTCCGCGATAAACGTCGCCGTGTAGGTGTAGCAGTCGGTCCAGGTGACTCGGACGGTGCCGCCGGTACCGTGGGCATCGAGCACGCCGCCCGTGATCCCCTCACACGCGGCGTCGTACGCGAGCGGGGTGACGGTGGTGAGCGTCAGCGCGTAGGTCTCCCGGCTGGACGCGACGCGCCAGGCGCCGTTGACCTCGAGCGTGCCGTTGGGCAGCGGCACTCCCCACGAAATATTGCTGCCGCTGGCGGCGGTGAAATCCACCGCCAGGTCGTTGGTGAGGGTCACGCGCTCGCCCTGCACGGTGAGGGCGTAGGTGTAGTCCTGCGCCGGCGGCGATGGCCGCGCTGGTGGCGCGGAGCGACCAGTCGCCGTCCATCACCAGCTTGAGGGTGGCGGTGGAGGCGCCGCTCTCGAAGTACTGCATGGTGAGGGCGTTGAGGCCGAGGTCGTAGCCGGGGGTCAGCCCCGGATCGGCGATGGTCACGCTGCCGGTCACCACGCTGCGGTTGCCCTCGATGTCGGTCTCGGTGCAATCGGCGGAGCTGAAGGTCCAGACGGCGTTGTCGGGCACCCCGTCGCCGTCGGTGTCGGTCAGGTCACTGGCGCTGGGGCAGTTCTCCGGCGGGGAGGCGGGGGGCGCAAAGGTGAGCCCGCCGCCGAGGGAGCGGCCGCCGGTGGAGAAGAGGGGGAAGCCGCCGGCGAAGACCGGCACGATCGGGTTGACGGCGGCGATGGCCAGGTCGGCGGAACTGGCGACGGCGTCGCCCACCTCGGCGGCATTCGCGGCCGAGAGGGGGGTGGTGCTGGGGCCGGACGAATCGCTGCAGGCGCCGAGGCCGACGGTGGCGGCCAGGATGGCGCCGGTCAGCAGGCGGGATGTATTTCGCATGGAACTCCTCCAAATGAGGCCCGACAGATGGTGCGCCGAGTCACAAACGCGGGACAATTTACCGAATCGGGGGAATGAGCCGCAACATCGGGGCCGGGGCACTATTGCAAGGCATTGCAGGATATGGATTTGTCAGGGTGGGAGGAGGATCTGGACAAATCAGGTGCATCGGGAACATTACAATCTGTCAACATGCCGCCGTTTCGCTGTTGATTCCCCGTTGATCACGCGATCCCATTGTAGCCGCATCACGCTACCGGAGCCTATCATGGGCAACCCAGCATATTTGCGCTGCCTCGGCCAGCCGGCACTGCTCGATGCCAGCGGTACGCCGATCCGCCTCAGGACCCAGAAACAGCTCGCTCTCATGATCTACCTCGTTCTTGAAGGGCGCACGCCCGTCCGCCGGGACCGACTCGCCGACCTCCTCTGGTCCAACGTAGGGATTAAAGAGGCACGGCACTCGATGGGGACGGCGCTGTGGGGGCTCCGCAACCGTGTCGGGCCCAAAGCATTTCCTGGCAACGCGTACACCCTGCGAACCACCGTCCAGCTCGACTGTGACCTGGACCGGCTGCGGCGGGGCGACGTGCTCGAAACCGAATTCCTCCCAGCCCTCGAGGTCGACGCATTCCTCGAGGACTTCGAGATCCCCGACGCGCCCCCGTTCAATCACTGGCGCGACCAGCAGCGCGCCAGGCTCTGGCCCTCTGATCGAAGCGGCGCTGGTCCGCCAGATGGATCATTGCCGCCGCACTGGTGACTTCATTGGCATCGAACCGCTCGCCGAGCGAACACTGCGCCACAATGCACTTAGCGAAGCGGCGATCCGGGCCCGGATCGAGGCGCGGGCGTTCGCCGGTGATCGGATCGGTGCGCTGCAAGCATTCGAGACCTGGAAGCAATCGCTCGAGACCGAATTACGCGCGCAGCCTTCGGAGCAACTGGAGGCGATGGCCAAACGGCTCCGGCGCGGAACGCTGGAGGGAGGCGGCGACGGCAACCGACCACGAGTCCCAACCGAGCAGTGGCGCGATCGCACCTTCATCGGCCGGACCACCGAGTACCAGACCCTGTATGAAGCGTGGGAGCGGACGACGCGCGGCGAGCCGACCCATGCACTGGTGCTCGGTGAATCCGGAATCGGCAAGAGCACTCTGGTCCAGCGGCTGATGATGGCGGCCAGCTTGGATGGAGCCGTGACCAGCCGGGTTCAATGCTACGAACTTGAGCGGGAAATCCCGTACGCCGCCCTGGGCGCGCTGGTGCGTGGCCTGCTCGAGCGGCCCGAGGCAATGGCGACTTCACCCCAGTCGCTGGCCGACCTCGCCCAGGCCGTCCCGGCCCTCCGGGAGCAGTTCCCCAACCTGCCAGCGGCTTTGCAGCTCCAAGGAGAGTCGTTTCGCATCCGCATCACCGACGCGATGGAGGCGCTACTCCGCACCATCGCGGAAGAGACGGCGGTCATGCTGGTCGTGGACGACTTTCACATGGCGGACGATGCCAGCCTCTCCGTCATACACCTCCTCGCCCGTCGTTTCGAGTCCGGGCGGGTCATGATCGCGCTGGCAGCTCGGCCCTCGGGCGCCAATGAATCTCCGAACATCGCCCGGCTCCGGGAGAGTCACAGTCGCCTGGGCTTCGTCTCGCTCGAGGTGCCGACCGATGGCGCCGGACGAGGCGGCGGAGATGCTCGACAGCCTGACAGCGGATGGCCTCGATCCTGGGAAATCGATCCGCGACGCCATGTTGCGTGCGGCAGGCGGGTATCCAATGGCGCTGGAACTATTCGTGAGCGAGTGGATCAGCAGCGGTGAGAGCAGCCTGGCGCTGGCAGTGCCGGCGATGCGGGAAGAACTGGGACAGCGGTCGCCTCCCGAAGATGCCTACCGAATGGCCCTCGACCGGATCTGCGAGGGACTGGATGCCTCCACACGTCTCGCGTTGCAGCTTGCCGCGGTATTGGGGCCAAGACTCAATGACTTTTCGATGTACAAGATCGTGGACCTCGGTATCGGCACGACCGGACAGGCGATGGAGGCGCTGCGATCCGCCCGCCTCCTGCGCGAGACGGAAGAACAGCTGGAGTTCGTCAACGAACTGACGCGAGGACACGCCTACCTCGGTATTCCGAAGCCGATGCGCACAGCTCTGCATGGCGAAGTCGTGTCCCGCCTCCTCGAGACCGAGGAAAATGGAGGAAAGATTCCTGGGTTGGAGATCGCCTGGCACCTGATCCGCGCCGGCAGACCAGACGAGGCGACACCCTACCTGCTCCGTGGCGCGCGGGAGTCGATGAGGGGAGGGGCACCACATGAAGCCGAGCGGGGGCTTACGACAGCGATGGACCGGCTTAAGGAGCCAGATCGGAGCGAGGCGTTGCTCCTGATCGGCGAGGCACTGCTGGAGCAAGGACGGATGCAGGAGTCTGTGCCCTTTCTTGACGCAGTCAGCGACAATTCACGGCACGCGGTGATTTCAAGACGGAATGTGCTTCGATTGCATGCCAGCACGTCATTCGGCGGGTACACAGCCCAGCGAGGCCGGTCAATCGGCATGTCCCTCCTTCGCGAATCCGAGGAGGCTGAGGACGCCAACACAAGGCTCCGAGCCCTTTGGATCGCAGCAAGCTTATTCCGCGAGAACCCGGACGTAGATCTCCTAGAAGCAGTTCACCAACAGCTGAGCAGCGAAACCCCTCCTTCGCTGACACTCGAGGACAGGGGCGAGTATGCGCTTGGCATGGCATTCTGTCTATACTTTTCCGGCGAACAGTCACGCAGCCTTGAGACAATCAACGGTATTGTCGGTGAGCTCGAAGCGAACAACATCAAGAACTCCGTGTACCTCACTCTACTGCTCGGGGTATGTGCCATCCATGGCGCGCTCGGGGAATACGAGCAGGCAATCGCATCAGGCGAACTGGGAGTTCGGGTCGCTCGTGAGATGGGTGAAGAGCGAAGACTGAGGCTGTTCGCCGCCAATATTGCGCTCTGTCATTCGCGACTCGGGAACTCAGACGCACAAATCGCGTGGGCCGCCCGGGCCGCTTGAGAAGCGATCAGGACTGAAAGACCAAGTACTGGAACAGAAGCTCCACTATGTTCGCGCCCACGCCTTCGCAGTCCGCGGAGACGTCAAGGGCGCCCTCGCTGCCATCAATAGTGGGACGGCCGCAATTAAGATGACCAGCCAGCCCTGGCTTCACCAAATGTGGTACCTGCGTGCCGCGGATGTCTTAGCAATTATGGGTAGAACTCGGGAAGCGATTGATGCGGCGGGTAAGGCCTTCAGGCAGGACCTCCGAGAAATTCAATCGCTTTCTCTGGCTGGCCCCTATGCCCGTTGGGCAGGGCGCCTAGCCGGCGCAGGAAAGCTGGAGTTGGAGGGGGTGCGCTCCTCGTTGGCAACCTTGCTCGCACGAGAGGCGCGGCTTGATCGAATCGACCGAGCAGAGGTGCTGAATGCAAAGGTGTGGCTGGACAGCAAGACGGGCGGGATCCAAGAGCCTGAGCGGGAGGAAATGTGGCGTCGACTTGCAAGCCTCCCAATCTCTATCACAAATGAACTCAATAACATGGGGATGCTCGACCTATAGCGGCCGGCCCCGATTCCCATGAAATTGCGCTAAGCCGTCCGCCCCTTCCAAAACGACTTCTTGGCCCAGCCAGACCGATCGCCGGCGCCAGGATCGCTCACGACGACCGTCGCCGGCATTGGCGATGATTCGACCCCCACGGTGATCAGCCTGCGCACCGCGACCGATGTCACGACGCGCTCGACCACGTCGGGGTCGAACTGGCTCCCGCGGCACTTCTGCAGTTCGGCAATCACCACATCGAGGGGCAGCCGCTTCCGGTAGGGGCGGTCGGTGGTCATGGCGTCGATGGTATCGGCCACCAGGATGATCCGGGAGGCGAGCGGGATCTCGTGGCCCGAGAGGCCGGTCGGGTACCCCTTGCCGTCCCACCGTTCGTGGTGATGCCGCACCGATTCCTGGATGAACCCGCGAAACTTCGAGATGATCCCCACCAGCTCGGCGCTCCGGGCGGAGTGGGTCTGCATCAGCGCCGTCTCGTCGGCGGTGAGGCGGTCTTCCTTCCGCAGCAGCGGCGCGAACTCCTCGTGGATCTTGCCGACGTCGTGCAGCAGCGCGGCGGTGTGCACCTGTTCCACGTCGCGGATCTGGAGCCCCATCTCGAGTGCGATGAGCCTCGAGAGCTGGCTTACGCGGAGGGAGTGCCCGGAGGTGTAGGGGTCACGGGCTTCGATGGCCTTGACCATCACCTGAAGGAGTTCCTGCCCGCTTTCCTGCAGCTGGTGATAAAGGCCGTACACGTGGCGGACCGCGACGATTGGGATAACGACGAGCACCAGCCCGATCGAGCCAAGTTCCCACGTGGCCTGGAACCAGGCATAGAGCCAGGCAAGAAGCAGTGCAATAGCGCTTGCGCCGAGGTCATAACCGATGACCCCGCGGGTATTCAGGCTCCAGACATCGCGGAAGGAACGCTCGGCGCTGAGCGCCACTACCGCGCTCACTGCCATCGAATTGATTACAAAATAGCTCGCGGCGTAGGCGAAGAAGAGGAAGAAATCCCGTTGGAGGGCAATCGACTCAACGCTGCCTACTACCTGCATATAGGCTGGTGGGAGTCCGCCTCCGAGCAGGCGGTAAATCAACATCGCCATCAGGACGGAAACCGCACGCTGCGAAATGTTGAACACCAACTTCTCCGGCCGATTACCACGTGCAAGCTGGCCTAAAGCAGTCGAGGCCGCAGCAATCACACCTCCCCAGAATCCACCAAACAACAACCCGGCCGACATATGCATCACAAATGAAGTCGAACCGCGTGCAGCAACCTTCAACTGTGTAGAGCTTTGCTCAACCAAGAACGCCATGAAGATGAAGCTCAGAAGTGGCCAGAGCCCCGGCGAGGGTTGGCGATGCTGCCAAGCCACCACACCCAGCGCCAAAGCGAGGAGTGCGGTAAACGCGATGAAGACGTTGGTCCTGGTCGTTGATCTCATGGACTGGAACAGCTCGGTGGGGGGTCGAGGCGTCAGGGACTAATTAGTCCCAATCCTGGCCTTCGGCCAGGAACAGGTTTGCCACGAATGTTACAGCGGCGGAGAACCAAGAAATCCTCAACATGAGCGTCACCTCCCTTCGAGTACATCAATGACTCGGGAAGTGGTTGGCCTCGCTATGGCCTACCAGACGCTCCGCTCTGTAGTCCGCTAGTCTCCGCTGTCTCTTTGAAGACCCGACCCCCTACCTCGCTTTGTTCCCTCCGCTCGAGTTGGTTAGAAGCGCCGCCCGCGCCTATCGCGGCCGGCGGAGTTCCGTCCATCGGTTGGTCGCGTCGAGCACCGCGAAGACCGCGGCCCGCTCGGCGCTTTCCTTGATCTGCGCGCTGCCGGTCAGCACGAGCGACTCGCGCCCGCCCAACCCCTGCACCGCCACGAACACGAAGTCCCGGTCGAAGGCGGGGACGATCTTGGCCCCCTCCAGCGCCACCGACGAGTCCTCCAGCAATCGGTCGAGCACCATGACCGTGGCCCGGGCCGCCGCCTCCACGCGGCTCCGCGGCGTGTCACTGCTCTCCTCTTCCGCCGTCTCCGTCCGCCCCAGGAAGCTGAGGCTCACGCTGAGCGTGACCCGGTGCGCCCGCTTGCCCGGCACCACCGTCAGGTCCTCGAACAGGATGGCCCGGTGGAGCGCCTGGCTCCGCACCGCCTCCTTGTCGAGCGCCTCGATCGGCTTCACATCCGCCGTCTGCGCGATGCTGATCTTGCGGT
Source organism: uncultured Gemmatimonadales bacterium (assembly GCA_963699825.1). GTDB lineage: Bacteria > Gemmatimonadota > Gemmatimonadetes > Gemmatimonadales > GWC2-71-9 > SPDF01. Next base: position 397,593 of record CAVOVI010000004.1, read on the forward strand.
GATCCACCCGGAGGCCGAGCTGCGCCAGGAGCGCCGACTCGACGTTCCGCACCAGCTGCTTCGGCGCGAGCCCCGACTGGGCCAGGATATGCACCTCGCTCACCTCGCCCAGCGGCGTGGTGACGACCCGCGCGGAGAGGATGCCCTCCAGCGTGGTCAGGAGATTTTCCGCCCGGCGCACACCCCAGGGATCGGGCGCTTCACTGCCGGGCCCACCACTCGGCGTGGTGCGCGCGGCCTGGAAGCCGGCATCGGACTGCCTTGCGGAATTGAACGCCATTCTCGGTTCCTGTCGCTGAATGCCTGTGGGGGCAACAGCCGCCCTCAGGCGGCCCCTTCATTGGCCACGGCGTTCCGGCCCGTGGACTTCGCGTGATACAAGGCGCGGTCGGCGGTGACCAGGAGGTCTCCCTCGCTGGGGCTCGCCGGGTCGAACTCCGCGAGCCCGATGCTGACCGTCACCACACCGACCTCATAACCCAACCGGCGCCCGACCCCCTCGATGCCGGCCCGCAGCGCCTCCGCCACCCGGCGGGCGCCATGCAGGTCGGTGCGGGTCAGGATGACGACAAACTCGTCGCCGCCGTACCGGGCGGCGAGGTCCGAGGCACGTACCGCGCTCCGGATTTCCGCCGCCACCGCCTTCAGGACTTCGTTGCCGGCCTCGTGCCCGAATCGATCGTTCAGCTGCTTGAAGCGATCGAGGTCGATGAACATGACCGCGAACCCTTCCTCGCTGCGCTTGCTCCGTTCGACTTCGTGGCTCAACCGGTCCCGCAGCACCCGGAAGGTGGCGAGTCCGGTGAGCAGGTCCACCGCCGCCTCGCGCGAGGCCTCTTCCGCGCGGCGCTCCTGGTACGGCGGGCACTGGCGGAGCGTCGCCCGGCCGAGCACCGCCGCGGAGGCGAACCGCGCGCAGGTGGTGAAGCCGCAGGCGCCGCAGTCCCAGGGGCGCCCATTGGGGCCCGGACCGATGGCGTCGAGCAGCGCGGCCACCGCCGTCGGATCGGACGCCAGCCGCCGCGGCCGGATGTCGAAGGTGGCACCCACACTCGCCACCAACCTGCCGTCCACCACCGGCTGCGGGCTCCGCGGCGGCTCCGCCGTCGCGAGCAGCGCACGCCGCCAGTAGAGCTGGTCCTTCGGGCCGAGGAGCGGGTGGTCGAGGCTCCCCTCGTAGGAGAGCAGGTCCACGAACCCCAGGTCGAGCCGATCGACCGCCACCGCCTGCGCCAGCGCCGGCAGGTGCCGGAGGCCGCGCATGGTGCGGAAACGCCGGCTCGTGTGCCGCGCCTCGTCGAGCATGGCGAGCGGCAGGCCGCCCGCGGCGCTCAGGTGCCGGCGCCGTTCCTCGGGAATCCGCGCGAAGAAATCGGGCTGACCGAGGACCGACACCCCTCGAAGCTCAAAGATCCGCTCGAGGTCTTCGAAGGTGACGGCGGCATCGAGCTCCGGCGTGTTCCGCGGCGCCGCGACGCCCGCGTACACGATGCGAAGCTCCTGCCCATGCTGCGCGCGCAGATACCGCGCCTCCGCCACCGCAGGAATCGTGACCGGCGCCAGGTACGGCACCAGCTCGGGGTAATCGATGCGCACCGTCTCGACCACCACCGGATCGGTGGATCGAATCAGGGTGCCCCACCCCTCGTCACGCCACAGACTCAGGTACTCCGCCGCCACGAGTTCATCGCCGATGACACCGCGATGCACCGTGCGGAACCCGGCCGCGTAACAGGCGTTGACCACCTGCTCCGGCGTCGCCGGGAAGAAGTGCGCCGTCGCCTCCGAGCTGAGGATGAGCATGCCATCCCCGCGCGCCGCGACCGTCAACGCCCTCCCGATTTCCCCGCTCGCGTTGATCGCCTCGTGCGGACAGGCGGGCAGACACTGCCCGCAGGCGATGCACGCCTCATCCACGATCTGCACCAGGCTCCCGTCCACGGCGACCGCCTCGGTCGGGCAGACGCGCACGCAGGCCAGACAGGCCACGCAGGATTCGGGGTCAATCGAAAAGATCACGCGCCCACCCACGGCCTGGGGGAGCGAGCCATCGTCAATATTGGCGTGGACCTGAGAACTGTCAAGAGGTGACACCCCGCAAATGTCAAGAAAACAACCACTTAGCCGAGTCCGAACGCCTTGATCTTGCGGTACAAAGTCCGCTCTCCGATCCCCAGCACCTCGGCGGCCTTTCGGCGGTTTCCGCGGTACTCCTCGAGGGCAGCCTCGATCGCCCGTTTCTCCACTTCAGCCATTGTCATGCCAGACCTGTAGAGGATGGCCCCCCCGTCCTCCCCGGCCGATTCCCCCGCCAGGTCGGCCACCGGCTGCCGGTCCCCGATATCGATGATCTGGACCCGCTGGGGGCCCGAATCCATGCGCCGGCGGAGCTCCTCCATCTGGAGCCGTAAGTCCATGATATTACGTAAGATAAACTCCAATTCCTGCCCCGAAACATCCCGCCCCTCCTGGGGCAGTCGGACCGGCAAGAGGGACCCTGCCCCCTCCAGGACGTCCGCCGGGATGTCGCTGGCCCGGATCTCGTTGCCCGGGGCCAGCACCACCATCGATTCGACCAGATTCCGGAGCTGCCGGACGTTCCCGGGCCACGGTGCCGCAACAAGCCGCTCCAGCGCCTCAGGCGCGATGCCCCGGAAGGGGCGGTCGTGGGCCTTGGAGAACTCCCGGATGAACCGGCGGACCAGCAGGGGGATGTCCTCGCGCCGCTCCCGCAGCGGGGGGAGGTAGATGTTGAGCACGCTGAGCCGGTAGTACAGGTCGTCGCGGAACTCGCCCATCTGCACGGCGTCGCGCAGGTTCCGGTTGGTGGCCGCCACGACCCGCACATCGACCTTGATCGGCGAGGTGCCGCCGACGCGGAAGAAGGCGCGGTTCTCGAGCACCCGCAGCAGCTTGACCTGCGTGGACGGCGGGATGTCGCCGATTTCGTCGAGGAAGATCGTCCCGGTATCCGCCAGCTCGAAGCGCCCCAGCCGCCGTTCGGCGGCGCCGGTGAACGCCCCCTTCTCGTGCCCGAACAACTCCGACTCCAGCAGCGTGTCGGGAATGGCGGCGCAGTCCACCGCGATGAACGGCATCCCCCGCCTCGGCGAGAGGTCGTGAATCGCCTTGGCGACGAGCTCCTTGCCGGTGCCCGACTCTCCCTGCACCAGCACTGTGCTCGAGACCGGCCCCATCTGCTCGATCTTGACGAGCACTTCCTGGATGGGGGCGCTCTCGCCGCTGATGCCGGTCCGCTGCTGCAGCCGGCGGCGCTCCACCAGGCGTCCCGCGACACCCACCACATCGTCCGGGATGATCGGCTTGCTCATCACCGCCGTCGCGCCGAGACGCGCGACGCGCTCGGCGCGCTCGGAATCGGTGGACTCCAGCAGCGCCAGCGTGGACACCTCCGCGTCGCGCGCCATCGCGATGAGGCCCACCGCCGGCGACTCGTGCACCGCGCCGGTCAGGATCAGGAGCTCGGGGCCCTCGCGGCGGAAGACGGAACGCACGTCGTCCATCGCCGAGACCATGGTCGTGGTGAATCCGGCCGCTTCGAGCGCCGCGTTGAGCGGCACTGCCGTTTCGAGGTCGTCCATCGTGAGGAGAATCTGTGCGGCCATCGCCGGTCAGCCTTCCAGCACGGGGTGAGAAGTATTGATGCCGCGGACGAGGTCCACCGCATGATCGACGATGCCGTCGAGCACCGCGAGGCCATCGCGCACGCCACCCGGGCTCCCGGGAAGGTTCACGATGAGTGACCGGCCCCGCACGCCGGCAAGCCCGCGAGAGAGCGCGGCCCGGGGAAATCGAGGCACGGCACTGGCCCGAATGGCCTCCGCAATACCGGGCGCTTCGCGCTCGAGCACCGCGCGGGTCGCCTCCGGAGTGACATCCCGTGCCGTGAGTCCGGTGCCGCCGGTCGTCAGAATGAGGTCCGCCCCTTCGCCGTCTGCCCACTCGGCGATGGTGCGCGCAATCGGTCCGGTCTCATCGGGTACGAGAGACCGCGCCGCCACTTCGTGGCCACGCTCCGCAGCCCAGGCGGCGATCGCGTCCCCGGAGCCGTCCGCCCGTTCACCCCGCGCACAGGCGTCCGAGATGGTGAGGATGGCTACGCGCATGCGCGGGGCCAGGCGGCGAAGTAGGGGCACGCCATGGCGTGCCCCTACTTCGCTTTCCTGGCGGTGCCTTCGGTGTAGAAGGGCCGCTTGACTACCTCGGCAGGGATTCGGGTGCCGCGCGACTCCACTTCGAATCGCGTCCCGGGCTTGGCCGCTGCCACCGGCAGGTAGGTCGTGCCGATCGGGATGCCGAGCGAAGGACTCATGCAGCCGCTGCGCACGATGTCCACCTGCGACCCCTCGTAGAAGACCGGGAAGCCGTGCCGTGGAATGCCGCGGTCGAGCAGCTTGAAGCCGACGAAACGCCGGGTGACGCCGCGTCCCTTCTGCGCCCGCAGCGCGTCGCTTCCGGTGAACGGACACCCCTTGTCGATCTTCACGATCCAGCCGAGGCCGGCCTCGAGCGGTGTCGTGGTATCGTCGATGTCGTTTCCATAGAGGGGATAGGCGACCTCGAGGCGCAGCGAGTCGCGGGCGCCGAGCCCGATGGGCTGCGCGCGGCCCGGTCCCTCGAGTGCGCGCCAGATCGTCTCGGTGTCGCGGATGCGGCAGTAGATCTCGAAGCCGTCCTCGCCGGTGTAGCCGGTGCGGCTGACGAAGCAATCGGTACCCGCGACCTTGCCGGTGGTGAATTTGTAGTAGCCAAGGTCGTCGAGGGGGATGTCGGTGACGGGCGCCAGCACCGCCTGCGCCGTCGGTCCCTGCAGCGCGAGGAGGCCGACGTCGTCCGAGATGTTCTTGAGCCGGACGTTGGCCCCACCCTTCTGCGCCACGACGTGCGCCCAGTCCTTGTCGATGTTCGCGGCGTTGACCACGAGCATCACCTTGTCCTCGAACCGGTAGACGGTGCAGTCGTCGACGAAGGTGCCCTCGGTGGTCAGGAGCGCGGAGTACTGCACGTCCCCGGCGCCGAGCGCCCCGACATCGTTGCAGGTGATCCGATTGACGAAGGCGTTCCGGTCGGGGCCGGTCACCTCGAACTCGCCCATGTGGGAGACGTCGAAGAGCCCGGCGCCGGTGCGGGTCGCCTTGTGCTCCGCCTGAATGCCGCTGGGGTACTGGACCGGCATTTCCCAGCCGGCAAAGGGCACCATCTTGGCGCCGAGGGCGACGTGAATGTCGTAGAGGGGGGTGCGCTTCAGCGGAGCGTTCATTGTCTGGACCAAGGTAGAAGAATCGAGATTGCTTCGTCGGCCCTCGCGGGGCCTCCTCGCAATGACAACATCAGGGGCGCGCGGCTGCGCACGCCGTCGGTGCACCTATCCCATCAACTTCGCCATCAGGGCCTTCTGCACGTGGAGGCGGTTCTCCGCCTCGTCCCACACCCGCGACTGCGGACCTTCGAAGACCGCCTCGGTCACCTCTTCGCCGCGATGGGCGGGGAGGCAGTGGAGGAAGATCGCCTTCGCGTCGGCGCCCTTCATCAGCGCCTCGTCCACCAGGTAGCCCTCGAACGCCTTGGCGCGCTGGGCCGCCTCGTCTTCCTGGCCCATGGACGCCCAGACATCGGTGGTCACCACGTGGGCGCCGGCGGCCGCTTCGGCGGGATCCCGTGTCAGCGTGATGGCAGTCAGCGCCGCATTCCGGTCGAGGATGGCCTTGTCCGGCTCATATCCCTCCGGGCAGGCGATGCGCAATTCGAATCCGAGGACGCCGGCGGCGTTGAGCCAGCTGTTGCACATGTTGTTGCCGTCGCCGATCCAGGCCACCGTCTTTCCCTTCAGCGTGCCGAGCGCTTCCTGAATCGTCAGCAGGTCGGCGAGAATCTGGCAGGGATGGAGCAGGTCGGTGAGGCCGTTGATGACGGGAATCGTGGCGAACGTGGCGAGCTCCTCGACATCGGCGTGCGCGAAGGTGCGGATCATGATCCCGTCCACCATCCGGGAGAGCACCCGTGCGGTATCCCGAATCGGCTCGCCGCGGCCCAGCTGGATGTCCCGCGACGAGAGGAAGAGGGCGTGCCCCCCAAGCTGCAGCGTGCCGACCTCGAAGGAAACGCGGGTGCGGGTCGAGCTCTTGGCGAAGACCATCGCCAGCGTCTTCCCTGTCAGGGGCCGCTCCCGGTAGGTCCCGGACTTCATCCGAGCGGCCAGATCGAGCAGGGAGAACAATTCGGCGGCTGAGAAGTCGGGGATGGAGAGGAAGTCGCGCTTGGACATGCACCGACCGTGGTCAGGAGGGGAAGAACAGCCAAATTGGCAGGAGGGAGTTTAGCTAAAGTAGGAGGGCCGGGGCAAGGCGGTCGTGCTGTGCGTCAGTTCTGCAGATACGCCTCCAGCCCCGCCTGTTTCACCATCGGCAGGTAGCGGGGATCGTCCCGGAGGCAGTCGAGATCCACGTTGGTCACGATCCAGCGCAGGCGCTTGGGCCGGATGCGGTACAGGTTCTCGACCAGGTCCATCGCCTTCTTCGAGTCGCCCAACTCGCAGAGCATCGCCCCGATCCGGAGTTCCGCCACATTGAACCGCTCCGCCGGGACGACGTCGGCCCGGTCGAGTCGCGCGATCAGGGAGTCCGCCTCGCGCCGCAGTCCCGCGCGGTATGCGCCGGCGTAGGCGGCGGTGTCGTGCGCCGCGAGCGCGGCCTCGAACGGCGCCGCCCAGGTCCCGTTGGGGTCGGCGAGTCGGCGGGTCCGCGTGGCGTCCTCCCGGCGCCCCAGCTTGTCGTAGGTGGTGACGAGGCGGGACCAGGCACCGGCACTTGGGCGGTCGGCCAGGGAGCGTTCCAGAACCGCCGCGGCCTCGGGGTACCGCCGGGCCGCCATCAAGCGCCGATGCGAAGCCGTTCAGCCGCAGCACACTTGGCTCCAGGTCGACGGCGTGCTGAAAGTCGGCGATGGCACCTTCGAGATCACCGTCGAGTTCCTGCCTGATAATGCCCCGGTACCGGTAGGCCTCGGCATATCCCGAATCGAGCGCCAGCATCCGGGCGATGGCGGCCCGCGCCCCCTCGAAGTCGTCATCCAGGTACAGCCGTGAGACGGTGAGCGGGTTGTAGGCGAGGACGACTGTGCTGTCGAGTGACAGCGCCAGGTCGGTGAGCGAGTCAGCCCGGATGTGGACCTGGTTCGCGGTCAGGCCGGGAACACCCCAGCCGCGGATGTACGAGATGAAGTAGTAGTTGCCCATCCCGACGATCGCCTGCGGGTTTCGCGGCGAGCGCTCGAGCACCCGCTCGTAGAGGACGCGCGCTGAGTCGATCGTGGCGGAGTCGCCCGCGGCACCTGCGATGCCCTGCATCCATCGATGTCCGGCACGCAGCAGCAGGTCGAGCACCACCGGGTCCACGGTGGATCGCTCGATCGCGTCGCGGCGGTCCCCCAGCGTCAGCTGCAACTTCAACGAGTCGGCGATGCCCCCGACCACCGCGGGGATGAGGCCGGCGTAGTCGGTGTCCGGATACTGAAACCGGCCGGTCCAGAGGAGCCTGCCATCGGCGACCTGCACCAGTTCTGAATTGACGATGAGATTGCCGCCGAATCGTGCCAGGGTCCCCGTCAGGACAGCCGAGGCGCCCAGCTTTTCACCGAGGTCCACCGGGGAAGCTGCGGACGAATCGCGCCGAGAGAGGCTCATCGGTATGACGTCCAGACCGGGCAAGCCCAGGAGGGCCGAGACCAGGACGTCCGGGATGCCGCTCCGGAGGTAATTAGTGGAAGAGTCAGGATTGGCGACGGCGAGATCGGCGACCGCGAGCACCCAGCCGCTCTGGGCCGGGGAGGATGCCCTTCGCGACCAGAAGAGACCGGCAGCCACGATCCCTGCGAGCACGAGACCGAGCATGGGCACCAGCAGCCGGGAGCGGGGTGCGGCGCGCCGAACGGGCACCGGCGTCCGGCCACCGACGTATCCAGGCTGCAGCGCCGCCGCGAAGCTGGCGGCCGTGGGAAAGCGGTCGGCAGGGGGGCGGGAGAGCACGCGCTGCAGCGCAGAATCGACCACGTCCGGGACATCTGCCCGCAACCGCCGTACCGAGGGGGCGTCCTCCGTCAGCCGCTTGGTCATGATTGCCTGCGGGGAGTGGCCCCTGAACGGCGGCGTACCCGCGAGCATCTCGAAGAGCACGCACCCGAAGGCATAGAGGTCGCTGCGGGCGTCGATCTCGCGCTCGCCGGCGGCCTGTTCCGGACTCATGTACGCCGGGGTACCGATGACGGAGCCGACATCGGTGAGCCGGGCATCCTCGGGCGTCTGGTGTGCGGCGACCGCGATGCCGAAGTCGGCCACCAGCGCGTGGCCGCCGGAGAGGAGAATGTTCTCCGGCTTGATGTCGCGGTGCACGACCCCGGCCTGATGGGCGCACTCGAGTGCGCTCAGCACCTCGCGGGCGATGGCAAGCGCCTCCTCGACGGGGAGGCGCTCCTGATCCTCCAGCCGCTGCCGCAGTGACTCGCCCTGGACGAAGGGCATCACGTAGAAGAGCAAGGTCTCGCCATCGGCCTCGATGGCGCCGCTGTCGTGAAGCGGAAGAATGTGGGGATGCTGCAGCCCGGCGGCGAGCGTGATCTCGCGGAGGAACCGGTCCTTGCCCACCGAGGCGGTCAGGTCCGGCCGCAACACCTTGATCGCCACCTGGCGGTGGTGCTTGAGGTCGTCGGCCAGGAAGACAATGGCCATGCCCCCGCGCCCGAGCTCGCGCTCGAGGCGGTACCGGTCGGCCAGGGGGCCCTGGAGGGATGTGAGAAGGTTCATGTCTAGAGGAGGCAATCTATGCCCCCGGAAACGTCAGTCCAGAGGTGATCTACAAGATGTACCGGCGCAAATCGTCATCCGTCACGATGGCCATGAGACGGTCGCGCACCTTGGCACCATCATAGACGAAGCGCTTCTCGGTCGTTTCCGGCAGATCGAAGAGGAGGTCTTCCATCAGGGTCGCCATGACGGTGTGGAGCCGGCGGGCGCCGATGTTCTCCATCTTTCCGTTGGCCAGCGCCGCGATCCGCGCCACCTCGGCGATGCCGTCGTCGGTGAACTCCAGCGTCGCCGACTCGGCGGCCACCAGCGCCTGGTACTGCTTGACGACGGCGTTTTCCGGCTCGGTCATGATGCGGATGAAGTCCGCCTCGGTGAGCGGGGTCAGCTCCACCCGGATCGGAAACCGACCCTGGAATTCCGGGATGAGGTCCGACGGCTTCGAGACGTGGAACGCCCCGGCGGCGATGAAGAGGATGTGGTCGGTCCGGACATAGCCGTAGCGGGTCTGGACCGTGGAGCCTTCCACGATCGGCAACAGGTCCCGCTGCACGCCCTCGCGGCTCACGTCCGGTCCGCCACCCTGCGAGCGCTCCCCGGCGATCTTGTCGATTTCGTCGATGAAGAGGATGCCGTGATTCTCGGTGCGGTCGAGCGCCTCGTTCACCACGTCGTCCATGTCCACCATCTTCTTCAGCTCTTCGTCGATCAGGATGCGTCGGGCGTCCGGCACCCGCACCGTCCGGCGCTTCTTCTTCTTCGGCATCATGTCCTGCAGCATCTCGACGAAGTTGATCTCGGAGCCCTCCATCCCGGTGGGCTGCTGCAGGAGGTCAAGCATCGGGTAGTTCTGCGGCGAGATCTCGAGATCCACCTCGCGATCGTCGAGCTTGCCGTCGAGCAGCATCTGCCGGAGCTTTTCGCGCGAACGCTGGCGGCCGGCCTCGGCGTCCACCGACTCCGACTGCGCGGCGCCCCCCGGCCCGACCACGAAGACCTTCTCCTGCGCCGTGGACGCCTGCGCCGATGGCTTCGGCTCCGGCGGCGGCAGCAGGATGTCGAGCAACCGCTCGTCGGCCCGCTGCTCCGCCTGGGGCCAGACTTCGTCTTCCCGCTCCGCCCGCACCATCGAGATCGCCGCGTCCACCAGTTCGCGCACCATCGACTCGGCGTCGCGCCCGACGTAACCCACCTCGGTGAACTTCGATGCCTCCACTTTCACAAACGGCGCGCCGGCCAGGCGCGCGAGACGACGGGCGACCTCCGTCTTCCCGACGCCGGTCGGGCCGATCATGATGATGTTGTACGGGGTGATTTCATCCCGGATGCCGTCGGGGGCCTGGCTCCGGCGCCACCGGTTCCGGATGGCAATGGCGACCGCCTTCTTCGCGGCGTCCTGCCCGACGATGAACCGGTCCAGTTCCGCCACGATCTTCCGCGGCGGCAGTTCCTCCAGCCACGGCGGCGGCGGCTCGACGGGAGCGAGCGGGCTCTTCGGATCCACCGGAGGAGTGGTCACGAGCCGCCCAATTCGAGCACGGTGATGTGGTCGTTGGTGTAGACGCAGATGTCTGCGGCAATCTTGAGCGAGCGTTCCACGGTGTCTCTCGCGCTCAGGGAGGCATCGGGCAGCAGCGCGCGCGCAGCCGCCAGGGCGTAGTTGCCGCCGGAACCGACCGCCAGGATGCCGTCATCGGGCTCGATCAACTCGCCGCTTCCGCTCAGCAGGAAGCTGTGCTCCATGTTGGCCACCACGAGCAGCGCCTCGAGCCGGCGCAGGATGCGATCGCTGCGCCAATCCTTGGCCAGCTCGACCGCCGCCCGCGGCAGGTTGTCGGGATGACGCTCGAGCTTCTCCTCGAACTTCTCGTACAGCGTCAGTGCGTCGGCCACTGACCCGGCGAAGCCGGCCAGGATCTTTCCGCCCTTGAGGGTCCGGACCTTGGTGGCCCGCCCCTTCATGACCGTGTCGCCGACGCTCACCTGCCCGTCGCCTCCGAGGGCAACGCGGCCGTTCTTCCGGACGGTGAGGATGGTGGTGCCGTGGAATGTCGTCATGCTCACGCTCGCGGGTGTGCCTGTTGGTAGACCTTCTTCAACCGCTCGACGCTGGTGTGGGTGTACACCTGCGTTGTACTGAGTGACGCGTGCCCCAGCATCTCCTGCACCGCCCGGAGGTCCGCGCCGGCGTCGAGGAGGTGGGTGGCGAAGCTGTGCCGCAGGGAGTGGGTGCGCAAGCCGTCCACCCCGATGTCGTCGAACGCCTTGTGCACGATCCGCTGGACACTGCGTGCCGCCAGGCGCCGGCCCCGGGTGCTCACGAACAGGGCCCGGCGGTCGGCGGCGGTCGGCGACTTCATCGCTTCGCGGACGGGAAGATAGCGCCTGAGCACCCGGACCGCCCGGTCGCCGACCGGGATGATCCGTTCCTTTCGCCCCTTGCCCCGGACTTTCACCTGGTCGGAAAGGAGGTCGATGGTTGCGATATCGAGCCCCTGCAGCTCCGAGAGGCGCATCCCGGTCGAGTAGAACAGCTCCAGGATGGCAAGGTTTCGCAGCGGGCCGAAGTCGTCCTCGGCGGCGCGGGCTTCGAGCGCGGCGAACAACTCGTCCACCTGCCCCCGCTCCAGGTGCCCCGGGAGCCGCTTCGGCAGCCTCGGCACCTTCGCCGCCCGCGAGACCGAGGCGTTGATGCCGTGGTGCGCCTGGAGGTAGCGGTAGAAGCTCCGGACCGCCGAGAGCGCGCGCGCCGCGGTGCGCTTGGAGAGCCCGCGCCGCTGCAGCTCGCCGAGAAATCCACGGAACCCGAGCCGGTCCACGGCGGCCCAGTCGCCCGACTGGCCGTAATGACGGCCACAGAATTCCTCGAAGGCGGCGAGGTCGCGGCCGTAGGCGGAGACGGTATTCGGGGAGTGTTGAGTCTCCTTCTCGAGGTGCAGCAGATACTCGCGAATCAACGGATCACCTGGACCCCGGCCTTCGCCGGGGTGACGATCCGAGGCCGGCGACCCCTTCCCCCGCCCGGCGCTCACAGCGACGCTTTCCACTGCGCCATCACTTCCAAGGCCCGTTCGGCCTGTTTCGGCTTCCGCTCCTGCTTCTTCACCTTGCCCGGCAGCGGGTCGACCAGCCCGAAGTTCGCGTTCATCGGCTGGAAGTGCGCCGGATCCGCCTCGGACAGGTACCGGTACAGCCCGCCGAGCATCGTCGTGGGGGGCGGAACCATCGCCGGCTTCCCGTCGAGGCGCCGTGCAAGGTTGATCCCGGCCAGTAGGCCGGTGCCGAGCGACTCGGTATATCCCTCGACGCCGGTCAACTGCCCGGCGAAGAAGAGCCGGTCGTTGTCGCGCGCGGTGAGTCCCGTCCCGAGCGTCGCCGGACTGTTCAGGTAGCTGTTCCGGTGGATGCTGCCAAACCGAAGGAACTCGGCGTCAGCCAATCCAGGAATCGTCGAGAAGACCCGCTTCTGCTCCGGAATGCGGAGCCGGGTCTGGAAGCCGACGAGATTCCACATCTGACCGGCGCGGTCTTCCTGGCGCAGTTGCACCACTGCGTAGGGCTCCCGGCCGGTGCGGGGGTCGGGGAGTCCCACCGGCTTCATCGGCCCGAAGCGCAGCGTCTCACGCCCGCGCCGCGCCGCTTCCTCGACCGGCATGCAGCCCTCGAAATACGGCACCTGGTCGAACTCGTGCGCCGTGAACTGGTCCGCCGCGGTGAGGGCGTCGATGAACGCCTCGTACTCGTCTCGCGTCATCGGAGCGTTCAGGTAGTCGTCGCCCGCGCCTTTCCCGTAGCGGGACAATGCGTAGAGCCGGCCCCGGTCGAGTGACTCTACGGAGACGATCGGCGCGATCGCGTCGTAAAAGGCCAGCGCCTCGGTCCCGAGCCGGCCGGCAATCGCCGCGGCAAGCTTCTCGGAGGTGAGCGGCCCTGTGGCGACGATGCCGACATCGGGGAGCGCAGACGCCTCCTCCCGCACGATGGTGATGTTGGGATGGCTTTCGATGCGTGCCTGGACCGCCGCGGCAAAGACCTCGCGGTCCACGGCGAGCGCGCTCCCGCCGGGGACCCGGGCAGTGTCGGCACACTCGAGCAGCATCGAGCCGAGCAGGCGCAGCTCCGCCTTGAGCAGCCCGTGCGCGTTGACGACTTCGACACTCTTGAAGGTGTTGCTGCAGACGAGTTCGGCGAGACGGTCGGTCTGGTGAGCGGCGGTGGGAACCACCGGGCGCATTTCGACGAGGGTCACCGCGACGCCGCGCTCGGCGAGAGCCCAGGCCGCTTCCGAGCCGGCCAGCCCGCCACCGAGTACGGTCACGGTCATTTTGACGACGCCTTCTTCTTGCCGCGGCGGCCCTTCTTCCGGGGCCCTGCCGCGCGCTTGGCGGCCAGGATTTCGATCGCCTCGGCGGCGGTGAAGGCGGCCGGGTCGCTGCCGCGCGGCAACGACGCGCTGATGTCGTCGTGCTTCACGTACGGCCCGTACTGCCCGTCGTAGAGACCGATCGGCTGCTCGTCGTCGGGGTGACGGCCGAGGATCCGGATCGGTGTCGGCGCGGCACGCCGGCCCCGCCCCTGCTTCGGCTGGGCGAGCAATTCGAGCGCGCGCGCCAGCGTGATAGTCAGGACGCTGTCCTCTCCCTTGATGGAGCGGTATTCCTTCCCGTCCTTCCCGAGATCATGCACAACGTATGGCCCGAACCGACCGAGCCCCGCCTGAACCGACCGACCCGATTCCGGGTGCTTGCCGAGCAGCCGGGGCAGCGCCAGGAGTCCCAGCGCCTGTTCCATGGTGACCTGATCGGGGGTGAGGCCCTTCGGCAGGCTGGCCCGCTTCGGCTTGGGCTCACCATCCACCACTTCGCCGAGTTGGAGGTAGGGCCCGTACTGACCAGACAGCAGGAAGATCTTCTGCCCGGTTTCTGGGTGAATGCCGAGCGAGTCGGGGCCCTCCGCCTTCTGGCGAAGGATTTCCTCGACTTGCGCCTGATCGAGATCGGCGGGAGCCACATCCTTGGGCAGCGAGGCCCGCAGCTCCGCGCCCTTGGGGCCGGTTTCCACGTAGGGGCCGAACTTGCCGATCTTGATCTTGGCGTCGAGGCCGTCGAGCAGCAGGGTGCGCGCGGCCGTCGGGTCGATCTGCTTCTCGTGCAGCAGGACTTGCTGTCGCAATCCGTCCGGTCCGAGATAGAACTTCCGGAGATAGGGCAGCCACTCCGCCTTCCCCTCGGAAATCTCGTCGAGCTTGTCCTCCATGCCGGCGGTGAACTTCTCGTCCACCAGGTGCGGGAAGTGCTCCTCGAGAATCCCCGTCACCGCAAATGCGGTGAAGGTCGGGACCAGCGCCTGGCCCTGCCGCACGCCGTAGCCCCGCTCCAGGATCGTGCCGATAATGGATGCGTAGGTGCTGGGCCGGCCGACGCCATCGGCCTCGAGCGCCTTGACCAGCGTCGCTTCGGTGTAGCGCGCCGGCGGCTGCGTCTCGTGGCGAACCGGCTCCACCGACTCGCACTTCGGACTGTCGCCCCGCTCGAGATGCGGCAGGATGACTTCGCGATCCTCGAGCGCCGCTTCGGGATCGTCGCTCCCCTCCACGTAAGCCCGGAGGAAGCCGGGGAAGTCGATCCGCTTGCCGGTGGACCGGAAGGTGGCGTCGCCCACTTCGAAAGTGACGGACATCGAGGTCTGCCGTGCATCGGCCATCTGGGAGGCCATGGTGCGCTTCCAGATCAGTTCGTACAGCGCCAGCTCCCGGCCGTCGAGGCCGGTGGCCTTGGGCCGCCGGAACTCAGCGCCGGCCGGCCGGATGGCCTCGTGGGCCTCCTGCGCATTCGCGCTCTTGTTCGCATACCGGCGCGGGGCGTCCGGCAGGTACTCCTTGCCGTACAAGTCCGTGACGGAGGCCCGCGCCGCGGTGATGGCCTGCTCGGAGAGATGCACCGAGTCGGTTCGCATGTAGGTGATGAAGCCGCGCTCGTAGAGCCCCTGGGCGGTGCGCATGGCATCGCGGGCGCTGAGCCGCAGCTTGCGATTGGCTTCCTGCTGCAGGGTCGAGGTGGTGAACGGCGGCGCGGGGCGCCGGATGCCCGGCTTCTCCTCGGTGGCGGACACCAGCCACGGCGCCTTGGCGGCCTTGGTCGCGAGCGCCGTCGCCTCGGGTTCTCCCAGGACGACCACGTCGCGCCCAGCCAGCAGCTTCCCGGTGCGTTCGTCGAAGTCCTTGCCGGTCGCGAGCTTCTTTCCGGCGAGCTGGACCAGTTCCGCCTCGAACGCCTGCCCGTCGTGCCGGAGCCCCGCGAGCAGGTCCCAGTAGGCGGCCGACCGGAACGCCCGCCGTTCGCGCTCGCGGACGACGAGCAGGCGCATCGCCACCGACTGCACGCGGCCGGCCGACAGCCCGAAGGCGATCTTCTTCCAGAGGAGCGGGGAGAGGGTGTAGCCGACCAGCCGGTCGAGGATGCGCCGCGTTTCCTGGGCGCGCACCAGGCGATCGTCGATGTCGCGCGGGTTTGCCAGCGCCTCGGTGATCGCTTCCTTGGTGATTTCGTGGAAGACCATCCGGTGCACCGGGATGTCAGGCTCCAGCAGCTGCAGGAGGTGCCAGGAGATGCTCTCGCCCTCGCGGTCTTCGTCCGTCGCGAGGAGAAGCTGGTCCACGTCCTTCACGGCGGCCTTCAGTTCGCGCACCACCGCCTTCTTGTCCGGCGACACCACGTAGAGCGGCTCGAAATCGTTGTCCACGTTGACGCCGAGGCGGGCCCAGTCGAACTCCTTGTACTTGGCGGGAATCGACTTGGCGTCGCCCGGCAGGTCGCGGACGTGGCCCATCGAGGCCTCGACACGGTACCCGGCGGGGAGGAAACCACGGATGGTGCGCGCCTTGGTCGGCGACTCCACGATGACCAGGGTGGTGCCGGCGCCGGTACGGGCGGTCGGACTTCCCGGACTTCGTCGCCTTGGCCGTCTTGGTCGCCTTGGGCGCTTTGGCCTTGGCGGTCGACTTCGCTGCCTTGGGCGCAGGCGTTGCCTTCGCCTTCGCCTTCACGGCAGGCGCCTTCTTCCCCGCCGCCTTGGGCGACGCGGACTTGGGCTTCGTGGTCTTCTTCGACTTGGAGCTCGCCATGGGCCTCAACTTCAAGAGTCAGTGTGGTCTCACCAACCGCCAAAATCGCTAGCAACTAAGGACGGGCGTGACCGAATGGCAAGGCGGGAGGCGCAAATTCGCCGCGGGGGGCAGGGTCAGGCGAAGCCGCCGCGCCGCAGCCACTCGACGATTTCGGCGGCGGCAAGTGCCGGATCCGGCGCGTCATTTTGGATGGTGGCGTCGGCCCGGTTGTAGAACTCTTCCCGCTCGGTCAGCAGGGTGTTCATCCTCGTCAATCCCTCACCGCCGGCCAGCAGGGGGCGGACCGCCCCCTGCACTGCCCGCTCGAGCGCGATCTCCGGCGCTACCTGGAGGTAGAAGAAGAGCGCTCGACTGCGGGCCCCATCGAGGTTTCCCGGCTGTGCCGCCCAACCCCCGCCCGGTGCGATCACCGAAGGGGCTTCGCTGAGCTTCTCGGCGGTCGCCTCGCGTTCCAACTCCCGGAAGCGTGCCTCCCCGAACTCCCCGAAGATGCGCACGACCTCCATCCCCATGCGGCGGATGATGACGTTGTCCAGATCGACGAAGGGAAGCTCGAGGCTGGCTGCCACCAGCGGCCCGACCGTGCTCTTGCCGGAGCCTGGAAGTCCGATCAGGATCAGGTGACGTTCGCTCACGGCGTCTTGCGTCGTGCGTGCAGTGCCGAGAGGTACCCATCGACATTGCGGCGCATCTCCCCGAGGGAATCGCCGCCGAACTTCTCGAGCATCGCGTCCGCCAGCACGATGGCCACCATCGCCTCCGCCACCACTCCCATGGCCGGGACGGCGGTGACGTCGGATCGTTCGCTCTGCGCCGCCGCCGGCTGCCCGGTCGCCAGATCCACGGTGGGGAGCGGGCTCATCAGCGTGCTGATCGGCTTCATCGCGACGCGCAACGTCAGGGGCTCACCGGTCGTCATGCCCCCCTCGAGACCGCCGGCGTGATTGGTCTGGCGGTAATAACCCACCCGCACGCCGGCGCCACGCACCGGTTCCGCCAGGATCGGGTCGTGGACCGCTGATCCCGGCCGGCGGGCCGCCTCGAACCCGAGCCCGATCTCGACGCCCTTGACCGCCGGGATCGACATCAGGAGGCCGGCCAGCCGACCGTCGAGCTTCCGGTCCCAGCTGACGTGACTGCCCAGCCCCGGGACGAGCCCCTCGACGACCACCTCCACTTCGCCCCCGAGGGTGTCCCCCGCCGCCTTCGCCTCGTCGATGAGGCGGATCATCTCCCCCTCCGCGGCTGCGTCGAGCACCCGGACCGCGGAGCGGTCGGCGGCCTCGTTGAGCGGGGATGGAAGAGGGTGCGGTGTCTCGGCGCGGATCCCGCCGAGGGAAACGACATGGCTGCCGACCTCGACCCCGAACTCCTCGAGGAGGCGTCGCGCCAGGGCGCCCGCGGCGACGCGTGCCGCTGTTTCCCGGGCGCTGGCGCGCTCGAGGATGTCCCGTGCGTCGCTGCGGTCGTACTTGAGGGCCCCGACAAGGTCGGCGTGGCCGGGGCGCGGACGGGTCACCTGGCGGCGGCGTGCCTCGCCCGGCGTGCCCTCGGGGGCCATGACGTCCTGCCAGTTGGCCCAGTCCCGGTTGGCGATCTGCATGGCGACCGGCGAGCCGAGGGTCTCGCCGCGGCGGATACCGCCGAGCCAGTCGATCCGGTCCTGCTCGATCTGCATTCGAGCGCCGCGCCCGTAGCCCTGCATCCGACGGGCGAGCTGGGCGTCCACAAACGACGCGGCCACCGGCAGTCCTGCCGGCAGCCCTTCGACGATGGCCACGAGGGCCGGACCGTGCGATTCGCCTGCGGTGGTGAATCGAAAGTGCACGAGATGCCCCGCTTGCCGGCCGGTGACCCCGCGACCGGGAGAAACGCATGAGCCCGACACTGGTCGGGCTCACGGGTGGTGGATGGTGGCGCGGCAGCGACCGCGCGGCGGTCCGCCTAGAAGTTGTCGTCCAGGATGCGCGGGGTGACCAGGATGATCAGGTCCTTCCGCGTTTCCCGGTTGCTGCTGAAGGAGAAGAGCGGGCCAAGCAGCGGCAGACGGGAGAGCATCGGGATGCCCGACCGGGTCTTGTTGACCTCGGTGACCGTCAGCCCGCCGATGACGGCGGTCTGGCCGTCGGCGACGAGGAGCTGGTTGTCGGCCTGCTGCGTTTCCACGATGAAGCCAAGTTCGCGGTCGGCCACGGGGCGCACCGCGGACCGCTCGGTGTGCAGCTTCATCATGACGTGCCGGTCGTCGGTCACGTGCGGCGTGACGACGAGCTTGATACCGGTCTGCTTGAACTGCACCGTGGACTGTGCCGCGACGGTGCCGGACCCGTAGTCGATGACGCGGACCGGGGTCTCCTCACCGACGAGGATGTTGGCTTCGCGGTTGTCCAGCGTGTTGATGGTCGGCTCGGCCTGCACGTCGGCCAGTTCGGTCTGTTCGAGCGCCGTCAGGAAGACGGTGAAGTCGAAGTTACCGATGGCCGTCGACCAGACGAGGTCGAGCGCCGGCTGCGAGATGTTGGCTTCGGCATTACCCACGGCGGCGAGCGAGTTGCCACCGAGGCCGACGACCGTGGTGCTGGGGTCGTAGTTGCTGCCCGGGTCGTTCGGGTCGGGCCGCTGCACAAGGCTGTTGAAGAACGTCGACTGGCTGCCCAGGTCGTACTTCAGACCGAGTTCGTCGAGGCTGGTGCGGTTGACGAAGATGATCTTGGCCTGGATCGCCACCTGCGGCGTCTTGATGTCGAGGCTGCGGGCAAAGGTCGCGACGTTCTGCACCCGGCTGCGCGTATCGGTGATGATGAGCGAGTTGGATGCGGTATCCGAGAAGACCTTGCCACGGCCCTTGGTCAGGATACCGTCGAGGTTCTTGGCCATTTCCTTGGAACGGGCGTAGTTCATCCGCACCACGACCGTCTCGAGCGGCTCGAGCGAATCGAGCGCCGAGAGCGCCACGGGGGAATCGACCCGGATGATGCCGCCGGGCAATTCGGTCGCGGAGAGGCCCTGCGTCGCGAGGACGGCGTAGAACGCCTCGGTCCACGGCTGGTTCTTGATTTCGGCGGACACGAGCCCGTTGATGTCGCGACCGAGAATGATCGAGCGGCCGCTGAAGGCGGCGAAGCCCGCCACCACGTCGGCGATCGACGCATTGTCCCACGTCACGGTGATGCGGGGCTCGTCGCCCGGCGCCGCCGCCTTGTAGGACACGGTGGATACTTCCGGCGAACCGGCGGGGCGCGCCGAGGCCGGGCGCGCGGACGGCGCCTGGAACTCGCCGGGGGCCGCGCTCGACCAGGCCAGGAAGGGCCGCTCAGCGCCGAACGAGATGCGAATCTCGTTGGCGTCCTGGGCGATGGTGTATTCCTTGACCGCGTCCAGCTCGACCACCACCCGCACGGTCTGCGCGGAGTACTGGCCGGTGCGGACGTTGAGGACGCCACCGCGATTCACGCCGTCGTACATGCCGAGCGAGCGCGCGTCGATGGTGACCCCGGTCAGGTCCACGACCAGACGGGCGGGATCCTTGAGGATGAAGTCCTTGAGCTGGACCGCACCGGAAATGGCGATGACGACCTCGGCGCGGCCTGGCGCGGAGACGACACTGACGCCGGTGACCGACCCAGGGTCGGAGACGTCGGCTCGGGCTGGCGAAGCCAGTCCCAGGAGCGCGACGGCAAGGGCACAGGTGAGTACTCGGGTCATGGCGTCTCTTCCTCCCGCTTGGTCAGCGACAGTGTTTCCTGCCGCTCGAAGCCGAAATCCTCGACAATGAAGACCACATCTTTTTGACGAATCTGCGCCACCTTCAGGCGCCCCATCTGATCCCCGACCCGCAACTTGAACCGACGATCATTGGTCCGATCGCGCAGGAGCGCGACGCTGTTGCTGTTGTAGGCCAGGTCCTGATAGATGCCGACCAGGATCAAGTCGGGAAGCTCGGGGCCGGAGGTGGCCAGGTCCGAGCAGCGACTCGAAGGGGTCCCGGCTGCCGCCACCGTAGGCGAAGGTCTCGCGCTGGGCGAGCGGTCCGGAGACCGAGGCGCTTTCCGCCCGGGCCGCCGCGATGCGCGCGGCTTCGGCGGAATCCGCCTGCGCGGCCTGGGCGTCCACCATTGGCGTGGCGGCGGCGTCAGGGGCGGCGGCGGCCGGCGCTTCGGCGTCGCCGCCGCAGGCGGCCAGCGCGAGCGCCAGACAGAGACGCAACCCGATGCGATCAGGTGCCACTGTTCGCTCCTTCCGGCTCGGCGGACTTCACGAAGGTCCGGATCTGGAACTTGGCTTCGAGGAGCGCGCCCGTCGTGTCGCCGAGGATCTTGGCGGAATTCTTGGGGGCCTGCGCCATCGCGACGCCCTGCGGGACGATGATCCGCGGCAGCGAGGCGATGTCGGCCAGGAACTCGCCGATTTCATCGTAATGTCCGAGGACGGACATGTTGTACGTGTACGTGTTGAAGGGCGCCGGGCCCGCCACCTCGGGGAGCGGAATCACCTGCGCCAGGTTCACGCCGCGGATCTTCGCGCGGGTGGAGATGGCGTCGAGCAGGTTGGGGACCTCGTTCATTTCCGGCACCATCTGCCGCAGCAGCGCAAGGCTGGCACGATGCGTGTCGAGTTCCTTGCGCAGGTCCTCCGCCGTGCCCTTGGCGAGTTCCCGCTTGGCGCTGTCGGTCTGGGCCTGGACGGCGTTCAGGGTGTCCTGCAGCGCCACGACGTGCGCCTGCCGGGTCTGGATGCCGTCCATGCCGATCAACTCGAGGCCCGATCCGGAGTACAGCATGTAGCCGAGCAGGCCGATCAGGATGAGAGCCAGGACGGGGACCTTGTTCTGGTCGTTGAGAAGTGCCATGGCGCGGTTACCTCACCGACTGGCTGAGGGGCACGGTCCGGATGTAGGCGGAGTCCGCCTTGCGGAACGCGGCCCGGATCGAGAAGGCCGTCACGGGGCGATCGTCCTGGATGACCGTCTGCGCCGAGATCGGCTGCACGTCGGAGATCCAGGGCGAGGCCTCGAGCTGGCGCAGGAACCGGGTGAAGGCCTGCACGTCGACCGTGCGCCCGTTGATCTGGAGCGCCAGCGGCGGCGGCACGGAGTCCACCGCCATCGAATCGGCGGCGATCCGCGCGAGCGGCGGACGCCGGCGCGGCACCGGAGGTGCCGAGATCGACCAGCCAGGTGTAGGGCGGCAGGGCGCGGGTGACCTCGTCCATCACGTGGGGCCACACATAGCGCTCGCCGTCCACCTGCTGGAGGACCTGGATCTGGGCCACGAGCGAATCGCGGATCAGCTCCACCTTGCGCTTCTGCATCACGAAATTCCGGAAGCGGGCATTTTCCGCACGCGCCTGCTCCAGCTGCGGCTCGAGGGCGCTGAGCGCGGTCGCGGTCTTGATCCAGGACCAGCCCAGCCAGAGGACGGCGAGCAGGACCACGCCCGCGGCAACCAGCGGGAGCGGATCCCGCATCCGTTCGCGGAGTCCGGACAGTTGCGCCTGCAGCCCGGCGAGCGGAGAACCGCCGCGCGCACGCTTCTGGCCTGGACGAAGGTTGATTTCAATCATGAGGCGTCGGTCCGGGTCTCGGGGCTCACGCCGCGGTCCTGAGGGCCAGGCCCACGGGCAGCATCAACAGCGGGGCGACCTCATCCAGCGACAGGGTGTCGAACACGCCGTCGGCCACCTGCAGCCGCTCGAGCGGATTCGCGGACTGGACCGGCAGCCGGAGGCGGTCGGCCAGGATGCGATTGAGGCCGGGGATGCGGGACCCGCCACCGGACGGTGAAGATCCGGGAGAGCCCGCTCGCCGAGCGGCTGGATGACTGGAGGAAGGCGGCCGCACGCTCGATCCCGACGGCCAGTTCCTCGCCACGCGAGGCGAGCAGCGGCTCCAGCGCTTCGTTGCGCTCGAACCCGCGGAGGAGCAGGTCGGCCTCGTCGGCGGACATGTTCCGTTCCCGCTGCAGGTCCTCGCGGAAGCGACGGGTCCCGATCATGATGTCGCGTGTGAGGACCGGCACACCATCGTCGAGGATGTTCACGTTGGTCATTTCATGCCCGATGTTCACCAGGCCGACCACGCCGCGCATCGCGTCGGGATAGTTGAGTTCAAAGGCGTTGTGCAGCGCGAAGGCGTCGACGTCGATGACGCCGGCTTCGAGCCCCACATCGGAGAGCAGGGTCTGCTTGGTCTCGACCAGCTCGCGCTTGGCGGCCACGAGGAGGACCGCCATCTGCAGCCCCTCGCCCTCGGGGTCCAGGATCTGGAAGTCGAGCTCGACGTTGTCCATGTCGAAGGGGACGTGCTGCTCGGCTTCCCAGCGGATCTGCTCGCGGGCCTCGCCCTCCTTCATCCGGTCCATCGAGATCTTCTTGATGATCACGTCGCGCCCGCCGACCGCCGTCACCACCCGCTTGGCCTTGACGCCAGCGGAGGAGAGGAGTCCGCGGACCGCGTCGGCCACGATGCCTGGGTCCATGACCTCGCCCTCGACGATGGCCCCGTCCACGACGGACGTGAAGGCCACCTTCGTGAGCACCGGCTCGCCCGAGCCATGATCGATGACAACGAGCTTGATGAGCCCGCTGCCGATGTCGAGGGCGACCGTGGTCCGTTTCCGACCAAAAAGAGCCATAGGTGCCTGACGCGGTAAAAGGGGAGTTAGGTAGGCTACGCTACCATCCGACCCGAAATTTGTCAAGCTAGTAACTTGCTTGAGGTCATACGGAACAAGCTGTTGTTCGATGCGAGGTTATGCGCTTCAGCATCGACCCAAGAAGGTGGGCTGGACTGCCATTTTCGGCTGCCGTTCCCCTTGGTGGGCCGCCCCCAAATCCCGTTCCGGGAAGGAGTTGCCCACGCCCCTCTCGGGCAACCGATGTGCCAAAAGATTCATCGGTGCGTTAATGTCTTGCTGGTCAATCACTTAACCAAGGGAACCTCGACCCCTAAACCCCGCAATCCGGGCAGGGTGCAATCGCTTTCGCAAGGAAAGTGGTGGGATGCGGGAGCGGGTTTAGCGGGGAGACGGGGAGACGGGGAGACGGGGAGGCGGGGAGGCGAGGGCCGACAGTCGCGCCCCTCTCCAAGAGGGAGAGGGGGTCGTGCGTGGGGGGGGCGATTCGAAGTGGGACATTGCGGCGGCTGGGCGCCCGGGGGGAGCGGGCCCGGGTAAGTTCGCATCCGTTGGGACCTGGGGACACCTTCCATCGGCGGAAACGGCGGCACACGGAACTCGAGCGAAGGGCAGCCTGGCAGCCACTTGAAGGGCGGCCCCTTGTTGACGCTGTAGATCATGAATTCGACGTCCGTCTCGATCACGTCATTGCCGGCTCATCTGGTTCATCATCGCCTCCGCCTTGTCAATCTGGCCCTGGACCATCGCCTTCTGCGAGGCGGGCATCGCGGCGATCTGGGCCTTCATCTTCTCCATGTCGGCACGCATTTTCGCGACCTTTTTCGCCTCCTTGGGGTCCAGTTCCATGCCCCCCATCAGCCCGGTAATCCGCATCGTCTTCTTGCGAGGCTCGAAGAGGCCGTTGACAAAGTCATAGTCCCGTTCGTCGAGCTCGATGACGACGGGCACGGACTTCTTGCCCGCTTTCATCTGCCCTTCCATGCGAAGGCGGAGCTGGACGTAGTTGACGGCATCGATCCACATGCTTGCCCGCTCGAGGACAAAGGTGGCATCGCCCACCTGCTGCGCCGGCAGATCCGGCGGAGCGTCCGCGCGAAGCAGGAAGGCATTCCTGTTCCAGACCGATTGCATTGCGACGAACCGTGCCTGGGCCGCGAACATCCCCGCGTCCACGTTCTCCTTCATGGCATCGTTGAAACTGGTGTTGGGCGGCGGACTTGCGGCCGCATCCAGAAACGCGTTGGCGCCGGCCAACATGCCGTCGATCTCCCCGGCACCCACCAGGCCGGCCGCAGGGCTCCCGGCCATCTGCAAGCTGAGCTGCTCGGCCGCGTAGTTGATGCCGACCTTCATCCCCTGGGCCACCGCCGCAGGATCATACCCGGACGGGGCGATTCCGCTCCTGCCACTCCTGCATCGGCACCAGGCGGTAGAGGGTCTCCGAGCCCCCTGGTGTGGTGAACGCCTCGTAGTAGAGCGGTGACTCCATCGCCCCCTGGACCCGCTGGATGATCGTGTAGTTCTGGACATCCGCCATCCGCTCGGCCTTCTTGGCGCGTGCGGTGGCGAGGATCTCCTGGGCGTCCTGGATCGGGGCCGCGGACAGGGCCGTGACCGCGAGCAGGGCGATGGCAGACAGCATGGGTCGCTCCTCCGCATGATCGGGTTCTTGGCAAGGCGGGCGGGTCAGTGGTCAGATTCGCAACTTACCCCGCCCGACGACCTCGGCAAGCGCATGGATCTTCCAGCCTGAACGCAAAATGCAAACAGAATCCGACATCTCGGCCTGGAGGTGGGGAGGCGGGGAAATAGGCAACGACCCCCTCTCCTCGGAAGGAGAGGGGGTCGGGGGTGAGGCGTCTCAAAAAACGCAGCCTGACTGCGAGACGTGACTACGGGACGAGCGTGAAGTCCACCCCGGTCACGGCCTCTGAGTTTCCGACGACGATGCTGTCAACCACTGCATCCTGGAACCCGACCGCGCTCGCCGAGACGGTGTACATGCCCGGCGCCAGGAAGCGGAGGGTGTAGACCCCGGTGAGCGTGTCTGCCGCGGCCGTGGCGACGGTGTCCGTGCCCAGGATCGCGTACAGTCCGGCCCGGCTCGTGTCGGGCAGCACCGTCCCGGAAATCGAGCCCGCCACATCCATGACGGTCGCGTGAATGACCGGCTTGAACGAGGCCGACTTCGGTCCGTTCGGCGGGCCCTGGAAGACGAAGCTGCGGGAGACGTCGAAATCGACGAGCAGGACGGTCTCGCCCGGCACGACAGACACGTTGTCCAGGTTCACCTTGAGACCGGAGGTCGAGCCGCTTGGCACCTTCATCAGGGCGGAACTGCTCCCGCTGGTGAAGGTGACGGGTGCCTTCAGGGTCACCCGGGCGGAATCCACGAGCAGGCGAAGCTGATTGTAGGTACCGACCGGGATTTCGGCCGATCCGAGATGGGCGGTCACTCCGTGCTGGAGGTCGAGCAGGTCGTAGGAGGCGGTATCGGTGCTGATGACCTTGGGGCCGTTCTCCCCGATGATCGAGACACCGGAAATCCAGATCATGGCGCTCTCGACCTCTTCACCGGGAGCGTCCGCCAGTCGGACGATGACCGTGCCGGTGTCGGAATTCGACGCGACGCCCCACTCGCTGCAGGCGCCAAGCGCCAGGGAGGCAGCGAGTCCGATCGCCAGTAAACTGTTGTTACGCATAGATTTATCCCGCATCAGAGAAGGATTGAAATGGTAGGGGCAGAGACGCAAAGGGCGGCCCCCTGTCGGGGGCCGCCCTCTGCGCTTCCCAACATCCCTAATTATACAGCTGCACCCAGCTCCTGTCTGTGAGGGGCCGCACAACCGCACTGGCGTTGAGCGCCATCGCAATGGCGCAGGAGGAGAAGTTGACCACCGGGTTACCGATCAGGCTGTTGTCGTCGAGGTCGGTGTTCTGGGCGAGGACGCCACCGGTGATCTTGTTGCCGGTGCCGTTTGCCTTCAGCATGCCCTTGGTGATGATCAGCCCCGTGAACTCGAAGTTCCCTCGGACCTCGAAGTCGCCCTCGACCAAGAGGATGCCCTGTCCACGGCCGTTCTGCACCTTCAGGTTGCCGTTCCGGTAGATGACCGGGAAGTAGCCCTGACATTCCGGCACCGCTCCGACGCCGTACCACGGTTCTCCCCAGTTGCCTGTGAGGGCCCTGTTGCATCGCGCCGGGGACCCGGTGACACTCGGGACCATGCCGTTGTTGCTCTCGACAGGCAGGACCAGGCTGGTAAGCGCCTTCAACTCTTCGAACGGGTTGCTGAAGATCGAGTCCACGACCGTGGCGTCGTTCGTATTCTGGGGCGGATTGCCCGAGCGTCGTCCCACCGCCGAGGATCTGCACATTCGCGTCGGTCCGCACCCCGGCCTTCGCCGGCCCAGGTGCCGGGCACACGCCGCCCCAGCCTGCCGGGATGTGGTCGTTGCCGTCCACCGTGGCGGTGCCGCCGACCTTCACCGTTGCCCTTTGACGTCACCGCCGCCTGGACATCAACCGTGGCAGGCGCCAGCCGGGCCAGTGTTCCGAGCATGCGTCGCGAGAGCACCGTCCCGCCGGCGTCCAGTTGCTCACCCCGAGCGGAAACCATATACAGGTTGCTGTTCAGTCGGGTGACGATCGGCGTATAGCGACTCCGACCGGCGGTGACCGCCGTAAGGGCCTGCGGCGTATCCACCGGGAAGCCCCCGTAGACCGACTGATTCCAGTTGCTCAGCACATCCACCATGCCGGTCTCGGCCGCCTCGAACGCCTGCTGTGCGTACAGGGTGTTCTCGCCGGTCCGCTGCTCAAGGTACGACGCGTAGAAGATGCCGGTCACCAGCATCCCGATGATGACAATGGCGAAGATGGCCACGGCCAGCGCGACCCCGCGCTCGTTGTCGACCCTCAGCGTCGTGCGAGTGATACCGGTGCAGTCTCTCATGAGTTACCTCGGCGCATTGCGCAGGAGTACGGTCGTCACCAGGGTGTCCTGCAGCAGCTGGTTGGCACCGAAGCCGCCGATGCGGGCCACCGAACGCTCGGTGATACCAACCAGGGTGACCTGGATCATGCGGACATCGGACAAGGTGTTCGTCGCGGTGCCATCGCCAGTGAAATAGGCGAGCGAGAACCCACTGGTGGTGATGGGCCCGAGGACAGGCTGGACGGCGTCGTTGCCGCTGACCGACATGGCACCCACCCACTCCTGCCCGTCCGCGGTGAAGCGCTTGAGGCGCATGACTTCCTCGGTGCGCACGGGTCCCCCGACCACGACCGAGGTCAGCTGGCTGTCTGGCAGGCTGTTGATCATGCTCGGCATGTTCACCGCGATCGCCGTCTCCGACCCGCAGGTCGTCGCGGCGACCGAGGTGATGGGCAATCGTACCCAGGCGTCGTCACCCGCGGTGTCGGGGTCCCCGTCAACAAACAGCAGCAGACTGTCGCGTCCCGGCGCGATGGACCGAAGGCCGTTGAACGGAAGGACGGTCGTATTGAGGATCTTGACCTGGGTCGCGGTGACCGCGCAGACAAAGCCGACGCCGCGCGCGGCGCGATAGGTGATCGAATCGGTGTCGATGTGCACCAGGTCGGTCTGGCCCCCGGCGCTCGTGTTCAATTCCCGGAGTTCCGACGGGACGACCAGCGCGCCGGTCCGCACGCCGGACTGCAGCATCATCCGTTCGGCCTGCGCCGACGACACCCGCTGCGTGCTGTTCAGCAGCTTGTACACCACGGTGCCGACCAGGGTCACGAGCACGAGCCCGATCATCAGCTCGACGAGGGTGAAACCACGACGACGGCCGCTCATGGGAGACACCGGATCTGGGTGGTGAGCGTGTCGGCCCGGCGCCGGCCCGGGACCTGGTAGCTCGAAATCACGCGGACGGTACGCGGGGTGGCGGCGCCGGTGATGGTCCAGGTCGTGACCACACCAGTGGAGGCCGAATCCGACCCGTTGGCAAGGGCAGTGCAATCGGGGCTGGTCCGGTAGGCGTTGGCCCGGATCATCTCCATCCGGGCGGTCGCAGCCTGGACGGCGCGTGTGGAGGACCGACCCCGCCCGATCATCCGGGTGGAAGACGCCGACGAGGCCACCAGCGCCACCACCCCGATGACGAGGACGACGATGGCCACCAGGACCTCGACGAGCGTAAAGCCCCGTTCGTCCTTCACGTGGGAATTCATCGAGTCACCCTTCCGAAGCCGCTGATGGTGATGGTGTCCGCGCCATTCGAGTTGGTCACAACGAGAGAAGCGCCGTTGAGTCCGAGTCCGCGGGGGTCAAGCATCAGCGAGTCGACGCTGGTAGTGAGCGCCACACCGTAGGCCGAATAGAGCGACTGCACCGGACCGATCGTGTCGGCGGTGCCGCTCCCGCCCACCGTCATACGCGGCGTCGCGGTCACCCAGACGTTGTTGCCATTGAAGTGCACGCGTACCGGCCGGTTGGATTGCACTGCGGCCGCCCGCGCAGCGCCGTAGATGGCGATCAATCGGGTACGGGCGCCGCGCAGCGCATTGGCCTGGTAGGCAGCCTGCATCCGCGGGAACGCGATGATCATGATCGCCCCCATGATCACAATCACGATCAGGAGTTCGATCAGCGTGAAGCCGGACGTGCGTGAGCGCATGGTCACCCTGGGACGCGTGAACAAGAGAGTATCACCTCATTGCATCAGCAATCGCCATACCAGTAACCAGGGTGTTGGGAGACAACGGGTTACGGTTCAGGGGGTGGTGAGGCTCCTCGCAAAGTGCGGGGCTTGGGGTGGTCAGGTGGGTGGCGGAGAAGCGTGGAAGCGGGCCGGGAGATCAGTACAGCTGCACCCACCCCCGGGAAGCGAGTTGCTGGAATCGTGCCGGCGCTGACGCTGTGGCGGGGATGATCTTGCCCACGACGCCGAGTCGCCGCCGCGCCAGCACCTCCCCCGCGCCACCGAGCCGTTCCCCGGTGGACTGCAGGAGCAGGGCGGACCCAGTGAGCCGAATGACCGTGGTCTCGAATCGGGTCCGGCCGCCGGGAGTTCCCGGGCCGGGCTGCGGCACCCAGCGGGGGGCGCCCACGAAGCCGGCCGCGCCCGCCGCCGCCGCGGCGAGCCCCGATTCCGCCGCCTCGAACGCCTCGGCGGCAAAGCCGTCGTCCATCGCGTTTCGGAATTCCCGGCGGGCGATTCCGACGGTGGTGAGGGAAAGGAATCCGAGCACGGCGAGCGCCACAACGACCAGGACGAGACCAAAACCCCGCTTCCCGTCAGCGCACTGCGGGAAGGCCGCGCGCCATGCACCAGGTGCCGTCATCGCCGCATGTTCCGCAGGAACAACCGGGTGGAGACGGTCTCGGCGACGATCGAGTGGGGCCCGCCGGTCCAGGCGCGGGCCACGCGTCGCTCGCTGGCGCCGGTGAGGGTGATCCGCAGGCTCCGGACATCCGCCGGATTGACAACGGCTGTGCCGGAATCGTCGAGGTACTCGAGGGTCAACCCGGCTCCCGTGAGAGGGCCCGCCAGCGGCTGGATCGCCTCTCCCCCGCTCACCGACGCCAGGCCGAGCCACCTCAGGCCGCCCGAGGGATATTCCGCGAGGCGAGTGACCTCGAAGCTCCGTACCGGTCCCCCGACCTCGACATCGCCGAGCACGCCGGTCGGGAGATACGGTACCATGTCGATCGTCTCCACCGTGATCGCGGCATTGCCGGCGCAGGAGGACGGACCGGCCGAGAACACGGGCAGCGCAATCCAGCGATCATCGCCCGCCGTCGCGGTATCCCCCTCGACGAAGAGGAGAAGACTGTCGCGTCCGGGCGCGATGTTTCGAACCCGACTGAAGGGGAGTGGAGGAGCATCGAGAATCCGGACTTGCGTCGGCCACACCGCACAGGTGACTCCGAACCCCCGCGTCGCGCGATAGATGACCGAGTCGGGCGCCAGGCGCACAAGGTCGCTGCCGGCACCGTCGCTGCCCAGCTCGCGCAGCTCCGCGCGAGCCAGCAGCATCCCCGCCCGCACACCCCCCTGCACCGCCGCATGCTCGGCCACCGCCACCGATTGCCGGCCGAGGGCGACCATGGCGCGGAGGGTCGCGGCGGCGAGAATCGTCAGGAGGGCGATCGCCACCACGAGTTCGATGAGCGTCACCCCTCTGCGGCCATGGATCACGGCGGGCACCACAGCGCGGCCGAGAGGGTGTCGCTCGCTCGACCACCGGGCACCGGTACGGCCAGGATGACCGACACCATCCGCACCGCCCCCGCAGGGTCGATGCGCCAGGACCATGTCGTGCCATCGCTCGACGAATCGGCGCCGTCGCCGAGGCCCCCGCAGTACAACGGTGCGGCCGCCGCCAGCCCCCGGAGTATCTCGATCTGCGCGGTGGCAGCGGCGACCACGCGCGTGGACTGCCGGCCGCGGACCACCAGGCGGATCGTCAGCCCGGCGGTACCGAGAAGCGCGCCGACGCCGGCCATGAGCAGGAGGCTTGCGACCATGACTTCAAGAAGGGTGAATCCTCCGACGCGAGCGGCGGGCATGTCCTCAGGGTAACGCCAGCCGCGGTGGCGACCGCAACAAAAAACGCGCACAGGGGAGCCTCTGTGCGCGGTCTTTACCTCACCCCCCGTCCCCCTAATCCAACCGGTACCGCCGCAGCTTGTAGAACAAGGTCCGCAGGCTCACCCCCAGGAGATCCGCCGCTTCACGGCGGCTGCCGCCGCTCGCGACAAGCGCCTGCTGCACCAGGTCGCGCTCGAGTGCCTCGACGCGGCCCTTGAGGACGAGGTCGCCTGGCGACGTCGCATCGCCGTTGGCGTGGCCATGTCCATGGCCGTTCCCGTTGCTGCTGCCGGGGACCCCTGGCGCGACGCCGAGCAGAAAGGACTCGCGCTCGAGCCGGCCCGACTCGCTGAGGACGGCGGCGCGCTCGACCGCGTTCCGCAGTTCGCGGACGTTGCCGGGCCAGTGGTATTGGCTCAGATAGGTGAGCGCCTGGGGGCTGAGGCTGATTGCGCGGCCGAGGCGCTTGGCCGTGTGCTGGGCAAAGTGGGCAAGCAGGGCCGGCACATCTTCCGGGCGATCGCGGAGCGGCGGCACCTCGAGTTCCACGACGTTGAGACGGTAGTACAGGTCGTCGCGGAATTCGCCGGCGACTCGCGCGTCCTCGAGCCGACGAGCGGTGGCGACGATGAGGCGGGCGTTCACGGGACGGCTCTTCGACTCGCCGACGCGACGGACCTCCCGCTCTTCGAGCACGCGGAGCAGCTTCGCCTGGAGGCCCGCCGGGAGGTCGCCGATTTCGTCGAGCAGCAGCGTTCCGTCGGTGGCTTCCTCGAACAGCCCCGCCCGTTCGGTGGTGGCGCCGGTAAACGAGCCGCGTGCATGGCCGAAGAGCTCCGACTCGAGCAGCTGTTCCGGAATGGCGGCACAGTTGATCGCGACGAACGGCCCGTCGGCCCGCTTGCTCATCCGGTGGATCGAGCGTGCCAGCACTTCCTTGCCGGTGCCGGACTCCCCGGTGATGAGCACGGTCGTATCGTGCGCCGCGACGCGGCTGGCCAGCTCAAGGAGATGGCGCATCGCCGAGCTCTCGGCGACGACCTCGTCCTGGACCTGCCCCGCACCGAGTGAGGCGCGGAGGGCGGCGACCTCGCGGCGGAGTCCCTCGCGCTCTTCCACCTTGCGCAGCGTCAGCAGCACTTCGTCGGGACGGAACGGTTTGTGGAGGTAGTCGTACGCGCCTTCACGCATCGCCGCGATGGCGGCGTCTTCGTTGCCGTGGGCGCTCATCATCAGGAGGATCGCGTCGCCACCGGCGGTCCGGTACTGGCGGAGAAACTCCAGGCCGTCCATGCCCGGCATGCGCACATCGGAGAGAATGACATCCGGCTCGACTTCCGGGGCTCGGTTCAGGGCGCGCTGCGCGTCTCCCTCGGCGGTCACCTCGTGACCGGCCTCGGAGAGCAGGAGTCCCAGCGATTGCCGGAGACCCGGATCGTCGTCAACTACCAGAATGCGCATCAACCGCCTCTGCCTGTGGCAGAAAAACCTTGAAGACAGCCCCGCCCTCTCGGGCGCGGTCGACCCAGACTACCCCTCCGGTGTCATGCACAGTCCGCGCCACGATGGCCAGACCAAGGCCCGTGCCCTTACCAGGGTCCTTGGTTGTGTAGAAGGGGTCGAAGATCCGTTCTCGCTCCTCCTCGGGCACGCCGGAGCCCTCGTCGGCCACGTAGAGGAGGCCGCCGGCGGTCCCTGCGGGAAGCGCCGGCCTCCAGGACTGCCACCCGGCGACTCCCGGGCGGGCCGGGGTTCCCCCTCTTCCATTGCCGTCCGCCGCCCGATGTTCTGGCACGTTGCGAGGCACAAAGGTCTTCGGCACGGCCCCGACCCAGATTCGCCCTCCCTCTGGGGAGGCGTCGCGGGCGTTCAGCAGCAGGTTCACCAGCACCTGTTCGAGGGCCTTCCGGTCGCCACGAACGGGACGAAGCGAATCGCTCACCTCGAGGACAATCTCGTGCGCCTTGAGGGCCCCCTGGTCACCCAGGAACCCGACCACGTCCCGCGCGACGTCGGCGAGGGAGGCGTCACTCGAAGGGGCGCCGGGCCGCGCGTACTCGAGGAGCCCCTCGACGATCCGATCCATGCGCGCCAGTTCGCGACGCATCCCCTCGACAATGGCGGCGTCCGCGCCGCGCTGCCGAAGGACTTCGACATAGGTGCCGAACGCGCCGAGGGGGGCTCGAATTTCGTGCGCGACACCCGCGGCAAGGCGCCCAATCCCCGCCAGCTTTTCGGCGCGCACGGCCTGGCCCTGCACGTCGAGGAGTTCTTCGGCCATCGAGTGAAAGCGCTCGGCGAGATGCGCGAGTTCGCGGGTCTCGAACGACTCCGGCGGCGCGGAGACGTCGCCGCTGGCGAGGCGATCGGCCTCGGCGGACAACGCGCGGAGCGGCGTGAGCACCACTCGCCGCACCAGGTGACTGCCGAAGAGCACGAAAACCACGGTGCTCGCGGCCCAGAGGATCCAGAGCGTCCAAACGGCGGCGTCCACATCCAGCGAGGCGACCAGCAGAGTCGTCAGGCTGGCGAGGACCACCGCCGCCGAAGTCAGAAACGCGAGGTTGAAGAGCAGCTCGGTCCGGAGCGAACGGAGCGGGCCGCCCGGATTCGTCCCGGGCGGCCCGCCTGTCGGAGGTCCTGCTCCGCGTGTCATTGCTCCACCCCCGCTACGGCGTGCAGGCGACCTGCCCATCGGCCACGGCCGGGGGGATCGGGCCACCGGTGCCGTAATAAATGGCGCAGGTTCGCGCGGTGTTCGGGTGGGTCGCCGTGGCGGCCCATCCGGTGGGCGTCGCGTTCAGGAGCGTGATCGTGACCGGACTCGACGACTTGAAGGTGCCGTCCACGCTCGGTACCGCACCACCGTAGTAGGTGTTGTTCTCGTAGAAGTACCCCTCTTCCGCCGTCACGAGATTCCGGAGATCGGACCGCATGTTCCCCACGAACGCCTGCTCCTTGGACGCCGAGAACTTCGGAATCGCGATCGCGGCCAGGATCCCGATGATGACCACGACGATGAGCAACTCGATCAGGGTGAAGCCGGCCCGACCTGCCAGGGACCGCTTCATTGCTTCCTGCCGGATGTCTTCGCTCATGGGTGAGATCCTGTGAAGAGAGGGTGTGAAAAGGGACGGCGACCCGTAGACCGCCGCCCCGATTCAAGATCCAGAACTAGGCCGAGATTACGGCGTGCACTTCGGCTCGCCTTCGACCGTGGCCTGACCCGCAGAAACGGCGCCCGAACCCATGTAGATGTCGCAGGTCTTCAGGGTCGCGTTGTGGGTCGTGGTCGCATTCCAGCCCTGGCCCGAGAGAGCCGCGGCGATCGTGACACCAGCCGAGGGGACGAAGCCGGTGGCGGCGTCCGCCGTCGCAACGCCCGCGACGTTGGATGCGTTGATAGCGGTGTAGATCTGGTTGTCGGCGAAGAAGCCTTCCTCGGTCGTGGCGAGGTTACGCAGGTCGGACTTCATCGAGGCCAGGTACGCCTTTTCCTTCGTGCTCGCGAACTTCGGGATCGCGATGGCTGCCAGAATGCCGATAATCACGACGACAATCAGCAGCTCGATCAGGGTAAAGCCCTTGCGGTTCAACATGGGTACAACCTCCGGAGTGAATGATTCCTGCATTGTGCTGCTGACCGTGTTCGGTCCCTTCAGATTTCCTTCCCGGACTGATGGAAAGGCAACGACTATGCCAATTGTCGGTACGGCTGCGTAACCGATTTATTCACATGTGGTTACGTAACAGCGCGCCAAGGTCTGCATGGCGGGTTGCAAGGGATCGGAAGGGGATTTTGCAAGGGAAGGGGGAGCGGGACAGCGGGGAGGCAGGGAGGCAGGGAGGCAGGGAGGCAGGGAGGCAGGGAGAGGGGGCAGGGAGGCAGGGAGGCAGGGAGGCAGGGCCGAAGGTGTAGAGGCCGTCATTCCCGCGCAAGCGGGAATCCAGGGAATCCGCACCAGTGCCGACCCCTCACCCCCAGCCCCTCTCCCTCCGGGAGAGGGGGGACTCTCGGAACCGCTCAACCGGGTTGGTCTCGATATCCGGCTCATTGGGGCGAACGCCGGTGAATAGGGGTGGGCATATGCGGGATCGCCACCCCGGTCGGTGCGCCCGCGGGATGTTGGATTTCCCGGGTCGGGAGCTCACGTGATGACGCGAAGCCGCGAAGGTGCAGAGGGGAGGAGGTGATTCGGCGCGAGATTGCTTCGGCCACTCCGTGGCCTCGCAATGACAGAAGGGGGGGCAGATTTGGCCCCCTCTCCCGGAGGGAGAGGGGGTCGGGGGGTGAGGGGTTTGGAGGCCAGCCCCGCGGCCCCCTGCCCCCTGCCCCGCCTTATTCCCGCACCGGTGCCGCTGTTTCCTCGTAGCGACTCAGTTTCCGATACAAGGTGGAAGGATCGATCCCCAGGACCTCCGCCGCCCGGGTCTTGTTGCCCCCCTCCGCCTGCAGCACCCACATGATGTACGCCCGCTCGATCACATCCAGGGCGGGGTTCTTGTACGAGCGATCGGTGACGAGCGGTTCCTTCCGCCGCCGGGTGATCCGCTCGGGGAGGTGCTGGGGCTCGATGAGGTCGCCTCGCGTGAGCACGACCGCGTGCTCCAGCGCGTTTTCGAGTTCGCGGACGTTCCCGGGCCAGTCGTACACCATCACCGCGTCCAGCGCCTCCGACGACAGCGCCTTCGGCTCCGTGCCGGCCTGCGTGGCCATCCCCTGCAGGAACCACTCGACGAGGAGGAGGAGATCGTCGCGGCGGTCCCGGAGCGGCGGGAGATCGAGGGCGATGACGTTCAGCCGATAGAAGAGGTCGGAGCGGAAGGTGCCCCGCCGGATTTCCTCTTCCAGTTCCCGGTTCGTCGCGGCGACGATGCGGACGTCCACCGGAATCGCCTCCGTGGCACCCACCGGAATCACTTCCCGCTCCTGCAGGACGCGGAGCAGCTTGATCTGCAGGGACGGGGGCATCTCCCCCACTTCGTCGAGGAAGAAGGTCCCCCCCGAGCCGCCGCGAAGAGTCCCTGCTTGTCGCGCACCGCTCCGGTGAACGATCCCTTCACGTGCCCGAAGAGTTCGCTCTCCAGGAGGTTCTCCGGCAACGCGCCACAATTGATGCTGAAGAACGGACCGTCCGCGCGCTCGGAGAGGTTGTGTATGTGGCGCGCCACGACCTCCTTGCCGGTCCCGCTCTCCCCACCGATCAGCACGGTGGAGTCGGTCGGCGCCACCTGCTCCGCGAGTTTGAGCACGTCGAGGAACCGCTTGGCCTTCCCGATCGGGCGCGTGTTCCCGCCGCGGTCCCGGCGCTTGATCTCCTGCTTGAGCTGCTTGTTCTCCACCCGGACCGAGCGGAACTCGGCGGCCCGCCGCAGAATCGCCAGCAATTCGTCGTTGGCGAACGGCTTCTGGATGTAGTAGAAGGCGCCGGCGTTGACCGCGCCGATGGCGGTCTGGAGCGACGCCTGCGCCGTCATGAGAATGACGGGGGTCATCGGGTCCTGTTCGCGGGCGGCCTGCAGGATGTCGATCCCGGTCACCTGCGGCATGCGCACGTCAGTCAGGACGATGTCGAACTGGCCGGTGCGAATTGCCTCGAGGCCGGCCTTGCCGCCCTGGGCGGTGGTCACCTCGAACCCCTCCTTCTTCAGGAGGATGCGCAGCGTGTCGAGGATGCCGGACTCGTCGTCGACGATCAACAATGTGGGCTGGGTGCTCATTCGTCTTCCTCAGCCGACCATTTGGCGGGCAGGAATATGGTGAAGGTGGTGCCCTCGCCTACCGTCGAGGTCACCGTAATCAAACCCCGGTGCGCTTCCACCGCCCGCTGGACGATGGCAAGCCCGAGTCCGCT
This sequence comes from uncultured Gemmatimonadales bacterium, assembly GCA_963699825.1. Taxonomy (GTDB): domain Bacteria; phylum Gemmatimonadota; class Gemmatimonadetes; order Gemmatimonadales; family GWC2-71-9; genus SPDF01. The sequence continues at coordinate 433,590 of CAVOVI010000004.1, forward strand.
GCCGCCGGGGCGGCCGCTCACGAACGGCTGGAAGAGCCGGTCGGTCAGCTCTTCCGGAATCCCCGGCCCGTCGTCGCTCACGTCGAGACGGATCGGGGCAACAATCCCGCTGCCCCGCGGAACATCGCTCTGCATGGCCGGGCCGATCGTCACAGTGACGTGCACCGGCTCCTCGGCGGCCTGGACGGCGTTCAGGACGAGGTTGGCGATCACCCGGTGCAGGAGGTCTTCATCTGCATCGATGATGGTCGCGGGGCCAGTCACCTGCAAGACCGTGTCGGCGTGGCAATCCGGATGCGCCTCGACCAGATGGACCGCCGCCGTGGCGATCTCCCGCAGGTCCACCGGCTCGCGCCGCGCCGCGCGCACCCTGGAGAAATCGAGGAACTCGCTCAGCAGCCGACTCAGCCGATCGGCCTCGCGGACGATGAGTGTCGCCAGCACGCGCTCGTCTTCGCCGGCACCGGTGGCCGCGGCCAGCTGCTCGACCGAGCTGCGGATGGAGGCGAGGGGGTTTCGAATCTCGTGCGCCAGGGACGCGCTGAGCGAGGCCACCGCCTCCAGCCGTTCGGCGCGCAGGTGCAGCTCCTGGAGGTGTTTGCTCTCCGAAATATCGTTGAAGAGCGCCGTGACTGAGGGGTGCTGGGCGGTATCACGCGCGAAGGTCGTCGTCATCAGTCCGATGGGGAATGAACTCCCATCCTCACGGAAGACGATGCCCTCGGCCCGATTCACCTTGCGCCCGCTGCGGATGCCCGCGACCAGGCAGGCCCACAGCTCGGAGCTGATCGACTTCAGGTGATCGAGAATCGGGAGGCCGACCTGCGTGTCGCCGTCGATCCCCAGCAACCGTTCGGCGGTCGGGTTGATGAACGCGAGCCGCCCGAACCCGTCCACCGTCAGCACCCCGGACCGGATATTGAGCAGGATGTCATCCGCCTCGAGCCGGACCCGCCGCAGTTCGAGCTCGAGCGTATCCTGCTCTGCACCGGCCCGGCGGAGCCGCGCGCCGAGCGCGGCGACGATCCCGAAGACCGTGTTGAAGATGACCACCTGCCCCCAGAAGGGGAGGCCGAGATTTCCCCCTCCGAGCGTGCCCGCCAGAAAATACAACGCGCTGGCGAGGAGCGAGACCAGGATTCCCGCCCAGAGAGGCAGGAGGACGGCGTAGGCGGCCAGCACCACGACATAGAGCGCGGAGAGCGGGCTGTCGGCCCCGCCCGTGAAGTGGACGAGCGTGGTGACAAGCGCGAGATCCACCACCGCCTGGATGCTGAGAAAGGCGGGGCCCGGCTCCTGGTTCTTGATCCAGACCGCCCACCAGCCATAGGCCGTGACGGTGAAGGCCATCAGGACCGATATCGTGACGATGAACGAGATGTCGGGGGATCGGGTCCAGGAGAGCGAGGCACCGAGCAGCGTCGCCACCGCCAGCACCATCCGCGCCGCGAACAGCCAGGCGATCAACCGTCGCGGTGAGGGAAGCGCCCACCCGAGTCCGCGCAGTCCGGCGGGAACGGCCGCAGGCGTCGCGACAGCGGCGGACGGTGGGGCGGGATCCATGACACCTCGTTGGGGAGGGAACCTGTCGGCGCCATCGACGCATCGCGACGACCCGTGGCATAATTGTAGGACGCCATGCACGTCGAGGGCAAGCGATCCGACAAAGGAGTGTGTGACTCATGCCGACGAAACCTGCACCCAAGCGCGGCCAGCCGGCCGTTCTCGGCCCCGACAGCCTCGCCTTCCTCCGCGCACTGGCGCGCAACAACAACCGGGAGTGGTTCAACGCCAACCGGAGCCGCTACGAGGAGAGCCTCCGGAAACCGATGGCGGCCCTCGTGGAAGAGCTGGACGTGCGCCTGGCCACCATCGCGCCGGAAATCATCGGCGACCCCCGCCGCTCGATGTTCCGGATCCATCGCGACGTGCGCTTCTCGAAGGACAAGTCCCCGTACAAGACCAACGCCGGTTGCTGGTTCTACCACCAGGACGCAGGCCGCGGGGTCGGCCAGGACGGCGAAGGGGGCGCCGGCTACTACGTCCATCTGGAACCGGGAGGCTGTTTCGTGGCCGGGGGGATCTGGATGCCGGGTGCCGGGGCCCTCGCCAAGCTGCGGGCGGCGATCGCGGAGAACCCCTCGGGATTCGCAAAGATCGTCCGGGCGCCGGCATTCCGCCGTCGCTACGGACGGTTGAGTGAAGAGGCGATGCTGAAGCGCCTGCCCCGTGGCTACGCGCCGGGGCATCCGGCGGAGGCGTGGCTGCGCTACAAGTCCTTCATCGTGTCGCGGCCGCTCACCACGGCGATGGTGACGAGCCCGCGGCTGCCATCCACGCTGGCGGCGGACGTCCGGGCGCTGCGCCCCTTCGTGCGCTGGCTCAACGCGGCGTTGGGGCTGGCCGCGCGGAAGCGGCGGTTTTGATCCCTACTCAATCCGCTTGCTGAAGCGCCGCACGCTGAGCGCGATGAAGAGCGTCGCAAGCACGACGAGCCACAGCGTTGGCGTCCAGAGCTCCGCGATCCCGATGTCCTTCAGGATGATGCCGCGCAACACCTTCAGGAAATGCGTCAGCGGGAGGGCGAGGCCGATCCACTGGGCAGCGACCGGCATCGCTTCCCGCGGGAACATGAACCCCGACAAGAGGATGTTCGGCAGCAGGAAGAAGTACCCGAGTTGCAGGGCCTGGGCCTGGGTACGGGCCACGGTCGACACGAACAGACCCATCCCAAGACTCGCCACGATGAAGGCGAAGGTCATGAGGTACAGCAGGGGCAGGCTCCCACGGATGGGCACGTCGAACAGCAGTCGGCCGAGGACCAGAATGACCGTCATCTGCACATACCCCACCAGGACGAAGGGCAGGATCTTCCCCAGCATCAGGCTGGTCTTGTCGATCGGCGTCACGATGAGCTGCTCGAGCGTCCCCAGCTCGCGCTCCCGCACGATCGACATCGAGGTGATGAGAATCATGGTGATGGAGAGCAACACGCCGATGATGCCGGGGACGATGTAGACGGCGCTTCGGAGCCCGGGGTTGTACCAGGGACGGACCCGAATCTCGAGCGGGGGTCCGCGACCGGTCGTGCGGGCCATGATCGCGGTGGAGCGCGCGGCTCCCGCCTGGGCCGCACCCGCCATGGCCGAGCTGGAGGCGAGGGGATCCGCAGCATCCACGATGACCTGGGCCTGCGCCGTGCGCCCGCGCCGAAGATCGGTGAGATACGTCGGCGGGATCACGACGCCGGCCATGGCGCGCCCGCCGCGAATCTCCTCGTCCAGCGCCTTCCGATCTGCCACGTAACCGACGATGTCGAAGTTGCCGGTGTTGCGGAGCTGGTCCACCAGTGCCAGGCTCTCCGCGCTGCGTGATTCATCGAGGACCACGGTCGGGAGGTGGCGCACTTCGGTCTGGATGGCATAGCCGAACATGGCCAGCTGGAGGGCAGGAATGCCGAGCATCATGGCCAGGGTCAACCGATCGCGGCGCATCTGGATGAACTCCTTCCAGAGCATCGGCCAGATGGTGGAGGCGGCGATCCGTTCGCGGAGACTCATACCGTGACGCCCTCGTCGCGGCGCTGCAACTCGATGAAGACATCCTCGATGCTCGGCTGGTCGAACTGCCGCCGGACCTCGTCCGCCGTCCCCACCGCGATGAGATGCCCCCGCGACAGGAAGGCGAGCCGGTGGCAGCGCTCGGCTTCGTCCATGTAATGAGTGGTCACCAGGATCGTGATCCCCCGCCGGGCAAACTCGTAGATCAACTCCCAGAATTGCCGGCGAGCGGCGGGGTCCACCCCGGCCGTCGGCTCATCGAGAAACAGCACGCGTGGACGGTGCGCCGTGGCACAGGCGAGGGCGAGACGCTGCTTCCAGCCCCCGCTCAGCGTGCCCGCCATCTGGTGGAGGCGCGCGCCGAACCCGAGTTCCTCGACCAGTTCCTCCAGCCGGTTGGCGCGGACGGCCCCCCGAAGGCCGTACACCGACGCGTAGAAGCGCATGTTCTCTTCCACGGTCAGGTCGTCGTAGAGGCCGAAGCGCTGCGACATGTATCCGATCCGGCGGCGTACCTGCTCCGGAGAAACGTTCACGTCCACCCCATCGACCCAGGCGCGCCCGCTGGTGGGTGCCATCAGCCCGGTCAGCATTCGGATGGTGGTGGTCTTGCCGGAGCCGTTCGGCCCCAGCAACCCGAAGACTTCGCCTCGCTCCACGGTGAGATCGAGTGCCTCCACCGCCGCGAGGGTGCCGAACACCTTGCGGAGGCCCTCGGTGTGGATGGCGACGTGGTCGTTCATGGCGCCCCGGCCGCCGTCACCGGAATCGTGACGGTGATCGGCAACCCCGCCTTCAGGAAGCCCGAGGAGTCAGGCTCGAAGTAGATCTTGACGCCGAAGACCAGGTCCGCGCGCTCACGCTCCGTGAGCGCAACACGCGGGGTGAATTCCGCGCTGGTGCTGATATGGTCGACCGTTCCCGCGAACCGGGTCTCCTCCACGCCGTCGAGCACCCCCACAACCTCCTGCCCCGCGCGGACATACGGCAACGCCCGCTCGGCGACGTAGATGCGCGCCCACGGACGCTGCGCCCGCGACACCGTGATGGCCGCCTGACCCGCGCCGACCACTTCCCCCGGCTGCACATGCCGCCCCGAGACGACCCCGGGAACGGTGGAGATGAGCACCAGCTCTTCCACGGTCGCTTGCACCGCGGCGACGGCACCACGCGCGCTCGCCACCTCGGCACGGGCGGCCCTGACCTGTTCCACGCGCGCACCTTCCCGCAACAACCGCAGCGAGGCATCCGCCGCATCGCGCGTCGCGGCGGCGGCGGTCGCCGCCGCCTGCGCATTGTCGAGCTGTTGCTGACTGATGTTGCCCGCCTCCATAAGTTTCTGGGCCCGCACCAATTCAACGGCCGTCCGTTCCGCCTCGGCCTCGGCCGCCTCCAGCTGTGATGCCGCCCGCTGCAGCTCCGCCGGCCGGGCGCCCCGCTCCAGGTCGAGCAACTGCGCCTGCGCCGCCTGCAAGCGGGCCTCACGGATCGCGAGGTCGGGAGCCAGCGAGGCTTGTGTCAGGGTGGCGAGCGTGTCGCCCGGGAGGACGGAGTCACCCTCCTCGACGAATACCCGAACCACGCGGGAGGCCTGAATGGGGCCGATGTCGACTTCATCGACCTGCAGCGTGCCAGTGGCGACAATGTCGTCGGAGGTGCCGCGCGTACAGGCGGGAAGCAGGGCGAGGGCGGCGACGGCGAGCGTGCGAACCAGATTCATGAGTGTGTCCCCGTAGGGCGGAGTGCCGAGACGGCAAAGTCGGCAGCGTGTGCGGCGAATTCATCGGCCCAGGTGGCAGAGGGACCCGCGGGGCCGGCACCCACCAGAATCCCGATAGCGGGCCGCGCGACCTGGAACCACGCGACCTGGCTGACGATGGAAATGGCGGCCCGGCGGGGATCGAGATCGGAGCGGAACTGTCCGGCGGCCTGGCCCCGTTCGATGATCTCACAGAGACGGCGGAAGAGCGTGGCGGCCAGCCGCGTGAGCTGACCGGCCGCGTGCTCCGCACCGTGATCGAGAAGCTCACGGACGAAGAGGTGGGGGCGATTGGGGTGCCGGCCGAAGTAGGACGCCTGCAGCGCCACGAAGGCCCGCACCGCCTGCTCAGGGTCCTGCTCATCGGAGAGCCGATCCTCCCCCTCGCCAATCAGCCCCCCAAACGCCCGCTCCAGGACGGCGTGGTAGAGCCCCTGCTTGTCGGGGAAGTAGTAGTAGAGGAGGGCGGTGTTGACCCCTGCCTCACCGGCGATGGCCTTGATGGTGGTCGAGCGGAACCCCCGCCGGGCGAAGAGCAGCTCGGCGGCGTCGAGGATGCCGGTCCGGGAGTCAGAGGAGGTGTCCATGTTATATTAATTAATCGTTTAGTTAGGAAAGTCAAGCACGGACACCAAATTCTGTCATTGCGAGGAGCCCCCGAAGGGGGCGACGAAGCAATCTCGACCAAGAACGAGATTGCTTCGGCCGCTTCGCGGCCTCGCAATGACAGAACTAGGTCCGGTCGCGAGACCAGCCGAGCCGCTACCTCCGGCCGGATCTCGTGCCCACCCTCGAAGCGGATTACCTCGACCGCCATGCCGCCGGCCCGGAAGCCCGCCGCCTGCGCCTCGACCGCGCTCGGGGGAGCCCATTCCTCCCGCTCTCCAACCACATAGGTCAACTGCATCGTACCGAGCGACGCCGCGGAAATCTCCTCCGGCACCAGGCCGCCCCAGCAAATCAGGCGCACCGGTGCCGGCGTCGTGGCCACCGCCCACCTCGCGGCCGTCGCCACTCCCTGCGAGAACCCGAGCACGGTAAGGGGCACCGGCGGCACCAACAGGGCGCGCACCTGGTCCAGGTACAGCAGGTAGTCGCTGATCTCATGCGCGCGATCCTCCTTCGTCATCCAGGAGGCACCGACACTTCCCGCGCCCGCCTCGAGGTAGAACCTCGACAACCCCTCCGGTGCCACGAGCAATCGTGAGGGCGCCGCGAGCGACTCGAACCCGCGCAGGAAGCGCGAGGCGAGTTGCCCGTAGCCGTGCAGGAGCACCCAGGCTCCCGTGGCCGCTTCCCCGCCCCGGGTAAAGGCGCGCGCGGAGCGAGTCACGGGAGTCGGTGTTCGCGGGGAGTGGCGTCGCTCACGGGTCTCCGATCTCCTGCACGCGGCGCTCGAGGGTCATCCGTTCGAGCTTCTCCATCGGAAGCGCAAGAAACAGGTCGATCCGACGACCGAGCGTGACGAAGGTGTCGCGGAAGGCCGCCCGCTTCGCCTCGTCGCTCCCCTCCACCTCGGCGGGGTCCGGCATGCCCCAGTGGGCCAGCACTGGCTGTCCCGGAAAGTAGGGACAGCTCTCCTTGGCCCGATCGCAGACAGTGATCACGAAGTCCCAGTGTTCCTGCTCCAGCCCGTCCATGCCTCGCGGCACCTTGCCACGCCAATCGATGCCTGCTTCGGCGAGGACTTCGACGGCAAATGGATTGACTTTCTGGGCGGGCCGGGATCCGGCACTCGCCGCCTCGACTCGCCCCCTCCCCTTCGTGGCGAACAGCGCCTCGGCGATCTGGCTCCGGGCGGAGTTCCCGGTACACAGGATCAGGACGCGTTTCGCGTTGGGTGTGCTCATGGCGGAGGAGGCCCCCTGCGCGGCCCGAAGCGTCGGTTGACCGAGTGGAGGGAAGATACCGTCGTGCCCAGAGCGCCACATACACCAGGCCGATCAAGGCCGGGACCTCGATGAGCGGACCGACGACCGCCGCCATCGCCTCGCCCGAGGCGATCCCGAACGTGCCGATGGCCACGGCGATGGCAAGCTCGAAGTTATTGCCTGCGGCGGTGAACGAGACCGCGGTGGCCTCGTCATAGCGGAAGCGGAGGCGCCAGGTGAGGAGCATCGAGGTGCCGAACATCACCAGGAAGTAGAGCAGGAGCGGGAGCGCGATCCGGAGCACATCCCCAGGGACGGTCGAGGATCCGGTCCCCCTGCATGGCGAACATCAGGACGATCGTGTACAGCAGGCCGAGCAGGGCGGTCGGGCCGATCCGGGGAAGGAACGAACCCTCGTACCACGCGACGCCGCGCCGGCGCACGAGAACGCGGCGCGTCCAGTACCCGGCCAGCAGGGGAATGCCGAGGAAGATCAGGACCGAGCGAGCGATGTCGAGCATCGAGACGTCGAGCGACGCGGTGCTGCCACCCAGCCAACCCGGCACCACCGTCAGGAAGAGGTACCCGAGAAACGAGTAGGTGAGCACCTGAAAGATGGAATTGAGTGCAACCAGCACGGCGGCCAGCTCGCCCGATCCACCGGCGAGATTATTCCAGATCAGCACCATCGCGATGCACCGGGCCAGCCCGACGATCACCAGCCCGTTGCGATAGGCGGGAAGGTCGGGCAGCAGCCACCAGGCGAGGGCGAACATCACCACCGGACCGATGACCCAGTTGAGGACCAGCGAGGCGCCGATCAGCCTCCGGTCCGCCACCTGAGACCCGATGGTCTCGTAGCGAACCTTGGCAAGTACGGGATACATCATCCAGAGCAGCCCGAGTCCGATCGGTACCGACACGCCAGCCACCTGGACCCGGTCGAGGAGCGCCCCCAGGTCGGGGAAGCGCCGGCCGAGCAGCAGGCCGAGCCCCATCGCCGCGAAGATCCAGAGCGGGAGGTAGCGATCGAGGGTCGAAAGACGCTGCAGGACGGGAGCATCGCCGGCAGCAGCGCCCCCGTCCATCGCCGGATCGGTCATTCGCAGCAGCCCGGGGCGCAACAGGGGCTTGGACTGCCAGCCACCGCCACCGGAACTTCCACCGGCTTGGTGGCCCGCACGAATGCCGCCATGAACTTGCCGTCGATCTCAGCGGCGATGGCATCGGGCTCGAGCCCAGCCTCCGAAAGGAACTGTCTCGCGTCCTCGACCCGGTAGACCCGCGTCGGCTCGAAGGTCGGATTCTCGAAGCCGGCCTCGCGGAGCCACGCCTCGAAATCCTTCTCCTCCAGCGCGCCTGCCACACAGCCGACCCAGAGCTCCATGCTCCGCCGAACCTCGACCGGCACGTCTCCGCGCACCACGACATCGGACACGGCGAGCCGGCCCCCCGGCTTCAGCACCCGGAACGCCTCGGCGAACACCTTCCGCTTGTCGGCGGCGAGATTGATGACGCAATTCGAGATGATCACGTCCACCGACGCATCGGGGAGCGGGATGTGCTCGATGTCTCCCTTGAGGAACTCGACATTGGTGACGCCGGCCGCTGCCTGGTTGCGGCGGGCGAGGTCGAGCATTTCATCGGTCATGTCGAGTCCGTACGCCTTGCCGGTCGGGCCGACGCGGCGCGCCGAAAGAAGCACATCGATGCCTCCGCCGGAGCCGAGGTCGAGGACGACCTGCCCTTCCTCGAGCGCCGCCAGCGCGGTCGGATTGCCGCAGCCGAGGGAGGCGAGGACCGCTTCCGCCGGGAGGCCGGACACCTGGGCCGCCTCATAGAGGTCGCTGGTGATCGGGTCGGCGGTACCGGTGCCGCAGCTCCCGCCGCAGCAGGAGTTGGCCTCTCCTGAGGCGGCACGCAACGCGGCGGCGCCGTACTTCTCGCGAACGATCTGCTTGATGGTGTCGGTCATGCTCGAAACCCTCCGTTGCACATGCGGTGGTGGTCTCAACAACAGGTAATGCTACGCCAGGCGCCGGGACGGGCCTCGCGAACCAGGTGAAGGGCGTCGGCCATCTCCTCCAGCGCTTCCGGCCGCAGCCGGTAGTGCACCCAACGGCCTTCCTTCCGGTCGATGACGAGGCCGGCGTCCTTGAGTGTCTTGAGATGAAAGGAGAGGCGGCTCTGGGCGGCGTCGACGGCGGCCATCAGGTCGCAGACGCAGTGCTCACCGTCGGCGAGGAGTTCGACGAGGTGAAGCCGAGTGGGGTCGGAGAGCGCCTGAAAGAGGCGCGCGACGCGGACGCGGGTGGCTTCGGCGGAGGCGCCCTGGAGCTTGACGGGAGTTGGCATGGCCATAACATATCAAGAATCATTGATATGTCAAGTCCACCTCCCCGGGACCCCCTTTCAACCTTTGGGGAACAGCTGTCTTGGTGGGGGCGAGGTGGCTTTGCGTCTCTTCGCGTCTTTGCGTTGAAAATCGTTAACGCGAAGGCGCTACATGAACAACAGACGAGGGAAGCTCGGAAGAATAGGACGCACGGAAGAACTGCCTTGGGGGGGTGGACACCCCCATCGAGCAGTTTCCCGCGCTTCCGGCTGTCTTCCGCGTTTCCCTCGTATTCTGTTGCTCTGGGCCCCTCCCCGCGGCCCTGCCGACTACGACTTCGGGAGGGACTTGGAGCAGTCCGCCCGGCGCTTGCTGTCCGACAGCAGGATGATCTTCCAGCCGTCGTCGGTCCGGCCGAACTGGATGCTGTCCACGCCGCAGTGGGAGAAGTTGTCCCCGGCGTAGAACTCGTAGTACACCCACATCGAGGCCAGGTTACCGTCAACCCGGATTTCCGGCGGCCCCAGTCGCTCGTCGAGGAGGAGGGTGTCGGGCGCGCTGCCGATGCCCTTGAACCACCCCTCGATGACCATCGGCACTGATGGTATTGACCCCCTGGCGAATGTACGCGCTCCGCATGGCCATCGGCTCATGGAAGAGGGCACGCATGGCGGCGGTATCACGGGTCCGCATGCCGTCGAAGAGCGTGACGACGACCCGATGAATGGCCGCAGAGTCGGTGGCGTACGATGGCTGGGGCGGGGGAGGCAGGGGGGCAGCGGGGGCGGTTCCTGGGCCCCGACCGCGGCCGGGGAAAAGCAGCAAGATGGAAAGGCGAACGCTCGCGAGCATGCAGGGCTCCGACTGGTTGGGGAATCCAGTCCCTACGAGCCTTGTGCGACGGGGATTCGGACGGTCCCAGCGCGACGCGGGCGGCCCCGAGGGACCGCCCGCCGAAGGACTGGACCCCGGCTTTCGCCGGGGTGACGGAGGTGGGGCCTGCCCCGCTGCCCCGCGGCCTCCCTGGCCCGCCTATTGAATCGCGTTCATCATGTCGAAGATCGGCAGGTACATGGCGACGACCATGCCGCCGACCACCACACCGAGGACCACGATCATGACCGGCTCCATCAGGCTCAGGAGGGTCCCGACGGCGACGTCCACTTCTTCGTCGTAGAAGTCGGCGATCTTGGAGAGCATCTCGTCGAGACCACCGGTCTGTTCACCGACGGCGATCATCGAAATGACCATCGGCGGGAAGACCTTCGAGCGCTCGAGCGGGGCGGCGATGGTCTCACCGCCGGCGATCGAGGCCCGGGACTCCATCACCGCGTCGTGAATGACGCGGTTGCCCGACGTCTTGGCGGTGATCTCGAGACCGTCGAGGATCGACACGCCGGAGCTGATCAGGGTCCCGAGGGTCCGGGTGAAGCGCGAGACCGCCGACTTCCGGATCACGTCGCCCAGGACGGGGGCGTTGATCATCATCTTGTCGATGTTCTTGTGGCCGTTCGGCGTCTTGTAGTACTGCCGGATCAGGAAGATGACCGCGCCGATGCTCCCGGCGATGGCCCACCAGTAGCCGATCAGGAACTCCGACAGGCCGATGACCACGCGGGTCGGCAACGGGAGCTCCATGTTGACCGACGCGAACATGCTCTGGAAGACCGGAATGACGAAGATGAGCAGCACCGTGATGGCGATGGCGGCCACGCTCATGATGACGCCCGGGTACACCATGGCGCTCTTCACCTTCCGCATCAGGGCGTCGTTCTTCTCGAGGAAGGTGGCGAGCCGGAGGAGAATGGTGTCGAGAATACCGCCGGCCTCGCCGGCGGCGACCATGTTCACGAAGAGGCCCGTAAACGCCTTGGGATGCCGGCTGAAGGCGTCGGCCAGCGTGTTACCGGCCTCGACGTCGAACACCACCTGCTTGGTGACGTCCTTGAGCGCCTTGTTCTCGGTCTGTGCCGCGAGAATCGACAGTGACTGCACCAGAGGCAGGCCCGAATTGATCATCGTGGCGAACTGCCGGGTGAAGATGACGATATCGCGCGTCTTGATAGCGGGCTGCCCGAAGCTGAACTTCACCTGCTTCGGCGCCTCCCGGATGTTGACCAGGATCATGCGATTCTTGCGGATCTGGCCCACTACCTCGTCACGACTCTGGGCCTGCATCTGGCCCTTCATGATCTGACCGCTGGTAGCGTGCTTGGCCGTGTATTCGAAGAGCGGCATCGTGTCAGTCTCCCCTGTGTGTTAGCGGCGCAGTGCGGACTTGCCGCCCTTCGAGTCCAGCGATCCCACCGTGGCCATCTCCTGCTCCTCCAGCGGTTTCTCGCCGATCATGTGGAGGAAGGCGTTCGGATCGCCCGACACGCGCAGGCACTCGTCGCGCTCGACTTCGCGCGACACGTAGAGCTGGTACAGCGCGTCGTTCATGGTCTGCATGCCGTGCTTCTTGCCCGACTGCAGCGCGCTCTGGATCTGGTGGACCTTGTCGTCGCGGATGAGGGCGCGGATGGCCGGCGTGGCCACCATGATTTCGCACGCCATCGCGCGGCCGCGGCCGGTGGCCTTCGGCAGGAGGGTCTGGGTCACGACGCCTTCCAGCACGAAGGCGAGCTGGGCCCGCACCTGCTGCTGCTGGTTCGACGGAAAGACGTCGATGATCCGGTTGATCGATTCCGCCGCCGAGTTGGTGTGCAGCGTGGCGAGCGCCAGGTGGCCCGTCTCCGCGATCGTCAGCGCCGCGGAGATGGTGTCGAGGTCCCGCATTTCGCCGACCAGAATGACGTCCGGGTCCTCCCGGAGCGCGTACTTGAGCGCGGTCGAGAACGACCGGGTGTCGGTGCCGACCTCGCGCTGGTTGACGATGCACGACTGGTGGCGATGGATGAACTCGATCGGGTCTTCGACCGTGATGATGTGGCCCTTCCGCTCCTTGTTGATCTTGTCGATCATCGCCGCGAGCGTGGTGCTCTTGCCGGACCCGGTCGGGCCCGTCACGAGGACGAGGCCGCGCGGCTTTTCGGCGAGCTTGGCCAGGATCGGGGGAAGGCCCAGATCCTCGAAGGTCTTCAGGCTGAAGGGAATCATCCGGATCACCATGCCGACACAGCCGCGCTGCTTGAAGCAGTTGCCGCGGAAGCGCGCGAGGTTCTGGATGCCGAAGGAGAAGTCGAGCTCGTCCTCGGTCTCGAACCGCTTCTTCTGGTTTTCCGTCAGGACCGAATAGGCCAGCTGGAGGGTGTCCTTGGGTGACATCACGTACGTCGTGGTGCTGTTCGTGATGTCGCCGTCGATCCGGAGCTTGGGGCACTCGCCGGCGGTGATGTGCAGGTCGGACGCCTCCCGCTCGATCACTTCTTCCAGCAGGGCGCGCAGGTTCACACTCATGCCGCTGTCTCCTTCACCACTTCTTCGAGAGTTGTGACCCCGCGCTCGATCTTCTTGAGCCCGTCCATCCGCAGGGTGAGCATGCCTTCCTTGACGGCCATCGCCTGGATGTCCGCCACCGACGCGCTGCGGAGGATCATCCGGCGGAGTTCCGGCGACAGGGCCATCACCTCGTACAACCCGGCGCGGCCCTTGTAGCCCGTGCCGGAGCAGGTGTCGCACCCCGTCCCCTTCATGAACTGCATCTTCTTCCCCTCCTCGGGTGTCAGCCCGAGGCTCTTGATCTCTTCCGGCTTGTAGCTGGCCGGGGCCGCGCAGTCCTGGCAGACCCGCCGGACCAGCCGCTGCGCCACCACCAGATTGACGGCGCTGGCCACGTTGAAGGGCTCGATGCCCATGTCGATCATACGGGTAATGGTGCTCGGCGCATCGTTGGTGTGCAGCGTCGAAAGCACCAGGTGGCCGGTGAGGGCCGCCTTGATGGCGATGCTGCCGGTTTCCAGGTCTCGAATTTCGCCGATCATGATGATGTTGGGGTCCTGCCGCAGGAACGCCTTGAGCGCGGCCGCGAAGGTGAGCCCGATATCGTTGCGGACCAGCACCTGGTTGATCCCCATCAGGTTGTATTCGACCGGATCCTCGGCCGTCATGATGTTCGACTCGATCGTGTTGATGCGCGACAGCGCCGAGTAGAGCGTCGTCGTCTTGCCCGATCCCGTCGGCCCCGTGACCAGCACCATGCCGTACGGATTCAGGATGGCGCTCATGAGATCCTGTTCGGCCTTCTTCTCGAAGCCGAACTTGGTCAGGTCCAGCGTCAGGTTGCCCTTGTCGAGAATACGGAGCACGATCTTCTCGCCGAAGAGCACCGGCAGCACCGAGACACGGAAGTCGATGACCCGGTTGCCCATCTTCAGCTTGAGCCGGCCATCCTGAGGGATCCGGCGCTCAGCGATATTGAGCTGCGAAAGAATCTTGATGCGCGAGGTGAGGGCGGCCTTCATCTTGAGCGGCGGCTTCATCACCTCGAGGAGGGCGCCGTCGATCCGGTAGCGCACCCGCATCTCGAACTCGAACGGCTCGATATGGATGTCGCTGGCGCCGCGGCGCACCGCGTCGGTCAGCAGCCCGTTGATCAGCTTGACCACCGGGGCGTCGTCGATCTGCGCCTGGGTCGCCGCCTCGTCCTCGAGATCCTCCAGGATCTCGACGTCCTCGGCCTGCCCCTCCATGTCCTTCAGGATGTCCTGGAGTTGCTGGTCACTGCCCTGGTAATGCCGTTCGATGATGCTGCGGAGCGTCTGCTCCCCCGCCAGCACCGGGAACACGTCGTAGCGGGTGATGAACTTCAGGTCATCGACCACACCCATGTTGGTCGGGTCGGCCATGGCCACCGTGAGCGTACGGCCCTCCCGCTTGAGCGGAAGCACCACATGCTTCGTGGCCAGGTCGCCGGGAATCAGCTTCAGGACCTTGGGGTCCACCTCGAACCGCGAGAGATCCACCGCCGGCATCCGATGCAGCCGGGCGAGGATCTTCGTGATGTCCAGCTCCTGGACGAAGCCGAGCTTGACGAGCACGTAGCCCAGCCGGTGGCCGCTGGATCGCATCTCCGCGACGGCCTGGTCGTGCTTGGCAGCCGTCAACAGCCCTTCGTGGAGAAGCGCCTCGGCGAGCGGCTCACGTGCGGCTCTCATCGTGGTCGTCATGCTCGTGCGGGCCCTCGGAGGTGGAGGTCATCGATATGTACAGGGGTAGCCGGAGGTGCGAGTTGCCATTCCCGTGCCATGTATTGCATTCACGCCTCACCTGCTCACTCAAGCCTTTGTCAGACATAGACTTACCTCACTGTCAGATGTGGCGTGAGGCGTTCCAGAAGCGTCGTCCCGATGCCGGATACCGCGCGGAGTTCACCGATGTCCGCAAAGCCACCGTGCGATTCGCGGTATGACACGATCCGTCCGGCCAGGGCGGGGCCAATTCCAGGCAGGGACTCGAGCTCTTTGGCGGTGGCGGAGTTGAGGTTCACCCGGCAGCCGGCCGTTCCCAACTCGCAGGACCCGATGGCTCCCGCCCCGGCTCCCTGATCGGGGACTCCCCCCGCAAAGGCCAGATAGGGGCCGAGGGTCTCCAGGAGCTTCGGGCCGATACCCGGGACCCGGTCGAGGCCCTGCGCGTTCAGGAACGGACCCTTGGCCTTGCGGTCGGCGACGATGGCCCGTGCCAGGGCCGGACCCACCTTGGGAAGACGAAGCAGTTCGCCGACCGTCGCCCGGTCGGGGTCGAGGGTCTCGCCCGGCTCCATCGGCCGCGCGGCGACGAGGGAGCTGTCTCGATGCGCGGTGGGGGAGCCCCGCCGCTCCACCGGCATCAGGGCCACCTGACCCGGCGGCTCCCCGGGCCGGGCCGCCCACCACCGGACTCCCTGCCCGATCACTCCCAGGAGAAGCAGCAAGATGATCGCCCGGCGCTCGGTCGGTTCCATGCCGCTGAGCATGCCAGGGGCGGCCCGCCACCGTGAGACCCCCAGAGCGCCCCGCGGCGCGATTTCCCGCGGGTCAGCGCTCCGTGTTTGCCACCAGCGCCAGCGCCACTTCGCCGACCGCCTGGAGGCTCTGTGCGCTCACCTTGTCCGGGGTGTCTTCCGGCGTATGCCAGTAGGGATAGTCGAAGTCGACGACGTCGATGGCCCGGATCCCTTTGGCCTGCAGCGACAGATGGTCGTCGGTGATGGTGTATCGCACGCTCGGGATGAACACGTTCCCGTGTCCCGCCTTTCGTGCCACCCCCCAGACGATGTCCACGACCTCGGGGGCCCCGGTGACGGAGTTCCCCTCCTGATAGATCTGCAGGTCGCGGTCGCCCACCATATCGAAGAGCACGGCGTAGAGCGGCACTGGGCCGGGCGCCGGGTTTTCCGCATAGTGGCGGGAGCCGAGCAAGACATCCGCCTTCTCGTCGAAGAGGCCGTAGTCCTCGCCGTCGACAAAGAGCAGGTCGACGCCGACGGACGGCGGTGCCTGCCGCAGGGCGGCGGCGACACCGAGCAGGATGGCGGTGCCGGACGCGCCGTCATTCGCCCCGGGGACGGCGGCGGAGCTGTCCCGACTCTCCGGGCCGTCGGCGCGGGGCCGCGTATCCCAGTGCGCCAGGAAGAGGATCCGTTCGCCCGCGGCCGGATTGAACCGGGCAACGAAGTTGACGAGCGGGAGCGAATCGCCGGCCGCCGTCACGTGGGTCCAGCGCTGCACCATCAGGGTGTCGGCAAGCGGACGGAGGAGACTGTCGAGCCACGCGGCCTCGGCCGCGTGCCCAGGTGTCCCGGGGATCCGGGGGCCGAAGGCCACCTGGGCCTCGACAGCACGAAGGGCCGCCTGACCGTCGAATGGCCGCGGTGGCTTCGAGGGGGTGCAGGCCGCCAGCAGGACTGCCAACAGCGCGGGCGCGCGAAAAACGCGCATCAATAGTCTCCAGAGAAGAGAGAGAGCTGGAACGTCAGGCTGAGGGTCAATTGCTCGGTCTTGCGGTTCAACTGGCGCACGTCATTGAGCACATACGCCGCCTGGAACCCGCCGGTGAGTATCGACAGCAGGTCGGTGTCGATCCCGGCGCGGAACGTCTTTCGCCGGGTATCGGAGATGGCGATGCAGTCCTCTTCGTCCGGAAGATCCAGGCACGCTTCCGCTTTGCTGGACAGCGCGTTGATGGACACCCGCACCTGTTTCCGCCTGCTGCTGATCTTGCCGGGGAGCCGGAAGAGATAGATCAGGTTTGCCGTCAGGTCTTCGCCGTTGCCGAGAGTGGTCGTGCCGTTGCTCTGGCGCTCGTCGTTCGACACGCCGTACCCGAAGGTGAGGCTGAACCCCTTTCGAAAGGTCAGCTGGAGATCGTTGCTCCAGGTGGATGTCTCGGTCAGCGAGAGCGCATTGGCCGCGGTGGACGGGAGCACGGTCTGCCCGGACCGCTTCCGGATGTTCGTCGACAGGCTGACGACCGTGAGCAGTCCGCTCCTGAGCGTCTGCGTCCATCGCGCCTGGAAGATGGGCCATTCCTTCTGGGTGATTTCGGTGCGCAGGTAGTCGTTGCTCGCCCGGGCGTATCGGTCGATGTTCGACTCGGAATACTGGAGGCTCGCCGTGATGCCGAGCGGGAGGTCGGCGCCGCCGCCGACGGTGATGGTGGAGGACTCGACGGCGCCGAGCGCCGAGTCCCCATCCTGGGTCAGGAAGTCGTCCAGCCCGCCGCGCGCCAGCATGTAACCGAGGTCCGGCGAGAAGGTCGCGAGGTCGTAGGTGGAGCTGAGAGCGGTGCGATAGGAAAAGTCGATGACCCGGAGGCCCAACAGCGCTTGGCCGGCGATGCTGGAGTCGGTCAGGAGCTGGCGGAACCCACGAGGCGGATCGAGGGTGATCCCGAACTCCCGGCTGCGGAGGTTATTGAGCGTCTGGGGAAGGATGTAGACGCCGGAATCCCCGTACTGCTGGATGGGGGCCCGGCTGGTCAGGCTGCGGGACAACACGAAGCTGCTGACAGTGTTGAACCGCCCGCGCAACCAGGAGGTCAAGCGCGGTGCAATGGAGATGGATGTGTTCAGGTTCCGGTCCCGCTCCACGCCGACGTCCATGCCGAGAAATTCCTTGCGAGATTCGTCGGTCAGCCGGCCGATGGAGGTCGTGTCGTCGTACTCCCGGAGATCCCGGGTGCTCGCCAGGTCGGCGTTGAAGGTGATGAGCCCGACCGGTTGCCAGGTGACCCCGGCGCTGTTGCGCCAGAGGTTGGTCATGGAGACCACAGGCTGAAGCGCGGCGTCGCCCGGCCGCAAAACCGGCACGAGGTAGCCGGTGAAGTCACTCTCCGCCCGGGTCAGCTGGCTGCCAAGGCGGACCGCGCCCGGCACCAGGTTGAACTGCGTGGTGCGCGAGGCGGCCAACCCTTCGCTCTTCGCCAGCCAGGGCGGGAGCTGGTCCACCGCACCGTCGAGCGAGAAGCTCGGCCCCGCCTTCGGCAGCACCAGCAGGTAGGTCAAATTGAAGAAGGTCGCCGAGGTGTTGCTGGCTGAGAGCTCGGTCTGCGCCTGGCCGGTGGTGTACGACGCACTGAAGGAGAGCGGATCGAGCAGCCCCCGTTCGAGTGCCGTCGTTCCGCGCTTCGTTCGGCGGATGGCGATGTTGAACCGGGTCAGCCCGCTGGACGGCTGCCGGAGATTGGCGATGTCGGCCGCCAGGATGTCGGTGCCGCCGATGAGAATCGGATCGGCCGAGGTATACGTGTGGCTGACGGACATCGGGATGGCGAGGCCGAACGAGGCGGGGAGGAAGCGGTCCACCCGAATGTTCGTGCCGAGCACCAGCGCACCGGTGGTGCGGTAGGTCGGGTCGCGTCCGATCTGCTGGAACAGACCATCCTGCCGCACATAGTTGACGGAGAAGTCCGCCACATCGGCCGCGGCCAACCGGGCATCCAGCGCCATGGAGGAGCCGGACTGGGTCAGCGGATTGTCCAGCCGGATGTCGTCCACCCACAACTCGACCGTCGTCAGCACCTCGGTGTCGGCCACCCGATAGATGCCGGCCGCCAGCTCCTGCGCCGCGGCGAGGTTCGGCGGATTGACCCCCGGGTCGGCCACCTGGACCACGTAGGGCCCGTCGCACGCCACGTACGCCGCCGGATCACCGATGCCGCAGTCGACCGACCCACTGGGCGGGAGCCCCTGCAGCCACCGCTGCTCGATGTCCGCCCGCAACTGGCGCCAGATCGGAATGCTGATCTGCGCCTCCGGCACCCAGGCCAGGCTGCTGGCGGGCCTGATATACATGTACCAGTTCTTGTCGTCGCTCCCCACCTTGAAGAAGGCCGAGAGATCGCCGCTTTCCCATCCGTTGCCCTTGCCGCGGAACCAGACGCGAATCTGTTCGTACTTGAGCACGTTCTGCGGGCCGGACGGGAAGCGCTGATACGCCTCCGCCCGCTGCCCCAGCTCGAGGGAGGTGGCCACGATGCGGAGGGACTTTTCGTTGATCTGCAGTCCCTGCACCTGCTGGCTGTTGTCGTTCCGGGCGGGCTCGTTGACGACGCCCGGGGGCGAGATGTACCCCAGCGCCACATCCTCGGTGGAAATGACCGCCGCAAACATCGTCCCGGTGGGGCTGGCGACCGAGCCGCCGATGCCGATCAGCGGTGTATCGGCACGACGAACCCAGGGAGCCCCGATGAACCGCATCCGCGCGAGGGCAAACCGGGCCACGACATCCGGGTCAGGCATATCGGGCGCCACCATCGTCACCCGCATGCTCTGGATCAACCGAAGGTTCGGCGTGCCGATGGTCGCCTCCGGTACCCGGAGCGGAACCCGGTAGAGCGTCCAGGTGGAGGTCTGTCCCTGTGTATTGGTGTAACTGGCGCCGGTGCGCACGTAGTACTCGGACAGCTGGTTCGGTTCGATGACCCACCGCAGCACGTTGTCGTTGGCCCCCTGGGCGTTCAGGCGGTTGTCACCATTCAGGTCTTCCGTGTCGAGGAAGCCGTTGCCGTTGGAACATCGGCTGCTCAGGTCGCCCCAGGGATAGATCGGCACGGTCTCCGAGAGGAGCTCCGTGCAGGTCTGCACGTCCTTGACGACCGCCCCGTTGACGAAGAGCGAGTCCACCCGATCGAGCAGGATGCCGATGTCGTCGTTGGAGGCGTTGTAGATGCCGGTGGATTGCCGCTCGCTGTTGAGGAGTCCCACGCCGGAGTAGTGACGGCCGGTATACAGGCTGTCGGAGCCGACGAGGGTCAGGCTGTCCGGCGTCACCGACAGCGCGTCCTCGCTGACAGAGCCGAGGTCGAGGACCAGTTGCATGCCGGCGGAATCGACCGATTTCTCGCCGCCCTGAAAGACCCAGAACTCGAGGTACTCCGCCCGTGACAGGTCGAGCCCGGTTTGCGAGAGCGGCGTCACCAGGGAGCGCCAGCGGGGCGTAAAGGGCTGGGCCGGCTGACTCCAGAGGGACCGGCTGTTCTGCTGGACCATCCCGCCCGCCGTGTCGGCATGGAAGGTGAGGTACAGCACCGTTTCGTTCACGCTCCCTGTGCCGTTGGTGATGATGGTCGGATCGATGTCCTGCGGATAGAGCTCGACGGGGGGGCAGCCGCTGCAGGAGGGGATGAGGTTCTGCCAGCTCATCTGGACCGCCCAGAGGGAGTCGAAACCAGCCGAGAACCCGAGTCCCTCCACGCCAACCGGCGACTGGGGGACACTCCCGTAGTCCCAGCGCGAGTTCAGCAGGCTGACCGGGATGGCCGATTCCCCTTCGAAGTCCTCGAGATAGGCCAGGCCCGTGATGTTCGGGTCGGGATGGGTCGTCCCGTACTCCGCCCGGATGTCGATGCGCGACGGGGCCGTGACCCTCTGCGACGTGAGGTTATCGAAGAACCGGGTGACGCCGTCCACCTGGAACTTGAGGTCGGTGGTGATGCCGGTCAGGAGATTGGAGGTCGGCTCGAATCCCAGCGTCGGCCGGGTGAACACCGACTGCTCCTTCTGGTACATCGCGACGAGGTTGACCGAGCCGACCTCGCCGAAGGAGTACCCCAGCGTTCCGCCCAGGATGGAGGTCGGCGCCACGGCGAAGATGCCGCGCTCCTCGAACCGCGCGGTGACCGATCCAACGCCTGAGGGAAAGAGGGTGGCCGGGCTGTTGAAAGTGACCTGGCCGAGATCGTAGTTGATTTCGTAGTCCACGCCCCGTTCGAGGACCCGCCCCCCGGCGATGAGCTGCTCGGATCCGCGCCGGATCTGGAGCGCGTTCAGGTTGAGGCTCCCGGCGTCCGTGCCACCGGCAGCCTCGTACTTCAATCGCATCTGGAAGCGTGAGGGGGGGCCCTGCGGCGTCAGGAGGAGGTAGACCGGCGATTGGTAGACCGAATCCGCTCGTTCGTTCGGCTGCAGGCGCGGATCAACGAACGGCTTCAGCGTCGGATAGGCGATATACGACTCGCGCAGGACGAGATCGGCACCGGGGTCGCGGGTCCGCGGGAAGAGCCGGTTGTCGGTGTCGAAGATGTTCGGGTCCGGGGGGATCGCCAGCCCGAAGAACGCGAGGTAGGTCTGGGCCTCCCCGCTCGAGGGGCGTTCGGACTGGTTGAGGGTAACCGTCACCTGGAGCGACGGCTTGTCGAGGTCGGTGCCCGACACCCGGTACACCTGGCGCATCTCGTGCCGGAAGGTCTGCTCCGTGGGGCCCTGCAGCGGGATGGCCACGAGCAAGAGGCTGTCGGTCACCGCCGGGTTTTCCGCGGACGGGAAGGTCCCGACCCTGGTGCCGCCCACCGTCACGTAGCTGACGGCGAGGTAGTCGTTCTGGTCGAGCCGCGTCGCGAGGGCGAACCAGGTCGCCGAAGGATCGAGGTAATAGTCGGCACCCTGCAGCAGCAGCTGCCAGGTGCCCTCGACGCGCTCTGGCCCGTCAGGACGAAAACCGAGGGCCGTGATCCCGCCGAGATTTGGATTGAGCCCGCTGCCCACGCCGGTGCGGTAGCGGTACACCCGGACCTGCGCGTCTGCCGGCTGGATGGCCGGCGGAATGGCCACCGCGTCGAGATTGAGGATATCGATGAAAGGGTAGTTCGGGAGCGTCACCGGGTCCACCGCCCAGAAGAACCGGCCGGACTCGAAATCGAGATCGCGAACGAGGCGGTCCTGGGGTTCGCTGGTCGTGGCCCCGACGGTGTACACCCGTTGTCCGACGATGCTCCCTTCCTGCGTGGCCATCATCCCCTGCAGCGTGAACGCGCCGAACTCGAGCGTCGCGTTGATGCCGAAGTTGTTGGCGGGAATCGCCGCCGTCAGGAAGCGCGAGGGCGGCGTGCGGAACGACACGGTACCGACCTCGACCCGCTGCAGGATCTCGTCCTGCAATCCCTGGTAGTACACCTGGATGTCGTTGTTGGCGTTGAACTCCCGGCGGGAATCGTAGTCCACGTTCACATGGAGCCGGCTTCCGATCAGGCCCCCGACCTTGGCGTTGAACTCGTTGTCCAGCCTGGGGGCCTTGAAGCCGCCGCGACAGCCGGAGTTCTGGTCGAGGAGCTGTGCCGGGGTACAGGTGAGGTTGCGCAGCCGGTCCGACCGGATTTCGAGGAACACCGATCCGTCGATGCGGAGGTCGGCATACTTGGACGGGAGGCCGAGAATGCTCTTTCGATCCTCGATCGTGGCGTTGGCGTACTGGACCTGGAGGTTGTTGGTGCCGTAGAGCGTGGCCATGAGGTTGGCCGACATGGAGGCGGCACGCGCCCGGACGAGGCGTCCGTCGAGCTGCCGCTGCCACCGGTCCCCGAGTTGTGCCGGGGTCACGCCGGGCGCCCCGAGCCAGGCCGCCCGTGCCTCAAGCGGTTGCCGGAGCGACGGCAGCGCTACATTAAAGGAGGCGCGGACGGCGGGCTCCCCCGTCGTGTCCTGGGCGGACAGAGCGACGGGCAGCAACAGCGACAGGATCCCGAGGGCAAGAGCGAGACGGGCCACGCGTGTCCGGGAGAAGAGAGGCGATGGTGGAGAGGGTCCACGGCAATATAGCGCTCGAAAAAATCCGGTTCAACCGGCTGGGTCCGCCATGCGCCTGCTGAGCCGGTATGTGCTCCGGCAGCTGGCGGCCCCGTTCGTGTTTGCGGTGGCGGCGCTGACCAGCATCATGCTGCTGAACCAGATCGCCAAGCGGTTCGGCGCGCTGGTCGGCAAAGGGCTGTCCTGGAGCCTGATCGGGGAGGTCTTCCTCCTGAGCCTGCCCTTCATCGTGGCGATGACGCTGCCGATGGCGGTCCTCCTCGCGGTGCTCTACGCCTTCACGACGCTGGCCGCAGGCAACGAGATCACCGCCATGCGCGCGAGCGGCATCTCCATCGGGCAGCTCCTGCGGCCGGTGTTCCTGGCGGCCGTGCTGCTGACCGTGGCCGACTTCGTCTTCGTCGACCAGGGGCTCCCCGCCGCCAATCTCCGACTGAAGGCGCTCCTCTTCGACATCGGCCGCAAACGGCCCACCATCCAATTCCGGGAGCAGGCGCTGAACGACGTCCCCCCCTCCAACCTCTTCCTGCGGGCGGGGCGGATCGAGCCGGCGGACGGCCGCCTGCGGGACGTCACCATCTTCGACATGTCGGGGCAGCAGGGGCGCCAGGTGATCTACGCCGACAGCGGGCGGATGGGCTTCGAGGTCAACCAGAACGACCTCTACCTGACCCTCTACGACGGCTCGATCATGCAGTTCAAGGGAGGCGACCCCGGCCTCCTCCAACTCACCTATTTCGGCGTCAATACCATCCGGGTCCGCAGCGTCGGCAATACCCTCACGCGCACGGAAGGCGATGTCCCCAAGAGCGACCGGGAGATGACGACCTGCGAGATGCTGGATACCGTGCACGACACCACATCCGCCATGCGGTCCTTTGCCCGGACCCGTGCCGAGCGGGTCGAGCAGGACCTCCGCAACCTGCTGGGGCTGCCACCCGGCCCCGCCGTGACGCCGGACAGCGGGCAATCGAGCGGTGCGCCATGGTGCCGCTGGTTCCGGTCGCTGGGGGGGCGGATGCTCCCGGAGACGGCTGAGGCCCAGGATCCGGCACAGGGAACGCAGGCGCCGCGCGCCGCACCGCAGGACCCCCGCGGCCGGGACGGAAGGACCCCGCGCTGGACGCAGGACCGGCTTAACGCGAAGCTCCGGACCGGCAGCCGGGACAGCGCGGCCCCTGCCCCGGCCCGACCGACTCCCCCACCTCGTGCCGGCGACCTGGCCGAGTACGGGGTTTCCCGTTCGGTGGCCCTCTCGTCGTGGGTGGATGTCGCCAATACGGCGGAGGGGATCAAGTCGGCCAAGCGAACCGCCGACGGCTACCTGGTCGAGGTGCACAAGAAGTACGCGATCAGCACGGCGTGCCTGGTCTTCGTGCTGGTCGGCATCCCGTTGGCCCTGCGCTTTCCCCGCGGCGGCATGGGGCTGGTGCTGGGCGGCGGACTCGGCATCTTCGCGCTCTACTACGTGAGCCTCACGGCGGGGGAACCGCTGGCCGACGCCGGCATCCTCCCACCCGCCGTGGTCATGTGGGCGCCGAACGTGATCTTCGCGCTCGTCGGTGTAGTGGGGTTGCTCAGGGTCAACCGGGAACTCGGCTCGACACGCGGCGGCGACCTCGCAGAGCTGACCGACCTGGTGCGCCGCCGCGTGGCGCGCTGGAGACGCCGAGGAGCGGCATGAAGATTCTCGACCGGTACATCCTGCGCTCGTGGATCCGGATCTTCGTGCTGACCGCCTTTGGATTTCCGGTCGTGTCGGTGCTGATCAAGATCACCGACAACATGCGGCGACTGCTGGGCAACGACCTGACCGTGACGGAAATCGTCCGCAGCTATCTCTACGTGCTGCCGGAAGAGATCGCCATGGTGATGCCCGCCTCCGTGTTCTTCGCCACGGTCTTCACCCTGGGGGCCATGAGCCGGAACTCCGAGGTCGTGGCCGCACACGCCGGAGGGATGAGCTTTCACCGGCTGGCGCGGCCGATCTTCCTGGCGGCCACCGGCGCCGCCCTCCTGGCGTTTGCGGTGGGCGAAATTTCCGTGGCCGCGTCCAGCAAGTCGCTGGAGCTCCAGAAGGCCAAGCAGGCGCGCGCCACCTCCTTCCGCTACAACTTCGTGTACGGCGCGGACGCCAACTGGGTGTACACCATCCGGACCCTCGACGTGGCGAACCGGGTCCTCCGGGACCCCGTCTTTGTCCGACAGGGGAACGGGACGACCTACCCCTACCTCGCCGTCAGCGCCGACAGCGCCACCTATGACAGTACCGCCGCCGCCTGGAAGCTCTGGGGAGCCACCAGCCGGGTCATCTTCGGCGACCTGGCGCAACCGGTGTTCACCGCCCGGGAGATGCACCTCCGCGCCCTCTCGCAGCGGCCCAGCCAGCTCCTGGCGGCCTCCAAGGCCCCCACCGAGATGCGCTACGGGGAGCTGGGGGAATACATCGAGGGACTCCAGCGCTCCGGCAACGACGTCAACAAGCTGCGGGTGGAACGGGCGCTGAAGATCGCGATCCCGGTCACCTGCCTGATTATCGCGCTCTTCGGGGCTCCGCTGAGCCTCAGCTCCCCGCGGGCTGGCGCAGCCTACGGCATCGCCATCAGCCTCGCCACGACGGTGCTCTTCCTCCTGATCATCAACCTGGCCAAGGCGATCGGCAAAGGGGGAATCATCGACCCCCTCCTCGCGGCGTGGGCGCCCAACGTGCTGTTCCTGGGCGCGGCGCTGGTGCTGCTGAAACGGGTGCGGACGTAACGGCACGGCATGTGGGGGCACGGCACGCCGTGCCCCCACATGCCGTGCCCCAACGCGAAACGGCCCCCGGGGAATCCCGGGGGCCGTTTCGTCATGCGAGCTGTCGTGCCGATGTTACCAGATGTACCTGCCCCCAAGCTGAATCCGCCAGACGGAGGAATTGGGATCGACTCGGTCCAGCGTCGGAAGCGCGAGGCTGTAGATGCCCCGGTCGTAGAGCGGATCCCACCCGCGGAGGCGGACCATGCTCTGGCCTTCGAAGACGGAGGTGCTCTTCACGAGGCCCCAGTCGCTGTCGATCATGTTCAGCAGGTTAAAGACGTCCAGGGACAGGATCATCATCTGGCCATTGAACGTCGGGATGTTCTTCTGGAGTCGAGCATCAAGGCGATTGATCCAGGGGTTACGGCAGCTGTTCCGCTCCATGATCTGACCCCGCTGGTTCCGCAGGCACGACTGGCCGTCGATAAAGTTGGCCAGCGAGTCATACGACGCGGCCGGGGTGGCGCCGTACATCGTGATGTCGTCCCGGTCCCGCGGGATGTAGAACATGTCGTTGAATTCACGATTGGTCCCACCCACGCCGTCGGCGTTGGCGTCGCCGTTGATCACGTATCCGAACGGGTTGCCGGAGACCCCCGAATAGATCAGGGAGAAGTCGAAGTCCCCCGGGAGGTTGACGCTGCCGCTCAGGACCACGCGGTGCGGACGGTCGAAGGCGGAGGTGGTCAGGTCGCGGTCGTTGAGCAGGCCGTTGAGCGTCGCGAAGCCGTAGTTGGAGAAGGCGATGCTCGACGTCAGCGACATCACGTCTTCGGCGCGGCTGTAGGTATAGCCGGCGTTGAACTCGACGCCGTTGGAGAACCGCTTCTGCAGCTGGATGGTGGCGCTGACGGCCTGGTCATCGGACTTGTTGAGGTGCTCGAGGACGTTCCCGAAGGCGGCAGTCTGCTTGCGCGGCGTGGCAGACCCGGAGCCCGGGTTGTTGACGCCATAGCGCGCCCGGTTCCCTTCACCGGTGGCATAGGTCAGCGTGCTCTCGTCGACCACACCCTGCAGGTTGTTGTCCTGAATGTACAGGGTGTTCTTCGACTTGGTGTAGAGGAAGTCCAGTGTGCCGACCATCCCCCACGGCAACCGTCGGTCGATGCCGACCGACAGCTTCATGTTCTGTTCGAACTTGAAGTCGGGGTCGAAATAGTTGATCGTTGGAATGGGCGGCGTGACGCCCGCGGACCCGGCGCAGGTCGTCGGCTGCTGCGAGGGATCGAGGGTGAAGCCCGGGACGTTATCGTCCGGATTGGCGTTGTCGTTTCGGCAGGTCAACTGGGTCTGCGTGATGCCAGTGTTG
Source organism: uncultured Gemmatimonadales bacterium (assembly GCA_963699825.1). GTDB lineage: Bacteria > Gemmatimonadota > Gemmatimonadetes > Gemmatimonadales > GWC2-71-9 > SPDF01. The sequence goes on from CAVOVI010000004.1 coordinate 460,166, forward strand.
ACATACGCATTCGACATCCACACATAGGCGGGCCGACCGCCGAAGTAGCCGACGCCGCCGCGGACGATGGTCATGCCAGTGCCGTCGACGTCCCAATTGAACCCGAGACGCGGCGACCAGGTGGCGTTGCCGCTTGGCATCACGCTGGTGTTGATGGTCCCGCCCGTCCAGAGCGCGCCGTCCGAGGTGATGGAGTCGAGCGTCGGGTTGTAGGTGGGCGAATCGGGGAAGACCGGGTCATCCCAGCGGAGCCCGATGGTCAGCGCGAGGTTACCGATGTTGAACTGATCCTGCGCGTACAGCCCCCACTGATTCACGCTGAAGTCGGAGACCGGGCCACCGGGAACGAGCGGCAGAGCACGATCGAACCGGACCGGCGCATTGTTCTCGAACGAGTCGATATTCGCGAAGGTCCACTGCCCGATGCTCTGCGGAAAGAAGTGATTGTTGAACCCGAAGAACTCGTTGTGGGTGCCGATGGTCACGCGGTGGTCGCCGATTCCGACGGTCAGGTTGTCGGTCAGCTCGTAGACGTCCTGATCGAGCGAGTTGTCCTGGGAGAAGCGCTCCGCGCCGGCGACGAGCTGGGTGCCGGACGTGCCGGATTTCACGAGGATGGTCGGGTAGGTGGTGTTGGGCAGCCGGGAATCCCGGATGGTCTGGATGCCCGCGATAAATTCGTTGGAGTACTTGCCGCTGAACACACCGCTCCAGATCAGTCGGAGGGAGTTCGTCTGGTTGTCGATCGAGTACGCACCGGAGGTCAACTGCCAGTCGCCGTTCTGCCGGCGACTGATCACATCCACCGACGCCCCGACGTTGTTGTACGAGAGCGAGACGTTGTGGTTGGGGGCCGGGGCCCAGCTCAGCTTGCCGAAGTACGTCGGGTTCGGGTTCTCGATGATGAACCCGCCGGCATCGCCTGCCCCACCCCACTGGTCCGCGCCGAGGGCGTTCAAGTGGGCGGTCATCCGGGGCACGTCGGCAAGATCGGCGCCGGACTCCTCGATGGTGATCCCGTCAAAGGGGGTGGTCCGCTTCGAAATGTCGGCCGCGACAAAGTACTGCAGCTTGTCCTGGATGATGGCGCCGCTCAGCGTGCCGCCGTACTGCAGCACCTTGAAGTCGGCCTGCTTTTCGCCGTTGACGTCGATCCCCACCAGGTCCTGGTTCTGCAAGCGCCCGAACACCGACCCGCCGAACTTGTTGCTGCCCGACTTGGTGACGGCGTTGATCAGACCGCCCGCGAAGTTGCCCTGTCGAACGTCAAACGGCGCAATGAGCACCTGGAATTCCTTGACCGCCGCGAACGAGATTGCACGGGCGTCCGCCTGGCCGCCAGGCGCACCGGTGGCCCCGAGTCCGAAGAGGTCGTTGTTGACGCCACCGTCGATCTGGATGCTGTTGAAGCGGTTGTTCTGGCCGCCGGCCGACACCCCCGCGCCGACCGAGGCAACCTGCGGCGTGGTGGCCACCAGGTTGGTGAAATTGCCGCCGAGCACCGGCAGCCGATTGATGGCGCTGTCGCCGATCGACTGGGCCACGCCCGTCTTCGCGGTGTTCATGACCGGGTCGCCGGTCTCGGCGGTGACCGCGATCTCCTGCACCTCGACGATCTGCTGCCGGAGCGTGAAGTTGGAGATGAAGCGCTGGCCGAGCGAAAGCCTCACGTTGTCGAGCCGGGCCGCCTCAAAGCCGATGGCGCGGGCCTCGATGGTGTACGGGCCGCCGACCGGTGCGTTCTCGATGAAGAACTTGCCGTTGCCCTGGGTCGTTGCCGTGACCTTGGCACCCGTGCCGCGGTTGGTCAGCGTGACCACGGCGCCTTCGACCGGCGCCCCGGTTTCTTGTGTGACGGTCCCGGTCACTGCCGCCGTCGTGACGCCCTGCGCGAACAGAGTGCCGGCACCAAGCGTCAACAGCACGCCTGCGGCCGTCGCGGTTGCTACCCGACGAAACCATGACTGCATAGGGACACCTCTACTGGAGTGGAAATACGCACGTCAGACAGGAGCACCGACAACAGGCAGGACAACGGCTGTGATGGCCGAAAAACTTACGCTTCGCCAGCCCGGGGTCAAGGAGCCGATCCCGACCTCAGGGTTCGGTGTTTCCGGCTGTGGGGTTGGCCCGACGCCAGACGTAGTACACGGGAACTCCGACCAGAATAATCCCGAATGTGAGGCCGGTGTTGATGGGATCGGTCCAGAGGGCGTTCAGGATGATCGCCATCGACGCCCCCATGAACAGCAGCGGCACGACCGGGTAACCCCAGGTCCGGTAGGGCCGGACCAGGTCGGGCTGCTTCTTCCGGAGGACGAACACCGCCCCGACCGCCAGGGCGTAGAAGGGCCAGATGCCGAGAATGAACTTGTCGGCGAGCTGCTGGAAGTCGTTGAGCAGCACGTACACCACGCCAAGCCCGGTGGCGAGAAGGATGGCCACCGACGGGCTCTTGTACCGCGGGCTGACCCGCGCAATCGCGCTGAAGAAGAGGCCCCGGTCGGCCATGGCGAAAAAGACCCGGGGACCGGTCATCATCGAGCCGAGCAGCGCGCTGAAAGTGGAGATCATCACCACCGCCGCGATCACACCGCCGCCGCCGCCACCCCCAAAGAGCGGAATCCGCTCGGCCGCCGTCGCGGCGACCAGTGCCGAGCCGGCCATGGCCGGCAACGGCACCAGGTAGACGTAGGCGACGTTCACCACGAGGTAAATGGCGATGATGGCCAGGGTCCCCAGCACCAATGCGAGCGGGAGATTCCGCGCCGGATCCTTCACTTCCCCGCCGAGGTACGCCAGGTCCGCCCAGCCGTCATAGGTCCACATGATCGAGATCAGGGCGGTCCCCATGATGGACAGCTGAACGCCGCCACCCCAGGCCGGCGAGAAGTTGGCGGTGGTTCCCTCACCGATGGTGAAGGCCAGCCCCGCCAGCGCGACCAGCGCCCCGTACTTGACCACGGTCGACATGTTCACCAGCACGGCCGCGACATTGACGCCGAAGTAGTTGAAGAGTCCCACGAGGATGATGGCGCTGGCCGCCACGTATTGGACCTGGGTTGCCGTCAGCGGGACGAAATACCCGAGATATTCGGCGAAGATGGTCGAGATGGCGCCGAGCGCCGAGGCGCGAATCACCGCCAGCGTGGACCATCCGAAGAGGAAGGCGGGCAGGGGGCCGAACGCCTCGAGGATGTAGGCGAACACGCCTCCCGACCGTGGAAGCGCGGCCGCGAGCTCGGCGTAGGTGAGGGCACCGCAGAGCACGATGGCGCCGCCCAGCGCCCACGCCAGGAGAAACGGCCCCGACTCCGGGATTCGCCCCGCCACGCTGGCCGGCACCCGAAAGATCCCGCTGCCAATGGTCGAGCCGACCAGAACCGCCACGGCGCTCATCAGACCGAGGCGGCGGGGGAGGCGCTCACCCCAGGCGTCGCGGACGCCCGTTCCAGCGTTAGATGTTTGCATCCGTGGAGTTTGCGCCACTCGCCTCCGCTTGACAAGGACCCTGCGGAGGCCGTTTCTTTTCCCCTTTCCCAGTGACCCGGAGCAGGAATGGGCGTGCCGCAGGACAACACAGATCCAACCACGGTCAAGGGCAAGCGTCAGGTGCGCCCCTCCCTGGGTCGGGATCTGCTCGCCCTCACCAAGCCGCGGGTTATTTCCCTGCTGCTGGTGACCGCCGTCGCCCCGATGTACATCACCGGGCTCGGCGCTCCCCCGCTCGCATTGGTGGGATGGGTTCTGCTGGGGGGCTTCCTGATGGCCGGCGGCGCCAACGCCATCAACATGTGGTTCGATCAGGACATCGACCACTTCATGTCCCGGACCAAGCTGCGCCCCGTGCCCTCCGGCAGGGTGTCCCCGCTGGCCGCGCTGGCGTTCGGCATCGGACTGGGGACCCTCGCCTTCGCGATCCTCTGGCGGTTCGCCAATCCCCTCAGCGCCTGGCTGGCGCTCGGCGGCCTCCTCTTCTACGTGCTGGTCTATACGGTCTGGCTGAAACGATCCACGCCGCAGAACATCGTCATCGGCGGCGCGGCGGGAGCCTTTCCCCCGCTCGTCGGATATGCGGCCATGGCCGGACACCTCGACCTGACCGCCTTCTACCTCTTTGCCATCATCTTCTACTGGACGCCCCCGCACTTCTGGGCGCTGGCACTGCTGAAGAAGGGCGAGTACGCCAAGGCGGGAGTCCCGATGCTCCCGGTGGTCCGGGGCGAGCGGGAAACCAAGGTGCAGATGCTGATCTACACCCTCATCCTGATTCCGCTCACGATTCTTCCGGCGCTGTTCGGCGCCTTTGGCCTGCTCTACGCGGTGACGGCGCTGGCCCTCGGCGGCCGGTTCCTCTGGTACAACTTCCAGCTCCTCCGCGAGGAGGGAGTGACGCCCACCGCCTGGAAGATGTACAAGTACTCCCTGGCCTACCTGGCGCTCCTCTTCCTGGCGATGAGCGTGGATCGTGCCCTCCCGCGCGAGGCCCGGGCGGAGACGCCAGAGGTGCTCATTCTCGACCAGCCGGCCCCCGTGGCCAGTCCCCTCGGCCGGTGACGACGCCCGCCAAGCCAGCCGCGCGCCGTCGCATCCCCTCCCCCAAGCAGCTCGGCCGACTGTGGCCGAGGATACGGCCGCACCGCGGAGCGCTGACGCTGGCTTCGGTGGCCCTCCTCCTCAGCGCCGCGATCGGCCTGGCCTTTCCCTTGGTCGTCGGGCGCCTGCTCGACGCCGCCTTCGTGGACCAGGACCGCTCCCTCCTCGACCGGGTGGCCCTCGGGCTGACCGGACTCTTCCTGGTCCAGGCGCTGCTCAACTACGCCCAGACCTATCTCCTCAGCGCCACCGGCGAGCGTGCGGTGGCCGGCCTCCGGGAGGAGCTGTTCGCCAAGTTGCTGGACATGCCCCCCGGCTTCTTCGCCGACCGGAAGACCGGCGAGTTGACCAGCCGGCTGACCATCGACATCGGACTGCTGCAGGGGGTCCTGAGCAATCAGATCGCCGAATTCACCCGTCAGATCCTGGCCCTCGTCGGTGGCATCGTGCTCCTGACCTGGATCCAGCCCCAACTGACCCTCACAGCGCTGGCCGTGGTACCGGTGGCGGTCGGCACCGCCCTCTTCTTTGGCCGCCGGCTCCGTCGGATCAGTACCGGTGTCCAGGACAAGGTGGCGGGCGCCACCGCGGTGGCGGAGGAGGCCTTCAGCCAGATTCGCACGGTCCAGAGCTTCGTGCAGGAACCGGCGGAGCGCGCGCGGTTCGGCGGGCTGATCCGCCAGGTGGTGGACGCCGCGCTGATCCGGGCGAAGTTCCGGGGGATCTTCTTCGGGGCCATCACCTTCAGCACCTTCACGGGGATTGTCATCGTTCTCTGGCAGGGGGGGCGGCTGGTCCTGAGCGGCTCCCTGACCGCCGGCACGCTCGTCAGCTTCCTCCTGCTGACGGTGACCATCGCCGCCTCGGTGGGCGCCCTCGCCTCGTTCTTCGGCAACTTCCAGGAATCGGTCGGGGCGGCCGAGCGGGTCTTCGAGCTGCTGGAAGCCACAAGCCCGATTGCGGACCCCCCGGCGCCGACGCCGCTGCCAAGGCCAATCGAGGGACGGGTCGAGTTCGACCGGGTGTCGTTCAGGTATCTGGACCACCCGGACTCCTCCTGGGCGGTACGGGAGGTGAGCCTCTCGCTGGCCCCGGGAGAGGTGGTCGCGATCGTCGGGCCCTCCGGGGCCGGGAAGACGACCCTGATCAGCCTCCTCCCCCGGTTCTGGGATGTGGCGGAGGGGAGTATCCGGCTGGATGGGATCGATGTCCGTCAGCTCCGGCTCACGGAGCTTCGGGGTGCCATCGGGGTGGTTCCGCAGGAACCGGCCCTGTTCAGCGGGACGGTCCGCCAGAACATCGCCTACGCGCGCCCAGATGCCTCTGAGGCCGACGTGGAGCGGGCGGCCCGGGCCGCGCACGCCCACGAGTTCGTGGAGCGGCTGCCGGACGGCTACGAGACGATCGTGGGGGAGCGGGGGGTCAAGCTCTCGGGGGGCCAGCGTCAGCGGATCGCCATCGCCCGGGCGGTGCTCAAGGACCCCGCCGTCCTGGTCCTCGATGAGGCCACCAGCAGCCTGGACACCGAGAGTGAACGGCTGGTGGAGGACGCCCTCGAGAAGCTGCTCATCGGGCGGAGCACCCTCATCATTGCCCACCGCCTGAGCACGGTCCGCCGGGCCGACCGGCTGGTGGTCCTGGACCATGGGCGGGTGGTGGAGGAGGGCTCCCACGCCGACCTGCTGGCCCGGGGCGGGCTCTATGCACGGCTCTATCAGCGACAGTTCAGGAATGGCGACGCCGAGCTGGAGGGCGTGGCCGCCACCGCCTGACCCCCTGAAGGCACGAATTCACATCTGAGGACCTCTCATGAACCGCTCTTGTCGTGGCGTGACCGCCGCGGTGTCATTGCTCGCGGCGGCCGGCTGCATTGATGGCGACCCCCAGGCACCCAGCCCCCAGCAGTATCACGGGTCGGCGGCCCAGGAGCTTCCGCAAAACGTCATCGCGGCGGCCGTCGCAGTGCGCGCGGCGGGATATGACAGCGCCTACATCGAGTACCAGGGGAGCGCGGGCGGCCCGGCTGCCAGCACGCCGGCCGTCGCCTTTGCCGGTGACACCGCGGTGCGGATTCCTGTCCTGGGCCTCGATACCGCGACTGCCTACACCTTCCGCGTGGTCCTCACGCGGGATGGCGCGGCAGACCGGACGGTTGATTCGCTCGATTTCACCACCGGCTCGCTCCCGTCCTGGATTCCGGCGATCGGTAGCCTCGGCACCTCTTCGCAGCCGGGCTACCTCGCCCTTTCCCTGCCGGACGGGGCCGTCACGGTCGACCACACCGGGAAGGTGGTCTGGTACCATCATTCGCCGAACGGGGTGCTGAACTCCTTCCAAGCGCATCCGGCAGGGGTCTATACGATCCTCGCCAGCGGGGCCCCCGAGACCGAATTCCAGCTGCTGAACGCCCTCGGCGAGCAAACAGGCACCCTCACCTGCGCAGGGCGCCCAACACGCTTCCACGAGGTCCTGCTCGAGGCGGCGGGCGACGCCTGGATCCTCTGCGACGAGACGCGGGTGATGGACCTGAGCTCGTTCGGGGGCAATCCGGCCGCCTCCGTCCTGGCCACGGTCGTGCAGCATCTTTCCGCGGATGGTTCCCTGCTCTGGGAATGGAACGCCTTCGACCACTTCGACATCACCGATCTCCCCCTGATCGATCGCACCGGCCCGAACGTCAATTTCACGCACGGCAACGGGCTCGGCTTCGACACCGACGGCAATCTGCTCCTCGGCTTCCGCAGCCTCAGCGAGGTCACCAAGGTCGATCGGGTCACGGGCGATGTGATCTGGCGCTTCGGCGGCCTGAGGAACGAGTTCACTCTGCTCAACGACCCCAAGGGGAGCTTCGAGCGGCAACACGGCGTCCGGCTGGCGGGGCCTGGTCACGTGCAGCTCCTGGACAACGGAGTGGCGGCGCCGAGCCGGCTGGTGCGGTACCTCCTGAACCCCGGCGCCGGCACGGCCACGCTGGAATGGCAGTTCATCGACGCACCGAGCACCTGGACGGTCGTGGGAGGTGCCACGCAGTTCCATCCTGACGGGCATGCCACGGTGTCCTTCGGGCGGGCCGGGCGGGTCATCGAGGTGGACGAGGTGGGCAACAGGGTCTGGGAGCTGACGGGACTCGATGGCGTGTATGTGTTTCGTGCCCAGCGGCTGGGGTCGCTCTACAACGCCGGGAGGGGCGAGCCGACGCGCTGACCGCCCCTTCCTCCTCCCGACTACCCGGGGTGGTGGAGCTAGCCCCAATGACGAACGCCCCCTGCCAACTGGCAGGGGGCGTTCATCGTCTTGCATCCCGCGGGCCAGAGGCCTAGGGGTTTGGTTCCGTGGTGATGGTGAACTTGTACCATGCGCCCGGGTCGCCATCGTAGATGTTGGCGTAGATGTAATAGGTGCCTGGAGCGAACGTGGCGGTGGAAGACTCCGGCGCAGCGCCGGTCGCCGCCGTAAAGGGCGGGATCAGCGCGAACGAGCCGTCCAGCCAGAGCTGGTCGATGTCGCCGTCGTGGTCATCCCAGTCGGTATTGACCGTGACGGTGGTCGTGTCGGTCAGCACGATCTTGTAGAACTGATCGACATATGGCCGGGATGTCAAAGAACGCCACGGTATCCCCGATCGCCGGCACCATGCACCTCGGGGGCCGTGCTCGGGTCGTCGGTCCCGACGAAGTCGGACATGTTGGTCGCGATGATGCTGTCGGTGGTAAACAGGTTCAACGTGAGAGACGGGGCATACGTCCGGCGTGATGCCGAGGACGGCGATAGGACCAGCGGTGCCCGGCACAACCAGGAGGGTCGCGGAACTACCGTCCGGCGCCCGCGAAACGACGATGGGATCGCCCCCCTCCTCGTTTTGGAACAGGGCGCCCGGCTGCAGCGTGAGCCCGGCGGGCATGGTCAGCACCAGTTCCTGGCCGATATTCGGCGTGGTGGTGTTGAAGGTGGCCGGCAGGTAGTCGTTGACCACCGTGACGGGAACGGTGAGGGACTTGCCGCCGGCGGAGACGGTGAAGGAGCCGCTGCTCGGGGTCAGGCCGGAAATGGTGGCCCGGATCTCGGTCTGTTCAGCAGGCAGCGTGAGCGAGCCGTCCGAATTGTAGACCGGGCGGAAGCTCGAATCGACGGCGACCGTGAAGCCGGCCGTCGTGGCGCCGATCGACCACGCGGTGGGGATCTGGCCACCGTTGTCATCGACGAGCTGGAAGGCGATCAACTGACTGGCATTGGCGTCGACAAACACGACGCCTGGCAGCGAGACGATCTTGTCCGGCACGCCTGGCGAACCGGATGTTGGGTCGCCACCGGTGCACGACAGGACTCCTACACAGGCGGCGAGCAAGACCGAACCACGAATCATACGTGTCATACTAGTACCTCGTTCTCGGAAGACGGTGGAAAGCGGCTCTTTCCGGCGTCCTGCAGTGAAACTCCCATGAACATCAACACTTGGTTACTGGACGCCCGATGTCGGGAAGAAATTCACGCCCAGCCAGCGCCCCACATCAATCACTCCATCGGCAGTCAGAATTTCCTGCCAGTCCGGCCTGGAGACCTCTGTGAGGTCATTGGAATAAATCAACAGGAACTCGCCCAGATTGTTCCGGTCAACAAATATGAAATACCGATCCTTCTGCTGCGTGTAGCGCCAGACCTGGTAGGGCGGTGCCTGGCCCTGGGACACGCGGTCGAGGTACTCGTCGTAGGGCCCGTACTTCGCGTAAATCCGGCCCCGGTCGGTGCGCCACCCTGGGGTGGTGCGTCGTCCGCCGACCTTGAACTGCCGGTTGGCGTAGGCGACCGCCTCGTAGAAGTTCTCCCGCGTCTCGTTCCGTGCCACCCCGGGCGTCAAATCCCGGCGGGTCCAGAATTCCGTCAGCCAACGCCGCTTCGCGTCGACACTCAAATCCTTGTACATGTTCAGCCCGTCGTCCGGCGTCGCGAGGTAGAGGAGCGGGCCGGCGGCGCTGTCCAGCTGCGCCTCGTTCATTGCGGCAAAATACCCCGCATCGGTCCGTCGTTCCTGCTCAACCCTCGCCGCTTCCTTGGCGAGTGTCTCCTCGAGATTCGCCATGGAGAATGGCTGCGTCCGTTCCGACGTGACTTCACCGAGGTCGACCGACACCGCCATGGTGTACTGCCCCTCGGGCAACCCCGTCAGGTCCAACTGACCCTTCAGGACACCTCCTCCGGCAGGCACGTTGACCGCCGCCGCCGGTGTCTTCAGGATCGTCTTCCCCATCGAGTCGCGGATGGACGCCGACAGCGTCCCGCTTTCCGCCTGTGCGCTGTACGCTTCGATCAGGTAGTAGGCTTGGCTCTCGAGTGGCGTCAGGTGCAACTCGACGGCCCCGGTCACCAGCACTGTCCCGATCCGCAACTCGCCCGGCCGTGGCACCGTGTCTCCCGGCTCTGGCACCCGAATGCCGGGCGAGAGCAGCAGGTCCGACACCGGCGGCGGCGACCGGAATCCCTCGATGGCGGTCGTGGCGAACGCCTTCCACCCCGTCACGCTGTCTTCCACGGTGACATCCAGCACGTACGCACCGGGGAGCACAGGGAACTCCAGCATTTCCAACCCGACCACACCGGGAACCGCCAGGGCCCTGTCGATGTGGTTGGTCCACCCTTCCTGCAACAGTCCGAGTCCGGTGGAGTCGGACACCTTCACGGTCACGAAATAGGTGACCTGGTCGCTGGTTCCGCTCCCGCCGTCGTTGGCGAACCCGACGTACGGGATCTGGACGAATGCTTTGACCAGTGTCTGGCGGCTATCGGCCCGGTAAAACCGGACCGCCCGGACCGCCATCACATCTTCGGCTTGTCGCTCCCCGATCCGGGTCGGGGCGACGAGGACGCCGGCCGCGAGGGCCAGCGAAAACCAACGAACCATTATGCTCCTGGGCGGCAGCGACCGGAGTCGCTGCCGTCGCATCACGCCGATTACCAGCCGATGCTGAACGTGAAGAAGTTGGTCGAGCCGAGGATGCCCATGTACTTCCAGGCATAATCGAACCCGAGATTAAACGTTTCCGTGGTATAGCTCAGCCCGCCGCCGAGTGCAGTACCCTGATAGCTCTGCTCTTCGTTCAGCTGGCTGCCACTGACGTCCTGACCGGAGTTGGCCGAGGCAGAGCTGTAGCTGCCGCGGACCGAACCGTTGAAGTTGCTGCCACCCATCTGCGGGAAGGCGAACTCCGTGCCGACGACGTACCCGGCGCTGGTGTTGTTCGGCTGGTTGAAGTCAGCCAGGATCGTCCAGCGCGTGTTTGAACTGGCGATGATGTCGTACGCCACCGCGACCGTAAAGGTCGTGGGCAGCGCGAACGCCTTGGTCCGGTAGGAACCGGGCTGCGGGTTGTTCGGGACGTCATCTTCACCCTCGGGCGGGGTGCGCGGAACGCCCACGTTGAGGGCGTCGCCGCTGTAGCTCAGGTTCGTGCCGAGGTTCTGGATGACGAACGAGAACTTGATCGGGTGATTGTTCAGCGCCGAGTGGAAATTGGTGCCGAAGTCGACCGCGAAGGCGCTGCCGCTCACCTCACCGAGCTGATCGAAGACGCCCTTGGCGGTGATACCAGCCGAGAAGCGATCCGAGAAGTTTTCGGCGTAGGTGAGGCCGAGATACGATTCGCTGACGGAATAGACCCCGCCAGTGCCGTCGGGGAGCTCGACGGTGTATTCCGGCTGGTCCTTGAACCCGAAGGTCCCAAGGTGGAGGCCGACCGCCCGGGCGCCGCCCGAGAACGGAAAGGCCATACCGCCCCAGCTGTACGTGGTGTTGGCCACGTAGGAATAAGTCGAGATGAGCACCCCGGGGCGCTCCATCATGGCGACGCCGGCCGGATTGTAGTAGAGGGCCGAAACGTCGTTGGCGATCGCCTGGAAGGCGTTGCCGAGGGCGGCGCCGCGGGCACTGGCGCCGAGGAGAAGGAACTCTCCCGACGTCGTACCGTATGGCGTGTTGTCCGCGTTGATCTCGGATGCCTGGGCCGCGAGGGCCACGGGCAACCCGCCGATCAGCAGCGCCGCCAGGGCCAACCCATGCGCAGTGTGCCGCTTCATAAGTATTCTTTCTCCTGGATGCGGGATGTGGGGGGAAATGTTCCCCCCACCCCCGGCGTGGCTACTTGGCGAAGTTGACGATCGTCATGCGCCCAATGTGGCGCGCATCGCCCGATTCGACGTGATAGAAGTACACTCCACTCGCTACAACCTGGTTGTTCCGGTTACGGACATTCCAGTCCAGCATGCCGCCAAGTTCGGCGGACTCATAATTCAGCACGCGGACCAGAACGCCGCTCGACGAGTAGATACGGATCGTCGCTTGGGTCGGCAGGTTCACGAACTTGATGATCTTCGAGGTGTAGTCGACCTCGTACGCGTTGGTCACGTAGTACGGGTCGGGCACCGTGTGGATCTTGGTCAGGTCGAGATTCGAGACCGAATTGACCTGGTTGACGACGTCGTAGTTGGCGCGAAGCTCCGCTCCAACCGCGCTGAAGGTACGCGTCGGCGTCGTCGTGTTGCCACTGGCGGGGGTAAAGATGTACGGCCCGTAGTTGCCGCCGTACCCGTTACCGCCCTGGATGGCGCCGATGTAATCACGCATCGACCAGACCGTGCCCGCGGCCGGCAGCGTGCCGGCGGCATCGAGCATGAACTGGATGATCTCGCCGCCCAGCAGCATGACGAAGCCTGGGTTGGCGGCGACCGGCGCGTCCTTGGCGCCCCACGTGGCGTTAGCGAACGACGTCGTGATGAAGGCGGTCGGGCCTGGAATGGCCGTCTCGCTCAGCACGTACGCCGGTGCAGCAGCCTGACAGGGAATGAGCCCCTGCGCGCCGGCGATCGACTTGAACGGCTCGACGCACCCGAGGTCGGCGTACGTGAGCTCCAGCCGAGCGTCGTAGCTGAGCAGGTTGTTCGCTGCCGCGGCGTTCAGGAAGCCCCAGCCGCCACGGTAGGTGTTGGCGTTGAACGGCACCGGCACGTTGTGCGTGACGTCGATGACCGAGTCAACCTTGCCGGCCGCACCCCAATAGACGTTGTAATCCGCCGCCCGGACCGCGCCCGAGATAATACCCTCGATCTGGCGGAAGGTCGTCTGGATGGTTTCATACGACGCTGGGCGGTGGATCACGAGGACGCCCGGGAGCTCGCCGGCATTGTTCCACCCCGCGCTGAGCGGCAGGGTCACATCCACCGTCTGCGTGGTGAAGTTGGCCGGGTTGCCGAAGATCGGGTCGACCTTGGTCTCGTTGTTCTGCGGCGACGGGCCCGCAAACCACCGTGGACCGTTGTAGGCGCACTCGCGGGTACTGCCGAAGCCGGTGGCGCTGTTGACACAGCCACGACCGTACCCGCCGGTGTGGTAGGTGCCGTACAGCGTCATGCTGGCTTCACCCTTGAGGAAGTAGTTGCTGTTTCCTCCGTAAAGCGACGCCAACTGGCCGTCGATCTGGACCGCGTTGAAGGCGCCCGAGGCCGTCACCGTGCCCTCCGTGGAAACCTGCGCCATGGACACGATGAACGACGACGAATTCGGGCCGCTCGTGGCGGTCATATGGTACTGCACCGGGATGCTGTTGTAGGAGGATCCCAGCGTGATGCTGTCGAGCCTCACCGCAAAGTTGCCCGGCGCGCTGATGACCTGCTGCACGAAGTCCTGGAAGCCTACGGTCCAGGCGTCGGACGCCGGCATCGGGCCGGAGAAGATGCCCGTCGTCGCATCGATGGTCGGGAACGGGTCCTGATAGTTCAGGGCAACGCCTCGGCCGTAGATGCCGCTGCTCAGGATCGCGGAGTTCTCGTAGTTCGACGCCGGTGCCTGAGGCGTGACTGCGACAGTCGAGGCCTTGGGCGACTCGAGGCTGCTCGGACCAGACGTCCACGAGTTGACGTCAAACGCCGTGACCACGTAGAAGTACCGGAAGTTGTTCCGGACGGCGTTGTCGACGTAGACAAACGGGACACCGCTGTTGGTCATCGGCGGGAGGCTGCCGGAGGCTTCTCCCGTGACCGCCGTGTCCACCGCGGTCAGGATCGCTTCACCGGTGGCCAGTTCGAGCCGTCCGCCGAACTTCGTCGAAATGAAGGGGCTGACGATGTTGTTGGGATTGGCCACGGTCCGCGGCTGGCCAGGAATGACCGAGTCGTAGGCCACCGGGCAGTCGGTGAAGATCTCGAGTTCCGGAGCGCAGGTCGGCACCGGGTTGATGACGCCGTCATAGTCGTTGAAGATGGTGCCGGCGTAATCGAACGACGCGATGAGCGACAGCCCATCGGGATTGTCCGTCCGTCCCCGGTAGATCCGGTAGCCTTCGACGTCATACTGACGGTAGTTCGGATCGTACAGGGCGCTCGCCGGGTCGGCGGCGACCGAGTAGTAGGGGTCGCCATCGACTTCCGACGGGGACGGCTGCCACATGACGGTCACCTGATTGTTGCCTGGAATCAGGAAGAACGCCGGGGGCGTCGGGGCGAACGGAAGGAGGAAGCCAGCGTCGAACACCGCTTGCGCCGTGTACGACTTGCCGAGCAGGGACTTCGGGACCACGGTCCACTCCGGGCCCAAGGTGCCTGCCTGCTCGTAGACGCCGCTTCCGTCGAGGTCGGTGGCGCTGATAAAGCCGGAGAGGCTGTCCACCAGGTTCACGCCACCGCGCCATCAGGGTCGGGTTCCCGAGGATGGTCGGGTTACCCGGCTTCAGGTCGCCGCCACCACAGACCGCGCCGCCTTCGGGGCAGCCGGGAACGGAGACCGGCGCCGCGAAGATGTACGCGACGACGATCGAGCCCTGCCCGCCCGGCGGCAGTGAGAAGCCGGTGGAGGACTGGTAGAACCGCATGTCGGCTGCCGTGGTGTTGTTGATCCAGCAGATCCGGCTGACCGACGGGTCACCGGTGTTGCACGGCTGGTCGCCGGCCGGCACCGAGATGTTGCCCGAGAGATAGCGCCACAACTGGATCGTGTTCTGCGGGTCGTTGAACGCCCCCGGGAATGGCGATCCGTTGATGGTGTTGGAATAGAGCTGAATCGCGCCAGGACCCTGTGGGCTCTTCAGGTACTTGATGCCCGCGAAGCCGGCGCCCGGGAAGAAGGGAGCGGCGAAGGTCGTGCCCCCCTCGTCGAACGTCCAGCCCGTTTCGCCCGCGAAATCCTGGACGTAGGTATAGCCCAGCGCGAACGGCAAATTGACGCTCGCGTAGTTGGTTCCCGCTGAGGCCACGTCCATGTCCGTCCCGAACGCGGCATACAGGTTGTCGATCGTGTAACCGTTCGTCGGCAGGGTGACGCCGAAGGTGGCGTTGTTCTTCGCCTGGAACTCCTGCGCCTTGTCGAGCAGAATGGACAGCATTTCCGGCCGGACGTTCACGTAATCGGCAGGATTGGTGGTCGTGACGTTATAGAAGGTGTAGATGAAGTAGATGATGTCTTCATTGCCCGTCGGGAAGTTCCACCCCATGCCGCGGGTTTCGACGACGAGGCCGAGCGGGTGCTGGCGGCCGGCGTTCAGCGCCGGATCGCCGTCCCACGACATCCACCAGACGTCGCCCTGCGACGCGTTCGCCTTCCGGTTGGCGGGGCTGCCGGTCAGCAGCGGGTTGAAGATATCCGCTGATGCGTCGCCGTAGGGAACGAACGCCGCATCCTGGTTGCCGCCCTGACAGACGCCGGTCGGGTCCGGGTTGCACACGTCGTTGTAGTCGGCGGTGCCGGCCATGTTGTAGATCGGTTCGACCTGCGTGCCGTGCTGGGTCGTTCCCTTCGGATCGAAGAAGAACGCGCCCGTGGTGTCGCCGGCCCAGGGACCACCGTCGGGACCGACGATGCCGGCCAGCTGCAGACCGGTGTTGAAGATGTACTGGTCCGCCGTGCCCTTGGGCCAGTAGCCGCCACCGATGGTGGACGAGTTGGTCGAGTCAACGCAGATCTGGCCGTCAGACGACAGGCCGCAGTAGATCCGGTTGATGGTCATGGCGCCCAGCGGCCGGGCGAAGAGCCGGAATCCACTGGCCTTCTTGGCCCCCGGCTCCGGCTTGGCCATGGCGGGCGACGGCAGCGCCGCCGCCAGCGCAAGCGCCAGCAGGCTTGCCAGAATGACGCCCCTCTTACGGAATGGTGAGTGCATTGCATCCTCTCTCAGATGAATACTGTTCGGCGGGACGGGGGAGCGGCGCCGTTCGGCGCGCCGCCCCCACCTCCGCCGTGGATCAATCACGTTAGAAATTCAACTCCAAGCCGAGTCGGATCCGCCGCGGTGCGGCGGTGAAGCTCGCCTCGCTGCGGCCGGTGTAGTAACTCGCCTCCGACGCGCGCCGCTGTTCCGCCTGCGTGAACGTGCCATCGCCGTTGCCGAAACGCTCCTCGGCCCGGATCAGGTAGATGCAGTTCGGGGCGGCAGCCTTGCCGTCCTGAGTCACCCAGTTGCCACACCCACCCGTGCTGGGCAGGTACATGTCACCGGAGCTCACGTCGTAGGACAGGGACGCCTTGGCTTCATCCGCGTATCCCGCGGAGTCGCCCGACCAGGTCTCGTTCAGTTCCGCCGTGTTCTGGATGCTGTTGTTCTCGGCGAAGACCTGGGTCGTGTTGGTGAAGTTGAACAGGTTGCGGACGTCGACGTACCCCGTCAAGTCCACCCCGCCGAACCGGAAGCCCTTGGTGACCCGGAGGTCGGTGTTCCGGAAGGTGGGCAGCCGCGATCCGTTGACGTCACCCTCGAACTGACGGGCGCAGACGCCTGGGGAGATGACCGACTCGTTGCCGGTTTCCACCGGGCAGCGGGTGTAGGCCGTGCCGCTGGCCACCCGGAAGGTGGCGAAGATGCCGACGTTCTCGAGGATGCTGCCCATGGTCGACCCGGCGTTCCACTCGTTCGGGAAGGTCATGGAGAACGAGCCAGCCAGGTTGTGCGGCCGGGTGTACGTCGTCGGCAGGTAGGCCGACGGCGGCGGATCGTTACCACCGCTGATCTGGTTGACGATACGCGAGCCGAAGTTGATGTACGTGAACGGATCCGAGCCGGTGTTCTTGGCGTCGCTGAAGGAGTACGCCAGCGTGCCGTTGAACAGGCTCCCGATCCGCTTGTCGATCCGGATATCAAAACCACGGTAGTTGCCGTAGTCCTGGTTGGTCATCATCCGGACGTCCTGGTTCTGCAGCTTGAGCGGATCGTACAGTGAGAGCAGACGACCGGCCTGGTTGGACTGGGCGTCGCGGTTGTAGGCCGAGAAGTCGAGCACGAAGTCATCCGAGAAGGCGTGCCGGACGCCGAACTCGAAGGTGATCGTGGTGCCGAAATCGAGGTCCGACCCGTAGACGTGGTTGGTGTTCGTCACGGCCAGGTCGGTGTTGATCCCGCCGAGGACCAGTGCGAAGTCCGGCGGCTGCACCTGGTGCGCATACGAGAACCGCATGTTGGTGCGGTCGCTCACCGGGAACGACACCTGGATGTGCGGCGACAGGTAGTCGTGCGACGAGTCCGGGGTGTAGATGGTGTCGAGCGAGCCCTGTACGTCGCTCGGATCCCAGAGCGGGTTGCTCGAGATACGCACGGTCGGCTGGCACCCGGTGGAGTCGCAGTACTGCGGATGCGACGCGTTGCTGTTGTAGTAGTCGTACCGGAGGCCCGCCACGAGGACCACGTCACCGAGGTCGAGGCGGTCTTCCGCGTAGCCCGTCCAGGAGGTCGGCTTCTCCATGTAGAAGTCAGAGAAGGCCTGGCTCGTCATCTGGGACGAATAGGACTTGATGTCGAAGTTGGTGAAGCCGCCACCGATCTTGAGGCGGTTGTACCGATCGACCTGCCAGTCAAGCGCGGCGCTTCCGAGGAACCGGTTTTCCTGATTCAGGAAGAGACGGCCGGTCGGACCACCAGCCTCGGAGAAGCCGAGGAGGCCGTAGGCGTTGTTCCGCCACTTGTCGACCAGGGCGTACTGCGCGGTGTTCTCGAGATCGTACGGAGAACGCCGGCTGCCCGCCTTGTTCTGCTGGAAGTTGTCCAGCAATTCCTGGTTGAGCGGGAAGTTGTCGAAATTGAAGGCGTAATCGAGCTTCCCGATCATGAAGCCGCCCCACGGATTACGGCTGTCGACTTCCGACTGCCGCGTCAGCGGGGACTGAATGAACTCGTCGGTCTGGTAGGACACGAAGACGTCCAGCGCCAGCGCGCGGGCTGACGACTTGGCCAGGTTCTGCGTCCAGCCGAGCGTGTACACGTTGTTGTTGCCGGTGTTGCCGAAGATCTGCTGCGGATTGTACAGGTTCGCATAGGTGAAGTTACGACCCTGGGCCTGGCTGGCGTTCGCGCTGACGAAGATACGCGAGCCGGCGCCGTAGGTGTAATTCAGCTTGCCCTGGATCGCGTAGTTCGAGTTCGCGGTGCCCGGCAGGCGAATGCCCTGGCAGTCAAGGCCGTAGTTGTTGGCGATGTCCGGGTTGCTGCTGTTCTTGATGTTGATGCCGGCGTACGTCATGGTCTCGTCGCACTTGCCGGTGTAGACGGCGTACTGGTCGACGGAGACGTACGTCGTGTCGGAGACCGGATCGCCGAGCGCGCTCGGGACGGCCACGATGGTGTCGAGGCCGGCCTGCGAGAAGTACGGCGAGTCGTCGCGGTTCTGCCCGGCGCCGGCGCTGGCGTAGCCTTCGAGGGCGCCGCTGATGAAGAACGACAGGTTGTTGACAATCGGGCCGCCGAGGCTGGCGGTGATCCGGTTGAAGCCGAGGCTGACGCTGTTGCCGAAGAGCCCGTCGGACTCATAGCCAACCGCGCCGCTGAACTTGTCGCCGCCGGTCCGGGTCGAGATCGAGATGATGCCGGACTGCGCACCGCCGAAGGCCGCCGAGGAGGCGCCCGTCGTGATGGAGGCGTCTTCGAAGCCGTTGGTGCCGATGCTGAGCGAGTTGCCGCCGGCGGTCACGAACCCGCCGCCACGGTTGCCCGAGCCGACCGGCACGCCGTCGACGTACAGGGCCTGCTCGTCGGTACGACCACCGCGGATGGAGAGGGTGCCGCCGCTGGTGCTGGCCACGACGCCCGGCTGCAGCGCAAGGGCGTTGGTGATCCGGTCAACCGGCAGCTTGTCCGTGTAGGTACCCTGGACGTTCTGCTTCGTGGTGACCGCGTCACGGGGGACCAGTTCGTTCTGGGCCGCGACGACCGTGATTTCGGTCACTTCGACCGGCGTGGACTCCATCGTGATGTCGGCCGTGATCGTCTGGCCGGAGAGGACGCGGAGGTCGGTGACCTGCGTCTTCTTGTACCCGATGAAGGATGCCTGCAGCGTCACGCTGCCGGCGGGCACGAGGTTAATGAAGTAGTAGCCATCGGCATTGGTCTGTGCACCGAACTTGGTGCCGATGATGATGACCTGCACATTCGCGATTGGCGCGCCCTGCTGGTCGCGCACCTTGCCTTCAATCTTACCAGTCGCGGCCTGGGCGAAGAGCGTCGAGGCTCCGGTCGCCAGAACGACTGCCGTCAGCGCGATGTACCGCGCTGCACGGGTGAAGGCGCTCACACAACTTTGCTTCATGGACACGTCCTCCAAAGGTGTGAACCCAGTGTTGCCTACGAATCGAACAACGAAATGCACGCGCTTCCCTCCTTGCGCCTGAAGCGCCGAGTTGGGGAATGCGACTGCGGATACGCCGGACGAGCCGGCGGGAGAAAACCACACGAGGGTACTGCGATGAAATTGAGACAGCCGACCGCGGCCCGGCCGGTATACGCAATATGACGTGACCAAAATCACGTGTCAAGGAACTGTCACGAATCAAAAAGCGACAGGATCCCACTGTAACTGAATGCAACGAACCGGGATGGAGCGATGCGCGGCGGTGCGGCCACCACCTTGCCCGACAAGCTTATCCCCCGATTCGGAATTTGGGAAGGGGGGGCTACCCCCCAATCTTGATCAGGTTCCGCTGGGGGGCTGCCGGGGTCACTTCCGGGCCCTCCGGGCCCCAGTACATGTTGATCTCGCTCCGGACCCCAATCCGCCCGGATATATAGATACCTGGCTCCACCGAGAACCCCACCCCGGGCATCAGCGCCCGGTCATCGTGGGTCTCGTAGTCATCGAGGTGGGGCCCCGATCCGTGCAGGTCCCGGTCGATGGAGTGCCCCGTCCGGTGGACGAAGTACTCCCCGTAGCCCGCCTTCTCGATGACCCCCCGGGCCGCCCGGTCCCCCTCGAACCCCGCCACGGTCCGCCCCTCACGGGCCCCCTGCTGGATCGCGGCGATGGCGGCATCCCGGGCGTCACGGACGGTCCGCCAGACCCGATCCGCCTCCTCCGGGACGTCGGTGCCCGAGAATCCCATCCAGGTCTGGTCGGCGAAGACCGTCGTGGTGCTCCCCTTCCCGCCCCAGAGATCGAGCAGGATGAGCTGATCCTTCGCCAGCGTGGCGTCCTTGCCCGCCTCAGGCTCGTAATGCGGATTCGCCCCGTTGGCCCCGAACCCGACGATGGGCAGGGTCGTCAGCTTCAGGCCCCGCGCCTCCATGGCCGCGACGACCCTCGCCTGCAACGCAGTCTCCGTCAGCCCCGTCCCCCCCTGCGTGACCGCCCAGGCCAGCTCGCTCCGCGCAATGTCCGCCAGCGCCTCGGCTGCGTACCGGTGGTCGGCCAGTTCCGCCTCACTCCACCGGGAGGCGAACCGGGTGACCAGCGACGAGGACGGCACCACCGTCCCGCCAAGCCTCGTGATGAGTTGGATCACCCCGTGCGGAACCCGGTCCAGGTACGGGACGGCGTCGTCCGGGGAGATCTCCATCGCCAGCGTCCGTCCCTGCACGATCGAGCCGAGCGCCGCATGGAGTTCCTCCCACTTCGCGTAGGGGAGAAGCTTCCCCGGGAACCCCTCGAGAGGCTGCATCTCGATCTTGTGGACCACCGCCACCGGCTCTCCCTCCTTGGGGAGCAGCACGAAGAGCCGCCGGCTTCCCATCCCGCCCAGCCCCAGCACGCGGCCGGCCACCGGATTGAGTCCGTGGAAGTCGAAGAGCAGCCAGCCATCGGCGCCGACCGCATCGAGTCCCTCGGCCAGTTGCTTGCGATCGGGCAGTGCGTGGGCGCTCATGAGTACCCCTCCGCGGCGGCGGCTTGCCACCGACAAGTGTCATCTCCCCGGCCCCGGCAGCGCATGTGGACCATGGCCCCCTCGAATCCGGTGAGGACGCGGAGCAACTCGGCGAGCGCCGCGCCATAATAGGAGCACGCCTGCCCATCGGGCAGCGCGCGCAGTGATAACGGGTGTTCGATGACCGCCTCGGCGGTCCGACCCCGGATGGCCAGCATGGCACCGAAGATCCGCCGGGAGGCCCGGGTGGCCGCTCCGGCCCCGACCCGGCGCCGGAGGAACCCTGGCGTCGCGATCATCAGGGAGCGCACCGGGAGCGACACCCCGCGGGCGGCATAGCGCGCCGCCCGACGGCCGCCATCCGCGTACACCAGCGCCGCATCGGGCCGGCGGCCCACGAGGCGGAACACCCCGACGGTCTCGTCCAGCGGTACCATCACACCCCGCCGATACGCCTCCTGATAGCGCTGGATCTGCGCCGCCACGGTCGAGCTCAACCCGAAACGCTTGGCGACGATCTCGCCGGCAAGCTCCTCGAGCCCGTCGCCGACCGGGGTGTCGAGGTTGCGGAGCGCCTCGAGGAGGCTGAGCGGCACGATGGCCGGCGTGCCACCGGCTTCGGTCACGTCCGACATGGGATACGGCGGGGATTCCTCGACATAGACGCGGAGAAGTTACCCACGGACCGCCTCGTGAACCAGAGGCGCTTGCGTCCGGTCCGGCGAACGGGGACATTCCATCGGTGTCCACGACTCCCTCGACCGAGACCGCTTTTGAGCGCGATGTTCTCCCGCATCTGGACGTGATGTACCGGGTGGCGTTGCGGTTGACCGGCGAGCCGGCCAGCGCCGAAGACCTCGTGCAGGACACCGTGCTCAAGGCCTTCCGAGCGTGGGATACCTTCCGGCAGGGAACCAACGCCCGCGGCTGGCTGTTGACCATCCTGAGGAACACCTTCATCAACGATTACCGCCGTCGGCGCCGCGCGCCGATGACGGTGGATATCGACGTCGCGGAACGGCACGCCCTCATCCACCAGCAGGCGGGCCAGGATCCCGAAGGGGAGTTCTTCCATGAGCTGGTGGACGACCGGATTCTCGCCGCCATCGACGCCCTCCCTGAGGAATTTCGCGAGGTCGTGGTCCTGAGCGATGTGGAGGGGCTGGGCTATGCGCAGATCGCCGAGACCGTCGGCGTGCCGGTGGGGACCGTGAAGTCCCGGCTCTTCCGTGCCCGGAAGCAGTTGCAGCAGACGCTGCTGGAGTACGCGATCGAGGCGGGCATCGTGCGGCCCGGGAAGGAATCATGAGCAAGCAGAAACTCGACTGTGCCGAGGCGCTGGCACTCCTCCAGGACTACCTGAAGGAGGAGCTGACTGCCGACAACCAGGTGCGCGTCGCCAGCCATCTCGCCGCCTGCGGGCACTGCCTGCAGCACGCCCATTTCGAGCGCAACTTTCTTGCGGCGCTCGAGCGCGCGGCCAAGGGGGCCCGCTGCCCCGACGCCGTCGTCTCCCGCATCCGGCAATCGCTCCGGAGCACCCCCCCGAACTGAGCGTGGGTATCGTCCAGGCCGCCCTCGTGGCAGGTGCCGTCGCGGCCCTCGCCTGGCGCGGGGGAGCCCTGCGCCCCTCCGGCGCCCTCGCGGCCGCGGCCGTCGGGATCGCGACCCTCGCCGCGGGAGGATGGCCGGCGGGGGTGGTCCTGATCGCCTTCTTCCTGCCCAGTTCTGCCATTTCCCGCCTCTGGCCCCCGCCGGTTTCCGCTCTCGACCCCAAGGGCGATCGGCGCGATGGCTGGCAGGTGCTGGCCAATGGAGGGGCGCCGGCGCTCGCACTCGCCATTGGCGGGCCCGGCGCCCTGCTGGCTTTCGCCGCGGGGCTCTGCGCCGCCGCCGCCGATACCTGGGCCACCGCCGTCGGCGCCCACAGCAGGGTCAATCCCCGGCACATCCTGACCGGTCGGGAGGTACCACCTGGGACAGGCGGCGGGATCACGCCCCTCGGGACGGCGGGGGCCGCCCTCGGCGCCGGGCTGGTGGCGAGCTCGGCACTGCTGCTCGTCGGCTGGCTGGGGGCCCTCGTGGCCCTCGGCATCGGGATTGTCGGCATGCTGCTCGACTCAATCCTCGGTGCCGGCATTCAGGGTAGGTTCCGGTGCGAGCATTGTCGGATGGAGAGCGAACGAAAGGTCCACCAGTGCGGACACCGGACGGTGTTGCAAGGAGGATGGCCCTGGATGAACAATGACGGGGTGAATGCGCTGACCACCATCAGCGCCACGGCGGCCGGCTGGGCCGCGTGGCTCCTGTGGGCTCGGTGGCCGTGAGCGCCACCGACGCAGACGTCCTGATCGCTGGTGCCGGCCCCGCCGGCAGCGCCGCCGCCGTTCACTTCGCCCGCGCGGGCTGGCGGGTGGTCGTGGTCGACCGAGCCGCCTTCCCACGGGAAAAACCCTGCTCCGAGTACATGAGCCCCGAGGCCGTCCGGCTGCTCGACCGGCTCGGTGTCGTGCCCGACCTGGAGGCCGCCGGCGCCGTGTCCCTGGCCGGTACGACGGTGATCGCCCCCCGCGGCAGTCGCCTCACCGGCCTGTTCGAGGAGGCGACCCCGCGGCCGTTCCGCCCGGCGGGACTCTCGCTGCCCAGACGGATACTCGACGCGCGGCTCGTCCAGGCCGCCCGCGAGGCAGGCGCCGATGTGAGGGAGCGGACCCGGGTGGAGGGACTGCTCCACGATCAGGGCGCCGTGGCAGGCGCGCTGGTCCGCGGCCCGGATGGGCAGCACGCGCCGATACGCGCCCGGCTGACCATCGGGGCCGACGGGCTCGGCTCATTGGTCGCGCGCCGGATAGGGAGGCGCACCAGCACCCTGCCCCGTCGCGTGGCGTTCGTGGCGCACCTGCGCGGCGTCCGGGGCATGGGCGCCACCGCCGAAATGCACGTGGGCGACGCCGGTTATGTGGGCCTCAACCGGATCGGTGCCGATCTCTACAACGTGGCGTTGGTTGTACCGCAGAGCGTCGCCGCTGGCGCCCGGGGAGACGCGACCAGGTTCTTCTTCGCCACGCTCGACGACTTTCCCGGCGTCCGTGGACGCATCGATTCCGCACGCCTGGAACGTGAGGTCCTGGTGACGGGGCCGTTCGCTTCCCGGGCCGGTCGAGTCACCACGGCCGGGGCGATGCTGGTGGGCGATGCCGCCGACTTCTTCGATCCGTTCACCGGCCAGGGCATCTATTCCGCCTTGCGGGGCGCCGAGATGGCCGCCGAGACCGCGCACGTTGCTCTCGAGCGGCCTGGCATTGTCCCGGCGAATGCGCTCGCACCGTACCGGCAGCTTCGGCGACGGGCGTTCGCTGGGAAGTGGATGGTGGAACGCCTCATCGGGTACGGGATGTACCTTCCGGCGGTGTTCGATCGCGTGGTCGGCCGGCTGGGCCGGCGGCCCGAGATGGCCCACACCCTGATCGGCGTCACCGGCGATTTCGTGCCGGCCAACCGCGTCCTTAACCCACAGTTCCTGACCCGGATGATCCTATGAGCCGGAGCGACCTGGACCCCGCCGACTTCCGTCAGCTTCTCGGCCGATTCGCCACGGGTGTCACCATCGTCACCCTGACTCTGCCCGACGGCCAACCGGCAGGGATGACCGCGAACAGCCTCGCCTCCGTCTCCCTCGATCCGCCGCTCGTCCTGGTCTGCATCGACCACGCCGCCGAGCTGTATGCGTCGCTGCTCGCCGCACCGGGGTTCGTGATCAACATCCTTGAGGCGTCGCAGGAAACTCTCTCGCGGCGATTCGCGACGAGACACCTCAACCGCTTCGACGGCATCGGCTACCATACTTCGGCCGAAGGGCAGCCTGTCCTCGACGGCGTCCTCGCCCATATCGAATGCAGCCCGCACGCCACCTTCCCGGCCGGCGATCACACGATCGTGGTCGGGCGCGTGCTGCGTGGCGACACGACGGACGGGGCTCCCCTGGTCTACTTCCGCGGCGGCTACACCGGCCTGAACCACGGGTGACCGCTCCCGCCGTCGCTCCGCTGGGCACCGAACTCCTCGACGATCCTCACGCCGATCCGGCCGTCGTTGCCCGGTCGCTGGCCAACATTGCGCGCGCCAACTGGTGGTTCGGTGGCCGCGCGGCGGCCCTGTGGGGGATCGATCAATTGTTGCGGCATGCCGTGCCCCTGCGGCGTGCCGTGCCCCTGACGCTGCTGGACATCGGGACGGGGGCGGGTGACCTCCCGGTGGCGGCGGTGCGGCGCGCCGCTCGGCAGGGCCGGGGCCTCCGCGCCATCGGGTTGGAACGGAGCCCGGTTGCCGCCTCGCTTGCCACCCAGCGCGGCATCCCGACGATTCTCGGCTGCGCAGGCCACCTGCCGGTGCGAACTGGCGCCGTCGATATCGTCCTGATCAGCCAGGTGGCGCATCACCTCGCAGCGGATGCCGCCGCCGACCTGTTCCGCTCGGCGAGTCGTGTGGCCCGACTCGGCGTCGTCGTGGCCGACCTGAGACGATCGGAGCTGGCCGTCGCCGGTTTTCGAATCGGCAGCGCGCTCCTGGGCTTCGACTCCGTGACCCGCGCCGACGGGATCACCTCGGTGCGGCGCGGGTACCACGCGGAGGAGCTCGCCGCACTCGCTGACCGCGCCGGCCAATCGGCGCAGGTCGCCCGCCGGCCAGGGTTCCGTCTCGTGGCCTACTGGAGAACCTCCTGATGCGGACAGTGGATCGGATGATCGTTCGGGCCGCGGCGGGGGCGATGTTCGAGGCCGCTGCCGATGTCGAGCGCTGGCCCGAGCGTCTCCCCCACTACCGCTGGGTGCGCTTCAACGAGCGCCGCGCCGATGGTGGAGTGGTGGAGATGGCGGCGGTCCGCCCCTTCGGGCCGCTCGCCTGGCCGGTCTGGTGGGAATCGGAGATGTGGGTCGACGCGGCACGGCATGAAGTGCGATATCGTCACGTCCGCGGAATCACAAAGGGAATGGACGTCGTCTGGAGCGTGGTTTCACGCGGAGCCAGGGAAACGGAAGTGACCATCGTGCACACCTGGGACGGCCCGCCGTGGCCGCTGATCCGCGTGCCCGCCGCCGAATGGGTCATCGGGCCGGTCTTCGTGCACGGGATCGCGTCGCGCACACTGGCCGGCCTCGCCCGGGCCATCGAGGCGACCGATGGCTGACCCGCGGCGCGTGGTCATCACCGGTATTGGGGCGATCACGCCGATCGGCATCGGCGTGGAGGGGCTCTGGGCGGGGCTGCAGCGGGGCGCGTCGGCGGTGCGGACCATCACCCGCTTCGACCCCGCGCCCTTCCGCACGCGGATCGCCGCGCAGGTGGACGACTTCCACGCCACCGACCACATCGAGGAGCGGAAGGCGCGGCGCATCGACCGCTTCGGCCAGTTCAGCGTGGCGGCAAGCCGCCTGGCGGTGACCGATGCCGGGCTCGACCTCGCCCGTGAAGACCGCGACCGCGTCGGCGTTATGATGGGCACCGCCCTCGGCGGAATCGGCATGGCCGAAGGGGAACATGCGCGGTATGTCGAAGGGGGCATCCGGGCGGTGGATCCTGGGCTGGCGCTGATGGTGTTTGCGGGTGCGGCGAGCTGCAACGTCGCGATCGCCTTCGGCGTGAGCGGGCCCAACAGCACCAATGGAATGAGTTGCGCGTCCGGGACGATCGCCATCGGCGACGGATTCCGCGCGATCATGCGTGGGGATGCCGACGTGATGATCGCCGGGGGCGCCGAGGCGCCCCTCGCCCCGCTCAGCTTCGGGGCGTTTGCCATCATCCGTGCCATGAGCACTCGCAACGACGACCCGGCCACGGCGAGCCGCCCCTTCGATGCCGGCCGGGATGGATTCGTGATGGGAGAGGGGGCGGCCGTGCTGGTCCTGGAGGAGCGCCAGCATGCGCTCGCGCGGGGGGCCCGGATCTACGCCGAGCTCTGCGGGTTCGGGCTCACCAACGACGCACACCACATGACCGCGCCCCGGGCCGATGGGGTGCAGGCCGCCCGGGCCATGCGGCTGGCCCTCGCCGAAGGCCGCGTGGAGCCCTCCGCCATCGGCTACGTGAACGCGCACGGCTCCTCCACTCCGCTCAACGACTCCACTGAGACAGCCGCACTCAAGCAAGTGTTCGGCCCGCACGCGTCACGGCTGGCCATCAGCGGCACCAAGGCCTACTACGGACACGCGCTCGGGGCGAGTGGCGCCATCGAAGCGGCCATCTGCGCCCTGGCCAGCCACCGCGGATGGCTCCCGCCGACGCTGAACCTCCAGGTGCCCGACCCCGCCTGCGACCTCGACTATCTTGCGACCGGTGGTCGGGCGGCGGCGCCCGAGTATCTCCTCAGCAATTCCTTCGGCTTTGGCGGGATCAACGCCGCGCTGGTGCTGCGCCGCGCCGACTGATTAGATTCGCCGCCATCTGAACGGCCCTCTTCCCCGCTTCGTGAGGTAGCAGGATGCATCCTATGTCTCGTCGGCTGGTCGCCGAGCTGTTCGGCACCTTCATGCTCGTGTTCTTTGGCGCTGGCGCCGTCATGACGAACAACTTCCCCAAGGCGGATTTCGGCCTGCTCGGGGTCGCCCTCGCCTACGGGATCGCCATGGCCATCGGCGTCACCGCCACGATGTCCATCTCCGGCGGTCACCTGAACCCGGCGGTGACGGCGGGCATGCTGGCCATCCGGCGCATCGACGCGAAGACGGCGGTGCTTTACATCCTCGCCCAGCTGGTGGGGGCGGCCCTGGCGGCGCTGGTGCTCAAGTCGATTCTCCCGAGCGGCGTGACCAAGGTGCTCGCCATCGGCACGCCCGCAATCGCCGCCACGATCACCCTGGGGAAGGCCATCGCGGTCGAGGCCATCCTGACCTTCTTCCTGATGAGCGCCGTCCTCGGCACCCTTGTTTCCGCCCAGGCGCCACGGATCGCCGGCTTCGGTATCGGGCTCACGCTCTTCATCTGCGTTCTCTTCGGAGGCCCGCTGACCGGCGCAGCCCTGAACCCGGCGCGCGCCTTTGGACCCGCCCTCCTTTCGGGACAGTGGATCAGCCAGGGTGTGTACTGGGTGGGCCCGATTCTCGGTGCCCTCGTGGCCGCATTCCTCTGGGAGAAGGTCCTCTTCGCGAAGGCGACCGACTGACCCGAGCGAACAGACAGGACGACAACGGCCCCCCGGTTTCCACCGGGGGGCCGTTTGTCATGCACAGCACAGTCGGCGCATGGCGCGCTACTGACCCGCCGCCCCGCTGCCCCCCTGCCCCGCCTGTCGCATCGCGCGACTTGCCCTGACCCACAGGCTCACAGCATACACGAGATAAATCACCGCAGCCACGATGTAGGCGGCGGCGAGGAATCCACCGTTCTGGGGCGTGTCAAAGGGCATCGCCAGCTCCTTCGCGCAGGTTCTCCAGCCGTGCCAGGCCGTAGCGCAGGACGACGAACCCGATGTAGAGAATCGTGAACGCCGCCATCCCCGACAGCAGCGCGCGGAGCATCTCCGGCGGCATCGAGGGTGCGCTCGGCTTGAGCAGCACCGGCTGCGGGTGCAGCGTCCGGAAGAGATAGACGCTCAGGTGAATGAACGGCACGAGCACCAGGCCCATGATGCCCACCACCGCGCTGAACCGGGCGCGCTCGCCGCGGTCCTGCACGGCGGCCCGCAGGGCCAGGTACCCGATGAACAGGAAGAAGAGAAAGAGAGTGAGGGTGAGTCGGGCGTCCCACGTCCACCAGGTGCCCCAGACCGTCTTTCCCCAGATGGGACCGGTGGTGAGCATCACCAGGGAGAAAGCGATGCCGACTTCCGCCGAACTGGCGGCGAACAGATCGAGTCGCTCGTCGTGCAGCCAGAGATAGAGGATGCTGACGATGCCGACGACGGCGAAGGCAACGAGGGCACCCCATGCCGCCGGGGCGTGGACGTAAAAGATCTTCTGGGCCAACCCCTGGCGCGCTTCCATCGGGGTGTAGCACAGCGCAATCACGTACACGGCCGTGGCGGCGAGGAGGCCGAGGATGGTCAGGACCTGCCCACGACGCACGATGCGGGAGGCCGCAAGAAGTTCGGGAGTCATTCGTCGACGACCGCCGGAAAGACGAGGATACAGAGGGTGACGAAACCGATGTCGTAGAGCGTCAGTAACCTAAGCCAGCCCACCATCTCACTCAACGGGCGGCCCGCCAGCAACTTGGACGTCACCTGAACGGCGCCGACGAGCGGGGGGACCATGAAGGGCAGCAGGAGCACGGGGAGCATCAACTCCGCGAACCGGGTCCGCACCACCATGGCGCTGAAGATGGTCCCGACAGAGACAAAACCGATCGTCGCCAGGGCCGTCACACCCAGAATGCCCGGCAAGGCGTGCCCGATGCTCACGTTGAAGAAGAGCACGAACAACGGCAGGGCCACCGCCTCGACCACCCCGACAAACGCGAGATTGGCGAGCAGCTTCCCCACGTAGAGTGCACTCCGCGGCACCGGCGCGAGCAGGATGCCGTCGAGGGCGGCGTTCTCACGCTCCACGTAGAACGCCCGGTTCAGCGCAATCACCGCGCCGAACGCGAAGGTGACCCAGAGGACGCTCGGCGCGAGATCCACCGCCGCAATGGCGGTGGGGTCCCGGGCGAAGTTGAACACCACCAGCACCAGGGCGGAAAAGACGATGGCGGACAGCAGCGCGGTCCGGCTGCGCAGTTCGAGCCGGATGTCCTTGCCGGCGATGGCGAACGCCAGCCGCAGGAACTCAGCCATGGACCAACTCGGCGTAGCGGGCATGGAAGGCCGTGAGGTCGGCGGGGCGTTGCCCCTCCAGCGCCCAACGACCCCCGGCCAGCACCGCGACGTGCGTGGCCAGCTCCCACGCCTCGGCCAGGTGATGGCTGACAAGAATCAGCGCGCGGCCCCGGGCCAGTTGGGAGGCGAGGACCGTCCGGAAGCGGTCCGCGGATGGGGCGTCGAGACCGGTGAACGGCTCATCGAGCAGGAGGATATCGGGCTGGTGCAGCAGTGCGCGGGCAATCGCGGCGCGCTGCAGGAGCCCGCGGCTCAGGTGGCGGACGGGGGTGTTGGCCCGTGCGGAAAGCCCGACCTCCTCGAGCGCCGCTCGAGTGGCGGCGGCCCCGTCGCGCAGGCCATAGAGCTTGGCGGCGAAGAGAAGGTTCTCCGCCGCAGTCAGGTCATCATAGAGGAAGGTGTGGTGCGACAGCAAGCCGATGGCACGCCGGGGCTCCGGGTCGTCGCGAGTCAGGCGCTGCCCGCGAATGAGCACCTCACCGGCGCTCGGCCGCATCAGGCCGGCAAGGAGCCGAAGGAGCGTCGTCTTCCCGGCACCATTGGGACCCGCGACCGCCAGGAGTTCACCGGGGCGGACGTCGAGAGTCACGCCGCGCAGCACCTGCAGCGCCCCGAACGCCCGGACGAGTCCGCGCGCCGAGAGGAGAGGAGGGTCAGCCAGCTCGGTCAATGGCCGCGCCGAGTTCGTCGAGGTCGAATGGCTTGATCAGGTAGGCGCTATGGGAGAGGTCCAGCACACGGAGCTGGGGCTCCACACTGACATAGGCGGTCGTGATGATGACGGGAACGTCGGGATGGGTCTCGCGGATCTTCCGGAGGAGTTCCACGCCGTCGGTGTCGGGGAGGCGCATGTCCAGCACCACGACGTCCGGCGGCTCCCCGGCAAACCGGGCCAGCGCTTCGGCACCCGACGACGCGAATGTCATCGCGTAGCGCGGGCGGAAAAATCGTTCGTAGCTGATGCGCAGGGCGGGCTCATCTTCGATGAACAACACCCGGCGCGGTGCACCTTGTTCGGTCATTACCCCGCCCGGAAGGCACGGATCGCCCACCGGAGCGGCGGGCGTCCACGGAGTATAAGACTACACCTGCTTCGGTTCCAGTTCGAAGAGGTCCTCAAGCTTCGTGAGCATGAGGAGGAAACGGAGTTCCTCGTTCGCGGAGCGAAGGGTGACGCGCTGGCGCCGCTCGCCGGCCCGGCGCTGCACCAACATCAGCGCGCCGAGGCCAGCCGAATCGACGTGGTGCGTGGCGCTGAGGTCGATCACGAGCCGACTCTCGCCCTCGGGCATCTGCTCGAGCACGCCGACGGCGGCCTGCCGGAAGGTGGCTCTGGTATCCAGCCCGAGTGAGGCTGGTGCGGTCAGTTCGCGGACAATCTGGGGCTCGGGCACCATACGGTGGTCTCCCTGGCCCGACATGAGCAAAGCGTGGTCGTTTCGCCACGCCAACCGGCCGAAACGCCACGCTCATCGAGTCGTGTGCATTCCACCTTCGGCACCGAGCTATCTCATCCAGGATGGATGAGACCTCCAGTTTTGCGGCCCCGGATCGCTCCGGGTGTGCTATTATCGGGCGGATCAGTTGTATTGTTCCGGGAGGCACGATGCCTCCCGCCGCTGGAAAAAGCGAATTTGGTGCCATCAGTCTAACACGTTGTTATCTAATTAGTTACGGCGCGACTGCAAGGGCTTTCAGCGGCCTTGCCTCCCGCACTCCGCCAGCCGTGCGGTCTCCCTGCAAGGACCGCCGACCGCTTTGCACCCGACTCGACCGGAGGAATCCCACGCATGGCCGACCAGCTCGATACCCTCCTCTCCGAAGAACGGCGATTCCCTCCCCCACCCGAGTTTGCCGCCCGCGCGGTTGGCACCTCGGCGCTGTACGAGGCGGCCGCCCGCGACCGGCTCGCCTTCTGGGCGGAGCAGGCCCGCGCGCTGGACTGGATGACACCGTGGAAGCGCGTCCTCGAGTGGACGCCCCCGCATGCCCGCTGGTTTGACGGCGGCAAGCTGAACGTGGCCGCGAACTGCCTGGACAGGCACCTCACGGGGCCGCGCCGCAACAAGGCCGCCATTATCTGGGAAGGGGAGCCGGGCGACCGCCGCGTCTATACCTATTGGGCGCTTGCGCGCGAAGTCGGTCGGGCCGCGAACGCCCTGAAGCGGCTGGGCGTGAAGAAGGGCGATCGGGTCGCCATCTACCTGCCGATGGTCCCAGAGGCCGCGATCGCGATGCTGGCCTGTGCGCGCGTCGGGGCGGTGCATTCGGTCGTCTTCGGCGGCTTCTCCGCCGAATCGCTGCGCGACCGGATCAACGACGCGACGGCCACCGTCCTCATCACCGCCGACGGCGGCTATCGGCGAGGCCAGGTCTTGCCGCTCAAGCGCATCGCCGATGAGGCGGTGGCGGACTGCCCGAGTATTCAGCACGTCGTGGTCGTCCGCCGGCGTCCTGCCGGCGAAGGTGACGAGTCGT
This sequence comes from uncultured Gemmatimonadales bacterium, assembly GCA_963699825.1. Taxonomy (GTDB): domain Bacteria; phylum Gemmatimonadota; class Gemmatimonadetes; order Gemmatimonadales; family GWC2-71-9; genus SPDF01. Next base: position 492,148 of record CAVOVI010000004.1, read on the forward strand.
TCGCCGAGATGATTGAGGGACGAGACCACTGGTGGCACCGCCTGCTCGACAAGGAGAGCCCCGACTGCCCGCCCGAAGCGATGGATTCCGAGGACCTCCTCTTCATCCTCTATACCTCGGGGACCACCGGCAAGCCGAAGGGAATCGTGCACACCACCGGCGGATACCTCACCCAGGCGACCGCGACCACCAAGTACGTCTTCGACCTGCGGGACGAAGACGTCTTCTGGTGCACGGCCGACGTGGGATGGGTGACCGGCCATTCCTACGTCGTCTACGGTCCGCTGGCCAATGGCGCCACCGTCCTGATGTACGAGGGTGCCCCGGACTGGCCCGAGCGGGACCGGTTCTGGAAGATTGTCGCCCGGCACGGCGTGACGGTGTTCTACACCGCGCCCACCGCCATCCGGGCGTTCATGAAGTGGGGAACGGCCTTCCCCGCCAAGCACGACCTCTCCACGCTGCGTCTCCTCGGCACCGTTGGCGAGCCGATCAACCCCGAGGCCTGGATGTGGTATCACGAACACATCGGCCGCGGGAATTGCCCGATCGTCGACACCTGGTGGCAGACCGAGACCGGCGGGATCATGATCACCGCGCTGCCGGGCGTCACCACCACCAAGCCAGGTTCCGCGACGACACCCTTCCCGGGCATTTCGGTCGAGCTGGTGGATACCACCGGCAAGGCGATCGCCAAGGGCGGCGGGTTCCTGACGCTGACCGAACCGTGGCCCGGGATGCTCCGGACCATCTATGGCGACGACGCCCGGTTTCGCGAGACGTACTGGAGTCGGTTTCCGGGCCGCTACTTTGCCGGCGACGGGGCCAAGGTGGACGACGACGGGTACTGGTGGCTCCTCGGCCGGGTGGACGACGTGCTGAACGTGGCCGGCCACCGCATCGGCACGATGGAGGTGGAAAGCGCGCTGGTCGATCATCCGGGCGTGGCGGAGGCAGCGGTGGTGGGCAAGGCGCATGAACTGAAGGGCCAGGCCATCGCCGCGTTCGTGACGGTCAAGGAAGGGGTCAAGGCGTCGGCGGAGTTGCGCGACGACCTGCGGGAGCACGTGGCGCGGAAGATCGGCGCCATCGCCAAGCCCGACGACGTGATCTTCACCGCCGACCTGCCGAAGACCCGCAGCGGCAAGATCATGCGGCGCCTGCTGAAGGACATCGCCGAAGGACGGGCGCTGGGCGATACCACGACCCTGGCCGACCCGAACGTGGTGGCGCGACTGAAGGAGCAGTACGAGGACAAAGAGTAGAGACAGGCGGGGAAGCGGGGAAGCGAGGCGGAGTGATACGATGACCGTCACCCCGGCGCAAGCCGGGGTCCAGGTGTTCAGATCTGTATTTGGGCCCCGAGCTCAACCACGCGATTGGGCGGCAACCCGAAGAACGCTGCCGCAGACTGTGCGTTTCGTGTCATGATGATGAAGAGCTTCTTCCGCCAGTACGACATCGGCCGGGGATCGCCGGGGAGTCGCTTCGGCATCTTCCCCCGCGGGGTGGGGATCAGCGTCTCCCGCCCGAGGAAGAACGAAGTCTGCGTCAGGAAGACCGGCTCCGGCGATCCCGGAATGCTCGACTCACCAAGTTGCGTGAGGAACTTCGGGACATCGGGGCTTTCCATGAAGCCGTAGTGTCCCACGACACGCCAGAACCCCTCCCCCAAGTTCGCGCGACTCCACCCGTTCCTCGGCCGACACCTGCGGCACCTCCTCGGTCACGATCGAGAGGAGGATGACCCGCTGGTGCAGCACCTTGTTGTGCTTGAGGTGGTGCAGCAGCACCGGCGGCGCGATGTCGAGGGTCGAGGTCAGGACGACCGCCGTGCCGGGCACCCGGACCGGCGGCCGCTTCGCGATGTCGGTGATGAAGAGATCGATCGGCAGGCTGGTCTGCTGGGCCAGGGAGGTGAGCTTGGCGCGGCCCCGCTTCCAGGTCGTCATCAGGGTGTACACCACGGCGGCCACCGCGATCGGGAACCATCCCCCGTCGGCGAACTTGATGATGTTGGCGCCGAAGAAGGAGAGGTCCACCACGAGGAAGCAGGCGCACAGCGTGGCGGCCGCGATCAGCTTCCAGTTCCAGAGGTCGCGCGCCACGCGGAAGAAGAGCAGCGTGGAGATGGCCATCGTGCCGGTCACCGCGATGCCGTACGCCGCCGCCAGGTTCGTGGCACTCTGGAAGCCGAGGACCAGCAGAATGCACCCGACGGCGAGGGCATTGTTGACCTCGGGAATGTAGATCTGCCCCGCCTCCGTCCTCGAGGTGTGCACGATCGTCACCCGCGGGCTGTAGCCGAGCTGCACGGCCTGTCGCGTGAGCGAGAACGCACCGGAGATCAGCGCCTGCGACGCCACGATCGCGGCGAGCGTCGCGATCCCGATCGTCGGGTAGAGGAACCACTCCGGCGCCAGCGCGAAGAACGGGTTAGAGACGCCGGGGCTCTCGATCAGGAGCGCCGCCTGCCCGAAGTAGTTCAGCAGCAGCGCCGGCAGGGCAAAGGCGAACCATGCCAGCCGGATCGGCTTGCGGCCAAAATGCCCCATGTCGGCATAGAGCGCCTCGCCGCCGGTGATGACCAGCACCACCGCGCCGAGGATCAGGAACCCCTCGAGGCGGTCGTTGATGAAGAACTCCACCGCGTACCAGGGGTTCACCGCGCGAAGGACTTCCGGGTGCATCGCGATGCCCCGCACCCCAAGCACGGCGATCGAGAGAAACCACACCACCATGATCGGCCCGAACGCCTTGCCGATCCGGTCCGTGCCGTGGTGCTGAAACCAGAACAGGCCAACCAGGATCACCAGCGCAATGGGCACCACGAAATGCGAGAATGTCGGCGAGGCCACCGCGATGCCCTCGACCGCGCCCAGCACACTGATGGCGGGGGTGATGATCCCCTCGCCGTAGAGCAGGGCCGCACCGAGGAGACCGAGCCCCACGAGAACCGCCTGTCCCCGCCCGGTGGCCTTGCGGGAACGGACCAGTGCGAGGAGCGCGATGATGCCCCCCTCGCCCCGGTTGTCGGCCCGCATCACGAAGCCGATGTACTTGAAGGAGATGACGAAGTTGAGCGACCAGAAGATCAGCGAGAGGACGCCGTAGACGTTTTCGGGGGTGGGGGGCAACCCGTGCGCCCCGGTGAACGCCTCCTTCATGGCGTAGAGCGGACTGGTGCCGATGTCCCCATACACGACCCCGAGGGCACCGAGGGCGAGGGCGGCGAGCCCTGCCTTGTGACCCTGGCCGGAGTCGGCGTGCGCGCTCATCTCAGTGACGCGCCACGCGCCGGCGGTCGAGCAAGGTCAGGACAAGGATGAGCACGATGATCACTGCGGAGGCGACGCACCACCGGCAGATGGCGTGGATCACGAACAGCTCCAACCCGGTGAGATAGGCGGCGAAGAGCACGCCGCCGGCCGACAGCAGGAGCATGGCGCGGGTCGGTTCCTGGCGGTCGACCCAGCCCGGCTGGAGGCCGAGCATCGCCAGCCCCAGGAGGGCGCCGTAGGCGAGTGCACCGAGGAGCGCCACATCCACCCCAAGGAAGCTGCTGTACTCGCTGAGCTGGACAGTGGCGCACTCCCCGGACCCGCAGGCGAGTGCCCCGATGTAGCCGTGCTTGAACATCCAGAGGTACGCCGAAATCAGCAGCCCGGTCAGGCTGAGGGCGGCCACCCCCATCCGAAACTTCATGGCGTGACGGTGGACATCGAGGTGAGCGAATCGACGATGCGCTTGAAGCCGTCGGAGGTCGAGTTGCCGCTGTACAGGCGGCCATTGATGAAGAACGTCGGCGTGCCGCTCACCCCGGCCGCCGCGCCCTCGTCATAGCTCGCCTTGATGCGGCCCGCGAACTTGGAGGACATCATGCACTCGTCGTAGGCCTTCACGTCGAGGCCGTTCCGCTTGGCGTAGTCGCGGAAGGTGCCCGACGGCTCCGACTCGCGCGACCACTTGTCCGTCCCCTGGTAGATGGCGGCGTGCTGCTCCCAATAGCGCCCCTGGTCGTCGGCACAGGCGGCGGAGTGCGCCGCCATCCAGGCGAAGGGGTGCATGTTCAGCGGGAAGTCCCGGTAGCGCCAGCGGACCTTGCCGGTCTCGACCAGCTGCCGGACAATGTCGGGGAACTGCACCATGTCGAACTGCTGGCAGAACCCGCACTGGTAGTCCGCATACTCGGTGATGACCACCGGTGCGCTGGCGTCGCCGAGGTAATACCCGGAGAATCCAGCCGTATCGGCCACCGTCACCACGACGTCGGGCGAGATGCTCGGGACGTTGCGGCGCACCTGCCAATACAGGAGCCCGCCGCCGCCGACCGCGATGACCAGCAGGATGAGATAGAAGCGGTTCAGGGAAGTGGATCCGGCCATGGGAAATTGTCCTCAAATGAGTCACAAGTCATCGGAAATCGTCCAGCCAGCGGACCGGCTGGCGCCATCAACCGACTGGAATGTAATGGATTACGTCGCCGCCGCTCGGGGCGAAACCTTTGCGAATCCCCCCCGCCCCCTGTTATGTTTGCGCACGCCCGGCGCATAGGACGTCGGGGCCGAGATCCACCCAGAGGAAGGTGCATGACCAAGAAAAAGACACAGCGGTCGGCGCCGCCCGCCTCGTTCGATCAGGCGCGCGACGAACTCTTCAGCCACATCCTTCGGTGCGGCGTGATGGAAGCCGAGCTCGAACACCAGAAGGACTGGTTTGATGACACCATGCAGTACCTGACAGAGCGCTATCCCGACCTCGCCGAGGAGGATCGCGCCAACCTTCGCCTGCTGGGCGAGCGGTACTGTCAACCGGTGGTGCAGCGCCAGGCCGAAACCGTCGGCAGCGGGACCGCCGAGTAACACGCACCGCCCCGGGAGCTGCTCCCGGGGCGGTCTTGCATCATCGCGTGACCCGCCACCCGGTGGGGAGCTTCCGCCACCGATACCCGGCGGCGATCCTCGCTCCGCCCCCCACGCCCCCCTCGACAAACCACCCGCCCCGGCCCCCGGGCTGACTCTCGACACCGACCATCAGCACGAGGTAGCCGTTGTCGGCTCCACTCGTGAACACCCCCGCCAGTCCACCGCCGGCGTAGAAGCCGAAGTGCGCACTGCGGGGATTGAGCAGGAACTGGCCGAGGAGTTCGGCCCGTCCCACGCCATCGCCGTCGCCCGTCACCCCGCCCCCCGCGTACAACCCGATCCGGGTCCGCAGGCTGGGCCGTATCGAGGCGGTCAGACCGGCGGCGTACACGGCCGGCTCGGCGGCGGTGACCACCGTCTCCAGCCCCCATTCGCGGACGGTGCCACCCTGGGCGTCCAGCGGTCGAGTCCAGCCCCCGGCCCCGACCGCCAGGACCAGGAGAGCCCTAGCCCACCGTGAGGTCATAGCTCGTCGTGATATCCGGGGCGAACGTATGAAGGACGGAGCAGTACTTCTCCATCGAGAGGTCGATAGCGCGACGCGCCTTGGTCTCATCGAGACCGAGGCCGCGGATCGTCCACGCGTAGTGGATGGCGGTGTACCGTTTCGGGTGCTCCGTCCGGCGCTCCCCCGTCATCGCGACCTCCACCGACTCGAGCCCCACCTGCATCTTCCTGAGGATCGAGACGACGTCGGCGCCGCTGCATGCGGCGGCCGCGAGCAGCAGCTGCAACATCGGTCCGGGCGCGGTGGCGTTGTCGGCGTCGATGATCACCTGCGGACCACCCACCTCGCCCCCCTCGAACCGGAGGTCATCGAGCCAGTGGAGGGTGACGCGCTTGGTTTCCGTGTGCTCAGTCATGATGCGATTCCTAGAGTGGTCGTGAGGACGTCTGTGCCGCCCGGGTGTAGTCCCAGATGGCGTACAGTGCGACGGCGGCCGTCGCCCAGGCGAGCGGGCGGAGCAACGGCGAGCCAAGGACAAAGGCAAAGAGCGTGGCCACCTGCAGGGCCGTGACCGCCTTGCCGCCGGCCCGGGCCGGAATGGCGGTCGCCCGGCCCCGGACGCTGGTGACGAAGAACGCGATACTGGCCGTGATGTCCCGTGCCAGCACGCCGAGCAACTCCCACCACGCGAGCTCGCCGGAAAAGAGCACGGTCCCGAACGCCACCGCCATGAACAGCTTGTCGGCCACCGGGTCGATGAACGGTCCAAACCGCGAGCTGCCGATGCGCCGCGCCAGGAATCCATCCAACAGATCGGAGGCACCGGCGGCCGCCAGCACCACCAGTCTCCATGTGTCGTTCACCAGCGGGAAAGCGACCGCCAGCGGGAGGCGGATCACCGTGAAGAAATCGGCGATCGTGAACCGCGTCCCGTTCGTCACCGCCCACCCCCCGTGCCACGCACCACCCCTTCGGCACGGCGTTCCGGCCGCAACGACTCCCGCGCAACCTCCCAGACGGCCTCCGCCGTCACCCTGCGGTATGGCGCCCCTGGGTCCTCGAGTTCCTGGAGTCCCTCCCCCAGCATCCACGCGTCCACGATCTCGGAGAGCAGATGGCCAGCGCTCTGACGCTGCACCGCCGCCTGCCCGGCGAGGTATCCGATCGCCCCACGGAGTTCCGACGGCGTGACGGCCTCCGTGGTGAAGCGCGCCAGCTCCTCCAGCATCGCCTCGCGCGCTTCCGCCTCCCGCTCCGGTGCCATGGCGATATAGGTGCCCAGCGCGCCGGCGCGGAGCCGTGGCCAGGCAAAGGCCAGCACGGTGTACGCGAGTGAACGCTGGTCTCGCAGTGCATCGAACAGGCGACCGCCGAGGCCGCTCGCCACTGCGGCCCACACCGCGGCCGCATGTCGTCGCGGGTCCTGCCGCGTGGGCCCGGGAAAGAGCATGGCAAAGGCCGACTGCGCCTTGCCCAGCCCCACCACATGCTCGATGGGAGAGTCACCCGGCACCCACGTGACCGGTGCGGAGACCTCCGACGACGTGCCCCGCCAATCGCCGAAGATGGCCGCCAACTCATCGGCGGCCCGGTCCGGCTCGAAGTCTCCCACGGCAACCACGGTCAGCCGGCGTCCCTGCACGGCGTCCTGATGCCACGCCACCACTCGCGCTGGCGTGAGGCTCTGGAGCGTCTCCACAAGTCCGGCCGTCGGCAACCCGTACGGGCTGTCGCCAAACGCACCCCGAAATGCGAGCTGGAACGGATAGCGGAAGGTGTCGTCGGCCACCTGCCGCGCCTCCTCGGCCATCAAGTCCCGCTCCCGCGTCACCTCCGCCTCCGCCAGGCGTGGCTCGTCCATCGTCAGGCGAAGCAACGAGGCAGCGGGGGCCAGGCGCTCGGACATCACCGTCGTGCTCATCCCAAGAGAATCGGTGGCGGCCGACGAACCGAGGCTTCCGCCCAGTCGCTCGAACGCGAGGGCGAGCTGTTCGGCGTCGTACGGACCGGCCCCCCGGATCGCGCTGCGGAGTGCGAGTGACCCGAGACCTGCCTCGGTCGGCGACTCGGCACCGGCGCGCAGCAGGTACACTCCGAGCGAAACTGCCGGGACGCCCCGCTTCCTCCGGACCAGGAGGTCGGCGCCCTCGAGGGCCACGTGCATCACCCCGGCGGTGGTCTGACCAGCGGGGCGTCCATTCACCCGACGCACACGCGGGGTGGGCTCGGTCCCCGGCGCCACGGGAGTCGGTACCGGACGCCCGAAGGCGGCGGCGAGTGCATCGGCGTCGAGATCGCTGCCCTGTCCCTCGGGCAGGTACGCCACCGCTCCGACACCGTCCGGCAGGAGGTACGTCATGGCCACGCGCTGGATGTCCGCCGGGGTGACTGCGGAGAGCTGTGCAAACTCCTCGTCGAGCAGTGCGACGTCACGCAGCGCCTCGGCAGAGGCGAGCGCGCTCGCCCGGCCGTCCATCGTCTCCAACTGGCGCCCCCAGCGCGTCAGCACCAGCGCGCGGGCGCGCTCGAGATCGGCATCGGTCGGGCCGGTGCTTCGAAGCGTCAGGACCGCCTTCGCGATTTCATCGAGTGCGGCAGGCAACCGCTCCGGCTCCAGCTCCGCGTTGATGCTGAACACGCCGACTTCGGTCGGAGAGTAGTGGTAGGAGGAAATGCCGGTGGCAAGCCCGGGGGCCCGCACACTCCGGTAGAGCCACGCCCCCCGCCCGCTGCCAAGGACGGCGGCCGCCATGTCGAGGGCGGCGGCGTCAGGATGGAGCGCCGGGACGGTTCGCCACCCGATGGCCAATTGAGCAAGCGTGATAGGGCCCCGCAGGGTCCGGGCGCGGACATCTCTGCGCGGCGGTTCCTCCGGCGACGGATCGAGGGTCGCGGTGTTGGCAGGCCAATTGGCGTATCGTGCGCGCGCGGCGTGGAGCGCTTCTGCAGGATCGATGTCACCCACGATGGCGACGATCGTCCGATCGGGTACGTACCGGGAGGTGTAGTAGCCGGCCACATCGTCTCGCGTGAACCCGGCCAGCATCTCCTCCGTCCCGATCCGCCACCGTCGAATCCGGTGTCGGTCGAAGAGCACCTCGTGCAGCGTCTCATGCGCCAGCGACCCGGGCGAATCGAGCTTCCGCTTCGCTTCCTGGATGATGACCTGGAGCTCGCGCGCGAGCTCGTCCCCGTCCAGGGTGGCGTGTTGCAGCGCGTCCGCCTGGATTTCCAGCGCCGCCTCGAGTTCGGAGGCGGGCAGGGTGACATAATAGGTGGTGTAGTCGTAGGCCGTGCCGGCGTTGAGGTAGCCACCGGCCGCTTTCGTCTGCCGGGCTACCTCCCCGACCCCGCGCGTCGGTGTCCCCTTGAAGAACATGTGCTCGAGGACGTGGCTGATGCCGGCCCACCGGTCGGGCTCGTCGAAGAACCCCGCTTTCACGTGGGTCACGACCGCCACGGCCGGGGCCGAGGGATCACGCTGGGCCAGGAGGGTCAGGCCGTTCGGCAGGACCTCGCGGACGACGCCGGCGGTCCAGGATTTCATTGTTGGCATGACGAAAGGTATTCGAACAGGGGCCGGATGCACGCCGGGGCCCCTCAGGGCCCCGGCGACAGGTGATGGCGGGGGCGCACCGCGGTGCGCCTCTACTGGATGATGCGGAGGACGCCCGCTTCCGAACTGCCGCGAATGAAGGCCTCGGCATCCGTGACCGGGATGACGATGCCGGTCTCGGCCTGCCCACGGCGGGCCAATCCCGCCATGAACTCCACCAGCGAGGCGGACGATCCCTCGTGGTCGGCGGCCTTCATCTGGAGGAGAATTTCCTCCCACGTGCCATTGAAGAGGTGCCCTGACAGGGTGGCCACCAGGTGCGACTCCCCGACGTTGGGCCGCTTCTGCATCGCCTGCAGCTCGGTCAGGAGCGTCCCGAAGAGTTCGAGCTGGTTCGGGTCGCGGAGGGTGCCGTCGGGAAGGAGCGCTTCCATTTCCGCCAGCAACATGTCGATCGAGTCCGGCTCCGCGGCCACCTCACCGAGGCGCGCGAGCCAGGGCACCAATTCAGGATCGTCGTCGGGAAGGCGGAAGAGCGATTTCTTGAGTTCGATATACCGCCAGAGCGCCAGCTCGTCGAAGTGCTCTTCCGGCTGCGTTCGCTCGAGATGGTGTAGCGACGCCTCCGACTCGCCCCGGTCGTAGAGAAGGTTGGCGAGATAGGTTCGCGCCTCGGCGTAGGTGGGGTCGATTTCGAGGGCGCGCCGCAGCCAGTAGAGGGCGCCGCTTTCGTTGCCGAGTCGGTGTGAGGCATACCCGACGCAGGCCGCCGCTTCCGGCGAATCGGGGTGGGCGGAAACAGCGAACTCGAAGAAGCGGTGCGCCTGCGCCAGCAGCCCCTCGCGAAAGAGGGCGCGGCCGATCTGCAGCATGAGTTCGTGGTCATCACGGAACCCGAGCGCCACCACGCGCTCGAATGCGGCGAGGGCGCCGCCCCGGTCGCCAATCTTGAGGAGGGTTTCGCCAAGTCCGGCGAGTGCGTCTTCGTGGTCGGGGTCGCGCGCAACGGCACGGTCGAAGCTCCGACGTGCCCAGGCGTATTCCTCGCGGGCGAGGTAGGCGTATGCCATGCCCACGTGCAGTTCAACCGCGTTCGGATAGAGCGTCACTCCGACGCGGAGTAGATCCAGTGCTTCGTCGTACCGGCCTTCGTTATAGAGGGAATGTGCGTTTTCGTCGTATTCGTCGGAGCTTAGAAAGCTTTCCGACATCGGCGGTCCCTCCGGAGGCTGGTTGCACCAAATTAGGATAGACCGGGAATCCACGCAAGAGAATCTGCGGCATGAATTGCATCGATTGTGTCGGCGATGTGGTCAACGGCACGATCCAGGCTCCCGACGTACTCGAAATTCCTGCGTGAGCGCACTCTGACCAGCTCCGTTCGTGAATTCCAGCGACGCCTCCATCGTGCCGTCCCACCCCACCGGCCCTTCTCCCGCCCGCCACTGCACCCGTCCGTCCTCCGTCTCGCGTCGGTGCACAACGACCGTCGAGTCTCCGACACCGACCCCCTCGTCCCACCTCTCGCGCCGGATCCACCGATAGCGGCTCACGCTGCCTCCAGCCGACGCGCTGTCCGCGAGCCGCCAGATCGTCAGTCCCGACCCGTCGGTCCACTCCTCCCCTGGCAGGAGCGGCGTCGGAGAGAGCGGCGGAAAGAAGTGGAGCAGGATGCGGCTGAAATCAAAGATGTCCCGCAGGGCGGCGGGGACGTACGGAGTGACGCTGGAGAGGTAATCGCCCTGTGGGTCGAGCAACCCGAGGTAACGCCCTCCGAAGATCCCGTCCGCATCGGGCGCGAACCGGCCTTCCGGCCCCTCCCGGAATACGGTGAGCGTGTCGTACCACGCCTCCACCGCCAGGCCGGCACTGTCCGGCACCGCACGGACCTCGATCGCTCCGTCGCGCCCGAGGGTCTCAGCGCGGCGCGCCGACCCGAAGGCCGACTCGAGCCTCCCGCGCACCGATTCCGAAAAGCGTGCGCATCCGATGGTGGCATCTGTGTAGGACGGCGTCTGGGCAGCGGCGAGCCCCGGCACCGCCATCCCGAGCACAACGAAGAGGGGCAGAAGCGCGCAACGGCACGCCCCTACCCCAGCAATCGTCCGCTCGGCCACGCGGGCGCCCTTCCCCGCGTCCCCGCGTCCCCGCCTACTCAGCATCCATGAACGGATACCGGTACTTCACCGGCGGATCGAATGTCTCCTTGATCGTCCTCGGGGAGATCCACCGCATCAGGTTCAGGATCGACCCTGCCTTGTCGTTGGTGCCACTCGCGCGCGCACCGCCAAACGGCTGCTGTCCCACCACGGCGCCGGTCGGCTTGTCATTGAGGTAGAAGTTGCCGGCAGCGTTGCGCAACGCATCCGATGCCTGCGACAGCACCCGGCGATCCCGCGCGAACACGGAGCCGGTCAGCGCGTAGGGGCTCGTGCTGTCCACCAGCGCGAGTGTCTCCTCCCACTTCGCGGCCGGGTAGACGTGCAGGGTCAGCACCGGGCCGAAGATCTCCTCGCACATCGTCCGGTACTTCGGATCGTCGGCCTTCAGGAGCGTCGGCTCGATGAAGTACCCCTCCGAGTCGTCGCACTTGCCGCCGGCCACCACTTCGACGCCCTTGGCCTTGCCGGCCGTCGTGATGTATTCGGAGATGCTGGCGTACGCCTTCTTGTCGATGACGGCGCCCACAAAGTTCCGGAAGTCGGCCACATCGCCCATCTTGATGTCGGCCATCATGGCCAGCACGCTCTCCCGCACCGCCGGCCAGAGGTTGTCCGGCACGTATGCCCGGGACGCCGCGCTGCACTTCTGCCCCTGGTACTCGAACGCCCCCCGCACCATCGCCACCGCAAGCGCATCGGCGTCGGCGCTCTGATGCGCCACGATGAAGTCCTTGCCGCCCGTCTCCCCGACCAGCCGGGGATAGGAGGCATAGTTCGGAAGATTGGCGCCCACCGTGCGCCAGAGTGTCTGGAAGACCTCGGTCGAGCCGGTGAAGTGGATGCCTGCCAGCCGGCGGTCGGCCAGCAGAAGATCCGACACCTGCGCCGCACTTCCGGGCACGAAGTTGATCACGCCCGGCGGGAGCCCCGCCGCTTCCAGCAGCTTGTAGACGTACCAGTTGCTGAGCAGCGCCGCCGATGCCGGCTTCCAGATCGCGACGTTCCCGAGGATGGCCGGGGTGGTCGGGAGGTTGCCGCCGATCGCGGTGAAGTTGAACGGCGTGATGGCGTAGATGAACCCCTCGAGCGGACGATGATCCATCCGGTTCCAGATGCCGGGCGAGGAGACCGGCTGTTCCTCGTAGAGCCGCTCGGCAAAGTGGACGTTGAACCGGAGGAAATCGATCAACTCGCAGGCGCTGTCGATCTCGGCCTGGTAGGCCGTCTTGCTCTGACCGAGCATCGTGGCGGCGTTGACCACCTGCCGCCAGGGACCCGCCAGCAGATCCGCCGCCTTCAGGAACACCGCCGCCCGGTCGGCGAACGGCATCGCCGCCCATTCACGCTGGGCCGCGGTGGCGTTGTCGACAGCCTTGGTGATCAGGGCCGGATCGGCGAGATGTGCCTTGGCGAGCACCCGGCTGTGCTGGTGTGGCGAGACCACATCGATGGTCCGGCCGGTGCGAAACTCCTGGCCGCCGATCACAACCGGGATCTCGATCGTCTCGCCCGACATCTTGGTCAGGGCGGCCTTCAGCGCCGTCCGCTCGGGGGAGCCCGGTGCGTAATTGAGGACCGGTTCATTGCGGGGCGCGGGGGTACGGTAGCTGCTCATATCTGCTCACTCATGGGAAAAAAGTCCCTGCAAAGATAACGGCGGCTGGCCCGGCCCGCCGAGCATGGGCGGCACGGCGGGCTGCAGGCCGGCGTCGGCCAGAATCCGCTGCCCGTCCTGCGAGAAAAGGAACCGGACGAACGCCTCGGCGACCTCGGGATGGGGCGCGCCGCGCGGAATGGTGAACGCATAGACGATCGGCTCACCACGGAACTCCACGCTGTCCTTCGCCGCCCGGTTGGCGCCGGGAAGTACCACGCGCGCCTCGGCATAGCTGGCGGCCTGCGCCGGGTCGCTGAGGTTGATCTCGGGCGGCAGGTCCACCCATCGAAATCCGCTGGTCCGCGCAATGGACGCATAGGTCCAGACATAATCGAGTTCGCCCAGTTGCAGGAGTGCGGTGAGGTCCGATTCCTTCGGTCGCATGTATCGCGGCGGGCTGGCGCTCTGGAGCAACCGGGCCAGCGCCGGCTGCTGGTAGTACCGCTCCGCCAGCTGCCAGACCATGAGGGTCCGGTAACCCGCCGGGTCGAGGGCGGGGTCGGACCGGCCCGTTCGGATGCCGGAACGGAGCAGGACCCGGTACCAGTTCTGGATGTTGATGTCGAGCGCGCCCGCCGACTCGTTCCGAAACGCGAGGACCAGGGAGTTGGTGGCGAAGGTCGCGTACCAGTCCGCGTGCGTCGGAATCAGCAGCTTGGGAATGATCGCGTAGTCGGCGACCGCAAGGATGTCCGGCGTCTTGCCAAGCTCGGTCACCTTCCGGGCCGACTCGAGGCTCCCGGCCGACTCCTGGGAGGTACGCACCTCCGGGTTGGCCTTCTTGAACGCCTTCAGGAGGTTGCGAAAGGGGAGCCCGAGGCTGCCAGCGTTGAACACGACGAGTTCGCCGGTGAGCGGGGCTTCCTGCGCCCTGACCATCCCGGGAACCGCGATCAGAATCAGGGCGGCGGCCACAAGGCCCCGCCACCGAACAAACAGATGCATGCGCGGCACTCCTAGAATGTGCCCTGCCAGCTCACCGTCACCTGGTGGCCATCGGTAAAGACGGAGGGAGGGCGGATGCCCCAGACCTGCCACTTGCCGCTCACGAGCTTGGCGGACGTGATGCCGACGATGGCGCCGGCGATGACGTCACTGGTCCAGTGCTTGTTGTTGTAGACTCGCGACCAGGCGGTGCCGGTCGCCAGCGTGTAGAGGCCGATCTTGGCCCAGAGCGGGTGGACATCCTCCGCCAGGCTGGCAGCGAGCCCGAACGCCGCCGAGGTGTGCCCCGACGGCAGCGAGGCATCGTCGGCGGACAGCTCGAACGGCTCGAAGTCGAGCGGCTCCGAGCCCGCCTCAACCGGCCGTTCCCGCCCGAAGGTCACCTTCAGGACCGCGGTGATGCCCCCTGCCAGTGCCGCGGAGGTCACGGCCCGAAGGCCCGAGCGGGTCAGTCCCGGCTTCTTCAACACCAGGCCCGTCCCGACCATCACTGCCGGCACCAGCGCCCAGACCTCCGGCTCGCCCATCTTCTTGAAGACGCTGGCCACGTCGTCCTTGGTGGCGGTCTGGTTGTCCAGCATGTAGGTCCGGACGGGGTTATCGACCAGGAAGAAGACCGAGACCCCCGCCGCCACGATCACCGGTTCGTACCATTGGATCTGCCTGGGAGGATTCGCATCCTGCGACCACAATGGGGCAACGATGCCGCACAACGCCCCGATGAGGAGCAGCGATCGGGAGCACCACCCCTTGGGAGAATGCGCAGTTGGCATTATTTAAGGTAGTTGAATCCCCCTTCGGTCTGTACGGCCGACGGTCCGTTCCCGGTCCACCATATCCTCAGGACGACTTTCATGCGCCGCCTCCTTGCCTTGCCCCTGCTCGCCATCGCCCTGACGGGGTGCCCGAGCTACGACAGCTATACGCCGGTCGTCTCCCAGAAGGGGCTGATTCCGCCGGACCAGTTTGCCCGCTACGGGGTGGAGCAGGCCCAGGCGGTGGCCGTCGCACGCGAGTTCGGCTTCGCATACCAGGGGGACACGCCCGGCGGACTTCGGGGCGCAGGCGGCGGCCGGCGCCGCCTACGCCCGGACCATGCCCGACGTCGTGAACGTGACCGTGGACAGCCTTGGGCACCGCCTGACCCTGCAGTTCAGGAGCGGATGGCGGACCGCGGTGGATCCGATCGCCGATGGCCGGCGCGGCAGTGAGACCCCCGGCGTCACGGCGGCAGCGCCGACGTCGTGACCGACGACTGCCTCCAGGTGACGGTGGCCGCCTCCTCTCGCGAGGAGGCGGACCGGCTCACGCGGAGTGCGGTCGAGGCGCGGCTGGCGGCGTGCGGCCAGATCGCTGGCCCGGTGGCATCCACATATCATTGGGAGGGACGGGTGGAGCAGAACGAGGAGTGGCTCTGCCTCCTCAAGACCACCCGCGAGCGGTACCCCGCGCTCGAACAGCACCTCCGCGGGGCGCACAGCTACGAGAATCCTGAGATCATCGCCACCGTCATCGTGACGGGGAGCGATGCCTACCTGAGTTGGCTCCGCGCCGAGACGGCGCCCGCAACCGGAGGTTCCCGATGACCGCTCCCACCGCACCGACCCCCGAACGCGCCGCGCTCTGGGAAGACTTCCTGGAGATCTTCGTCAAGCCGTCGGCGGTGTTCGAACGGCGGAAGGACGCCGGGTTCTTCGTCCCGTTGCTCGTCTTCCTGGTGCTGTTCCTCGCCATCTGGTTCGGCCTCAAGGGGGCCTTCCAGCCCATCATGGACGCCGAGATGTCGCGCGGCATCGCCAAGGCCATGGCCAAGAACCCGCAGATGACCGAGGAGATGGTCGCCGGCATGCGCGCCGCCTCCGAGAAGTTTGCCGTGGTCGGCATCGTGGTCAGCCTGCCGATCATCGTGCTCCTGCTGGGGCTCACCACCTGGGTGGCCGGCAAGATGGTCGGGGCGGCGGTCTCGGTCGGGGCGGCGATGATGATCGCCACCTACAGCTACTTCCCGCGCATCCTCGAGGTGATTGTTTCGGGCGCCCAGGCATTGCTCCTGCCGGAAGAGCAACTGACCGGCGAGGGATCCGTCAAACTCGGAATCGCCCGGGCATTTGACCCGGACACGACCTCCGGGGCGTTGATGGCGCTGATGATGCGCGTGGACGTGTTCACGCTTTGGGTCACCTTCCTGATCGCGGTCGGCCTCCACGTGGTCGGCAAGATCCCGATGAACAAGGCGCTCGTCGGCGCCGCCATCGTCTGGATCATCGGCGCGCTGCCCAAGATATTGCCCGCTCTGGTCAGCGGCTGACCGCACTCTTCCGCCAGGAGAACGAATGAAGCGCAGCACCATGATCACGATCGGCGTCGCCCTGGCGTTTGGGGCGATGCTCCTCTACTCCACGCTGAACAGCCAGAACGTGGAGTGCACCGTGACGATCGAGTACAACGGGCGCAGCAACACCGCGACGGCCTCCGGTGCCTCCGAAGCGGAGGCCGTGCAGCAGGCGCAGACCACCGCCTGCGGCCCGATCATCGCCGGAATGAACGAATCGATTGCCTGCGGGCGCGCCATCCCCGTCGCCAAGTCATGTAGGTCTCTCTGAGACCGATCCCCGTCCGCCTCCCGCACCCACTCGTCCTGCTGGTCGGGTTCGTGCTGGCGGCGGCCGCCCTCACCTGGGTGGTCCCGGCGGGGCAATACGATCGGCAGGAGGATCCGGCCACCGGCCGACAGGTCGTGGTCCCCGGCACCTATAAGACCGTCGCCCCGGCGCCGGTCTCGCTGACCGAGGCGCTCGTCGACATCCCAAAGGGGATGGCCGACGCCGCCTCGGTCATCTTCCTCGTTCTCCTCGTCGGTGCCGCCTGGACGGTGGTGGAGCGGACCGGCGTGTTCGGCTCCCTCCTCGACGGGCTCGTCGCCCGATTACGCGGCCACGACACCCTCGTCATCCCGATTTCCTGCGTCGTCTTCGCCGCCGGCGGCGTCCTGATCCAGATGCAGGAGGAGCTGATCGCATTCGCGCCGATCCTCGTCCTCCTCGTGGCGCGCCTCGGGTTCAACCGGGTCACCGCCGTGGCCATGAGCATCGGTGCCGCCGTGGTCGGCGCCACCTTCAGCCCGATCAATCCGTTCATGGTCGGCATCGCACAGAAGGTCGCGGGCCTGCCGCTGCTCAGCGGGTCGACCTTCCGCATCGCCTTCCTGATCCCGGCGCTCGCCCTCTATATCTGGTATACCATGCGCTACGCTGCGCGGACCCGGACGGCGGGAGTCGCCACGACGGCGCAGGAAGCCGGCGGCGGGACGAGTGGCTGGCGGATGCAGGCCATCCTCCTGCTCATCCTCGGCAGCTTCGCGCTGTTCGTCGTCGGGGTGCTCCGCTGGGAGTGGGACTTCGACCAGATGTCGGCGCTGTTCTTCGCGATGGGAATCGTCGTGGGACTCGTCGGCAAGCTCGGCCTCGAGGGCACCGCCGATGCCTACGTCGACGGATTCAAGTCGATGGCGTACGCCGCGATGATCATCGGGTTCGCCCGCGCCATCTACGTGGTGATGAACCAGGGCCATATCGTGGACACGGTTGTCCGCGGGCTCTTCGCCCCCGTGGCGGACCTTCCCGTCACGCTGACCGCCCTTGGAATGATGCTGGCGCACGGCCTCCTCCACCTGCCGGTGCCGAGTACCAGCGGACAGGCGGTCCTCACGATGCCGCTTCTCGTGCCCCTCTCCGACCTGCTCGGGCTCTCCCGGCAAGTGACGGTGCTGGCCTACCAGTTTGGCGTGGGACTGATGGACCTGATCAACCCCACCAACGGCGCCCTGCTGGCCATGATTGCGGCGGTCGGCGTCCGGCTCGAGGAGTGGTGGAAGTTCGCGATTCCGGTGATGCTCTTGCTGACGGCCCTCGCCGCCGTCGCCCTGACCGTCGCCGTCGCGATCGGACTCACCTGACGGAACTTCACCCAGCTGCAATCGTCCCCCCAGTGGGACGGGGGTGAAGTGGAACCCGCGGCCGTCCGCCGTTGTAACACCATTATGGGACGGGCACTTGCCGGCCCAGGCCCTCGGGGCGTACCCCGTGATGGCACCCAAGTTGCAAACACAGATCCACGGGCAGGCATTGTCGCCTGGACCGTTACCGGGAGATACCGGACCGATGAGTGAAATCACGATCCGCGAAATGGAACAGGACGAAGAGTTCGCCGCCTGGTTTTCGGACCTCCTCACCGAGGAGGACGAGGCGGAGGGCACGACGAGTCGTGTCGAAGACCGGTACCTCGTCCTGACCAGCGAAATCGGCGACTGGGTCGGCGGATTGCGCTATACGTTGCAGGGTGGCGTGGCGCATCTGGTCGAAGTCGCGGTGGCGCCGACGGAACGGCGGCAGGGCCACGCGCATCGGCTGCTCGGCGCGTTCGAGGAGCGTGCCGCCAGCTACGGCGCGCATCTCGTTGAATTCTGGACGGATGACCTCCGCTCGGAGGCGTTCCTGCTGGCGATGGGATGGCAACGCGTGATGACGCGCGAGGGCTATATCGGCGGCAACACCTGGTACCTGATGGAAAAGGCCGTGCCGTTGTCCTGAACGGGTGATGCGGCGGCGTCCGCAGGGCGTTAGCTTAGAGAGTCGGGGTGGCGTGACCACCCCGACTCTCTCTCGTTCCGGGCCGGCGGCCCCGGAGGACCTGATGAGCATCCGTGATACCGCAAGAGACATCATCGAGAAATTCGAGGTCCTTCGGGATTTCGAGGACACCGTCCGCGACCTGATGGCCACACACGAGGCGAAGCGTCCACTCTGGTTCCCGCACGACCTGATCGGCCCCGGCCCTGACGAGTCGCTGGACGATCATCTCAAGCGCGCGCGGAGCCGTGCCGAGGGCATTCCGGTCCCTGCGCGCGCTGCTGTCGCCCTCAATCTGCTCACGGAAGAAGGCCTCCCGCACTTTCACCGGGTCTTTGCCGCGCATGCCGGCGAGGACAGCCACTGGCGCGACTGGCTGAACCTCTGGACCGCCGAGGAAGATCGCCACGGCCAGGTCCTCCACGACTACGTGCGTGACACCGGGCTCCTCGACCAGCGAAAGCTGGAAGAGATCCAGTTCGAGTACATGCGGGCCGGGTTCAACCCCGACTGGGACAAGGATCCCTACCGCGTCTTCGTCTATACCTCGGTGCAGGAACGGGCCACGCAGCGGTCCCACGCCGAGACTGGCAAGCTCGTGGCGGAATACGATCCGCAACTGGGCGAGGTGCTCGAGAAGGTCGCGATGGAAGAGGCGCGGCACTTCACCTTCTATCGCGCGGTCTTCGCCGAGGTGCTCAAGCGCGACCCGAACCGTGGCCTCGAGTCGGCGTCCCATATCCTGCCGGGGATCGACATGCCTGGGATCACCATCCCCGGCTTCCGCGACTTTGCCGACGTCATCCGGCGCGCCGGTATCTACGGGCCGCGCGACTACCTCAAGATCGTCCAGGAGCAGATTGCCTTCTGGAAAATCGAGAAGCTCGGGGACCTGAATGAGATGGGGAGGAAGGCGCAGGAGCGGATCATGGCCGTGCCCGATCGACTCCGCCGCATTGCCGAACTGATCGAGACCCGCAGCCGGGCCAAGACCTTCACGTTCGAGGTGGTGTTCAATCGTGAATTCGCGATGGAGTAGCGGGCGCACCCGCGCCGCCGGGCTCTCCCTGCTCTGCGTCCTCGCCGGTGCCTGCGGCAAGGACAAGTCGCCGGCGACAGCCGACCCGTCCTCCCGTCACCCACCACCCTCCGGCGACGTCGCCCAGGAAGAAGCCACCCTCCTCGGCCGCGACGTCTTCCTGCTTGTTGACCGCCTCGCCGGCTATGCCGCCGCAAACCAGCGCCAATACCCCGCATCGCTCCGGGCGGCCGGGATCGACAGCCTCACCCCAGAGATTGCGCGGCAGATCGACCCCCGGGCCACACCGCCGATGGCGTTCGCGATGTTCCGCAAACCGCTCGGTCATCTCCTGACGAGTTGCCGCGGGTCGATCGACCTCCTGGAGGAGTCGGCGCTCAACGAGGGCCACTTCACCGTGACCTGCACCGATTCGGAGGGACGGAGCTCGCCCTACAAGGTGCAGCGGGCCAGCGGTCGATGAGCCGCGGATGAGCTTCCTGACTCCGCTGGCCCTGGCTACCCGGGCAGTCAGCATCGCCGCGCTGTGCTTCACCGCCGTCATCGCACTCACCTTTTGGCTGGTGCGCACCGGGCGCCTGACACCGTTCGGCGCCTGGCCACGGCTGGTGCGGCGGGTGGCGGATCCCGATCCTTCGCCCCCTCGAAACACGCTTGACCCGCGCCGGACGCAATCCCCAGGACGCCCCGCTCTGGCTCTTCGGGTTCACGGTCCTCGGCGGCCTGTTGCTCATTGCGTTGGTAGACTGGCTGATCGGGTTCTGGTTTCGCGCCCAGATGGCGGCGGGGAGCGGTGCTGGCGGGATCGCCGTCTTCCTGATCAACGGGATCGTCGGCCTGCTGATCGCCGCCCTCATCATTCGGGTCGTCGCGTCGTGGTTCGGCATCGGCGCCTACAACCGACAGTTCCGACCGATCATCCTCCTCACCGAGTGGCTGGTTGCGCCGATCCGCAGGGTCCTGCCACCGATGGGCATGATTGACTTCAGCCCGCTCGTGGCCTGGCTCGCACTCGTGCTCCTCCGTTCTGTGCTGCTCAGCGCCATCCGGTGACGCCGCTGGAGAGCACGGTCGACGGAGTGCGCCTGCGCCTCCGGATCCAGCCCCGTGCCTCCCGCACCGAAGTCGTGGGACTTCACGGCGAGTCGCTCCGGATCCGGCTCTCGGCCCCACCGGTCGACGGCGCCGCCAACGAGGAGTTGGTTCGTTTCCTTGCTGAGCGGCTCGGCGTGCCTACTCGTGCGGTGGAGATCACCGCGGGCCATGGCAGCCGGCAGAAGACCGTTCACGTCCAGGGCGTGGGAATCCGCGCCGCCGCCGAGGCGCTGGGGCTTCCGACGTCGTGATGCCACCCTTGCCATCGACGATGAGAGGGATAGAATACGGGTGTTGGTCAAATCGATTCGTGGTGATTTGCGCATATTGCGGCCACGTTAAACAACCTGCTAAAACGCTCGCCTGGAGCCGTTTTGGTTCCGGGCGTCGTTGTTGGAGCCCTGCGTGACGTCTGTCCCCGGTCCTGCCTTCCCCAACCGACCCCGCCGCCTGGCCGCACTCGAGCGGCTGCTGAGTGAGCGAATTCTCGTGCTCGATGGCGCCATGGGCACGATGATTCAGCGCCACGAGCTCGCGGAAACGGATTTTCGCGGCGAGCGCTTTGCCGCCCACGACAGCGATCTCCGCGGTTGCAACGACCTGCTCTGCCTCACCCGGCCCGACATCATCGGCAGCATCCACGACGCCTATCTCGACGCGGGTGCCGACCTGATCGAGACCAATTCCTTCAATGCGACCTCGATCGCCCTGGCCGATTACGCCCTGTCGCCGATCGCGCGCGAGCTGAATTGCGCGGCCGCCGAAGTGGCCCGGGCCGCCGCCGACCGCGCGGAGGCCCGGGAGCCAGGGCACTTCCGGTATGTGGCCGGCGCCATCGGCCCGACCAATCGGACCGCCTCCCTCAGCCCGGACGTGAACGACCCCGGTCACCGCAACATCGACTTCGACACCCTGGCCGGCGCGTACCGTGAGGCGGTCGAGGGACTGGTGGAGGGGGGCGCCGACCTCCTGCTGGTCGAGACGATCTTCGACACGCTGAACGCCAAGGCGGCCATCTACGCCATCGAGGAGTGCTTCGCCCGGTGGGGGGCCCGGCTGCCGGTCATCATCTCCGGCACCGTCGTGGACCAGAGTGGACGCACCCTCTCGGGTCAGACCGTCGAGGCGTTCTGGCTGGCGGTCTCGCACGCGCGCCCGCTGGCGGTCGGCCTCAACTGCGCGCTCGGCGCCAAGGCGCTGCGGCCGCACCTGCAGGAACTCTCCCGCGTGGCCCCGACGCGCATCAGCGTCTACCCCAATGCCGGCCTGCCCAACGCTTTCGGCGGATACGACGAGACCCCGGCACAGTTGGCCACGGTGGTGCGGGAGTTTGCCGACCAGGGATTGGTCAACATCGTCGGTGGCTGCTGCGGCACGACTCCCGACCATATCCGTGCGGTGGCAGAGGCCGTGCACGGGCTCGCGCCGCGGCATCCCCCGGCTGTCGAGCCGCGCCTCCGCCTGAGCGGCCTCGAGGCGCTGGTGATCGGACCCACCACCAACTTCGTCAACATCGGCGAGCGCACAAACGTGACTGGTTCGCGACGCTTCGCGAAGCTGATCCTCGACGGCCAGTTCGAGGCGGCGCTCGAAGTGGCGCGGCAGCAGGTCGACAACGGCGCGCAGCTGATCGACGTCAACATGGACGAAGGGATGCTCGACGCCGTGGCGGCGATGACCCGCTTCCTTCGCCTGGCGGCGGTCGAGCCGGGCATAGCCAGGGTGCCGGTGATGATCGACTCCTCCCGCTGGGACGTACTGGAGGCGGGCCTCAAGTGCGTGCAGGGGAAGAGCGTCGTGAACAGCATTTCGCTCAAGGAGGGGGAGGAGTCGTTCCTGCAGCAGGCGCGCCAGGTGCGGCGGTACGGCGCTGCGGTGGTGGTCATGGCCTTCGACGAGCAGGGCCAGGCCGACACCGTCGAGCGAAAGGTGGCAATCGGCAAGCGGGCCTACGACCTCCTGATCACCAAGGCGGGGTTCCCGCCGGAAGACATCATCCTCGACCCGAACGTCTTTGCGATTGGTACGGGGCTGGAAGAGCATGCCGGCTACGGTCTGGCCTTCATCGAGGCCACCCGCCGAATCAAGGCGGAACTTCCGCATGTGTCGGTGAGCGGCGGCATCAGCAACGTCTCCTTCTCGTTCCGCGGAAACGATCCCGTGCGCGAGGCGATCCACGCCGTCTTCCTCTTCCATGCGATCCGCGCCGGCCTCGACATGGGGATCGTCAACGCCGGGCAGCTCGCACTGTACGACGACCTCCCCGCCGACCTGCGGGAGCGGGTCGAGGACCTGATCCTCAACCGACGCGCCGACGCGACCGAGCGGCTCCTGGACGTCGCCGCCGGCGTGGCGGGCCAGGCGGTGTCCGCGGGCCCCGACCTGCGGTGGCGGGACGGGTCGGTCCACGACCGCCTCGTCCATTCGCTGGTCGAGGGTCTGACCGACTGGATCGAGGAAGACACGGAGGAAGCCCGGCAAGCGGCGGCGCACCCGCTGGACGTGATCGAAGGCGCGCTGATGGACGGGATGAACGAGGTGGGAGACCGG
Source organism: uncultured Gemmatimonadales bacterium (assembly GCA_963699825.1). Taxonomy (GTDB): domain Bacteria; phylum Gemmatimonadota; class Gemmatimonadetes; order Gemmatimonadales; family GWC2-71-9; genus SPDF01. Next base: position 515,153 of record CAVOVI010000004.1, read on the forward strand.
TTCGGCGCCGGACGGATGTTCCTTCCGCAGGTGGTCAAGAGCGCGCGCGTCATGAAACGCGCGGTGGCTCACCTGATCCCGTACATCGAAGCGGCCAAGGCGCGCGACGGCGATCGGGCCAAGGGGAAGATCCTGCTCGCCACCGTGAAGGGAGACGTCCACGACATCGGCAAGAACATCGTCGGCGTCGTGCTGCAGTGCAACAACTTCGAGGTCATCGACCTCGGCGTGATGGTGCCGGCGGCCAGGATTCTCGACGCCGCGCGTGAGCACGGCGTCGACCTGATCGGGTTGAGCGGCTTGATAACGCCGTCGCTTTCGGAAATGGCGTTCGTCGCCTCGGAGTTGGCGCGGGAAGGGTTCACGCAGCCGGTCTTGATCGGGGGCGCCACGACCAGCCGCGCGCACACCGCCGTGCGGATTGCACCGGCATATCCGGAGGTGGTGGTCCACGTGCAGGATGCCTCGCGTGCTGTGGCAGTGGCCAGCAACCTCCTCAGCGACGGGCTCCGTCCGGGCTTTGTGTCCGAAACGCGTGCCGCCCAGGAAGTGCTCCGGAAGGAATACGCCGCCAAGGATGCCACGCCGCTTCGGACAATCGCCGAGGCGCGGGAGCGCGCCGTGCAACTGGAGTGGCCCGACCCTCCGCCCCGTCCGACATTTCTCGGGCTCCGCGAGTTCACCAACTACCCGCTGGAGGAGTTGGTCCCCCGGATCGACTGGACGCCCTTCTTCCAGGCGTGGGAGCTCAAGGGGTTCTATCCGGCCATCCTCGACGATCCCACGACCGGGGCGGCGGCCCGCGAACTGATGGCCGACGCCGAGAAGCTTCTGCACGACCTCGTCGCAAACCAGCGTCTCGAGGCGCGTGCGGTGCTCGGCTTCTTCCCGGCTTCACGCCAGGGGGAGGATGACATCGCACTGTACACGGACGAGAGCCGCACCGATGTCCGCGCGGTCATCCACACCATCCGTCAGCAGATGGCCAAGGCGGAGGGGCGCCCCAATCGTGCACTCGCGGACTACGTCGCGCCGGCGGATGTCGCACCCGACTACCTGGGATTGTTCGCGGTGACCACCGGGCATGGGCTCGATGCGATCGTGGCCGCCCGTGAGGCGGTGCACGACGACTACGGCGCCATCATGGCCAAGGTCCTCGCCGACCGGCTGGCCGAAGCGTTCGCCGAGCGGCTGCACGAACGGGTGCGGCAGGAATTCTGGGGATACGCGCCGGATGAAGCACTCGACAATCCGGCCCTCATCCGGGAACAATATCAGGGCATCCGACCGGCGCCCGGCTACCCGGCGTGCCCGGAGCATACGGAAAAGCGGACCATCCTCTCACTGCTGGAGGCCGAGCAGCGCGCGGGCATCCACCTCACGGAGAGCTGCGCCATGACACCGACCGCGGCGGTGAGCGGGATGTATTTCTGGCACCCCGGCGCCGCGTATTTCGGGGTGGGACGCCTCGGGCGTGACCAGGTCGAGGACTACGCCCGGCGGAAGGGCTGGACCCTGGCCGAGGCCGAGGAATGGCTGGCCCCGAACCTTGGGTATGAGCGTGGCTGAGTCACGCGGGAGGACGCCGAATGCCTGACCTGCGCCAACTGCTCGCCGACGGCCACGTGCACGTCTCCGACGGCGCGATGGGGACGATGCTCTACAGCAGGGGTGTCTTCCTGAACGTCTGCTACGACGAGCTGAATCTCCGGCAGCCCGACATCATCAGGGACATCCATCGCGAGTATGTGCGCGCCGGCGCGGAGCTGATCGAGACCAACACCTTCGGTGCCAATCCGATCAAGCTGGCGCACCACGGACTCGCCGACGATACCGAGGCGATCAACGAGGCGGCGGCCCGGCTCGCCCGCGAGGCGGCAGGGGAGCGCGCGTGCGTCGTCGGTGCCATCGGCCCACTCGGCATCCGGATCGAGCCGTTCGGGGAAACATCGGTGGAGGAGGCACAGGCCGCCTTCGCGCGGCAGGCCACCGGATTGCTCGCCGGCGGCGTGGACGGCTTTCTCCTGGAGACCTTCAGCGACGTCGAGGAACTCCGCGCGGCCGTCAACGGCGTCCGCACCATCTCCGACCTGCCAATCATCGCGCAGATGACCGTCGGCGAGGATGGACGCACCCACTATGGGACGGCGCCCTCCGCCTTTGGTCCTGCCATCGCCGCCATGGGCGTGGATGTCATCGGGGTGAACTGCTCTGTCGGCCCGCATGGTGTGCTCGAGGCGATTGAACATCTCGCGCGGGTGGTAGACCTGCCGCTGAGTGCCATGCCCAACGCCGGGCTCCCGCGGGACGTCGGGGGCCGGAAGATGTACATGGCGTCGCCCGAGTATATGGCCACCTACGCGAAGCGAATGGTGGAGGCGGGCGCACGCATCGTTGGCGGGTGTTGCGGCACGACCCCCGAGCACATCAAGGCCATCGTCGGCTTCGCGCAGAGTGCGTCGCCACGTCACCACCACACGACAGTCGCACCGGCTGCGGCGCAGGGTGTCCCCTCCCTCCCCCTGGGCCAGCGCTCGAAGCTGGGTGCGAAGCTGGCCGGCGGCGAGTTTGTCACCACCGTCGAAATCGTCCCGCCCAAGGGGGTCGACCCGGCGCCGATGTATGCCCAGGTGCGCCTCCTGAAAGCCGCCGGCGTGGATGCCGTCAACGTGCCCGACGGCCCGCGCGCCCAGAGTCGGATGGGCGCCCTCCTGTCGGGACTCCTGATTGAACGGGAGGTCGGCCTGGAGGCGGTGGTCCACTACGCATGCCGCGATCGCAACCTCCTCGGCATGCTCTCCGATCTGCTCGGCGCGGCCGCGGCCGGACTCCGCAATCTCCTCATCATCACCGGCGATCCGCCCAAGATGGGGCCCTACCCCGATGCGACCGCCGTCTTTGACATCGATGCGATCGGGCTGACCAACCTCGTCTCCCGCCTCAACCACGGCCTCGATCCGGGCGGCAACGCCATTGGCGCGCCGACCCGATTCGTCATCGGCGTCGGCGCCAATCCAACCGCGCCCGATTTCGAGCGGGAGATGTCCCGTCTGGCCTGGAAGGTGGACGCCGGTGCGGAGTACGTCGTGACGCAGCCGGTCTTCGACCTCGATCAGCTGGACCGGTTCCTTGACCGTGTCTCGAAGCACAAGATCCCGGTCATTGCGGGACTCTGGCCGCTGGTGTCGCTGCGGAACGCGGAATTCCTCGCCAACGAGGTGCCCGGCGTATCGGTCCCCGCCGCCGTCCTCGACCGGATGCGGGTGGCCAGCGCCGCTGGACGGGAGGCGGGCCTCGCTGAAGGGGTGCAGATCGCCCGCGAGATGCTGGAGGCGGTCCGGCCGCGGGTGCAGGGGGTGCAGATTGCCGCCCCGCTCGGTCGGGTGCCGGTGGTGCTGGAGGTCCTCGGCCCTCGTTGAACGGTTCCGGGTCCGCAGGTATCTTCCCGCACGACTCAAGCCCCCGCCCGGCGGGGAGGAACCCAATGACAGAACTCTCAATGACCATCCCTCCTCTGACGACGCTCACCGAAGAAGAGGAGATGTTCCGGAGCGCGGTTCGCGACTTCGCGGAGATCCGAGATCCGGCCGCATGTCCACGACATGGACGCCCGCGCCCAGTTCAACGCCGACATCATCCCGAAGTTCTTCGAGCTCGGGCTGATGGGTGTCGAAATCCCGGAGCAGTTCGGCGGTGCCGGCGGCAACATCTTCCTGGCCGTGCTCGCCATCGAGGAACTGGCCCGAGTCGATGCGTCGGCGGCCATCTACGTCGACGTCCACAACACCCTGGTCAACAACTGCGTGCTGCGGTGGGGATCACCCGAACTCCACCAGAAGTACCTGCCGAGGCTGTCCACCGACATGCTCGGCGCGTTTGCGCTGTCCGAGCCGGCGAGCGGCAGCGACGCGTTCGCGCTGGAGACGAAGGCGGAGCGCAAGGGCGATCACTGGGAGTTGACCGGCCGGAAGTTCTGGATCACCAACGGGGCCGAGGCGGAGTTCTTCATCGTCTTCGCCAACACCGACTTCTCCAAGGGCTACAAGGGGATCACGGGGTTCCTGATCGAGAAGGACTTTCCGGGATTCAAGGTGGGCAAGAAGGAAGACAAGCTCGGGATCCGGGCCTCGAGCACGACGGAGTTGATTCTCGAGAATTGCGTGGTGCCGGACGAGAATGTCCTCGGCCCGGTGGGTCAGGGGTACAAGATTGCCATCGAGACCCTGAATGAGGGCCGGATCGGGATCGGCGCGCAGATGATTGGCGTGGCCACCGGAGCGCTCGAGGCGGCCATCGCGTATGTGAAGGAACGGAAGCAGTTCGGGAAGCCGATCGCCGAATTCCAGGGCGTCCAGTTCCAGCTCGCCCAGATGGGCACCGAGCTCGAGGCGGCCAAGTTGATGGTCTACAACGCGGCGCGGATCAAGTGCGCCGGGCAGCCCTTCCTCCGCGAAGCCGCCATGGCGAAGCTTTTCAGCTCCCAGGTGGCCGACCGGATTACGTCCCAGTGCCTCGAACTCTTCGGCGGCTATGGATACTCCAAGGAATACCCCGCCGAGAAGTTCTATCGGGACGCAAAGATCGGCACGATTTACGAGGGGACCAGCAACATGCAACTACAGACCATTGCCAAGCTGATGCTGAAGTAGACAGCTCCCCCTGCCCTCCACCCGAGCCCCCCGGAACCTCTTCGGGGGGTTCGGCGTTTCAGGGCGGGACGGTCGGTCCGTGTCAACTCTTGACGCCGCAAGGGCTTGGCACATACTATTGGATCGCGAGCCTGCGGCGGTTGCCGTAGGCCTGTTTGTCTGTACCCGCGGGCCGGCCCCCCTTCGGTCTCCGGGAACGGTCTTTGCTCTATCTGTCTGGCGGACGGCACCCAGCCGGACCCCCATCATCAACCAGGCGGTACCCCAGTGACGCGTTTCCTTCGCGCGCCTCGCCCAAACCTTCGCGCCGTGCTCGGCCTGCTCGCCCTGATGGGCGGGCTGGCGGTGCTGCCGGCCGTGGTGGAGGCGCAGGGCGACGCCGGGGTGCAGCGCGCGCTGGATTCGTGGTACAAGCGGGCCAAGCGCCGGGCGCCTGGTGAGTGGGGGATCGCCATCGCGGATCAGACCGGTCGGGTGCTCTGGAGCGTCGCCGAGGACCGCCCGCTGTTGCCAGCCTCGACTGTCAAGCTGTTCACGACTGGTTTTGCGCGCACCCAACTGGGCGGGAACGCCCGGGTGGCCACCCGTGTGGTGGGCACCGGCATGGTGGACCCGTTCACCGGCCAGTGGATGGGCACCTGGGCGCTCGAATTGAACGGAGATATGTCGCTTGAGCGCGCCACCCGGCAGGGCCCGCAGTTGGCGGACCTCGCCCAGCAGCTTGCCCAGCGCGGCATCTCACATCTCCAGGGACCGCTTGTGGTCCGGAGCGCTGATGGTCCGGCCGACGCGATCTATCCGTCGGTATGGGCGTCACGGCATCGCGGGCGGCTCTTCGCGCCGCCGATCGGTGCGCTCACCCTGCACGAAAACACCGTGGAATTCACCGTCCGGCCTGGCGCCAAGTCCGGCGCGCGGCCGGTGATCATCGGAGAATCGCCCCGCGGGGTGAGTCAGCTCGTCACGAATCGCGCGCGGACGGTTGCCGGGCGCCGCTCCTCGCTCCGGCTCTCACCGACCTCCAGTGGCGGTTGGATCCTGTCCGGGAGCATTGGAACGTCTGCCAGGCCGCGCCGACTGGCGCGGGTGGCCAACAACCCCGAGGCAGTCCTGCGAGCCGTCTGGGGACGGGCGTTGAAGGATGCCGGGATCCAGTGGGACAACTCGTTCGCGCTCGCGTCCTCTGCCCCGGCGAACTACCAGTCGGTGCTGGCGGAGATCGAGTCGCCCATCCTGGACTCGCTCGCCTCCGAGGTCAACACGCGCAGCCTCAACATCGGCGCGGAGTTGCTGCTCCGGTGGGCCGGGGGTTCGACGAATGCCGCCGAGAAGCTCACGGCGCACGTGCAGTCCGTCACGGGCGCGACGACCGGCGTGCACCTGGTGGACGGCAGCGGGTTGTCAACGGAAGATCGGATCGCACCCTCGGTATTCGTGTCCTACTTGACGCGTTTTCCGATGACGTACGAGGGAAGGAACTTCCCCCTTCTGCTGCCGGCCAATGGAGAAGGCACACTGAGCCGGCTCGGCGGGATGCCAGGACGCGGAGTGGTCCGGGCCAAGACCGGGACGCTCGGCAACGTCAGTACGCTGGTGGGCTACCTCGGCCGCCCCGAGGGCGTGCTCGTGGTCACCCTGATGTACAACGGCGGCTATTCCCACACCGCGCGCCAGGAACAGTGGCGGCTCTTCCGGACGCTCGGCGCCGACGCGGTGCAGATCCCGGAGGACACGTCACTGGACATCGAACCGGTGCAACTCGGTGGAGAAGACAAGGCGCCTGCGCTGCAGCCGATGGTCGGGTTCGGGTTGTTCTAGCAGCCGCACGAGCGGCGGTGGGAAAGACGACGGGGCGGCCAGTGGCCGCCCCGTTTTGCGTGGTGCCTAGAACCGCCAGGTCAGTCCGCTGTAGATCTGCGTCAACTGGCTGGTGCCGGGATTGGCGGGATCCTTCTGACGGAGCGTCGAGAGGGTGAGGTACCACTGGCGCGCCAGGGCAACGTCGAGGTCGACGCCGTACCAGGTGGACTTCTGCCGCTCGGCGAACGCGGGATTGTCTTCCTGGCGCACGCCGCCGTTCACGTCCACGTGGATGGCCGTGGTCGGGTCGAAATTCACATGACCGGAATAGAGATGACCGTTGGTCTGGATGGACCCGGGATTGACCGCACTCGAGTCGTTCTGATTCGTGTACCAGGTGGCACGCACGGAAAACCCGAGGCCAAGGGGGGCGACCCGATTCGCCCCGAAGGTGGCGGTATAGGAATTGGCGCCAAGTACCGTCGCACCGGTGCTTCGCCGCCAGTCGCCGCCCACGTAGAACCGCTGGCCGGAATACTGGAGGCCGCCGCCGTAGCCCTCGCGATAGGCATCGTCAAAATTCGTTTCCGGATTGATGAAGTCCCGGATCAGGCGCACGTTACGGCGCTTGTCGTACGTCGCGTTGATCGAGAGCCACCGTCTTGGACGCACCGACACGTTGGCGAACTGGCTGGTGAAGGACAGCGCACTCGACTCGGCGTTGGGGCCCTCGAGCTTCCAGGGCCGGTAGTAATCGACTTCCTGCAGCAGGTAGAGCGACAGATAGCGGTTGCTCACGTTGGCCTGCGCGATACCCCATTCCCGGCGTTCGGTGCTCCCCTCGTAGGAGCCGACGGCGCCGATCGTGAACGCGCTGGACGTCAGCCCGCCCGGGGCGTTGTGCACCGTCAGGTAGGCACCGTAGTCGTGGACCGCGCCCGAGAACTGGAGTGTCGATGCATCCGGCTCCCATCCCGCAAAGGCACCGCCCGAAAAGTGGCGCCCGTTGAGTTCCACCAGGCCGCCATCGAAGAGGCCGATGGAGCTGATGTAGGCCAGGTACTGCCGTCCGGCCGCCACGCGGAACCTGGCATCCGGCGCGTTCCAGTACAGGACGGCCTGGTACGCGCGGGTGTGTCCGTCCACGGTTGTGCCACCGCTCGAGGAACTGGTCGTCTGCCGGGCGCGCAAGTCGATGGCCACGCCGAGGGGCGTGCCGCCGATGTTCAATCCGTACAGTCGCGCATCCAGCGAAGGCTGGCTGAAGCCGTTGCTTCCAGCCGGCTGGCCTGCCGAGACGGTGCTGGTCGTGGCGCGGAGGTAACGGCTGCCGATGCGGCCGTGCAGCCCCTGCCCGCTCAACCGACGCGGCCGCGGCGCGGCAATCGGCCCGCCGATGGCGATTTGCTCTGTAGCGATGTGCCGATGGAACCGGACGGTATCCCCAAGAGCCAGTTCGGGAGTCCCCCGGACCAACTCGGTATTCGACTTCTGCGACGCAAGGAACTTCACGCGCAGGGTGGCCACAACGCTGTCACCGCGAACGACTTCCACCTCCGAGCCGACCACCAGGCCGTCCTGCCGCCCCGCTCCGATATAGATCTCAGTCCCGGATATGAAGGTGATGTTCGTCAGCTTGGCAGCGGTATCCGGCGCCGCAGCCGCGCTGTCCACCGCCTGGGCTGCCAGCGCAATCGACGGGAGCGCCACGCTCGCGGCGGGCACCTCTGTGTACTTCGGTGGTGGTTCCAGCCCCGCCTGGAGTGCCGTTGGGACCGCGGCCGCCGGAACCGCCGCTGCTGGTGGCGAGGACGCAGCCGGGATGGACGTGGGCAGGCTCGACGCAGCTGAATCTGGCGCCATGGGGGTGGAGAGAACCGCCGCAGACTCGGGTGCCGGTGTCTTGCTGGTGGCCGGCGTCGGACGGGCGGCCTTCAACGAGAGCGCGACCGCCGCGCCCGAGTTCACGGGTGGCGTCGGCGTTGGCGTCTTCACCGGCACCGCCACCGCCGCCAAGTCGGGCTTGGCAGAGGCGTCGAACGGCCCCCGTACCACGCTGTCGATATTCGCGGCCGGCACCATGAAGGTCGCGCCCGACTTCTGACTCCGGATCCGGACGCCGTTCGGGCCGTTGTCGGCCAGCAGCGTCCCGCGGATCGAACCCCCATCGTGTAAATAGACGATCGCCGGGCCGGTTGCCGCCTGGGCGCCGAGTGGGGCGGAGTCGGAGGCGAACTGCTGGGCGCGTGCCTGCCGAGCTCCAGTGACGGACACCAGCAGCACGGCGCAGAGGCAGTGGAATCGCGCGGACCGTGCGATCGCGGCGATCACGGCTTCGTTCCGTTCGCGTGACAGCCGGACCGGACACAGTCGCTGACCGTGTAGTTCTTCCCGCGGTGGGTGTCGGTCTGCACCTTGGCGTGGCAGTTGAGGCAGAGCAGTTGCGGGGTGGCCGCATACGGCTGGCCAAGCTTGTGGCATTCGGAGCACTGGCTCCACTTGCCCAGGTGCTTCCCGCTGTAGATCCGGAACTGCGACACACTGCCGTCATGCGCGGTGAACCGCGCCCCCGCCCAGTTGGCCACCAGGGAATGGCAGGTGGTACACGTGAGCGAGAAGCTGGCGTCCGTGTGATCCGGGTCCGTGGTGCTCACATATTCCGCGTGGTGGCAGCCGTCACAGGTCTGCTTCACCGTCGAGTACGGCATCGTGGTGTGGCATTGCGTGCATTGCACCGCCGTGCTGCTGTGCACACCGGTCAGCGCAATTGGCGACGTGGGGTGGTTGAGGCTGGCCCCGGTCCAGTTGGCCACCACCTGGTGACAGGTGGCGCAGTCGGTCGAGTACCCGGCGGCGGTGTGGTTCGGGTTGGTCGTGGCCGCATAGTCCGCGTGGTGGCAGCCGTCGCAGGTCTGCTTCACGGTCGAGTAGGGCATCGTCGTGTGGCACTGCGAACAGTTGACCAGGTTGGCGCTGTGGGCGCCGGTCAGGGCAATCGGGGACGTCGGATGATTGAACGTGGCGCCGAGCCAGCCCGAGACCAATCCGTGGCAGGTGGTGCAGTTCGTCGAGAAGTTGGCCGCCACGTGGTCGGGATCCTTGGCCCCCACGTATTCGCTGTGGTGACAGCCGTCGCAGGTCTGCTTGACCGTGGAGTACGGCATCGTGGTGTGGCACTGGGTGCAGGGGATCAGATTCGCGCTGTGGACACCGGTCAGGGCGATGGGCGTGGACGGGTGATTCACCGTCGCGCCCGCCCAGTTGGCCACCACCTGATGACAGGTGGAGCAATCGGTCGAATATCCGGCGGCGGCGTGGTTCGGATTGGTGGTCGCCACATACTCCGGGTGATGGCAGCCGTCGCAGGTCTGCTTGACCGTTGAATACGGCGTCGTCGTGTGACACTGCGTGCAGCTCACCAGGTTCGAACTGTGAGCACCCGTGAGGGCAATCGGGGTGGTGGGGTGGTTCCAGGTGGCCCCCGTCCAGTTGGCCACCACCTGGTGACAGGTGGAACAGTCGGTGCTGAACCCCGCCGCCGTGTGGCTCGGGCTCGTCGTGGCCACGAACTCGGCGTGGTGACAACCGTCGCAGGTCTGCTTGACGGTGGAGTACGGCATCGTCGTGTGGCACTGCGCACAGCTCACGAGGTTCGAACTGTGCGCCCCGGTGAGCGCCACCGGCGTGGTGGGGTGATCGAACTTGGCCCCGAGCCACCCGGCCACCAGGCCGTGGCAGTCGGTGCAGGTCGTCGGAAACCTCGCCGAAACGTGATCGGGGTCCTTGGCGCCGTTGTAATCGGTCTGGTGACAGGCGACGCACGCCGTCTGCACCGAGGAATACGGCATCGTCGTGTGGCACTGGGCACAGGTCACGAGGTTGGCACTGTGCACCCCGGTGAGGGCGATCGGCGCCGTCGGGTGGTTGGCGGATCCCATATTGGTGGCGTTCCAGGTCACCGTCGAGTGGCAGGTCTCGCACGTCGTCGGGAAGTTCGAGGCCACGTGACCAGGCGCCGTGTTGTAGCTCGCCTGATGACAGACGACGCAATTCGTCGGCGTCCCCACGAATTGCATCTGACCCCGCGCCCCTGGCTTGTGGCAGGTCGTGCAGTCGGTGGCGAGGTGACTGCCGGACAGCGGGAAGCGCATCGACTGGTGCGCCTTGAGCATGGCATCGCGGTCGGTGAAGCTCCGGGTGGTATGGCACCGGGTGCAGTCGGTACCGAACTCGCCCCGATGGTTGTCGGTGTGGCAGGCGGCACAGGTGGTACCCGCCTGCTTGAAATCCAGTGAGACATGGCATCCGCGGCAGGTCGTGGCCCCATGGGCGCCAGTCAGCGGAAACCCGAGCTTCCCGTGGTCGAACTGGTCGCTCACCTGAATGGCGGTCCAGCTGCTCGACTGGTGACAGACGGTGCACTCAAGCTTCAGGTCGCCGTGCGGCGACGTGGTCCGGTCCTGCGCCTGCGCGGTGCCCGCGAGCAGCGCGATGAGCACGACCAGAACGGGGAGGATGACGCGCCTCATTGGGACTCCTTCCCGTGGCAGGTCTCGCAGCGCCCCGACAGCGGGCGATAGCGCAGTGGTTCCGTGGGTGGTGCCGCCGCGTCACGCACGTGGCACTGCCCGCAGGGCAGTGTCTCGTGGGCGCCAGTGAGCCGGAACGACGCGTCAGTCTCGTGGTTGAAGGCGGCCGCCGGTGCGAAGGCGTCCACGGTGTGGCAGGCGTGGCAGCCACCTTTGGCATCCCACGCAGCGAACTGGTCGCCATGCGGGGTCTCGTGGCAGTCCGCGCACGCGCGCATCGCCGTAAACTGCAGCACGCCGAACCGGCTCTTGGCCAGCACCAGCGTGGATTGCGCCTGGGTGGCGGGCGGACGGATCAATTCTTCGTGACAGGCCGAGCAGGCCGTCGCCCGGTGCGCCCCTTCAAGCGGGAAATCAAAGAGGCCGTGCACGCTCACGGTGGTGGTGGATGGGCGGAAGACCCGCGTGCTGTGACACGTGGGACAGCCGCTTGGCTGGGCCCGGGCCCCGCCCCTCGCGAAGCGGCCGGTGTGGGGGTCGACGTGACACGCCACGCACTCGGTCTCGGCGAGCTGAAAGCGGAACCGCGCCTTGCCGAGGGCGGGAGTGGCGGTCATCGGTGGCAGCAAGGCACGGCCGACGCCGTGACAGACCACGCAGTCGATCTCCTGATGTCGCCCGTCGAGCGCCAGCTTCGTCTGCGCGTGCGCCGCGCTGTCGAACGTGCTCGGGGTCCAGCCGGTCACGCGGTGACAGCTGGCGCATTCGCCCTGGCTGGTGCTCGCCTTGAGCTGACCGCCGTGGTCGTCGGCATGGCAATCCACGCAACGGTCGTACTTCGGCCGCATCACGACCTTGGCGCTGCCGAGGGTCGTCGCGGCGCCCGTTGCGCTGCTCCGGGTATGGCACGCGGCGCACTTCACCGCCAGGTGCTGTCCTTCGAGCGGATACGCCGTCGTGGCGTGGCTCGCCGTCGTGTAGGTTGACGGCGCAAACCCGCTCACCGAATGGCACGACGCGCAATCCACCCTGCGGCCCGCCAGCGTGGCCGTGCCGTTGTGGGCACCCGAGTGACAGTCGGTGCAGGCGGTGAAGACCGGCTTCTTGAGGGCAGGCGTCGAGAAGTCCTTGTGGCAGCTCGCGCAGGGTGTGATCAGATGCCTGCCCCGGAGAGGGTAGGCGGTCCGGTCGTGGTCAAATCGATTCTTGTCGATGATCTGGAATCCCATGGTGCTGTGGCAATCGGCGCACTTCGGGCCGAGCCCGCCATTGTGCGGGTCGGCGTGGCAGCTAGCGCAGGTCTCAAATGACACCGGCTTGTAGACGGGCACGAGGTGCCCCTTCCCGTCGCTCCGAGGCGAGAGCCGGGCGTCGAGATGGCACTTGTCGCACTTCACCTCGGCGTGCTTCTCGGTGAGCGTATACGCCGTGGTGTCATGGTTAAACCCCGGCGTGACCGTCCACGAGCCGGCATCATGGCAGACGGTGCAGTTCTGCTTGAGCGCTCCGCGATGGACGTCCTCGTGGCAGCTGGTGCAGGTGGTGTCCAGGCCCGTGTAGCCCTGCCCGGTCTTTCGCACCGAGAGCGCCTTCACCCCCGGGACCTGGAACTTGTCGGCGTGGCAATCGTCGCACCTGGCCTCGGCGTGCTTCTGCACAAGTGCCCATCCCGCGCGCTTGTGATTGAAGCTCCTGGCACTGCCGTCGGGCCACTTGACCATTTCAAAGTCCTTTCCTGCATGATCCGGGTGACAGGAGGCACAGGACGTCCCCTGCACGGCAGCGCTCCCGTGAAATCCGCGCCCCTGGTCGAGAAGTCTGCCGATATCCTTGTGACAGGCCGCGCACTGCCCGGTCATCGCGTCCCGGCGATTGCCGTGACAGGTCGTGCACTGCGTCGGCCCCTCGAGCGACGCATGCGCGCTCGCGAGGGGGCCCGGAGAGATCTGGGCCGCAAGCGGCCCGGCCGTCAGCATCCACCAGCCCAGGGCGAGCGCCGTGACGCGGACGAGAAGCGAAATAACACTGCCGCCTCGCCGACCTACCTGAACCACGTAGCGCCCACCGACACGACCACCACGACGTGGATGATCACCGCCACGAGCGCCGTGATTGCCAGGGGGCGGTGGGCAACGTGCCAGAACCGAAGGATGTTCTGGGTTGCGCCCAGCATGCGCGACTGCTGCACCAGGGCCATCTCCCGGTTCGCAAGGCGGAGCACTTCCTTCAGTGCCGCCGCATCCTCGCGGCGCTGCATCGGCCGCCGTCCCTTGATCTGCTTGCGCAGCGTGGCCGCCGCGCGACGGCGGCTGAGGTCGTCGGCCACCATGCGGCGCATGGTCGGCCAGAGGCCGAGGCCCCCGGTCGGGGCAGGATCGGCAGCGAGCACCGCCTCGACTTCTGCGACTCCCAGGCCCGAGCGCGCGGCGATCTCGTCGAGGAGCTCCTGCCGCTGGGCGGCGATTTCTTCGATGGTCAGCTCGACGCCGGCCTGACTGCGCGGAATTCGCGCGTAGATGTAGCGACCCACGATGCCGCTGAGCCACACCACCATCATCGACCAGAAACCGAGGCCAATCACACCGCCGAACTGCCAGGTGGCGTGCGCCGCCACCAGCAGTGGCAAGCCGAGCGCGGCCAGCGCGTGTACGTTCAACCACTTGGAAATGGGTCCGGTGAACGCGAGCCAACGGAACTTCTTCCGCAGCGGGTAGAGCCACAGGAAGAGGAAGATCAGGAGTGCCAGCACCCCGGCGGTCTGGCCGAGATACCCTGAGGGGCGGAGCCAGATGTGCAGCGGATCCCGAACCTGTTCGGCGCGAGGCAACAGGTAGTACCGCATTCCAAAGAGGTTCAGGGCGACGAGGGCGGCGCCGAGGACGAGGGCGGCGGTTGTCGCCGGGGAACGTCTCGGTTTCGACAGGGGCCGGCGCGGCGCATGGACTCGCGCCGCCGGCGGCCCGGCCGTAGCAGAGGATGGGCGTCGCTCCGCCGCCGTGGCAGCCCGTGCGGCGGGAGCCAGATTCGAAGTGGGCATCGAGCTTTCTGTCTTTGATGGGGCCGTAGGATTACGGATCCCTATTCAGCAAGGATCCTACCCAAATGAAGGCACCGTGAGAAAGTTGCCTAAGGCATTGCTATATAGAATGTTATAGTATTGCCAGGGGCACATGTTAGGCGGCTGTGTGGAACGATTCATTACAGCTGTAATGGCACGATTCAAATTCGGGACGCGAAGTGCCGTGCAGGGCGTCCCAGGGAGGGGCCACGCCGCCATTCCTCGCCCCTTGGACGGCGATGAACGGCGTGAACGCTGCGTCAGCGGGGTGGGGGTCCGCGGCTTGGCGCAGCCCTGTGACGTACCTCACGCGCAGTCTGCCCGAGCCGTTTGCACCCTGCATCGCCGCTCGAACCTCAACTGCTGAGTGACAATGGACCTCCTGATCTATGCCGTCTTTGCCCTCTTCCTCGTCGGCCCCCTCGTGCTGCACATCCGGAAGACCCGACGGCGGGAGCGGGAGGCGCTGGCCGCGGCCGAACGCGGCAAGCTCCATTCGAGCGGACCGAAGGCCCAGCACCCGCACATTGATGTGTCCCACTGCATCGGCTGCGGCGCCTGCGTGGACGTCTGTCCGGAGGGAAATGTCCTGGCGGTGGTCGCGGGCAAGGCCGCCATCGTGAACGGTCACAAGTGCATCGGGCACGGACTCTGTGCCGACGCCTGCCCGGTCGGTGCCATCGAGATCGTGATGGCCGATCCGAGCATCAGCGCCGACATGCCCCGTCTCTCGCGCGAGTACGAGACCAACATCCCCGGCCTCTTCATCATCGGAGAACTCGGCGGGCTGGCCCTCATCAAGAACGCGGTGAATCAGGGCCGCGAGTGCATGGACACGATTGCCCGGCGCGTCGCGTCACAGCCGAGCACGTCGGAGGTGCTCGACGTCTGCATCGTCGGCGCCGGCCCGGGCGGGTTGAGCGCCTCCCTGCGTGCCGTCGAACGGGCGCTGAGCTACGTGACCCTCGAGCAGGAGGCGATCGGCGGCACGGTAGCCAAGTATCCCCGACAGAAGCTGGTGATGACGAGCCCGGTGGAGTTTCCGCTCCACGGTAGGTTCAAGAAACTGGAAGTCTCGAAGGAAGAACTGCTCGCGTTCTGGGCCTCCGTGATCGCGAAGGGAGACCTGACGATCCGGACTCAGGAGAAGGTGCAGGCGGTCGACCAGGAATCCGATGGGACGTTCCACATCACGAGTACGGGCGGCACCTACCGAACCCGGAACGTGGTCCTGGCCCTCGGTCGACGAGGAACGCCGAGAAAGCTGAACATCCCCGGTGAGGAGCTGCCCAAGGTGATGTACAGCCTCATCGCAGCGGAGGCCTACGTCAATGCGAAGATCCTCGTGGTTGGCGGGGGTGACAGTGCGGTGGAGGCGGCGCTCGGACTGGCGTATCAGAAGGGAAACCAGGTTACCCTCTCCTACCGGAAGGCGGAGTTCAGCCGGATTAAGGAGCGCAATGCGAAGAAGCTGCAAGAGGCCCTGAAAGGGAAGAAGCTCCGCGTGCTCTTCGAGTCCCAGCCCACCGAGGTTCGGGAGAAATCGGTGTTGATCTCGGTGGGCGGTGCGGTGACCGAACTGCCCAACGACTGGATGTGGGTGTTTGCAGGCGGCGAACCGCCGAACGTCTTTCTCAAGAAGATCGGCGTGGCCATGGGCGACCAGGACCTGACCGCAGCCGCCGGCGACGAGGCTCGCCTGGCGCTGGCGCATCCGCCGTTGGCCGGGGATATTTCATAGTCACCCCGTCACACCGGAGATTCGATGAGCACCACCCCCGTCACCGTCGTCATCACCTATCGCGCACAGCCCGGCAAGGGCGCCGCGGCACGGGCCGCCCTCGCCCCGCTGATCAAGACGGTACTTGCTGAGGAACCCGACTGCCTCGGCATCACCACCCTGCAGGACGCGGCGGACGACACCCGCTTCCTGCTCTACGAGCGCTGGACGAGCCAGGCCGCCTACACCGGCCCACACATGCAGACTCCGCACATCAGGGCGTTCATCCAGGGGGCCGCGGCCATCTTCGCCGGTCCGCCGGACATCAGCTTCTGGAACGACGTGTCGGCGGCTTGAACCTGAGTCGGACCGCATCCCTCTGACAGTCGCCGGGCTGGCCCGCACCTCTTCCCGAAAGGACTGACATGCCGCATCGTCCCTCGACGTTCGTCCTCGCCCTGCTCTGCATCGTGGGCGCATCCGCAGGCTCCGCCCAGGACCGCCCCGCGGCCCGGCCGGCCGATGTTGGCTCCATCGACAGCATTATCACCACTCTTTACGCCGTCATCAGCGGCCCGGTCGGGCAGCCGCGGCAGTGGGATCGATTTCATTCGTTGATGCATCCCGACGCCCGCCTGGTACCCACCGGCTGTGACACCGCAGGAACGTGCCGGCTGCGCATCATGACGCCGGCCGAGTATCAGACGCGAGCGGATTCGTTCCTCGTGGCGATGGGGTTCACCGAACGCGAGCTGAAGCGGCGCACCGAGCGCTACGGAGCCATCGCCCATGCCTTCAGTTCCTATGAGAGCCTGCGCCGTGGCGAGACCACCCCATTTGCCCGCGGAATCAACTCGATCCAGTTGTTCTGGGATGGGACCCGCTGGTGGATCCTCTCCGTCTTCTGGGACGCGGAACGACCCGGCAATCCCCTGCCCCAAGCATTCGAATAGGCGGGTGCTCGATGCGCGCAAAGCTGTTCAATCGCGAGGGCCGACTCGTCGGGCCGGTGGAGACGGCGCGGGTCGTGAAGACCGACGCCGAGTGGCAGGCGCAGTTGACGCCCGAGCAGTTCCGCATCGCTCGCGGCAAGGGCACCGAGGCGCCCCACTGCGGCACGCTGCTCGACAACAAGCGCGACGGGGTGTACACCTGCCTCTGTTGCGGGCTTCCGTTGTTCGTGTCGGACCACAAGTTCCAGTCGGGGACCGGGTGGCCCAGTTTCTTCCAGCCGATTGCCGCCGAGAATGTGACGACGGAGGAGGATCGCTCCTACGGCATGCGGCGGACCGAGATTCTCTGCGCCCGGTGCGATGCCCACCTCGGTCATGTCTTCGAGGATGGGCCGCGTCCGTCCGGGCTCCGGTACTGCGTGAATTCGGAATCGCTGACCTTCACCGATGCGGCCGACGTCGCCTCGCTCGCTGAAGAAACGGCTGGATAAGCAATGGCGAAGCCGAAACCCGCACCTCGGACCCCCAGCGACCTGGGTGAAGCGCTCCCCTTGCGCACATCTGGACGCACTTACCTCGACTCCCTACCTTCTTTCACACGATGACACCACCTCCTGTGCCATCACCGACTTCGCAGGCCGCTGTCGCGCGCATCCTGTACCTGAGCCTCAGTGTGAGCGCCGGTGCCCTTACCGCCCTCGCATGGTACTTCCGTGGCTCGCTCGCAATTCCCGACGGTACGAGTGGGGCAGTAACCTTCGCGGCATACGCCCTGGCTGCCTCGGGACTCCTCGCCGGACTGGCGTTCCGCCGCCTCATCCCGGAGCGCGCCACCTCACAAGATCCCGACAGCTGGTGGCGCCAGCACATCCCGAAAGCCGTGGCGGTATGGGCAATCGGCGAAGGGACGGTGCTGGTGGGCGCGCTCGTGCTCGCGGTGGGTGGGCCGACGATTGCCGCTGTTGCCGTGATTCTCGCTGGATTCGGGGTCCTGCTGGCCACCGCTCCCAGCCGACTGGCCCCTTGAGCTGACCTCTGCCGTCGTCACATCCTCTTACGCACCGGACTCACATGCCTCCCCGTTCCTATGATTTTCTGACCCGCCTCCTCGATGCTCCCGGCCCCTCCGGCTTCGAGGCCGCCCCCGCACGGCTCTGGCGCGGCGAGGCTGCCGCCTTCGCCGACGACGTCCGGAGCGACGTGCACGGGAACTGTTACGCCACTGTCAACGGAGCGGGATCCCCGCGCATCATGTTCGCCGGCCATCTCGACGAGATCGGGTTGATGGTCGTCCATGTGGACGACGACGGCTTCCTCTCCTTCGCTGGCATCGGCGGGTGGGACTCGCAGGTGTTCGTAGGGCAGCGCGTCACCCTGCTCGGGCACGCCGGCCCGGTGGAGGGAGTGATCGGAAAGAAGGCCATTCACCTGATGGAAAAGGACGACCGCGAGAAAGTCTCGAAGGTCGAGGATCTCTGGGTGGACATCGGAGCGAAGAATCGGAAGGAAGCGCTGACCCGAGTAAAAGTGGGGGACCCCGGTGTGCTGACCTCGAATGTCTTGCGGCTGCCGAACGGACGCCTCTCCAGCCGCTCACTCGACAATCGCATCGGCGCCTACGTGGTGCTCGAGGCGCTGCGCCTGCTGGCGGGAAAGCGCCTGGCGGCGCGGGTGACGGCGGTGGGAACGACACAGGAGGAGATCGGCTATACGGGCGGCGGGGCGCGCACCAGTGCGACGGAACTCGACGCGCAGGTGGCCATCGTGGTCGACGTGACGCACGCCACGGATTATCCGGGCATCGACAAGCGGCGCCACGGCGACTACAAACTGGGTGGGGGGCCGGTGCTCAGCCGCGGCAGCGCCGTCAATGCCGCCGTCTTCGACCGGCTGGTGGCCGCGGCGGAGAAGGAAAAGATCCCCTATTCCGTCGAGGCTGCGCCGCGGATGACCAGCACCGACGCGGACCACATCTTCACCGCCGCCCGCGGCGTGGCCACCGGCGTGGTGAGCGTGCCGTTGCGCTACATGCACAGCCCGAACGAACTGGTGCAGCTGGAAGATCTCGACCGCGCCGCCCGCCTGCTCGCCGCCTTCGCACGGGCGGTCAAACCGAACACCGAGTTCGCGCCGCAGTAGCGGCGCACCGCTCACCCGCCGGACACCGCCCGCTCCGCGGCCGTTCGGACCGCTTCGTCGGCGTCGCCCAGGAGGCCCTGCAACACCTCGGCCGCAGCGGCGCCGCCGGCGATGGCCAGCCCTTCCACCGCGGCCAGCCGCACGGCCGCGGACTTTCTTGCGAGCAGTCCCTTGGCCGGGGCCGCGGCCGCTTGCAATTGCTTCACCGCCTCCACCGTTCCGACCCGCCCAAGCGCCAGGTGCATCTCGCGGAGCACATCGGCGTTCCCCTCCTCGGGCAACCGCACCGCGATCGACATCACCAGCCCTCGCGCCCAGCTCTCCGTCGATTCCCTGGGCAGCCTGCAGTCGCACCATCGGCTCGACGTCGTTCAGGAGCTGGCGCAGCGCCTCCAGCCCCTCGGTCGACGCGGATCTTGCACAGCGCACCGGCCACCGCCCTCCTTACGCGCGCGTCGCGGTGCGACACCTGCGCGGCAAGGGGTCGGGCGGCACCGGCGAGCCGGAGCTCCCCGCAAAGCTCCGCCACGTTCCGTACCACGAACCAGTCCGGATGCTGCAGCCGGTGGACGATGCGTTCCGTGCCGGTTTCCA
This sequence comes from uncultured Gemmatimonadales bacterium, assembly GCA_963699825.1. Lineage (GTDB taxonomy): Bacteria > Gemmatimonadota > Gemmatimonadetes > Gemmatimonadales > GWC2-71-9 > SPDF01. The sequence continues at coordinate 534,595 of CAVOVI010000004.1, forward strand.
TCTTGGTGAGGACGGTGAAGTAGCCGCGACGCTCAGCCATCGTCGGCGCGGCGGTCAGCAGTTCAAGGAGCGCCTCCACGGCGTCTGCACCCATCCGCTTCAGGACGGCGGTGGCCTCGACTCGCCGCCCTTCGGAAAGGGCCGCACGGGCGATGTGCTGGAGTGCCGACTTGGGCAGGATGCGACGCAAGGCGACCGAGTACCGGCGGCGGTGACTCTCGTCACCCTCTTGCCCCTCGAGTCGAAGCAGCTCGGTCGCCAGGCCCAGCAACTCGTCCCATTCCTCACGGCGGCAGGCGAGGTCGGCCTTTACCTCGAGATCGCGCAGGTGATCGTATCCCGGCTGATCCCGCCGGACACGGACTCCGGGGTCAGCGAGCGACGCGAGCAACTCCGGTGGCGGCGGCGGGATCGGCGCCGAGGAGCCGCCGACCGGCGCGCTCAGGTTGTCGAGGGTCCTCGTGTCACTCGACCTCGGCAGCTGCCTCGGCCCGTCGATCTGAATGGCGAGCGCCGCCTCGACCGGCAGCCGCTTCACAAACGCCTCGACCGTGACGTCTCCGGTCGGCTCGGTCGCCAGCAACCGTACCACCGCAAGCAGATCGGCCGGGCGGACCCCGGCCGGCACCCGGATGCTCCCAATGCCGTGCGCGTCAAAGCGATTCCCCACCTCGTCGCCGCCCGGCAGCCCGTGGGGTAGAGCGGTGCCGTCGACGATTATGCCCTTCACGTCAACGGAGATCGACGCACCGCCGGGCTCCATCGCGGCATAGAGGTCGCGAAAGCCGGCCTTCAGGTGGTCGCGATCATTCGCATCGTGCTGCAGCAGGTCGAGCATCTGCGCGAGCGTCGCGATGATCGTGGAAGGTGCAGTCATACCTCAAGCGTCCCGGTCTTGGGGTGAGAAGTCAAGAGCGGCGCCAGCTCGGCCACGGCGGGCCGCACTCCCTCCAACCCCAATCGTCGCGCCAGTTCGACCAGTGGCGGGGCCGGAAAGTCGGGATGGTGTCCCAGGAGCTCCGTGAGCGGGAGCTGCTGGGCAATGCGTCGCCCTGCCAGGACAACGGCCCGGTCGAGCACGGCCGCGGCGAACCCGAGGTCGTGCGTCACCGCCAGGACGGCAGTGCCGGTGGCGCGACGCTCGAGTACAACGTCCGCCACTCGTGCGCGCGCCGCACGGTCGAGCCCAGCGGTCGGTTCGTCAAGCACCAGCAATTGGGGACGGGCGACCAACGCGGCCGCGAACGCCACCAGCCGACGGGTCGGCTGCGGAAGGTCATAGGGATGATGATCGGCGAGCTGCGAGAGCCCAAGTTCGAGCAGGACCCCCTCGACGGCTTCGCCGATTCGTTCGGTGGACCAGCCGAGGCGCTCGGGACCGAAGCCAACCTCGGCGCGCACGGTCCGCGCGAAGAGTTGTGCCTCTGGATGCTGGAAGAGGTATCCAACGGCACTCGCGAAGTCCTCCGGGTTGCGTCCTGCGGTGGGCTCCCCTGCGGTGATCACCCGCCCTTGATCGGGATGCAGCAGGGCCATCGCGAGCCGCGTAAGCGTCGTCTTCCCGGCGCCGTTGGCCCCGAGGAGTGCCACGCCTGCGCCGGCGTCGATCTCCAACGATACGCCCTCCAGCACGGAGGCGCTTCCGAAGGCGAAGTGCACACCTTCCATCAACAGTGGCTTCATCGCGCCCATCGAGCCACCCCCTCGTCGACCGTCAGCGGGTGCGGCGCCGCATTTCCAGCCGCGCGAGCGAGACCGGCGATGGCGGTCGATGCCGCCCCGGCCTCCCAGATCCGCTCGCCCCGAAGCACCTCCCGGGGCGGACCGTCGAGCACCGGGCCTCCGTCCGCGAACACGACGAGGCGATCTGCCACCTGAGGCAGTCCATCGGTGTCCTCGCTCGCGACGACGACCGCCGCTCCCCGCGACGCCTCACGGCGCAGCAGGGCATGGACGAGGGCCCGGCCGGCGGTGTCGAGGGCGGAGGTCGGTTCGTCGAGCAGCCAGAGGTCGGGTTCGAGCACGAGCATCGACGCGATGACGGCCCGCTGCATCTCGCCGCCCGACAACGTGCCCGGATCCCGTTCGGCAAGATGGGTGATGGCGAGCGCATGCAGGGCGTCCGCCACACGCGCCTTGATCTGCCCACGCGGCCACCCGAGGTTGGCGGGTGCAAAGGCGACCTCCTGGAACACTGTCTCGGCGATCCCCGAAAGCTGCGTGGCAGGAGACGGGAGGACGAGCGCCACACGGCCCCCGAGCGCCGCTACCGACGAGGGAAGCGCCGGGTCGATCCCGAGGGTCAGGACCGTCCCTGTCCGCTCGCCCCCCGTGTGACGCGGCGCCAACCCCGCCGCCACCAGCAGCGCCGTGCTCGTCCCGGCGCCGAGCGCACCCGTCAACCAGGTGATGCTCCCCGCGTCGGCGTGCAGGACGCAGTCGCGCAGCGCGGGCGAGGGCGCACCGGGATAGGTGAAGCCGACTCCCTTGAACAGGAGTGCGCTCACCCGAACACTCTCCAGAGCAACACCGTCACGGCCCCGGCGCCCGCAAGCCAGCGGATGGCCCGGTCACCGACGCGGTCGAGCGGGGGATCGAGCGGTGTCCTGTGGGCGACTCCGCTGGCACATCGTGTTTCCAGCGCGTATCCACGTTCATCAACCTCCGCGAGCGCGCCGAGGAGGAGTGGAAAGGTGACAGGCCCGATGGCGCGGACCCGGTTCAGCGGACTTCCGCGCAAACGGAGCCCTCGGCTCCGCTGTGCATCGAGAATGGCGAGTGCGCGGGCCCTGAAGCGGGGGAGAGCCAGGAGGGTGGCCACGACGAGGTACGCCGTGGAGAATGACCAACCACGGTCGGCCACCGCATCGACGAACCTGGCCGGTGAGAACGACGCATAGAGCGCCAGCGAAGCCGTGGCGATGGCGCCGAGCCGGCACGCTTGCGTGGCGGCCGCTGCCAGTCCGTCGCGCGAGAGGGAAAGCCCAAGCATGAAGATCTGGTCACCCTCACCGAGGACGCCGTGCAGCAGAAAGAGAAAGAACCAGAGCGGAGCCAGCGGGACCAGCGCGCGCAGGGCGGCTCGGCCGACTCCACCAAGGACCACCGCCACCACGGTCGCAGCATAGAGCACGGCAGCCGTCTTCGGGCCCGGGGCCGCCACGGCGAGCACCGCCACGCAGAGGGTGAGAACGAGCGGGGTGAAGGGATGGAATCGGGCCGCAGGTGGGCCGGGATCTGGACTCATCGCCCCACGGCCTGCGCCGCTCGGGCAAACCGGCCGATCATCCGATTCGGCAGCGACCGCACCAGGGCGCCGACCACCAGGAATGCGACTGCCTTGTCGGCCAGGTCGAGCGCCAGGCTCGACGCGGTGACCGCAACTGGAAGCGAGAGTCCGAGCTGCCGGAGGAGCGTGACCACTGCCGTCGTCCCGGTGGCAGTGACCCCCTTGAACAGCACGTAGCTGATGATCGAAGAGAGCGCGCCCGCCACGAGGCCGGTGAGGAGGCCCCAGGCAATGCTGCGGCTGGTGGACCGGAACCCCGCCTGTGATGCGGCCACCCCTGCAAGCACGGCGATCACGATCTGGATGAGTCCGAACGGTATCCACTGGTAGCCATAGATGAGCCCGAACAGCACCTGCCCGATGGCCCCGACAAGAATCCCGACCGCGGGGCCGGCCAGCACCGTGGCGAGAATTGTCCCGATCGAATCCAGATAAAGTGGGAGCCCCATCGCGTTGACCAGCCCCCCAATGACCAGGTTGATGGCGATCGCGGCGGGCAGGAGTGCCAGGAGACGGGCGTTCACAGGACTCCAGAGGTGGGAGGCAGAGGCGGGGGCTGGCCTGAGGGCAACTTGGGTTCGACCCCTCCCCGGGGTTAGAATCTTAGGTGTTCATTCAACCCCGGCAACCCTGCCGGTTCTCAACCTCCGAGTCTCTCGTGACCCGCAAAATCGTTCGGTACGCCCTCGGTGTCCTCTTCGGCGCAATGCTGGCCTCCCCTCTGGCTGCCCAGACCGCCGCTCCTTCCCTTGACCAGGCCGCGAAGCGCGCCCAGACCGATATCAAGGTCCTCGCTGCAGACGAACTCGGTGGCCGTCTGACGGGAACGGCCGGCGCCGACTCGGCCGCCGCCTATATCGCGCGGCGCTTCGCGCAGATCGGCCTCCAGCCACCCCCGGGTGGGTGGTTCCAGCCCTTCACCGTCTCCAAGGATGCCCCGGCCGTCCAGCACGCCAATCTCGGTGAGCTGCATGGCAAGAACGTCATCGGGATCATCCCCGGACGGGACCCGGCGCTCCGGAACGAGACGATCATCATCGGCGCCCACTATGACCATCTGGGCCACGGTGGCTTCGGCGCCCTCGATCCCGACTCCACCGGCCGCGTCCACAACGGAGCGGACGACAACGCGTCTGGCACGGCCGCGCTGCTGGCGATGGCGACCCGACTCCAGGCGGCGCCAACCGCCCGCACGATTGTGTTCATCTCCTTCAGCGGCGAAGAACTTGGCCTCCTCGGCTCCGATTACTACGTCAAGAATCCGATCTATCCCCTGAGCGCCGCCGAGGCGATGATCAATCTCGACATGGTCGGCCGCCTGAAGAACGACAAGCTCATCGTGTACGGTACGGGGACCGCCACCGAATTCCCCGCGCTGCTCGACTCACTCAACTGGTACGCGAAGTTCGACCTCCGCCCGCAGCCCGAGGGCTACGGGCCGAGCGACCAGACGTCGTTCTACGCCGCCAAGATTCCCGTCCTCCATTACTTCTCGGACCTGCACGCCGACTACCACCGAAGCACCGACGACTGGGACAAGATCAACGCCCCGGGGCTGATCAGGATCGCAGATTTCGCCGCGGCAATGGCCACGGCGCTGGGTAACCGCCCGACGCGCGTGACGTATATCGACGTGCCCCCGCCCGCACCCAAGGGCGGTGCGGCGGTGACATCCGGCTACGGCGCGTATCTCGGCACGGTGCCCGACATGGCCTCCGGCGAAAGTGGCGGCGTCCTGATCACCGGGGTATCGAAGGGCAGTCCCGCCGAGGTGGGGGGCATGCAGGGGGGCGACAAGATCATCAAGATCGGGGATTACGATGTGCCTGATCTGGCGGGGATGACCGACGCTCTCCGCGCATACAGGCCGGGCGACAAGGTCGTCATCATCGTGATTCGCGGCGACCAGACGCTCGGCCTGGACGTGACCCTGGGCAAGCGCGGCGGATGAGCGGGGCGGTGCTGGACGCCGACCGGGTCGTTGCCGCGCTTCGCGGCGCTTTCACCCACGATGCCGGTCGGCAGGGGCTCCTCCAGCTCGCCGCCGACCGCATCCGCGATGCGGGTCCGCCGTACACCTCGGTCTACCTGTACATGCTCCACGGCTCGGAGTTGGTGCTTGAGGCGTGGAGCGGCCGGGACACCGAACACACCCGCATTGCGGTCGGAACGGGGGTCTGTGGAACCGCCGTGGCTACTGGCCAGGATCAGAATGTCGGCGATGTACAGGCCATCGGGAACTACCTCGCCTGCAACCTGGACACCCGCTCCGAATTGGTCGTGCTGATCCGGCGAGGAGCGGCCATCCTCGGACAGATCGACGTGGACAGCGACGTCCCCGACCCCTTCACGCCGGCGGAAGAGGCCGCCGTCCGCCAGGTGGCGGACGCCCTCGCCGTCCTGCTGTGAGGGCCTGGTCCTCTTCCCGCTTCTCTGTCGCACTTCCCCCAGGCCACCGATTCCCGATCGCCAAGTACCAGGCGGTGCGCGATGGCGTCGTAGCGCGTGGACTCCTCCCGGCCGAGGCGATCCACGAACCTGACCGGGTGGAGCGCACCGCGCTCGCGTTGGTCCATACTTCCGAATACGTCGCATCGATCGAAGAAGGGACGCTGGCGGAACCCGCCGTTCGCCGCCTCGGCTTTCCGTGGGGGCCGGGGCTGCGTGAGCGGTCGTTTCGGACCGTGCAGGGCACCGTCGAGGCGGCGCGGGACGCCTTGGCCAGAGGGGCCGGAATCAACCTCGCCGGCGGTACGCATCACGCCTTTGCCGAGCGGGGCGAGGGATTCTGTGTGTTCAATGATGTGGCAGTGGCGACGCGAGTCCTGCAGCGGGAGGGCCTGGTCCGCCGTGTGGCAGTGATCGACCTCGATGTGCACCAGGGCAACGGCACCGCGCGGATCTTCGACGACGACGAGGACGTCTACACCTTCTCGATGCACGGAGAGCGCAATTACCCGTTCCATCGGGAGCGGAGCCGACTGGACGTGGACCTGCCCGATGGCGCGGGGGACGCGACCTACCTTTCGGCCCTCGACCGTCACTTGGACGAGGTGCTCGACGACGCCGAGCCCGACCTCGCCTTCTACCTGGCTGGCGCCGACCCTTACACAGACGACCGCTTCGGCCGGCTCAATGTCTCCATGGAGGGACTCCGAGCCCGGGATCGTCGCGTCTTCGCCGCCTGTGCGCGGCGCGGAGTACCGGTGGCCGTCACCCTCGCCGGAGGCTACGCCTCGCGGATGGAAGACATCGTGACAATCCATGCGAACACCGTGGAGGAGCTGCGTGCCGCTTTCGGCTGAGACATGCACCAGGGAGGTGCGTGGCGTCGCCCTCTTCGAGCGCCGTGTGGGCAGCGGCCCGGCCACCGTCGTGCTGCACGGCGGGCCCGGCGCGCACCACGACTACCTCCTCCCGGGGTTCGATGCCCTGGCCACCGGCCGCACCCTGATCTACTACGACCAGCGCGGAGGGGGCCGGTCTGCGGTGTCGCGGGAGGTGCCGGTCGGCTGGCGAGAACAGGTGGCCGATCTCGAGGCGCTGCGGCAAATCTGGGGAATGGAGCGGCTGACCATCGCGGGGTATTCCTGGGGCGGACTCCTTTCCCTCCTCTACGCCACCGAGCACCCGGACCGTGTTGAGCGGCTCGCGCTCGTGTCTCCTGCCCCGGCGTGGCGCGCGGCGCGCAACGAATTTGAGAGCCGCCTCTCGGCACGTACCATGGCGCCGGCGCTGCAGAAGGCGCGCGCCGCCCTCCGAGCCAGCGGGCTGCGGGAGCGAGACGCCGAAGCCTATCAGCGAAGGGTGTTCGAACTGTCGGTGGCCGGGTACTTCCACGACCCCGGGAAGGTGGCGGGCCTCACCCCGTTTCGGGTGACCGGCCGCACCCAGCAGGAAGTGTGGGAGAGCCTCGGCGACTACGACCTCCGCCCGGCGTTGGCCGCGCTTCGCGTTCCGTCCATCGTGCTCCACGGCGATGACGACCCGATTCCGGCGGAGTCCGCTCGCGCCATCGCCGATGCGATCGGAGCGCCCTTCCATCTCCTCACCGCCTGCGGGCATGTCCCCTATGTCGAGGCCCTCGAGGAGTTCCGCCACCTCCTCGACGGCTTCCTCCCGGCCTGATCACCGGTTGCATCCCGCACCGGGCGGCCGCATCCTTCCCAGCATGACTATCGAACCGCCGCGCAGTCGCATCGCCCTCGTCATCGGCTCCGGCGGCGTCAAGTGCGCGGCCGCGCTCGGCCTTCAGCAGGCGCTTCGCGACGAGGGAATCGAAATCGACCTGGTCGTGGGGTGCAGCGCGGGCTCGATCTACGCCGCCGCCGCCGCGCTCGGCTGGACGGTCGGCGAGACCATCGACATCACGATGCGACTCTGGACCCGGGAGACCACCTCGCGCCCGCGGCGAATGGCGCTCCTCCGCGCCGCCTTCCCGCGCCTCTTCGGCTTCTCGACCGATTTCTCCTTTCGCGACGACCGTCTCCTCAACGAACGACTGCAGACCGCATTCGGGACGCGCACCTTCGGCAACACGCAGATTCCGCTCTATATCACCGCCACCCATTTCCACACTGGCGTCCAGGTGGTGCTGTCGGAGGGGCTGCTCTGGGAAGCGATGCGGGCGAGCGTGGCGATCCCGTTCGTCTTTGCCCCGAAGCGTATCGGTGAGGATCTGCTGATGGACGGCTTCCTCTCTGACCCATTACCGGTCAATGTGGCCATCCAGGAGCGAGCCGGCGTGATCCTCGCGATGGGGTTCGAGAGTCCCAGTCTCAGTCGTTTCACGAGTCCGATGCGACTCGGGCTTCAGTTGACGGGCATCATGTCCAACAATCTTCTTCGCTCGCGGTTCGCCTTCCACAACCTCACCCACTTCACCGAGGTGATTCCGATCTTGCCGGAATTCAAGCAGCGAGTGGGCATCTTCGATACGGAGCAAGATTCCCGTACGTGATCGAGGAAGGTCGGCGCGCCGCCATGACGCACATTTCCTATATCCGCAAGTTGATGGCGGAGGTTCCCGCGTGAGCGACACGGGCCCTGACGCCCCCGCACAGATCCTGGTGGTCGACGATGTCGAGATGAACCGCGATCTGCTCTCGCGGCGCGTCCGGCGACTCGGGCACGAGGTCCTGCTGGCGGCGGACGGCGTGCAGGCGATGGACACGCTCCGCAAGCAGGCGGTGGACGTGGTCCTCCTCGACATCATGATGCCGAACATGAACGGCTATGAAGTGCTGGAGGCGATGGCGGCCGACGAGCAACTCCAGCGAGTGCCGGTCATCATGATCTCCGCCATCGACGACAAGGAGAGCATCGCCCGCTGCATTGAACTCGGTGCCGACGACTACCTCCCGAAGCCCTTCGATCCGCTCATCCTCAAGGCGCGACTCGGTGCCTCGCTGGCCCGCAAGCGTCTGCACGAGCGGGAACAGCTCTACCAGAAGAGCCTGGTGCGGGAGCTCGAGATCGGCCGCGAAATCCAGGCCCACTTCCTGCCGAGTGACTTGCCATCCCTCACGGGCTTCGACTTTGCCGCGCGCCTCCGGTCGGCCAAGCTGGTCGGCGGGGATTTCTACGATCTCTTTCCCCTGGCCGGCGGCAAGGAAATCGTGGTGGCGATTGGTGACGTCTGCGACAAGGGCGTCGGCGCCGCGCTCTTCATGGCCCTCTTCCGAAGCCTGCTCCGCGCGCTCGCGGAGCAATCCGACGGCGTTCGGTGGAGCGATCGCGGCACGAGCCGGGATCGGCGCCGGGATGCCGGGCCACGGGCGGCCGCCGTCACGAATCACCTGCTCCGGACCATCACGCTGGTCAACGACTACGTGGCCGGCACCCACAGCAGTTCGAACATGTTCGCCACCGTCTTCTTCGCCATCGTGGACGGCGAGACCGGCCTGGTGCAGTACATCAACGCCGGGCAGGAGCCGCCGGTGGTGGTCGGACCGCAACGGCACCCGCGAGCTGCCGCCCACGGGGCCCGCGCTGGGTCTGATGCCGGGACTGCCGTTCGCGGTTGGAAGCAGACGACGCTCGCCCCAGGCGAATCGCTCGTCGCCTGGACCGACGGCGTCACCGAGGCCAGGACCGACGCAGGAGACGAGTTGTTTGGGGAAGAGCGCGCACTGCAGACCGTGCAGGCGGCGACCGACTCAGCGGAGGAGATGCTCGACGGATTGCTCGCAGCGGTGGATCGGTGGGCCGGCAGCGCCGAGCAGTCGGATGACATCACCCTCGTGGCCGTGCGCCGCCTCCCGGGCGAAGCCTAGCCGCCGAAGCTCGCCACCGCGGCATCGACGTCGGGATAGAGCTTGAGGATGCTGGTAAAGCCGCTGAGTTCCAGCACCTTGCGCACGTTGTCGCGCACCGCCGCGAGACGGACGTCGCCGCCGCGGCTCCGGGCGTCCTTGACGACCGCCAGCAGGACACGGAGACCGGCACTGCTGGTGTAGTCGACGCCCGCCAGTGACACGACCATCTGGTGCCCCCCCTCCGCCGACCTCCCCGCCGAGCACCCGGCTCAACTCCGCCGATGTCAGTCCGTCCACGTTCCCGTGCACATCAGCCACGGTCACCTGACCGCGTCGTTCGACTTCAATTTGCATGGCACCTTGCCCCAGCGTAGTGGAAGAAAGTGATCCGGCAGATCCGAATCGCTTGATCATGGTCAGTTCATTTCCGCGCTCACCGAGATTGCGATGGCGCACCTCGTCCATCAGCTTGCCGACCAGGTGCCAGCCCAACCCCCCGATCCGGCGATCCTCCCAGTCGGATCCGAGATCCGGTGCCGGCGCCTGCACGGGGGCGAAGGGCGTTCCCTCATCCAGCACCGTGAGGGTGAGGGCCCCCGACTCCACACGCGCCCGCAACACCAGCGGGCCGGGGGCCCCCTCCGGATAGGCGTGATTGATCACGTTGATCAGCACCTCTTCGGCGGCGAGCCGCACGTCGTGCTCGCCCTCCCCATCGGCCCCCGACTCGCGCGCGGCGTGCGTCGCCACGTCAAGCAGTTCGGCCAAGGCATCCAGCCGCGCCGTGGTATGCACCACGCGGACGAGAGTCATGCGGTTAGTTCGACCGTCCGCAGGGCTGCAGCGGTGTCGGGGTAAGCCCGAAGACCGCGCGAAATGCCGTGGAGTCGGACGCCGGCATCGTGCCCAGGAAGGACGCAGGCGCGGACGGTGCGTTCAGGCAAAGATCGCCGACGCGCACCGGGAACCGCGCGAGGAGTTGGGATTCCGCCGCGGTCGAACGGGGTGTCAGTGGCGCCGTCACCATCGACGCTCTGGCCGCAAACAGGGCAACGGCCGCGCTGAGATCCTTCTTCTTGCTCACCTGCGGCTGCCCATCGCTCAGGCGGAGGTTCACCAGTCGCATCGAGTCCAACCGGGCTTCGGGTGTGCCGACCAGGCGTACCGCCATCGGTGTCCGCTTCTTGCCGACCAGCGTCAGCTCAACGACGGCGCTCCCTCCAGCGGCCCAGACAGACGCCGAACTGACGGTGAGGTCGGACACCTTGCCGGCGCACCCAGGCTTGTTCGCGCAGGGCTGGTAGCCGGCCAGCGCCGTCTCCATCGGATCGGCCAGCGCCGAAGCGGGGACCTCGACCGCGAAGGAGAGGTCGAGGTTCCGCAGGGGGGCGGTGCCCGCGGCGGACGCCAGGGCATTTCGGAGACTGCTCACCTTGACGGTCGCACGCAGCCGCTGCGTGACCGAATCCTTGCCCTCCGAGGTCGCGGCCCGTGCCGTCACTGAGGCCGCCACCGAGTAGCGACCCGCACCCGGCACCGGCGCCACGAGCGTGGTCCCGACCTGGGTCGTGGCGTACTTCTGTCCTGTCGTGTCGGTCACGCTCAAGGCCCACTCACCCGTCGTGGATCCGGACGTCTCGATCACGAGCTGGTCGCGATCGGTCGCGCCACCACCGATCGTGACCCACGCCTGACCGCGCGCCATCGTCGCGGCCTGTGCCTCGGTGGCGTTCAGCGTCGTGCAACTGAGCGTCGCCTTGGTGCGCCAGTGGCCCCGCCGTGCCGTCGCCGTGGCATTGAGCGTAAAACCCACCGTTCCCTTCCCTGCGTCTGGCGTGACCAGCACCACCGACCGTGCGGTGGATGCCCGCCAGTCGGTGCCACACGCCTTGTTCTTCTCGTCGCCGGTCGCTTCGCCCTGCAGCTCGAAGACTTGGCCCCGCGTACCGGTTACTTCACGGAAATACCGCGTGCTGGTCTCCGCCGTGGCGGAGCCGTCCACCCACCCGTTACCGGTGGCAGTCGCCTCGAACGATGGTGCAGGCGCCAGTTCCACGGCGACCGGAGTCACTTCGGCTGGCGGCGCGACAGGCGACGGCGCCTCGGTGGGTGTGGAACCGCCGCTGCTGCAGGCCAGCGCGCCGATCAAGAGCAGGGGGGCGGCGTGTGCACGCCGAAACAATGCGGTCAAGGCGTCGCTCCGAGAAGGGTGGTGATCTTCAGAAGTAACCGGTCCATCTCGACCGGCTTTGTATCATAGTCGTCGCAACCCGCTTCGAGGGCACGTTCGCGGTCGCCCGCCATCGCATGCGCCGTAAGCGCGATCACGCGAACATCGGCGATCTCGGGGTCGGCGCGCAAGCGCCGTGTTGCTTCCCATCCGTCGATGCCCGGCAGGCTCATGTCCATCAGGACCAGGTCGGGCCGCTCCGCACGGATCAGCTCGAGGCCGCGTTCACCGTCCTCGGCCACGACGACGGTGTAACCGCGACGGGTCAGCCGGCGGGAGAGCATGTCCCGGTTCAGCTCGTTGTCTTCCACCAACAGAATCTTCGCCACCGACTAACCCTCCCCCGGACCGGACTCTGACAACAGGCGCTTCATTTCCGCCACCAGCGCCTCGCCGTCGAGATGGTCCTTGTCGAACACCCGCGCGACATTCGTGGAGAGGTGCTCCCGCTCTTCAGCCGTCAGATCGTGCGCCGTCACCACCACCACCGGAACCTGTTCCCCACCCGCCCGCCCGCGGAGCGCGGCGAGGAAGTCAAATCCGTTCATCTCGGGCATCATCAGGTCGAGCAGGATGAGATCCGGGAGGCCCCGTCCAAGCGCTTCCAGGCCTTCCACGCCATTCCGGGCCTCCTGCACCTCCCACGCCTCGCCGCGAAGCAATTCCCGCATCCGGTCCCGCGCCGCCTCGTCGTCATCGATCACCAGGGCGCGCCCTCCGCCCTCGTGCCGGAACCGGCGGATGACGCGGATGAGGCGGTCCCGGTCCACGGGCTTGGTCAGGTACTCCGAGGCGCCGAGCGAGAACCCCAGGTTCTTGTCGTCGATGATAGTCAGCATCACGACGGGAATCTTGGCCAGCTCGGGGTCCCCCTTGAGGGTGCGCAGCACGTTCCACCCGTCGCTCCCCGGCATCATCACGTCGAGCGTGATGACCGCCGGCTTGAGCTGGCGTGCCAGCTCGACGCCTTCCTCACCGCTCATGGCGGGGACGACCGCGATCCCTTCCTTCTCAAGCGTGCGCCGTACCATGTCGTGCATCGCCGGGTCGTCGTCGATGACCAGCACCGTCCCCTTCGGGCCCGCCATGAGCGCGACATGATCGCTGGTGACCGGACGGGCCACGACTTCCGTCGGCAGCACCAGCGTAAAGGTCGACCCGACCCCCTGGACGCTCTCCACCGTCACCGTGCCCCCCATCAGCTCGGCAAACCGCTTCGTGATGGTCAGGCCGAGACCGGTACCGCCGTACTTTCGCGTGGTGGAAGCATCCGCCTGCGTGAACGGCTGAAAGAGGCGCTCCACCTGTTCCGGCGTCATGCCGATACCGCTGTCCTCGACCGCCATCCGGATCCACCGCTGGCCCTCCACGACATCCGCCCGCACGCGCAGGGTCACCGTGCCCCCGTCCGTGAACTTCGACGCGTTGCTGAGCAGGTTGAAGAGCGACTGCCGCAGCTTGGTCATGTCGGCATGAATGCTCCCCACGTCGTCGGGGCAGTCCACGACCAGGGAGTTGTTCTTCTGCGCCACCAGCGGCTGGATGGTGCTGACCACATCCTCGAGCATTGCCCGGACGGCAAAGGTTTCGAGGTAAAGGTCCATCTTCCCCGCCTCGACCTTCGAGAGGTCGAGAATGTCGTTGATCAGCTGCAGGAGATGCCGGCCGGCGCCGTGAATCTTGCGGAGGTCAGGCACGAGATCGTCGAGCTTCCGGTCCTCGGCCTCCTCCTCCAGGATCTCGCTGTAGCCGATGATCGCGTTGAGGGGAGTCCGGAGTTCGTGGCTCATGTTGGCGAGGAAGCGACTCTTGGCCTTGTTGGCGACTTCCGCCGCTTCCCGTGCCTGGCCCAGCGCGGTGTTGCTCTCCTCGAGTTCGTGGGTCCGCAACCGGACCTTGTCCTCGATGGTGGCGTAGGTTTGCCGGAGATCGGCCGCCATGCGGTTGAAGGCGCCGGCCAGGGCCCCGACCTCGTCGCGGCTCCGGACCTTCACCTCCTGCGGCCACTCACCCTCGCCGAGACGGGCGACGGCGGTGTGAATCGCACGGAGCGGGCGGAGCATGCCTCGGGTCAGGACGAAGAGAAGCAGCGAGGCGCCCGAGGCGATCAGCAGCACCAGGGGCAGCAGCCCTTCGGCGACCTGCCGGGAGGCCTGGGTCGCGGCGGCGGCGAACGGCGCGTAGGGCGTCGCCGCGTAGAAGACGCCAAGGACGGCACGGTTTCCGCCCTCACCCCGGATCGGCCAGTACAGCGTCCAGTCGTCTTCGCCGATGGTCGCCCGGCCGTCAACGACCTCCCCCTGTGCAAGCGCCAGCCCAGCCGCGACGGGAAGTTCAGTCTCCGGGTCGCGCGAGGGCATGACGGTCAGCGGACCGGCCGTGACCGTGGCGGTGTCGCTGGTCGCCAGCCTTAGCGCACGGTCATTGCCCGCCCGTTGCGCGATGCTGAGCTTGGTGCCCGTCAGGCGCGACAGTTCCACGAGCGCCGCCGTGATCTCGGCATTGCCGTAGACCTGCGACCGGCCCTTGAAGAGCTGGGTCGTGAGCGTCTCGGCGGGGGCCGCCGCTCCGGCGCTGAAGATCAGCGGGTTGCCCGGCGCCAACTGCCAGGGGCCGGGGAATCGTTCATCGAAGATGCGCTGGGCAATGCCGAGGTTGGTGGTGAGCCGTGCACTCGCCTGGTCCAGCTGCAGCCGCACCAGCTCGGCGTCGGAGCGCTCCAGGGCGAACCAGCCGGTCAGTGCGAGCGCACCGATCACGACCGCTGAGACGACCAGCGCCACCTTGGTGGCAATGCTGCGAGTCTTGACCACCACCACCTCCGTCAGAGAAACCCTGAAGAGCAGCCCGAGGCGTCAAGCTACCGAGACACGGGGTCTCTCGCCAGAGGGATTATCTTGTGGAGATGGACCGTCCTACGCCGTTCGAACTCGTCTTCTCCGGACTGGCGCCGGACCACTTCCCTCCGATCCGCGATGCGCTCGCCGCGGCCAGCGTCCACCCCGGCAATCGCGACGCCTTCCTCCTGACGCGCCCCGCCATGACCCTCCTCCGCGAATTGCGCCCCGACGATTCGGACGCAGGAGAGGGGCTCGACGAGCTCACCGCTCTCATGCATCACGTGTACGTCTTCTGGGCCGCCGGGCGGCAAGTCTGGTCACTGCCTGCCCCCGAGTTGCGGAGCCTCCTGGCCGATGCGACCGCACCCGCTGTCGCGGAGGGAGGGGCCGGATACATTCAATTTCCCGAGCGGCTCATTTGGGCCTCCCTCACGGCGGCCGGGCCATGGGAGCCACTCGACGGGTGCTTTGTCCACGCCGACCCTGAAGGCCGGCTCCGCGTGCTCGGCATCTTCGGTGTCCATCCCGCCCGGGACGGCTTCACGGTCGCGGAAGCGATCGGAGTGCCGGGCGCAATCACGGCACGTCGTGATGGCACGGCACTCTTTGCGCCCTCGCTCGACGGCGGCGCCTTTGCCGGCCTGCACTCGGTCGTCGAACCAGACGAACTGGTTGAACTCGTGGCACGCGTCCTCGCTCACCCGGGAGTCGCGTCCACACAACTGGAGGATGCATGACCGACCGGCTGGAGAAACGCGCGGTCTCCGATGCGCTGGAGCAGATCGCCTCGTTCATGGAACTCAAGGGTGAGAACCTCTTTCGCGTCCGGACCTTCAAGACAGTCGCGCGTGTCGTCGGAGGGCTCCCTGAGACCCTGCAGCAGGCGCTGGAGGACGGGTCTCTCGCGGCCACCAAAGGGGTGGGACCCGCGACGCTCGAGGTCATCAACGAACTGGCCTCCACCGGCCGATGCGCCCTGCTCGAAGAGCTGCGTGGCCAGGTCCCCCCTGGTCTGGTCGAAATGCTCTCGATCTCAGGCCTCGGCGTCGCCAAGATCCGGCAGATTCACGAGACGCTCGGCATCGACTCGCTGCCCGAACTCGAAGCCGCCGCCTCGGACGGACGTCTGGCCGGACTTCCCCGGTTCGGGCAGAAGACCGCCGACAATATTCGGAAGAGCATTGCCTTCCTCCGTCAGGCCAGCGCCTTTCGCCTGGCGCATCACGCCGCAGAGGAAGCCCGAACCCTGACAGACGCGCTGAGCCGCGTGCCAGGCGTGCTCAGCGCGACGGCGGCCGGAGAAGTGCGGCGCCGATGCGAGGTCGTCCGGGAGATCACCATCGTCCTGGCCGCCGAGGTGCCGGCCGCCGACATCTTCGCACGATTGAGCCAGGTACCCAGCGTCCACGAATTCGCCGGGCAGGACGAGCGGCACGTCACCCTCCGATTCGTCGGTGGCACCAGCGCCCAGATCATCGTGACTCCGCCGAAGAACGCCGGCGCCGTCCTCGTTCAGGCCACGGGGAGTGATGCCCATATGCGGCAGCTCGAGGAACGGGCCGCCACCCTGGGGTATTCCCTGCGCGGCGCAGCGCTTTGGCGCGGCAGCGAATTCGTGCCGACACCGGATGAGACCGCATTCTATCGAGCGCTCAACCTCCCCTGGATTGCGCCGGAACTCCGGGAGGGAGGGGGAGAAATCGAGGCCGCAGCGGGAGACACCCTCCCGACGCTGATCGAGGAGCAGGACCTCCTTGGCTTCCTCCATTGCCACACCAGTTACTCCGATGGGTCCAACTCGGTGGCCGACCTCGCCCGAGGAGTGCGCGATGCCGGGTACCAGTGGATCGGCATCACCGACCACAGCCAGTCGGCGGCCTACGCCGGGGGCCTCTCTCCCGAAGCGCTGGCACGACAGGCCATCGAGATCGCCGAGGTGGGAGCGGGTATGGAGGGGTTCCGGATCTTGCACGGAATCGAGGCCGACATCCTCGTCGATGGCCGCCTCGACTACGAAGACGACGTCCTCAGCCGCCTGGATTTTGTCATCGGCTCGATCCACAGCCGGTTCAACCTGAGCGGCCCGGAGATGACGGCACGCGTGCTCACGGCGCTGGACAACCCCTACCTCACCATCCTGGGCCATCCCACCGGCCGGCTCCTGCTCTCGCGCGATGCGTACCAGATTGATCTCGAGGCGATCTTTGCCAAGGCCGGCGCGCTCGGTGTCGCCATCGAAATCAACGCCGACCCGCATCGCCTGGACCTCGATTGGCGGGTGCTGCGGAGCGCGCGCGCCCATGGCGTCATGATTTCCGTGGGCTCGGATGCGCACAACCTCGCCGGTCTCGGCAATGTGACGTACGGCGTCGGAATCGCCCGCAAGGGGTGGCTGGGACCGGCGGAAGTGCTGAACACACGGACGGCTGAGGGGTTCCTGGCGTTCGGGAACGCACGGCGGGGCTGAATGGCCCGCGAGTCGGCGACGGCGCGCCGCGCGCGGGCCGGGAAGATCCTCGGTGCGCTCGAGGAGGCGTATCCGGACGCGCATTGCGCCCTGGACCACACTGACCCCTACCAGCTCCTCGTTGCCACGATACTCTCGGCACAATGCACGGACGCGCGGGTCAACATGGTGACACCGGCGCTCTTCGCCCGGTTTCCCGATGCCGCCGCGCTCGCCGAGGGAACACAGGACGACGTAGAGGAGCTGATCCGGTCCACCGGGTTCTTCCGCAACAAGGCGAAGAACCTGCTGGCCATGGCCGCCGCGCTGGTCGAGCGCCACGACGGGCAGGTGCCCGACACCATGGACGAGTTGCACGCCCTCCCCGGTGTGGGCCGAAAGACCGCCAACGTCATTCTCGGGAACGCCTTCGGCCGGAACGACGGGATTACGGTGGACACTCACGTCGGGCGGATCACCCGGCTGCTGCGGCTGACCGCGGCCACTGACCCGGAGAAGGTCGAGCAGGACCTGATGACCCTCTTCCCCCAGCCCAAGTGGACGCTGCTCTCCCATCTGCTCATTAGTCACGGCCGCGCGGTCTGTATCGCACGCCGCCCGAACTGCGCCGCATGTCCGATCGCGGCGGAATGCCCCAGCGCCGAGAGAACCATGCGTGGATAGCAAGCGCGGGCCGGGTCACCGGCCGCTCATCTTCATCTTCCTGACCGTCTTCCTCGACCTCCTCGGCGTGGGGATCCTGGTCCCGGTCCTGCCGTACATCGTCGCCGAGTTCCGGAGCGACGCCCTGACGGTCGGACTCCTCAGCCTGACCTTCGCCGCCGCGCAGTTCTTCGCCAGCCCCGTCCTCGGTGCCCTCTCCGACCGGCATGGGCGGCGTGTCGTCCTCCTCCTCAGTGTCCTCGGCACAGGCGCCGGCTACTTCCTCTTTGGCCTCGCCCAGACCCTCTGGCTGCTGTACCTCGCGCGCCTGATCGACGGGTTCACCGGCGGCAACGTCTCGACGGCGCAGGCCTACATCGCCGATGTCTCTCCGCCGGAGGATCGGGCCAAGAATTTCGGGCTGATCGGGGCTGCGTTCGGGCTCGGATTCATCATGGGTCCCGCCGTGGGAGGCATGCTGAGCCTGTGGAGCCTGCGCGCCCCTGCCTTCGCGGCCGGCGCGCTCTCCCTGATCACGGTGTCGCTCGGCTACTTCCTGCTGCCGGAATCTCTCCCGCCGGCCAAGCGGGAGCGCCGCCCCTTCCGGCTGGCGGATCTCCATCCGCTCGGTCACCTGGGGGAGACCGTGCGCCGCCCGGGGCTGCCCCGGCTGTTCACGGCAATCTTTGCCATGAGTTTCGCCATGGCCGGATTGCAGTCGAACTACGCGGTGTTCACCAGGGAACGATTTGGCCTTGGCCCCCAGGGGAACGCCTGGATCTTCACCCTCGTCGGTGCCGTGAGCGTCCTGGTGCAGGGCGTGCTCTTGCGCCGCATTCCGACAGCTGGGCGCGAACGACGCATCGCGACCTGGGGGCTGTTGCTCATGGCATGCGGCTTCGCGGCGACCGCGTTCGTGCCGAGCGTCCCCTGGCTTTACCCTGCCACCTTGCTGCTCGCCTTCGGCAACGCATCGGCGGCGCCGATGCTGACCTCGGAAGTCTCCCGCACGGTCAGTGGCGTCGAGCAGGGGAAGGTGCTGGGATCGATGCAGTCAATCGTCAGCCTGACCCGCATCCTCGGCCCCCTGTGGGCAGGCCTGGTATTCGACCACGTGGGGCACGGTGCGCCCTACTGGACCGGAGCGCTGTGCGTGGTCGCGGCCCTGGCCGCGGCCTCGCTATCTTTCCAGCCGGCCGATCGGGCCCCACTGACCTCTTGACTCGCATCCCACGGAATCCCTGATGAAGACCGCTACCATCGTCACCAGCCGCGGCACCATCGTCGCCGACCTCTTCGACGAAGAGACCCCCGGCACGGTCGCCAACTTCGAGAAGCTCGCCAATGAGAAGTTCTATGATGGCACCCGGTTCCACCGGGTCATCGCCAACTTCATGGTCCAGGGCGGCGACCCCCTCAGCCGCGATCCGAACAACCCCCGCGTCGGCACCGGCGGGCCCGGATACACCATCAAGTGTGAAACCGAGAAGAACACGCATCGCCATGTGGCCGGCACCCTGTCGATGGCCCACGCCGGGAAGAACACCGGCGGCAGCCAGTTCTTCATCTGCCATTCGCCCCAGGGGCATCTCGACCGCGTCCACACCGTCTTCGGTCAGGTTTCCGACGGAATGGATATCGTGAACGCCATCCAGAAGAACGACGTCATCGAATCGATCCGGGTGGCATGAGCCTGCGGCTCGACTTCGCGGTAATCGCCGACTACGCCCTGGTCGACCAGCAGGGCAAGCTGTCCGTGCTCGGCATCTTCCAGCACGTCTGGGCCGCCGAATTCCCCACCGTCCACCCCCGGACCCACCTGGTGCTCCGCGTCCGCGGACGCCGGACCGACATCGGCACCCACGGCATCCGGATCCGGTTCGTGGACGAGGACGACACCGAATTGCTGGGGGGCGAAGGGAGCGTCCAGTTCGGCGAGCCCCCGGCAGGGGTGACGGAAGTCGAGGCAGGGGCGGTGCTTGTCTTCGACGTCCCACTCCCCCGCCCCGGGGCATTTGCCTTCGAAATCTCGATTGACGGGGGGACGGGAACTCGGGTTCCCCTGACGGCGAGTCGGGCCAAGGCCACCGACGCCCATTGACCGCCATGCCGACACACCCGCTCGGGTATGAAAGTGGGCTTTGACAACTCTTTCCTTCGCGCGATATGTTTTTGCTGTCTCTCCCGCCGGGTTCGCCCGGAGCGTCCCTGAAGTCGTCCCGAATCGGAGTCCACGTATGCGACGGTTCCAGGTTTGGATTGCCGCCGGGGTACTGACCGCCGTTCTGGTCATGCCGCGATCGGCCGAAGCCCAAGGATTCAGCGTCAACGAACAGAGTTCGTGTGCCATGGGTCGCGGCGGTACTGGTGTCGCGTCGCCCTGCGCCGACGGCTCGGCCATCTTCTTCAACCCGGCAGGGTTGATTCTGCCCAGCGGCAAGGGCGTCGTCAGCGGTGGCGCCACGATGATTCGCGCGACGGGCGACTTCACCAACAGCTCCACTGGCGAAGTCAGCAGCCTCGTCGAGGAAACCCATCCGGTGCCGTCGGTCTACGTGGCGTACGGCCTGTCGGACGAGGCGACCATCGGCTTCGGTATCTTCGCACCGTACGGCCTGGCCATCGAATGGCCGGAGGACGCGCAGGGCCGCTTCCTCGGCTACTACAGCTCGGTCAAGGGCATCTACTTCCAGCCCACCTTCGGCCTCAAGGCCGGCAAGCGCCTCAGCTTCGGTATCGGGTTCGATGTCGCCAGCTCCACCGTCGAATTGAAGCAGCGCGTCGACCTTGCGGATCAGCTGGTACCGGGCGGGGGCGGCATCACCTTCGCCAACCTCGGCATCGCCTACGGCACCGACTTCGCCAATGTGGAACTTGCCGGCAATGACGTGTCGCTCGGCTTCCACCTCGGCGCCATCGCGCAGCTCACCGACAAGCTGTCGTTCGGCATCCGGTACCTTTCCAAGCAGACCGTGAATGTCGATGACGGCGCGGCGACGATCAGCCAGGTCTCGACCGGTCTGTATCTGGCGCCGAACAACCCGCTCGGCTACCCGGCCGGCACGCCGGTGGATGCCCTCGTTGCCCCCCAGTTCCAGCCGGGTGGATCGTTGGTCGACCAGGTCGGCACGGCCATCCTCCCGTACCCGGCACAGCTCAACATGGGCTTGACCCTCCAGGTGACCGACAAGTTCCGAGCTCCTCGGCGACGTCGGCATCCAGTTCTGGGAAGTGTGGGAGACCTTGCCGCTCGAACTTCAGCCTGCTCGGCGACCGGACGCTCGTGGAGAGACTATCGGAACTCGACGTCGTGGCGCCTCGGTGGGGAGTACATGGTCGGCTCCAAGTCCACTGCCCGCCTCGGCATCATCGCGCACAACGCGGCGGCGCCCGACCAGACAGTGACCCCGAACCTGCCGGAGGCGGCACGGACCGAGTTCACCGCCGGCTTCGGCACGCATCTCTCCGATCGGTTCGGGTTCGACCTCGCCTACCAGTACATCGATCAGGCTGACCGCCAGGGGCGGAGTGGCGACGGCGGCATGGCCGTCCCAACCACCGCGGTGAACGACGGGCTGTACACGTTCAGCGCGAACCTCGTCGGCGTCACCCTGACTTACTCGTTCTGATCGGGAGATCACAGCATATGCAGCGCATCCGAGTGGCCGCGGCTCTCTTGCTGGCGCTCCCCCTCCTGGCGGGGTGCTACGACAACGATCCGCTCAACGCGCCCGACCTTTCCACGAGCAATGGGCTCATGGAGCGGTACGTCTCCATGGGCAACAGCATCACCGCCGGTTATCAGTCCGGCGGCATCAACGACAGCACACAGCAGCGTTCCTACGCGGTGCTCTTTGCCGGCCGCGCGAACGCACCGTTCTTCGTGCCGTCCCTGCAGGGACGCGGCTGCGCACCGCCGCTCACCAACAACGTCACGCAGACCCGGGTTGGCGGCGGAACCGCCGCCACCTGCGACCTCCGCGCCGACGAACGACTGCCGTTCGTCAGCAACGTCGCGGTGCCCGGCGCCACGTCGTTCTCGCCAAACGACAACATGATCGCCTTCGCCAACAGCAACGCACTGACGACCTTCATCCTCGGCGGTCGGACCCAGAACCAGGCCATGCTGGACGCCGACCCGACCTTCGTCACCGCCTGGATCGGCAACAACGATGTCCTCGGCTCGCTGACCAGTCAGTCGAACCCGGGCAACCCGGCCCTCATCACGCCGCTACCGGTGTTCCAGGCCAACTACTCGACCATGCTGGATACGATCGAGATGACCGGGGCGCCCGCCACCCTGATCAGCGTCACCGACGTGTCGGTCATCCCGTACGCCTCCCGTACCGCCATCTACTACTGCCTGACCTATGTCGACCCGGCCCGCTGCCAGGCGCCACTGCCGACCACCCCAGACCCGAACCTGGCCGGCCTGCAGATGCTCGGGCTCTGGACCGTGGACGTGAACTGTGCCGCCCCGGCTGGGCTCGCCACACTCATCCCGTGGACCAAGGCCGTGCCGTTGCTCGCCGCGGCCGCGGGCGGTGCACCCCAGACGATGGACTGCTCGATCGATGCACTCGTCATCTCACCGACCGAGCTGGCCGCACTGCAGACGGCGGTGGGCCAGTTCAACGCGTACATCCAGGCGGAAGCCACCAGCCGGGGGATGGCGTACCTCGACGTGAATCCGCCGCTCCTGGCCCTCGCGGCCGTCGGCGCCATCCCGCCGATCCCCGACCTCCTTCCGGCACTCAGCGGCGGGTCGGTCGGCTTCGGCCCGTACTTCAGCCTCGACGGCGTCCACCCCTCCACACTGGCACACCAGGCGACGGCGGACTCCCTGGTCTCGACGGTCAATCGGTTCTTCGGGACCAAGATCCCCTGATCGGCTGAAGTCCGCCGATGCAGACGCGAAGGGCGGCGGGCCATCTCTGGCCCGCCGCCCTTCGACATTCTGCGACCTCTTACCCCACACTCGCATCCCCTTAGCTTTCCCTTGAGACCCCTTGAGGAGACGGCATGACGCTCACCCGCGAACGCGCGCTCGCCCTGATGCACGAATACACCCCGTCCGAGGCGCTTCGAAAACACATGTATGCCGTGGAGATCGCCATGCGCGCCATGGCCGCGCGTGCCGGCGAGGACTCTGACGCGTGGGGCACGGTCGGCTTGCTGCACGACTTCGACTATGAGCGGTTTCCCAATGCAGCCCACGCGCCCGACGCCGAGCACCCCAGCGAGGGAGTGCGTATCCTCGGCGGCCTCGGAGCCCCCGAAGAGTGGCAACAGGCGATCCTCGGCCACGCCGCGTACACCGGGGTGCCGCGCGAGACACCGATGGCACGCGCCCTCTTTGCCGTTGATGAGCTCTGCGGGTTTCTCGTGGCCTGTGCCCTGGTCCGTCCTTCCCGTTCCCTCATCGACCTCGAGCCGAAAAGCGTCCTGAAGAAGCTCAAGGACAAGGCCTTTGCCCGGGGAGTGAGTCGGGAGGACGTCCGCCTCGGCGCGGAGGAACTGGGGTGGCCGCTCGATGAACTGATCCAGTTCCTGCTCGAGGCGCTCCGACCGCATGAATCCGTGCTCGGACTCGGGCCGGCAGGATGAGCACCCTGGCCGTCGCGAAGCTCGCCGAGCGGTCGCTCGCCAGGGCCGGAGGCACGCGGTTCATCCCGGGCAATGCGACTCGGCTCCTCCTCGATGGCCCACGGGTGTACCCCGCCATGCTGGAAGCCATCCGGCAGGCCGAGCACTGGGTCCACCTGGAGAATTACATCATCCGCGACGATGTCACCGGCCGCCTCTTCTGCGAGGCCCTCATGGAACGGGCCAGGGCCGGCCTCTCCGTGCGGCTCCTGACCGACTGGCTCGGCAGCCGAGGGTTGGGTCGTCGGCTTGCGTCCGAATTGGGCCGCGCCGGCGTCGAACTCCGCCGCTTCAATCCGCCCCGATTCCTCGACCTGCTCGGCAACGTCTCCCGTGATCACCGAAAGCTCCTGGTGACAGACGCCGGGACCGCCTTCATCGGCGGCCTCTGCATCGGGGACGAGTGGGCCGGCGATCCGGAACGGGGCGTTCCGCCCTGGCGCGACACCGCCATCCAGATCGTGGGCCCGGCAGCAATGGCACTCGACCAGGCCTTCGAGCAGATCTGGACCCTGGCCGGTGGGACGATTCCACCGGGACGGCATGCCGGCGAATTCGCGTCGGCGGGCGATGCCGAGGTCGGGGTTATCGTCGGCGAACCCCGGCGGGCCCGCATCCAGCGCATCGTTGAACTTCTGGCCGCGGGCGCCGTCGAGCGGCTCTGGATTACCGACGCCTACCTCGTGGCACCCCGATCCCTCTTTCAGTCTCTCCTGGATGCCGCCCGGAGCGGCGTCGACGTCCGCCTCCTGCTCCCCGGCGCGAGCGACCTCCCGATCATCCGAGACCTCAGTCGAATCGGGTATCGAGCGTTGCTCGAGGCGGGGGTCCGGATCTTCGAGTGGGGTGGCCCGATGCTTCACGCGAAGACCATCGTGGCCGACGGCGCGTGGTGCCGTGTCGGCTCGAGCAACCTCAACAGCTCCAGCCTCGTGGGAAACTACGAACTGGACGTGCTCCTCCACGACCCGAATCTGGGAGGCCAGCTTGAGGCTCAGTTCCGGCGGGACATGGCGACAGAGTGCGGAGGTTCAATTGCACCGCGGGCACGGGGGACGCTCGAACGGGTGCTGCCGGAGCGCGGAGGATGGTGGCGTCGCCGATGCAGCTCCCCCGCGCCGGCGGATTTCGGGAGGTTCGCCGCCGGACCGGCCTGACCGTCCGGGGGCTCGCAAGCGCGGCCCAGCGGTCGATCTTCGGGCCCGTGGCCGTCGGGCTGACCGTGCTGGGCCTCCTCTTCCTCGTCCTCCCCAGGACCATGGGGCTGGTCGTGGCCGCCCTCTGCGCCTGGCTGGCCGTCGGGGCAACCGTCCAGGCGTTCCGGGCCCGCATCGAGCTGTGACCCGCCCCGGCCCGCCCATCTCAACGCTCCTGACCCCTCATGCGTAACCCTCCCGTGACCGATGCCGAGCTGGCCGCCCAGGCGTGCGGAGGTAGCAGCGAGGCCTTCGGGGTGCTCGTGGAGCGACACGCAGAGCGAGCCCGCCGAGTCGCCCGGGCGGCTCTCCTGGATCAGCACGACGCCGATGACGCGGTGCAGGACGCCCTCTTTTCCGCCTGGCGGGCGATGGACCGCTTCGACCCGGTCAGGCCGTTTGGACCGTGGTTCATGAGGATCGTGGTCAATGCCGCGGCGGACCTGCGGCGGCGCCGGAAGCTCCGACGGACCGAGGAGATTCCCGCGGCCACGGCAGACACCGGTTCGACGCCGGATCGCGACACCGACCGGGCGCTCCTGCGGGAGGCGCTGGACCGGGCCCTCGCGACGCTGCCGGAACGACGGAGAGTCGCCCTCGTATTGCACGACGCCGAGGGGTACGTCCACGAGGAAATCGCCACAATGCTCGGCGTGCCGGTCGGCACGGTTCGCTCCGATGTGTTTCACGCCCGCCGCGCCATGCGCGCGGCCCTGGGTTCGTTGGGAGGAAATGGCTGATGACCGACTTGAGTGATTTCACGACCGGACGCGACGAGGAACTTGGTTCCCTCCTGCGCGACCACCTCTCCGCGCCGGACGACGCGGCGTTCGCCGCGCGGATGCGGATCGAGGCGATCGCCGCGGCGGACGAGACGGCCTGGCGCGCGGTCGCCCGCTGGACGCTGCCGGGATTGGCCGCTGCCGCAGTCGTCCTGGCGGTCCTCGGAGCGACGCTGGGTGATGCCACGCCGCAACCGGCCGCTCGCAGCGCCTCGGCGACGGCGGCCGGCTCGCTCGTGGAACTGGCCAGCGATTCGTCGCCTGCAGGGAGCATCGCGCTCCTCGCGGTCATGGCCTACTGAGTCGAGGAGCACCGACGAATGACCAAGTCCACACGCACGGCAACGCTCCTGCTCCTGGTCGCCTTCGCCCTCGGGGCGATCGCGGGCATCGGCGGAGTGACACTCTACCACCGCCCGCCGGGCATGGGGCACTCCGCCGGACCTTCGGGGTACCTCTCTCGTCTGTCGAAGGACCTGGAGCTGACGCCGACCCAGCGTGACAGCGTCGGCGCGATCCTCAAGCGATTCGAGCCCGGCATGGACTCTATCTGGCAGGATATTCGTCCGAAGTTTGAGACCCTCCGTACGGCACTCCGTTCGGAGATCAACGCACAACTCACCCCCGACCAGCAGCGCCACTACGCTGAGCTCCTGGAACGCCAGGACGCCCGGCGCCGCAACGGCAAGGACGCCTCGAATGCACCTCGCTAGACTTCTCGCGCTCTCCGTGGCGGTCCCCGCCCTGCTGGGTGCCCAGGAACCGACCACACCGGGCATCACGCTGGCCGACGCCATCACCAAGGCCCAGCTGGCGCAACCGTCGGTCATCGCGGCGCAGGGCGCCGTGGAGCGCGCTTCGGCTCAATACCGCACGAGCTGGGGGGCGTTCATCCCCTCGCTGTCGGTCAGCTCCAGTTACGGCACCAGCTATTCGAACGGCCCGTCCCGAGTCAACCAGATCACGGGCGAGGTCATCTCGGGCGAGTCATACGCACAGAGCTTCAGCAACAGTGCCAACGCCTCGCTCGACCTCTTCACCGGCTTCCGGCGTGGAGCCCAAATGAACTCGGCCAAGGCCACCGAGGCGGCCGCCGATGCCGGGCTGATCGACGCGCAGTACCAGACCGCCCTCAGCGCCAAGCAGACGTTCTTCGGTGCCCTGGCCGCGAATGAATTGGTCCGGGTGCGGGAAGCCGGCCTGAAGCGCTCAGAGGAACAGCTCAGTGTGTCGGTGGCGAAACTGCAGGCTGGAAGTGCGACACGCTCCGACTCCCTGCGCTCCCTGGTGACGGTCGGCAACTCCCGGCTCCAGTTGCTGACCGCGCTCACCACGGTGGCCACCACCGAAGCGAACCTCGGTCGACTGGTGGGGATCGACGGTCGGGTGCGCGCACTCGCCGATTCCGCCTTCCTGGTTGTGACGGAAATCGGGGACACCGCCATGATCCGGCAGGAGGCGGAGGACAATTCCCCCAAGGTGCGGGCCGCCCAGGCCCAGGCGGATGCCGCACGCGCCAACGTCAAGGCGGCGAAAGCCGCCTGGTGGCCCCAGTTGACCATCTCCGGACGGTACAGCTACAACGGCAATGACAGCCAGGACTACCAGTTCTTCGACGCCCGCTCGATGACGCTCGCGCTGAGCTACCCGATCTTCAACGGGTTCCAGCGCGATCAGTCGATCGTGAACGCCTCGACGAACGCCGACGCGGTGGCCGCCACCGCCGCGGATGCCCGGCGGCAGGTGGGCGCCTCGCTCATCGCGCGGCTCGCGGAACTTGACGCGGCGCGCCTGCAGATCGAGATCACCGGCACCAGCCTGGTGGCCGCCACGGAGGATCTCCGGGTCAACCAGGAACGCTACCGGGTCGGCGCGGCGACGATCGTGGACGTGCTGAGCTCGCAAGAGGCGCTGTCCCAAGCCGAGGTGGACGTCATCCAGGCGCGCTACAACTACCTCATTGCCAAAGCCCAAATTGAAGCCCTGATCGGGAGGCCCCTGTGAGCGCTGCCATGAGCACCACCGCCGAACGGATGGCCATGCTGCCGGCCGACGTGCCGCGGGATGCGATGATCGTCACCCGCAATCTCCAGCGCGAGTATGACATGGGCGGCGAAATCGTCCGTGCCTTGCGCGGCGTGGACGTCACCATCCGGAAGAATGAATTCGTGGCCATCATGGGCCCGTCTGGATCGGGCAAGTCGACGCTGATGAACATGATCGGCTGCCTCGACAGCCCGACCGGCGGCGAGTACTGGCTGAACGGCTTCCGCGTGTCGGAACTGGCGGACGACGAACTGGCCCGGATCCGCAACAAGGAGATCGGGTTCGTCTTCCAGACCTTCAACCTCCTGCCCCGCGCGACGGCACTCCACAACGTGGAACTGCCGCTGGTGTACGCCGGCATGGGCGCCAAGGCGCGTGTGGCCAAGGCCACCGAAGCGCTGCGGCAGGTCGGCCTGGCGGACCGGATGCACCACCGGCCGAACGAACTCTCGGGTGGCCAGCGCCAGCGCGTGGCCGTGGCCCGGGCGCTGGTGAACGACCCCAGCATCATCCTGGCCGACGAACCGACCGGGAACCTCGACTCGGCCACCAGCGCCGAAATCATGGCGCTCTTCGAAGACCTCTACAAGGGAGGCCAGACCATCGTGCTGGTCACCCACGAACACGACATCGCAGAACACGCCGCCCGCCAAGTCCACCTCAAAGACGGACGCGTCGAGCAAGACTTCCTGACGGAGAAAAGCAGCTAATGCGGACTCAGCCCCTGATCCTCGCCATCCTGGCCCTCGCGGCCTGCAAGAAGGAAGTGCCGCCGCTCGTCTACCAGGCTGTGCCGGTGGAACAGCGCAATATCGTGGTGTCCGCACAGGCCGCCGGTGTCATTCAGCCGGATACGACGGTCGAGGTGAAGTCCAAGGCCTCCGGCGAAATCCTCGAGATGCTGGTCGAGACGGGCCAGCTGGTGGACCGTGGCGCCTTGATGGTCCGCGTGGACCAGCGCACGCCGCGGAACACCCTCGCGCAGTCGGAGGCCCAGCTGGAGGTGGCCCAGGCCCGGCTCAAGAACGCCCTCAGCCAGCTCAACCGGGCCAACGATCTCTACAAGTCCCAGTCCATCACGCAGACGGAGCAGGAGTCGGCCGCGCTCGCCTACGCGAACGCCAAGGCCGAAGTGGTCGGCGCCGAGGTGGCGGTGGAGAACGCCAAGATCCGGATGGCGGACACCGACGTCCGTGCGCCGATTACCGGCACCATCATCGAGAAGAACGTGGAACGCGGGCAGGTCATTTCGTCTCCCACCAGTGACGTGGGCGGCGGCACGGTCCTGCTGAAGATGGCCGACCTCAACCTGGTGCAGGTCCGGACCCTGGTGGACGAGACCGACATCGGGAAGATCAAGGCCGGCCTCCGAGCCACGGTCACGGTGGACGCCTATCCGAACACCCCGTTCGACGGGGAGGTCCTCAAGGTCGAGCCGCAGGCCGAGACCCAGCAGAACGTCACGATGTTCCCGGTCATCGTCCGGATCCAGAACCGCGACGGGCGACTCCGGCCGGGCATGAACTCGGAGGTCGAGATCCACGTGGGGCAGCGGGACAGCGTGCTGGCCATTCCCAACGCCTCGCTCCGGACCCAGCGGGACGTCACCTCCGCCGCCGAGGTCCTGGGGCTCAACCCGAACGACATTCCCGCGATGCTCGCCGCCAACGACAGTGCCGCAGCCGCGAGGGACGAGAGCGCCAACGGCCGAAGCACGCAGGCGGCCGCGACGGCCCCCGCGGACAGCGCGGCGCCGGCGAAGCCGGCCGGGAACACCATGACCACGCCGGACGGGCGGGTGATCCCACTGCCCGCGGGGGTCACCGAGGCCCAGGTCCGGGCCATCTTCGCCAAGCGGATGGGCGGTCAGGAACTGACCCCCGCCGAGAGTGCCTTGCTGCGGCAGGTTTTTGCCGGCATGGGCGGCGGCCGGGGCGGCCGGCCGGGCGGCGGCCAGCGCGCACAGAGCAACGACTTCCAGTTCGGTGGGCGGTACATCGTGTTCGTGTTGCGGGACGGCCAGCCGACGCCCGTCAACGTGCGCACCGGCCTGACCGACCTCGACTACAGCGAGGTCATGAGCGGGCTGGCCCTCGGCGACGAGGTGCTCGTGCTGCCCAGTGCCAGCCTGATCCAGTCGCAGGCAGAGTTCAAGCAGCGGATTGGCAACATCACCGGCGGCGGATTGCCCGGCGTGCGGTCGACGACCAGTTCCGGAGGAGGTCGCTAGCCATGATGATCGGGGAGACCGTCGCGGTCGCATTCCAGTCGATCCGCGCCAACAAACTCCGCACCGCGCTGACCATGCTCGGCGTCATCATCGGCGTCGGGGCGGTCATCGCGATGGTCGCCCTCGGCACGGGCGCCCAGCGTGCCGTCGAGGAGCGCATCAATGCGCTCGGTGCCAACCTGCTGACCATTTACGCCGGTCAGTCGTTCAACCGAGGCATCGCCTCGAACCAGCGAGTCAGCCTCACCACCGATGACGCCCGGGCGATTGAGCAAGATGCCAAGCTCATCTCGGCGGTGGTGCCCGAGATGCAGTCGTCCCTGCAGATCAAGTTCGGCAACAAGAACATCAACACCAACGTCGTCGGGACCACGGCCAACTACGCCGGGGTGCGCAACTACACCGTACCGTTCGGCCGGATGTTCACCCCGGGCGACAATGACTCTCGCCAGCGCTACGCGGTGCTGGGGTGGGACGTGCCGGAGATGCTCGGCGGCAACGCGGCCGCGATGCTGGGCCAGACCATCTCCATCCGGGGCATTCCCTTCGAGATCATCGGCGTGCTCAGCCGGAAGGGCTCGGCGGGTTCCTTCTCCAACCCCGACGAACAGATCATCATTCCGCTCCAGACCGCCCGGTACCGGATCTTCGGGACCGACCGCCTGCGGTCGATCACGGTCCAGGTCGCCGAGGGCGTCCCGCTGGAACGGGGGATGGTGGACTTCGAGCGGGTCCTGCGCCGGGAGCACAAGATCCGGCCCGGCGCGGACAACGACTTCCAGGTCCGGAACCAGCAGGAAATTCTTGCCACCCAGCAGCAGGCCACGCAGGTGTTCACGGCTCTGCTGGCCAGCATCGCCGGGGTCAGTCTCCTGGTCGGCGGCATCGGCATCATGAACATCATGCTGGTGTCGGTGACCGAGCGGACGCGCGAGATCGGCATCCGCAAGGCGCTCGGCGCCACGCGGAGCAACATCCTGCTGCAGTTCCTGATCGAGGCGATGGTGCTGTCGTTCGTCGGCGGCACGCTCGGCATCCTCCTCGGATCGGGCGCGGCCGTCACCCTCTCGCGCCTGGCGGGGTGGAACACCTACATTTCACCCATGGCCATCTTCGTCGCCTTCGCCTTCAGTGCCGGTGTGGGACTCTTCTTCGGAATCCTGCCGGCTCGGCGTGCCGCGTCCCTCGATCCGATCGTGGCGCTCCGTTATGAGTAGGGCCGCAACCGCGGCCCTGGCAGTGCTGGCGCTTCTTGCATGTGGCCCCACCTCCGCCCCCGCCGGGGGACCTGGTGGGGCTGGGCGTGCCTACCCGGTCGCGCCACCCCCGCCCGAGTTCATCCAGGCACCGAATGTCCCGATCATCCCCGGCTTCAGCAGCGCGGTGAAGGTCGGGCAGACGGTGTATCTCGCCGGTCAGGTGCCAATGGACAGCACCGGCCTCCTGACTGGCCGCGGCGATCGCGTGGCCCAGCTCCGGCAGGCGCTCAACAACGCGTCCGCCATTGTCCGCTTTGCACGGGGCGTCCCCGCGGACCTGATCAAGCTGACGATCTACTGTGTCGGCTGCAGCAACGACGACTTCGACGCGATGCGCACCACCGCCTCGCAACTCTTCCCCGCCGGCGAGGGCCCTGCGCTCACCATGGTCGGCGTCGCCGCCCTCCCGGAAGATGACATGCTCGTGGCACTCGACGGCGTCGCCCTGCTCCGGGGCACCATCCCGGACCGTACCCGCGACCCGGAGGCCGGGACGCACTAAGTTCCCCGACATGCTCTTTCCTCTCCTTGCTGTCCTGGCCCAGGACCCGGCCCAGGCCCCGCCGCCCACCGTCACCATTCCCCGGATCGACGCCGCCGTCACCATCGATGGCGTGCTCGACGAACCGGTGTGGGCGAAGGCGGCCCGACTCGACGGATTCCACCAGTACCGACCGGTGGACGGCCGGATGGCCGAACAGGAGACGATCGTCCTCGTCTGGTATTCGCCCACGGCGATCCATTTCGGCATCATCGCGAACGACACGGACCCGGGGAGCATCCGGGCCACCTTCACCGATCGCGACAAGATCGACGGGGAGGACCGTGTCCGACTGTACCTGGACACCTTCAATGACAAGCGCCGCGCCGCGTTCTTCGGCGTCAATGGCCTTGGGGTGCAGGAAGACGGCCTTCGGAGCGAAACCGGCGCCAGCGCCGGCAGTCTCTTCGGCGGGCAGGACGACCTCAACGTGGACTACCTCTGGGACTCGAAGGGACGGCGCACGGAACAGGGGTACGAGGTGGAGGTGCGCGTCCCCTTCAAGAGCCTGCAGTACGCCGGCGCCGGGCCGCAGTCCTGGGGGTTCAACGCGGTGCGCTATGTCCAGCGGACCGCCTACCAGGACACCTGGACCGACGTGCGGCGTGCAAACTCGAGCTTCCTGGCGCAGTCAGGAACGCTGACTGGCCTGGAGGGAATGCAACGCGGCCTCGTATTCGAGGCGCAGCCGTTCGTGACGGCGGGATGGGCTGGGAACCGGCTGGACGACGGCTCGTTCACCCGAGACGATCCTGAGCCGAGCGTCGGCATCAATCTCCAGCTGGCGACGACGACCATGGCGTTCGACGGCACCATCAACCCCGACTTCAGCCAGGTCGAGAGCGATGTGGGGCTGATTACCGTCAATGAACGATTCGCCCTCTTCGTGCCCGAAAAGCGGCCATTCTTCCTCAAGGGGATCGACCTCTTTTCCACTCCCGGCAACCTGATCTACACCCGGCGCATCGCCGACCCCTACGGCGGCGCGAAAGTGACCGGCAAGGTCGGGCGGAACAGCATCGCCTATCTCGGCGCGGTCGACGACTTCAAGGATGCGGACGACGCCTGGTTCAACCTGGTCCGTGTGCGTCGAGACTTGGGCGCCAACAGCGTGGCGGGCCTGACCTACACCGACCGGGTCCAGGGCGGCGCCTACAACCGGCTCCTCGAAGGGGACGCCCACATTGTCTTCGCCAAGCTCTATTTCGTGGAGGCGCAATACGGGCAATCCTGGACCAACCTGGATGACGGCGCCGGCACGGCCACCGACCCGATCTGGAAGCTGGCCTTCGACCGTACCGGACGGATGTGGGGATTCAATTACAGCCATCAACGGTATCGGGCAGGACTTCATTGCAGGATCCGGTTTCGTACCGCGCAACAACATCGTGACCGCCCACATCTTCAACCGCCTGGCGTTCTACGGCGCCGAGGACGCGACGTTACAGACCTTCACTGTCTTCTTCGGCCCGACCTGGATCTACGAGTACGACGGGTTCACCAGCAACAGCCCTGCCGAGGGGACACAGGACGCCACCTTCCAATTCCAGTTGCGCGGTGGCTGGCAGCTGAGCGCCAGGCCCGCGCGCAGTTTCACGTCGTTCTACCTGGCGGACTACGACGGCCTGGAGACGGCACCCGGCGTCCCCTTCGTCCCCCCGTCCGGGCTCGACAACCTGTACTCGGGCCGGTTCTCGGTCACGACGCCCACGTACCAGCTCTTTAACGCCTCGCTCACCTATGAGCTTGGACACGCGCCACTCTACGCGGAGGGGAGCGAGGGTCAGGGAGCCACGCTGAACGCGAGTGTCAATTTTCGGCCGAGCAAGACGCTTCGCTTCGAGGGCCGGGTGGCCTACGCGACCCTGAACCGGAGTTCGGACGGATCGGAATACGCAAACAGCGTGATTCCACGGTTCAAGTTCGAGTACCAGCCGTCGCGGCCGCTCTTCTTCCGACTCATCACCGAGTACCAGTCAACCCGGCGGGCGGCATTGCGCGACCCGGTGACCGGTCAGCTCCTGCTCGTCGACGGGAGCCCCTCCAGCCCGCAGGAGAACCAGGGCCTGCGTGTCGACGTGCTCGCGTCGTACGAACCCAGCCCAGGGACAGTGGCGTTCCTGGGATACGGTTCCGCGTCGATCACGACCGACGCCTGGGACTTCTCCACCCTGCAGCGTCAGACCGACGGCTTCTTCGTGAAGCTGGCCTACCTCTTCCGGAAGTAACCGGCGGCGCCGTCGCGCGCTTGCGTCACCATTCTTCCGGCCCGACATTGGGAAGTCCCCTCTCGCACCCGGAGGTTCCGTGCGTCGTTCGGCCATTCTGGGCACCGGCTTCTGCGTTCCCGACCGCGTGGTCACCAATGACGACCTCGCCGGCCTCATGGATACCTCGGACCAGTGGATCCGCGAACGCACGGGCATCGAGCAGCGCCGGTGGGTGCAGGAGGGACAGACATCGGTGGACCTGGCCCTCCCCGCCGCCCAGCAGGCCCTTGAGGCGGCTGGCCTCACGCCGACCGACCTCGACGCCATCGTCTTCGCCACCTCGACGCCTGACCACTTCTGTCCCGGCAACGGCGTCTACCTCCAGCGCTCGCTCGGCGCCGGCAACATCCCCGCCCTCGACATTCGGACGCAGTGCAGCGGCTTCGTCTACGGGCTGTCGGTGGCAGACGCGTGGATCCGGTCCGGCCAGTACGATCGAGTTCTGCTGGTGGGCGAGGAAATCCAGTCGACCGGCATGGACTTGAGTACTGAGGGCAGGCATACCGCGGTGATTTTCGCGGACGGCGCCGGCGCCGCGATCGTGGGCCCGGTCGAAGAGTCGGAAGACCGCGGCGTGCTCTGCTTCGACCTGCATACCGATGGCGACTACGCCGAGAAACTGTGGGTGGATGCGCCCGGCTCGATGTACCACCCCCGCATTTCCGCCAGGCAACTCGACGAGGGCAAGCAGTGGCTCACGATGGATGGACGGGACGTCTTCCGGCATGCCGTGACCAAGATGCCGGAATCGGCGACCGCGGCCGTCACCAAGGCAGGCTACACCTGGGACGACGTGAACCTCCTGATCCCTCACCAGGCCAACCTCCGCATCTCCGAGGCGGTGCAGAAGTCCCTCAAGCTCCGCGATGACCAGGTCTACAACAACATCATGCGCTACGGGAACACCACGTCGGCCACGATCCCGATCGCGCTCGACGAGTGCGTCCGCAGCGGCCGCCTCAAGCGGGGGGACCTGCTGGTCCTGACGGCGTTCGGGTCGGGGTTCATGTGGGGGAGTTGTGTGATTCGGTGGTAGGCGGGGAAGCGGGGAAGCGGGGAAGCGGGAAGCGGGGAAGCGGGGAAGCGGGGAAGCGGGGAAGCGGGGCCGAAGGTGGCATCGACGTCATTCCCGCGCAAGCGGGAATCCAGTGAAACATCCCGCCTCAATGTTCCGTACTGAAACAAGCCTCCAACATTAGAGGAACATATGGGCCTCCTCGCCCTGAGCATCACCATCGCGGCCGCGGTCGGCGGCTTCATCGTTGCCCGGAACTTCGTCCGTCGCCGCCTCCGCTTCGTGGATGGCGTCTATAACCCCGTCTTCCCCTTCGCCGCCGGGCTGATCGCCGCCGTCGTGGCCCTCCCAGTCGCGCTGCTCCCCATCGTGACCACGGTGACCGCCGCAATCTTCGGGATCGGCGCCGGTGTCGGGACCGCCAGCGGGGTCAAGGCACTCCGCCGGGGAGATGGCTAGGGCGGCCGACCCCCGATATCTTGAGGGCATGGCGACCGTATCCTGTGTGCGTTGCGGCCAGACCCGCGACCAGATGGCCTTCCGGCCCTTCCAGAACGACCTTGGCCTCCGCGCCTTCGAACAGATCTGTGCCGTATGCTGGGGTGAGTGGCTGAAGTATCAGCAGCAGCTCATCAACCATTACGGCCTGGATCTGCGAAGCCCGGAGGCCAAGAAGTTCCTGTTCGAGCAGATGGAGACCTACCTCTTCTCCCCTGCCCCTCCCGCCTAGCGCCCCAGCGTCCCCTTCAGGGTGACGCGCTTCTTTTGCCGCATCACCTCCAGCTTGATCGGTTCCCCTGGTTCATAGCTGCTCAGGATTCGCATGAGCTGACGCGGATTGGTCACCGCCCGGCCGTCGACCCCGACGACCACGTCGCCGGCCTTGAGCCCCAGCGGTGCGGGATCCGGCACGTCGACCACGAGGACGCCCTCGGTGGTGCCGAAGTAGCTGCCGAGCTGGGGATTGACAGGCGCCAGTTCCAGGTCGCGCAAGGCCCGGCTCCGATACAACGAGATCGGGAGATCGGCGCCACCCCGCGCCGCCTCGCTTCGGAGGAGGGCCAGCTCAAGTGCGCGCCGGTTCTCCTGACTCTCCCGCCCCACCCAGTACTCCTCTCCACCGGGCATGGACCGGAACGCATAGTTCCCTTCGGGACCCACCACCACCTCAATATTGTCGGGCATCGCCGCCGTCACGACCTGCGTCTTGATCTGCTTCTTTCCTCGGCGATACGCCAAGGGCACGGTGTCGTTGGGCGCCAGCTTGGCGACGAGCTCGATGAGACGGAACCCCGGACTCTGCACCCGGTCGCCGGGCGAGACCCGGGAGAGGTCGACCGCCAGCGCGGTCTTGCCGAACCGGGTGATGATGTCGCCGGCCATGAGCCCCGCCGCGGCGGCCGGCCCCCCCGGCGTGACGGCATCGAGCAGGGCACCGATGGAATCGGTCCCGGCGGGCTGGGTGTTCACCACGACCCCGATGCGCACCCGGCGGCTGGCAAAGGCCCGCGCCATCATCGGCTGCATCGAGTCACGGAAGAAGTAGGCGTTGCTGCGGAGGGTGTCGACGCGGAATCGCATCGAGTCCATGACGATGACCAGCGACTCCGACTTCGACGGCTTGGGGGCCCGCGGCGCCGTCACCGTCTGAGCCATGAGTGGCGCGGCGGACAGGAGAGCGAGGGACAGAAGGACCGACCGACGACCGAACATCAGAGCCCCACGTTGTGCGCGCGCGTGAGGTGCACATCCACCAGCGCGTCCATCAGCCCCACCCGTTCCCGCCAGAGGGGAATCAATTCGTTCCGGTTCGCCGAAGACTGCTCCAGCTGTGCGGCTTCGAGCTGGTGATCCAGCTCCGCAATCCGGTCCTCCAGCGAGGCGGCGGCGCGCGTCGTGTACGCATCCGTCACCTGCTGGCTGCTCCGGAGCTGCCGCAGCGCCTGCTCGAGGGTGGCCGACTCGGCCATGACGGCCGTGAGCTGATCCGACGCGTTGGCGGCCGGCGGCGCCATGACGTCGCGCCCGACCACCACGAGCAGGAGCGAGGCGGCGAGCGCGAGCGCGCCGATGCCGGTGCGACGGACCAGCCGCTGCCGGCGATCGTGCCGCACCCGGGCCGCCACGACGACGAACTGGTCGCGGGGCGGGCGCAGCGTCGGCAGTGCGCGGAGCCTCGCCACCCGCTGATGCAGGCGATCGAGCTCCGCCGCGCAGGCGGTGCAGGTCTGGATGTGGGCCTGGCTCTGCTGCGCTGCCCGGCTCGCTGCCGGCATCACGGAGGGCCACCAGCTGTTCCATGGTGAGATGACTCATGCCCGTGCCTCCTCGCCGAGCCACACCCGCAGCTTGGCATGGGCGCGCGACAGCTGCGACTTGGAGAAGCTCGGCGTCCGATCCATCATCTCGGCGATTTCTTCGTGCGTATATCCCTCGACGTCGTGGAGCCACACCACGGCGCGCGAGGTTTCCGGCAGGCGTTCCAGCGCGGCCTCAAGGTCCATCCGGAGCGGGGTGTCCTCCCGACGGACCGCATGGGTCTCGTCGAAGAGTTCATCCGTCTCGCGGTACTTGTTCCGCCGGAGTCGCATCAGCGCCTTGCTCGATGCCACTCGCCGAACCCATCCCCAGAGCGGTCCGTCGCCCCGGTACTGGCCGATGCTGCGGTAGACCTCGAAGAAGGTCTCCTGCAGGACGTCCTCGGCGTCTTCCACGGTGCGACAGATCCGGCGTGCCAGGTTGAAGACCGGTGCCTCGTAGGCGCGGTAGAGGATCTCCAGCGCGGCCGGATCGCCCACCCGCACCCGCGCGACGACCGATTCGGCGTCGCCTGCGAGATAGGAGTCCACTGCCAGTGCCTTTGTCATAGGTCCCTTAAAGATGCAGGGATGGCCCGGATGGTTGCAGGGGGGAATTTGGCGGGAAAGCGGGGAGCCGGGGAAGCGGGGAAGCGAGGTTGGAGAACTACGCCTCCTTACGTTCTAACTTATTGTGACATAGGCATTTAAGGTGAACACGCTGCCCCGGGGCGCCTGGGCCTGGGCCGTGCGGCCGTTTCCACGACGGTACAGCGCTCCCGCCCTTGTATCTTTGCCCAATGGCAAATCCCACCCCTGCCCCCAAGATCTGGCTCCACCACCTCGCCGACGAGGCCGACGCCGCGTTCCTGTACAAGGAGCTGGCCCGGGGCGAGCCGGACCCGAAGCGGTCAGCCCTCTATGCCAGGCTGAGTGAGGTCGAGAACCGCCACGTCGCCGCGTGGCAGAAGCTGCTCACGGAGCATGGGCACCCGGTTCCGAAGGTACGGGTGTCGGCCAAGGCACGCGCCATGGCCTGGACGGCCCGCCGATTTGGCCCGCAGTGGCTCCTCCCGATGCTCCTCGAGGAGGAGGGGCAGGAGGTCAAGGGGTATCTCCAGCTCTACAAGTCCGCTCCTGATGGCGCCGCCGGCCCCACCGCCCTGCGGCTCGCGCGGGAGTCGAAGGAGCATGCCACGACGCTCTCCGACATCGCCGGTGCGGAGGGCGAGCCCTGGCACAAGACGCAGGCCGGCGGCTTCCTGCGGAACGTCGTCTACGGCTTCAACGACGGCCTCACGGCGAACTTTGGCCTGGTGGCGGGGATGGTCGGCGCCGCCACATCCATGGGGACGGCGGGCCATGCGGTCGTCGTGGCCGGTCTGGCCGGAGTCGTGGCCGACGCCCTCTCGATGGGCTCCTCGGGGTACCTCGCCGCCAAGAGCGAGCGCGAGGTCTACGATCACGAGATCGCCATGGAACGGGAAGAGATCCGTCTCATGCCCGAACTGGAGACCGAGGAGCTGAGCCTCCTCTACCAGGCCAAGGGGATTCCCGAGGACCAGTCCGACGAACTCGCGCGCCAGGTCATGTCGGACCCCGAAAAGGCGCTGGAGGAAAAGGTCCGCGAGGAACTGAAGATCGGCGATGCCAGCAGCACCCCGTTCCGCGAGGCGTGGGTGACGGGCCTCGCCACGGCCGTTGGCGCCTTCATTCCGGTGGCGCCGCTGCTCTTCAGCACCGAAGCGTGGGCCCTCTACACCTCGTTCACGTTGGCGATGGTCTCGCATTTCGGCGTCGGCGCGGCGCGGAGCTTCTTCACCGGACGGGGCGTGGCCCGGAGCGGCATCGACATGCTGGTGGTCGGCTTCGGTGTGGCGGTGGTCGGGTATTTCGTGGGCGACTGGATCGTGACGTTGTTGTAAGGGTCCCCCCGCCCCAGATGGTGGAGAGGGAAAGCCGGGGATGGGTTGAACCGGGGACGAAGGGTACCTATACCCACGGTTGCGGGCCTCGCGAGGCGTGCTAACTTGTCTGCCGTCCATCCTCAGGAGACCCGATGCACAAGCTCGCCGTCACTCAGGCCGTCCGTGCCATACTTCCCTCCGCACTCCTCATCGTCGCTGCCGCGTGCGGCCCTTCGGGCGGAGGAGCGGGCGCGCCGATGACGCGGACTTACTACGTGGCCGCGGACGAGCTGGAGTGGGACTACGCCCCCGCCGGACGCAGTCTGATCACCAATGCCGAGTGGGACGACATCCAGCGCCCCTTCGTGACGGCCGGCGACATGCATGTCGGTCGCCTCGCCCGGAAGGCGATCTACCGGGAGTACACGGACTCCACCTTCACCACGCTGAAGCCACGTCCCCCCGAGTGGGAGCACCTCGGCATCATGGGCCCGCTGATCCGCGGGGTGGTGGGCGACACGATCCGCGTCGTCTTCCTGAATCGCGCGTCGTTCCCCGCCAGCATGCACCCGCACGGCGTCTTCTACCTGAAGGACTCGGAGGGAGCCCCGTACGAGGACGGCACCGCGCCGGCCGACCGCGCCGATGACGGGGTCCCGACCGGGGGCCGGCATATCTACACCTGGCCGGTGCCGGAACGGGCGGGCCCGTCCCACGGCGAGGGCAGCACCGCCTTCTGGATGTACCACTCCCACACCGCGGAGGTCGGCGACGTCAATGCCGGACTGATCGGACCGATGATCATCACCGCACGGGCACACGCCCGCGCCGACGCGACGCCCGACGACGTGGACCGGGAATTGGTGGTCGGGTTCCTGGAGTTTGACGAGACGAACAGCACGCTCTGGCAGGACAATCTGCGGGCCTACGGGAAGCCCCCCGCCGACCTGAAGGCCGACGCTGGTGTTCGGCGAGCGAACGGTGGGCCCGGAGTCACAATACGCGTTCAAGGAAACCCTCAACGGATTCCTCTACGGCAATACTCTCCGGGCCTGACCATGCGCGAGGGCGAACGGGTCCGGTGGTACCTGATGGCCTCGACCAACTTCGAAATCCACGCCCCGCACTGGCACGGCAACACGGTGCAGGCGTCACACATGACGACCGACGTCGCCTCGCTCCTGCCGATGGGGATGCTGGTCGCCGACATGGTGCCGGACAACCCGGGACGTGGCTGTTCCACTGCCACGTGGCACCGCACCTGTTGATGGGGATGGAGGCGACATACGAGGTGCTGCCGGGGGCACGTGATAAGGGGTGGGCTTACGCCCACCCCTAGCCCAAATGGACGCAACTTCGTGGCGTCAGGCAAGGGTCAGCTCCCACCCACACGAAATTGCGTTCCCACCGATAGGGGTGGCCATACGGCCACCCCGTCGGAAACCGACGTGCCCCTATCCCACTACCAGGTTCAACAACCGCCCCGGCACATAAATCTGCTTGCGAAGTTCCTTCCCCTCCGTAAACCGTTTCACGGCATCCTCGCGCATGGCGGCCGCGGCAATGGCCGCT
Source organism: uncultured Gemmatimonadales bacterium (assembly GCA_963699825.1). Classification (GTDB taxonomy): domain Bacteria; phylum Gemmatimonadota; class Gemmatimonadetes; order Gemmatimonadales; family GWC2-71-9; genus SPDF01. Next base: position 575,081 of record CAVOVI010000004.1, read on the forward strand.
TCCTCCGCGCCGCGCGGCACCCGCACCTTGCCCCGCGTCTTGCCGTTGACCTGCACCGGGATTTCCATCGTGTCCTCGACGGTCAGCCCCTCGTCCCAGGTCGGCCAGGCGGCTGAGAAGACCGTCGTCACCCCGCCCAGCCGTTCCCAGCACTCCTCCGAGAAGTGCGGCGCAAAGGGCGCCAGCATCACCACCATGTCCTTCACGATGTGGCGCTCGGAGCAGTTGGTCTCCCGCATCGTGTTGAGCAGCTCCATCAGCGCGGCGATGGCGGTGTTGTAACTCAGCGCCTCCATCGCCTCGGTCACCTTCTTGACCGTCTGGTGCCACTTCACCACCACCGACTGATGCACTTCCACCCCGGCGAGCGTCACGTGCTCGCACTGGCCCACCAGGTCCCAGACCTTCTCGAGGAAGCGGCGCGGCCCGCTGATGCCGGAGTCCCGGAAGTCGCCCCCCTCCTGGAAGGGGCCGAGGAACATCAGGTACATCCGGAAGGTGTCGGCTCCCCACTTCGTGATGTACTCGTCGGGAATGACGACGTTGCCCTTCGACTTCGACATCTTGGCGCCGTCCTTGACGATGAGCCCGTGGGCCCGGAACGTCGTGAACGGTTCCTCGAACTGCACATGCCCAAGTTCATTGAGCACCATCGCGATGAATCGCGAGTAGAGCAGGTGCAGCACGGCGTGCTCGTTGCCGCCGATGTACATCGTGACCGGGCACCACTTCGCGGTTCGCGCCGGATCGAACGGCCGGTCGTCGAACTCGGTGTTGGGGTACCGCAGGTAGTACCACGCCGAATCGAGGAAGGTGTCGGAGACGTCCGTCTCCCGCCGCGCCCGCGTCCCGCACTCCGGGCAGGGGACGAAGTACCACTCCTCGTGCCGCGCCAGCGGGGACACACCGGAGTCATCGGGCCGGAAGTCATCGATCGGCGGCAACAACACCGGCAGGTCCGCTTCCGGCACCGGCACCGGTCCACAGGTCGGGCAGTGGATGATCGGGATCGGCGGACCCCAGTACCGCTGGCGGGAAATGCACCAGTCGTAGAGGCGGAAACGGACCGTCCGGGTGCCGTGGCCTTCGCGCTCCAGCCACGCGGTGATGTCGCGCAGCGCCTCCTCGGCCGGTCGCCCGGTCCACGGCCCCGAATGCACCAGCGTGTAACCCGCCGTGTCGGTCTCGGCCTCGCGCATCGGCGCGTCGGGATCCTGACCCTCGCGCGCCAGCACGCGGGTGATCGGCAGGTCGAACTTCTGCGCAAAGGCGAAGTCCCGCTCGTCGTGCGCGGGCACCGCCATGATTGCGCCGGTCCCGTATTCCATCAGGACATAGTCGGCGATCCAGACCGGAATCTTCCCGCCGGTAGCGGGATTGATCGCGTGGGCGCCGGTGAAGACCCCCGTCTTCTCCTTGTCGCCCACCTTGCGCGAGATCAGGTCAAGCGAGGCGACCTGCGCGCGGTACGCCTCCACGGCTGGCCGCTCGGCGTCGGTCGTGAGCTGGGCCACGAGGGGATGCTCCGGGGCAAGCACCATGAAGGTGGCGCCGTAGAGCGTATCGGGGCGGGTCGTGTACACCCGGATGGCCCCGCAATCCCCATCCACCACGAAGTCGATCTCGGCCCCTTCCGAGCGGCCGAGCCAGTTTCGCTGTGCCTGCACGGTGGTGTCGGACCAGTCCATCTTGGACCGGTCGTCGAGGTTGGCGAGGAGTCGCTCGGCGTACTCGGTGATGCGGAAGTACCACTGCTGCAGCGCCCGCTGCTCGACTTTCGTGTCGGGGTGCCGTTCACAGAACCCGTTGATGACCTGTTCGTTGGCGAGCACCGTCTTGCACTCGGGACACCAGTTGACCGCGCCATGCTTGCGGTACGCCTTCCCCGACTTGTAGAGCTGGAGGAAGAGCCACTGGGTCCACTTGTAGTAGGCCGGGTCGGTGGTCGACAGCACGTTGCGCCAGGAGAACATCCCGCCCACCCGCGTCAGCTGCCGCGTGAAGTTGGCGATGTTGCGCGGAATGAGCTCTGCCGGATGGATGCCGAGCTTGATGGCGTAATTCTCGGAGTGGATGCCGAAGGCGTCGAACCCGATCGGCTCGAAGACGTCGAATCCCTGCAGCCGCTTGAAGCGGCCGAACGCGTCGCTGCCCGTGAACGCAAACATGTTCCCCACATGCAGCCCTTCGGCCGATGGGTAGGGGAACATCATCAGGTTGTAGAAGGGCCGTGCGGCGGCGTCGAGATCCGGCTCGTTGGTGTGGCGGTCGGCCCAGCGGGCCTGCCACTTGGCTTCGACGGCCTGGGGGTCGTAGCGGTACGATTGCTGGTCAGTCATGATGGGGTGAAATCTACCCGCCGCCCGAGGGGGAGCCAAGCGCCGGTACAGCGCCTTGCTGGAGGGGACCGGCAAGCCTAAGTTTTCATGCACTCCCCACTTACATCGCCAGCGGAGCCCCATGGCCGGCGTCAGGAAAGACCTCACCCGATCCCTCTACCTGTACGGCACCGCCGTGCTGGTCCTTTTCGGCGCCCTGATGGCCGGGATCATGAACGGCAACGAGTCCCGCCACCTGCGGCGAGCGCTCGACGAGCGACTGGTGGGTCTGGCCGACCGTTCGGCGGCGCTGCTGGAGCAGGCGCTGGAGTACCAGCCAGGGGCGATGGCCCGCCTGGCGGCGCCCGGGGCCGCTTCGGCCGACGCCGCGGCATCGATCGACCGCCTGTTGTCGACCTCGCGGACCGAGGCCGACATGGTCGAGGTCGCCGTCCTCGGTGGGACCGGCGCCGTCATCTGGAGCAGCCGCCCGACGACGACAGTCGGATCCCAGATCAATGGCTTGGAGCTGGCAACCGGCAGGAATGGCTTGCAGGTGCTCTCCCTCACGCTCGCCGGCGTATCCTCCCGAGCCGCAGTCCTCCCGGTGGCCGGCTCGAACTGGCGCGTCATTACGAGCGCTCCCGAGGCTCGACGGAGCGATCTCACCAGCAACCTGGTCCTCTTCAGCATCCTGATCTTCACGCTCGGTGGCATCATCACCCTCTGGCTCCTGGGACGCTGGCTCGACCGCCGGATCCTCGGCCCCCTGCTCGTCGCCGAAGAGGTCGCCACTCAGGTTGCGCAGGGGAACCTCAGCGCCAACGTGACGGAGATCGGTGCCGCGGGTGCCGAGGGGAATCGGCTGTTGCGGGCCATCGCGGCGATGGTCAACGCGCTCCAGAACCTGGTCGGTGCCATTCGGGGCGCCTCGAGCGAAGCCGCGGCGATGGCGGAAGAGATATCGGCGGCCACCCAGCAGATGTCAGCCTCGACAGAAGAGGTGGCGAACACCACCGCCGACCTGACGGAACGGGCCACCAAGCAGGCAGGGGTCGTGCGGCTGGCGGCCAACGATGCCGGCAAGATTCTCGGCATCGCGGAGTCCCTGGCGTCGGGTGCCACGCAGGCGGCCCAGCGGAATGCCGCGCTGGCCGCCCTCGCCCGCTCGCATCGGGAGCAGCTGGACCGAAGCACCACGGAACTCGCCAAGCTCACCGAGGAAGTCGAACTCGGGGCGGAAGAGGCGGAACTGCTGGCCTCCTCGTCCGAGGAGATCGAGAAGTTCATCACGCAGACCAAGGCGATCGCCAAGCAGACCCACATGCTGGCCCTGAACGCCGCCATTGAGGCGGCGCGGGCAGGCGGCGAGGGTCGGGGGTTCAGCGTGGTGGCGGAAGAGGTGCGGAAGCTGGCGGGCCAGGCGGCTCAGGCGGCCACCTCGACGAGTGAGACGGTGCAGAGCGTGCTGTCGCGGGTGCAAACCGCCCGGGAACGGCTGCTCCGGCTGGCCCAGGGAGGGATCGTCGCCCGCGACGCCGCGCAGGCCGCCGCCGAAGGGCTCCGCACGGTGGCGGAAGATGCCGATGCCAACGACCAGTGGACCCAGGCCATCTCTGCCTCGGCCGACGACGTGCGCATCCTGATTGACGGAATTGCCGGGCGGATGAAGGAAGTGTCGGCCGGTACGGAAGAATATGCGGCGGCGGCCCAGCAGATCGCGGCGGCGGCACAGGAACTCAATGCGTCCACCGAAGAGATCGCTTCCTCCGCCGGCCACCTCGCCGATGCGGCGGAGCGGCTGACCAACGCGGTCGGTGGGTTTCGCGTAACCTAGGCGCCGCGCTCCGCAATTTCCGAGAGCGCCGACAACAGGCCGGCAAAGTGTCCCGGCGTCAGGTCTCCCATATGGCCGATGCGGATCATCGCATCGGCCATTTCGTCGAGGCCCGCACCGATCGTCCAGCCCCGCTCCAGCAGCTCGCCGGCGACGGCCCGGCCCGTGGTCCCCTCCGGCACCCGCAGCGCCGACACCGTCCATGCCCGCCGCCCCTCCGGCGCAAAGAAGCTGTAGGCCGGGTGCGCCGTCCACCCACTCCTCCATCATGGTGAGCATCGAGCGATGCCGCTTCCACCGGGCCTCGACGCCCCCCTCCGCATCGATCCGCTTGAGCTGGGCCTCCAGCGCCAGGTAGAGCGGGAGCGCCGGCGTCTGGGTCGGCTGGTTGATCTTGACCGCCTCGTCGTGCAGGACCAGGTCGAAATACCAGCCGGGATGCGCCTGCTCGCAGGCGCGCTCCATCATCGCGGGGGAAGCCACGGCCAGCGAAATGCCGGGGGGCATCGCGAGCGCCTTCTGGGAGCCGGTAAAGACGAAGTCGAGCCCCCACGCATCGGTCTCGACCGGTGACCCGCCCACCGAGGTGACGGCGTCCACCAGCAGGACGATGTCCTTCCGCCCACGGACCACCTGCCGCCAGCTCCTCCAGCGGCACCAGCGTGCCGGTGGAGGTCTCACAGTGCACGACCGCGACGGCGTCCACCTGGTGCTTGTCGAGCGCCGCTGCGAGCTCATCCGCTTCGAGCGCACGGCCGAGGGGCACCGGCAGGCGCACCACCTCCTTGCCGCACCGCTTGGCGATCCGGGCGAACCGGTCGCCGAAGAAGCCGCCATCAATCACGAGCACACGCTCGCGCACGCCACCCGCCACCGCCGCCTCCATGAACCCCGTGGCGGAGCTGGTGGCCATCAGCACGGGGCGCGTGGTACGGAAGAGTCGCTGGAGCTGCGGCTCCATCCGCTGCAGCATCGCGACCATCTGGGGGCCCCGGTGCGCGAACATCGGGTGGACCATGGCCTGCAGCACGTCGATGTGAACGTCGGTCGGGCCGGGGAGGAAGAAGCGGCCGAAGGTATAGTCGGAGGGCATACCGGTCGAAGTCATCACGTCTCCCGATCACGGGGAGTGCGGAACTGGTCGAGCACCCCGCCCCGCACGATCTCATCGCTGGTCACCAATTGAACGCCGCGCGCCCGCCAGTCCGCCAGCAGCTGCATCGCCGGCGTCGGCATCGATCGCGCGGACCGCGTCCGTCACAAGCAGCAACTGGATGTCCGGGCGTCGCGCCAGAAGCCCCTCGACCGCGTAGCGATCGCAGACGTCGAGTGCCACGCCATACAGCACGACCACATCCGGCGCGATTTCGTCCAGCACCGGCTCGACGTTCGCATTGGTAAAGACATCGAACCAGTGCTTGTGGAACAGGATATCCCCGTCGTGCGCCGCCACGTGACGCCGGACCTTGTCCGCGTCCATCGGGTCGGGCTCGAAGACGAGGGGGTTGCGAAGCGGCGTCTCGGGGACTTTGTGCTGGCCCGGAGTACCGCGCATGCAGTGCGGCGGGAAGGTCGTCTTGAAGTCTGGGGTATCACTCAGCTCGCGGTGGCCGGGGACATGATCATCGGCACTGGCGACGATTCGGATGCCATGCTGGTGGGCGTAATCGGTCAGGGCGCGCAACGCCGGCCCGATCTCCTCGCTTCCTGGCACGTACAACAACCCGTCCGACCGCATGAAATCGTGCTGGGTATCCACGTCCCAGAAGAGGAGCCGACTCATACGCACCCGCTCCAGCCGGGGATTGGGCTGATACTCGCGGCCAACCTTGGCGCACGGCTTCCCGTCGAGCAGGACGACATCGGCGGTAAAGTCGAACCGGCCCTGAAAGAGCGAGGAGCCCACGCCATAGGCATCCACCGGGACTTCCTGGCGGTGGAACTCACGGATCTTGTCGGCGGTGAAGCCACCGGACACGACGATCTTCACGTCGCTGGAACCCCTCGGCGTCGAGCGCGCGGCGGACATTCCAGACCAACTGCGGGTTGACGCCAGTCGGTGGAAAGCGGCCCATCTGTGGCAGGACAGACGTGTCGACCAGTTTCTCGCTGGTATCGATCCGGACGCCGAACAGCTTGTCGCCGAGCGCGCGGGCCACCTCGAGTGAGGTCCGGACGCAGTCGTTCTCGAAATCCACGAGCGTCACCACCTGCACACCGGCGGGCGCGTGCTCCAGGAACTTCAGCGTGGCGCGGACGGTGTCTCCACCATAGGCCGCAATGAGTGCGTGCGGTACGGTGCCGATCCCCTCACTGCCCCACCACGAGGCCTGGGCGTCGGTGGAGACGCCGATGGCGCCGGCGATGTGCGCCGCATACCCGTCACCGGTCTGCACCAGCCAGTGGTCGTGCCGGGCGGGGAAGAACATCACCGTCTGCGGAGCGGCCGCCTCCACCACCCGGCGGGTGTTGGTACCCACGCGCGTCCTTCGGGCCAGCACGCCAAGGTAGAGCGTCTCAAGATGGGCAAAGGCGTCGTAGGGGCCGTTGATGAGCATGACCGTTTCCCACGCCTCGACCTCGTCGCCGTCGTAGAGCGCGTGGACTTCAAGTTCGGGCCACTCCACGGCGCAGAGCTTGAGGATGGCGATCGCCTCGTCGACGCCCCCGAGAAAGGCCTTCTGCTTGCCGAAGACCTGCATCGTGACGCGCGGCCGATAGGCGTCGGCGATCAGGACTTCGCGAGCCCGAACGAAGTATTTGTCGGAGTAGTAGCCCGAGCGCATCTTCTCGACCGGGAGGTTGAAGATGTGCGGGTCAAGCCGGGGGCGACGGGCCATGCGCAGGGGGCTCTCTCTCGTTGGGGATATCGATGCGGGAAGTTAGGAGGCGCGAGAGGGGGGGGCAAGTTGACAGGGGCCCCGGCGGCGTCTAACTCTAACGGTCAAGCCCCCTTGCACGTCACTCAGGAGACCCAGTGACCGACAACCTCTCCCGCCGGAACTTCCTCGGTGCCGGCGCCGCCGCGCTCGCCGCCGGGGCGCTGCCGGCCCGCCTCAACGCCATCGAGGCCCCCGCCATCATCCTGCGCGGCGCCAGCCGCCCGGTGGCCATCAGTTCGGCCAACAGCCTGGCCCCTGTCAGCCGCGCCCTCGAGCTGGTCCAGCAGGGGAGCGACACGCTCGACGCCGCGGTCGAGGGGGTCAAGATCCAGGAGCTCGATCCGAAGGACAACTCGGTCGGCTACGGCGGGCTCCCGAATGAAGATGGCGTGGTCCAGCTCGATGCGTCATGCGTTCATGGCCCCACGCGGCGAGCGGGGGCGGTGGGATCGCTCGAGGGAATCAAGACACCCAGTGAAGTGGCCAAGCTCGTACTCAAGTACACCAATCACATCATGCTGGTCGGGGAAGGCGCCAAGAAGTTCGCGCTCTCCTACGGGTTCCAGGATGAGGATCTCCTGACGCCCGAGTCCCGCCAGCGCTGGCTCACCTGGCGCGCCAACCGGGGCGGCAGCGACGACTGGCTCGATGTACCGGACAACACGCCGATGGTGGTACGCCCCACCGGCACCATCAACCTGAACGTGGTCAACGCCGCGGGCGACCTCAGCTCCGTGACGACCACCAGCGGACTCGCCTGGAAGATTGATGGCCGGGTGGGAGACTCGCCGATCGTCGGGGCCGGGCAGTACACCGACAACGACGTCGGGATCCGCAGGATCCACGGGACGAGGCGAATCCAACATCATGGTTTGTGGCGGATTCTTGACGGTGGAGCACATGCGGCGCGGCATGTCCCCGACCGACGCCTGCATGGAGACCCTTCGTCGGGTGATGGCGATGACTCCACCGAGACTGCTGCGGGAGGATGGACGCCCGAACTTCAGTCTCCAGTTCTACGCCGTGAACAAGAAGGGGGAGTACGGCGCGGCCTCGCTCTTCCGGCGCGGTACGCCGTGCACGACGGAACCGCCGCCGCGTTCAAGGACTGCGCCGTCCTGTACTCCGTCGAAATAGGTGCCCATGCTCCGCCGACTGCCCCTGTTGCTGACCCTGCTGCTCGCCGCCACCCCGTTGGCGGCGCAGAACCGCTGGCTCAGCAACTACTACCCCTACATCGCATCCTCGCCGAACACCTTCCCCCTCCTGGGCGCCCGGTACGACTACCGCCGGGACGCCGAGTGGGACGACCCCTGGCTCTCCGACGGCTCGCTCGCCGCCACGGTGGCGCTCGGGTTCAACGGGAGCCAGATGGCCACGCTCGTCTTCCGCGCCCCCGGGCTCTGGAAGGACTGGCGGCTCTTTGCCGAGGGATTCGGCGTCAAGGATTCGCGGATGGGGTATTTCGGCATCGGCAACGACGCCCCCTACGATCCGTCGCTCGAGATCAACAACAGCAACTACTACCGCGTGCGTCGCGGCCGGCTGGGCGGACGGGTGGAGGTCACGCGACACATCGCCGGGCCACCTCGAGGCGGCGGTCGCCGGGGGCGTGGTCGGCACGGAGTTCACCTCCCTCCCGGCGCCGACCCTCTTCGGCACCGAGGTCGGCGACGTCGCTCGACGCGACCGACTACACCGGCAGCCTGCGACTGGTGTACGACACGCGGGACCGGGAGTACAACCCCTCCACCGGCACCCTGCTCCAGGTGGGCGGACTGGTGGGCAATTCCTACGGCCGTTTCTACGGCGACGCGCGGGGATTCGTCCATCCCTTCTTCGGCACCGTCGTGGCCGCGCGGGTGACAGCGGTCACCACCTCCGGCAATGCACCCCTGAGCTCCGCGTACGAATTGCACCTCTGGGAAGAGTCGCGCTGGCAGTACGGTGGCCAGGAGACCAACCGCGGTCTGGCCGGCGGGCGGTTCGTCGATGCCGACCAGCTCTCCGCCTCGCTCGAGGTGCGGCAGACGATTCTCGATGTCGGGGACTTCGGCGGAGCAGGCGTCATCGGCTTTGTCGATGTCGGCCGCGTGTTCCCCGAAGGGGAGCTTTCCCTCACGACCGACGGCATGGCGCTCACGGGCGGCGTCGGACTCCTCTTCCGCGCCCTGAAGGCGGGGATCATGACGCTCAACTTCGCGTGGGGCCCCGACGGCTACGTCTTCTCCGCCACCACCGGATGGAGTTTCTAGCCGACCGATTACCTTCCCTGCATGGCTGACCCGACCCCCAAAAAACCGAAGGTCAATTACAAGGCCGCCTGGGCGGAAGCCCGGGAGGTCGTCTGGGACTATCGCTTCCGGCTGGCCCTCGGCTGCTGCTGATGCTCCTGCAGCCGCCTGGCCGGACTCGTGCTTCCCGCCTCCTCCAAGTACCTCGATTGACGACGTGATCGGGAAGCACCGCGCCGAGCTGCTGCCGTGGATCGCCCTCGCCGTCGGCGTCGCCACGCTGGTGCAGGCGGTGACCGGCTTCGCGCTCTCCCAGGTGCTGGGCGTGGCCGCGCAGCGGGCGATCACCGACATGCGGAAGCGGGTGCAGGCCCACGTGGCCCGGCTCCCGGTCAGCTATTTCGACTCGACCAAGACCGGCGTCCTGATTTCTCGCATCATGACCGACGCCGAAGGCATCCGGAACCTCGTCGGCACCGGGCTGGTGCAGCTGGTCGGCGGGTTCGTGACGGCGCTCGATCGCCGTCGGGCGTGCTCTTCTGGCTCAACTGGAAGCTGACGGCGGTCACCCTGACGGTGCTGATCCTCTTCGGCGTCGGGATGGCCATCTTCTTCAAGCGCCTGCGGCCGCTCTTCCGCGAGCGCGGCAAGATCAACGCCGATGTGACCGGCCGACTGGCCGAGACGCTCGGCGGCATCCGGATCGTCAAGGCGTACAGCGCCGAGCGCCGCGAGCGGTACGTGTTCGCGACCGGGGCGCACCGGCTCTTTCGGAACGTGGCGCAGTCGATGACGGCCGTCTCGGGCACGGGCGCGTTCGCCACCGCCATCGTCGGCGGCATCGGCGTGCTGATGATCCTCGTCGGCGGCGGAGATGTGCTGGCCGGACGGATGACGGTCGGCGACCTCGTCATGTACGTCTTCTTCACCGGGCTGATGGCCGCCCCGATGGTGCAGATCGCCTCGATCGGCACCCAGATCACGGAGGCGTTCGCGGGACTCGACCGGATCCGCGAGATCCGCCTGCTGGCCACCGAAGACCAGGAAGACGCCGTCCGTGAGCCGGTCGGCGACATCGAAGGCAACGTTGCGTTCGACAAGGTCTGGTTCGAGTACAATCCCGATGTGCCGGTCATCAAGGGGATCTCCTTCGAGGCACCGGCCGGAACGACGACGGCACTGGTCGGTGCCTCGGGCGGCGGCAAGAGCACGCTCATCTCACTGGTCATGGCCTTCAACCGGCCGAAGTCGGGCCGGGTGCTGATCGACGGGCGCGACCTGGCCACGATTCGGCTCTACGAGTTCCGACGCACCATCGGCGTGGTGCTGCAGGAGAACTTCCTCTTCGACGGCACCGTCGCCGAGAACATCGCCTTTGCGCGTCCGCACGCCACGCGGGAGGAGATCGAGACGGTCGCGCGGGTCGCACACGCCGACGAGTTCATCCGCGGCTTCGAGAACGGATACGACACGGTGGTGGGTGAGCGGGGGATCAAGCTCTCGGGCGGGCAGCGGCAACGGATTGCCATTGCGCGGGCCATTCTCGCCAACCCGAAGATTCTCATCCTCGACGAGGCGACCAGCTCGCTCGACAGCGAGAGCGAGGCGCAGATCCAGGACGGCCTGCGCGCGCTGCGGCGCGGGAGGACCACCTTCGTCATCGCGCACCGGCTGTCGACGATCGTGACGGCGGACCAGATCCTGGTGCTGGAGGGAGGCGAGATCGTCGAACGGGGCACGCACCGCGAACTGCTCGCGCTGAACGGGCGGTACCGGCAGCTCTACGATCGACAGTACAACGTGGAAATGGACCGCTTCATCAACCCCGGCGAGGACTTCACGCCGGAGTTGGAGTCGGTGCCTTCTCCGGCGCGGGTATCGCAGAACCCGTAGCGACCGCCAGGACCTCACGCAGGGTGGACTCACCGCGGTCGCGGGCATACCACCGGCGTACCTGCGGATACAGTTCGGCGTTCGGCACCGTCCCACGATTGGCCATGACCCACGCCTGCAGCTCCGTCGGGCGCGGCCCCCAGTACCCCAACTCCCTGAATGCGGCATCGAGTACGATCACGATCGGAATCGACCGTGATCCGTTCGTCAGGTACGCATCCATCACCGCGGGATGTTCGTCGCGCCGCAGCACCCGGAGTTCGAGCCCCGGAACCTGCTCCACCACCTTTGCCAGCACCGGGATGGTGTTCGCCGCATCACCGCACCAGTCCTCGGCGAGGACCAGGAGGTGCCGAGGGGGAGCGGCCACCGTCAGCCCTGCCGCCCAGTCGGGCACCCTCGCGAGCTTGTGCACGCCGACCCACAGGCCGCAGTGCTCGGTACTTGCCGCCACGAACTCGTGATACGGCTGGGCGACCTTCCAGAGAGATGTGAAGTCCAGCATACTGGTATCCTTCCGAGTCGAACCGTGAATGCGGTCGATGTGACAGAGCCGCCGGGGGCACAACCCCAACGGCGGCTCTCGCGTCCGTCTCCCTCCAAACACCGCCGAAGCGGCTAGAGTTCCCGGATCATCACACCGCGCCTGGCGAGCTCGTCCACGTAGGGCTGGAACGGCATCGCCTCGTCCGGGGTGAGGACGCCCTTGGCCTTCACGCGGCCATCCGCCTGCATCAGGCCGGTGATGGCCAGCGAGTAGCCGGTGGTCCGCATCATGGCGCTGATGTTCCGCTCGGTGTCCTTGTGGTCGACCAACTGCCACACCACCGTACCCGGCTTCCCGTCCTTGATGCCGCTTGCCTCCACGCGCAGCGCCACGAGGTCCTCGGCCTTCGGCTTCTTGAGCACCGGCGTCGAGGCGGCGATGAAGACGTCGCGGGGGCGGACCTTGACCCCCTTCACGTCGATCGGTTCGTTGCCGAGCAGGCCGAGCTCGCGAATCGGCTTCATGATGGCGACGTGACCTGGATAGCGGAGCGTCTTGTACTCCAGGACATCCACCTTGCCCTCGTAGCTGAACGGCATGGTGCTGACACCGCCGGCGGTGTGAAAGGCCTCGAGGGTGCCGACCGGCTCCGGAAAGACCACCGGCTCCAGCTCGCTGAGCGCCTCCACCGGCGTGCGCTTGCCGCCGCGGAGAATCCACGAGGTGGTGGTGTAGTAGTCGAGCGCGCCCTCGAGCGAATAGACGATCTGGTAGTTGAGCGGCGGCTCAGGATGCCGCGGCAAGCCCGCCGACGTAGATCTTGACCTTCTCGGCCTTGTCGAACCGACGGATCCCCTCGGCGGCGAGGATGTTCACCATGCCGGGCGCGAGGCCACAGTCGGGAATGATGGACAGTCCCTTGGCGAGGGCGGCGGCGTGCAGCTTCTTCTGTTCGAAGACGATTTCGGTATTGCCGCCGAGGTCGGAGAAGTGGCACCCGGCCTCGACGGCGCAGGCCGCCATCGGTCCGTTGAAGTAGTAGGGAATGGCGCTCATGACCGAGACGTGTCCCCGCATCAACGCGGTGACTGCCGGCAAGTCCTTGACGTCGAGCTTCACGGCTTTCAGGCGGTCGGTCCCCTTGTACGGATCGAGGAAGGGAGCCATCCGTTCGGGGTGAAGGTCGGCGATGGTCACCTGGGTGACGGCCGGGTTCTGGAGGAGGTCGAAGGCAGTCGCGCAGCCCTGCAGGCCGGCACCGAGAACCAACATCTTCATACATTAGTCCTTGTCAAATCGCGGGTTTGGAGACAGCCTTGAAATCTACCCCGGAGCAGCTTCCGGCTTCAACCCAGCGAGATGGAGCACAATGACCACCCCAGTCCCCCCCCTGCCACACCGCCGAGACGGCGAGGGAACCCGGCAGAAGCTGCTCCGGGCCGCGCTGGAACTCTTTACGGGAGAAGGGTTTCTGGCCAGTACCACCCCGCTCATCGCCCAACGGGCCGGGGTGGCGGAAGGGACGATCTACCGTCACTTCACCAGCAAGGAACACCTCCTCAACGAGGTCTACCGCGGCACGCAGCGTTGGGCCATCGGCGTGGTCAAGGAGGTCGACGCTGACCGCTCGCTGAAGGCGCCGGAGCGACTGGCCCGGATCGCCCGCCGGTTCGTGGAGACGGCGGAACGGGACCCGGCGGGAGCGCGCATGCTCCTGCGCCAGCGCGACGCGAAATTCCTCGACGTGCCGAGCCGGGATGCCGCGCGTGACTTCCGGGAAGCGGTTCAGCAGGTCGTGGCCGCGGGGAAGGCGGACGGAATGGTGCGGGCGGGTCCGGCGGAGCTCTGGACGTCGGTCTGGCTGGTGATCCTGGCGTTCATCATCGAGCGCGTCGCCTCGCGCGAATGGTCCATGGATCAGCCGCAAGTCGGGCAGGCCCTCGATTCGGCATGGAGCGCTATTGCGGCCCCTGCCCTGCCGGCCCCGGAAAGTAGGTCATCTCCCGTGGGTCCAGCCGCGGTGGGGTGAGCCGGAGTTCGCGCATTCGCCCCGGGCCCAGGGGGCGGACGAAGAACCCCGCCCCGACGAAGTAGCCCACTGAATCACTTCCCCACCGGGCAGGGCCCTCGGCCGTCCGCGGAGAAGAGGTTTCGCTCGCCGCCGCGCTGCTCGACACACACGCCACCTTCCGGACAATCGATCACCCGAGCGAACGCCGGCGTACCGACCAGCACCATGAACGCCGAGTCGGCGTGCTCGGCCTCCATGGCGTCGAGCGCACGGGGCTCCGGATCGGCGGGAGGAGCCTGCGGCAACAAGCGTGGCGGAGCCGGCTCTCACAAAGAGCTGCGTCGCGTCGTCACTCCAGGCCACGGCGTCCGGCGGCGTGTCGACGGGGCGAATCACCCGCTCCGCGCCATTGAGAAGATTCATCACCACGACGTGGCGGGAGGACGGATCGTCGCGCACCCCTTCCCGAATGAAGGCGAGGTCGGTCCCTGTCGGTGAAAGCGCGGGAGCCATCTCGCGAACACGGGTATAGGTGATCGGGAAGGTGGTACCACCGTCGGCGCGGACCGCGAAGAGATCGCTGACACCGGCTTCGCCCGTCGCGACGAACACTGCGAACGGCTCCTCGCCCGGCGCCAGGCGGTTCTGGACGGGCGACATGGAGACTCGGCAGCTGGCCACCAGCGCCAACAGCGCGATGGATAGTCCGCGTGGAACCGAAACCACGAAAGCACGAAAGCACGAAAGCACGAAACAGACCCCAATCCTAGAATGCCGTATCAGTTCTCAGCGACTGCGCCTCTGCCCGAGATTGCTTCGTCGGCCCCTGCCGGGGCCTCCTCGCAAGCACAGAAAGAGTCGCCTCAGTCCTCAGTCCTTGAGTGTCTGCTTGTAGAACTCGAAGATCCGCTCCCACGCCTTGTCCGGCTGGTCGGTGTCGTTTCCCTTCCGGCCGGGGGTGAGGAAGCCATGGCCGGTGCCGGGGTAGACGTTGTAGGTAAACGACTTTCCGAGCGCCTTCATGGTGGCGCTCACCTGCGGCAACGGATCATTGACCCGCGCGTCATTCTCTGCGTAGACGCCCAGGATCGGCGCCTGGATGCGTGCCATCGCCGCGGAATCGGGGGCCGGGCCGTAGCAGACGACGGCGGCCTTGAGCTTCGGGATTGTGGGTCGCGTACGCGAAGCTCTGCTGACCGCCCCAACAGAAACCGATGCTCGCCATCTGGCCGCGAGCCGCGCCGGGGAGGGTGTCCACGAACGCAGCGGTGGCGTCGAGGTCGCCCATGACGCGCTCGGTGGTGAGCCCAGCGAACAGCTTCCGCGCCGAATCGGGACTCGCCGGCGACTTCCCGTACTTGGAGGCGAGGAGGTCAGGCGCAATGGCCACATAGCCCTGTGCCGCCAGCTTGTTCACGACGGTCGTTTCCCACTCCGTCAGGCCGAAGATCTGGTGGATGACCAGCACCGTGGGTGCGCGGTCACTCCGCTCCGGCCAGGCGATGTACGCGGGGATCGAGTCGCCGGCGGCGTTGGTGAACTTCACCCACTCGCCGTGAGGCTCGGCGGCGGGGCGGGGCCGGGCCATCCAGGCGGCGAGGATGGTAACCGCGGCGAGGGCGAGCAGGGCAGATAGTGAGCGGCGCATGGATCCTCCAAGTACTGAATTCACGAAAACACGAAAGCACGAAAGTTTGTCTCAGCCCGAGATTGCTTCGTCGGCCCCTGCGGGGCCTCCTCGCAATGACAGAAGGGTCTGTCCTCAGTCCTCAGTCCTCTCCGCATATACCCCATTCAGGGCGGAACTGGGCTCCGGGAGGTGGTCCCGACTGGCGAGCGCGGCCTCTGCCGCGGCCTCGACCACGGCGGTGGCGGCGGACTCGACGTCGGCCAGTTCCGCCTCGGTGACGCCGGCGCCCTTAAGGTATTCCTCGTACAGGCCAATCGGGTCGCGCTGCCCCCAATAGGTGAAGAGCTCGGCGGGGAAGGTCGCGCGCGCCTCGCGTTCATCGTGCGTGGCGTGCCCGCCCATGCGGAAGGTGTTGGCCAGCAGCAGGACCGGGCCTTCTCCGCGGCGGCAACGTTCCACCGCCAGCACCGCTGCGGCGTAGGCGTCGAGGACGTTGTTCCCGTCGAAGCCCCATCCGGCCATGCCGTAGGCGGTCGGCCAATCGGCGAAGTCCTCGCTGAGGTGGTGCTGGTCAAGCCGTGTGCCGAGCGCCACCTGGTTGTTCTGGAGGATGTAGACGACCGGCAGCCGTTGCACGGCCGCGAAGTTCAGCCCCTCGTGACTGGCGCCTGACTTGGCGGACCCGTCGCCCACCCAGTTCATGACGACCCGCGGCGTGCCGCTGATCCGGCCCGCCAGTGCGATCCCCGCCGACACCGGCACCATCACCCCGACCGGCGACACCGGCTGAAGTACGTGATGCGTCTGCGAGCCGGCGTGCAGGTCGCGGCCCGCCGAGGGGGAGTCGGCCGTGGCGAGGTAGGCGCGAAGCATGTCGGCGAGCGGCATCCCCATATCGCAGCAGGCGGCGGCGTTCCGGATCATCGGGGCCACGAAGTCCGTTGCGTGATCCAGCGCAAAGACCGGCCCCACCGTCGCCGCCTCTTCGCCTGTGCCGAGCCAGGCCTTGGTGATGACCCCCTGCCGGACCCAGCGCGAGAGCGCGATATCGTGCTGCCGCGCCCGGACCAGGCGCGCATAGAGGGTCAGCAGCTCGTCGCGCGAGAGCCGGGCGACGACCTCCTGCCGTTCAGGAAGCCGGTTGACGGTGGCACGGAAGGCATCGACCAGCTCCGGATCGGCCTTCCAGTTCACGTACTCCGGGGGTTCGAAGGCGGGATAGCGCTTCATGCCTGGCCCGCTTCGCTGGGGGGAGTGGAGCGGAGCACGGTGTCGAGCGCGTCGCCGAACGCGGCCATCGTGGGAAACCGGTTGGCGGGATCCATGGCGAGTGCGCGGGCGAGCGCGGCTTCCAGGCGCGCCGGCAGTTCCGGTCGCACCGCCCGAAGCAGCGTCGGCTGGCCCCGAAGCCGGGCAATCTGCAGTTCCTGCGCAGTCTCGCCATCGAAGGGGAGCCGTCCGGCGAACATCTCGAACGCCAGGATGCCGAGGGAGTAGACGTCACTACGGGCATCGAGGTCGCGCCCACGGATCTGCTCGGGGCTCATGAACTCGGGCGTACCGAGGATCACACCCGAGGCCGTGAGCTTCTGGCTCACCGGGCGACGCACCAGCTCCAGCGCCAGGCCGAAGTCCATCACGATGGCTCGGGTACCGTCAGGCAGTGCCGGATCATTGACCAGCATGATGTTCTCTGGCTTCAAGTCCCGGTGCAGCACACCGAGCTCGTGGGCATGCTGGAGTCCGCGCACCACCTGCAGCAGGAGCGCGAGTCCCTCCCCGAGGGGCAGCGGGCCGGTCCGATTGATCCGCTCGTGCAGCGCCTCGCCGGGGAGCCAGGGCATTACGAGGTACACGAGCCCCGCCGGAGTGGCGCCGAGCTGGAGAATCGGACAGACGCTGGGATGATCGAATCGGCTGGCGATGAGCGCCTCGCGCTTGAAGCGCTCGACGGACTGCGGATCGGACATGAGATGGGCGGCGAGGACCTTGACCGCGACATCAGCGCCGGTGGAGCGATCGGTCGCCAGGAAGACCGACGCCATGCCCCCTTCGCCGATCTGCCGGCGCACCTCGAACCGCTCATCGAGGATGGTGCCGGGGAGGTCGGAGGCTTCTTCCTTCGGCTCGAGCGGCGTGCCGTCCCGCGTGCAGAATCGCGCCGGCTCGGCGTACACTGCCCGGCATTGGGGGCAGCGCAGCGCGCTCAATCCCGAAACCGGTTGCGGCCGTCCGCCTTTGCCTTGTACATGTTGGCGTCCGCCAGCTTGAGGAATGACTCCGGGTCGGTGATGCGCTCGTCGGGATACGTGGCCACGCCGATGCTGATCGTCAGTTGCACCGGGCGCCCCGGCTCACCGAAATCGTGCGCGGCCACGCGGCGGATGATCCGCTCGGCAAAGATGCGGGCGCCGGTCGGCCCCGTCTCCGGGAGGAGGAGCGTGAACTCCTCGCCGCCGTACCGGGCCAGCACGTCCACGGCGCGCTGTTCACGCTTGAGGAGGTTGGCCAGGCTGCGCAGCACGCGGTCGCCGGTGAGGTGCCCGTACTCGTCATTGATCTTCTTGAACTCGTCGATGTCCACCATCAGGCAGGTGAGCACCGTGCCGTACCGCTCCGCGCGCTCCATTTCCTGGACCAGCTTGTCGCTGAGGGCGCGGCGATTGTAGGTGTCGGTCAGCGGGTCGGTTTCCGCCAGGTGGCGCATCTGTTCCTGGCCGTCCATGGCCGTCTCGAGGTCGTACGCCTTCTCGAGCGCGGCGACCGCGGCCTTGATCACCTGGTCGGCAAACTGCACGTCCTGTTCGTTGAGCGGTGCGTCCTCGGCGGTGGTCCGGAGGAAGAAGACGCCGACCTGCTGGCCCTTGAGCTGGAACGGCAGCGCCAGCGCGGAGCGCGTCGGGACGGCCACCCCTTCCGCTTCCCATTCCGCGCGGACCGCGGAATAGAGCGGATCGGTCAGCACGTCCTGGATGAGCACGACTTCACCGGCGGTGAGCGCCTGCTGGATCTCGGGATAGCGGCGGAGGTCGACGCGCAGGTTGCGCAGCATCGGATTTTCGTAGGCCGCGACCACCGTCCCCGCTTCGTCTTCCGGCGAGCCGATCAGGATCGAGCACTTCGAGATCCGGAGCCCGCGCGCCACCCGCCGCACGAGGATCTGGTAGATCTCATCCGGCTTGAGGGTGGCGGTCACTTCCTGCAGGATGTCCACCATCTCGGTGCGCGAGCGCGCCTCGGCGCGGGCCTGGTTGAGCTCGCGGCCGGTCCGGAGGTGCGCCTTCACCCGCGCAAGGAGTTCCCGCACGCGGAACGGCTTGGAGATGAAATCGGCGGCGCCAAGCCCGAGCGCGCGCACCGTCGCCTCCTCGGGAGGCATCGAGGAGATCATCAGGACGGGGAGGTCCTTGAACCGGTAGTCGGTCTTGACCTTTTCGAGGAGCTGGAGGCCGTCCACCTTCGGCATCATGATGTCGAGGAGGAGGAGGTCGAACTGATCCGCGAGGAGGTGATCGAGCAGGTTCTCTCCACCGGGCACCGTCGTGACCTCATAGCCGTTGTCCTTGAGAATCCAGGACAACGTGCGGGTCAGCGCCTGATCGTCGTCGGCGACGATGATCTTCGGTGCCAGGCTCATTCAGCTCACCAGTCGGTCGAAGAAGTCTTCGTCCATATTGCCACCACTGACCACCGCCACGGTCGAACCCTGCGGATGCACGCGCTTCGGCGAGGATGGCCGCCGTCGTGACCGCCCCGGACGGCTCCACGCGCAGCCCGGCCTCGTGGTGGAGCAGGCGCACCGCCTTCGCGATCTCGTCGTCGGACACCGTCACCACCTCGTGGATGACCGGGCGAATGAGCGGGAACGTCATCGTCCCGACCGAGAGGGTGAGCAGCCCATCGGCCATGCTGGTGGCGCGATCCAGCGTGGAGGGGCCGCCCGCTTCCATGGCGGCGGTCAGCTTGGCGGCGCCCTCAGGCTCCACCGCGATCACCTTCGTCTCGGGACGAATCCCGGCCACGGCCACGCAGATGCCGGCCAGCAACCCGCCGCCACCGACCGGGACCACGATGGTATCAACGTGGGGCCACGCCTCCAGGATTTCCAGCCCGCAGGTGCCCTGCCCCGCGATCACGTCGGGGTGATCGAAGGGCGGCAGCATGGCCAGTCCCTCGGCGGCGCAGATCTCCTCCGCCTTCACCTTGCGGTCCAGCGACCGGGGGCCCACAAAGACCACCTCGCCACCGAGCTTGCGCACCCCGTCCACCTTGACCTTCGGGGCGGTGTCCGGCATCACGATGACCGCGCGCACACCGACCTGGGACGCCGCCCAGGACACGGCCAGGCCGTGGTTCCCGCTTGAATAGGTGATCACGCCGCGCGCCCGAGCCTCCTTGGGCATGCGCTGGATGGCGTTGTAGGCGCCGCGCACCTTGAAGGCACCGATCGGCTGGAGCTGCTCGCACTTCAGCGCCACCGAGTGCCCGGTGAGCTTGGTGAGCGCCGGCATCTCGACCAGCGGGGTCCGCGCCGTGACGCCCGCGATCGTCTCGGCGGCGGCGCGGACGTCGTCGAGGGTGACGGCGGGGGCGTGAACCGTGCTCATCCGTCCTCGTCCGCGTCACCCGCGGGGGCCGCCGCCTCGTCTCCGGTCGGCTCCTCGGTGCCGCTGTCATCTTCCTTCACCACGCGGGCGACGTCCACCAGCAGGTCGCCGGCGTCGAGGTTCATGACCCGGACGCCCTGCGTGTTGCGGCCGATGACGCTGATCCCCTCGACCGGCACGCGGATGATGACACCGTGCCGGGTGATCATCATCAGCTCGTCGTCGGGGATGACCTCCTTCAGGGCCACCATCCGGCCGGTCTTCTCGGTCTTCTTGAGGGTGATGATGCCCTTGCCGCCGCGCTTCTGGACCCGGTACTCGCCGAGCTCGGAGCGCTTGCCGATAGCCCTTCTCGCTCACCACCAGCAGCGTCGCCTCGCGGCGGACGACCACCATGCCGATGACGGCGTCGTCCTTGTCGAGCGGCGATCCCCTTCACGCCGCTGGTGGCCCGGCCCATCTCGCGGACGTCGCCCTCGTGGAACCGAATGCTCATCCCGGCGCGGGTGGCGAGCACGATGTCGTTGTTGCCGTCGCTCAGCTGGACGTCGATCAGCTCGTCGTCGTCGTCGATGTTGATGGCGTTGATGCCGTTGGAGCGGACGTTGCCGTAGGCGGAGAGGACGGTCTTCTTCACCGTGCCGTTCCGGGTGGCGAACATCAGCGAGCTGGTCGTCGGCGAAGTCGCGGACCGCCACCATCGCGGCGATCCGCTTCGTCGCTCGCCGATGGCGATGCAGTTGACCACCGGCTTGCCGCGCGCCGCGCGCCCGCCCTGCGGGATCTCGTGGACCTTGAGCCAGTACACCTGGCCGCGGTCGGTGAAGAACATCAGGTAGTCGTGGGTGAGGCGATGAAGAGGTGCTCCACCCAGTCGTCTTCCTTGGTCCCCATGCCGGCCAGGCCGCGGCCGCCGCGGCGCTGCCGCCGGTAGGTGGTGACGGGAATCCGCTTGATGTAGCCGGTGTGGGAGATGGTGATGACCATGTCCTCTTCGGCGATCAGGTCCTCGACCGAGAAGTCGCCCTGGTCGGCCACGATCTCGGTCCGCCGGTCGTCGCCGTACTTCGCGGCGACCTCGGCGGTCTCCGTCTTGAGGATGCCGTCGCGGCGCTCGCGCGAGCCGAGGATGTCCTTCAGGTCGGCGATGGTGGCGCGCACCTCGGCGAGCTCCGCCTCGAGCTTGTCGATCTCGAGGCCGGTGAGCTTGGCGAGCCGCATGTTGAGGATCGCGTCGCTCTGCTTCTCGCTGAAGCTTGAACCGCTTGCGGAGCCGCGCGTCGGCCTCGGGGGTGTCGGCCGAGCCGCGGATGATCTTGATGACCTCGTCGATGTTGTCGACGGCGATCTTGAGGCCGTCGAGGATGTGCTCGCGCGCCTGCGCCTCGTCGAGGTCGAACTGGGTGCGCCGGACGATGATCTCGTGCCGGTGCTCGATGAAGTGCTGCAGCATCTCCTTCAGGTCCATCACCTTCGGGCACGCCGTTCACCAGCGCCAGCATGATGACGCCGAAGGTGGACTGCATCGTGGTGTGCTTGTAGAGCTGGTTCAGCACCACGTTGGGGATGGCGTCGCGCTTGAGCTCGATGACGATGCCGCATGCCGTCGCGGTCGGACTCGTCGCGCACGCCGGTGATCCCTTCGATCTTCTTCGCCATGGCCAGCTCGGCGATGGACCGGACCAGGTTCGCCTTGTTGACCTGGTAGGGGATCTCGGTGACGACGATCTGCGACTTGTTGCTCGACTCCTTCTCCTCGATCTGCGCCCGGGCGCGCATGATGACCCGGCCGCGGCCCGTCTCGTACGCCTCCTTGATGCCCTCGCGCCCGTAGATGTAGCCGCCGGTCGGGAAGTCGGGGCCCTTGATGACCTTGCGGAGGTCGGCGATCGTCGGCGTCGGGATTGTCGACCAGCAGCTCCACCGCCTTGGCGACCTCGCGGAGGTTGTGCGGCGGGATGTTGGTGGCCATGCCGACGGCGATGCCGCTCGAGCCGTTGACCAGCAGGTTCGGGATCTTGGACGGGAGGACCGTCGGCTCCTGGAGCCGGTCGTCGAAGTTGGGCTGGTAGTCGACGGTGTTCTTGTCGATGTCCTCCAGCATCGTCGATCGCGATGCGGGTGAGGCGCGCCTCGGTGTACCGGTAGGCCGCCGCCGAGTCGCCGTCGACCGAGCCGAAGTTGCCCTGGCCGTCCACCAGCGGATAGCGGAGCGAGAAGTCCTGCACCATGCGGACGAGCGCGTCGTACACCGACGAGTCGCCGTGCGGGTGGTACTTGCCGAGCACGTCGCCCACCACCGTCGCGGACTTCTTGTACGCCCGCCCGGGGACCAGGCCGAGCTCGTTCATCGCGTAGAGGATCCGGCGGTGGACGGGCTTGAGGCCGTCGCGCACGTCGGGGAGTGCGCGGGAGACGATGACGCTCATCGAGTAGTTGATGAACGACTGCTGCATCTCTTCTTCGATCAGGCGAGGAAGGATGCGCTCGCGGGAATTCGGGGCGGTCATGTGAACTCGGGGTTGGTGCGGACAACCGGGTGGCCGGCCGGGCCACCGGGAACGCCGAAATATACCTTGTTGCGGGGGGGGAAATCAACCGAAATGGAGCGCTGGTAAAGTATTGGGAAGTAAAGAGATGAGGACAGGGGACTGGGAACTGAGGCCTGTGGGGGGTGGGGACTTGTAAAATGCCGTCACCCGCCCCGGCTGCGGAGAGCGCCGGGGTCCATGTCCCTCACGTCTTTGCGTTAACAGCTTTTCAACGCAAAGACGCCAAGAAGCGCGAAGGACCCGGAGTGGTCACGACCTTCCCCTCTCCCGGAGGGAGAGGGGTCAGGGGCGAGGGGCTCGCTGGACCCCGGCTTTCGCCGGGGTGACGATCACTGCCTCCCTGCCCCCCTGCCCCGCAGCCCCGCCAGCAGAACCGGTAAGACGAACAGCGCCCCGATGGTCCCGAAGAGGGTTCCGCCGGCTGTGGCCAGGGCAATCGACCCGAACAGGCTGTCCGGGTCGGTCCCGATGGCGAGCGGAAGCAGGCTCGCCACGGTCGTCAGCGTCACAAGTACGATCATCGCCGAGCGATCCCGCGCCACCCGCACAACATCGGCCGCACTCAGGCTTCCCCGCTTCCCCGCTTCCCCGCTTCCCCGCCTCTCCAAGCGCTCCATGCACGAGCAGGATGGCCTGATTCACCGCCAGCCCGACCACCAGGATCACCCCGACCGCCGCCTCCCGACCGAAGGCCGCCCCTGCCGCCCAGAACGCCGCGCCGACCCCGGCCACCGCGATCGGCAGACGCGAGCGCCACCATCGACAGTCGCCCAGACCGAGTTGAACACCAGCGCCACCGCGAGCACCACCAGCGCCACGCCGATGGCGAAGACCAGCCAGAGGCCCTTGCCGCTCTCGTCGCGGTTGTAATCGAACCGCTGGTCCGCACACCGAATACCCCGGCGGCACCGCAATCGAGGCCATGAAGGCGGTATGCGTCCGCTCGGCGAGCTTGTTGGGTCCGCGGAAGTCGTAGCCGACGATCCGCACGTACTGCTGGTCCTCGCGCGTGACGGTGCCGAGCCCCTCGCGCTCCTCGACCGTGGCCAGGTCGCCGATGCGGACCGGCGCGCCGGCAGCGTTGGGCACCAGCGCCGACCGCAGTTCCTCGAGGCTTCGCTCCCGGGCGCCCGCGGCCTTGAGGTTCACCTCGATCTCCTCGCCGCCGATGTCGATGCGCTGGGCACCGACCGGACCCCGCACCTCGCGCGCCACCGCGGCGGAGAGATCGCGCGCCGTGAGGCCGTACGCGCGCCAGCGCCGCGCGATCGGGGATCGAGGGTGACGGTGAACGCCTTGTCCTGCCCCCAGAAGCTGCCGGCGTTGATGTTCGACGTCGCGCACCCGGGGAATCCGCTCCAGCCGCTCCTTGAGGTCGAGCGCCAGCCGCTCGACGCCGTCGAACGAGTAGCCCAGCAGCTTGACCCGGTAGGAGACGCTGCCGCCGCCGCCGTACCGAGATTGAAGCCGGGGCCGCTCCCCTGCACTGACACGCTGGCCCCGCCGATCAGCACCGCCCGCTGGGTCAGCTGCCTCCTGCAGCTGGCTCGGCAGGGCGCCGAGCCCGCCTCCTTCTCGAAGAGCACCTGCATGTACGGCGCGGTCGCCCATCGCCAGCGTCACGCACCTGCTCGACCCCAGGACGACCGACCGCGAGTCGCTCGAACTCCCGCATCCGGCGGTCGAGGCTGACCGGGATCGGAGCCCGCGGGAAGCCGAGCGAGGCGCTGAGCGTGGTCCGCTGGCCGAACCAGTCGCCCCAGTTCGAGCGCGGCACCTTGGTGATGAAGCCCCAGGTCAGGACGGCCAGCCGCGGTGGTGAGCGTGACCGTCACCCAGCGCCAGCGGAGCAGCTTGATCAGCACCCAGTCGTAGGCGCGGGCGAGCCGCGGCCAGCCGCCGCGCGCGACCCCGTGGCCGGCGCCGACCGCCGGGACATCACCAGCGAGCGACGCCGACCGACGAGCAGAGCGCGAGCGCGAACGCCGCCGCGAACGGGACGAACGCCGCGCGGGCGTTTCCCTGGAGGTAGAGGAACGGGAAGAGCACGACGCCGGTGGTGAGCGTCGCGCCGAGCACGGCGGGGGGGATCTGCGTCCCGGCTCGGCGCGGCCATCGGGGTGTCCGGCGCGATGCGGAGCCGTTCGACCACGACCAGCCCGTTCTGCACCAGGATGCCGATGCCCATGCCGAGGCCGGCAAGGGTCAGCAGGTTGGCGGGGATCTTCAGCAGGTAGAGCCCGAGGGCGGTGCCGGCGATCGCGACGCGCACTGCCGAGCACCAGCGCGGCGACGCGCGACATCGCGGAGCGTGAGGAGCAGCACCAGTGCCACGGCCCGGAACGCGATCCCACCCCGGAGCAGCAGGTCGTTGAGCTGCTTGACCAGGTCCTC
Source organism: uncultured Gemmatimonadales bacterium (assembly GCA_963699825.1). Classification (GTDB taxonomy): domain Bacteria; phylum Gemmatimonadota; class Gemmatimonadetes; order Gemmatimonadales; family GWC2-71-9; genus SPDF01. Next base: position 599,926 of record CAVOVI010000004.1, read on the forward strand.
GCTGGCGTCGCTGGCGAGCTCGAGTCGGACGCCCGGGTGGAAGCACCGGTTCCGACCTCGGCCGCCATCGCGCGCGCCCGGCGCGGCGGTCTTGATCGCATCGGCACCGGCCAGGCGGTTGAGCGAGCGGTGACGGCGGTGAAGGCCGTTGAAGCGGTAGAACCGCCGCGAGGGTCTTCCTCGGGGCGGATCGCGGCGAGTTCGTCGAGTCGGAAGACCACCCCGCGCGGCCCGGTGATCGGCAGCGCGACCGAGGTCCTCGATGGCGCGCGGCGGGTCGCGCAGCGACGACGCTGCGGTTCGCTCGCGCCCAGCCGCTCGGCCCCGAGGAACTCGACCATCCGGGCCGTGGCGATCGCGTTGGTGAGCTGTGACGGATCGACGCCGAGTTGACGGAGCCGGACCGCATCGAACGAGACCACCACGCCGTTGCGGGCCGCCCCGCGCAGGTACGGGTCACCGGCGATCCCGGCGAGCGTCGCGAATCGCGGCACGAGCATGTCCTGCGCGATCTTGGTCAGCGCGCCGGGTGTACGGCCCGGTGACATTGAGCTCGAGCAGCGGCGACTCTCGCAGGTCGTCGGGCACGTAGGCCCGACGCATGAGGTTGCGGGCGCCGGTGGGCAGCTCGGGGCGGAGTGCCTCCATCCGCTCGAGGATCGCGAGGCGCGCCATCGTGACGTCGACAGTGGGGTCGAGCTCGACCGTCACCGAGCTCCGGCCCTCGGTGGACTCGCGGGAGGATCTTCCGTACCCCGCGCACCGACTGGATCACCGCCTCGATCGGCGAGGTGAGGTAGGTCTCCATCACCTCGGGAGAGGAGCCGCGCCACGTGGCGCTGACGCTGATCGCGGGGTTCGACCCGGGTCTTGGTGGCGAGCGGCAGCCGCGTGAACGCCACCGCCCCGGCCAGGCAGCCCGGCCGCGAGCGACGCAGACCACCGCCGGACGGCCCGCCGCCCAGCGGATCATGTCTCGGCGCACCCCGGCGCTTCCGGGCTCCGGCCGCCTCGTCGCTCGACCACCGCGTAGGCGGTCGGCAGCAGGAAGAAGGTCACCAGCGAGCGCGGTCACCGAGCCGCCGATGACGCCCGCCGCGAGCGGTTGGTAGCAGCTCGCCGCCACTGCCCCAGCCGAAGACCAGCGGCAGCACGCCGGCGATGGTCGTGAGCAGCGTCATCGTGATGGCCCGGAGCCGCTGGCGACCGCCGAGCAGGATCGCCTCGTCGGAGCGAGTGGCCCTGTTCGCGGAATCGCTGGATCGCATCGAGCTTGACGACCGCCTCGTTGTCGGCGATGCCGACCATCACCACGAGGCCGATCAGCGAGACCGCGTTGAGGCTCTGGCCGGTGAGCCAGAGCAGGATGATGCCGCCCGCCGCCGCCAGCGGCACGGTGAGCATGATCAGCATCGGGGTCGTGAACGAGGCGAACTCACCGGCCAGGACCAGGAAGACCAGCGCCACCGCCAGCACCGCCACCAGCGTCAGCTCCGAGTGGTCCGCCGCTGCTCGTCGTCGGCGCCGGTCAGACGTCCAGCGGACGCCGGCCGGCACGACGAAGCTGCCGAGCAGCTCGGCGACATCGCTGCTGGCGCGCGCGGTGCCGCCCGACTCGACCGCGGCCTCGACCACGGGGACCGGGCGCTGGTTGACCCGCACCACCTCGATCGGCGCCCGCGGTTCGTGCACGCTCACCAGCTCTCCGACCGGGACGCCCTTGATCGGGGTCGGAGCGCCGCCGCGAGGTCCTCGTTGGCCTCGCCGGCGAACCGGACCGTGATCGGGGTGCGCCGATCGGTCTCGCGCAGCTCGCTCGCGCTGACGCCACCGAGCCCGCCGGCCAGCGCCTGGGCCACGGCCTGCACAGCGATGCCGCGCTGGGCGATCCGGTGCCGCTCCAGCGTGATCTCGACCATCGGCTGGGTCCGCGCAGGCGTCGCGCACGTCGGTCAGCCGCGGGAGCGTCGCCAGCGCGGCGCGCACCGTGTCGGCCCACGCCGCGGCGGTCGCGCGCGCGGCGCGCCGACCTCGACCCGCACCAGGCGGCCCTCGCGACCGATCAGGCAGCCGAACTCCGACTGCCCGGCAAGGTCGAGCGCCAGGGCACCAGCCGCCAGGTCGGGGACCAGACGCGCGGAGCGGTCCGCGAACTCCGCGGCTCCCTGCCGTCGGGGACCGGGATGATCAGCTGCGCCGTGGCGGGCGAGCCGGGGTCGGCGCCGGCGAGGACTTCCTCGTCGGTGGCGGGGCCGATCCGCGGCGTAGACCTCCGCTGCCCAGCGCCGCCGCAGCGGCCTCGATCCGCGCGGCCTGCCGGCGGTCTCCTCGATGGCGGTGCCTCGGGCAGCGTCAGGTCGGCCACGGCGATGCCCTCGTCCACCTGCGGCAGGATTTCCTTCGGCAGCCAGGAGCCGTGGACCATCATCACCGTGACGCCGGCCGAGCGCGATGACGAACACGCGCCGCGGATGGTCGAGCGACCACGCCATGCCCCGCTCGTAGCGGTCGCATCAGGCGCGAACCGTAGGCTGGCGCCCCAGACCGGCCCAGTCGCGACCGGCTGCGTGCGCGGCGCGACGCGCCATCATCACCGGCATCAGGGTCAGCGCCAGCATCAGCGACGCCGAGACCGAGGTCACGACGCTGAGCGAGCAGGTCGCGGAACAGCGCCGCAGCGAGGCCCTCGGACGAAGACGATCGGCCCGAACACCAGGATGGTGGTCAGCGTGCCGGCGATCAGCGGGCCTGCCACCTCCTCCGCGGCGGCTCGAGCGGCGGCGACGGGCTCCACCCCCTCATCCGGAGCCCGGGTGGCCTCGGCCACCACGATGGCGTTGTCCACCAGGAGGCCGACGCCAGGGCCAGCCCGCCGAGGGAAAGGATGTTGACGGTGACGTCGAGCAGCTGGAGCACCACCAGCGCGACCATCACCGAGAGGGGAACGATGAGGCCGATCGCGAGCGAGGCGCGCCAGTCGCGCAGGAAGACCAGGATGACCAGCAGCGAGAGGAATCCGCCGACGACGATCTCCTGGCCCAGGTTGGAGAGGGCGTCGTTGACGAACCGGGCCTGCGCCGCCACCACCGTCATCCGGATGTCGGGGAACTCCTCGTCCAGCTGGGCGATCGAGCCGTAGAGTCGCGGGTGACGGCGACGGTGTTGGCAGCCGGCATCCTTATATACGACCAGCCCGACGGCCGGGCCGCCGTCGAGCTGGACGATCGTGAGCGGGTCGGCGGTGGAGAGGGTGACCGTGGCGATGTCCGCGAGCCGGATGCCGCGCGCGCGGGGCCGACAGGAGTCTCGCGGACTTCCTGAGCGGTGCGGAACTCGGTAAGCGCCCGCACGGAGAAGCGGAACTGCCCTCGGCGGATCGTGCCGCCGGGAGCCGTCGCGTTGGCGGCCGCGATGGCGCGCGCCATGTCGTTGGGCGAAAGGCCGAGCGCGCGCATCCGGGCGGGTCCACGTCGACGCGGATCTCGTCCTTCGGCGCGCCGACCACCGCCACGCTGGCCACGCCGGCCAGCTGTTCCAGCCGCCGGGCGTGGACGTCTTCGGCGGTCCGGCCACCGAGCGGAGGTCGCCGGGGCCGGTCAGTGCCAGCACGGCGATCGGGCGCTCGCCCGGATCGCTGGTGAGCAGTGTCGGACGGGTGGCTGTTCGGGGAGCCGGCCGCGGGCGTTGTCGAGCCGTTCGCGCACGGTCAGCACCGTCGACGCCATGTCGGTGCCCCAGGCGAAACGGGCGTGGTGGTCAGCTCGCCGGTCCGCGCAATCGAACGGAGCTCCACCAGCCCCGGCGTGGCGGCGATCGCCTCCTCGATCGGTTCGGCAACGAACCGGCTCACCTCCGGCGGCGCGGCGCCGGGGAGATCGGTACGGATGGTGAGCACCGGCAAGGTGACGTCGGGGAGAAGCGCGACCGGCAGCCGGCCCAGCGAGACGCTGCCAAGGAGAACGAGCCCCAGGACCGCGGCGATGGTGGAGACGGGGCGGGCGACTGCGGACGAAGAGAGACTCAAGGTCGAGCCTCGCCGCCCTGGTTCCCTCGCCCTCCGAACCCCTCACCCCCTGTCCCCCTCTCCCTCCGGGAGAGGGGGGACGCGAGGCACAATTCCTTTAGCGTCATTCGTCCGATACCAGCTTCACCGGCGCGTCATGCGTCAGGGTGAGGTGCCCCTCGATCAGCACCGTGTCACCGATGGCGACGGGAATCTGGTTCGACGAGGAGTCGGGGAGCACCTCGGTATCCACGCCGTTGTTGCGACCGGGATTGATGTACACCCACTGCGCGCGGCCCCCCTTCACCACGAAAACCAGCGGCCGTCCGTCGCGCTCGATGACGGCGCGCTCGGCACCAGGATGCGGCCGGGGAGGCGCGTGGCCTCGAGCCGGAGGTCGGCGTACATCCCGGGGCGGAGTGCACCGTTACCGCTGGGTACCACCACAAGGGCGCGGCCGGAGCGGGTGGTGGAATCGATCAGCGGCAGCACCGCCTCGATCCGACCGATGACTTCCTTGCCGGGGGCGGCCGCGGTGGTCACCGACCGCCAGTCCACCGATGCGGATGAGCGGAAGGTCGTGCTCCAGCACCTGCGCCTCGATGCGGAGGTGGCGGAGGTCCACCACGGTGGCGGCGTCCTGCCCCACCGATACCCGCTCACCGTTCGCCACGTCCACCCGGTCCACCACGCCGTCGAACGGCGCAGTCAGGACCGAGCGTTCGCGGTCGAGCTGCGCCTTGCCGAGGCGGGCGCGGGCGCCGAGGAGCCCGCTGCGGGCCATGGCGTTCTTGCGGCGCTCGGGAGTGGGAGGTTCGCCGGTGACGAGGGAGTCGGGGACGATGGCATCGAGGAACGTCATCTCGGCCTGATCGGTGCTGGCCTGTGCCTCCTGCACCGCGAGATCGAATGGGCGCGGGTCGAGGCGAAGCAGCGGATCGCCCTTCTTCACCACCTGGCCGGGACGTACGAGAACCGCCTCCACCGTACCGGTAGCTTCAAACTTCAATTCGGCCACGGCATCCGAGCGGACTTGCCCCGTGGTGACGACGCTGAGGACCAGATCGCCCTGGCGCACCTCACGCCCAACAACCGGGAGTGAAAGCGATGAGGGCAGTGCGGCGGTCGAATCAGCGGCAGCATCCTTGGCCTCAGCCGATTCGTCGGTGCAGGCGGGAAGGGCGGCGGTCAGGCAGAGAAGAAGAGTCCAACTCCGATGGGCGGCGGTTCGGCGCATGGCAATCCTGGGATGGCAGGGAATCCGACTCTCGAAATGATGCACCGCGGAGGGCGAGGGTCGCAATGGCGAAGATCCATCCTCTTGGACCACGAGATTCGCCGGGGGGGGACGGCCCGAATGGCCACCGGATAGGGGTGGGCATATGCCCACCCCTATCAAGGTGAATTCACGATTTCGTCCGGGATGAGGAGACAGTCGCGGTCGAAGAGCTACAAGAGACTACGAGAGAAACCATGGTGAACACCATGGTTTGGCCATAGGTGCAGAGTCGCGGATTCGCTGTCCCAGGGGTGGCGTATGCCCACCCCCTCGTTGCGCCCGGTCGAACGCGGAATGTGACAAACCGATGCAGAAGCCCGGAACATGGACCCCGGCTTTCGCCGGGGTGACGGACGCCCCTAGGGTTTCTCGATTCCATACACCACCACCACCGGCAACCCATCCGCGTCCTCCCCTATCGTTGCGACGCGATCGACACCCCACACCGTCCGCCAGGAGTCCCCAAACTCACGTGGGACGGGCACCGCGCCCAAATAGGCACCAGTCGAGTCGAATACATCAAACCGCGCATTGGCGCGACTGCCACCGTCGTCCAGGAGCACCCACCGGTTGCGCCGGCCGTCCACCTGGAGCGAGCGGAAGTACGGCGCCACGGTCGGAATGTCGGAGAGCTTGAACGCGTCCTCCACCGCCTTCTGGTCGAACTGCTTCGCGTACATCGACCATCGAGTCGCGGATCTGTAGGCGGCGTTCGTCGGCGAGGGTCGCCCGCGGTGCGCAGAGCGAAACGACCTGCGTGGTGTCGAGGCCGTTGGCCGTGGCGTGAAACCGGTACTCCGCAGTCCAGCCGACGACGGCGCCACCTGCGGGGTCGAGCGGCCCGAGTCGTCGGGCGCGAACGGGATCGCCGTCATCATCGACATCCTGTTGCCCCGCTCCCGCCCGGGAGCGTCCAGTACTTCTGGTCGCTGGGGCGACGGGTAAGGATCGCCATCGTGTCCACGAACGTCCCGTCGAGCCGTACCGGAGGAAGTAGTTATCGTCCGGCTCCCCATCGCCGGTGCCCGGGCCGGAGGTCGGCACGTGGATGACCGTGTCTCGGCTGACCATGATGCTCGACCAGTAGCAGCAGCTCGACGGCCAGCTCCGGAGGAACTTGCCGGCGGAATCGAAGACGCTGGTCCGGCTCGACCGCGGGTCGTGCAGCGCGAGCGCCCCCGGCGCCGCGGCGATGAACGCGACCTGGAACTCGCCCGGCCCGCCCCCCTCCCGTCCGAAGCTCCGGACGTACCGGCCGTCGGGGCCGAACTGCTTGATGACCGACGGTTTCTGGTCGGCCACGTAGATGCCGCCCGCGGCGTCGAGCGCCACGCTCTGCGGATCCACCAGTTCCTCCGGCCCGAGCCCCTCGGCGTCGATGCCGCCGACCCGGTAGAGCTCGACCAGCTTCCAGCCACTGGTATCGGCCCACCCGCTCGGCCCGCGTGTTCTTGACTTCGACCGCGCCGTTGGGAAGCGTGGTGACGACCGGGGCATCGAGCTTCGGGCCCTTGTCGCCACACCCCACGACGACGGCCAACACGAGTACAAAAACGAGTCGACCTCATGACGCTCTCTCGCGATGTCAGCGGCAGTGGGTGTGGCATTGCGGCCTTGGCGTCTCTTCGCGTCTTTGCGGTGAAAAGCCCTTACCGCAAAGGCGCAAAGGAATCGCGAAGGGCGCAAAGAACGACGACAATGGGCGACCCACGTGCCCCCTCTCCTCGGAGGGAGAGGGGGTAGGGGGTGAGGGGTCTATAGCCGGTACCGCTCCAGGTATTCGAGGTCATCCGCATCCCGCCGCACCAGGTACACCACGCCATTCCCGAACGCGACGAGCCGGGCTGGGCCGGCAGCCGTACCTGCTTCGACCAGGTTGCCGGAGGAATCGAACACGTAATAGAGCGGCAGAGGGTCGTTCGCCGGGGTGGAGCGGAGTTCCCAGAGCTCGCCGGTCGGCGCGACGCGGACGGCGTTGGCGGGGAACGGCGGCTTGGTGGCCGGCCACTGGATCGACGGGATCGATCGGCCCGGGGTGCTCGGCGCCGGGCTGACGGTATTCTGGCCGTTGTTGTTGTTGACATGATGCCGCCGCGCGCCGCAGCGCCTGCCAGGCGATCTTGTCGGCCTCGGCGACCTTGATCGGCGTGAAGGGAACGGCGGCCCCGTGACACGCTTGCCGTTGGGGAGCCACCACTGCACCTCGTCGGTGGCGATGCGGGCCACCCCGATGCGCCCGTCGGGCGCCACGCCCCAGGCATCCTCCGGTGCCATCGGCACCCGCCGGATGCTGACGGACCGGTTGTTTGCACTCCCGCTCGCCTCGACGATGGGCTTCGGCACCATCACGACGCCGAGGGTGTCGAATTTTTTGCGGCCCGGTCGTAGCGCACGATCCGGCCGGAATCGGAAAACTCCGGGGGGCCGCCATCCATTCCACCGCCACGCTGCTCGCCCTCGTGTGGAGTAGTAGAGGCGGCCCTTGTCGTCGGCCCCGCTTGCCGCGCGGAGGATCATCATCCCGCCACCGCTGTTCCCTTCGTCCATCCGAAGGTGCGTCACCGCCTTGCCGGTGGGGTCGAGCAGGAGGTAGCGCTGGTTGCCCATGTCGTAGATGCCGGTGCTGTCACCGGGCAGCGCGTAGACGCCGGTGGGGAAGAGATACTCGGTCGGGCCGCTCCCCTCGCGCGACAGCGCCGTGGCCGCGCCGGTTTTCAGGTTGATCTTCTGCAGGGTCCGATCCCGCATGTCAGCCACGATGAGGTCGCCGGTCTTGAGCTCCCGGAGCCCGCTACCTGGGTGAACGGCTCGTCGAAGGTGGCGTCGGGTTTGGTCAGCTTCTGGACCGGGGCCTTGGGCTGCTGGGCCGGCAGGTCAGCCGGACGACCAGGCGCCGAACACCATGGCGACATGGACAGGAGGGGGCGCAGGAACAGGCGTCGCGACACGGACCTGACTCGAATGGGGTGGGTTCAGGGAAGGAGGATGCGCGGGGAGCCGCGGGTCGCAAGAGCGGGGCTGAGGCGGGGGGGCCGTATGGCCACCCGCTATCGACAGGAACGCAATTTCGTGTGGGTCTTGCGTCAACAGCTTTTCAACGCAAAGACGCCAAGAGACGCAAAGGTCTCCGTACGGATTCTGCCTTCCCCTCTCCCGGAGGGAGAGGGGTGAAAGGTCCAATATCAAACTCCCTCACCTGTTAATGCCGGGTGAGGGAGCTCTCCGTCGCTGACTTCGGGGACCGGATCCGCCGTCGGAAGGGCGAGTCGCGCTGGAGAAAGATCGTCTCCGCGCCGCGTCCGCTGATCCGCTCCGCGACCGGAAGGACGATACGGCCGACGGAGGCCCCGTTGTCATCCACCAGCCGAAAGGTGGGAATCGGGGAATCTGTGGCGAGCATGACCATCGGGACCTCCTTTCTTGTTGTACTTCCTTTGATGCCTTCACGCGCAAATGGTTGCAGGCCAGGATCGAGATTGCTTCGGCCGCCGGGCGGCCTCGCAATGACAAAAGGCGGAGCGGCGGTCGATTCTATAGATTCCCAGAATGCGCCACCTCCACCCTCGCCCGGCCAGCCCTCCTCGCGCCCTCCTCGTCCTGGCCGCCTGCGGCCCCAAGGCCGCCGACGCCCCTGACATCGCCCTCGGCCCCGAGGCCGACTCTATACCTACGACGCTCTTCGAGGCCACCGCTGGCACATGGCTCGGCGGCGACCGGTGGGCCGTTCTCTCTCCGGTGAACAAGCGGGTCGTACTGCTCGACTTCTCCGACGGATCAGTCACCGAGCTCGGCAAGGGGATGAAACAGCCGTTCGAGGGCCCATTCTCGCTTTTCACATCGGGAGAGGGGTTCTACGTGGGCGACTGGGCACTCCGACGGCTGACGGCCTGGACCCTGGAGGGCAAGTACGCCGCGGCGATCGGGACGCCGGAAGTCACGAACGGAAACCTCCCCCGTGCCCGCGATGGCCAGGGCAACTGGTATGTGCAGTTCAATCCCCCGCCCGGTCCCGACGGGAGCGGCAAGCGCGATTCCGCCGTGGTGGTCCGCTTCCCGCTCGACTTTTCGCGCGGTGACACGCTCTTTCGCCTCTCTCCGCTCGACCTGGCCGAGGTGGACGGCGACGCCGGCCGCCGGTTCGAGCGCCGGGTCTTCAGTGGGGAGGATCACTGGGGCGTCCTGGCCGACGGGAGCGTCTGGGTGGCGCGGGTCTATCCCAACCGGGTCGACTGGATCGGACCGGACGGGAAGCTGCAGAAGGGACAGAAGCTCCCGGACCGGGTCTTCACCATCACCGTGTCCGATCGGGAGGCGTTCCTCCGGAAGTTCCCCCCGGAGCTCCGGTCCGCCGCCGAGAAAGTACCGTTCAGCCCGGTCAAGCCGCCGTTCGACGAGGCCTTCACAGGGGGCGACGGCATGGTCTGGCTGGAAAAGAGCCGCGTGATTCCCGACACCGTGCGCCGCTACCAGGTGATCGGGCGGGACGGGCGGCTGGTCGAATCGATTTCCTTCAATGGCTACGGCTATGCGCTGGCGGCGAGCCCGGAGGCGGTGCTGGTCAAGGAGGTCCGGCCCGACGGGATGATCTTCCTGCGCTATCGGCGCCCACCCTCTTAGATTTCCCGGAGACCCTGATACGGAGGCCCGATGTCCAAGAAAGACGACCAGCGGATTGCCCGACTGGCCCAGAAGAACGCCGCCAAGATCAAGCCCCCGGTGGCCGAGCGCGCCGCCCAGTACGACTCCACCCTCCGCCAGAAGCCCGAGGAGATGGACTCGGAGACTCGACGGCTCTTCAAGGAGATGAAGAAGCGGGAGTTCTAGATGGCATTCGTACCGGTAGTTGTTCCGCCCCAGCGCCCCGCGTCGGCGCGGGCGCAGGACCTCGGCCGGCGCCTGAAGGCGGAGGTCGAGAAGTTCGAGACGCAGTACCCCGGCACCAGCAAGGAGGATCTCCGCGCCGCCGCCGCGATCGCCATCGGCGAGGAGTCGGTCACGGTGCCGCCCAGACGCCGGATCGCCGCGGCGCTCGTCGCCGGGATCACGGGCCTGGGCGTCGCGACGGCCATCATCACCGGTCGGGGCGCCGAGGGTGGTGACTCCGGGCCATGGCCCATTGTGGCCATCGCCATCGCAGCGGTGTTCGCGGCTGTCGCTGCCGCCGTCATCCGGCGTTCTCGACGCTAGGGCCAGTCTTGGGCCCGCGCTGGCGGTCCCAGCGCCGACTACGTACTATCGGTGCAACCCCCTCAGGAGCGCGCCGATGCCCACCGTCCGCGACCTGCTCGCTCGCAAGAGCGGCGACGTCATCTCCATCGCCCCATCCGATACCGTCCTCGCCGCCGCCCAGATGATGAACCAGCACTCCATCGGCGGACTCGTCGTCCTGGATGACGCGGAGCTGATCGGCGTATTCACGGAACGAGACATCCTGCGGCGGGTCGTGGCGGCGGGGCGGAGTCCGGCGGACACGAAGGTGCGGGAGGTGATGACGTCACCCGTCATCACCTGCCTGCCGGAAACCAGCATTGAAGAGTGTGGCGCCATCATGAGCGGGAAGCGGATCCGGCACCTGCCGGTGACCGACGCGCGCGGCCTGATCGGGCTCGTGACCAGCGGCGACCTGCTGGCCTTCCAGGTGGCGGAGAAGACCGCCACCATCCAGTACCTCAACAGTTACATGTTCGACGTCAGGTAGGCGGGGAAACGGGGCCAGTCCCGTCATCCCGGCGCAAGCCGGGATCCATGTTCGCTCCAAGGCAATGGACCCCGGCTTTCGCCGGGGTGACGATCAGGGCCGAACCTGGCTTCCTCGTCATTCCCGCGCAAGCGGGAATCCAGCTGCCTGCTCACTGGACCCCCGCCTTCGCGGGGGTGACGCCTTGTGAGTTTCCCCCTCTCCCGGAGGGAGAGGGGGTCAGGGGGTGAGGGGTTACTCCTCCGGCTTCGGATCGGTTGACCGGGTGCGTTCCGTCCGCTTCCGGCGTCCCTCCTCGTACCACCGGCGGGTGATCTCACCCGCCAATTTTGTGTTCCCGATCCCGAACGCCAGCCCCGTGCCGAGGGCCACCGCACCGAGGATGAGCGTGAAGGCGGTGGTGACGATGTCCTCCGCGACGCCCACCTGCTGCACCGCCATGAACACCGCGATCATCACGACGACCCCCTTCGACACCCGGGCCAGCGTGGGTACGCCTTCCACCTTTCCCGCGGACGCGACGATCAACCCGCGCAGGAACTCCCCGACCACGATGCCGAGTATGACGATGACGATCGCGCTGATGAGCGTCGGGAGAAAGCCGAGCATCAGCCCGAACATCTCGTTGATGCTCTCGAGCCCCAGCGCGGTGCTGGAAAGGAGAATGACCACGAGCATCACGAGCCAGAAGGCCAGCTTCCCGACGGCATGCACCGGATCGAGGGACGGTTCGGCACGTTCCATCACTTCCGCGAGCCCACCCTCCTGGGCCACGCGGTTGAAGTTGAGCTTCATCAGGGTGCGATCGACCCACTTCTCGACCTGGCGCGCCACGAAATACCCGGCCAGGAGGAGGACGCCGGCACCGATGATCGCGGGAAGGAAGAAGCTGAGTTGTTCCATGCCGTACGAGAGCCGATCCCAGAGGTCGTTCACGGTGCCACCTCGATCACGAGTTTGCCGAACTGTGCGCCATCGGCCATGCGGCGGAAGGCGTCTGCCCCTTCCGACAGCGAGAACACCGAATCCACCACCGGCCAGAGCCGACCCTCGCGCGGCCTGGCGTGCCACTTCCTGGTACTCCCGGTCACCGCCCATCGTGCTGCCCAGGATGTCCCACTGGTACCAGAAGAGCTTGCGTACGTCGGTCGTCACCATCGGGCCGGTGGTACCGCCGCAGGTGACGAGCCGGCCGCCGCGGCCGAGCGCCCGCAGTGAATGTCTGCCAGGTCGCCTCGCCGACGTTGTCCACCACCACATCTGCGTTGCGTCCGCCGGTGATGGCGCGCACCGCCCTCGGCACGTCCTCGCGCGCGTGATTGAGGACATGATCGGCGCCCATCGCGCGGGCGCGCTCAAGTTTCTCGTCGGAGGAACTGGTGACGATGGCGGTAGCGCCGATCATCTTGGCAATCTGCAGACAGCACTGCGCCACGCCCCCGCCAATGCCCCAGATGAGCACCGTCTCGCCGGCCCGGAGCGTTCGCGCGAGCCATCATCATCCGCCAGGAAGTGAGCGCCACGAGGGAAAACCCGGCGGCCTGCGACCACGGCATCGCCTCGGGAATCCGGGCGAGGTTGCCCGCCGGGACGACCACGAACTCCCCGATGGTCCCCGGCACGTGCTCGCCGAGGAGGCGGTAGTTGCGGCAGAGGGGTTGCTGGTCGGCGGCGCAGAGTTCGCACTCATTGCACCCGATGCCCGGGTTCATCATCACCCGATCGCCGACCTTCCAGCCCGTCACCGCAGCACCCACCGATTCGATCACCCCGGCCGCGTCACTCCCGACGATATGCGGAAAGCTGTACGTGATGCCGGGCAGACCGCCCAGGATGAAGAGGTCGAGATGGTTGATGCCGGCGGTGTGGACCCGCACCCGAACGTCGTTGGGGCGACTGATGGCCGGCGCAGGCACCTCCGCGACGACCAGGTCCTCCCACCCACCCAACTTGGGCAGGACGAGCGCCCTCACCGGCTCCTCTGGAAGGAGGCGGAGACGACGTCCCCCGGAATCTCCAGCTCGAGCGGCGCGAGATCCGGAGTCAGCCCCTTCAGCTGGAAGGAAACGACCGGAGCTGACTGCGGGTCGGCCGCAGGCCTCACGAGGGAGAAGGCCAGCGTGCCGCCATCGGGGGCGAGTGCAAGTGAGGTGATGGTCCCCGGCACCGACTGCAGCATGATCCGCTGCCCGTCGCCGGCCCGGATGCGCAGGATGTCGCCGCGCCCGGGGCGTGTCACCACAATCGCGATGTCTCCATTGGCAAAATACGCCGGATGTGACTCGGCCTCGGGGGTGCGGGTGATGGCCCGCGGCGCCGCGCCCTCATTCTCCATTTCGAAGAGATCGGCGTTACCGTCGCGGGTCGAGATGAAGGCGATCATCCGACCGTCCCGGCGGAACGCAGCCGAGGTGTTGGTCCCGGCACCCTCGGTGAGCTGCCGCACACCGGTGCCATCGCTGTTCATCGCCCAGATCTGCGGCGAGCCACTGCGGAGCGAGGTGAAGGCGATCGTCCCGCCATCGGGAGACCAGGCGGGCTCTGAATCCTCTTCTGGTCCCGTCGTCAGCCTCGACAGGTTCTTCCGGTCGGCATCCATCACGTAGATGTCGGTGTTGCCCTCGGCGGTACCACTGAACGCCAGGCGAGTCCCGTCGGGCGACCAGACTGCCTGCTGATTCAGGTTGCCGTTCGCCAGCAGTGGCACAATGGAGCCAACATCGGCGGGGTCGAGCTGGATGATGTCTGCGCCCGCGCCGCGACGCACGCTCAGCAGAAGGTCGTCGGTCACGAACAGGCGGGTGGTGGCGGTGGTGCCCCAGGGGGTCCGGGCGGTGATGGTCGCCCCACCAACGCCGATGGCCGTCACAACGCCCGGCGCTGTCGATCGTGGCCACATCGCGCCGGTCGACCGTGTACTCGACCGCGCTCGGCGCTCCGATGGACCGGCCCTCGGCATCGAGCATCGACAAGGCAACAGAGTCGGTCATTCCAGGAAGGAGGCGGATCCGCTCACGCTCGAAGGCCAGCCCACCCGCCACGACTTCGATCTCCCAGACAGTGGGCTCGAACCCAAAGGTCGTCATGCCGAGCGTGGTGCGGCCCAGGCCTTCGGCGGTCAACTGGCGGGCGACCGGGTCGAACGAGGCCACGGTAGTGTCACCCACGACCCACTCGTAGTCGGCGGCAACGGGCGTGGAATCAGAGGCCAGCGCCTGCAGGACGAACGCTGTGGTGGAGCCAGGGGTGAGCTTGATCGGCGCGTTCGGCGCGGGCGCCAGCCGGAGGCGTTCAATCGGTGGGTGAACGGTCACTCGCACGGCACGCTGCTGGCCGTAGCCGGTCAGGAGCATGTGGGTCTCGCCCGGCGTGACGCCGCGCGCCTGACCATCACGACTGACGCTGACGATCGAGGAGTCGCCGCTCCGCCAGGCGAGGCCGTACTTCAGGATGCGCCCACCCTGTGCCGGGATGGACACCTGCACCGAATCGACGCCGCCCACCGGGATGGTCAGTCGCTCGGGGAGTGACTGCGAGTGAGTCATCACGCACAATCACCTGCACCACGCCGGTCAGGCCACCGAATCCGGTCCCGACCACCTGCGCCGCGCCGAACTGGTGCGCGATGACCTCGCCGGTTTCGATCGACCGAGACGATATCGGGGGCCGTGGAGCGCCAGGCGACTTGGACCTGGCCGAGCCCTGAGCCGCCCGGCACGACCAGCGCCATCGAGACCCGCGAGGCCTCCAGGCGGAGCAGCCAGAGGGAATCGGATGTCGGCACGAGACGCGCCCCCGCGGGAAGCACCGGGGCGGGCTCCGGCTCACGGGGCTTCGGCGGGGCGCCGACAACCGTAACGGTGACAGCCGCGGTGCCGGAACCGGAACGGACCTCGATAGTCGCCTTGCCGGCGGCCACCCCGACGACGGTGCCCTCCCTGTCCACGCTCACGATGCCCGCCTTGGACACCGCGAAGCTGAACACCGGGGCAGTGAGGAGATTGCCATCGGCGTCATAGGCGCTCAGGAAGAGCCGCTCCTTCTGCGCCACCTTGAGATTGAGTTGCGCGGGGGTGACCTGCACCTCAACAGCCGTCTGCCCCCAGAGAAGGGTAGGGAGTGCGAGGAAGATCAGGGAGAGAATTCGGGGGCGGATCACGCGTGGGAAACTAAAGGAGGCGCGGGGTGGGAGAAAGGAGCCGACGAGCGAGGTAAAGAGAATGGGGACTCGGACAGCTGGGGAGGAGGCGGAAAGGACAAAGGGGCCGGAGTCGCAATTTCGCCAGTCCCAGGGGCGGGCGAGAGCCCACCGCCTCCCAAACGACCACGTAAGTCATTGTGAAATAATCCGTTAAGATCGATTCCAGCCCGGCACGCCATCCGTCAGAGCCCAGTGGATAGCCATCGGGCATCCTGCTTCTGCGCCCAGGTGCTTGCACAACCTCACCGGAAGTGCGAGTAATTAGGGATGAAATTACGCCCGCGCGAGCTGCGCGGTCCGGCGACGGGGGGCGTCGCACCAGCAGGCGGAGGAATACCCGATGAGTACTATGGAGATGGGCTGGTCCGGGGCGGGATGGATGGATCCCATGCCGATGTCACCCCAAAAGGTGCCGACTCCGCCGCCCCCACCGCCACCGCCGAAACCCCCGGCCCCCCAGAAGGCCAGCCCCAAGAAGGCGACGCCGAAGAAGGTGGCTGCGAAAAAGCCACTGAAGAAGAAGGCGCCCGCGAAGAAGAAGGCGGCCCCCAAGAAGAAGGCGCCGGTGAAGAAAGCCGCCAAGAAGAAGCCGCCGGTCAAGAAGAGCGCGGTGAAGAAGACCGCGAAGAAGAAGGCGCCGGTCAAGAAGCGGACGCCGGTGAAGAAGAGAGGGAAGTAGATTCCTCGAGCGCCCCGGCCACCCCGGGGCGCTTTTCCACCAACCCCGCTCACTCCATCTCCGACGGCAGGCCAATGCCTGGAAGATCCCCCATGACCAGAGCGACAAGAGCCGTCGCGAGTGTCGTCCTCGGTGTGCTGCTCCTCGGCGCCTGCGCCGAAAAGGGCCCGCCACGGACTGCCCTGATGGGCGCCACCATTCTCGACGGCCGCGGCGGCACGCCGATCCGAGATGGCGTCGTGCTGGTGCGTGGCGCCACCATCGAAGCGGTGGGGCCACGGGAAAACGTCCTCATCCCCCGCGGCACCAAGCAGGTGGATGTGTCGGGCAACTGGATCATTCCCGGGCTCATCGATGCGCACGCGCATGTCGCCCGCTGGGCGCTTGCTCGTTACGTCGCGTACGGTGTCACCACCGTCCGGGACGTCCACAACGAGCAGGACAGCATCTTCGCCCTGTCGGAGGCCGCTGACCTCGGCGGCGGGCTGAGCCCACGGATCTACGTGGCCGGTGCGATGATCGACGGTACCCCGGCCACCTATTCAAACGCGACCGCCGTCACCGACACCCGCGGCGCGCGGCAGGCGGTCGACCGCCTCTCCGTCTCCGGCGCCCACTTCATCAAGGCGTACACCCGCATCACTCCCGAACTCATGGAGGCCATCGTCGATGAGGCGCGGACCTTCAGGATGCCGGTGGCCGCGCATCTCGGCCTGACCGACGCGTTGACCGCCGGCAAGATCGGAGTCGCGTCGATTGAACACCTGAGCGGCGTGCCGGAAGCGGCGGGTCGGGCGGACCCACTCTTCGCCGCACACAAGAACGGATTCTGGGCGGGGTGGACGGCCTTCGAGAGGAGCTGGGCGACGCTCGACTCCGTTACCCTGACTCGTCTCGCTGGGCAACTGGCCGAGACAAAGGTGACGTTGGTGCCGACGCTGGCGCTCCACCAGGTCTTCAGTCAGTTGGACGACACCGCCTCTGCCGCGAACCCCGACCTGGGCTCGGTACCGGCCGCTCAACGCACCGCGTGGAATGTTCCCGAGATGGTCAGCCGGGCTGGGTGGACGGCAGCAGACTTCGCGGCGTTCCGCCAAGGGCGCCCCATGCAGGACCTGTTCGTGAGGGCGTTCAAGCAGGCTGGCGGACGGGTCGTGACTGGCACGGACGCCTCGAACCAGATGCTGGTGCCGGGAGCGAGCGAACATCTCGAGCTTGAGCTGCTAGTCGGTGCCGGACTCACTCCCGCCGAAGCGCTGAGGGCTGCCACCCGCGACGCGGCTGCGCTGCTTGGGGCCGACTCGCTCGGGACGCTGGTGCCGGGGAAGGCCGCTGACCTCGTCATCCTGAGCAGGGACCCGCTGGCTGACATTCGGAATACCCGTGCGGTGTCTCGCGTGAT
This sequence comes from uncultured Gemmatimonadales bacterium, assembly GCA_963699825.1. Classification (GTDB taxonomy): domain Bacteria; phylum Gemmatimonadota; class Gemmatimonadetes; order Gemmatimonadales; family GWC2-71-9; genus SPDF01. The sequence continues at coordinate 617,188 of CAVOVI010000004.1, forward strand.
GGTGCGCGGACAACTGATTCTGGCGGATTCGATCCGCAGGCGCTGGTAGCCTCGATGCAACTACTGCGGGTCGTGCTCGGCTGGATGGCCGCGTGGACCTTCTTCCTCCTGTGGGAGGCAGTCGAGGGCAGGATGACGGGTGGCGCACGCGAGCCAGGTCGCCGGGTGTTGCGGCGTGCGCCGGGCGCGTACTTCATCGAAGCTCTGATCTTCACGCTGGTCGCGGGACTCTGGTTCGCGAGCCTGGGACACGGTGGCTGGTGGCTGCTGTTTGGGCTGATCGGAACGCTGGTTGAGTGGGCCGGGTGGATGCGGATAGCCAACATGGACGAGGCACCCCTCCCTCCTCTGGCCCACGTCTTCCTCGGTGGCATTCGCGGAGCTCTCGCGGGCGGCGTCCTCGCCCTGATCCTCGCATGAGTCGCCCCGGGTCGTCCGCCGCGATCGAGCGGTTGGAGGAGTTTTTCGCACCGCGCAGTTCTCGCGCGGCAATCCTGGCGCGTGAAGCGCTCGGCCGCCCTGTGCCGGGGGATGAGGCCGCACGGGAAGTGATCGTCACCGGGCTCGAACAGGGCCTCCGTGCAGACGGCAGTGTCGGTGGCGCCGCGCTCCCGACCATCTGGCGAGCCATCGAGTTGATGGACCTGGGGCACTCAGGGCAGGAACCGGGGACCGCCCGCTTCATCACCTGGGTGCTGGGGCTGGCGGAACTGCCCGGGGCATTCGGCGAAGGCTGCCATCCGGCACGCCACGAGCAGAAGGCGTGCGACCACTACCTGGCCGGTTTCTTCGCGCCGGCACCGGAAACGGAGCGACTCGCACCGATCACGATGCCCTGCGGCAAGACCTTCCGCGCGGAGGCACAGGCGCGTTTTGCCGTCAGTTGTCTCGCGCTGCGGGCCGTGTTGATGGCGGGGCTTGCCGGGAAGGCGAGCGTCAAGAGGCACCTGACCAGCCTGTCGGTGCTGGCGGAGGTCTGGGACGAGTGGAGCGGCTACTACGCACCGGACCTCGTGATCGCGGCGCTGCACCCCCTAGCGATAGCTCCACCGCTCTACCGAGGTGCGACGATCAAGGTCGCGCGCTTCATCGCGGAGAACCAGCAGGAGGACGGCACCTGGGCCAACGCCGACCTGTTCCATACCCTGGAGTCGTTGATGGTGGCCAACACCCCGCCAGCCAGGACGGCGATCGCCCGTGCCGTGCCGGCCTTGATCGGCATGCAGCGGAAGGATGGGTCGTTCGGCGCGACAGCGCAGGAAGAACGGGCGTTGATTGGACTGCGAACGTTGCTTGGCGGGGCCGCGAGGCAGCGGGGCAGCGGGGCAGGCGGGTAGAGGATCACATTCGCTGGTTGGCGACGCCCCGGCCTATCCAACTGCCTTCCATATCCACCACATCCCCACGCCAATGCTCCCGGCACCCACGAATCGCCCCAGCATCCGTCCCCACGTGAGCGACCCTTCGGAGGCGCGGCGGAGCGCCACCGCCGCCACCACGGCATAGGCGGTCATCGCCACGACGGTCCCCAGCCCGAACGCCACCAGGTAGCCGAACCCGACCATCTTCCGGTCCATCAGGGTGACCGGCACCAGTGCTACCACCGCGCTCGTTCCTGCCAGGCCATGCATGAGTCCGACCATCGTGATGCCGTGTCGCTCATGATTCGGCGCGTGATGGTGATGGTGCCCGACGGGCGGGTGGACCGGTGCGGGGTGCTCGTGGTGTCCATGCGTATGTGCGTCCGAAGCGGTACGGTGAGCATGCAGGTGGGCGTGGTCCCCGTGTTCCTCGGGGGGATGGAGATGTAACTTGCGGGCGCGAAGCATCGCCCAGACCCCGACCGCCACCAGGAGCAGGCCGACCAGCGCTTCACCTGCCTGGTCATACCCAGCAGGCCAGCGAAGCCCGGTGGCGATCAGGACACCACCTGCCACGAACACGGCGATCGAGTGGCCCAATCCCCAGCGGAGCCCGAAACCCGCCGCGGTTCGGAGGGTGGGTCTGGAGCTGACAAACGCCGTCACGGCGATCATGTGATCCACCTCGATGGCGTGCGCCAGGCCGAGGAGGAATGCCGTACCGAGTGCGACCGCAGGATTCACCGTGGATGACTCCACCGCGAGGGAAACGCGAATGACTGTTGGGCAGGCCGACGAACGGCCGAGGGTTCGGCTCACGACACTGTCGCACGGCGCGGGCTGCGCCTGCAAGCTCGGCAGCGCCGAGCTGACGGAGGTCCTGCGTCACCTGCCCGGCATCGCGGACCCCAGGGTGCTGGTGGACGCCGCATCGCGCGACGATGCCGCGGTCTTTCAGCTGTCCGCCGATCGGGCGCTGATTGCGACCACCGACTTCTTCACGCCGATCGTGGACGATGCGCGGAACTGGGGCGCCATCGCCGCCGCCAATGCGCTGAGTGACGTCTACGCGATGGGGGGCACGCCGCTCTTCGCCCTCAACCTGGTGGCCTGGCCCCGGACCGGATTGTCCTTCGCGCTACTCGGCGACGTCATGGCCGGCGCGGCCGAGGTCGCCCGGGAAGCGGGCTGCCTCCTCCTCGGCGGACACTCCATTGACGACGCCGAGCCGAAGTTCGGCCTCGCCGTGACCGGCGAGGTGCATCCCGAGCGAGTGATGACAAACGGCGGAGGGAAGGCAGGGGATTTCCTGGTCCTTACCAAGCCGCTCGGCACCGGACTCCTGACCACCGCGCTCAAGCGCGACCGGCTCACTGAGACAGATATCATGTCCGCCGTCGCCTCGATGCGCGCGCTGAACGCCGGCGCGGCCCGCGCGGCCCGCGCGGCCGACGTCCGCGCCGCGACCGACATCACCGGCTTCGGACTGCTCGGGCACCTCGGCAACATCCTGGCGGGAAGCAAACTCGCGGCGGAACTCTGGGTGGAGAATCTGCCGGTACTCGAGCATGCGCGCCAGATGGCGGAGGAAGGAATCACCCCGGGCGGCACCACGCGCAATGCCGAGGCGGCTGCGGCCCTCACTACCTATGATGCAGACGTCGCCGTGGCGGACCGAATCCTGCTCGCCGACGCCCAGACATCGGGCGGGCTCCTCCTCGCGGTGGCACCGAACCGCCTCGACCGGCTGCTGGCCGCACTGAAGGAGGAAAAGACGCTGGCCGCGGCGGTGATCGGGAAGTTGGTGAAGGGAACTGTGGGGCACGTCCGCGTTTCGACCTCACCCCCTGTCCCCCTCTCCATATGATGGAGAGGGGGGACGCCTGAGGAGTCTTGGTGCGCTGGAACAGTGAAAAGTACGACCAGTTGGAACACGCCTGCCGCAACGGGCTGCGGGTCGTCGTGCAGCGCCGGGGGACCGAGTATATCGTGCTTGCCGACCGTGTCGCGGCCGGCCCCCGCGGTGAAGCCTTTCATGCCCGGCTGCCGATGACAGGAGAGACGATGGAGATACTGCTCAAGGACATCGAATGGTTCCAGGTACTCCGGAACGACGGATGACACAGCCACTCGCCATCGCCGTGGTGCACCTCGACGAAAGCTGTCTCGGAAACGGCCAGGAGGGGCAAACCCCTGGCGGAGCCGGGGGTCTCATCGAAACCGCCACGAAGAGCGGTGTCCAGCGTCGGGACTTCTTCCTTCACGCCGCCGATACCACCAACAACCGGATGGCGCTTGCCAGCGGCATCGCGGCGCTCCAACTCCTGGCCGGCAAGGGACAGCGGATGCGCGTCCTGCTGGTGTCAGACTCGGAGTACCTGGTGAAGGGCATGCGGGAGTGGGTCCCGGCGTGGAAGGCGCGCGGGTGGACGCGAAAGGGGGGACCGATCGAGAATCTCCCTCTCTGGCAGCAGCTGGTCTCCTCCGCGGGGAAGCACGAGGTCCAGTGGACGTGGGTCCGCGGCCACAAGGGACACGCCAAGAACGAATACGCCAACGACCTCGCCGTGGCTGCCGCCACCGCGCAACACACCTCCGATGGCGCCATTCCGTCGGGCTTCGAGAAGTGGCTGGCCACCAAGCGCGGCCGGGGGCAGTATCTCGAGTACGATGCCGATGCGGTGTATCGGGTGCTGGCGGATCGGTTGGCGCGCGGGGAGGCCATTGAATTGCGGGCGGATGAATCTGCATGACGGGAGCGGGGTCATGCGTCGCGCCAACCTGAGGGGTGGGCATACGCCCACCCCTCAAACGGCGATGCCGCGACCCCGCCGCGTCTCATGGAGTTCCTTGACCAAGAGGGGCTCATCGTCCGGCGCCACATCGCGGATTCGCTGGCCCAGGGGCGGGCGTATGCCCGCCCCGAGATTCACCCGCACCGGGCTGCCGCGCCGATCATACGTCTGGCGACAATCGCGCCGTAGAACGAAATTGCACCCATGACCTCACTCGACCCCCTCTTCCGGCTTCTGGTGCGCACGCTCTCGGGGCAGGTGCCGCCACGGATTCACCAGCCGATCGTCATCAACGAGCTGATGGACTCCATCCTGCCCTACCGGTTGGTGCGCCGGGAGCTCGGCGTGGACAGCGCCGAGGAGTATGAGACTCTCCTGCTCCGACTCTGCGCTGGCGAGGGGGACTTCGTCCAGGCTGACCCCGCTGCCAAGGCCGCGCTGCTCACCGAGCTTGAGAAGCCACTCCCCGATCTCGCCTTCCTCCGCGTGTACGGCGACACCCACATCGTCCTCCGCACCGATCCTCTGCTGAGCGCGATGGAGGCGCACCCGGAGAAGCGGTACGCGCCCCCTGGCGCGGAGCCGGGACCGGAAATCGAACAGGCGACAGCGGGTCACGAGGACGACGCAGGCCCCGACGCGCTGGGAAGCCGATCCCGTCGTTGAACTGCGCGCCGGGGCCGCGCCGCAATCCGAACCGGAGCCCCAGCCAGTCACCGAATCGGCCGATGCCGGCAAGTCGCAGGTGCGCTGTCCCTTCTGTGGGGGCGTCCTCCCTCCGCGGATGATGATCAACTTCTGCCCGCACTGCGGCATGGGGCAGGACGTCGGAGCCTGTCGGGTTTGCGGCGCCGACATGGATGTCGGCTGGCGGTATTGCGTCAGCTGCGGCGAGGATGCCCAGGGAGGAGCGTCGTGACGCGAGCGAAGATTGCCATCATCGCCGGGGACGGTATCGGGCCCGAGGTCGTCGATGCCGCGCTGCCGATCATCGAGAACGGCGGCAAACAGCGAAGGGCTGGCGCTCGAGGTCGAGCACCTTCCCTACTCTGCCGATCACTATCTTCGCACCGGTGAGACGCTCCCCGATGAGGCGTTCGAGCACCTGCGCGACGACGTCGACGGCGATTCTGGTCGGCGCGCTCGGCGATCCTCGCGTCCCCGGGAACGAACATGCACGGGACATCCTCCTCGGTCTCCGGTTCCGGCTCGATCTCTATATCAACTTCCGACCGACGCGGCTCTTCCATCCCAAACTGTCGCCGCTGCGTGCCGACCGCCGTACCGACGGCGGCAGCACCGGCATCGACTTCGTGATCTTCCGCGAGAACACCGAGGGCCAGTACCTCGGCAAGGGCCGGTCGGAGAGCATCGGCACCCCGGACGAAGTCCACGTCTCAGAAGAGATCAACACGAGAAAGGGCGTCGCGCGCATCATCGAGGCAGCGTTCGATTGGGCGACGGCACATCGGAAGACGCGCGTCACGATGAGCGACAAGTCCAACGCCATCCAGTATCAACGGATCTGGGGTCGGCTCTTTCAGGAGATCGGCGAACGGTATCCCGACATCCAGCGCGAGCACCGCTACGTCGACGCGCTGGCGCTTGAGCTGGTGCGGGAGCCGGAGCGCTTCCAGGTCATCGTCACCACCAACCTCTACGGCGACATTCTCTCCGATCTCGGTGCGGGGCTGATCGGCGGACTGGGCATTGCGGCGAGCGCCAACCTGCACCCCGGACGCGCCGGGCTGTACGAACCGGTGCATGGCTCGGCACCGCCCCTGGTCGGCAAGGGCGTCGCCAACCCGATGGCGACCGTATTGACCGGGGCACTGATGCTCGAGCAACTGGGATGTGCGGCGGGGGCGGCCAAACTGGAACGGGCGGTGGAACGGGTGGTGGCGGGCGGGCCGCTCACGCCGGACCTCGGCGGGCGCGGATCGACCGCGGAGGTGGCGGAGGCGCTGCGGAGCGCGCTCGCCTGAACAGTGGCTGACGTGATCGGCTCCTTCGGGGCTGCCTGATCTGGCGGCGTTGATCACGTGGGGGCCACGCGCGGTGGCGCAGGACTCGAGCACCGCCGGGGCGTTCTGGCCCAAGCTCTCCGCCCGCTACCAGTGGCCGTCCAAGTTGAGCCAGACACTGTATGGGGAGATCAAGAACGAGACGGCCAATGAGTACTCAGCAGTTGGGCATCGGGCACCGACCTGAGCTACCAGGCCAAGGCCGATCAAGCGCCCCCACCTCCGTAATGTGGACCCCTCGAAAGAACACGCCTAGGTTTTCGGCGTCGGGTATGAATACCTGGACACGCAGGACGATGGATCACCGAAGTACGAGAACCGGATCAAGGCGGAGGCTACCGGACGCCATCGGCCCAGCGCGGGCTCCTCATCGAGGATCGCAATCGCTTCGAGTTTCGATGGGTGGATGGGGATTACTCGAGCCGGTACCGGAACCGGCTACGAGTCGAGGTGGACCTGCACCACAACGCCTTTCGGTACAGCCCCTACGTGGCGGCGGAGTTCTTCTACAGCTGGGCTTCGGACTCCTGGAACGAACAGCGGTACAGCGTCGGGATCCAATGGCCCTACAGGCACAAATGGCTGCTGGACACCTACTATCTGCGACAGAACTGTACCACGCTGCGACCCGGCCCATCTCAATGTGGGGGGCGTTTCGCTGAGCTTCTTCTTCGGCACCCAGCGATAGCCCCTTGCAGCAGCGCCTAGGCGGCCGCCGCGTTGCTCGCGAGGAGCTCGGCTCCCAGTTCACGAATCGAGTCGAACGTCTGCTGCGCCGCGAGCACAATCGGCTCGACCTCGCTTGCCGGCAGGTCGAGGGCATCCATGGCAGCCTTGAATTCCTGCCACCGGGCCGGCTGCGCGTTGCCGTAGGGGTCGAGATACGCCGAGCCCTCGCCACTCTCGGGCAATGCATAGGCGGGACGGACCTTCCGAGCGATGAACTTCGACCCGTTGGTGCTTCCCTCCAGGACATAGAAGACGCCGAGCAGCGCCAGCGGCTGTGATTCCGCGAGCGTGTCCATCCATGCGACCATCGTCTGGACGGCGGGCAGCGGGGGCTGGTTCGGCGTCGCACCCAGAAAAGCGAGGTCCTGCTGAAGCGGCGCGACCTTGCGCCGCGAATCGTCAAACACGCTCGCGAGCCGTGGATTCCCGGCAACCAGGCGCTCGAGCTGGGCTTCCAGGGCGGCGTGAATGTGGAGCATCTGCGCGAGCCACCGGACGTAGAGCGGCCGGGGGAGGGTGCCGCGCACAAACTGCTGCTGGAATTCGTGCTGTTCAGCCCGGCGGTGATGACTCGCCGTGCTCTCCCTCAGGGTGAGCATGGTGCCGGCCGCGTCATTGTTCATTGGAGCGCCACCAGCAGCGCCGGTATGATGAGCCACATGAGCCCCTTGATGAGAAAGAAGAGGGTGCCGACGAGCCCAAGTTTGGCAAGAAACGGCTTCAATTGCATAGATGAGAATCACTCTCAGAAAGAAGTTCTATTCCGACCAAGATGCTCCAGATTCATGGACCCTGTCAACATGCGCTCTCGCCGATCGCCTCCAGCGGCGTAAGTTTCCATGGTCTATTCCAATTCTCATGCCCGGGGACTTCCATGCGGACCTCTCGTCTCATTCTCCTCTCCTTGCTGGCCGCCTGCAGTTCCGGCAGCCAGAGCGACACCAGTTCAGCACCCGCCCCGGCACAACCCGCCGGCGTGGCATCCGCCTGCCCTGTTGAGGCCGGCACCACGGTGCTTGCCACCGAGTTCAACTCGTCCGGCGAGCGGGCCGCAGTCACCCTCGACGCAGGGTGTCTCTACTACGCCGAGACCGATGTCGGCGGCATCACGATCCAGCTGCGGCCCAGGCAGTCCGGGACCCAGATGCCGTATGTCGGTCGCCTGATGTCGGGCGGCGTGTCCGGGGGATCAACCTGGGAAATTCGGGCGACGATTACCGGTGAGTACCAGATCTGGGTCACCGGGGCGCCAACCGGGCGCTCGGTCAGGGTCACCGTGACCGGCCGCGGGCCGATCAAGGCAAAGTCGTGACCACTGGCAGGCTGGAGGCGTTCAGCGACGGCGTACTTGCCATCATCATCACCATCATGGTGCTGGAGATGAAGGTGCCGCACGGCGCGGACTTCGCGGCGCTGCGCCCGCTGACCGCCGTCTTCCTCAGTTATGTCCTCAGTTTCGTCTACCTTGGCATCTACTGGAACAATCACCATCACATGATGCACGCCGTGCATCGGGTGAGCGGGCCACTGCTCTGGGCCAACCTGCACCTGCTCTTCTGGCTGTCGCTGGTACCATTCGTGACTGGATGGATGGGCGAGAACCACTTCGCCCCCGCCCCGGTGGCGCTGTACGGCTTCGTCCTCCTGATGGCCGCCATTGCCTACACGATCATGGTCCGAGCCGCACTTCGGGTCGAGGGGCCCGATTCGCAGTTTGCCGAGGCGATCGGTCGGGACCGAAAGGGAAACATCTCGCTGGCCCTGTACGTCATCGGAATTGTCGCGTCGTTTTTCCAGGTGTGGATTGCGGGCACGGCCTTCATCGCGGTCGCGCTCATTTGGTTGATCCCGGACCAGCGTATCGAGCGGGTTCTGGAGCGGTAACCGTCCCCCGGGGGGGCGGCTGGAGTAGTCGCACGCACTTTCCACTCCGAGGAGGTCTTATGGGTCTGATCGTCTTTCTCATCGTCGGCATCATCGCCGGATTTCTCGCAGGCAAGATCATGAAGGGCGAGGGATTCGGCTTGGTCGGCGACCTCGTACTCGGCGTCATCGGCGCCTTTGTCGGCGGATGGGTGTTCGGACATGCTGGGCATTCCTGCCGGTGGGCATCATCGGCACGCTGATCAGCGCCACCGTCGGCGCCATGCTCTTGCTGTTCCTCATTCGACTGGTCAAGAAGGCGTGAGGATTGTCTGGGCGGTGGCCATGTTGGCCACCGCCACGGCAACGTCCAGACTCGGCGCGCAGACCACGTATGTCGCCGACAGCACCGCCATCGCCGAGGCGTCCCGCGCATTCTCCGCCGCGTACGTCCGAAACGACACGCTCGCCCTCGCCCGGGCCTATGCCGACTCGGCCATCGCCCTTCCGAACAGCCGGGACATCCACGGACCCGCCGCCATCGCGCACTACTTCCGCTGGCCGGAGGGATTTCGGCAGATCTCTCACCTGCTGACGATGGAGCATCTCCAGATCCAGGGAGACCTGGCGGTGGACCTCGGCTGGTGGACCAGTACTGGACAGCGCGAGGGAAAGGAGCCGGTGACCTCCTCGGGCCGATACCTGGTGGCCTGGGTGCGCACATCCACCGGTGAGTGGAAGATCCTCTACGACATGTGGCACCCGCCTCCGCCCAAGCGGTAGTCTCCGGCACCCCTTCCTTGAACGGGGGGTCGGTTCGGGACATCTTTCAGGTCTCGACCGACCCTCTTTCAAGAAGGGCATCACAATGAAAACGCAGGGCCAGCAATCCGACGTATTCTTCCTGTCCGGGTCCCGCACGGGGTTCGGCAGTTTTGGTGGCACCCTCAAGGACCTAACTGCCACTAGCCTAGGTGTTTACGCCGCACAGCACGCCCTGACCAAAGCCGGGGTCGAGGCGCCTGCGGTGGACCACGTCGTCTTCGGCAACGCCCTCCAGACCAGCGCCGACGCCATCTACCTGGCGAGGCACGTGGCGCTCCGGGCCGGCCTCCCGATCGAAACGCCCGCCGTCACCGTCAATCGTCTCTGTGGCTCCGGCTTCGAGTCGATCATCCAGGGTGCTCAGCAGATTCTTCTCGGCGAGTCGAACATCGTTCTCGCCGGAGGTGCGGAGTCGATGAGCCAGGCGCCGCACGTGGTGCGCGGCGCGCGCTGGGGACTGCGACTCGGGCCGGCGCCGCCGTTCGAGGACCTGCTCTGGGAGTCGCTCAAGGACCCGCAGTGCGGCTTCTCGATGGCGGAGACCGCAGAAAACCTTGCGGACAAGTACAAGATCTCGCGTGCAGAGGTGGACGCGTACGCGCTCACCAGCCAGCAGCGCGCCAAGGCGGGGTGGGACGGCGGCTTCTTTGCCGACGAACTCGCGCCTGTGCCGATCCGCAACCGGAAGACGAAGCAGGACGAGCCGTGGGGCGCCGACGAGCACATGCGGCCCGACACGACCGCCGAGGGGCTCGCCAAGCTCGCGCCGTATTTCAAGAAGGACGGCGTCGTGACGGCCGGTAACGCGTCCGGCATCTGCGACGGCGCCGCCGCGGTGGTACTGGCGAGTGAGGGCGCGGCCAAGGGGTTGAAGCCGATCGGCCGACTCGTGTCGTGGGGCATCGCCGGCGTCGAGCCGAAGTACATGGGGATCGGGCCCGCCCCGGCGGCGCGGAAGGCGCTCGCCAAGGCGGGATTGACGCTCGACCAGATGGACCTGGTGGAGGTGAACGAGGCCTTCAGTGCGCAGTATGTGGCCGTCGAGAAGGAACTCGGGCTCGACCGCGCGCGGACCAACATTCACGGCGGCGCGATTGCCATCGGGCATCCGCTCGCCGCCAGCGGGACTCGAATCTCCCTGCACCTGCTGCACGCGCTCCGGAAGCTCGGCAAGCGCTACGGCCTTGGCAGCGCCTGCATCGGCGGCGGCCAGGGCGCTGCCGTCATCGTGGAAGCATTCCCGGCTTAGGAGGACACCATGCCGTTCCTGTTGATCGCCCTCGCTGTTGCGGTGGCCTATTCGTTCGCCAGCCTGCGCGTTCTCAAGCAGTACGAGCGGGGCGTGGCGTTCTTTCTCGGCAAGTACTGGGGGACCAAGGGACCGGGGCTCTTCTTTCTGCCCGCGGGCCTGACCTCCATCAAGCGCGTGTCCCTGCGCATCATGGCGCTGGACATCCCGCCGCAGGATGTCATCACCCGGGACAACGTCTCGGTCAAGGTGAATGCGGTGCTGTACATGAAGGTCTCCGACCCGGAGCGCGCGGTCATCGAGATCGAGGACTATCTCTACGCCACCAGCCAGCTGGCGCAGACCACGCTCCGCGCCGTCCTCGGCGAGGTGGAGCTCGACGAGCTGCTCAGCGACCGGGAAAAGATCAACGCGGTACTCAAGCGGATCATCGACGAGCGCACCGACGCCTGGGGCATCCACGTGTCGGCGGTCGAGGTGAAGGATGTGGACCTGCCGGAGCAGATGAAGCGCGCCATGGCGCGGCAGGCCGAGGCGGAGCGGGAGCGGCGCGCCAAGGTGATCGCCGCGCAGGGCGAACTGCAGGCGTCGGAGACGCTGGCGCAGGCGGCCAAGATGCTGGCCACCGAGCCGAGCGCCCTCCAGCTCCGCTACCTGCAGACGGTCAGCGAGATCGCGGCCGAGAACAACTCGACGACCATCTTCCCGATCCCGATCGACCTGATCAAGCCGTTCCTCCAGATGGCGGAACAGAAGGCTGCGGCGGGCGAGTCAGCGCCGAAGCTGCCGGCACCGGACATCCTCGCGGGATTCCCGCGCATCGAATCGGGCGCCAAGAAGGAAACGACCTAGGCAGCGATGGCCGACCTTCCCGCGCGGATCGACCGCGCCGCACTCGACCGGATCATCCAGCGGGCCGCCGAACTCCAGACCGGCGAGCACGAGCTGGGCGACGAGATGACCGAGGACCAGGTGCTGGCCCTCGGTCGCGACGTCGGCATCCCCGCCCGCTACCTCCAGCAGGCGCTGATCGAGGAACGGGTGCGGGGCGCTCCCGGCGGAGTCCCGCTGGCTCGACCGGGCAATCGGCGCCGCGACCGTCGACGGCAGACCGCGTCGTGATGGGATCGGCGGAACGGCACGAGTCGTCTGCTCCTCGAGTGGATGGAACGGCAGGAGCACCTTGTCGTCCAGCGCCACCAGAGCGGCCGGATCTCGTGGGAACAGCTGAGCGGCTTCCAGGCGGCGCTGCGGATGTCGGCCGCCGCCCTGAGCGGCGGCGCCCGGCGCCATGCTCGGCAAGGCGAGGGTCGTGGCCGCCACGATCACGCCGCTGGAGGCGGGGTACGCGCACGTGCAGCTCAGCGCCGACCTCCGGATGACGCGCGGCGCCTTCATCGGCGGTGCCGCGGCGTTCGTATCGGTCGGCGCGGCCGCGACCGCCGTCATGGCGGTGCTCGGCGCCTTTCCCCTGGTCCTCCTCCTCCCGCTGCCGGCGGCGATCGCGGCCGGCGTACGCGGCGACGCGACCCTACGCCGGCGTCGCCGAGCGGACCCGGCTCGGCCTGGAGCGGGCGCTGGACCAGCTGGAGCGGCGCGGCAGCCGCCCGACACCGGCAGTCTGCCCCCGCAACGGAACAGCATGATCACCTCACTCGTGCAGGAAGTGCGCAAAGCGCTCAAACCCTGAACCACCGGAATTCATCATGGCAGACATCAAGAAGGTCGGCGTGCTCGGATGCGGCCTGATGGGCAGCGGAATCGCCCAGGTCTCGGCCACCGCCGGGTATACCACCGTGGTCCGCGACGTCTCCGACGCCGTCATGGCGAAGGGAAAGGCCGGCATCGGCAAGTCGCTCGACAAGTTTGTCGAGAAGGGGAAGCTCCCCGCGGCCGACCGTGACGCGACGCTTGGCCGCCTCTCCTACGTGACCGACGTGGCGGCGCTCAAGGACTGCGACATCATCATCGAGGCCGTCACCGAGGACCTCGACCTCAAGAACGATCTCTGGAAAGAGCTGGACGCCCTCTGCCCGGCGCACACCATCTTTGCCAGCAACACCTCGAGCCTGACCATCGCGGCCATGGCGTCCGCCACCAAGCGGGCCGACCGGTTCGTGGGGCTCCACTTCTTCAACCCCGTCCCCCTGATGCAGCTGGTCGAGGTCGTCCGGACCGTGACCACCTCCCCGGTCACCTTCGAACGGTCGTTGAACTTTGCCAAGAGCCTCGGCAAGGAAGCGGTGGCCGCCAAGGACAATTCGGGCTTCATCGTCAACCTCCTCCTGGTGCCCTACCTGCTCGATGCCATCCGCGCGCTGGAGCACGGCGTCGCGAGCACGGTGGACATCGACAACGCCATGAAGCTGGGCTGCGGGTACCCGATGGGCCCGCTGACGCTGCTCGATTTCGTCGGCAACGACACCACGTACAAGATTGCCGAGATCATGTTCACCGAATACCGGGAGACGCGCTACGCGCCACCGCCGCTCCTGAAGCGGATGGTCATGGCCGGACTCTACGGACGGAAGAGCGGCAAGGGCTTCTACGACTACAGCGCCAATCCGCCGGTACCGGTGGATCTCGGGCTCTAACCCAGACAGCGAAAGACCTGACGAGCCATGCTGCTCTCTCTCTTGCTCCACGGCGATGCGGTCGCCGGCGGCGGCCTCTTCGGTTACGACGCCCCACGCCTCCACGCCGTCATCAACGACTTCCCGCCCGCATTGCTCGTGGTGGGGGTGCTCTTCGAACTGGCCTATCTCTTCACCAAGCGCGAGAGCCTGCGGAGCGCGGCGTACTGGTCACTGGTGGTCGGCGCGGTGACCACCGCCGTCGCGCTCTTCTCCGGGCTGCGCGCAGAGGACGCGGTCGAGCACGGTCAGGCGATTCACGAAATCATGCAGGTGCATGAACGATTCGCGTGGATCACCCTCGGCTTCTTTGGTGTGGTCGCGGTGTGGCTGGTCTTGCGGGAGTCGAAGATGCTCCTGAAGGAACGGTGGGTCTTGGCGATCGTCGGCGTCGTCGGACTCGGCTTCCTCACCGCCACGGGCGTGGAAGGGGGCGAGTTGGTGTTCGACCACGCCGCGGGCATGAGCACCGAGGCGATGCAGGCGGAGATCATGAACCGCGAGGGTGGGCATGAACACGCGTTGGGTGAGGAGCATGACGAGGAGGCGATGACCGTGGATTCGCTCGGGAGCGTAACAGACAGTGCCGCTCCAGCGAAACCGGCCCACACACACGCCCCCGGAACCCCGGCTCACACGGATTGATGCGACTTCCCCGCCTCCCCGCGTCCCCGCTGTTGGTGCTGCTCCTCAGCTGCCAGCCGTATACGACCCGGCCCGCGTTCGGCCCGTTACCGGGCGCGGCTGAGGCGGTCGTGGACCTCGACGTGGCCAAGGCCACGGAAGTCCTGGCGGAACAGCTGAAGTCCGATTCGATTCCCGTCAGCCGAATCGAGCCGAAGGACGGCTATCTCGAGACGCCCTGGTTCAACGTGGCGACCGGTCAGGCGACCACCGACCGGGTCCTCGGCGACAGCATCGTGCGGGTGCGTGGGTGGGTGAATGCCTACGGGAAAGAACGGGGATCGATCCGGGTGGAGACGGCGGTGCGGCCGCTCGCCAACCCCTCACTTCCCCCGCGCGACCTGGACCGACAGGCGCCGATTGACAACCCCGTGGCGATTCGAGTAGCGCAGGTGCTTACCGACATGGCCCGACGGTATCCGGTGCCGGGAGCGGAGGAGCCGACAGCGCCGCCACCGGTGGTCACGCCTGATTCGGTGAATGCGGTGCCTTCAGATAGCGCCAAAGCCAAGCCAACTCCGAAGGTGAGGCCGCCGAACGCGAAGTAGGCTTACCGCCCCCCTGCCCCGCTGCCCCGCTGCCCCGCCTCTTCAACGAACACTTTCACCCACTCCTCCAGCTGCACCAGGTTGAGCCCGGCATCCTTGCAGGGTCCGGCCGGCAGCGTCATCGTGAGGCCGAGGACCGGCACCCGTCCCGCCACGTCGTGCAATCCGCTCACCATGTCTCGCTCGCATGCCACCGCCACGATGGCGCGGGGGCGGCGTTCCTTGATGACGCGCCGGGCCAGCTGTCCCCGTGTCGCCACGAACACCGGCACCTCGTACTTGCCGGAGAGTGCGAGGACGCCGTCTATGGAGGTCTTCGACAGGCAGCGGGGAACCAGGAGGAGCAGTTCGCCCTGGCCCACCTTCTTTGCCCGCCGGAGTGCGAGGGCGTTGTACACCTTGACCGCGGCGTTCTCGACCCAGTCGCGCCGGCCAAATTTGTTGGCGACGCGCGAGGTCACGCTCATCAGACGGAGGAAGGGGCCCTGTTCGGCGAGCTTGGCGGGGAGGAGCGCCCGGTTGGTGGCATAACTCAGCAGAATCAGCAGCCACCAGAGCCACGAAACGCCTGCGATGACTCCAAGTCCGACCCAGAGGTAGCCCGGGACGCCGGGCAGGATCAGCCCGATGCGGGGACCGAGCAGGTAGAGTCCCAAGGCAACGACGCCGAGCGCCGCGGCGAGCCCGGCGGCCGACCACTGAAAGAAGAGGTGGGGCGGCGAATCGTAGTTGCCCTGGTTGGGCAGCGGATTCCCGTCCCATTCATCCCATTCGTGGCCGAGTCGGCGGTCCACTTCGAGGCGGATCAGCTGGGGGCGTGCGGTGTCTGACATGGGAGTCCAAGATAGCAGGCGGTCGGGCGATTCGCTTGGCGGACGCGGGGCACCGCCCTACGTTTCGCCCATGCTGAAGGGACCACGCCTGCAGGGCCAATTCCGGACCGACGATCGCGCTCGCGCCGCCTACGCGGAGGGGGCCGGGATCTACCGCATCGTGCCCGCGGCCGTGGCGGTGCCGGCCAGCGTCGCCGACCTGCAACGGCTGGTTCGCTGGGCTGCCGAAAGCGGCACCGCCCTGGTGGCGCGAGGCGCCGGCAGCGCGATGGGCGGCGGGAATGTGGGGACGGAGTGGTGGTGGACCTCACCGAACTCCAGCCAGCACGACTGGAACTGGACGCCGCGAATCGAACCGCGTGGGTTTCCGCCGGTGTCAGCGCCGGGGCGCTCGACGACGCGGCCCGCCTCCACGGACTCCGCTTTCCGCCCATGCCGTCCAGCGGGCGGTGGGCCACCCTCGGCGGAATGGCCGCGACGAACGCGGCCGGCGCATCGGCGGTCCGCGTCGGCAGCGTACGGCCGTGGATCAATGCGATCGAGTGGGTCGGGTCGGACGGCGAGTCACGCCGGTGGTCTCGTGGAGACACGACACCCCTCCCACCCCGCTGGGCGGAGATCCGCGACCAGATTCTCGCCGCCGACCCCCTCATCCGCGCCCGCTTCCCGCGGGTCCGCAAGAACTCCTCGGGATATGCCGTGGACGCTGTCCTCGATTCCGGCGACCTGCTCGACCTCCTCATCGGCTCCGAAGGCACTCTCGGCTTCATGACCGGGTTGGAGTGTCGCCTTGCCCCGGTGCCGCAGGCGACAGCGGGCGTCCGCATGGCGCTCCGCTCCCTCGACGACCTCGCCGACGTGGTCGCCGCGATCCGGCCGCTCCGACCAGCGGCGCTCGAGATGCTCGACCGCACCTTCCTCGAGTTGGTGGCGCGCGAGGGCGGACGGGTCCCTGACCTGATCCGCGGCGCCGACGCCATCCTCCTCGTTGAGTTCGAACGCGCTACCGACACTGCCGCCCGCGGGGCCGTTGGGGACGCGGTCCGCGCCGTGAGCGCCTGGACCAGCGAGGTGGAGACGGCCATCACCCCGGATGACGCAGCGGAGCTCTGGGAAATCCGGCACGCGGCCAGCCCGATCCTGGCCCGGCTCCCCGAAACCCACCGTTCGATGCAGGTCATCGAGGACGGGGCTGTGCCGATTTCCCGCCTGGCGGACTATGTTCGACTCGTCAGGCGCGTCACTGATGCCCACGGACTCGGCGCCGTCATCTTCGGGCACGCGGGAGACGGGAACATCCACGTCAACCTGATGGTCGATACGACGAAACAGAACTGGGAAGACGGGGTGACCGCTGTGCTCAGCGAAGTTTCGGCCGGCACAGCGGCCCTTGGCGGCACCCTGAGCGGCGAACATGGCGATGGCCGCCTCCGGGCCAATAAGCTCGAGTCGGTCTTCGGGCCCGAGGTACTGGAGCTCTTCCGCGCCGTCAAAGCCGCCTTCGATCCAGCCGGGATCCTGAATCCGGGAATCAAGCTCCCTGCTGGCGAATCGCCGATCGCGCGGCTGAAGGTCGGCGCTGCCGCCGCGACGATTCCCGACGATATTGCCATTGCCCTGCGCGACATTGAGCGCACCGGCGGCTACGCGCGTGCACGCCTGGAGCTGGCCACATGAAGCCCTACCTTGACCTCCTGACACGCATTCTCGAGACCGGCGCCGCGAAGTCGGACCGAACAGGCACCGGCACGCTCAGCGTATTCGGTCACCAGATGCGGTTCGACCTTGCCGACGGGTTTCCGCTGGTCACCACGAAAAAGCTGCATATGAAGTCGATCGTGTACGAGCTGCTCTGGTTTCTTCGGGGAGACACCAACGTTCGCTACCTGCAGGAGCACGGTGTCAGCATCTGGGACGACTGGGCCGATCCCTCTGGCGAGCTCGGGCCGGTCTATGGACACCAGTGGCGGTCGTGGCCCGCGCCGAATGGCGGGCACATCGACCAGATCACGCAGGTGATCGAGGAAATCGGCCGGAATCCCGATTCCCGACGCCTGATCGTCAGCGCCTGGAATGTGGCCGACATCCCCGACATGGCCCTGGCTCCCTGCCACGCCCTCTTCCAGTTCTACGTGGCGGAGGGCCGTCTCTCCTGCCAGCTCTATCAGCGGAGCGCCGACGCCTTCCTCGGCGTGCCGTTCAACATCGCCAGCTACGCCCTGCTCACCCTGATGGTCGCCCAGGTGACCGGCCTCAAGCCCGGGGAGTTCATTCACACCTTCGGCGACGCCCACCTCTATACGAACCACCTGGACGGGGCTCGACTCCAGTTGTCGCGGGCGCCTCGTGCCCTGCCCACGATTCGGCTGAACCCCGCCGTCACCTCGCTCTTCGATTTCCGCTATGAGGACTTCGAGGTGGTGGGTTACGACCCGCACCCGCACATCCCCGGCAAGGTGGCGGTGTGACCATCGCCCTGGTGGTGGCTGTCGCCGAGAATGGTGTCATCGGACGGGAGAACGCGCTGCCGTGGCGGCTCTCCACCGACCTGCGCCGGTTCAAGGCGCTCACCCTCGGACACACCGTCATCATGGGGCGGAAGACCTTCGAGTCGATCGGGAAAGGACTGACCGGACGCCGGAACCTCGTTGTGAGCCGGAATCCGGAGTTTCGGCCGGAGGGCGCCACCCGGGTGCCGAGCCTGGATGCGGCGTTCGCTGAAGCCGGGCCGACAGGCGACGTCTTTGTCATCGGCGGCGCCGAGATTTACCGGCAGGCAATGCCGCGCGCCGAGAAGATATTTCTCACCTTGGTGCATGCGTCCCCCGAGGGGGATGTGCACTTTCCTCTCCCCGAAGGAGACGAGTGGGCGCTGGTGTCCACGGAGCTTCACGGCGCGGACGACAAGAACGAATATTCGTCTGAATTCCGCGTCTATAACCGCCGCCGCTGACCCTCTTCTCCGCTTCCCAGCATTCCCGCCGCAAAACGAAGTTTGCAAATTTCCAAAAAATCTATTGTGCTTCGCTCCCCTTTTTCTTAACTTGGTACGCGACAACGCGAAGCACCGTGCGCGCCGCGACGCGACGACCACATTTTCGAGGGGGAGTGTTTGGGAGTTCGTATCGGACTCGCCTACAACCTGAAGCCCCAAGCCGCAGCGATTGCTGGGGGAGACTTCGCCTCCCCTGTTGACCGGAACACCGCCCTCCGCGCACTCCGCACCGACCTCGATCAACCCGATCTCTACGCCGAGTGGGACGAACCCGGCACCATCGACGCCATTGAGCGCGCCCTCCAGCCGCTCGGGCAGGTGATTCGACTGGAAGCCGACGAGTCGTTCCCGCAGAAGCTCGCCGATGCCCGCCCCGACTTCGTGTTCAACATCGCCGAAGGACTCTACGGGCCCAATCGGGAGGGGCACGTCCCCGCCATCTGCGAATTCTACGGAATTCCCTATCACGCCTCCGACCCGCTCACCCTCGGCCTCGCCCTCCACAAGGGGCGGGCCAAGGAGACGATGGTGGCGCGTGGCGTCCCCACGGCACCGTTCCGCATCGCCGAGTCGGTCGCCGACGCCGCATCGTGCCCCCTCCCCTTCCCCGTCTTCGTCAAGCCGGCCTGTGAAGGCTCGGGCAAGGGAATCACGGTGGACAATCTCTGCCACGACCGTACCGCACTTCTCGGCCGGGTCGAGCACCTGCTGACCACCTATCGCCAGCCGGTGCTGATCGAGGCCTGGCTGCCAGGGGCGGAGTTCACGGTCGCGGTCCTCGGCAACGGTGCGGAAGCGCGCTGCCTCCCCATCGTGGCGATGAACTACGCCGACCTTCCCGAGGGCGCCCCGCCGATCTACGGCTACGAGGCGAAGTGGCTCTGGGATACCCTCGACAATCCGCTCGATATATACGAGTGCCCGGCGCAGATCCCGGAATCGCTGGCTCGGAAGATCCGCGAGGCCTGTCTCGGTGCCTACCATGCGCTCGGGTGCCAGGACTGGTGCCGGATCGACGTCCGCTGCGACGCCGATGGGCTGCCGATGATCGTGGAGCTGAACCCGCTGCCCGGCGTGCTCCCCGACCCGCGGGACAACTCCTGCTTCCCCAAGGCGGCGCGCTCCGCCGGCATGGATTACGACGAGTTGATCCAGACGGTGGCGGACATCGCCTGGCGCCGGATCACCGGTCGCCGTCTCCTGGCCGAGGTAGCGGCGTGAGGGTTGCCCTCCTCCATGATGGTGGCAGCGAAGAGTGGAGCGCCGCCGACGTGGCCGCCGTTCTCGCCAACGTCCGGGAGATCGCGGAGATCCTGAAGGCAGCGGGCCACACCGCCGAAGCCGTTCCGGTGTACCTGGCCGATCTCAGTTGGCTGGATCGATGCCAGAAGGCAGACCTGGTCTTCAACCTCTGCGAGGGCATCAACGGCCACGCGCGGTTCGAGGACTACGTCGTCGCCGCGCTCGAGTTGGTCCGGGTGCCGTTTACCGGGTGCCGCTCCTGGCCGATCACGATCTGCCACCGGAAGCACGTGGCGAACACCCTCCTGCGGGAGGCGGGGCTGCCGGTCCCGGCCTTCGCGCTGGTCCACGAGCCGGTCGTGCCGGAGGGGCTGCGGTTTCCGGTCATCGTCAAGCCGTCGATGGAGGACGCGAGCGTCGGCATCGACGAAGGCTCCGTCTGTCACACCGCCGAGGCGCTGCTCGAACGGCTCGCCAAAGTCACCGCGACCTGGGAAGACGTGCTGGTCCAGGAATACGTAGCGGGACGGGAGTTCAATGTCGGGTTCGTCGGCAAGACGGCCCTGCCGATCTCCGAGATCGATTTCACTGGGCTCGGCGACGGAAAGCCGCCCATCGTGACCTACGCCGCCAAGTGGACCGAGGGCAGCGACTACGACCTGCACACGATTCCAGTCTGCCCCGCGAAGGTGGACAAGGCGACGGCGAAGAAGCTCGTGAGTGTTGCAGAACGCGCGTGGTCCGCTCTGGCAAAGTGCGAGGGATATGGACGAGTGGACCTGCGGCTCGATGCCGATGGCACGCCGTGGGTGCTCGAACTGAATCCCGATCCTGACCTGTCGAGCGACGCCGGACTGGCGCGGATGGGTCGGGCGTTCGGATGGGATTACTCGGCGCTGGTCCTCCAGATCGCCGACGAAGCGTTGGAGCGGGGCCGGATCGCGCTCGCGGAGGGCGCCCTGTCGGGGCGAGTCACTTCGTGACGCGGGCGGCGGTCGCTGGACGACTCCGTGGGCTGACCACCGCCGACCGGAGCCGACTCGAGGAAATCACGCGGGCCGTCGGGCTCTTTCGAGACGACGAAGTCCCCGTGGCGCTGGAGGTCTTCGACGCCGCGGTGGCTGGGAGCCCGGACTACACGGCGCTCGGAGTGGAGGTGGACGGTCGGCTGGCAGGATGGATCTGCTGGGGACCGACGCCCTGCACCGTGGCCACCTGGGATCTCTACTGGATGGCCGTCGATCCGGCGCAGCACGGACTCGGACTCGGCACGCTTCTGGTAGAAGAGATGGAGCGGCGCCTCGCGGGTGTGGCGCGGCTCATAGTGGTCGAGACAGCGGGCCGGCCGGATTACGCGCCGACGCGCGCCTTCTACGAGGCCCGGGGGTATCGGGCCGTCGGATTGATCCCGGACTTCTACGCGCCGGGCGACGACCAGGTGACGTTCGTGAAGTACTTCGAGGTTCCCGCAACAACCTGAGGATGGGGTACTGGCATGGAGACTTGGCAGGAAGTCCTGCGTAAGAACTCGATCGCGTCGCTCGACACTCTCGCCAGCCGGTTTGGCGCAGAGAATTTCCCCGAGCTCGACCGGCTCCGGCTCGCGGCGGAGAACTTCGAGTTCCGGATCTCGCCGGCGATGGTGGACCTGATCAAGTCCCCCGACGACCCGATCTGGCGCCAGTACGTGCCCTCGGTCCAGGAACTCGAGGTCCACGACGGCATCGTGGACTCCCTGAACGAGGACGAGGACAGTCCGGTGCCGAACATCACGCACCGCTATCCCGACCGGGCGCTCTTCCTGGTCAGCCCCGTCTGTGCCAGCTACTGCCGCTTCTGCACCCGGCGGCGCAAGGTGGGCGACCCCGAGAAGATCCCGATGTCGCAGTTCGAGTCGGCCTTCCAGTACCTGGAGAGCCACACCGAAATCCGCGACGTCATCATGTCGGGGGGCGACCCGCTGCTCCTCAACGACCGGCGGCTGGACGCCATCCTCTCCCGGCTGCGGAGCATCAAGCACATCGAGATCATCCGCATCGGCAGCCGGGTCCCGTGCCACCTGCCGGAACGGATCACGCCGGAGCTCTGCGCCACGATCAGGAAGTACCACCCGGTGTGGATCAACACGCACTTCAATCACCCCGACGAACTGACGCCGGCGGCGGTGAAGGGGCTCGGCATGCTGGCCGACGCCGGCATCCCGCTCGGCTGCCAGACCGTGCTCCTCCGCGGGGTCAACGACACCCCAGAGGTCATGAAGCAGCTGATGCACCGCCTCATGCTGGCGCGTGTGCGGCCGTACTACATCTACATGGCCGACCAGGTGGCTGGCGCGGAGCACTTCCGGACCAGCGTCCAGACCGGGATCCAGATCATGGAAGCCCTCCGCGGCTGGACGAGCGGCCTGGCCAACCCGCAGTTCGTGATTGACGCCCCCGGCGGCGGCGGGAAGATCCCCCTGCTCCCGGAATACGTCATCTCGATGAACGACGAAGAGGTCGTGCTGCGCAACTTCCGCGGCGACCAGTTTGTCTACCGTCAGCCAAACGAGGAGGAGGCGATCGCGGCCATGGGCCGCCGGACCGATCCCGAGTATCTCTTCCAGCCGACGTTGCAACTGAAGAAGCCGGCGAAGCGAACCAGCAAGACAGCGAAGCGAAAGCTGGCCTGAGCGTCGGGCACGACCTGAACGCGTTCCTGGAAGAGCCCGCCCGGCCGTTGCCGGGCGGGATTTTTCTATCCCTCTTGCCCTCCGCCGCGCGGGGTTGAACGTTTGGAGGGAACCCGCATCGGAGGGAGCCCATGGCGCTCGGCGGCAAGAGCTGGGACGAGTGGATCGCGCAGTATGCCACCAGCCACCAGAACCCGGTCAACCGGGTGTGCCACACTATCGGCATCCCGCTGATCGTGGTCTCCCTGCTGCTGTTCCTGGCCTCCATCTGGGTTGCGGGGCTCTGGAAGCTGGCGCTGGGGCTCTTCGTCTCCGGCTGGACCTTTCAGTTCATCGGCCACGCGTTCGAGGGAAAGCCGCCCGAGTTCTTCTCCGACTGGCGGTTCCTGTTCGTGGGACTCCGCTGGTGGGTGGCCAAGCTGCAGGGCCGGGCGTGAGGCTCTCCCGACGGGATTTCATCCGACTGTCGGGGGCCGTCGGTCTCGGCGCTGCCCTGCCCATTTCGCACCCGCCCCCTGCCGACAAACTCAAGCGGATCGGCATCCAGCTCTATACGGTGCGCCAGGCGCTCGACACCGATTTCGCCGGAACCCTTGAGCGGCTGGCGGCCATCGGGTATCAGGAGGTGGAGTTCGCGTGGAACCGGGGGGCGTCGCCGGCGGACACAAAGGAGATCCTCCGGGCAACTGGGCTCACGGCACCGGCGGCCCACCTCTCGGTCGACGATTTCGAATCGGGGTGGGCCGCCACCGTCTCCACGGCGCGGACCCTGGGCATCGAGTATCTCGTCCTGGCATGGATCGATGCCGAACAGCGGAAGACACTGGCCGACTACCACCAGTGGGCTGAGCGGTTCAACCGGTACGGCACGGCAGCCCGGGAGGCAGGGTTCAGGTTCGCCTACCACAATCACGCCGCCGAACTGACGCCGATTGACGGCACGATCCCCTACGACATCCTGCTCGGCGAGACGTCCCCCCAGGCGGTCTCCTTCGAGATGGACATCTACTGGGTCCTCAGCGGCGGAGGAGATCCTCTCGCCTACTTCGCGCGGTGGCCCGGGCGCTTTCCACTCCTGCACGTGAAGGGGCGCGCGGCCGATGGAGCCATGGTCGACGTGGGAGCAGGTACGGTGGACTGGGGCGCCATCTTCGCCCACGCGAAGCAGGCGGGAGTCCGCCACAGCTTTGTCGAACACGATGACGCCCCCGACCCCTTCGCCTCCGCGGCCGCCAGCTACTCCTACCTCCGAAAGCTCCGGTTCAAGCATGCGTAGACTGATTGGGACGCGCTCCTTCTGACGTCATCGCCGGCGTGCCGGCCGACGGCCCAGACTCCTCGGCGTCACAACGTCGTGCTGATCGTCACCGACGGGTTCCGCTGGCAGGAACTCTTCGGCGGCGCCGACCCCGCGCTCAACAACGCCGAGTTCGGAGGCGTGGACGACACCGCCGCCCTGCGGCGCGCCTTCCTGGTCGGGGAGCGCCGAGGCCAACCGCCGGGCGCTGATGCCGTTCATGTGGGACGTCGTGGCCAGCGCGGGGGCAAATCTTCGGCGACCGCGCGCTCGGCAGCGATGTGGTGGTGACCAACGGGTACAAGTTCTCCTACCCCGGCTACAACGAAATGCTGACCGGCAAGCCCGATCCCCGGATCGATCGGAACGACTACGGTCCCAATCCCAACACAACCGTCTTCGAGTGGCTGGCGGGAACGCCCGAGTTCGCGGGAAAGGTGGCGGCCTTCGGCACCTGGGATGTGTTCGGAGCGATCTTCAATCAGGACCGGGCTCCGATGTGGGTCCGCGCCGGCTGGGACCTCCCCTTCCCCGGCGATACCGCTGTGCGCCGAGTCCTGCTCGACACGCTCTACGCCACCACCACCCGCGTCTGGCAGGAGATGCCATACGACGCCTTCATGCAGGCGGTGGTCATGGAGTACGTCGAGACCGAACGGCCGCAGGTGCTCTACATCGGCTACGGTGAGACCGACGAGTGGGCGCACGAGGGACGATACGACCAGTATCTCGACCTCGGCGCACCGGGTAGACGGATTCATCCGCGACCTCTGGAATGCCATGCAGGCGATGCCGGAGTACGCGGACATGACGACGTTCATCATCACGACCGATCATGGACGGGGAAGCGGGCTCAAGGCGTGGCGGAATCACGGCGCCAAAGTGGAGGGGGCGGAGTACATCTGGGTGGCGGTGCTCGGTCCGGAGACGCCGGGACTCGGCGTCCGGCGTGATCTGCCGGAGCTGACACAGTCACAGATTGCGGCGACGGTGGCTGCCGCCGTGGGCATGGACTGGGCGGCGGAGTCCGGGGCGGCGCCACGGCTGCCCGCTTTATGGAGTCGGTAGGCTCACGCCCTCTCCCGGAGGGAGCGGGCCGGGGGTGGGGTTACAGGGGACGGGGGTCAGGTGGATGCGGACAGGGAGGCGGCGGGCAGGGCGGCAGTCGGAACTGGACCGCGCTTTCGCCGAGTGACGGCCTCGGCGTCGCTCCACCGACATCAGTCGAGCCGCGCCGTCCACCGCGAGCTAGAACACGAACATCACTCCGCCGCTGAGTTCCCCCTGCGTGAAGAACACCCCGTTGGAGGCGTTGATCACGCATCCCCCCGGCAGGCTGCACCAGAACTGTGTGTCAGAAGAGAGGGTACTCATCCAGAGCCGAGCCTGGGCGCGGAGGCCGAAGTTCTGGCTCAGGTAGGTCTTGAGGCCGAGGGCGGCGCCGAAGGAAAAGACCCACTCGCCGAGCAGGTCGGGATTTTCGGGCGCAAAGTGCGTCCCGCCAATCGTCAGCGCGAAGAAGGGCTTGGTATTGGGGTTGTCGCCAAACTCGAGCGCGCCCCCGAACTGAAGGTATTCGATCGCCGCGTCACTGACGGTGAATGCCGCCCCGGTGTCGGGCTTGAACCGGACGGTGGTAGGTTGCCGGCTGTAGACCAGTTCGACGAGGCCGTCCCGCTTCACCCGGTATCCGAGTGTGCCACCCCAGGCGAGGTTGTCCCCGGCGGAGAACTTGCCGTAGTCGTTGCTGATCGTGCCGCCGAAGCGGTAGCCGACGGTGGGCGTGAACTCGATGCCCGATTGGGCGGCGAGGGGCGAGCCAGCGACCAGCAATGCACTCAAGCAGTCCGAACCGAGACATGAACACCCCACAAGGTAAACGCATAATCAGTTCAAGAATACGCAAACCGGTGTTCAGCGAGGAGTCCTTGGCGCCTCTTCGCGTCTTTGCGTTGAAAAAGCTCTTAACGCAAAGACGCAAAGAAGCGCGAAGGGCACCAAGAACCACCGAGATTGGGCCAATAGCGCCGCGACCGTCTCGAGGCCCCATAATACAAGCCAATGTCCACACAATTTGACCGCGTCGCCGCCGCTCTCGCCGATCACTTCCGTCTCGAACGCGAACTGGGCCAGGGCGGCATGGCCACCGTCTACCTGGCGGAGGATCTCAAGCACCACCGCAAGGTGGCGGTCAAGGTGCTCCGGCCGGAACTGGCCGCCTCGCTTGGTCCCGATCGCTTCTTCCGGGAAATCGAGGTGGCGGCCCAGCTCCAGCACCCCCATATCCTGCCGCTGTTCGACAGCGGCGCAGCGGCCGCCGCGTCAGGGGCGGAAGCCGTTCCTCTGGTACGCCATGCCGTTCGTGGATGGCGAGACGCTGCGCGACCGGCTGGCCCGCACCGGCGAACTGCCGGTCCACGACGCCATCCGCATCCTCATCGAGGTGGCGGACGCGCTGGCGCATGCGCACCGCCAGCGGCGTGGCGCATCGCGACATCAAGCCGGAGAACATCCTCCTCTCGGGCCGCCACGCCCTGGTGAGCGACTTCGGCGTGGCCAAGGCGGTGAGCGAGGCCACCGGCCGCCAGCAACTCACGACCGCCGGCGTGGCACTCGGCACCCCGGCCTACATGGCACCGGAGCAGGCGGCCGCCGACCCGCACCTCGACCACCGGGTGGACATCTACGCCCTCGGCGTGCTGGGGTATGAGCTCCTGACCGGGCGGACGCCCTTCAGCGGCCGCACCCCGCAGGAGACTCTCGCCGCGCACGTGATGCAGACCCCGGAGCCGGTCTCGCGACTGCGGCCCGGGATCTCCCCGGCGTTCGAGGCGATCGTGATGAAGTGCCTGGCCAAGCGGCCGGCCGACCGGTTCCAGAGCGCGGAAGAGCTCGTGACGGCGCTGGAGCCGCTGGCCACGCCGAGTGGCGGGATGACGCCGACCTACACCCAGCCGGTGACGGGGGTGGCGCCGATGGCGCCGGCGGGTCGCAAGCGGGCGGTGAGAGCGGCCGCGCTGGTGATCGTGCTCGGAAGCCTGGGCGTGCTCATGACCCGACGGGCCGGCAGCGGGCCCGAGGTGGCGCTGACCAGGACCACCCGCCTCACCAGCGCCCAGGGGCTGGAGGTGCTGCCGGCCATCTCGCCTGACAATCAGTTCCTGGCCTATACCGGCGTACAGGGCGGGTCGGCAAACATCTATCTGCAGCCGACCGATGGCGGACGGGCGATCAACATCACCGAAGGCATGCCCGGCGCGCAGATTTCCCCGAACTGGTCTCCCGACGGACGGAGGCTGGTCTTCGTCTCCTACGATTCGAGCGGCGCAGCCATCCTCACCATGCCCCCGACCGGGGGCGATGTCCGCCGGCTGCGAAGCGTCTCCCGCCGCGGGGGGGTGCCGCTGGCCCCCAAGTGGTCGCCCGACGGATCGCAGATCGCCTTCGAACAGGGCGACAGCGTGCTGGTCATGGCAGCCGACGGAACCGGACTTGCCCTGCTGGCCCGGGTCAGGGATGTGCACTCCCTGGCCTGGTCCCCGGATGGAAGGTGGCTGGCCGGCGTGCGGGGAAACTCCGAGTTCGCCTACAGCGGCCCGGGCTTCGGCAACCTCGCCGCGAGCACAGTCTTCGTGATGCCCGCCGCGGGTGGCACCCCCGTCATGGTGAGCGATTCCACCAGCCTGAACCTCTCACCCGCCTGGCTCCCGGGCGGGGACGCCCTGCTCTACCTCTCGAGCGGCGGCGGCGGGCGCGACATCTACCTCCAGCGGATCGGGCGGGGGGGACAGCGGACGGCGCGCCCAGGCGGATCACGACGGGGCTCGACGCCCATACCTTCACCCTCGCCCCTGACGGGAAGCGACTTGCCTATTCCAAGTACACCCGGGACCTCAACATCTGGATGGTGCGGCTCTCGGCCACGGGAAGCGTGAACGCGCGTTCGGCGGTGCCGATCACCCGCGGGAACCAGGCCAGCGAGGTCCTGCGCCTTTCCCCCGACGGCAAGTGGCTGCTCTATGACTCCGACCTCAACGGCAACGGCGACCTCTTCATCGTCCCCTCCGACGGCGGCACGCCGCGGCAGCTCACGGACGACCCCGCCGACGACCTGAGCCCCAACTGGTCGCCCGACGCGTCGCAGATCGCGTTTCACTCCTTCCGCACCGGCAACCGGGACGTGTTCATCATGAACGCCGACGGCACCGGCCTCTCCCAGGTCACCACCGACACCCTGAGCGACTGGTACGCCGCCTGGGGCCCGGACAACAACGCGCTGGCCTATGCACGGGGGGAAGCCCCCAGGATGGAGCTCGTGGAGACCAGGCGGGATTCGCCATCGTCGCCCTGGGGGCCGCCGACACCGCTGGGCCGGGGGATCACGGCGTTCCTGACACCGGACCGTTCTGCCTACCTCACCTGGCGATATGACAACGGGCCGGAATTGACTGCCGTTCCCTCGGGGGGAGGCGCTTCGCGCGTGCTCTTCCGGGCCCCACCCTGGTTCGGACCCAACTGGCCCCAGACAGGTCTCCGCGGCCAGGGACTGTACAGCTATTCGCGCGACTCCCTCGGAGTCCCCGCCTTCTGGTCGATCGACTCGGCGCGGGGAACGGTCAGAAGAGTCGTCTCCTTCGATGCGACCGACCCATGGGTCACCCGGGGCAACTTCGACACCGACGGCAGCCGGTTCTACTTCATTGCCGGGGAGCACCAGGCCGACATCTGGGTGGCGGAGGTGGAGGAGAAGTAGGCGGGGAAGCGGGGAAGCGGGGAAGGAAACTCAACACTGTTGCTGTCGATACGCCAGCGGGAGTTCTCATTGACCAGTCGCACGACACCAATCCTCGCTTTCCTGGTGATGGCGCTCGCCGCCGATGCGGCCGCTCAGGCCCCCCTCCCGCTCATCCCGTATCCCCAGACGCGTCATCCGGAACACCGGCACGGCGGAATTGCGCCACCGGATCCGGCTCGAGGCACCGGTTGGAACGGATCTCAGCGGGCTCGGCGCCTACACCAGCGACCTCCTGGAGCTGGAGCTGGGATGGCGTCCGACCATCGTCTCCGGCATTCGGGCCGCCCGCCGGGCTCACTCTTCGGCTCGTCCCGCCCGATTCGACCCTCGGCGCCGAGGGCTATCGGCTGTCGAGCCAATCGAGCCGGCGTCATCATCGAGGCCTCGACCGAGGCCGGCCTCTTCCACGGCCTGCAGACCTTCCGGCAGCTGCTCCACGCCGCCGATCCTGGCACGGTGCCGTTGGTCGAGATCGCCGACGCCCCGCGCTTCCCCTACCGCGGCATGCACCTCGACGTGGCCCGGCACTTCTTCCCGGTGGCGTTCGTCGAGCGGTACATCGACCTCCTCTCCCGCTACAAGTTCAACACCTTCCACTGGCACCTGACGGACGATCAGGGGTGGCGGATCGAGATCAAGGCCTACCCGAAGCTCACCGAGGTCGGATCCTGTCGGCGCGAGACGATCGTGGAGAAGAACTTCAAACCGTACGTCGGCGACGGCATCCCCTACTGCGGCTTCTACACCCAGGAGGAGATCCGGCAGGTGGTGGCGTACGCCGCCGCCCGGCACATCACCATCGTCCCCGAAATCGAGATGCCCGGCCACGCCAAGGCCGCCCTCGCCTCCTATCCCGAACTGGCCTGCACCCCGGGGCCGTTCGAGGTCGGCACCGTCTGGGGCGTCGAGGAAGACATCTTCTGCCCGAGCGAGGCCACCTTCGCCTTCCTGGAGGGCGTCCTGACCGAGGTGATGGCGCTCTTCCCGGGGCCGTACATCCACGTCGGAGGAGACGAGGCGCCCAAAGCGCGGTGGAAATCGAGCGACCTGGCGCAGTCCATCATCCAGCGGGAGCAGCTCGCCGACGAGCATGCCCTGCAGAGCTGGTTCATCCAGCGGATCGAGCGATTCCTCAACGCCCACGGCCGCCGACTGATAGGATGGGACGAGATTCTCGAGGGCGGGCTGGCCCCCGACGCCACCGTCATGAGCTGGCGCGGGGTGAAGGGCGGCATCGCTGCGGCACAGGAGGGACATGATGTGATCATGACACCCACCAGCCACAGCTATTTCGACTACGCCCAGGATGACCCGGCGCTGGAGCCGTTCTCGATCGGCGGCAACCTGCCGCTCGAGAAGGTCTACGGATTCGAGCCGGTCCCGAGCGTGCTGACGCCCGATGAGTCCCGCCACATTCTCGGCGCGCAGGGGAATGTCTGGACCGAGTACATGAAGACACCGGACAGGGTCGAGTTCATGGTCTTTCCGCGAATGCTCGCGATGTCCGAGGTCACGTGGAGCCCCGCGACTCGCGCGGGACTGGGCAGGGCTTCCTCGAGCGGCTTCCCTCCGCGTTCGCGGCCCTCGATCGGCTCGGCGTCAACTACCGGGTGCCGAGCGTGGTGGGGCTGGAGCAGAACCAGACGACGCCAACCGGCACCGCCGTCGTCACCCTCACGAGCCCGCTGGCGAACGGGGTCATCCGCTACACCCTGGATGGAAGCGTCCCCACCGAGTCCTCCGCCGAGTACAGCGGCTCCACTCACGCTCACGGTGGACAGCACCGGGACCGTCGTGACCGCCGTCGTGTTTCCTGCCGAGCGGCGCGTCCAGCCCGCCGCGGCAGGCCCGCTTTGCCAAAGGCCCCATAGGCAGATCGTTCCGCCCTCTGCGCTATGGCGTCTTGCGTTAAATGCTTTTCAACGAGGAGGCGCAAGGGGCGTGAAGGTCGCAAAGAACGATAGAGTGGTGGCAGCGCTCCTCACCGCTAGCCGGTGCGCGCTTCGCGCTGTAGTTTCCGAAATCCTTCCTCTTCCGGACGCGCCGATGACCCAACAGGACCAGTCGAAGGTGTACGACGTCTGCATCGTGGGCTCGGGCGCCGGCGGCGGCATGGCGGCCTACATGCTCACCAAGGCGGGGGCCGACGTGGTGTTGCTGGAGGCCGGTGGTCCATGGGACAACACCACCGATTCCGCCATGCTCACCTGGCCGTTCAACACCCCGAAGCGCGGGGCCTGGACCAAGGAACGCCCCTTCGGCGAGTTCGACGCCTGCATCGGTGGGTGGGAAATCGACGGCGAGCCGTACACCGTGGCGCCCGGTTCGAAGTTCGGATGGTGGCGGGCCCGGATGGTCGGCGGACGGACGAACCACTGGGGACGGATCTCCCTCCGGTTCGGCCCCGACGACTTTCGGCGGAAGAGTCTCGACGGCCTCGGCGATGACTGGCCGATCGGCTACGACGACCTCGCCCCCTAGTACGATCGGGTCGACGACCTGATCGGCATCTTCGGCAGCGTCGAGGGGATCCCGAATCAGCCGGACGGGCACTTCCTTCCTGCGC
This sequence comes from uncultured Gemmatimonadales bacterium, assembly GCA_963699825.1. Classification (GTDB taxonomy): domain Bacteria; phylum Gemmatimonadota; class Gemmatimonadetes; order Gemmatimonadales; family GWC2-71-9; genus SPDF01. Next base: position 648,298 of record CAVOVI010000004.1, read on the forward strand.
CCCGCCCCCGCTGCTGGGAACTGCTGGTCAAGCAGGCCTGCGACAACCTGAAGGTGACCTGCATCCCGTCACGGCTCTCGATCCTCACCACGCCACTGGGAGACCGTGCCGCCTGCCACTACTGCGGCCAGTGCAATCGCGGGTGTTCGGTCAACGCGAACTTCTCCTCCACCAACGTCCTGATTCCGCCGGCCATGGCAACCGGCAAGCTGACCATGATCACCAACGCGATGGCGCGTGAGGTGACGGTCGGCACCAACGGGCTCTGCGACGGCGTGACCTACGTGGACAAGACCACCAACACCGACAAGCAGGTGCGGGCCAAGGTCGTGGTGCTGGCAGCCAGCGCCTGCGAGACCGCCCGCCTCCTGCTCAACTCGAGGAGCAGTTCCTTCCCACAGGGCCTGGCCAATTCAAGTGGCGTCGTGGGCAAGTACCTGACCGACACCACCGGCACCGACGTGGCGGGGTTCATCCCCAAACTCGAGAACGGCATCCCCCACAACGAGGATGGCGTCGGCGGTGGCCACCTGTTCAGCCCGTGGTGGCTCGACAACGGCAAGCTCGACTTCCCGCGGGGCTATCACATCGAGATCTGGGGCGGTCGCGGGCAGCCGTCGTACGGATTCATGGGAGGGATCGAGAAATACCCGGCCTTCGGCGGGTACGGGAAGGAGCTGAAGGACTCCTATCGCCGGCTCTACGGGACCACGATCGGCTTCAGCGGACGGGGCGAGATGATCCCCAACGCCGACTCCTACTGCGAGATCGACCCGGAGACCAAGGACCAGTGGGGCATACCGGTCCTCCGCTTTCACTGGAAGTGGAGCGACTACGAGTACAAGCAGGTCAAGCATATGCAGGAGACCTTCCGGGAGCTGATCGCGAACATGGGGGGTGAGGTGTTCAGCCCGATGCCGACGAAGGAGCAGGGCTACGGCATCGCCACGGGCGGTCAGATCATTCACGAACTCGGCTGCGTGCGGATGGGGAACGATCCGGGCACCTCGGCGGTGAACGCCAACTGCCAGGCGCACGACGTGAAGAACCTCTTCGTGGCCGACGGCGGGCCGTTCGTGTCGCAGGCGGACAAGAACCCGACCTGGACCATCCTCGCGCTCTCGATGCGCACCTCCGAGTACATCGCGGCCCAGCGCCGCAAGGGGGCCCTGTGACCGACCTTTCCCGCCGCGACATGCTGGGCCTGCTGGGCGTGGCGCTCGCCGCCGGCGCGGCGGGGTGCCGCGCCGACACGATCCGCAAGGCCGCCGATCGCGCGTCCCCCTATGTACCGACCTTCTTCACTCCCGAGGAATACGCCACGGTGTTCGTGCTGGCCGACCTGACACTCCCGGCCGACGACCGCGGACCGAGTGCCACCGAGGCCGGCGTGCCGGAGTTCCTGGACTTCGTGATGTCGGAGGAGATGGACAATCGGGAGCGGATGCGGACCGGGCTGGCCTGGCTGGATGCCGAATCGCAGAAGCGGTTCGCGTCGTCATTTGTCGATGCGTCAGAGCACGACCAGAAACTCATCCTCGATGACATCGCCTGGCCAGAACGCGCCGGCGAGGCGTTCAAGGAACCGGCGGCCTTCTTCAACGAATTCCGGAACCTGACCGCCACCGGCTACTGGACCAGCAAGGTCGGCGTCGAGGACATCAAGTACATCGGCAACACCTTCGTGCCGGTGTGGAACGGCTGTCCCGAGCCCCAGCTCAAGAAGCTGGGCGTCAGCTACACCTGAGTGGAGTAGACATGCCCAAGCGTCGTCTCGGCGTCGGATTCATCGGCAGCGGATTCAACACCCGCTTTCACATGCAGGCCTGGCAGGGCGTCCGCGACGCCGACGTCCTCGGCGTCTGGAGCCCCAACAAGAAGAACGCCACAGGACGCCGCGGCCTTCGCCCGGAAGCTCGATGTGGGCCGTGCGAAGGCGTACGGCTCGATCACCGAGATGGTCGCGGACCCGGCCATCGACGCCATCTGGCTCTGCGGACCGAACCACGCCCGGGTCGAGAACGTCGAGGAAATCACCGATGCCGTCCTCCGCGGCAAGGGTGAACTCCTCGGCCTCGCCTGCGAGAAGCCGCTCGCGCGGACGGTGAAGGAAGCGAAGCAGGTGGCTGCCATGACCCGGAAGGCTGGCATCCCCCACGGCTACCTGGAGAACCAGCTCTTCAGCCCGCAGGTAGAGCACGGCCGGATGCTCCTCTGGGCCCGCGGCGCCGCCACGACCGGCCGCCCCTACCTCGCGCGCGCCGCCGAAGAGCACAGCGGGCCGCACATGCCCTGGTTCTGGCAGGGGAAATTGCAGGGCGGCGGCGTACTGAACGACATGATGTGCCATTCGGTGGAGGTGGTGCGGCACCTCCTCACCAAGCCCGGCGCGCCCCGCTCCTCGGTGCGGCCGGTGGCCATCACCGGGCGGATCGCCAGCCTCAAGTGGTCCCGCCCGGAGTACGTCCGCCGCCTCAAGAAGACGATGGGTCCGTCGGTCGACTATGCCAGGCGCCCCGCCGAGGATTTCGCCAGCGTCACCATCGAGTTCGAGACCGACTGCGGGACACACCGTGCTCGGCGAGGCCACCACGTCGTGGAGCTTCGTCGGCGCCGGACTTCGGCTCTCGGCGGAATTGCTGGGCCCCGAATACTCGATGAGCTGGAACACCCTCGACAGCGGGCTCAAGCTCTTCTTCAGCCGCGAGGTGAAGGGACGGGAAGGGGAAGACCTGGTCGAGAAGCAGAACGCCGAGCAGGGCCAGATGCCGGTGGTGGCCAACGAACCGATGGCGTATGGCTACGAGGCCGAGGACCGGCACTTCGTGCGCGTCTTCCTTGGCCTGGAAGAGCCGAAGCTCACCTTCGATGATGGCGTGGAGGTGGTGCGGACCCTGATGGCGGCCTACATGAGCGCGGAATCAGGAAAGACGGTCAAGTTCCCGCCGCGGGGGCTGGATGGGTTCGTGCCGAAGGTGGCGAAGGGGACGTGGAGGCCGTGACCTCACCGCCCTGTCACCCCGGCGAGCGGGGTCCAGCAAGCGGAGAGGGGGCACGGCCCGACGTCACCCCCGCGAAAGCGGGGGTCCAGTTTCTGGATTCCCGCTTGCGCCGGAATGACGGCACCAGACTACAGGGTCCAGCCGCTCCGGTATTTGGGCGTGATCCACTCCTCCGGCAGCTTCATGTTGGTCACGTTCCCCGTCGCCGGGTCGATCTGCAGCGTCTGACCCGCGCGAATGGCCAGGCACCCCAGCAGCACCATCTCCGTCAGCCCGCCCGCGTAGCCATCGAAGCTGGAAAGCGTCGGCGGTCCACCCTTGCAGGCATCGATCCACTCGTCGTACACCCCCTTCGACCGCTCGTAGACCTTGATCGGCGGATTGGCGCGCACCTCGGCGTCCCGCTTCGGGTCGAGCAGGACAGGGTCCTCGCCGTACATCCCGGCGATCAGGGCGCCGTCGTCGCCGATCCAGAGCTGGCCGCCGATGTCGGCCGGCGGCCACTCCATGGTGATCGGCAGCCCCACCGGCTGCGGCGGGCGGAGATCGCCGTCGCGCCAGACGACCTTCACCGCCGGTCGCTTCCCCTTGGCCGGGAACTGGTACTCCACCCGGCTCGATTTCGGCGCGGTCTCCAGGTAGCGCTGGGTGGACTCGGGAATGATCCGCTCCGGGTAGCCGAGGTCGAGGATCCAGTAGGCGGCGTCCATGCCGTGGCAGGCCATGTCGCCCAGCGCACCGGTGCCGAAGTCCCACCAGCCGCGCCAGCGGAACGGCGCGTAGGCCGGATTGTAGGGCCGCTCCGGCGCCGGCCCGAGCCAGAGGTTCCAGTCCATGGTGAGCGGTGGCGCGTGCAGCTCCGTCGGGCGTTCCATCCCCTGCGGCCAGATGGGGCGGTTGGTCCAGTACTGCACCTCGCGCACGGTGCCGATGACGCCGGCCTCGACCCATTCGCGAAGCACCCGGACGCCCTCGCCGGTGTGCCCCTGGTTGCCCATCTGCGTGGCCACCTTGGTCTTCGCCGCCTGCGCCTTCAGCGTCCGCACCTCCGTCAGCGTCCGGGCCAGCGGCTTCTGGCAGTAGACGTGCTTGTCCATCCGCAGCGCCATCATCGCCGCGGCGGCATGGCCGTGGTCGGGGATGGTGATGGTGACGGCGTCGATGTGCTTCCCCTCCTGGTCGAGCATCTCCCGATAGTCGCGGTACTTCTTCGCGTTCGGGTACTTCCGGAAGGTGTCCTCGGACTGCTTCAGGTCCACGTCGCAGAGGGCGTAGATGTTCTGGCTGGACACGCCCCTTCACGTCGCTCTCCCCCATGCCGCCCACGCCGATGCAGGCGATGTTGAGCAGGTCGCTCGGCGCGGTGTAGCCGGGGCCGCCGAGCACGTGGCGTGGCACGATGGTGAAGGCGGTGCTCGCCGCCGCGACGCTGCCCACGAAGTCCCGCCGGGTCGGAAGTGTCTTGGTCATGTTGGTGTCCGTCAGGCCGGGGTGGAGGCCCGCGTAGCGGCGGGCCGGAAAAGGAAGGCGAAGAGGAGGAGGATGACGATGGCGCCGATGGCCGGCACCTGCCAGATGGCGCGCCAGTCGTGGCGGCCATCGGCGAGGACGAAGTGCTGGACCACGCGTCCGGAGGCCCACGCGCCGATCAGGTACCCGACACCCTGTGTGATGAGCGCGAGGAACCCCTGCGCCGCCGCACGGATCTTCGGCCCCGCCCGCTCGTCGGTGTAGATCTGTCCCGTCACGAAGAAGAAGTCGTAGCAGATGCCGTGGAGCAGGATGCCGGCGTACAGCATCCAGATGGACGGGCCGGCATCGCCATAGGCGAAGAAGAAGTACCGCACCGCCCAGGCCAGCATGCCGACGAGCAGAATCCGGCGTACCCCCCACCGTTTCAGGAACCAGGGCAGCAGCAGCATGAACCCGATCTCGGACATCTGGCCGAGGGTCATCTTGCTGGCCGGTTCGGCCATTCCGACTTCATTGAGATAGAGGTTGGTGAAGGCGTAGTAGAACTGGAGCGGAATGCAGAGGAGAAAGGAGCCGACCACGAAGGTGGCGAAGGAGCGGTCCTTCAGCAGCGCGAGTGCGTCGAGCCCCAGCACGTCACGGACGCTGAACGGCTTGCCGGCGGCGTGTGGTGGCGTATGCGGCAGGAGCAGCGCAAAGAGCCCGAGGACCACGGACGCGGCCGCCGCCAGGCGCAGCGGCGTGGCCGTCGCCTCCAGGCCCATCTGACCGACGACCACTCCGGCAGCAATCCACCCGATCGTCCCCAGGACGCGAATCGCCGGGAACTCCTTCGCCGGGTCGCGCACATGATCGAAGGCGATCGAGTTTGTCAGGGCCAGCGTCGGCATGTAGCAGAGGCCGTAGCCGATCAGCACGAGAAAGAACGGGAGAAAGGTGGTGAGGGTCGAGGCCCACCAGAGCATCGCCGCGCCGACGAGGTAGAGGAGGACCAGGATCCGTTCCGTGGCGAAGAACCGATCGGCCACCATCCCGACGAAGAAGGGTGAGACGATGGCGGCGATGGCCAGCGCGCCGTAGGCCAGGCCGATCTGCTCGCCATCGAACTGCAGCGTGGTGCCGAGGTAGGTGCCCATGGTGACGAACCAGGCACCCCAGATGAAGAACTGCAGGAACATCATGATCGAGAGCTTCAGTCTTCACCGCCTCCCCGCCTCCCTGCCTCCCTGCCCCGCCGGTCACGGAGTGACCCTAATCTTGATGTTCCGATACGCAACCCAGTCACCGTGATCCTGCAGCGCGATGTATCCGGTCTTCGCCTTTCCGTAGCCTGGCCACTGCTTGAACTTGCTCTTGGCCACGCGCGCCTCCCAGTCCGGACTCCCAAGCACGTAGTGCGCCACCAGGGTGCCGTTCAGCCAATGCTCCACGTCGTCGCCATTCACCACGATCCGGGCCTGGTTCCACTCCCCGACCGGGCGGACCAGGCTGTCGGGCGCGGGGTAGAGTCCGTACACCGAACCCGCCGCGGTGAGCCGGGAGAGCCCGTCACGGTGGCCCTCGTCATCGAGCACCTGGTACTCGGGTCCGGTCTCGTAGCTGTTGCTGTCGGCCTCGGTCACCCGGTACATGATGCCGCTGTTCCCCTTCGGGGAGATCTGCCACTCCAGCGTCAGCTCAAAGTTGGCGTATTCGCCGTCGGTGATGATGTCCGCCGCGGCGCTCACGCGGGTGAGGGCGCCGTCTCTTCGCCTGCCAGCCCTGCCGGCATCGTGGTCATCCGGAATCCACGCCACCCTTTCGTTGTCGTGCCGTCGAAGAGGAGGGTCCACCCGGCCGACCGCTCCGCCGAGGTCAGGGTGTTCGGGGTCGGTTCCTGGGCGCAGGCTGGCATGGCGGCACTGAGGGCGAGGGTGAGCAGGAAGAGGATGACGGACGTGGTGCGACCTGAAGTCGGCAGGGTCATCTTGGGCTCGAAGGCGGGAATGGGGTGGTGGATCGGCCTCCGATACATTCGCACCCGACGGCCCGCTCCGCAAGCGCCGGGGCTGGTGATTCCGCCGTTCCCCGTGCATACTCTCCCCTTCACTTTCCCTCATGGAGTCCGCATGCGCCGCCTGTCTCGCCTCCCTGTTGCTGCTTCCCGTCCTCGCCGCCTGCCAGCCGGCCGCCCCCACGGTCGATACGGCCGCTGAGGAAGCAGGCCATCCGCGCCCAGGTCGCCGCGTTCAACGCCGCCGTGGCAGGCCTATGACACGGCCGCGGTGCGGCCGCTCTACGCGCAGGACGCCGTCCTCCTCGCCGCCGAACCAGGAGCGGCTGGACGGTCCGGCGGCATTCAGCAGTTCTTCGCGGGATGCAGCAGTTGAACGTCCACGATGGCCATCGACGCCGACTGTGATCGTGGTCGCCGCCTCGGGCGATATCGCCATGGAGGAGGGCACCTGGGCCCTCGCCATGCCCGATGCCGGACGGCTCGACCTTCAGCGACAACGGCAAGTACCTGGTCGCCTGGAAGAAGGTCGATGGCACCTGGCTCATGGAACGCGATATCTGGAACAGCGACAACGCCCCGCCGGCGAGCAACTAGCGCGGCTTGGACCCCGGAGGACTGTTCGGGGGTAGGAGGCCCATGCCAACTACTCCCGAGCACCTCCTGACCTGCCGGCTCTCGATTCCACTCCCCCGGCCCCAGGTCTTCCAGTTCTTCGCCGACGCCGCCAACCTCGGCCGGATCACTCCGCCCGAGCTCGGTTTCGAGATCCTCACCGCCCCAGCCGATCGCCATGCGGGCCGGCGCGCTGATCGACTACCGGATCCGCCTGCACGGCCTCCCGATGCGGTGGCGCACGGAGATCAGCCAGTGGGACCCCCCATACTCCTTTGAGGACGTCCAGCTGCGCGGCCCTTACGCGCAGTGGATCCACCGCCATACCTTCACGGAGACGCCGGAGGGCACGCTGATCGAGGACGAGGTCCGCTACCGCCTGCCCTTCGGCCCGCTGGGCCGCCTGGTCCATCCGATCATCCGGCGCCAGCTCGACCGTATATTCCAGCATCGCACCGATGCCGTCCGCCATCTCCTGCTTGAGGCTGCATGACACCCTGGGTCGCCCGACTGCTGTTCCTGAACGTCCTGATGTTCGGCCTGACGATTGTGGTCCCGGGCCTGGGCGACGCCCTGATGTTCGTGCCGGCGCTCTTCCTCAGCCGTCCGTGGACCATCGTCACGTACATGTTTCTGCACGGCGGCTTCGGGCACATCTTCTTCAACATGTTCGCGCTCTTCTTTTTCGGCCCCCGGCTCGAGGCCCGGATGGGAAGCCGCCGCTTCCTCGGGCTCTACCTGGCCAGCGGCGTGATGGGTGGCTTGCTGTCGTTCACCAGCCCGGCGATCGGCGTCATCGGCGCCTCGGGAGCGGTGTACGGCGTGATGTTCGCCTTTGCCTATTTCTGGCCGCGCGAGGTGGTGCACATCTGGGGGGTCCTGCCGATCGAGGTGCGGTGGCTGGTGGTGGGGCTGACGGTCGTTGTCGGTGGTCTCCGGGTTCGGCGGAGCGGGCGACGGCATCGCCCACTTCGCACACCTCGGCGGATTCCTGGGGGCATGGATCTACCTGAAGGTGATGGAACGGACCAGCGGTGCGAAGCGGTTCCAGGCCAAGGCGGTCACGCAGGCACCGCACGATCTCCTCCAGCGCCGCCGTCGCCCGGTGGTCACATATCAAGCGTGAGGGACTGCACCCGGTCAATCTCGAGGAACTCGACCGGGTCATGGCCAAGCTGCAGCTGGAAGGGGTCGCTCGACTGACGGAGGCGAGACGGCAGTTCCTGGAGCGGTTCAGCCAGCGATAGGATCGGGCAGGGAGGCAGGGAGGCAGGGAGGCAGGGAGGCAGGGCAAATGTCGTCACCCCGGCGCAAGCCGGGGTCCAGGTTTCTTTCATTGCATGAGTTCATCAGCCCTTCACTGGCCCTTCAGGTACCTCGGCGTACCTTCCATCACATGATCGTGCGCAGGCTGGTCTCCGGATTGATGACCCTGATGGCGGTGCAGTTTGCCATCCTGGGGGCACAACCATTGTGTGCCGGCGATCATCACAGTGCCTCAACCGCCAGCGCGGACGCCATGGCCGGCATGTCCCACGATGGCATGATGGACCACGGGTCAACGGATCCCTGCTCCCCGACCGCGCCAGACTCACACTCCACGCATTCACCGTTGACCTGCCTCGCGATGACCGGGTGCGCGCCAACCAGCCTCGCATCGCTGGGCGCCCTTGACGTCGTTGCTCCCCCGATGACGGTACACTCCGCCGGCCGCGAACCCGCGACTCTCCGTTCCGTAATTTCCACTCCGGAAACACCCCCTCCCATCGCCTGATCCGTATTTGCTGGTGATCTCGCCACGTGTGCCACCGGTGCACGCGGCGCCACGCAAACCAGGACCAGGTAATGAATACGCGACTGCCCATCTCGGGGCCTCGCTTCGTTTGGCTCCTTCGAGCCCTGCGACGCGTTCTCCCGACCGTACTCGTCAGCACGTTGCTGGCGCCCCCGCTCGCTAGTCAGAGCTCCGCTGACCGGCTGACCATCGACGCTCTCTACCACGCGGTGGACAGCCTCAGTCCGAGAATTGCAGCAGCGCGTGCCTCGGCTGATGCCGCTATTGCCAGAATCCCAGGCAATCGCCGCCTCCCCGATCCTCGGCTCCAGCTGGCCACCATGAATCGGCAGCTCCCGGATTTCGAGCTCCAGCCGCCGCTGGGCATGAACCAGATCCAACTGAGCCAGATGTTCCCGATTCCGGGGACGGGCAAGCTCGGCCTGGCGGGGGACGTTGCGCAGGCGCGCGCCGACGCCGAGCGGGCGTGGGTCGGTGAATCGATCTGGGAGCAACGCGCGCGGGCGGCGATGGCCTTCTACGACCTGTACCAGGCCGAGGGGACGCTCCAGATCATGCAGGAGACGCTGCAACTTCTTGAAGCGGTGTCCTCAACCGTGAACGGGATGTATTCGGTGGGCGAGGCGAAGCAGGCCGATGTGCTCCGGGCGCAGCTCGAGATCGGCAGGATGACTGGACAGGTGGCGGAGATGGAGGCCATGCGCAGGACGATGGCCACTCGGCTCAACACGGTACTGGACCGGCTCCCGAACGCCCCGACCGGCACGCCGGTACTTCCCGCATTTCCCGACAGTATCCCACCGACGGAGTTGCTGATCAGCGGTGCCATGGGCTCGAGGGGGATGCTGCAGGCCGCGACCGAGCAGGTCCGGGCTGCCGCCGCCGCGGAACAACTCGCGAAACGTGCGATCTGGCCAGACCTCGAATTCGGGGTGAGCTATGGACGGCAGCCGATGGCCGACGGCAGCACCGGCCAGATGATGAGCTTCATGCTCGGTGCGTCGGTCCCCATCTGGGCGGGGAGCCGGCAGATGAAGATGCGGGACGAGACGGCGGCGATGCGCCAGATGGCATCCGAAGACCTCAAGGCGCTGCAGGCGGACACGCGCGGCCGGGTGGCCGAGCTCGTCGCCGAACTCGAGCGGACCCGTGCGCTCCGCGCAATCTACGCAGGATCACTCCTCCCGCAGGCAGATGCGACCCTCAATTCAGCCCGCGCCGCCTACCAGGTGGGGAGCGTGGACTTCATGACTTTCCTCGACGCATTCACGACGGTGTACGGCTACCGCATCCAGGTCATTCGCCTCGACGCCGCACAAGGACAGGCTCTGGCGGAGCTCGAAATGGTGACCGCACGCCCGATTGTCGTGCTCTCCGATGCGCCCGACTATTCCGCGCCAGGAGGCGCCCAATGACCTCTTCACCCTTCTCGGTCCTCACCACCACCCGAACCCGGAGGCGACTCCTCGCCGGACTGGCCGTGCTGGCACTGATGGCCACGGCAGGGTTCGTCTACCTCGTCACCCGTGCAGGCGCTCCGCCCGATGCGCATGGCAGCGCACGACCACAGCGTCGCGGTGTCTCGCGGACGGCGGGGAGCCAATCATGTTGACAACGGAGGAGGCCGGACGCATCGGTGTCACGGTCGCGGCAGTGACCCTGGGGCCGATGGAACGCGAGGTGCGGACGGTCGCCCAGGTGTCCTACGACGAGACTCGCGTGGCGACGGTCGCGTTGAAGGTGGATGGCTGGGTCGAGCGTTTGTACGTGAACATCACGGGACAGCCAGTGCGGCAAGGGCAATTGCTGCTCGAGCTCTACTCCCCGATGCTCGTAAGCGCACAGGAGGAACTGCTGATCGCGCGCCGGCTGACTACGGAGGTCGCAGCAGGCACATCGTCCGCGCAGAGTGGCGCCGAGGATGTGCTTCAATCAGCCCGCCGCCGTCTCGACCTATTGGGATGTCTCCCCGGAGGTGATCGCGGCCATCGAAGCAGAGCGGCGCGATCCGAAAGGCGGTGCCCTTCAGTTCGCCGGTGTCCGGCATCGTGGTCGAGAAGCCCATCTTGGCAGGGCAGCGAATCATGGCGGGGCAGCCTCTCTTCACGATTGCCGACCTGAGCCGGGTGTGGCTGGAGGGCGAGGTCTTCGAGCCGGACCTCGCTGCCGCGCGCGAAGGGCTCGAGGTGACGGCCGAATTCCCCGCGTTGCCGGGCGCGGAACGAAGGGGCCGCATCACCTATGTCTATCCCACCCTCGACCCGGAGACTCGAACGGGTCGCATCCGGGTAGAGCTTCCGAACGCCGACCTGGCCCTGAAGCCGGGGATGTACGCGACGATCCGGTTTCGCGGGCCGGTTCGCCAGACGCTCACCGTTCCCCGGTCGGCCGTCCTCGCCACCGGGGAACGCAACTTCGTGTTCGTCGCCGACGCGGACGGCATGTTCACACCGCGTACCGTCACACTCGGCGCTGCGACCGACGACCGGATCGAGATCCTCGGTGGCCTGACCGCAGGGGAACAGGTCGTCGCGTCGGGGACCTTCCTCCTCGACGCCGAGTCGAATCTCGGCGCTGCCATGGGCGGCATGGGCGACATGCCGGGCATGGACATGAAGGCGCCGAGCAGGCGCGGCGTCGCTGCGCGACAGCGCGACGCCACCGACCCCGGCGATGCCGGGAATGACCATGCCAGCGCCGGATACGGGAGGGGCCAATGCTCACGTGGATCATTGATTGGTCACTCAGGAACAGGCTCCTGGTCTGTCCTGTTCACGGTGGCCGCCATTCTCGGCGGAATCCTCGCGGTTCGGTCGACACCGCTCGAGGCACTTCCGGACCTGAGCGATGTGCAGGTGATCGTTCAGGCGGAGTTCAACGAGCAGGCGCCCCGGATCGTCGAGGACCAGGTCACCTACCCCATCGCTGCGGAGATGCTCAAAGTGCCGGGTGCGCGGGTGGTGCGCGGCTACTCGTTCTTCGGGGTCTCGTTCGTGTACGTGATTTTCGAAGACGGCACCGATCTCTACTGGGCCCGGTCTCGGGTGCTGGAATACCTGAACGGAATCCAGGGAAAGCTCCCGGCCAACGTCACACCGATTCTCGGGCCCGATGCGACCGGTCTGGGCTGGATCTTCCAGTACAGCATCGAGGACACCACCGGACGGAAGACGCTCGCGGAACTGCGCAGCATCCAGGACTGGCAGTTGCGCTACGCCCTGACCGCCGTCCCCGGCGTGTCCGAGGTGGCCTCCATCGGCGGGTTCGAAAAGCAGTACCAGGTCGACCTCGACCCGGCGCGGCTCCTGGCCTACCGCGTCCCGATCACCGCCGTGATGAGCGCCATCCAGAACGCGAACTCGGATGTCGGGGCCATGGTGGTCGAACTGACGGAGCGGGAGTACATGGTGCGCGGGTTGGGGTACCTCAAGAATTTGAGCGACATCGAGAACGTGGTGGTCGGTGCGACGCGCAACGGCACACCGATTCGGGTCGCGGAGCTGGGCCGGGTGAGTGTGGGACCGGCCGTACGCAGAGGGATCGCCGAGCTCGACGGACGAGGCGATGCCGTCGGTGGCATCGTGGTGATGCGCTCCGGCCAGAACGCGCTGACCACCATCGAACGGGTCAAGGCGAAGCTCGCCGAGATACAGCCGGGACTCCCACCGGGGGTGATCGTGCTGCCGGTCTACGACCGCAGCGAGCTGATCGAACGGGCCATCGCCACCCTTCGCGAGAAGCTGCTGGAGGAGAGCCTGATCGTGGCGCTGGTCTGCGTCCTGTTCCTCCTGCACGCCCGCTCAGCCCTCGTCGCCATTCTCACCCTGCCCGTCGGGATTCTCATGGCGTTCATCGCCATGCGGTGGGTGGGGGTCGGCGCCGACATCATGTCGCTGGGTGGAATCGCCATCGCCATCGGCGCCATGATCGACGCGGCCATCGTGATGATCGAGAACATGCACAAACATCTCGAGCGCGCGGTGGACATCAAACTGCGCGAGGCGGGGCGACCGGTCACAGAGACGTCGTATCAGACCTCCATGCTTTCAACCTCGGAGCGCTGGCGCATCGTCGGGGAGTCGGCCCGGGAGGTCGGGCCGGCACTCTTCTTTTCACTCCTGATCATCACCGTGTCATTCATCCCGGTCTTCACCCTTGAAGGCCAGGAAGGAAGGCTCTTTCACCCGCTCGCCTTCACCAAGACCTTCTCCATGGCGGCGGCGAGCCTCCTTGCCGTGTCGCTGGTACCGGTGACGATGGGGCTCTTCATTCGCGGACGCCTGTACCGGGAGACGGCCAATCCGATCAATCGGATCCTGATCCGCTGGTACCGGCCCATGATCGAGCTATGTGCTGCGGCATCGCTGGGCAGTCGTCACGGTCGCCATCATGGCGGTGATGTTGAGCTGGATTCCCTGGAAGCGGCTCGGGAGCGAGTTCATGCCACCGCTCCACGAGGGCACCATCCTCTACATGCCGACCACGTTGCCCGGCATCAGCGTCGCGCGGGCGAGAGAGCTCTTGCGGATCCAGGACCAGATCCTGATGAGCTTTCCCGAAGTTGAGCACGTGTGGGGGAAGGCGGGGCGGGCGAACACCGCCACCGACCCGGCCGGCCTCGACATGATGGAAACGACGATCACGCTCAAGCCAGAGTCGGCGTGGCGCCCCGGTATGACCAGCGAGAAGCTCGTCGCCGAAATGGACTCCGCGCTGCGGCTCCCCGGCACCACCAACGCCTGGACCATGCCGATCAAGGGTCGAATCGACATGCTCGCGACCGGCATTCGGACGCCGGTCGGGGTCAAGATCTTCGGCCCCGACCTGGGCGAGCTCGAGCGACTCGGCCGTGAAGTGGAAGAGGCTGTCCGGATGATTCCAGGCACGCGCAGTGCGTTCGCCGAACGGGCGGTTTCGGGGTACTACCTCGATATCGACATCGATCGCGCCGAGGCCGCACGCCACGGCCTCAACGTCGGCGATGTCCAGACGGTCATCGCCACCGCGGTCGGAGGGATGACCGTCACACAGACGGTGGAAGGGCGGGAGCGGTACGGCGTCCGCATCCGCTACCCGCACGAGCTTCGGGACAGCCCGGAGCGGCTGGCCTCGGTGCTGATTCCCGTGAGTCACGCAATCGGTGGCGCCTCGGCCGCGCCCATGGCCCCGGCATGCCCGGCGGCCCGAACGGTGGCGCGGACCGTCGGAGGAGAGACGTTCGTGCCGCTCGGCCAGATCGCCACGATCCGGCAGGAGGCTGGGCCAATGGTCGTACGGACCGAGGGAGCGCAGCCGACCGCCTGGGTGTACATCGACGTCGGCGATCGGGACATCGGAAGCTATGTCGCCGAGGCGCGCGCCAGTGGTGGAGCGCTCGGTCGCGTTACCCACCGGGTACACGCTCGTCTGGAGTGGGCAGTACGAATACATGCAGCGCGCGGCAGCGACGTTGAAGGTGGTGGTCCCCGCCACCCTGGCCATCATCTTCCTGCTCCTCTACTTCAACTTCGGTCGCCTGGGCGAGACCGCCATCGTCATGCTCTCACTTCCATTCTCGCTGGTCGGCGGCCTCTGGTTCATCTGGCTCCTCGGCTACAACTGGTCGGTGGCCGTGGCAATCGGCTTCGTCGCGCTCGCGGGTGTCGCTGCGGAGACCGGCGTCATCATGCTCATCTACCTCGACCATGCCTGGCAGGCGAAGCGATCGAACGGGCACACGCCCTCCCTCCAGGACCTCTACGACGCCGTCATGGAAGGCGCGGTGGAGCGTGTCCGACCCAAACTGATGACGGTCACCGCCATCATGGCCGGCCTGCTGCCGATTCTCTGGGGGACAGGAGCAGGCGCCAGCGTGATGAAGCGGATTGCCGCTCCGATGGTGGGGGGAATGGTCAGCAGCACCTTGCTGACCCTGCTGGTCATCCCCGCTATCTACTCGCTGTGGAAGGAACGGGAGGTCTCGTGAACAACGACCACCAACACCACCACCGAGACCCCACGCCTGCGAGCGCGCAGGACAGAGGAACCCACGACCACGCCTCCATGATGGCCGATCCGGGAATGGCCAGGGAAATGGAAAAGGACATGCGGCGTCGCTTCTGGGTCGCACTCGCCTTCACCATCCCGGTCGCCCTGCTCGCGGGCCATGTCCCCGGCGTGCCGATGCTCTGATGCGCTCCGATCCGGCAGATATCGCGCGCGCCATCCGCTTGAGCAAGGCCACCGTGCGGAAGATGAAGCAGAACCTCGCGTGGGCGAGTGTCTACAACCTCCTGGCCATTCCCGTGGCGGCGGGCGTGTTCTACAACTCCCTCGGCTGGTCGCTGCGGCCGGAGGTGTCGGCGTTGCTGATGTCGGCGTCATCGATCATCGTGGCGCTGAACGCGGTCTCATTGCGGCGGGCGAAGATCTGATGAAAGCGGGGCAGCGGGGCAGCGGGGCAGCGGGGCGCGAAGGTGGTAATATCGTCACCCCCGCGAAAGCGGGGGTCCAGTGTCTGGATTCCCGCGTGCGCGGGAATGACGGGCTAGAAGGTGGACATGGCTACGCCGTCAACGTCCGCCAGATCCCCGGGTGCTTCCGCATCAGGAACCGCCCCGCCACGACGACCGCCAGCGTGTTGGCCACCACGATCGACCAGAACGGCAGCAGTTGGCGGATCGGTTGGGTCATTTGGGCCACCGCCAGGATTGTTACCACGAATCCCGCCACGATCGTGAACAGCATCGCCTTGGCCTGCGACGGATGGCCCTCCGCCTGGGCGACCAGCCGCACCACGACGAATCCGATGACGAGTGAAAAGGCGAGGTGGAGGGCGTTGTACCAGAAGATGGCCGTCAGGTCGAGCGAAATCGGCCCCTGCAGGATGCCGGGGTCCCGCACTCCCTCGAAGACGGCTTTGCCGAGCAGGTTTACGGTGAAGAGCGGACCCCGTGCCGCCAGGAAATCGAATGCGGCGTAGAAGATGGCCACCGAGGCATAGGCCACCAATCCAACCTGCAGCCCCTCCCGCGTCACCTTGACCTGGTCAGACATGTGCCCTCCCCGAGAGTGATGGTGCCGCGTTCGCCTGGGACCGGCTTCGGCTACCCGCCTTCGACGTAACGCGTCCGCGCATCCATTCGTTCGACCTTCCAGCCGGTGCCCCCGTCATACACCGCCGCCGTGAGCCATGCCTCCTCGTCCGCGATGTCTTGTTCCGACAGCGGAGGTGTACCACGCCTTCGGGCGGCCACCCTCCCCACCGCTCCAGCGATATCGGCGCTGCTTCAGCACATCCTTCTTGTCGTATGGTGCGTTCAGCGCCCACACCCTGAACGACGGAGTCCGGGCCGACTCGAGGAGATGCTGCATCGGGAGCCTGCCATCGGCAAACGGCTCCTGCAGCAAACGCAGCACGGCATGGCAGTCGGCGTCGGCGCGGTGACCCGTCGAAGAAGAGCCCGCACTGCTTCATCATCAGGAACTCGAGCGCCCCCGAGCTGGCGCCGAACGCCTTCCACGGCACCTCCCGCTGCGAGCAGGCCCACGCCTTTCCCTTGAACGCCGCAAGCCGACGGTCGACAAACGGCCGGTCGAAGGCGGCGTTGTGGGCGATGACCAGCCCGACATCGGCCAGCATCGCGCTCACCGCCGCCTCGTCGATGGACTTTCCCGCCACGTCCTCGTCGGTGATGCCGGTGAGCCGCGTCACCTCGGCCGGAATGGGACGGCCCGGATCCTCGAGGAAGCGTCACCGCCTCCCCGACCTCCAGGATCTTCCCGCTCTCCTTCTCGAACTCGAACGGCACCCCGCAGAACTCGATGATCTTGTCGCGTGCGGTGTCGAGCCCGGTCGTCTCCACGTCCACCACGACACCTTTGGCTGTCGCGCTGCCGTCACCCTTGTGGTACCGCAACGGCGGCACGAAGCGACGCAGGACCCGATAGTCGGCGGATGCCTCGAGCTTCGTCGCGAGGGATTCAAGTTCCTTCGTCATCGGCGTGGTCCTGCTTCCCACGTCGAAAGGTCGCTCAACCAGGAATAGGGGTTGATGCTCACTCCTTCGATCCGGCGTGACACCCCCGCCACCTGGGTTGGCGCGAACAGGAAGAGCGCCGGGGCGTCGCCGTTGAGGGTGTCCATGGCCGCACGATAGAGGGGACCCGCCGTGGCCGTGTCCGGCGCCGAAACCGCCCGGCGGAAGAGGGCGTCAAACGCCGCATTGTCATAGTGCCCAAAGTTCAGCTTGCCCCAGCCTGCCCGCGTCCACTGATCGGCCAGGCCCCTCGGGCTCGGCTCGTCGAGCCAGGCCCCGATATAGCTGTCGAACGCCCCCGTGGCCAGCCGCTGGTTGAAAACCGGAAAGTCCACTGCGGTGATGGTGGTTTCCACGCCGAGGAGCGTCCACGCCTGCTGCAGGGCCTGGGCAAGATCCCGACGGGTCGGGCTGGTGCCGGGGACAAGAATGTCAAAGGTGAGCATCTCTGATCCGCGCCAGCGCACGCCGTCGTCGCCGCGGATCCACCCGAGCGAGTCGAGCAGCCGTTCTGAGGCGGCGGGATCATGGGGCAAGACGCGAATGTCGGGGCTGTTGATCCAGAGCAGCTGCGACATCGGTCCCGGTGGCGCCACCGTGCCTTCGCCGAAGATGCCGGCGGCCATCAGCTGGCGATCGACACCCAAGGCCAGCGCGCGGCGGAGCGCCCGATCCCCCAGCAGCGGGTGTCGCCGGCCCTTCGCGTCCTGCAGACGGAAGCCGAGGAAGCCGTAGGCCGCCGACGGGTAGGTCATCAGGCGTATGGTCGAATCGCCGGCCACGCGGGCGACCCGGGACGGCGGCCCCAGATGCTCGACAAGATCGACTTCGCCGGCGAGGAGGAGGTTGGCCGCCGCGTCGGGATCGGGAACGAAGCGCCAGACCACGCGCTGGATGGCCGTCGCCGCACCGGGCACCGCTTCGAGCTGGAGCGATTGCGCGGGCACATAGGACGTCACACGGTAGCGCCCGCTGCCCACGACGTGCGCCAGCGCGGTATCGCTCTCCCATTGCTCCCGCGGTATCGCTTCCCAGACATGGGCTGGAAGAATCCGCACGTGCCAGGTCGCGTCGTACCACTGCTCGGGATAGGCACGCGCGAACCGAACGAGCACGGTGGAGGAGTCCGCCTCCTCGATGGTCACCTGTCCGGCGAGCGCCTGGCCAGCCTCGGTATCGAGTGCGGGATCGACGTACACGCCGAACGAGAACGCCACGTCGTGCGCGGTGACCGGAACTCCGTCCTGCCACCGCGCGTCCGGCCGCAGGTGAAAGCGGAGGGTCAGACTGTCCACCCGCTCCCACCGGTCGGCGAGCGCGGGACGGTAGCCGGCGGGGTCGATCGGCGCCGCCAACGGCGCCAACTCGGCGAGCCGCTCGAACACCTGGTCGGTGACGTCCCGCCCGACCGTCTCGTAGACCAGCGGCGGAAAGAGCGAGGAGGGTTCACCGGCGGCGGCGATGACGATGGTGCCGCATTCGTCACATGCGGTGGCGGACTCGCGGGCACAGGCGGCGACCAACGCGACTGCCAATGAAGAGAGCCATCGTGTGCGCCGGTGCCTCACGCGCTGCTGCCCTCCGCCGGAATCACCATCCAGAGGACGATGTAGACCAGGATGCCCGGGAAGGCCGCGGATACGATGGACGCCACGACATACCCGACCCGGACAAGCGTCGGGTCGAGGTCGAAATACTCGGCGAGCCCACCGAGGACGCCGGCGATCATCCGGTTCGTGGTGGATCGATGAAGGGGGCGAGTGGAGCTGCTC
This sequence comes from uncultured Gemmatimonadales bacterium, assembly GCA_963699825.1. Taxonomy (GTDB): domain Bacteria; phylum Gemmatimonadota; class Gemmatimonadetes; order Gemmatimonadales; family GWC2-71-9; genus SPDF01. The sequence continues at coordinate 666,966 of CAVOVI010000004.1, forward strand.
ATCGGGGAGTCCTTGAAGAGATAAACCAATATAAGGACTGCCGGCCGTCAGGGAGTCAGGAATTCGCAGGCCACATCGTTGCAACGTATCGTTACAGCTAGTATCCTTCCGATGCGGAGCTGCCATGCCAGCCGCCCGACGCTCATGTCATAATCATATGTCCCACAATGGTTTAGAGCATTTTGATTCGATGGCACCGCGGTTGCCTCTGATGACAGCCGACCACTCACAGTTTCTCGGCACTCTCAGGAGGTTCAAACATGTCGCACTCCCTGCGCCTCGCCGGCGCCCTGGTACTCGCCACCGCCCTCACCGCCTGCGACTCGTCGTCCGGCCCCTCGCAGGGATCCGCAGTTTCGTTGGCCATCGCCACTCGTCCTGCTGCCCTGGCGCCCGCCGCCGGTGGTCCGCAGTTCAGCGGTGAGCCGGTGGAATACACCGACGGGACGAACACGCTCGTCATCAATAGCGTGGAGATGGTCGTCAAGGAGGTCGAGCTCAAGCGTGAGGATTTCGACAGCCAGTGCGACAATGCCACGTCGGACGACGACTGCGAAGAACTCGAATCGGGTCCCTACCTGCTCGACCTGCCGCTTTCGGGCGGGGCCACCTCGGTCGTGACGGTGGACGTCCTTCCCGGCACCTACGACGAGTTCGAGTTCAAGATCCACAAGCCGGAGGACGACGACTCGAACGCCGCTTTCCTCGCCGCCCATCCGAGCTTTGATGGCGTGAGCATCCGGGTGACCGGGACCTGGAATGGCGCCGCGTTCACCTACGAGACCGACGTCAGTGCCGAGCAGGAGCTGGACCTGGTGCCGCCCCTGGTGGTGACCGACGCCGGCACCTCCGATTTCACGCTCTACATCGATATTGCGACCTGGTTCCGTGCCAGCGACAATTCACTCATCGATCCAACCTCGGCGAACAAGGGTGGCCAGAACGAGAGCGTGGTCAACAGCAACATCACGCAATCGTTCGACGCCTTCGAAGACGAAGATCACGATGGACACGACGACCACGGAGAGGATTGACCTGAGCACCACACAGCATGGCTGAGCGCATCCCACTGGTGGAAGCTGTCGTCATCAGCGACAGCTTCCACGAGTCGCTCACCGACCTGGTGAGCGACGCGGGGGGTCGGCTGTCCACACGGACAGCCGAGGGCGGAGCCCCGGCTGACATCCCGGCGGCGGTGATCGTCATGGCGGGAGGACGCGAGGGGGAAGCGTTGGCGCAGCTGCCGACGCTGGGCGACGCACCCTGGTACTTCATCGGTTCGACCGTGGACCACCGCATCGCGGCCGCCGCCATCCGGGCAGGTGCCGCCGATTACCTGGTCCTGCCGGAAGACATCGATGTCCTGCGCCGCTCCCTGGAGCGGGATATCCGGGCGGCGCGAGCGAAGGCAGACGCGGCGGCATTTGCCGCGGCGGAAGGGAGCGACGCGGGTTTCTCTGCCATCGTCGGTGAGAGCCCCGAGCTGAAGGCCGTGCTCGCGCAGGCGAAGCGGGTCGCCGGCCACCGGGACGTGACGGTCCTCCTGGGCGGGGAGACCGGGACCGGCAAGGAACTGCTGGCGCGCGCCATCCACTACGCGAGCCCGAGGGCCGCCCAGCCCTTCGTGGAGGTGAATTGCGCGGCGATTCCCGCCAACCTCCTCGAGAGCGAGCTCTTCGGGCACGAGCGCGGGTCGTTCACCGGAGCGGTCGCCGCCAAGCCCGGGCTGTTCGAGCAGGCCCACGGCGGCACGCTCTTTCTCGATGAGATCGGGCACATGCCGCTGGACCTGCAGGCCAAGCTGCTCCGGGCGCTGGAAAGTCGGGAGATCCGACGCGTGGGCGGCACCAGCACAAAGAAGGTGGACATCAGGTTGCTTGCGGCCACCCACCTCGACCTGGCACGCGCCGTCGGCGACAAGCAGTTTCGCGAGGACCTGTTTTACCGACTGAACGTCGTTCGGCTCGTGTTGCCCCCGCTCCGCGAGCGAGGCGACGACGTCGAACTCCTGGCGGCGAGGTTTGCCGCCGAGCTGGCGGGCCGATACGGGCTCCCTGTCCCGGTCCACAGCGTCGAGTTCAGCGAGGCGCTGCAGGCGCATGCCTGGCCGGGGAATGTGCGGGAACTCCGCAACGCTATGGAACGGGCGCTGGTGCTCTCGACACCCGGAGTACTCGATGTCGCCACGCTCGAGTTCGGGACGACGTCCCCCTCCGCGCCAGAGGAGACGAACGGACGCCTCCCCTTTCCGGCGGACCTGGCCACGATCACCAGGGCGGCGGTGCAGGCGACGCTGGATCTTTGCGACGGCAACAAGAGCGCGGCCGCGCGCCGGCTCGGCATCTCGCGTCCGCGTTTGCAGCGGGTGCTCGACCAGGAAGACCATTGATGCGATTCGACTTCGTGAAAGGACGTCCCATGCGACCCGCCCGATTCCTTGTCATCCTCCTGGCCACCGCGCTGGCGGCGTGCAGCGATTCCGGCGGGCCGGACACCAGCGGCGTGAAACCGCCGGGCGAGCTGACCATCATCCGCCTCCCGGCCGGCAGTGCGCCGATCTGGAACCCGGTGGACTCGTTCTACGCCAAGAAGGGCGAGGACCGGGAGCTCCGGATCTACTTCACCAACTCTGATGGCACGGGTCCTGGCGAGGAGTACATGCGCTTGCGGGTGGATGCCCCCACCCTGCGCGCCCGCCCCGACGGCACCCTCTTCCAGGTCGGAGACTCCATCCTCATCACGGTCCGCGTCGAGGACCCGGCCCTGGTCCAGTTCGAGTTCCAGCCCGCCGGCCTCACCTTCAATTCAAGCGTGCCCGCACAACTGAAGATTGAATACGGGGAGACGGGCGGCGACCTGGACGACGACGGGGACGTCGACGCCGAAGACGACAGCATCGAGCAGATCATGGCCCTCTGGCGGCAGGAACAACCAGGGCAGTCGTACCTGAAGCTTGGCAGTGTGAAGATCGAAGAGCTCGATGAGATCGAGGCGGACATCCTCGGCTTCACCCGGTACGCGATCGCCTACTGATCACGCGATGACCACGCCTCCCGCCGCCGATCCCGGCACCGTGCTCCGCGACGCAACCGCCGCGATGCGACAGGGCAACCTGCCGGGCGCCGCCGCGCTCGCGGCCGCCGCGGAAGCGCGCTTCCGCGCGCGCGGGGATGCGGACGGACGGATGCGGGCGGAAAATCTTCTCGGCGCGGTCGCCTGGGAAACCGGGCAGGTCGGGGAAGCGGAGCGCAACTTCGGCACCGCCCTGGAACTGGCGCATACCCTCAACGACAGCCTGATGACGGCCCGCGCGTCGAACAACCTCGCGTCCGTCGCGCACCTGACGGGCCGCCCCGACCTGGCGCTCAGCCTGTACCGGACCGCCCTGCTGTCCTATCAGCGTCTCGGGGACCGGCGCGGGCTGGCGGAGACATCCCACAATCTCGGCATCGCATTCCGTCAGCTGGGCGACTGGACCGACGCAGAACGGGCCGCGGAGGAGGCGGTCCGGCACGCCGAGCAACTGGGCGATGCCTCGCTCCGCGGACTGGCGCTGGTGGGGTTGGCGGAGCTGCACCTTGAGCTGAGGGCATGGCCGCTGGCCGAGCGTGAGATCGAGCGTGCCGCCGTCCTCGCCACCGAAGGAGACGACCCGGTGGGAGTCGTCGAGACCCGTCGGTTGCGCGCGCTGCTGCATTGGGGTCTGGGAGATGCGGTCGCCGCACTCCGCGAGGCGCAGGCCGCCCGAGTCGAGGCGCGAGCGCTCGGGACTGCCCTGCTCGAGGCGGAATGCACCATGGTGGCGGCGCGGGCGGCGCGAGGCATCGGAGACGACGATCAGGCCGAGTCGCTGCGAGCCGAGGCAGAGGCCGGCTTGACGCGGCTGGGCGCCGCCGGACTGCTCGACCGGTTCAGAAACGAGTGGGGCGCCTGATCGGCGCCCCTGTTCGTTCCGCGGGTCAGTGCCCCTGCTCCTCCTTGTGTTCCTCCGCCACGCGGGCGGCGACATCGGGGGGTGCCTCCACATAGCCGTGGAAGGTGTGCCGGAAGGTCCCCCGGCCGTGTGTGATCGAGTACAGCGTCGTCGTGTACCGGTATAGCTCCGACTCCGGCACCACGGCCTGCACTTTGGTCAGCCGACCATCGACCGCCGTCCCGAGGATCTGTCCGCGACGCGCGCTCAGGTCGCCCATCACGTCGCCGAGCACATCTTCCGGCGTCCACACCTCCAGGTCGGCCAGCGGCTCGAGGAGCACCGGCCGGGCATTCGGCGCCACGTTTCGGAACGCCAGGATGCCCGCCATCTTGAATGACATTTCATTCGAGTCCACGTCGTGATACGAACCGTCGAAGCACTCGACCTTGAAGTCCACGACAGGATACCCGGCCACGACGCCCCGTTCCGCCGATTCCTGGATGCCGCGATCGACGGCGGGAATGTACTTGTTGGGGATCACGCCGCCGACGATCTTGTCCACGAACTCGTAGCCTGACCCTCGCGGCAACGGCGCGATGCGGATCTTGCAGTCGCCGTACTGTCCGCGGCCACCGCTCTGCTTCTTGTGCTTCCCCTGCCCCTCCGCCTTCCCCTTGAACGTCTCGCGATACGCGATGCGTGGCCGCGTCAGGTCGGCGTGCACGCCGTACTTCTGCGTGAGGCGGCCGAGGAGGATCTCGAAATGCCGTTCCCCCATGCCGTGAATCAGCGTCTGCCGAAGTTCGGAGTTGTACTCGAAGTGAAAGGTCGGGTCCTCCTCGTGCAGCTTGTGCAGGCCTGCCGCGAGCTTGTCTTCCTCCCCGCGCTGCTTGACCACGACGGCCGCGGACGCCACCGCCTCGGGAAAGGGAATCGGTGAGAGGTGGATCGGTGCATCCCGGAGACAGAAGGTGTCGCCGGTGTGGGTATCACGGAGCTTGGCGACCGAACCAATATCCCCGGCGTGCAGTCCACTGACCTCCGTCCGCTCCCGGCCCTGCTGCACCGATAGGTGGTTCAGCTTCTCGGCCACCTCGTGCTCGGCATTCCAGACTTCCGCGCCGGACTTCAGCTTCCCGGTATAGAGACGGAACAGCGTCACGTCGCCCACGTGCGGCTCGGAGGTCGTCTTGAAGACCCGGCCGAGCAGCGGGGCGTCCAGCGGCGGCGGCACTTCGGCAGGCGAGGGGAGCAAATCGACGATCTCGGTCAGCAGGGCGCGCATGCCGTAGGTGAGCTGGGCGCTGCCGACGAAGAGCGGCACGATCGCGCCCTCGGCGACCGCCTTCTTGAGCGCCGCTGTCACCTCTTCCCGCGGGATCTCCTCGCCGCCCAGGTACCGCTCGATCAGCGAGTCGTCGGTGGAGGCCACCGTCTCGATCATCATTTCACTGTATTTGTCGACCTTGGTCCGATACTCCGCCGGGACATCGACTTCGTCGTACTCTCCTGACTTGGTGCCCGATGTGTAGAGATGCGCCTTCCCGGAAAAGAGGTTGACGATTCCGCCAAACTCGGAGCCGCCACCGATGGGGATCTCGACCGGAAGGACCTTGGGGGTCAGGTGCGCCTTGATATCGTCGAAGACCCGTTCGAAGTCCGCGTTGTCCTTGTCCATCTCCCCCACGAAAATGAGCCGTGGCAGGTGCAGCTGATCGCACACCTCCCAGACCTTTTCGGTGCCCACCTCGACGCCGCTGACGCCGCTCAGCACCACGACCGCAGCATCGGCGGCGTGCAGCGCCGTGACTGCCTCGCCGAAAAAGTCGAGGTAGCCGGGGGTATCGAGCATGTTGATCTTGGTGTCCATCCACTCGGCGTAGGCCAAACCCAAGCTGATCGAGTGCTGGCGGGAGATTTCGTCGGGGGTATAGTCGGTGAGGGTCGTGCCGTCCTTGATGTTTCCGTGGCGCCGGCTGGCACCGGAGACAAAGGCGAGAGCGTCAACTAGGGTGGTCTTGCCGCTCCCGCCGTGGCCGACAAACGCCACGTTGCGGATCGCGTCCGAACCATAGACACGCATGGTCTGCACCTCCTCATTGATCGGGTCAAGGGAGTTTGCAGGCCAATCCAGCCGTTGTCAAACGCCGGGTGAAAGACTTGATGAATTCATCGTGAAGCGTCTGCCCGGGCGTCCTTCGGCATGCCCTGCGCCTCCATAATGGCCGAGCCGATGATCTGGCCGATCGGGAGCACCAGGAGCCACGCCGCATTGTCCGTGCTGGTGGCGAGAGCGATGCCGATACCGCCGATGGCAGCCGAAACCAGGAGGTCGCTCAAGTAGTTTCCACGGCCCCGGTTTCCGAGATGCACGCCCGCGGGGGTCGTCACGGTCGCGGCGATCAGGCCGCCGAAGACGGCGGCCTCCGGTTGGTCGTAATCATCGCCGTCAGCATAGGCTGCCGCGGCGATTGCCCCACCAACCAGGTAGCCGGCAAACATTCCGGCGATACCACCCAGCGCCATTCCGCTGCCATTGGCCGCCTGGCGGACGCTGTCGGGAATCGTGATCGTGCCCGTCGGCGTTGAGGCTGAGGGCCGCCACGTCACGAAGTGCGCCGGCGCAGGCATCTGGGCCTCAAGCGCTGGGGCTGTTCCAAGGAGGAAGAGCGCGGGAACGAAGATCGCAGCGGGGACGCGCACAGGGGTCTCCCGAGGGTTGGAGGCCGACGGGGGCGTCGGCATCCTGCCCGGTAATCTATTATCCTGCCGCCATGCCTGCCGTCACCATCACCCGCTGCGTCTGCCAGCGCATGCCCTTCGCCACTCTCCTCCCCATCGCCCGCGCACAGGGGTGGACGCTCGACGACATCATGCGTGAAACGGGGTGCGGCGACCAGTGTGGGCTCTGCCGCCCCTACCTCAGGGAAATGCTCGCGTCCGACACCGTGGTATTCAATGAGGTCTTGTGGGAGTAGCAGGACCCACCTCCCCGCATCCCCGCTTCCCCACCTCCGACGAATCCGCTAGGCTTCCATGATGCTCCCCCCTCTCCCCAAGACCCTGCGTCGCGGCATTTCCCCTGTCGCACTCACGGTCATCGCCACGGTCTGCGGGTGGAGCGGCATCTACCTCATGTGGCACCAGGACCCGATCGGGCTCTTCCTCGCCCTGCTGACGACAGTACTGGCATGGGCGGGGTTCATGCAGGCGAAGTTGGTGGCTGACCGCCAGGCACAATCGCTTCGGCATGCGCTCCTGGGGGCCGCGGCGCGCAACCGGGAACTCGAGCGGCTGCGGCGGCTCGCCGCGAGCCTGCTGGCCGGGCGGAGCCTGGAGAGCATCCTCAACGAGGTAACCCAGGCCGCCGCGGACCTGCTGGAGAGCGAAGCTGCGCTGGTGGCGCTCGTCGTGGAGGAGGGCCGCTTCCTGCGGATCGCGGCCGGGACCGGGCCGCTCGCGCCGGTCATCGGCCAGTTGCTCCCGATGGATCACTCGCTCTCGGGATGGGTCGTGGTCAACGACCAGCCGCTCTTCAGCGAGAACATGGACGCCGACCCCCGCAGCTTCCGCCCGGAAGGCACACCCTCCTCACTCCGCACGGCCGCCCTCGTCCCGCTCCGGTCCGCCGGCCTCGTCATCGGGACCATCAGCGTGCACAATCGGCGGGATGGCCGCCTCTACGACGATGATGCCCTTCAGCTTCTCCAGACCCTCGGCGACCAGGTCGTCGTGGCAATCGACCGCACCAACGTCCTGGAGGAGAGCCGCCGGAACGAAGATGCCCTCGCCCGGAAGAACCGCGAACTGGTCCGCGCCACGCAGTTGAAGAGCCAGTTCCTGGCGAACATGTCCCATGAGTTGCGCACCCCGCTCAACGCCATCAACGGCTTCTCCGATCTCCTCCTGACGGAGGCGGTCGGGCCCGTCAACGACGAACAGCGGGAATTCCTCGAGGCGGTGTTGCGCAACGGGCAACATCTTCTGGAGATGATCAACAGCGTCCTCGACCTCTCCAAGATCGAAGCGGGCGCCATGACCCTGCAGCTCGCGCCCACCGATCTCCGCGAGGCGGTCACGGCTGCGGTCGCGGACACGGCCAGCCTCCGGACGGTCCGGCGCCAGGCCTGCACGGTCGAGGTGGACGACGGGGCGCTCGTGGCCGTCGCCGATGAGCTCCGGGTCAAGCAGGTGCTCATCAACCTCCTGTCCAACGCCTCGAAGTTCACGCCGGAAACGGGGCAGATCCGCCTGGCGGTCGTCCGGACACGAGCGCCGCTTCCCGTCCCCTCGGGTGGCGACAGCGAGGGCCCACGACTGCTCTCACGGGACGCCGTCTGGGTGTCGGTCAGCGACACCGGGATCGGGTTCCGGCCGGAGGATTCGGCGCGGCTCTTTCAGGAGTTCAGCCAGGTGGACAGCTCAGCGAGCCGGCAGCAGCAGGGCACCGGCCTCGGCTTGGCGTTGAGCAAACGATTCGTCGAGTTGCATGGCGGCACCATCGGGGCGGAGTCGATCTTCGGCCGGGGGAGCACCTTCTGGTTCATCCTGCCGGTGGACGGCCCCCTCCCGATTCGAATCGACGCGGACCACGCCGCCGAGCGCGAGTCCCCCTGATGCGGCCGTTGATCATCGGCGTCGCCGGCGGATCCGGCTCGGGGAAGACGACGGTCGCGATGGCCATCCATGCCCGGCTGGGCGTGGACGCCGTCTTCCTCGACCAGGACGCCTACTACGCAGATCTCGGACACCTCCCGCTCGAAGCGCGCATCCAGACGAATTTCGACCACCCGGACGCCCTCGACACCGACCTGATGGTGGCCCACCTGGAGGCCCTGGCGGCCGGGCAGTCCATCGACAAGCCCACCTATGACTTCGCGCAGCATACCCGCGCGCCCGCCACCGTTCGGGTGGAGCCGCGCGACGTGATCCTGGTCGACGGCATCCTGATCTTTGCCGACGCCCGGCTTCGGCGGCTCTTCGACGTGAAGGTGTTCGTCGACGTGGCCGACGACCTGCGGTTCATCCGACGGATGCAGCGGGACGTCTCCGAGCGGGGGCGTTCGGTGGACTCGGTGGTTGCACAGTACCTGGGCACGGTCCGGCCGATGCACCTCGAATTCGTGGAACCCTCCAAGCGGTATGCCGACATCATCGTGCCCGAAGGGGGGCGGAACACCATCGCCATCCAGATGCTCGAGGCCCGGGTGGCTGCAGAAATCGTCCGTCGCCGAGGAGGACGGGGGTAGCCAGGCCGCCAATTGTACCCCGGCGCCGGGCGAGGGTATCTTTCGGGTTGTCCATCAATTGTCATCCCCCACGGAGATTGCCCCATGCGTCGCTCTACTGCACTGCTCACCCTCGCCGCTCTGCTCACCCTGCCGGCGGTCGCCACCGCCCAGGTTGCGACCGACCTCGCCGTCACCCGCCAGCAGATTCAGGCTGATCGTCAGGCCATCGTTGCGGAAAACCTCCCGCTCACCGACGACCAGGCCACGAAGTTTTGGCCGATGTACCAGGAGTACCGCATTGCCGTCGGCAAGATCGCCGACGAGCGCATGAACCTGCTGTTCGCCCCCTCAGCGGCCGACAGCGTGACGGACAAGGAAATCAACGACATGCTGAACCAGTGGGTGAAGCTCGGCGGCGATTATTCCAAGCTGCAGGCCAGCTGGATCAAGAAGTTCCAGCCCGTCCTCGGCGCCAAGGGCACGGTCCGCTTCTACCAGATCGAGACCCGCCTCGACCTCATCGTCCAGGCCTCGATGGCGTCCCAGGTTCCGCTCGTACCGGTGAAGTGACCCTGTCGTTGCAACACATGTCGCCCCGGCATGGCCTCCTGGCCATTGTCGGGGCGGTTTGTATCCTGAATTCCGGCGCCTGTGCCCCCAAGCCGGTTCCGCCGGCCGAGTACGTGGGCCGCACCGCCTGCGCTTCCTGCCATCAGGCGGAGGATTCGCTTTGGCAGGGCTCCCACCATGCGCAGGCCATGGCCGTGGCCGACAGCACTACCGTCCTCGGCAACTTCGAGAACGCTACCTTTCGCTACAACGGCATCACGTCGCGCTTCTTCAAACGCGATGGCCGCTACTGGGTCAACACCGAGGGTCCCGATGGCGCACTGGTCGACTACCCGATCAGCTACACCTTTGGTGTCTATCCGCTGCAGCAATACCTGATCGCCTTTCCGCGGGGGCGCTACCAGGCACTCGGCATCGCCTGGGACACCCGTGCGAAGGCGGAGGGCGGCCAGCGCTGGTACCACCTCTATCCCGACGAGCAGGTGGACCATCGGGACGTGCTGCACTGGACCGGTGTCCTGCAAAACTGGAATTTCATGTGCGCGCAGTGCCACTCGACCAACCTGCAGAAGGGATACGTCGAGGCGGCGGACAGCTACGCGACCACCTGGTCGGAGATTGATGTCTCCTGCGAGGCCTGCCACGGTCCGGGCAGCAACCACGTCGCCTTGGCCGAAAATCGTGCTGAGAAGCCCGGTGCGTGGAACGACGGAACCGGACTGACCGTCTCGTTCCGTGAAACAGCGACGCCGACCTGGATCATGGACACGGCCACGGGCATCGCTCATCGCAATGCGCCACGGACGAACAAGATGGAAGTGGAGACCTGCGGCCTCTGCCACGCCCGGCGCGGGCAGATCTGGCCGGATTCCGGGGCCGGCCAGATCCTGGCGCAGACGCAGCGCGTCTCGCTGCTCGTGGAAGACCTGTACTACGCCGACGGCCAGCAACTCGACGAGGTCTACGAGTACGGCTCGTTCGTGCAGAGCAAGATGTATCGCGCCGGCGTGACCTGCAGCGACTGCCACGACGCGCACCGGAGCACTCCGCGACTGGCCGGCAACGCCGTGTGCGCCACCTGTCACCTCGCCACCCGGTTTGACGTCGAAGCGCACACCCACCACGAGCGCGGCACCGCCGGCGCCGGGTGCGTCGACTGTCACATGACCGTGCGCAACTACATGGGGGTCGACGCACGGCGGGACCACGGAATGAAGATCCCGCGACCCGACCTCACCCCGGTCACCGGGGCACCGAACGCCTGCACCGATTGCCACGCAGACAAACCGGTGGCGTGGGCGGCATTGGCCGCCAGCGAATGGTACGGACCGCCGGACAGCACCCCGACTCCGGTGGCGGTCGTGATCGCAAGGGCGCGGGCGGCCACACCAGGAGCTGGCGATGCGCTGGTGACGATCTCCCGGGACACCGCGTATGCGGGAATCACCCGGGCCACGGCCGTCTCACTGATGTCGCAGAATCCGGCGGCGTACACCGTCAGCGCCATCCAGATTGCCCTTGGCGACCGTGACCCGCTCGTCCGGCGCGCGGCGGTCGAACAGGTGGAACTCCTCGACCCATCGTTGCGCGCGCCCATGGCGCTGCCGCTCCTCTCCGACACCGTGCGGACGGTCCGCCTGGCGGCACTGCCCGTGGTGGCCGGACTGCCAGATTCGGGATGGACGGAGGCGCAACGCGCGACGTTCACACGCGTACTGGCGGAGTATCGCGCGTCGCAGCATTTCAACGCCGACCGCCCGGAGTCGTGGGCCAACCTCGCCAATCTCGAGCGCCGGCTCGGAGACCCCACAGCGGCCGTGGTCAATTACACGCGAGCCATCGCCCTTGAACCCCAGTTCGTGCCAGCCTATACCCAGCTTGCCGAGGTCTATCGGACCACGGGGCAGGAAGCCCAAGCCGACTCGATCCTCCGGACGGGGCTCCAGCAGGTGCCTGCTTCCGCCGACCTGCATTACCAGCTCGGCCTCGCACTGATCCGCCAGCAACGCATCGGTGACGCCCTGCCGCATCTCAAGACCGCGGCGGCCTCCGGTGTCTCGCACTATGCCTATGTGTACGGAGTGGCCCTCTTCGAGGCGGGGCAGCCCACGGTGGCGATCGCGGAGCTGCGGAAGGCGGTGGCCGCGGCGCCTGATGACCAGGAGCTGCTCTACGGGCTCGCCTCCATCGCTGCGGCCAGCGGCAATCGCGCTGTGGCGCTGCCGCCGGCGCGTCGGTTGGCGGCGTTGAATCCGGGCAACAAGGAAATCGAGCGGCTCGTGTCGCAGCTGGAGGCGGCGGCCCCCTAGGCGCGGATCGCCTGCCTGGACCTCACTGCGGGGCGGCAGGCAGAGGGGCGGGGGCGGGGGGATCCCACGGCGCCGAGAGGTAGGCCACTGCCGCCGGACGATCGGGAAGGAACCCCTGGTAGTCGCGTTCGAGGTCGAATGTTTCGGAATTGTGCGGGCGCTCGGTCACGAGCGCGTCGTGCAGACACCACTTCGCCCCTGCCCTGCAGCCCGAACGCGACGCGTTCACGGCCAAGACACCACCCCCAGCCGCATACCGGGTCCCCAGTGCGATCATCGTGGCTGCGTTCGCCGATCGCGTGCCGGTGGTGCTGTCCTCCGCATAGACGAAATAGGCCCGCCGGAGCTCACTGACGATCTCAGGGGTGAGGCCCGACTCACCGCCATCGAGGTCGTAGTACACGATCCGTCCCAGCAGTCCCTCTCCCCGAGCGCCCATCCCCTCCAGCTCCATCAGGAGCTCGTGTGCCACGAAGCTGCCACTCGAATGGGCGGCGATGATGACCAGGCCGCGCTCCCGGGTCAACAGATGCGCGGCGAGCGCGGAATTACCGATTTCCCGGCCGGCGTAGTCCACAGCCGCCGGGCCGCGTACCGCGCAGAGATACCGGATACCCCGATTGACCAGTGCCGTGCGGTAGACCTCGTCCACCCAGGCCTGCGCCCAGGTCTCCTTGACGCCCCATCCGCCGTAGGCGATGAACGTCCCGAACACGCCGGTCCGGCCCGTATCCCTGCAGGCGATACCGGCGCCGACTGGCGTCCAGGAAACCGGGGCCGCCAGGAGGGCGGCCAGAAGCGCGAGAATCACGGATTCGAACCTACTCCTGGACGGAAGGCATCGGCAATGGGAACCTGCGGCGTTTCCTCGGCGTGTCGTCGTCCCGGACGCTCACGTATTCGTGCTTGACGCACGCGTGGTCGGGCGGCACTTTTCCCCCTAAGTTCCGGACCTCGTCTCTTCCCCCCGCCTCTCTCTGGCATCTACCTGGGAACCCTTGCCGTCCCCTGCCGGCAGTTGGCGTTCAACGTGAGGATGGTCGCGTGACAATTTCGATGCACCTCCAGCGGTCCGTCGCCTTCGCTGGACTGCTCGTGGCCGCGGCAGGCTGCGGCGACACAGACGCACCGCAGTTGCCCCCTCCGAGCGTCACGATCGTGACGACCATGCCGCAGGACATTCCGGCGAGCATTGAACTGGTCGGACAGGGTGCGGCGTCGAAGTTCATCGAGGTTCGATCCCAGCTCAATGGGGTGATTATCGAGCGTCCGTACGCCGAAGGGAGTGACGTCGCCAAGGGGACGCTGCTCTTTCGGCTCGATCCGACGACATACGAAGCAGCGTATCGAAGCGCCCAGGCCGCGGCCGACAACGCGCAGGCCCGGCTCGACAACGCCCAGCGCACACTGAAGCGCCTGGAGCCGCTGCTCGCCGAAGGGGCGGTCTCGCAGAAGGACGTGGACGACGCCACGACCGAAGTGCAGCAGGCACAGGCCAGCCTCGCGGAGGCCATGGCCAACGCCGATCGGTCCAAGAAGGACTACGAGGACACCTTCATCCGCGCCGAGATTGCCGGGCGCGTCGGCCGAGCGATGCTGCCCCTCGGTGCACGGGTGACCGGGCCCGCCGACATCCTGACCGATCTGCAACAGATCAACCCCATCTACGTCTACTTCAGCCCCTCGGATCTGGAGCTGTTGCGCCTGCGCCGAGAGCGTGCCGAGGGCAAGCTCGTGTTCCCTGACGGCCGCGTGCAGGTCGAGGTCCGGCTCTCGGACGGCACTGCGCTCCCGTCGAAAGGCCAGCTGGACTTCGCCGACCTCTCGCTCGACTCGCGGACCGGCACACAGCAGTTCCGCGCCGAGTTTCGAAACCCGGACCGGATACTGCTCCCCGGACAATTTGTGCGCGTCCGCATTCTCGGCGTCACACGCAGCAACGCGATCCTGGTTCCACAGCGCGCCGTTCTCCAGGGGCTGTCGGGGGCGTTCGTCTATGTCTTGACCGAAGGCGACACCGCCCGGGCCAGGACCGTCACCGCTTCCAACTGGGAAGGAGACGGCTGGGTGATCGACAGCGGACTCTCCGCCGGCGAGCGCGTGGTCGTGGACGGCACCCAGCGCGTGATCGCCGGGCGACCGGCGCGGGTCGTGGCATCAGCCGATTCCGCCGCCGGCGCGACGCCATGACCGAGCACCACCCCCCCGCGGGCTCCGGCACGCCGTACGTCGCCAAGAATCTCTTCATTCGACGGCCGATCTTCTCGACGGTCATCTCGATCGTGATCGTCCTTCTCGGCGTGGCAGCGATCAGCGCCCTGCCGATTTCGCTGTACCCGCGCATCACGCCGCCCAGCGTCAACGTGACCGCGGTCTACCCTGGCGCCACCGCCGAAGACGTCGCCCAGGCCGTCGCGGCCCCGATCGAGCAGCAGCTCTCCAGCCTGGATGGCCTGCTCTATTTCAAGTCGTCGAACGGCAGCGACGGCACGATGAACCTGTCGATCTACTTCGACATCAGCCGCGACCAGGACCTCGCGGCGGTGGACGTCCAGAACCAGGTGAAGCTGGCCGAGCCGCAGTTGCCCGAGGAAGTGCGCCGGCAGGGCATCACGGTCAAGAAGTCCCAGCCCGACATCCTCCTGATGGCGGCCCTCACCTCGGATGACCCCCGGTACGACGCCGAGTATCTCAGCAACTATGCCAAGATCAATATCGAGGACGAGATCAAGCGGATCACGGGCGTGGGCGACGCCTACGTCTACGGCCAGCTCGAATTCTCGATGTTGCTGCAGCTCGACCCCGACCGCATGGCGCAGCTCGGCCTGACGGTGGCGGAAGTCACTGCCGCGGTGCGCGAGCAGAACGCAACGAATCCGGGCGGACGGGTGGGCCGGGAACCCTCCCCGCCCGGTACCGACCTCACCCTCCCGGTCACGACGAAGGGTCGCCTCAAGACGGTCGAGGAGTTCGGCAATATCATTCTGCGGGCGGAGTCGGACGGCAGGATCCTCCGGCTCTCCGACGTCGCCGACGTGAAGCTCGGCGCCCGCAACTACGACCTCGCGGGTCGCCTGAACAGCGAGCCTACCACGCTCCTCCTGGTCTATAGTCGGGCCGGTGCCAACGCCCTCGACTTGCGGGAGAAGATCGGCGACCGGCTGGAAGAGCTCTCCCGGAATTTCCCTCCCGGCGTCAAGTACACGATCGCCTACGACACGACCCCGTTCATCGACGCGTCGATCGAGGAAGTGCTCCATACCCTCGTCGAGGCCATGCTCCTGGTGACCCTGGTGGTCTTCATCTTCCTCCAGAGCTGGCGGACAACGCTGATTCCACTCCTCGCCGTGCCGGTCTCCATTGTCGGGACGTTCGCGGGCATGGCCATGCTCGGCTTCTCGATCAACATCCTGACACTCTTCGGCCTGGTGCTGGCCATCGGCATCGTGGTGGACGACGCGATCATCGTCATCGAGAACGTCGAACGGATCATGGCCACGGAACACCTCGGTGTGGTCGAAGCTACCGACAAGGCGATGACGCGAGGTGACCGGCGCGCTGATCGCCGTGGTGCTCGTCCTCGGCGCCGTCTTTATCCCGGTCGGATTCATGGGCGGCATCACTGGCGCCATGTTCATGCAGTTTGCCGTCACGATCGTCGTGTCGGTCACCCTTTCCGGCATCGTGGCGCTTACCCTGACGCCGGCGCTCTGCACCCTGCTGATCAAGGACGAGCATCCGACCAAGGGGCGGTTCTTCACCTGGTTCAACAACACCTTCGATCGGTTCACCGGGCAGTACATGGGCGGTGTGCGCGGCGTGCATCGAGCGGCCCCGGACCTTCCTGGCGGCCTTTGCCGTCATCGTCACGTTGATCGTGGTGCTGTTCAAGATCATCCCCGGCGGCTTCGTGCCCACCGAGGACAAGGGCTACTTCGCCATGGCGGTCCAGCTGCCCGCGGGCGCCTCCAGGCAGCGCACCGACTCGGCCGCCGCGAAGATCGAGGCCATCGTGAAGCGCCAGGCCGGCGTCGCGAACGTCATCACGCTGGTCGGGCTGGACTTCATCCAGAACGCCAATCTGACCAATACCGCGGCCGTCTTCGTGATGCTCGAGCCGTGGGGAGATCGGACCGATGAGGCCACCAGCATCGGCGCCATCATCGGCGCCGTCAACCGCGAACTGTCGCAGCTGCCAGAGGCCACCGCCTTCGCCTTCAATCTGCCGGAAATCCCCGGCATGGGCACCACCGCCGGCCTCGAGATGAACCTCCTCGACCGGTCGGGTGGGGATGTGAAGGATTTCGCCGGGCTGGTCAATGAATTCGTCGGTGTGGCGCGCCAGTCACCCGACATCACCGGCGCCCGCGCCCTCATCGGCGTCAATACGCCGCAGGTGTACGTGACCGTGGACCGGGAGAAGGTGAAGTCGCTCGGGGTGTCGCTGACCGACGTCTTCCAGACCCTGCAGACGATGCTGTCCGCCGTCTACATCAACGACTTCAACCTCTTCGGGCGCACCTACCGTGTGCAGGCCGAGGCGCAGCCCCGCTTTCGGATCACCCCAGCCGACATCGGCAAGCTCTACGTACCCGCACCCGGCGGGGCGATGGTGCCGATTTCCTCGCTCGTCACCACCGAGTTCATCGGTGGGCCGTCGGTGGTCACCCGCTTCAACGGCTTCACGTCGGCGCTGGTCACCGCGGAGCCGGCGCCCGGAAAGAGCACCGGGCAGATGATGGCCGCGGTGGAGGCCGCGGCGGCAGGGTTTGCCGACCGCGACATCGACTACGCCTACAGCGGGCAGTCCTACCAGGAGAAGCTGGCCCAGGCCCAGGGGAGCATGGTGTTCGTGCTCGGCATCATCCTCGTCTTCCTGGTCCTCGCTGCCCAGTATGAGAGCTGGTCGATTCCCGTTCGGCGTGCTCCTTGGCGTGCCCTTCGGTGTGCTCGGCGCGCTCATCGGCATCCTGCTGCGCGGCGTCCCGAACGACGTGTACTTCCAGATCGGGCTCGTGACCGTGATCGGGCTGGCTGCCAAGAACGCGATTCTCATCGTCGAGTTCGCGAATGCGCTCCGGCATGGCGGGCACACCATCCGCGAGGCGACGCTGGAAGCCGCCAAGGACCGGTTCCGCCCGATCCTGATGACCTCGTTCGCCTTCATTCTCGGCGTCGTGCCGATGCTGATCGCGAGCGGGGCAGGCGCGCAGAGCCGCCACTCGCTGGCAACCGGGGTCTTCTCCGGCATGTTGATCGCGACGGCGCTCGGTGTGCTCTTCATCCCGCTCTTCTTCTACCTGATTTCAAGTGCGGGCCAAACGAAGGCGCCCGAGGGAGGAGCATCATGATGTCCTCCCGCGTAGCCGCGGCTGTCGCGGCCCTGGTGCTCGGCGCCTGTGCCGTCGGTCCCGGTTACGAGCGACCGGCGACGCCGGTACCGCCGACCTTCCGTAGCGATACCCTGCGGCTGGTGAAGGACACCGCCGCCACCATTGCACCGCTGGTACCGCCGGCCACGACGCCCGCCGACACCATCGCCCCCACCTGGAACCAGACCCTCGGTGACAGCGTGTTGCTGGCGCTCATGGACACCGCCCGCGCGCACAACCAGGACCTGATCGCCACCATCGCCGTCACGCGCGAGTTCCAGGCGCGCTACGCGATCGACCGGAGCGGGTTCTTCCCGCAGGTGAACATCACGGGATCGGGCGGGACGATTGATTCGAAGATTCCCGGCGTCAGCGGTGACCTCTATTTCGCCTCCGCCGACGCCGCCTGGGAACTCGACCTCTGGGGCCGCATCCGGCGCACCAGCGAAGCAGGCAAGGCCTCGTACTTCGCGCGGACGGAAGAGCTGCGTGGTGCCGAACTGAGCCTCGCCGCCGCGGTGGCGACCGGCTACTTCGCCCTGCTCCAGTACGACCGGCAACTGGCCGTCGCGGAGCGCACCCTGGCGTCGCGACAAGAGACCGCGGCGCTCTCGCGCGCCCGATTCCGCGAGGGACAGGTCTCCCGGCTGGATGTGCTGCAGTTCGAGTCGCAGGTGCAGGAGACGCAGGCGCAGCTGGCGGCCATTGCCCGGTTGCGGTCGGAGCAGGAGAACGCGCTCAGCGTCCTGGTCGGCCTGCCCCCCCGCGGATTGCCGCGCGGCATGCCGCTCGACCAGCAGGTGTCGAACTTCGACGTCCCCGAGGGACTGCCGTCTGACCTCCTCGCGCGCCGCCCGGATGTGCGGGCCGCCGAGGAAGACCTGCGCGCCGCCAACGCCAGGATTGGAGTTGCGTGGGGGAATCGCCTGCCGCAGGTCGTGTTGACCGGCGAGTACGGGTACGTGAGCAACGACCTCTCCACACTCTTCGAAAGCCAGAACAACACCAACCGCCTCTTCCTCGGGATCGCCGTGCCGATCTTCACCGGCGGACGGCTGCAGGGCGAGGTGAATGTCGCCGAGGCGCAGGCGGAACAGGCCAGCGCCCGCTACCAGCAGGTGGTGTTGCGCGCATTGCAGGATGTGGAAGACGCATTGGTGGCCATTCGCACCAGCCGCGACCAGGTGTCGGCGCAGGCAGCGCAGGTGGAAACCCTGGGCACCTCGCTTGAACTGGTCCAGCATCGGTACCAGAACGGGTTGTCCACGTACCTTGAGGTGCTCGATGCACAGCGAACGCTCTTCAATGCCGAGCTGAGCCTCGCGCAGGCACAGGCACTCCAGCTGGCCAGTGGGGTTCGGCTCTACAAGGCCCTCGGGGGACCATGGTCGGAGCTCGGCACCGCCCGCGAGTGAAGCGGCGACTGTCACGTATCGGCTGGTGGTCCCTCACCGGTGCGCTGCTCTTGCTTGCTCTATCACCCCGAGACGCCACAGCACAAACGCCGACAGATACGCTTACACCTGCTGGGACCGAGTACCAGTTTCAGGGCTTCTTCAGCGGTGTGGAGCGAATGCTGTACGGCAGCCGCTATCGATCGCTCTGGGCCACGCCCGTCGCGGCGCCGGCGCTCACCTTCGGTCGCCAGGACAGCACGGCGGACAGCACGACACGAACCGGTGCCCAGTGGTTCTGGACGCCGGACGGCGCGCTCTGGGAGTACCGTCCGCTCAATCGCGATCTCGTCGCGGCGACGCCTCCCACCATTCGGCAGAATCTCCTCCCCTCCGTCCTTCAGGGCCTCAACGCCGCTCGTCACCCCGGCGCCGCACCGGTCGTTGCGGCGCTCGCGGAAGCGCTCGGCCTCCACGTCGCAGCGGCACAGCTGGTTCGGGTGCCCGACTCCACCCGACCTCCGGGCCCTGACCAGCTGGGATATGTCGTCTCCGCGAGTACCGCGGGCCGCTCGACCGCAGACCTCATCGATACGCTTCGCGTTGATGGGGGAAAGAACCTTGACGCGGTCGCCTACCTGCGCGAACGACTCTTCGACACCTATCTCGGTTCCGTGGACGACCGACCGGAAGAGTGGCGCTGGATACTCGACGAGTCGACCCAACGGTGGACTCCCCTGCCACGCGACCGCGAACGCGCCTTCGCAAAGTACGACGGATTCCTGATAGGGCTGGCCCGGGGAACGGTCCCCGCGTTCGTCGACTTCGGCACCGAGTACCAGGAACGCCTCGGAGTGATGAGCTATCAGCGCACGCTCGATCGCCAGCTGCTCGTCCGGCTCGACTGGGCGGTGTGGGACTCGGTGGCGACGGCCTTCCAGGTT
Source organism: uncultured Gemmatimonadales bacterium (assembly GCA_963699825.1). Classification (GTDB taxonomy): domain Bacteria; phylum Gemmatimonadota; class Gemmatimonadetes; order Gemmatimonadales; family GWC2-71-9; genus SPDF01. The sequence goes on from CAVOVI010000004.1 coordinate 686,702, forward strand.
GCGCTGACAGACTCCGTCATCACCGAGGCGGTCCGGCAACTTCCCGCCGCCTACCTCCCCATGAACGCCGAGGCGCTGACGGTCGCCCTTCAGTCCCGTCGCGACCTGCTGCCCAAGGCGGCCCGGGGGCTGTACCGACTCGTCAATCAGGAGGCCGCGTTCTTCGGCACGCCCGGGGCGGACACCGTGACCGTCACCCGGCAGCCGGACGGCGGGCTCCGCATCAGCTTCCGCGACGGGGTCGGGCGAACCTATGCGCCCGGCGAGACCGACGCGGTCGCGCTCTATCTTGGGGGCGGGGCGGATCAACTGAACTTGCAGGGGCCCGGAACCGCCGGCCCGCGCCTGGACGTGGCATGGTCACCTGAGTTGTCGGTGACGGGCGACCGTGGCAGTGGGCGACGCACCACCTTCTATGGCGGAAAGACGAACGTCGGCGCGACTCGAGCCGAGGTGGTGTCCGACACGCTCCCCGTTCCCGAAGTCGAGGACCTGGACCTCACTCGTCCACCCGCGGTGCCGCTGCATGGCACCGACATAGGGCCGACGCTCTGGTTCGATGTGAACTCGGACGTCGGCCTCCTCATTGGCGGCGGTGTGACCATCACGACCTATCGCGTCGGTCACAACCCGTACTACCGCAAGCTGACCATCCGGTCCGGATATGCGACCGCCACGAATAACTACGCGATCGAGTTGAAGGGGGAGTTCCAGCGTTGGCGGTCCCGGGAAGCGCTCACCCTCGAAGCCGGGCTCTCCGAAATCGCCGTGTTGCACTTCTTCGGGTACGGCAACACCACGCCGTTCACCCAACCCGTCGATTTCTATCTGGCGCGGCAGCGACAGTTCTACATCTACCCGGCGTGGAACTACCACATGACGCCGCGGACGCAGGTTACCGTCGGCCCGGTCTTCAAGCACGTGCGTACCGACACGCTCATCCTCAACTACATCAATCTCACCAGGCCGTACGGCGTGCCGGAATTCGCGCAGATCGGCGTGGCTGCGACCGCGAGCTACGACACCCGTGATATGCCCAACTTCACCCGGCACGGTGTCTACGTTCGAGCGGGTGGGACCTACTACCCGACTGGTCTTCGGATCGGGCACCCCCTTCGGGTCGATGCAGGCGTCGGTCGCTGGATACTTCACGTTGCCCGAGCTTCCGACGCTTGACCCTGGCCACCCGGCTCAGCGGCCGTCTGAACATGGGCGTCCCGCCGGTCCACGAGGCGGCCTTCATCGGCGGGTCGAGTACGGTTCGGGGCTACGAAGCGGGTCGCTATGCGGGAGAGGCGTCGGCATTCGGCAACGCGGAACTGCGACTCCACGTGGCGACCTTCCCCTTCGTGGTCCCCTGGCAGTTCGGCGTGTTGGGCCTCGGAGACCTGGGACGGGTGTTCAACGAGGACGACGACGACGATATTTGGCATGGGAGCGCGGGCGGCGGGATCTGGTTCGCGCTGCCCGACCGCTCACTCGGTGGTGTCATGACGATCGCCAGCAGCCCGCAGGGCTCGTCGATCTGGTTGAGTGGCGGCTTCATGTTCTAGATTGGTTCAGGCCGTGCGATGAGGAACAGCGGCTTCGACACACTTTTTCAGGGGCTCCCACATGCGCATTCCATGCCCAGTTCCGTTCACTCGTTGCCTTGAGTTGCTTCGTGCTGCTCGCCGCTTGCAGCGAGAGATCAAACCCGACGACCGGTATCATCGGCGGCTCCACGTATCCCGCGACCGTGAACGGGACCTATTCCGCCACGACAATGACCCTGACCGAGGCCGGTGGTACCACCGACCTCCTCGCCGAGGGTGCCGTCATTTCGCTTGTGCTGACACCGGGGGGTCTGACGACGGGGAGCATGACCATTCCGGACGCCTATTCGGAATCCGGAGAGGAAGAGATCCTCTCGCTCGCGGGCACCTACAGCTACGATCCCGACACCGGGATTGCGATCTTCACCCACGCAGCCGACACCTTCATTCGCGACACCGAGTGGCATGCGAAGGGAACGCAGTTGACCGGCACCTTCGACGGCCCGACCTACACGTTGGACGTGACGCTCGAGAGCGGCACCTAGGCTAGCGGGCCGGTCGGAGCCCCTCGAGCGCCCGCCGCACAAAGACCGACGCCATTTCCTTCCGCCACCCGATGGTGAAGTCGGTGTTGTCGAGCGGCTTGGCGAGCTTGCTCGCCAGCCGCACCGATTCATCGAGTTGGTCGGCGGCGAGGGTGCCACCCACCAGCACCGTGGCGGCCTCCGGCACCGACTTCGGGAATGAGCCGACCGCACCAAGCACGATCCGAGCCTCCGTCACCATCCCCGCCGCATCGAACGACGCCCAGGCCGCCACGCCCAGGACGGGGAAATCGAACGCCCCACGGCGGCGGAGCTTGCGATAGCTCGCCACCGCACCTGAGAGTGCCGGCACCTCCACCCGCACCAGCAGTTCTTCCGGACGCTTGGTCAGGAACGCCATCCCATCGTCGTGATAGAGCGCCTCGGCCGGGATCGTCCGCTCGCCGTCGGGACCCGCCAGCACCACGCGCGCCGCCACTGCCACCATCACCGGCGCCAGGTCGCTCGACTGCACCGCCCAGCAGCGCGGACTCGAAGGGGCCACCCAGCAGGTGTCGCCATCCTTCTTCATGCAGAAATTGATCGCCTTCCGCCACTCGTATCCCTGGTCGTAGTAGTTACAGCGGGTGTCGAGCAGCAGATTGCCGCCGACGGTTCCCATGTTCTGGAGGAGGGGCGTGGAAATCTCGCTCGCGGCGTGCGCCAGGGCCGGCCACCCCGTCCGAACGCGTCGGTCGCGCATGAACCGTGTCAGCGTCACGCCGGCACCGATGACGAGGGTGCCGTCTCCCGTAACCTCGAGACGATTCAATTCCGGAATGCGCCGCACGTCGATGACACGCTTCGGCTCCTGCTGCCGGCGCTTCATGTTCGGATAGAGATCAGTTCCGCCGGCCACGTAGGCGCCCGCGGGGCCAGCGGCCACGCGCAGGGCGACCGCGTCCGCGATCGAACTGGGGAAGGATGTTTCGTGGGGTGGTAGTCGTAGCATATCAGATCCCGTATCTGGTGAGTATTGGCTCGGGTCGGCCAGCTCGGGCTGTCATCGGAGAGGCCATCGCAGTGGTCGTGAATGCAATCTCGGGCCACTGCTCGGCCAAGTCCCCGAGATCGCTTCGTCGTGGCCCCTTCGAGCGGCTCTCCTCCGGCCGAGTGGCGAGGAAGCGGTCCTCAGTCCTTCCCATTCCCACCCTGTGCCGGCGTCCGCACGTAGGTCCGCTCCGGCCACGGTACCGTCGGTGTCCCGCTCGGACCGACACGCGCATCCTTGCCGCGCAATTTCGCCTGGATCGCCTTCAGGACCTTCGGCGCGCTCATCGGCACCTCGTCGATCCGCACGCCCACCGCGTCGTAGATGGCGTTCGCGATGGCGGGCATCACCGGATTTAGCGGCCCCTGCCCCGCTTCCTTGGCGCCGAACGGTCCGTTCGGATCCGGGTCCTCGATCAGGTAGGTAATGACGTCGCACATCTCCATCGTCGTCGGGCTCTTGTACTCGAGCATCGACGGCCACTTGTGCACCAGGCCGAGCTTCTCGCGATACGCCATCTCCTCCATCAGCGCCTCGCCAAGCCCCATGTAGACGCCCCCTTCGACCTGGCCCATGACCAGCGCCGGGTTGATGCACTGCCCGATGTCGTGTCCGATCCAGATGGTCGGCACCCGCACAATGCCGGTATCGGGGTCGACTTCTACTTCCGCCACGGCGGCCGAATAACTGTACGCGGCGGAGGGACCGACGCCGGCGCCGCGGTACCGCCCAGGCGACCGCGGCGGCGTGTAGCTCCCGACCGCGCCGAGCGTTCCATGCTTCGCTTCGGCGACGCCCAGCGCTTCGCGGAAGGTGAGTCCGGTGTCGGGGTCCTGCGCGTCGAAGACCCGGCGCCCGCCGAAGACCAGCCGATCCACCGGCACGTCGAGCTTCATGGCGACCGCGGACGCGATCAGGTCGCGCACCCGTGTGGCGGCCTGCATCGCCGCCTGCCCGGTCATCAGGGTCACTCGTGAGGAGTAGCTGCCGAGGTCGACCGGCGTGAGGTCGGTGTCGGCGGTCACCACCTTGATGTCGGATGGTTCGATGCCGAGGACCTCGGCTGTCACATACGCGAGCACCGACTCGGAGCCCTGCCCGATGTCGGTGGAACCGCAGAAGATGGTGACGCCGCCGCCCCGGTCGCACTTGATCTGTGCGCCGGAGTGCGGCATGTCGTTCCAGTAGATAGGCAGCCCTGCGCCAGTGATGTAGGAGGAACAGGCCAGGCCAAGGCCTCGGCCATAGGGGAGCTTCCGGAACCGCTCCTTCCAGCCGGGAGCCTTCCACCACCTTGTTGATGCACGTCTCCAGCCCGACCGTGCCGAGCTGCAGCCAATTGGCGGTGACCTCGTTCGGCTTGACCAGGTGCCGGAGCCGGAGTTCAGCCGGGTCGATCTTCAGTTCTTCGGCGATCTTGTCGAGATGCACTTCCACGGCAAAGCGCGGCTGCGTGGTGCCGTGGCCCCGCTTCGGGCCGCCCGGCGGCTTGTTGGTAAAGGCACGTGCGCCCCGAAACCGGTAGGTGGGGACGTCATAGGTGACGGTCTGCAGCGCACCAGTGTAGTAGAGGGACGCCACGCCGTAGGAGCCGTAGGCGCCGCCATCGAGGTACGACTCGAAATCCATGGCGGTGATGGCGCCGTCCTTGGTGACGCCGGTCCGGATCTTCATCAACGCCTGGTGCCGACCGCGATGGCAGTAGAAGACCTCCTCGCGCGTCAGGCCGATCTTGACCGGCCGCCCGGTCATGAGGCTCAGCTTGGCCACCACGATCTCGTGGTTGAACGGATCGCTCTTGCCGCCGAAGCCGCCGCCGTTGGGCGTGGCGATGACGCGAATCTGTGCGGGGGCGCAGTCGAGCACCTTTGAAAGGGCACGGTGGAGGTAGTGCGGCGTCTGGGTGCTGGACCAGATCGTGACGCGGCCATCGGGTGTGGCGTGCGCGATGCTCGCGTGCTGTTCCATGGGGAGGTGGGTGTTGCCCTCGTAGAGGAAGAGGTCCTCCCGTACCAGATCGGCCCGCTTGAACCCTTCCTCGAGCTCACCAAACTGCAGGTGTACCAGCTTGTGCCAGTTCCCTTCGTCGGCGTATTCGTGCAATTGGGGCGACGGCATCGCCGCGGCGGCGTCCACCGACGCAACCACCGGGAGCGGTTCGTAGGTGACGTCGATCAACCCGCAGGCCGTCAGTGCCGTCTCCTCGTCGATGGCCGCCACGGCGGCGACCGGGTCGCCGACGAACCGCACGACATCGGGACAGAGGGCGTGCTCGTCCTGGCTGACCGGGAGGATCCCGAAGGGAATCGGCAGATCGGCACCGGTGATGATCGCCTCCACCCCCGGCAGCGCCAACGCCCGCGCAGGTGTCGATCGAGACGATCCGCGCGTGGGGATGCGGGCTCCGCAGCAGCTTGCACCAGAGCATGCGGGGCAGAGACGATGTCGTCGGCGAAGAGCGTCTGCCCTGCGACTTTGCCAGGCGCGTCGGTCTTTGGCCGAGGTGTCCCGATCACGGCGTAAGCCGCCCCTGCCTGACCGTCACCCCGGCCCCCGGCTTTCGCCGGGGCAGGGTCGCCGGGGTCCAGGGTCTTGTCTCTAGTAGCCATACATCGCCTCGCGCGATGGCGCCGCTTCCTCCCCACGCATCCGGGCAGCCGCGAGTTCAATCGCTTCGTAGATCTTGATGTAACCGGTGCAGCGGCAGAGGTTGCCGGAGAGCGCCACCTTCATTTCGTCACGCGTCGGTGCGGCGTTCTCCGCGAGAAGTGCCTCGGCGGCGAGCAGGACGCCGGGCGTGCAGTAGCCGCACTGGGCAGCCCCGAGTTCGACGAACGCCTGTTGCAGCGGATGCAGCGCCGGGCCGTCGGCCATACCCTCGACCGTGGACACCTCCTGCCCTTCCACCGCCTGCGCCAGCACCAGGCAGGAAAGGACCGGCACGCCTTCGACGAGTACGGTGCAGGCTCCGCACTCGCCCAGCTCGCAGCCATGTTTCGTGCCAGTCAGCTGCAGGTCTTCGCGCAGCAGCTCGAGCAGCGTGACATGCGGACGGTAGAGCGCCTCGCGCGTTTCCCCGTTGACACGAAACGTCCCGCGCACGCGTGCCGGTGCGGCGGTCAGGGATACCAGCGTCTCATCACTCATTGTGCGGCCCCGATTACAGTGGCTTGAGTTTGGCGAGTACATCGTCGACGACGGCTTTCGGCACCCGCCCGGCAATCTCGGCACGACGCGCATTCCAGTCGGCACTCCGCAGGTGATCCGCCAGCACGACTCCTTCAATCGGCAGTCCCTCCGGCAGCGCCACCTCGAAGGGGTATCCCTTGGGCTCTCTTCCGATGGCACACATCAGCGCCAGACCGGAACGTGCGTTGTAGAGTGCGGGAGACACCACGAGTGCGGGGCGGCGCAGTGCCGGGCCGCCGCCACCCGGTTCGATGGTGACCCAGACCAGGTCGCCGCGATCGGGAGCTACCATACCTCCCGGCCTTTCGGCCGACCCCAATCGGACTCCACGTGCCGATTCTCCCTGGTGATTCCCTCAACCAGCTCCTCGAGCACGTATTCCCGATTTGCGGCCGAGAGGATCAGCTGACCCCCGCGCACGAGGATCTCGACCTCGGCGCCATCGGCGAGCCCGAGTTCCTCGACGAACGGCTTGGGGAGACGTACCGCTAAACTGTTGCCCCATTTGGATATGCGTGTTCGCAAGCGATTGGCCTATATTAAGTAGATACAATGAATATACACACAAATGGACGCCAGACAAGGGACCCTCCCGTCGGCGCCTGATTGCGCTTTTTCGGTTACTGCGTATCGTGTTAGTGTGTGAAATTTCGTTCACTCTCCCGATGAGGCACCCATGAGGCTCGCCAAATTTGCTGTGCTCTTCTTGATGACAGCTTCGCTCGCCCACGCGCAGGGGACCGCCGGAGGAGCACTGTCGCCCGAATTGCAGACCGTGCGCACCGGGCTCGACAAGTACCAGGATCCGATCGTGGCGGTTGCGGATGGATTCCTCTCGACCCTGATCTGCGTCGATTTTCCGACGGGCCATCACGAAGGTACGATGAGCTACGTGGCCGGCGGCATGGGCGTCCATTTCCTGAACCTTGGAAACATCGGCCCTACCCTCGACCCGGCCAAGCCGCAGGTCCTTATCTATGAGCCGGTCGGCGACAAGCTGCAGCTCGTCGCGGCCGAGTGGTTCGCGCCCGTGGCCGCCGTCGGCGACACGCCGCCCACGATCTTCGGAAAGCAGCTCGAGGGACCGATGGAGGGACATGAACCGATCATGCCCCCGGGCCTGCATCACTACGACCTGCACGTCTGGCTGTGGAAGACCAATCCAGCCGGCGTCTTTTCTCCCACGAATCCGGCCATTTCCTGCCCGAAGGGTCCGTATTCCCACTCGGGGGACCCGCCCAAGATGGTCGGGGGCCACGGACACTAGGCTGAGGGTCCGCCGGGCCGGCGCGCCTTGTCCCACGCGCGCCGACCCGGCACATTCCATTCCGTGACCACTCTCGCCACCCGTCTCCGCGCCGCGCTCCTCTGCGCGCTGTTCCTCGCCGGGACAGTGGGCGTCCCAGTCGCCGACGCCGCCTTGTTTCATGTGGCCGGACAGGATCCCTGCGCGGGCATCACGCACGTTGAAGCGCAGGGCAGCGCTCACCATGCCGACCGCTGTACCCTCGCCCAGCCGACCGCCGCCCAGCGTCACGACCTCGGCAGCGCAGACACATCCGCGCTCACGCCGCCCCCTGCCAACCGGGCCATCGAACCGTCGGCGACCAGCCCACGCTCCGCGATGTTTCTCACCCTTCAGCACTCCCGCGCCCCACCCGCCTGACCTCTTCCAGTTGACCTGACATCAACAGCGGGAGCCCGCCTGAGCGGCTCCCCCTATCTGGAATGAGGAGGCCTATGCGGTCGTTACTCCGCTTGGCTGTCACAATGACCATACTCTCGGGCGGTGCGGCTCCCGCCGCCGTGGCGCAGGGCGTCCCCACCGCCACGGTGGATTCGCTCAAGCGCACCGTGCAGTCACTCTCTGCCCGGCTCGATTCCGCGGAGGCCGGCCACTGCCCCGCTGCCCCGCTGGCGAAGCCGACCCCGCCGAAACCGACCGGCGACGCGGCGGTGGACTCGCTCGCGCGCACCGTCGCCACACTCACGGCCCGGATCGACGCCGCGATCGCGGCGCGGTGCGCGCCACCGGTCTCTCCGACACCACCCGCGGACGCGGCGGGAGACCCGCTTGCCGCCATCCGCGCGGCGGCGGACAGCGCCGCGGCGGCTGCTGGCGCGCCCGCTGCTCCGGACTCGGTCCCCGCGCAGCCGGCTCCGACCGCGAGCCGCCAGCGCAACCAGAACGCCCTGAACCCGGAGCTGTCTGCCACGGCCAACGTGCAGTTCTCGGCCGAGACAGGGATGCAGGGGCTGGCGCTCGAACTCGCCGAGGTGGAAGTCTCCCTGCAGGCGGCGCTCGACCCCTATTCCGCCACCAAGATCTACCTCACCTGGGGCGCGGAGGAGATCGGCGTGGAAGAGGCGTACATCTACTGGACCGGGCTGCCGGGAAAGCTCCGCGCCGATGTCGGCAAGTTCCGCATGGCCGTGGGCGAGTTGAACCGTTGGCACCCGCACGCGTTACCCGAGACGAATTACCCGCTGGTGTACCAGGCCTTTCTCTCACCCGAGGGACTGGCAGGTGTCGGTGCCAGCCTGTATTCGTTGCTCCCGCTGTCGATCGCCGGGGGCGCCTCGGAGATCTTCCTGCAGGGAGCCGCCATCGAGAGCGAGCCACTGAATGACGGAGGAAGCCAACCGGCCCTCCTTGGGCGGCTGCAGAACTTCTGGCAGTTGTCCCGGAGCACCTACATGGAGATCGGCTTCACCGGACTCGGCGCGCAGAACGGCGACTCGGGCCTGACCAGCAACCTCCTCGGCGCCGACCTGCGCTTCACCATCCGCCCCCCGCACGCCGGCAATCGGCAGGATATCACCTGGCGGACCGAAGGGTACCGGCTCCAGCGCGTCGGCCCGGACCCGACCACCACACGGTACGGCATGTACTCGGACCTGAGCTGGCGCTTGAGCCGGCGCTGGATCGTCGGCGGCCGCTACGACTACGTGGAGGCGCCCATCGGGCCGGAGGATCCGACCTGGCGCGTCACCGCCGTCGCCACCTGGTGGCAGAGCGAGTTCGTGTACCTCCGCCTCCAGGCCTTCCGCAACCACCTCGACTCCGCCGGATCGCTCGACAACCTGACGCTCCAGGTCGTCTGGGCGATGGGTCCCCATAAACATGAGAACTACTGACATGCGCTCCCCAACGTTGCTCCTGCTCGCCTTGCTCTGGGCCGCGCCGGCGGAAGCCCAGGTGAAGGTCGTCACCAGCCTGACCACCTATGGCTCGATCGCGCGGGAGATCGTCGGTGACCGCGGCGCCGTCTCCTCGATTGCGCAGGGCGATGAAGACCCGCACTTCGTGCAGCCGAAGCCAAGCTTCGTGGCGCTCCTCCGCGACGCTGACCTGTTCGTGACCACCGGCCTCGACCTCGAGCTCTGGGTCCCCACCCTCCTCGACCGCGCCGGCAACCGGAAGATCATGGAGGGGAACCCCGGCTACGTGGCCGCCTACACCGGCATCGCCCTGCTCGAGGTGCCGGTGTCGGTCAGCCGTGCCGGCGGAGACGTCCACGCCGACGGCAATCCGCACCTCCACACCGACCCGATCAACGGCATCATCATCGGCCGGAACATCCTCACCGGCCTGACGAGGGTGGACCCGGCCGGTGCCGAGTACTATCGCGCGCGGGAGATGGAGTTCGAGAAACGAGTGCTCGAGGCCACCATCGGCAAGGCGCTCGTGGACATCCTGACGCCGGCTACCGCCTTCAACCTCCTCCGGACGGGACAGTTCGACGGGTTCGTTGCCAAGACGGCGCTCCACGGCAAGCCGCTCGCCGACCAGCTCGGCGGCTGGCTCAAGTCCGGCAATGACTTCCGGGGAAGGGAGATCGCCTGCTATCACAAGGAGTGGTCCTACTTCAGCGTCCGGTTCCAGGTGACGTGCGTGGCCTACGTGGAGGCGAAGCCCGGCATCCCCCCGACCCCTGGGCACGTCGAGGAGATCATCGCCCTCATGAAGACGCGGCAGATTCCGGCCCTCTTCGCGTCCAACTACTACCCGAAGTCGCAGATCGACCAGGTGGCGGCCAAGACCGGGGCGACCGCCGTCATCGTCCCTGAGAACACCTTCGGGGCGCCCGGCGTCACCACCTACATTGAACTGGTGGACACCTGGGTGAACGGCCTGGCCGCCGCCTTCCGAAAGAAGGGCTGACCCGATGCTCGACCTGATCCTGCCGCCGCTGGCGGCCTGCATGGTGATCGTGGCCATCCATTCCTACCTCGGCCTGCACATCATCGCGCGCGAGGTCATCTTCGTGGACCTTTCGCTCGCCCAGATGGCGGCGCTCGGCTCCACGGTCGCCATCTTCGCCGGCTCCGAACCGGGGTCGACCATGTCCTATGTGTATGCCCTGGGGTTCACGACGATTGGCGCCGGGCTCTTCGCGTTGACGCGCACCCATGAGAAGGGCCGCGTCCCGCAGGAAGCGATCATCGGCATCGTGTACGTCGTCGCGTCCGCCGCGGCGATCCTCGTCGCCGACCGGGTGCCGCGGGGCGGCGAGGCGATCAAGGACATCCTGGTGGGAAGCCTGCTCTGGGTGACCTGGCCGGCCATTCTCAAGATGGCCGCCGTGTACGCCGTGCTGGGCGTCTTTCACTTCGTCCTGCGGCACCGGTTTCTCACGATCTCGTTCGAACCGGAGACCGCGCTGGCCAAGGGGTGGAGCATCCGCTGGTGGGATTTCTGGTTCTACCTGAGTTTCGGCGTGGTGATCACCCTCTCGGTACCGATTGCCGGCGTGCTGCTGGTCTTCTCGTTCCTCGTCGTGCCGGCCGCGGCGGCGTTCCAGTTCGCCTCGAACCAGAAATACCTCGCCATCACCTCGTGGATCACGGGTATTCTCGCCTCGGCCGCGGGGATCGCGGTGTCGTTCAAGTACGACCTGCCGACGGGTCCGGTGATTGTCTGTGCCTTCGGCCTCATGCTGGTGCTGGCGTTCGTCCTCCGCAAACTGGTGCCCGCGACCAGGTAGCGGCGAGAGGGCTGAACAGAAACGCGGGGGGCGAAAGCCTCCCGCGTTTTTTCATGCAGATTCGCGCTTCGCCCGGGATTCCAGCCCGCGGCCCCCTGCCCCACCAGCCAACCTACAGCCGCCGCCGCCACCCCGGCGCCACGGGCGACGACGACATCGCGGCGCGGCGGAGGAGCTCGAGATGGGGCGCCAGCAGGTCGGCGAGTTGCTGCGCCAGGGCGATATCCGCCCGCGTAAAGGCATCCGCACCCGCGGCGAGCAGCGTGAGACAGCCGAAGATCCGTCCGCTGACCCTGAGCGGGACGACCAGCGCCGCCGTCGGCTGCTTTGAAGTGACGCCGGTCTCAAGCTGGCGTCGCGCCGACGCATAGGCGTGTGGAAGCTCCCCGCGCAGCACACGTCCGAGTTCGGTGCCGGCGACCGACATCAGCGGAAGATCGGGCAACGGACGTGCGTCGCCCGGCAGCACCACAACTACTTCGTCTGCCTCCCCAAACTTCAGCGCAAACTCCATCCGGTCAAATGGCAGCACCATCGCAGCCTCACGCGCGAACAGCCGCGTGGCGGCGCCAGTGTGGGCGGTCGTCGCCAGCACTTCGGCGATGCGGCCCAAGGCGGCGGGAACGTTTCGGAGCACGCTGAGGTGCGAGCGCATCACCTGCACATGCCAGGCAAGGAGAAAACCGTCCACCCGCACCGCCACCAGCGGCGCCACCTGCCGCAGGAGTTCCAGGTCATCCGGTCGGAAGAAGTTGGGGCCGTTGCCGCCGAGCAGGAGATACCCCGCCACACGGGTCTGCGACAGGAGTCGCACACCGACGACCGATCGGGCCAGCGACGAGCCGACCGAACTTCCGGGGGCGTCGGGACACCAGGCGGGGCCACCGGATTCGGCCTGCGTGTCGCCGACGAGGATGTCATCGGCGTCACCAAATTGGGCGGCCGGGTCAAACTGCTCGCGTGTTACGACAAGTGCCGGGTCGGACCAGAAGGTGCCCGGGCCATGTCGGTCAAAGCGATAGTGTTCCTGTGCGGAGGCGTCCGGCACCAGGATCTGCAGCTGGTCGTGCGGCAGCATCGGCTGGAGCGCCTGGGAAACAAACTCGGAGAACTCCCGCGGGGTCCGGGACGCCGATTCGGCGAGCCCGAGTTTGGCGAGCAGTTCATGAAGTTCGGCGAGCTTCCGACCCGGCTCGGTGCGGCGACGTTCCGGTGGCGGGGGCGAATGGTCGTCCCCCGGCTCCGGCGCCGGACCCCTGCCCTGCCGAGCAACCCGCGCCAGCGTCGGCCCGAGTGAGTCGGCCACGTTTCGGAGGAGCACCGCCTCCGGAAGCCCGTACCGGGCGGACCGCAGGTCAGCGAGAAGGAGAAGCCCCACATCGCGGTCGCCATGGGGCACCGCCATGCAGACCACCGAGGCGTACCCCGCCGACCGGATCCGCTGCTCCATCGTGTAGAGCTCGTCCTGGCCGAGATGAGGCGCGGGCGAGGGAACCTCGACATGGTCCTGCGCAAGCGCTGAGGGACCGACCAGGACGGCTGGCCCCTCGGGTGGGTACACCCAGAGAGCCATCAGGTCGTGCGGCAGTTCGGGGGCGAGCAATCCGGAGAGGGCCTCGAGCCACGTCTCCAAGCGCCACCGCATCCCACGAGCTCCCCTTGAGGCGAAGGAGCGGGACCCTCACATCGAGGGCTTCGATCTCTCCCCCTGCAGAGGATGAACGGAATGAGTCGCGGTGGTCTTCCATATATGCGGCCTAGTGCACTTTGCATGCCCCGAGTTTCTCGCCAGTGACATAAAGGCTTGTATACCAAATGGATTACCTCACTCCGATCGATGTTGTTATTCCCTGGCTGGCCGCTGCCTCATCTTGCAAATGCCTGCGACGGAAGAACTTCAGCCGGAATTGACGGCTGTATTGACATACCCCCCTACCCTATATAGATTGTGCTGCGTTTTCGCCGCTGCGGACCTGGGGCCACCACCCAGCTCGACCAGAGATCGACCGTGCCCCAAGCCCGTAAGCATCATTGGTAGTACTAACTACTACGTGATAAGGCCATGGAAAACCTCGTCCTCCATATCGAAGGCATGTCCTGCGGGCACTGCCTGAACGCCGTCAACAAGGCTCTCGCCGCCCTCAAGGGCGTGGAGGTCGATTCCGTCAAGATCGGCCGGGCCGAACTCCGGTTCGATCCCGCCCAGGTCGACGCGGCCACCATCGCCGCCGCCGTCTCGGACGAGGGCTACCGCGCCACCCCCGCGCCGAGCGCGGCATGAGCGGCTGACACCGATGTCTGCCACCACCGATCGGGTCACCATTCCCGTCTCCGGAATGACCTGCGCCGCGTGCAGTGCGCGCATCCAGCGCACACTCGAGCGCACCCCCGGGGTGGCGTCCGCCAACGTCAACCTGATGACCAACTCCGCCACCGTGGAGTTCGACGGGGCGGTTGCCACCCCGGACTCGCTGGTCGCCACCATTCGCGATACCGGCTACGGCGCCGAACTGCCCCGCCCCGAGACCTCGCCTGGTGACGAAGAGACGGCGGACGAACTCCGGCTTGCCGCGGAACTGAAGACGCTGCGCCGCAAGGTCGCCGTCAGCCTCGTCGCCGCCGTCGTCGCCATGCTCATCGGCCTTCCGCTGGGCGAAGCGGCAGCGGCACAGGGAGCGGCCGACCCCCTGATGCGCCTGATGATGCCGCTGAGCGACGCCCTGCGGTCGGTGGCCCCTGCTCTCTTCGACGTGAGTGCCAACACCTGGCGCTGGACGCTCCTGCTGCTGACGCTACCGATCGTGTTCTGGGCCGGGCGGCACTTCTATGTGCGGGCCTGGGCCGCGGCGCGGCACCGGGGCGCCGACATGAACACCCTCGTCGCGGTCGGCACCGGAGCGGCGTTCCTCTTCAGCCTGGCCATGACAGTCGGTGCGCGGTTCTTCCTGGACCGCGGCGTCGAACCGCATGTGTACTACGAGGCGGTCATCTGGATCATCGCGCTGATCCTGCTCGGCAACTACCTCGAGGCGCGCGCCAAGGGGCGCACCTCGGCCGCGATCCGAAAGCTGGTGGCGCTCCGTCCCGACACGGCGCACGTGGTGCGGGGCGGGGAAGTGATCGAGCTCCCGCTCGACCAGGTGCGCACCGGCGACGTCATTCTCGTGCGCCCCGGCGAGACCATTCCCGTGGACGGCGTCGTCATCGAGGGCACGACCTCCGTGGACGAGGCGATGCTGACGGGTGAACCGACCCCGGTCGCCAAACAGGAAGGGAGCACCGTCGTCGGGGCCACGCTCAACCGCGCCGGCGCCATCCGCTTCCGCGCCACGCGCGTCGGGGGCGACACCGTCCTCGCCCAGATCATCCGCATGGTGCGGGAGGCGCAGGGCGCCAAGGCCCCGATCCAGCAACTCTCCGACCGGATCGCCGCCGTCTTCGTTCCGGTGGTCATCCTCATCGCCCTCGGTACCTTCGCCATCTGGTACTTCCTCGGGCCGGATCCCCGCGTGGTCCGCTCGCTCGCCGCCGCCGTCACCGTCCTGATCATCGCCTGTCCCTGCGCCATGGGGCTGGCCGTGCCGACGGCGGTCATGGTGTCCACCGGGCGCGGCGCCGAACGCGGCGTGCTCTTCAAGGGCGGCAATGTCCTCCAGCGTGCCGCCGAGCTGGATGTGGTCGTGCTGGACAAGACCGGCACCATCACCGAAGGGCGTCCGTCGGTGACGCAGATACGGCTGGTCGGGGCAGGGGATGACACGAACGTTCTCCTCTCCGCCGCCGCGCTCGAGAAGATGAGTGAGCACCCGGTGGGCGAGGCGATCGTGGCGGCCGCCACCGATCGCGGCCTCACGATTCCGCCTGTCGGGTCCTTCCAGGTCTTTCCGGGGAAGGGGGTCGTCGGGGTGGTCAACGGGGAAGGGGTGCTCGTGGGAAACCGCGCGCTCTTCGCCGACTGGGGCATCGACAGCGCATCCCTCCATGCCGCCGCCGATGAACTGGCCGACCTCGGCGCCACGCCGGTGCTCGTCTCCATCGGCGGTGCCGCGGTCGGCGTCATTGCCGTGGCGGATCCCATCAAGCCGACCAGCGCTGCGGCGATCTCGCGCGCTGCGGACGCTCGGGCTGGACGTGGTGATGCTCACGGGGGACGCACGCGGCACGGCTGAGAGCGTCGCTCGACAGGTCGGAATCGACACCGTCGTGGCGGAGGTGTTGCCGGAGCACAAGCGCGACGTGGTGCAGCGACTGCAGGCGCGCGGGAAGGTCGTCGGCATGGTGGGCGACGGACTCAACGACGCCCCCGCGCTCGCGCAGGCGGACGTCGGCATCGCCATCGGCACCGGCACCGACGTGGCGGTGGAAGCTGGCGACGTGACGCTGATGCGCGGCGACCTGGCCGGCGTTCCGGAGGCGGTACGCCTGGCGCGCCGCACCCTGCGCGTCATC
This sequence comes from uncultured Gemmatimonadales bacterium, assembly GCA_963699825.1. Lineage (GTDB taxonomy): Bacteria > Gemmatimonadota > Gemmatimonadetes > Gemmatimonadales > GWC2-71-9 > SPDF01. Next base: position 702,438 of record CAVOVI010000004.1, read on the forward strand.
AAGCAGAACCTCTTCTGGGCCTTTGCCTACAACGTGGTGGGGATTCCGGTGGCTGCCGGCGCGCTCTATCCGGTGTTCGGCATTCTCCTCACACCCACCATCGCCGCCGCAGCGATGGCGGTCAGCAGCGTGTCCGTCGTGACCAACAGCTTGCGCCTCCGGAGGGCCTGATGCCTGCACGCGCTCCCGATCCCGGTATCTCCGCCGACGAACCCGTGGCGCCCTGCGCCTGCGCCCGCCCGGGCGACGGCACCCATGCGGTGGCGGTGGATCCCGTGCTCAAAGAAGCGGCGCTGAACCGGCTCAAGCGAATCGAGGGCCAGGTGCGGGGCCTGCAACGCATGCTCGAAGAGGAACGCTACTGCGCGGATGTGCTGACGCAGGTCTCCTCGGTACACGAGGCGCTCCGCGGGGTCGCGCGCATCCTGTTCCGGAACCACCTGGAGCACTGCGCAGCCAGCGCGATCCGCTCGGGCGACCCGGAGCAATCCGGAGCCATGTACGATGAGCTGGTGGACTTGTTGTACAGGAATGCGCGGTAGGTCGAGGGGGGGAAGCGGGGAAGCGGAGGAGGGGCGGGAGGCGGGAGGCAGGAAAAGGACTGCGGGTACGGGAGATACTGCACGTGAGCCCTTTGCCCTTGCGCCCCTGCTAAGTTCCCCAGACCACGATCTCACGACTGTGCGACGGGACGGGATGCGAGGCCGTCGTCCGCGCCGCCACAAACTCCATGTCGCGCACCACCGTCCCGACTCCGAAGAAGAGCGCGATGCCGCCGAAGATGACGGCGACGGGCAGGATGAAGATGGCGCGGTCAATGCCGAAGCGATCGGAGAGGATGCCGACGAGGGGCAGCGCGATGGCGTCCCCCGCCACGTGGATGAAGAGGAGATAGGCGCCCATCACGGTGGCGCCGATTCGCGCGGGCACCACGTCGAACACTGCCGCGATGACCGGTCCGTTGTAGAGCGTCAGGAAGAAGAACGCCGCGGCGAATACAGGCACGAAGAGGTCGAGGTTCCGCACCGCCAGGAGCCAGACGGCGAGCGGCCCTCCAAGCAGCAGTCCGACCGTGGACACGATCATCCGTGCCCGTCCGGTGTACTTCCCCATCCAGTCGGCGAGGAACCCGCCCGCCAGCGTGCCCGCCGTGCCCGAGAGCAGCCCCCACTGTCCGAGCAGCAGCGTGCCCTGCGCCACACTCAGGCCCAGCGTGCGGGACATGAACGTCGGTGCCCAGCCCACCAGCCCGTTGACGCCGAAGGCCACGAGCGCGCCACCGACGAAGAGGTACTTGAGGGTCGGCGTGCGGAAGACGGTGTTGACGGCCACGCGCGTTTCGCCGATGGCGTCCGTCATGCTCTCGGCCGGGAGGAAGTCGAAGACATCCTCTTTCCGCCGGTTGGCGCGGACCAGGAGGACGAGATTGCCCGCCAACCCCAGCCCGATGCCGGTGGCCAGCGCGGCGATGTCGAGACTCGAGTTCGCGCCGTAGCGGGTGTCCAGCAGCCAGGCCGCGACGAGCCCGACGCCCGAGCCGAGGAGGAGCGGCCAGGCCGCCTTGAACGCACCGGTCGCGCCAAGCTCAAGTTGCCGCCAGTACTGGCGCACGGTGTACACCGGCGGCGGGCGGTTCGGGTCGGTCAGCCGCACCACGAGCGCCGCGAGCAGGAACCCTGGCACGGCCACGGCCATCATCGCGATGCGCCATCCGTAGATCGCCTCGAGCTGCCCGCCAAGCGTGATGCCGAGGATTCCACCGACCGGAATGCCGGCGGAGAAGATCCCCATGGCCAGCGCCCGACGCGCGCCCGGGAAGTAGTCCGCCACGAGGGAGGCCGCGGCCGCGGTGAAGGCGGCGGTCCCGATTCCCACGGCCGCCCGCGTCATGAAGAGGCCCCAGAATCCCTGCGAGAATCCCGCGAGGAACGCGAACGCACTCCAGATGACCACGCCCACACCCGCCACGGCCCGTCGCGAGCGCAGATCGCTCAACACCCCGAAGGGAAAGACGGCGACGGAGAAGAGCAAGACGAACGCCGAGGCAATCCACCCGATGTGTGCGTCGGTAAGGTGGAGCTCCAGCTCGATGGGGGGAACGAGCGCAAAGATGACGTTGCGGTTGACGTAGCTGAGGAGCTTCAACACCGCCAGGAGCGCGAGCGCGTACCAGGCGTACCGGCGCGTGGGCCCGGGAAAGGGAACCGGGCTACTGCCCACTCCGATCTCCCACGGCGGCGTCGGCGCGCTGGTCCCGGAAGGCGAGCGCGGCGCGATACTCCGTGACCAGCCGCTCCATCATCGCCTCACGCCGGTCGTAGAGCCGCTTGACCGGTCGGGGCTTCACCCGCTGCAGCGCATACGCAGTCAGGAGGGGCAGGGTAATGGTGTTGTCGGCATAGACGACCACGGTCCCGGGAAGTTGATCTGGGTCGATCTTGCCCCAGCTGACCGCCTCGTTCGGCGTCGCGCCGGAGAGACCGCCCACATCGGGCCGGGCATCGGTCATCTGCAGGAAGTAGTCGTGCCCCCGCTCGTCGATGCCGAGCACTTCCTGGATCTGCGGCTCGGTCTGGAGCATGAAGTTCTTGGGACTGCCACCGCCGGCGATCAGCACGCCGCTCTTGCCACCGGTGCGCTTGGCCTCGAGCACGATGGCGGCCGTCTCGTTGACGTCGGCGCTCACGTCGAATCGCAGCTTGCTCCCGGCCAGCGCCTGCTCCGCCACGTTCATGCCGATCGAGCTGTCGCCGGGGGAGCTGGTGTAGATCGGCACGGCGAGTTCATGTGCGGTGGACAGCACCGACCGCTTGGAGAGGCCGAGTGCCGCCTCGCGCTCCCGGAGGTAACCGCCCAGCAGGTAGTGATACTCCGCCGAACTCATCGCGCGCTGGAACTCTGGCCGTGCCGACACCTCGCGCACGAACGCATCGGTGGAGAGCAGCACGTTGTAGTCGAAGAAGATGTCGTAGATGCGCACGACGCCCTTGTCGCGGAGTTCCACGTCGTCGGCGTCGTGGCGGCCGCGGTGCAGCGCGAGTCCCAGGGCAAAGTGGGCGTCGTGGTAGAGATTGGCACCGGTGGAGATGATCCAGTCCACGAACCCCGCTTCCATGAGCGGGATGAGGCAGCTCATGCCGATGCCGGCCGGGGTCATCGCCCCGGTCAGGCTCATCCCCACGGTGGTGTCGGGCTGCAGCATCCGCGTCGTGAAGAGCTGGCAGCCTTCACGCATCCGGCCCGCGTTGTAGGCCAGGAAGGCGTTGTCCACGAGATCGGCGATCTGTTCCGCGCCGGTGATGGCCGCGGGGTCGATGCGCTGGCCGCGCAGGTACGGGCCCGAGGGACGAGTCATGCCGTGCTCCGGTCTGGGCGGAAGGTCAGGTGCGCTTGGCGCGCGCTTCGAGAACGATACGGACGGCCTCTTCCGGGTCGTCCGTCAGATGAAAGAGGGTCAGGTCGCCGGCGTCGATGTTGCCGGCACCCCCCACCGTGCGCGAAAGCCAGTCCACCATCCCCTCCCAATAGGCCCGTCCAAAGAGGATGACGGGGAATGACTTCACCTTGCCGGTCTGGATCAGGGTGAGCGCCTCGAAGAGCTCGTCCATCGTCCCGTAGCCGCCGGGAAAGACGATGAAGGCGGTGGCGTACTTCACGAACATCGTCTTCCGGACGAAGAAGAACTTGAAGAGCAGGTTCTTGGTCAGGTAGGGATTGTTGCCCTGCTCGAAGGGCAGCTCGATGTTGCACCCGACCGACTCCCCTCCCGCCTCCTTGGCGCCGCGATTGCCCGCCTCCATGATGCCGGGGCCGCCGCCGGTGATCACCGGAATCCTGTGTGCCGCCAGCAACTGGGCGACGGCCATCGGCGTCGCGATAGTACCGGTTGTCCGGCTTGGTCCGGGCCGAGCCGAAGATCGACACGCCGTCCTTGATCGAGGCGAGGTTGTCGAATCCCCAGACGAATTCCCCCATGATCCGCAGCACCCGCCACGAGTCGCTGATCTTGAGCGCGTCCGCCCGCTGCCGTTCGGCGTCGGTGGCGAATCGGTCGAACAGCAGCTCGTCTTCAGTCAGGCTGCGGTCGATGGGGCGTTCGGACGGGGTGGGTACGTCAGCGGCCATGAGTCAGGCACTCCAGCAGGGCCCGGTGGTCGTCGGGCAGATTGTAGAAATAGGGTGACACGCGCACGTGCCCGGGCCGCGCATCCACGATCATTCCGGCATCGGCGAGCCGCTGGACGTCGGCGGGCGGATCCTGCGACGGGAGCATGACGATCGCGCTCCGATCCTCGGCCCGTGCGGCGACCTTCGGCGAGAGGCCGGCGGCCCGCGCCAGCACGATCAGGTCCTCGGTCAACTCGGCGGTCGCGGCGCGAACTGCGGGAATCCCGATCTCCTCGAGAATATCCAGGCCACCCAGCTGCGCATAGACCGGCATGAGCGGCGGTGTGCCCGCTTCCAGCCGGCGAGCATCGTCGTGCAATGCCAGCGCGCGGGAATCAAAGCGAAACTGCTCTCTGTGCGCAAACCAGCCGGTCACACTGGGGTTCAGGGTGGGGCTCAGCTCCGGCCTGGTATACAAGAACGCCACGCCGGTTCCGCCCAGCAACCACTTCAGCCCGCCGCCGAGATAGAAGTCCACATCGAGCGCGTTGACGTCCACCGGCAGCTGGCCAGCCGCCTGGTATCCATCCACCAGACAGAGCGCGCCGGCACGGTGCGCGATCCCGGCCAGCGCCGGGACGTCTTGAATCGCACCGCTGGTGAAGAAGACGTGGCTGGTCGCGATCAGGGCCGTCCGGTCGTCCACCGCACGCTCGTACATCTCGAGTGGCACACCGATGCCGTCCGGGCTCTCGAGCACGACCACCTCGACCCCTTCCCGGACCTTGGCCATCCACTGGTAGCCGATCGTCGGAAAATCGAGGCTGGTAACCACCACCTTCGGGCGATGGGTGTAGTCGATGGCGGAGGCGAGGACCCCGAGTGCGCTCGACACGTTGGGATGCAGGGCGATGGAACCAGGGGGCGCGTGAACCAGCTGACCATACCGCTCGCGGAGCTCCGCGAGCGCTGCCCACCAGGTCTCATACCACGCCGAGGCACCTCGCGTGTCCCATAAGTCGAGGTAATCGTTGACTCGCGCCCGCGAGCGGCGGGAGAGGGCCCCGAGGGAACAGCTGTTGAGATAGATGCAGCGTTCGAAGATCGGAAATTCGGCACGGTAGCGCGCCGCGAAGGACTGTGGCACGTCGCTACTTATTGCCAAAGGTGAAGCTGAGCCCCGAGTTGATGCCGTAGTCATTGCCGGAGGTGCCCGCGGGGGGCTGGGTGTCCCAGTTGCCGTAGAACGACAGGTTCCAGTTGATCTGGCCGAAGAGCTTGAGGAAATAGCTGGCGTTGGTGTTGAAGTAAAAACGGCCTGGCTCCGTGAGGGATGGAATCGCGTTGAGGGTCAGGGTAAGGGTGGTCTTCTTGAACTTCACGTAGCTGGCCGTGCCGAGGAGCATCAGGCCGAGCATATCCTCGCGGCTGGCGGTGCTCACGCTTGATTCGTAGCTGGTCCCCTGCCACACCATGCCGCCGACGACGGACATCCGCACGTTGCTGGTCTTGCGGAGGTATCGCCCCACCCCACCGCCCAGGATGGTCTGGAGGGTGATCTGCTGCTCGGAACTCTGCAGGCCATTCCCGAAGCCGGTGTAGTACCAGTTGTTCCATCGCATCAGGTGGGCCGCGGTGAGCTGGAGCTGGTTGCGGGTCGCAGCGTCGGCCCCCGAACTGTTCGAGAAATTTGAGTTGAAGCCCACGGCGGCGCTCCACCGAGGACGCGGGTAGCTGACGTTGGAACTGATACTGTAGGTCGAGGTTTCGTTGCCCTTGGCATAACTCACGCCGGACGAGATGTTGCCGTTGAGGCGGCCCCAGAATGACGCCGACGTGCTGCTGAAACCGGCAATGCGTGACTTGTCAAAGATGGTGCGGTTGCCGTCGGGTTCCATGATCTCGACCAGGACCGAATCGGTCCCCTCCATCGGGTGAATCGAGAGATGCCCGGTATACACCGTTCCGTCGTCGAGTTCCACCAGGAAGAGATTCGGGCTCTCGAGCCGCGCCAGGCGGGACCACTCGACCGAAATGCTGCCGTTGACGTAGTCGAGGCTGACGTAGATCGCGCCGGCATCCATGGTCTTGATCTCACAGGTCAGCTTGTCACCGTTCTTCATGTAGAGCACGTCATTCTTTGGCCCCGGCGTGGCGGGCGAGGACATAAAGAGTGTGGCGCTCAACAGGGCGGTACTCGAGAAGCATGGCGACTCCGGTAGCGACGAACCCCAGACCATCGGAACAATGGGAAGAATACTACCCCCATCCCGGGTACCTGCCACCCTTCCCGCGCCCCTCGGTCCCCCGGCTCCGGCCATCGTATATATTCCCCGCATGTCCGCCACCTCCCACCACCCAGAGCATCCCGGCGCCGCTGATTTCCGCGGGTCATGGACCTCGCTCCTGGGTGCTGCCACACTGCGCGCGGTGGTGAACCCCCGACTCGCCGTCGACCTGCTCCGTACCGGCTGGGCGTTCAGGCGGCGCCGCTGGTGGGTCTACCCTCCCTTTCTTCCCCTCCCAGACGTGACCTACCTCCGCTGGCGGATGTACACCGCCTACGGCTCGGAAGACGCGGTGCCGCCGCTCGAGGACATGCTGCGGTTTGTCCGCTGGCGCCGGGAGACGATGGGGCTTTGAGCCCCTCGCCCCAGTCCGCGCAGGACTCAGCCCCACCGCGGGTGGTCATTGTCGGAGGTGGGTTCGCCGGTCTGTATGCCGCCAAGTCGTTGCGCGGCGCCCCGGTCAGCGTCACCCTGATCGACCGCACCAACTACCACCTCTTTCAACCCATGCTCTACCAGGTGGCCACCGCCGCCCTGGATACCAGCGACATCGCCTCGCCGATTCGGTCCATCCTCCGCCGCCAGCGCAACACCGAAGTGCTCATGGCGGATGTCTCCGCCGTGGACGTGCCGAACCATCGCCTCCGGCTCGCGGACGGCCACGAGTTGGGGTACGACTACCTCCTGCTCGCCCCGGGGGTGCGGCACTCATACTTCGGGCATGAAGACTGGGAGCGCCTCGCGCCCGGCATCAAGACCGCCGATGACGCCGAGGAAGTCCGACGGCGGGTGCTTCTCGCCTTCGAAGCGGCCGAACGGGAGCCGGAGATCGAGAAGCGGCGCGCCCTTCTCACCTTCGTCGTGGTGGGCGGCGGCCCGACGGGAGTGGAAGTCGCGGGGGCCCTCGCCGAGATCCGGCAGTATGCGCTCCGGCGGGATTTTCGACGGATTGATCCGAGGGCTGCGACGGTCATGCTCCTCGAGGGCGGACGGCAGTTGCTTCCGAGCTATCCTGCGGCGCTCGGTGCCCACGCCCGTGAGGCACTCCGTCGTCTCGGAGTCGAGGTGCGGACCGAGACCTTCGTCACCGACGTACAGCCCGACCGCGTGACCGCTGGCCAGCTTGTCATCCCGACCCATACCGTGGTGTGGGCGGCCGGCAATCGGGCGAGCCCGCTGCTGCAATCCCTGGGGACCCCACTGGATCGGGTCGGGCGCGCCATGGTCGAATCCGACTGCTCGATCCCCGGACACCCCGAGGTGTTCGTGCTCGGCGACGCGGCCGCCTTCCGCGCCAGTGACGGTGACGGTGAGACCCTTCCGGGGCTTTGCCCAGTCGCAATCCAGCAGGGGCACTTTGCAGCGGAAGCGATTCGCCGGGAGCTGTCTGGGAAGGCACGAGGCAAATTCACCTACAAGGATCGGGGTCAGCTGGCGGTCATCGGCCGCGGTCGAGGCGTGGCGGATCTCGGGCGGCTGGAGTTCAGCGGTTTCGCGGCGTGGCTCGCCTGGGTGTTCGTCCACATCTTCTTCCTGATCGGGTTCCGCAACCGGCTGCTGGTCATGATCGAGTGGGCCATTTCGTACCTCACCTACGCGAGAGGCGCCCGGATCATCACCGGGCAGGATCAGCGGCTTCCCTCGTGACCCTGACCGCAGCGGATGTGAAGTCGCGCGCCGCCGAACTCGGCTTCGTGGCCTGCGGCATCACCGACCTGGGACCCTCGGCCCGGGCCGAAGCGCTCACCAGCTGGCTGGAAAAGGGATACGGCGGCAACATGCGGTATATCAACCGCCAGGCGAAGAAGCGGAAGGACCTCCGCCTGATCGACCTGGAAGCCATCCGGGCCGTTGTTATTCTTGATAACTACTACTATCCAGATTCGGCCGGCAATAGCATCATCCCGAAAACCGCCAGGTACAGTCGTAGTACAGACTACCACGCTGTCACGTTGAATAGAGTCAATCAGTTAGCCGATCTAATGCTCGAGCACGGCGCAAAGACCGCCCGTCCATACGTGGACACAGGACCCGTCCCGGAACGAGAGCTTGCCGAGCGCGCCGGCCTGGGCTGGATCGGCAAGAACACGATGCTCCTCCGGCCGGGGCTCGGCTCCTGGTTTGTCATCGGGAGCATCTTCACCGACCTGCCCTTCGACATCGACCCGCCCTTCGCCACCGACCACTGCGGCAGCTGCACCAAATGCCTCGATGCGTGCCCCACCGATGCCTTCGTCGACCCCTACGTCCTCGATGCCACCAGATGCATCTCCTACCTGACCATCGAGTACAAAGGTGATATTCCAGCCGAACTGGCCGGCCAATTAGGCGGGTGGGCGTTCGGCTGTGATGTCTGCAACGATGTCTGTCCCTGGAATTTGCGCTTTGCCACGGAATCCCCGCTCCGCGAGTTCCGGGACCGCGGCGAATTGCGAGAGGCTGGGGAGGACTTCTTCGAGAAGATGACGGAGGCAGAATTCCAGGCCCGATTCGGCGACACTCCGCTGGCGCGTCCCGGGCTCGACCTGATGAGGCGGAACTGGCGGAACGCCTGGGCCAGCCTGGGGCGAGACTAGGGGAGTGTCATCCCTCTGTCATTGCGAGGCGGCCCCTCCCGGTGCCGACGAAGCAATCTCGACCTCGCGATGACACAGGTTATCTCACGCGCCAGTAAAGGTAGACCGGCAGGGCGAGGGCAAGGAGGCCCGCCCCGCGAAGTGCGTTACCCGGGTTGGACAGGATCGAACCCACCACCACGTACCCCGCCACCCCCACGAAGAGCGTCATCGCAATCGGGAAGGCCGGTACCCGAAAGCGGACGCCTGCCATCCCGTCCCGGCGCCGGAACACCACGAGCGTCAGCGCCGTGAGGCCGAAGAAGATCCAGTCGGCAAAGACCACGTAATCGAGGAGGGCGCCGTACTGGCCGCTGTAGACCAGCACGCCCGACCACACCCCGAGAAAGACGATCGCCGGCACGGGAGTCCGGAACCGCGGATGCAGCTGCGCGAACTTCTCGAAGAAGAGCCCATCGGCGGCCATGGCCTGGAAGACCCGGGGCGTCACCAGGATCACCAGGTTCAGGAAGCCGAACGTCGAGAACACGATTCCTGCTGTGATCACGACGCGGCCCGCGGGTCCGAGCAGCACCTCCATCGTATCGGCCGCCGGAGCCGAACTCGCGGCCAGACCCGTCACGCCGAGGGCGCCGAGGTATGCCGCGTTGGCCAGCACATAGACCAGCACCACCACCACGACGCCCAGCACCAGTGCCCTCGGCAGGTTCCGCTCCGGTTCGATGATCTCTTCGGCGATGAAGTTCGGTCTGCTGCCACCCTCCGTACGAAAAGAGCACCGGAACCAGCGCCGCCCCCACGGCGCCGATCATGGCCCCGCCCCCGACCGGCACCGCCAGCGCGGCGCAATCGAGGCATGGCGGTGCCGGAGTTCCGAGCGCAAAGAGGCCTGCGACGACCACCATGCCGATCGCGGCCAGCTTGAGGACGGTGAAGACGTTCTGCGTCACCGCGCCGAAGGTGACGCCGAGGCAGTTGATCAGCGTGAGCAGCAAAATGGCGGTTACCGCCGCGGGCCGCGCCACGTCCGTCGAGACACCGAAGAACGCGGCGCCGTAGTTGCCGAAGGTGACCGCCACCGCGGCGATGGCACCCGGCGCGATGATGAGGAGCAACCCCCAGGCGTAGAGAAAGGCGGGGAAGGGGCCGAACGCCTCTCTCAGGTAGGAGTAGCCACCCCCCACCTTGGGGCGCCGCTGCCCCAACTCCCCATAGATGAACGCTCCGATCAGCGCCACCAGCCCGCCGCCGATCCAGACGCCAATCGTGGCGGTCGAAGTGCCGACCCGTTGCGCCACGATGGCGGGATTGAGGAAGATGCCGGCGCCGATGATGCCACCGATGACGGACATCGTGCCGGAGAAGAGACCGAGACGGCGGGCATACGTAACGGCCACAGATGCTCCCGAGAGAGTGACCGTCGAAGGTACGGCGGAGCGGGGGAGGACGCCAGCGGGAACGGAGCGTGAAACCCCTCGGCTCAAGTAAGATTCCGGGCACGGCAGTCGACCACGTTGTGCACAAGAATCTCTTGCCACACAGGATCGGACCCCGATGGCCTCCTCCAAGCGATCGTCCAAACGCCCCGCCGGCAGCTCAACGGATGGACCCTCCCTCCGATTCCACCAATCCAGTGAATCCGAGGCACACATGCTCTCGGTGCTCACGGCATTGGAGGAGGCCGACGACCCCGAAGATCACCGGGAGGCGCTGGCAGACCTGGTCGCGGAGCTCACCGAGACCGGGATGGACTACTACTACCTCCGGGCGCTGAAGCTCTCCAACGCCGGCCAGTTGGCCCAGCAATCGGCCAGGCTGGGCATCGCGGGTGCGGTCAAGATGATCAGTGGTGTGTGCCGACGGTTCATCATGCGGATGAACGGGCAGGAACTGCTGGCGGTGACCGGACACATCCGGAGTCTGGCGGGATAGTCGCTCGGGCCGTAGGTTCGTCCGCCTACTGAAAAGAGAACCGCCACATGGCCTCCACAACCGATACCAAGAGCCTCAGCCTCGCGCTTCGACTCGTTGGCCTCATCTTCGTTGTCGGCATCTACCCGCTGACGATCCTGTGGCCGAGCGGCTGGAGCTGGGTCCCGGCGCAGCCGATGTACCTCCAGATGATTCTGGGCATCTACGCGACGCTCGGCGTCTTCCTCTTCCTGGCCGCCAAGGACCCGATGAAGCACCTCAGCCTGATCTGGTTTACTGTCTGGTCCAGCTTCGTCCACGCGGGCATCATGGCCTACCAGGCGCTCACCACCGCCGGCAACAGCGGGCACATCATGGGTGACGTCGCGGCATTGGCCATTGTCGGCGCGCTCCTCGCCGTGCTGACGCCGAAGCAGTCCGCCGCGGCGTAGTGCCGGTCTGATTCGGAGGCCCGATCGCCATGCGGTTCACGGTTGCCCTCGTCGTCGGTTTGCTGATGCCAATGGCCGTGCAGGCGCAGGGCGGCACGGGAAGCATGACGGGCGAGGTGCGGCTGCCGAAGGGTGAGTCGCGATATCCGATGGTCACCGTCCGGGTTCGGTCATACGAGACCCCGGGCGGCAGCATCCAGACCCTGTACCGGGACAGGCCGTTCTATCTTGGCCGCATTCCAGTGGGACTCGCGGAGATTTGCATACAGGCCTTCGGCTACCACACGATCTTCGATACCGTCACGATCAAGAAGAAGTCCACTCCGCGGCGGGTGTACGTCCTCGAGCACGACGTTCCGAGGAGTGAGCCCTATCCAGACTGCGACCGCTCGCTTCCCGTGATCTACGTGGACGCCGTCGACTCAGCCGGCCGCCAGATATCCTATGCGGATGCCTTCCCGATGTGGGAGGCGGTACTCCGCCACTATCGCAAGGCGGTGCGCGTCAGTGAAGGGGACTTCGTGCGGATGACCTTTAAGGCCACCAGAACGTCGGCGGATACCGTCGGACCGGCAGCCGTCGTCATGGCCCTGCATCGAGAGGTCGCCCCGGTGCCGGAGTTGCTGCAGTGGTTCGACGCTCTCGTCGATCGCGGGTTGGTGGAAAACAGCTGCCGGGAAATCAACGTGAGGAACTGTCCGCAGGAGGAGGTCACGACGTTCGTGACCCTCGAGTTCCCGAAACGACTGCATGCCGATACCGTGCTGGTCGATGTCGATGAGGTCGGCGTGAATCCGGCGAGCTGTCGTTCCGGGGAGGGTGGGTTCATGGGGTACTGGATGCGGAACTACATCCTCGTGCCCCGGGATGGCCGTTGGGAGGTGGTTGGCCGGAGCGAGCGGCCGTCCATGTCGGCGTCCGGCAAGTGTCAGGCGGAGCAGTGAGGCGCCCCCTGATCGCCCTGTTGCTGGCGTTGTGGGTGCCAACAATACTCCCCGCCCAGCAGCAGGACCCCCGTCCCGCCGAGAATCCATCGGCCCGACCCACGCAGGATCTCCCGGTCCGCGCCGGCCTGCCAGTGAACAACGGGGAGGGCCAGCCATACCGGCTCCCCGGCCAGGACTCGCCGGCCAACGCCGACCGGCCGTTCGACCTCTGGACTATGGTGCTCCCCTACCGGCGCGGCGTGACGATCTGGGCCCGAAATCCGTTCGCGGATACCGTCACCATCACCAGGATCACCCTCTCGGAGTGCCGGAACCTCACGACCCCGTGCGAAGCCACCGACCTCAATCTGGTGCTCGGTCAGGGAGACTCCGCAGAGGCCATCACCATCCGGTCGAAGATCTGGAATGAGGACTTCACCTACCGGGCGTCCTGGAATTGGCTGTTCCCTGCCGACCAGCGCATGACGGAATCCGGCGCGGGCGATGGCCCACGACTCCCATTGGCCGTGTGGGGCGAAACCTCTGAGGAACGACATGAGGTCGTCGTGATGGCGAGGAACACCTCCCCAGACACGGTCATCATCTCACGGGTTCGCCTCTCCGACTGCAAGAACATCGGTATCAGCTGCGACACTGTCCTCCTCGACCTTCGCATCGCCCCGGGAGATTCCGCGTCGACCATCATCCTCCGACCCGAGCGGTGGGGGGAGCCCCTGGGCTTCCACCTCGACTGGGAGTGGAACTGGCCGTCAGGCAGCCGCTAGGTCGAAACCCGCCCCAGCCGGCCGCCGTCATGAGGACAATGCAACGCACCACAGCCTCGCTCGTCGCGGTGGCCCTCCTGGTCGGCACCACCGCCGCCGCACAAATCCCGGACTCCATTCCGACTCCACGCGCCGACTCCCTGACGGGGCTCTACCGCGAGGAGTCCGGTCAGTACCTTCATCTGATGAACCTCGCCGACCAGCTCGGCGGCCGTTCGGTGCTGTCACTGACCCGGTACGGCAGCGGGATGGTTCGGGCCCTCTATCCCGTCGACCGTACGCATTTCGAATTCGGCCCAGAGTGGTTTCAGGGGACCCCTGTCCAGGGAATCGTTGAGGTCACCGGCGTGGGGTTGACCCTGGCGGACGCGAGGGAGACCACGCGCACCGTTGCCGCACGGGTGCCACTCCGCGAGCGAAGGATGCGTGTCACGCGTGGCGACGTCACCCTTGTCGGGGTCCTGACCATGCCCGCTGGGCCTGGACCACACCCCGCGATGCTGATGATTCCGGGGTCGGGCCCGCTCACGCGTCGCTCCCCCCGTCAAACCGGTGACCTCGTGACGGCACACGGCGTGGCGGTCCTGACGCTCGACAAGCGGGGCACCGGTGAATCGACCGGTGAATGGAATGCCCTCTCCCACGAGGAATGGATGGCGGATGCCAGCGCAGCTCTCGACGCGCTCAAGCGGCAGCCGGGAATCGATCCGAAGCGAATCGGGATCTACGCGGCAAGCGAGGGCGGGTTTGTCGGCCCGGAACTGGCCGCGCGGCGCAAGGACGTTGCGTTCCTCGTTTGCCGAGTCTGCTCCGCGTTGCCACACGCCGAAGCCATCATGGACATGGAGGAGCGCAGGCTGCTCGCGGCGGGTCGCTCAGTGGAAGTGGCGGCCGAGGCGCGGGAATGGCTGCGACTGCGCACCACCTACGCGCTGCACCGGCAGGATTTCGAGGCGATGGCCGCGTTCGAGGCCCGGACCGGCTCGGCGGAGTGGCGCAAGGACTTTCCTCCAGGCACCGCCGCGCTCCCCAGACCTGGCGCGCCATACTGGGATGTCTACGCCGGCGTCCTGGCTGGCGACCCGGCCCCGGCCTATCGATCGCTCGACATTCCGGTGCTGATCGTTCTCGGCGCTGACGATCAGCGCATCGTCCTGGAACGTCATGAACCGGTCTTGGCGCAGATCGCGGCGGGCTCCCGGGACATGACCGTCGTGGCCGTTCCAGACGCCAGCCATGGGCTCCTGGTCACGGAGGCGAACGACGCGCTGGCGTATCCATCCGGACTGTATCAGCAGATCGTGGACTGGATCGTCTCGCGGAGCCGTCCAACGAGCACCGATTGATTAGCTTTGGTTGCACGAGACGGCCCCGCTTCCCCACCTTCCCCGCCTAGCCCTATATGCCCCATATCCACAGCATCGCCATCTTCGTGACCGACATCGATCGGGCGCTGCTCTTCTACCGCGACCATCTCGGCCTCACCCTCCTGCAGCAGGGTTCGTTCGGCGCCGAATTCATGGAAGGGGAGAAGGGAAAGACCCGGCTCGGCGTCCATCCCGCCGTCCATCCCAACGCCCTGGCGATGGTCGGACGCGAGACCGGGATTACGCTCCACGTCGAGCATCTGCTCGAGTTCTGCGAACGGCTGCACGAGCGGGGGGTCAGGTTCGTGACCGAACCGACCCAGCAGGGGTTCGGCATCATGGCGATGGTGGCCGACCCGGACGGCAATGTCCTCGCCCTCTGGGAGGACAAGCTCCCCGAGTAGCGCATTCCGCCCTGACCGGAGCGCGGTGCAGCAGGCCGCATGCCCGCGGCTCTCAAGTGTTGGAGGTAGTGACTTGTATGCTTCCGCCCCGGTCGGCACATGGGTTGCCCCGTTCCGCACTCATGTCCAGCCCCCGGCTCCCCGTCCCGCCCAACTCGTCCCCCGACTCCCGTCCCTCTTCCCCGCTTCTGCTCCTCGCCGCCGCCTGCGGAGGGAAGGACGCGACCGGCCCGTCGGTGGGCTCCCTCGTCGTGGGCGTCAGCGGGCTGCCTCCAGCCGCCGCGGCCAGCATCACGGTGACCGGGCCGAACGACTTCACTGAGGTGGTCGGACCCACTGCCGCGACGCTCGACGACCTGGCGCCGGCACCTATGCCGTCACGGCCGCCAACGTCACCGACGGGGGGGCGATCTATGTCCCGCTGCCGGCCACGCAGACCATCCAGGTCAGTGCGGGTCCGCTGCCTCGGCCTCGGTGGCGTACAGCGCCACCCCCGGGCTCGCTCAGCCTGACGGTCAGCGGCCTTCCGCCGGCCGTGGATGGCGCCGTCACGGTCACCGGCCCGGCCGGGTACTCCTCCACGCATACCGCCAGCGCCGCACTCACCGGGCTCGCACCCGGGACCTACACCGTCGCCGCCGCCGTGGTCGGCTGCCGCCACGCTGTACGACCCGACTCCGCTCACGCAGCAGGTCTCGGTGTCGAGCAGCGCCGCCGCGTCCGCATCGGTGGCCTATGCCGCACGGTCGGCGACCTCACTGAACCTCACGATCCACGGGTTCTACGTCACGCAGAGCGTGCAGACCTACGATCGCGCGATTCCGCTCGTCGCGGGGCGCGACGGGCTGCTTCGCGTCTTCGTCGTTGCGAACCAGGGAAACACCGTCGTCCCCGATGTCCGGGCCCGGTTCTACCGGGCGGGCACACTGGTCGAGACGGTCACCATCCCCGCACCTGGGTCGAGTGTCCCACCCGATACGGCGGGAAGTCAGGCGGTACTGTCCCGCACCTGGAACGCCACCCTGCCCGCGTCCCTGCTGCAGCCCGATCTCGACATCGTGCTCGACGTCGACCCGGCCAATGTCATTGCCGAGTCGACGGACGGCGACAACAATTTCCCGGCGAATGGCATCCCAACCACCCTGAACGTGCGCACGGTCGCCACGCTCGACATTCGGTTCGTGCCGGTTCTCCGGACCGCCGACAACACCACGGGCAATGTGACCGCGGGGAATGTGAGTCAGTTCCTCGACGAGACCATCCGGATGCATCCGCTCAGCGCCGTCGTCGCCGACGTGCGGGCCCCGTACACGTACAGCGACCCCGAGCAGATCCAGTCAGGGGACGGGAACGGCGTCTGGCTCCGCATCCTGAGCGAGATCAATACCCTCCGGGCGGCTGAGGGCGGAAACAGGAACTATTACGGCGTCATCTCCGTGCCCTACGGCAGCGGTATCGCCGGCTACGGGTACGTGCCCGGGCGCACGTCGGTCGGGTGGGACAAGCTGCCGAGCGCCTCGGGGGTGGTGTCGCACGAACTGGGGCACAATTTCGGGCGATCCCACGCCCCCTGCGGCGGCGTCAGTTCCTCCGACCCGAACTACCCCTATGCCGGTGGCGTCACGGGGCAGTGGGGATACGACCAGGGAACGGGGGCGCTGAAGGCGCCGACCCTGACCGACATCATGGGGTATTGCGGGAACAAGTGGATCAGCGACTACACCTACCTGGGCGTGATGAACCAGCGCGGCCCGGCCGCCGTGATCCAGATGGGAAGCGTCCGGGAGCCAAGCTTGATCGTCTGGGGAAGAATCCGGGACGGTGAAGTGATTCTCGAGCCGGCGTTCGAGGCCACGACCGAGGCCATGCTTCCGGGCGTGTCCGGTCCAAATCTCCTCCGGGGATTCGACGCCAACGGTGGCGAGGCGTTCCGGATCGCATTCAGCGGCACGCCGGTGGCCGACGCACCGGACAACGAGGAGCAGTTCGCCTTTGCGGTACCGCTCCGGATGGTGCGTGGCTCGCTCAGCCGGCTGCAGCTCGAGAGCCGTGGTCAGCGCGCCCTCGTGGCGACGACTGGCGCCCGCGCTGCTGGGCGCACCGCCAACCTCCGCGCGGAGCGATCAGGGACTGCGCGGACGGTCCGGTGGAACGCCGCCGACTATCCGCTCGCCGTCGTCCGCGACGCCGCCACCGGCCAGATCCTCTCACTCGCCCGGGGCGGCAGCGTGACGATCGCCAACGCCTCGGCCCGCTGGATGTGACGCTGCTCGGACCGGGCGCGGTCGCGTACGGAACGGCTGCGATAGCCAACAGGGACTCACACGAAGACACGAAGCGCACGAAGGTCATGCATCCGATCGTTCGTGTTGTCGTGTGTTTCGTGCGAGACAGCCATGGACCCCGGCGTTCGCCGGGGTGACGGCCGATCCGCGACACGTCTTCCCCGCGTCCCCGCTTCCCCGCTAACTTTCCCCCATGCGCCGCTTCCTTCAAACCATCGGCTCCGCCTGGGCCTGGTTCTGGATCGCCGTCGTCATCGTCGCCTGGTTTCCGACGATGGTGCTGGTCTTCCTCGTCACCGTGCCCTTTGACCGCGGCCGCTACATCGTCGGGTGGTGGTTCCGCCGCCTCGGCGTGGCCATGGCCACGGTGAATCCGTACTGGAGTTTTCGTCGCGCCGGTATTCGAGTCGAGAACCCGAGACATCCCTACGTCATCGTCGCGAACCACGAGTCGTTCGCCGACATCCTGCTCATCAGCCACCTCCCCTTCGAAATGAAGTGGCTCTCGAAGGTCGAGATCCTGAAGATTCCGTTGATTGGGTGGATGATGCGGATGGCGGGAGACATTCCCATCAAGCGCGGCTTCGGCCCCAGCGCCGTCGAGGCAATGGAGCGGTGTCGGACCTCGTTGCGAAACCGGGTGTCGGTGGTCTTCTTCCCCGAAGGGACCCGGTCGCCCGATGGACGGATGCTGCCTTTCAAGGACGGCGCATTTCGGCTGGCACTCGAGGCCGGCGTACCGATCCTCCCGCTGGCCGTCGCGGGCACCCGGACCGCCCTCCCGAAGCACGACTGGCGCTTCAACCCGGCGCGCGCCGTCGTCGAAGTCCTGCCCCCCATCGAGACCGAGGGCCTCACTCTCGACGACCTGCCCGAGCTGAAGGAGCGGGTGCGCGCCACGATCGAGACCGCCCGCGACGCCCTGCGGGCCCGATTGGCCTGAGCGCTACTTCCGTCCCAGGTCCTTCTTGACCCGGGCCCGCATTCGATCGGCGGTGGCCCGCCCCATCGGCACTTCCGTCGCGATCCACTCCGCGTTCTGGAAGGAAGCCGGGTTGGCGGCCGCCCGAATCTCCTTCAGGTAGGGCTCCACCCGCGCATAGAGAATCAGCCCCTCCGCGTTGTTCTCCACCAGGAAGTCGCCATGGATGATGCCGTACCGCGCCATCCGGTAGACCATTTCCCAGTAGGTGGATACCTGGCGATACGCGCGGTTCAGCGGGTGCCCATGATCGAGCACCGCCACCGCCTCCTTCGCGTTCTTCGGCAGGAACTCGTTGGTCAGTTTCGACCGTGCCTCACGCAGTGAGGCCTCGCGCCGCAGGTCATACAATTTCAGGATGAGCTCGGCATCGAGATGGTCGGGTGCATCCTTCATCATGCGGCCGCCGGATGCGCGCGAAGCGCGTCGGCCACGCGGGAGAGCCGGACGCGCGCCTCGGTGGCCACCGCCCGCAGCGCCGGATCCTGGTCCATGCCGCCCACCGACAGCATGACGTCGGGATCGGCGATCCGCACGATCGCGCCCTCGCCGTCCGCCTCGACGGTCACGTTGCAGGGCAGCAGCAGGCCGGCCTCCGCGTAGTGACTCAGGGCGCGATGCGCCAGCGTCGGGTTGCACGCACCGAGAATCGTGTACGGACGGAAGTCCACGTCGATCTTCTCCTTGAGCGTGGTATGCACGTCAATCCGCGTCAGGACGCCAAAGCCTTCCGCCTTGAGGGCGGCGGCGACCGCTTCGATCGCCCCATCATAGGGCATCGTGAGCTTCACCTCGAATGCCAGCGCAACAGTGCTCATGTGTGTGGTCCCTTCTTGATGTAGGTGCCCATCAGCTCCGCCTGTTCGAGAATGTGGCCCGCCATGGCGGTCTCGAGGACCGGCTTGGTCGCCGCGCCGAGGTCCGGCAGGACCTTGTCGAGGGCGTAGAGCTTGTGGAAGTAGCGGTGGCGCCCGATCGGCGGACAGGGCCCGCCGTAGCCGGTGCGTTTCCAGTCGTTCAGGCCTTCGCGCGTGCCCCGGGGCAAGTCCCCGGACGTCGCGCCCTCCGGCAGCCCTGCCGTGCCCGCCGGAATGTTGTACAACACCCAATGAACGTACGTCATCTTCGGCGCGGCGGGGTCTGGCGCATCTGGGTCGTCGACGATGAGGGCCAGCGACTTGGTTCCAACCGGAGCACCGGCCCAGACGAGGTCGGGCGCGAGGTCCTTCCCTTCACAGGTGCAGCGCGTGGGGATCTCGCCGCCGTGCTCGAACGTCTTGGACCTCAGGGTGAGTGACATCTGGTACTCCTTTCGTTCAGGAGCCGACTGCGCTCGGTACCTCAGGTGCAGCAGCGATGGCCACGCCGATCGGCCTGCGGACCGACGCGCCCGGCTTGGGCGGCATCCGGTCCATGGCGTACTCCGCCAGGGCCGTGATCGTGAGGCTGGGGTTGACCCCGGGGTTCGCCGGGATGATCGACCCGTCGATGGCATAGAGGCCGGGATAGTTGTGGACCTGCATGTCGAGCCCGACCACCCCTTCCGTCGCGTCCCTGCCGAAGGGGCACCCGCCCAGGATATGCGCCGTCATCGGGACGCCGAGGAGCCCTTCGTTGATCGAGCCGGCAGCGATGCCGCCGTTCTTCTCCGCGAATCGTCGGGTGACCTTGCGGCTGATCTCGATGGCCGACGGATGCCCACTCTCAGGGTCGGGATGCGACACCAGTCCGCGGCGGAAGAGGGTGAAGAAGCTCCGACCGAACCGGAAACGCAGCCGGGTGTCATCGGTCTGCATCGCGAGAATGATCGTCGTCCGCTGAGCCCAGCGCGGCAGGAAATGCGTGCGGGCAAAGTCCACCGGGTGAGAGAGGATCCCCCAGACCGACTGGGCCAGACGACTCAGGAAGCCGCCCGACTCGATGATCGGCCCGGTGAGGAGACGCATCATCGACGAGCCGGGAGAATACCGCACCGGCTCGATGGTCGTCATGGCGTCAGCGTGCACAATGGAGGTGATGGCGATCCCCTGCGAATAGTCCGCCTTGTCGTCGCGCGCGATGACGCCGAGGAGTGATTCGTTGTTGGTGCGGACCATGTCCCCGAGCCGCGGCGAGAGGCGGGGCAGGGAACCGGTCACGTCGCGGCAACGGAAGAGGAGCCGCATCGTTCCCAGCGCCCCGGCGGCTGCGATGACGTTGCGGGTGCGGATCCGGCGCTCGTTCCTGAAGAGCAGTGCCGATGATGAGCGGTACACCACCTCGTACCGCGCCCCGTCCGCCTCTCCCTCGGGCAGCGGAATGATGTCCCGCACCTCGGCCTCCGCCTCCACCTCGGCACCCCACTTCTCCGCCAGGTAAAGGTAGTTCTTGACCAGGGTGTTCTTTGCGTTGTAGCGACACCCGACCATGCAGCCGCCGCAGTGGATACAGCCCGATCGGGCCGGTCCCTCACCACCGAAATATGGATCGGGCACCTCTTCACCTTCGTCGTCCGGTGCCCCGAAGAAGGTGCCGACTGGTGTGGGCTGCCAGGTGTCGGCGGTGCCGAGCTCCTGGGCGATTTCCTGGAGAAGCAGGTCGGCGGGCCAGACACGGGGATTGTCCGCCACACCGAGCATCTGACGCGCTGTATCGTAGTGCGGCCGGAGGAGGGTCTTCCAGTCGGCGAGGTGGCTCCAGGCGGGGGCGGAGAACATCTCGTCGCCGGGGGCCATCAGCACATTGGCGTAGCCGAGGCTGCCGCCGCCGACCCCGGCGCCGTGCAGCACGAAAATGTCTCGGAAGGGGCTGATCTGCAGGATACCGAAACAGCGGAGCGCCGGCGCCCAGAGCGCCTTGCGCAGATTCCAGTTGGTGCGAGCAAAGTCTTCGTCGCGGAAACGCTTGCCTCGCTCGAGCACCCGTACCCGGTACCCCTTTTCGGTCAGCCGCAGCGCGGAGACGCTGCCGCCGAAGCCGGAACCGATGATGACGAAGTCCAATATGTCGGACATGCCACCTCACATCTGTCCGCCCGCCTGGTCGCGGCTGAAGCCGCGGCTCGGCTGATGTCGCTGAAGCGACACCCGAAGCCATCACCCCGGCGAAAGCCGGGTCAGTCTTCTCTCGTTACTGCCTCCCGGCCCTGCAGCCGCCCAGCCCCGCGGTCCGCCTCACCCCCTGTCCCCCTCTCCATGATATGGAGAGGGGGAACTTCCCGCACAGGTCATTGTCTCGTCGCCAACGTGTCCAACCCGTTCAGGGTGCGTGTGACGTTCACGATCTCTCCGATATCTCCGAAATCTACCGCCAGGTAGGTCGGCCGGAGGCCGCGCTCTCGCTGGCAGCGCTTTGCCCGCGTGAGGAGGACATCGTAGGTGTTGACAACCTCGGCGTTGGTCGGCCGTGGCGCGGGTGTCGTCTCGATCCAGTGATTGACCTGGAAGAGCGTGCCGGAGGTACCGCCGCGGTTCGGTTTACAGGAGAACTCTTCCGGCGTGTGGAATGTGTAGGGCGTCTCCTGAAAGCTCCCGAACGCCGGGTGGATCCACGCCACTCCGGGCTTGCCGGACTCCGTGAACACCAGCACCCGCCCGCCGGACTCAATCATCGATCGGAGCGTGGGCCACGGCGTGATCGGCCCGGTATACACGAACTCGAGCAGGCCGCTCTCCCTGAACGACTCGGCGATTTCCTCCGGGGTCACATAGTCCTCGATCACGATCAGGAGCACTTCCCCCGGGTTCATCACCATCCAGTCGCGGATATTCTTGAGCGCAGGCGCCACCAGGTAGGCCCCGAGCTCGCAGAAGCCATGACAGAAGTAGAGACCCCGACGTCCCTCATCTACCCCGACCATGCGGTCGCGGATCCGCTGTGCCGCCTCGAAGCCCTCCTCGCCCACCGCGCCGACCAACTTCTCGCGGGTGGCGCCCTCTCCTTCGAGGTCGGTCTTGATCCGGTCGGCGCCGGGAAAGCCATAGTGAACGTCGATCAGGAGTGCCCGGATCCCGTGCTGCAGCTGTCCGGTGAAGTCGACCATGTGGTGCGGAAAGAGCCATCCGGGGATCTGGGCGTTCGACATCGAATTGTGGGTTGCCGGGAATGACACCTCGTCGATCCGTCGATCGCAGAGTTCCGGCGCGCCGTTGCAGGCCACGATATCAACCGGCGCCACGGGATTCATCCCTGGGCGGGGCAGCAGCAGGAAGAGCGCGACGAGGGCCGCGGCGATGCCCATACCAACAAGCGTTCGAAGCGGCCACCGGCGGGCACCGCTCTCCTCTGGCGACCCGGTTCGCTCGGGGACGTTTTCCAGAGCCATCCGGAACAGCTCCCGGAGCGCGGCGAAAATGAGGAGGAGGCCGCCGACAACGGCGATGACGGCGACCACGCTCGACGGCCACGCCAGCACGACCGCGCCCGCGGTAGCGGTGCCGGCAATCCAGAGCAGCCGGCGGCCAGGGCGGGCTGGTGGTGCTGCGGTAAGGCGCGCCAGCCGCCGCAGCCCTTCGATGGGGTCGGTCTTCTCGTGGAGGGAATTCGCGGCGGCGGCCAGAATCACGCCGGTGCCGGCATAGGAGTAGACGAATCCGAGCAGTGGGAGGAAATAGGCCCGCCAGACCCCGAAGAACGCGGCACGTGTCGCTGCATCGTGGGTCACCGTCAGGGCCACGAGTCGGCCGGCGGGAATCACCAGAACCAGGAGCAGGGCGACGACCACGAGCCCGACTCCCGCTCTCGTCAGGCCAAGCCGACGGTCCCTGTCGAGCAGAATACTCCCGCCGAGGAGTCCGATTCCCAGGAGAAAGAGGCCGCGTTGCAGCCAGGCCAGCCGGTTCAGCCCCCGACGGGCCGCGACCAGGGTGGCGCCGAGCCTGTTGTGGGGCAGCTTCGCAACTATCGTCTCGATGTTCTTGGGGATCTTGGCGGCAAGCGACGGATTCATGTCACCGAGCGCGCTCTCCACCAGGACCCCGACATCGGGAATGGAGAGCAAGACCTCTTCCCCGGTCCGGGAGAAGAACGCCTCGTGAGCCGACTTGAGGGCCGTCCGTGCGACGGCGCGAAACGGCGAGCTGCCCACCAGCCCGTCGGCGGCCCCGACAATGAGCGGTCGTACAGCGGTGAGATTTGGTCGCTGCTCGATGAGGACGTCGGTGATCTCTCCTGCCACATAGCTCGAGACCCGTTCATCACCGAGACTCGCTGCCACTCGATTCGCGAAATCACCGGCACTGAACAGCCCGTGGCTGATATCGATCAGGATGGCGCTCACCAGGAGCAGCACCAGCCCGACAAGACCCATCAGCCGGGAGCCCATGGGCTAGAGGATCCGCTTCCCGAAGGCCGATTCGAGGAGCTCGACGGCGAGCACCGCCGAGCGGTTGCGTTCGTCGAGAATGGGATTGACCTCGACCACTTCGAGCGACGTCATCCGCTTCGACGCGGAGATCAACTCCATGATCGTATGCGCCTCCCGGTAGTCGAGTCCGCCCTTGACCGGGGTGCCCACGCCGGGGGCGAGCGTCGGATCGACCGCATCAAGGTCGAAACTCACGTGGAGAAAGCCGGTGCCGTTGGTGACCCGGGCCAGTGCGTCGCTCATCACGGCATGAATGCCGTCGCGGTCGATCTCCGACATCGTGTAGACGCGAATGCCGAGCTCGGCCAGGTGTCGTCGTTCGCCATCCTCGAGACTCCGGATACCAACGAGCGCAGTGTGCTGCGGGTCGATCTTCGGCCACGCACCTCCGACGGAGGAGAGCTCCTTCGGTCCGAGCCCGAAGAGGGCCGCCAGCGGCATCCCGTGGATGTTGCCGGAGGGGGACGTCTTCGGCACGTGGATGTCGCTGTGCGCATCGATCCAGAGGAGCCCGAGCTTCTTCTTCTTCTTCCGGGCGTAGGATGCGACTCCGGAAATCGTGCCGACCGCAATCGAGTGGTCGCCACCCAGGACCAATGGGAATCGCCTGCGGTCCAGGATCTTCTCGACGGCCTTGGCGAGGAGTCCCGACGCACGGGCGATTTCCCGCAGGTACCGGGCGTGCCGGCTCCCGAAGGTCGTCTCTTCCATGTTCTTGATGTCGAGGTCGCCACCGTCGACGACACGGTGGCCGCGGGCGGCGAGGGCGGGACCGACGCCTGCGATCCGGAGCGCGGAGGGACCCATGTCCACGCCGCGCCGACCGGAACCGAGGTCCATCGGGACGCCGAGCAGTTCAATGTTCATGCGACTACGCTACCCATAACGGCGAGGGGCCGCAACGTGGGTGCGGGCCTATCGGGCCAGCATCACACGCGCTTCTTCCTCCATGCGCAGCAACCGGGTGTAGTAGTCGGGCAATTCCATCAGGTGCGCGAGTGCGATCTTCCCGGTGAGCACCAGGTCGTCGTTGGTCACATTGGTGACGACGTTGCGGATACCGTGCTCGAGCTCCACTTCCAACCCCATCCGGAACTGCTCCAGGTCGACCTCGGTCCAGTTGATGGCGAGCCGATCGCCCACCTTCCGGGCCTCTTCGGCCGTAAACGTTCGCTGGCTGACCATGAGTACCCTCCTTGTATCACGCCAAGGATGGCGAACTCACCATGAAGCCGGGGTGAAGCGAGGGGGAGAATCCCTTGCCCTGTCAGGACTTGAGGTTGGGGAAGTAGCGCTCGGCCAGGATGCGGAGGTGGTGCCGTTCATGTCCCGCAAGGATCCAGGCCAGTGCGCGCGCCGAGACCGGGTGGCCGCTGGCGGAACCGATCCGGAGCCAGGCTTCGGCGCTGAACGAGTTGAAGAGGGCCAGCGTCGCCTCCCGGACGGCACGGAACTCGGCGGCGACGTCGGCCATGGACCGCGCCTCGAACCCCGCCATCGGCATCCAGGCATTCTCATCGAAACCCGGCAGGTCAATCGTATCGCCTCGGGCAATCCGGAGGGCGCGGTACGAAAACACGCGCTCGGTATCGGAAACGTGGCCGACGACCTCACGGATCGCTCCATTTTCCGTCGGCGTACCTGAAACCGGCGTCCTTGTCTGAAATTCCTGCCAATACGGCAGCCGTTGAGTCTCGCTGGGCCACCAGGGTCGCCAGGAGGTCGCCGTCGGGCACTTCCCGGACGTACGGCTGATAGTAGGAGTTGTATTCCGAGTCGGCGGGGCGGGCAGGGGAGGAAATCGGCACGGGCACTCCATGGCGTGGGTCTGGGCCTGGTGGGGTCCATCAGCGGAAAGGAATTGCTCAGGACTCACAATATAGGTGGCGGTCTTCAGGAGTCAGAGAACGGTCAGGTGCCGCTCAGTCCTCGTTCCTCCCCAACCCCGCCGGCGCCTTCACCCGGCCCACCGCACCCGCCAGCGCCAGCAGGGTCAGCAAGTACGGGAACATCAGGAAGAATTGATACGGCACATCGAACCCCGCGGCCTGCAACGCGAACTGCAGCGCCGTCGCCAGCCCGAAGAGCAGCGCCGCCAGCCCCGCCCCCACCGGATTCCACCGCCCCAGTACCACGATCGCAATCGCAATGAATCCACGACCCGCCGTCATCCGCTCGGTAAAGGTGCCGACCTGCGCCAGCACCAGCGTGGCACCCGCCAACCCCGCAAAGGCGCCGCCCAGCAACACCGCCCAGGTCCGCACCAGGCGCACCGACACGCCGGCAGCACGGGCGGCGGGCGGGTCCTCGCCCACGGCGCGGAGCGCCAGCCCAAACCGGGTGCGGAAGAGCAGGTACCAGGTGAGGGGAATGAGCGCCGCCGCAGCATAGGTCGTGACCGGTTGAACGAAGAGCGCACTCCCAATGAACGGCGTATCGGAGAGGATTGGAATCGGAATGGGTGGCAACGTCGGAAGCGACAACCCGACACCCGCCGGCCCATAGAACTGACGGTAGATCGTCCCCGTCAGGCCGACGCTCGCCAGCGTGACCGCCGTGCCGGTGATGATCTGGTCGGCACCCGCGCCGATCGCGACGGCCGCGAAGAGCGCCGCCACCAGTACTCCCGCCAGGATACCGAGGCCGAGCCCCGCCGCCGGCCCCGCTACCGTGGCGCCGATGGCGCCGCCCAGCGCGCCGAAGAGCATCGCCCCTTCGACGCCGAGGTTGACCACACCCGACCGCTCCGCAATCGTCTCCCCGGTGGCCGCCAGCGCCAGCGGCGTCGCGATGCCGACTGCCGCCACGAGCACATCCGCCGCCACCGCCATCGGATCGATCATGCGGTGCCGTCCGATACCGGCGCGCCGGCCTGTCGCTCGACATCCCGCCGCGCCGCGGCGTCACCCAGCAGCAACACCAGGATGATCACGCCCTCGACCACATACACCGCCACCGCCGGAATCCCCGCGTCGCGCTGCATCGCTCCCGCCCCCGCCTCGAGCGCGGCAAAGACGATTCCGGTCAGGACGATGGCCGACGGCCGGAGTCGCGCCAGCAGCGCCACACCGATGGCCGTGAATCCATAGCCGGGGGAGAGGTTCTGGTAGAGCGCGTAGGAGACGCCACTCACCTCGAAAGCGCCGGCCAGTCCCGCCAGCGCCCCTGATCCGAAGAGCGCCAGCGCTATCATCCGACCCCCGCGCACCCGCCCGCTCACTTCGGCGGCACGCGGTCCCTCGCCCAGCGCGCGCAGCCGGAATCCCCACCAGGTCCGCGCCAGGACCCACGCCAGAATCCCCGCGACGATCAGTGCGGCGACGAATCCGACGTGGAGTCGCGTCCCCGGCAGCATCGGCAGCCGTGCCACTTCCGCAATCGGCGCACTCTGCGGGTAGATCCCTCCGGGTTCCTGCATCGGGCCCTGCACCATCCAGCTGACCAGCGCTTCGGCCACGAAGTTGAGCAGGAGGGTACTGATCACCTCGAGCACGCCGAACCGGAGCTTGAGCACCACCGGCAGGATCATCCAGACCGCACCGCCCGCAATACCCGCCAGCGCCACCGCCGGCAGCGCAAACCACGCCGGCCACGCCGCCGCCTGCACCCCGACCCACGTCGCCGCAATCGCGCCGGCGTAGAACTGTCCCTCGGCGCCGATGTTCAGTGCGCCACCGCGCAGTGCCAGTGCAAACCCCAGCCCCATCAGGATCAGCGGCACCGACCGGGGCAGCGTCGCGCCCGTGAACGCGCGCCATGAACCGAAGGCACCGTCCCACAGCGCCGCGAGGGCGGCGCCCGCGTCGTAGCCGGCCAGCTGCAACCCGATCGCGAGCAGGAGCAGTCCGACGGCAAGCGCCAGGAGCGAGGTGCCGAGGGCACGGAGACTACCGCGCATCGGACCTGCCCGACCGGAGCATCATCTCGCCGAGGCGCTGCCGGTCCGCTCCCGCCGGTGCCTCGGTCATCACACCGTTTGCCGCCACCAGGATCCGGCTGCCGAGTTCAAGCACCTCGTCGAGGTCGTTCGAGTAGACGAGCACCGCCGCACCGCCCGCCGCCGCGGCGCGCAGGTGCGCGTGGACGTCCGCCGCCGCCTGCAGGTCGAGCCCGCGGGTCGGGTTTTCCGCCACCAGCACGCGGGGCCGCCGCTCGAGGGCTCTCGCAATCAGCAGCTTCTGCTGGTTGCCGCCACTGAGGCTTCCTGATGGCGTGTCGGGCCCCTCCGCTCGGACGTCGAATTGCCCGAGGAGTTCAGCCGTCCGACTGCCGGCAGCCTTCCAGTCCACCCGGCGTACCCGATGCCCCCTGATCCACGGCGCGATGCGCCCAACGCCAAGCACCACGTTTTCGGTGAGCGACATGGCCGGAATCAACCCTTCCGTCGTACGGTCTTCCGGCACGAAGGCAATCGGCCTGGCCACTTCGAGGAGTCCGCGGAACGGGCGCTGCAGCTGAGCTACCGCGCGCAGCAGCTCGCGTTGACCATTCCCTTCCACGCCAGCCACCGCCACGAGTTCCCCACCACGGATGGTGAACGACGCGCTGCGCAATCCTGAGCCATGCTCCCCGTTGACCTCGAGGCGATCGCACTGGATCAGCACCGGGCCATCCTCCAGGAGGCGAGCGCTGGGCGCCCTCGCAATGGCGCCACCGATCATCGCTTCCGTCAGTGAGTCCGCCGTCACCTCTGCACGCGGTGCGGCAAGTGCCACGATTCCCCGCCTGAGCACGGTGACACGATCGGCCGCGGCCAGCGCCTCGTCGAGCTTGTGGGTGATCAACACCACCGCGCCACCCGATTGGGCGAACCCCCGGACAAAATGGAACAGCTCCATTGCCTCGGCCGGTGCCAGCACTGCGGTCGGTTCATCGAGCAGGAGAATGCGCGCATCGGAGGCGAGCGCCTTCACGATTTCGAGGCGCTGCTTGAGGGCCACGGAGAGTTCCGCGGCGGGCTGAAGGGGATCGAGGTGGAGGGCGAGGCGGGCGGTGAGTTCAGCGGTGCGTCGGCGGAGCGGTGTAGGAGCGACCGGCCATCCGGCGGCGAGCGCGATGTTCTCCATCACCGACAGCGCAGGCACCGCGGTCGAGTGCTGGTGCACCATGCCGATGCCATGGCGCCTGGCATCGCGCGCCGAACGGAACCGGACAACCTGACCGTCGATCGCGATGGTGCCCGCATCGGGACGGAGCAACCCATCCGCGATGTGCATCAGTGTGGACTTGCCGGCGCCGTTCTCACCGAGGACGGCGTGCACTTCCCCGGCGCGCAGGGAGAGGTCCACGCCGCGAAGGGCCGCAACCGGGCCAAATGACTTCGAGATGCCGGAGAGCGACAGGAGCATCAGGGCACCGGGCTCAGTTGGACGTTCCCCCTCTCCATATCATGGAGAGGGGGACAGGGGGTGAGGTGGGACGCACTGGATTCCCGCGACCCTGTCCGGCGAAAGCCGGGGCGGGAATGACACATCCGGCGCGACTGGCAGGCCGGGCTGCGGGGTGCCTCAACCTGCCTGAACGTCCCCCGCATCCATCTGATCATCCGACCGAAATCCGGCTTCGCTGGCAGGACGGGCATAGCGCCCCCAGCTGGTCCCCGCTCCCCGCTTCCCCGCCCCGCTTCCCTACATCCCCGTCGGATGCCTATGGAATTCCCACGGCAGTTCGAACCGGAGGCCGAGGTGCTGGGCCAGCGCCTGGACGCCAACCTGTTCCGTGGCGTAGTGTCCTGCGTAGATCAGGTTGATGCCGAGCTCCATCGCATCGAAGTAGGTGTGATGCGGGCCCTCGCCGGTGATCAGCGTGTCGATCCCCGCCGCGATCGCCTCGGCGACGAAGCTGCCGCCGCTCCCCGTCACGATGCCCACCCGCTCCGTCTTTTCCGGCCCGCCGGGAATCAGCCGGGCGGTGGCGGTCAGCTGCCCTTCGATCCGCCTGACCAGCTCTTCACGCGGCAGCGCCAGCTCGCCATAGACACCGAGCCGCTGCCCGCGGTACTCGCCGAACCAGCCCTCGAGTTCGACGTCCAGGCGCCGGGCGAGGACGATGTTGTTCCCCAGGTCGGGATGGAGGTCGAGCGGAATGTGCGCGGAATAGAGCGCGATGTTGCGGTCGAAGAGCGCGCGCACCCGCCGGTGCCGCCGGCCGGTGAGCGGAACGTTGCCGTCCCAAAACAGTCCGTGGTGCACCAGCAGCAGAGTACCGTTCTCGCTCTTCGCCGGTGCCGCGTTCTCGATCGCCTCCAGTGACGCGTCCACGGCCGCCACGATGCGGTCGACCGTACCGCCATTCTCCACCTGGAGCCCGTTGACGGCGTTGCCCTCATCCGGGATCTCCCGGATACGCAAGAGCGTGTCGAGGTACTCGGTGACTTCGGTGAGTGAAACGGCTTGCTCGCTCATTGGCCATCCCGCTGTCGGATGCTGTCCTCGGCGGCGCGGACGCGCGCGGCGAGGGCTGCTGGAATCATGGAATCGAGGGCGGGGTTCGGCACATACTGCACCACGCCGCTGGCCAGCCCGAACGACTCTACCTTCGGCGTGAAGGTACCTCCCTCTACCTCCCTTGCCACCAGCAGCAGCGCCCGCGGCAGGTCGATCACCGCCGAACCAAGCACCCGCTGCGGCGCCAGGTCGGTCTGGTCGGCGTTTGCCCCGAACAAATACACTCCGGGTGCTTCCTTCGCCGCCTGGAAGACACCGATGGCGGCGGCGTCGGCGTTGTGGTGGAGCATGTCCGCACCCACCCGGATCAGCGCGCGCGCCGCCTCACGCCCCAGTGCGGCATCATCCCAGTTGTTGAGGTAGGTGATTCGGCTCTTCACCTCGGGATTGACCGCACGCGCGCCGGCCACCCAGGCATCGGAGGCCTCGCGCACCGGCGGCAGTTCCACACCACCCACGAAGCCGATCACGTTGCTCCTGGTCACGCCGCCCGCCACCATCCCCGCCAGGTAGCTCGCCTCGTACAACCGAAAGATCAGCGGGGCGACATTCCCCTGGACCCGCTCCCCGGAGGTGATGATGAATACCACCGCCGGATAGTCAGCGCTGACCCGCTCGGCCGGACCCTGAAACTCAAACCCATGCCCGAAGACGAGGTTGTATCCCTGTTCCGCATAGGTGCGAAGCGCCTCCTCCTGCTCGGCGGGGGTGCGCGCTTCGACGTGGCTGACGGGGACATTGAGCGAATCGTGAATCTGACCCAGCCCGGTGTAGGCGCCGGAGTTCCAGGCCGCATCGGCGATGGACCCCGGTGTAACGAGTGCCACACGGAATGGCGCCGGCGCCTCCCGTGTGGCACAACTCGCCAGCACCGCGCCGGCCAGCAGCCATCCCACCGCGCGGGGTGCGATCACCCCTTGAGACCGAGCTCCGGCTTCAACTCCGGCTTGAAGTCCGGCTTCGATTCCGGCCTCAGGTCCGTCTTCGCCCCCGCCTTCGGCTCCTGGGTCGATCCCATCTTGATCGAGCCGTTCACGCTCCCGCCCTCCAGCACCACAATGCGGCGCGTGAACACGTCTCCCAACACTTCAGCGGTGGCCTGAACCTCCACCCGATCGGTGGCGTGGAGATTCCCTTCCACCCGGCCGCCGATCACCGCCTCCGCGGTGTGGATGTCGCCCTGCACCAGGGCGCCGGGGGCCACGAGCGCCTGCGTGTTGGCGCGGATGATTCCCTTGACCTTCCCTTCGATCTTCACGACCCCCTCGGTCTGGAGGTCGCCGGTGACCGTCAGGTCCTTCGCGATGATCGAAAGCGAGGTGTGGTCGGTGCGCCGACGCATCTGGTTCACTTCGGGATCGCGCGGTGTGTTCGAAAAGATGGCCATTATCGGGATTCCTCGTTCACCATGGTGAGGGGGTCGATCGTCTCATCGCCCCGACGGATTTCAAGATGCAGATGCGGCGCCGTCGAGCGCCCCGTGTTGCCCGACAGGCCGATGACCTCGCCGGCATTGACCAACTGGCCGGTCGTGACGAGCGAGCGGGACAGATGGCCGTACTTGGAGGCGTACCCATCCGGGTGACTGAGCAGGACGAAGATGCCGTACTCCGGATCGTTGCCGCTGTCGATCACCGTCCCGCCTCCGACCGCTCGCACCGGTGTGCCGATCGTCACGGCCAGATCGACGCCGGTGTGCTCTTCCTCGGAGCCGCCCGCCGGCGTGAGTCCGCGTGTCATGTACCCCGTGGCATCCAGCGGCCACCGATTCGGCACCGAGGGCCCGGTCACGGGAGCGGCGCGCGGCCCCGGTGGCCCCGCGTTCACCGGGGGCGCCAGCGGCAGTGAATAGGCGAGGGCAATGGGATCGGGCACGATGTCCGCGCCGACCATTTCGCGAAGCCGGCCATAGCGCCGCTCCGCGCTGTCGAGTGCCGCGGCGAGTTCCCGCACCTTCGCGGTCTCCGCTTCGAGCCGTGCCACGTCCTCGCGCAGTCGCGGCACGCTCACCGCCGCCTTGAGGAGTGGGGCGTACCATGCGCTGAAGACGAGCGCCGCCATCAGCAGCACCAGGCCGGCACCCACCAGAACGCGGAAGACCCAGATCGGCATCCGGAAGGTGCGCGAGTTCACCTCTCCGTCGCGATGCACCATCAGGGTGATCTGGGGGCGCGGGGTTTTCATCCCTCGAAGGGGGTACCGAGGATGAGTTCGAGCAGACGCGCCAGATCGTCGTTGGAGTAATAACTCAACTGCACGATACCCCGTCCCTTGCGGCGCTGCGTGACGCGCACGTCGGTGCCCAGTCGTTTACGGAGAGCATCTTCGACCCGCTGCACTTCCGTGCTCACCGGACCCGGCTCGGTGCGCTTGTTCTTCG
The DNA here is from genome assembly GCA_963699825.1 of uncultured Gemmatimonadales bacterium. GTDB lineage: Bacteria > Gemmatimonadota > Gemmatimonadetes > Gemmatimonadales > GWC2-71-9 > SPDF01. The sequence goes on from CAVOVI010000004.1 coordinate 734,691, forward strand.
GACGCTTCGCCGCCTCCGGTCCTCGACGGACGCGCGCCTCCATCTCCCGAACCGACCAGCCGTCCGCCACCGCCTGGCGCCCGAACTTCACGATCAGCTTGTCGTCCGTCAGCCCGAGCAGGGCGCGCGCGTGCCCCGCGGAGAGCGCGCCGTGATGCACCAGATCGCGGACGGCGTCGGGAAGTCCCAGGAGGCGAAGGAGATTCGCCACGGTGGAACGGTCCCGGCCCACGAGCCGTGCCACCTCCGTCTGCGCCACGTCGAATTGTTCCTGCAATCGCTGGTAGCCAAGGGCTTCGTCAATCGGCGAGAGATCATCGCGCTGCAGGTTCTCGATCAGCGCCAGCGTCAGGAGCGTCTTGTCGTCGACGTCCTTGATGACGGCGGGGATGCGAGTCCAGCCGAGGCGCTGCACGGCGCGCCAGCGGCGTTCGCCGGCGATCAGTTCGTAGGTGGATCCCTGTGGGCGCACGACGACCGGCTGCAGCAGTCCCGACGCCTCGATGCTGGCGACCAGTTCCTTGAGCGCCTCTTCGTCCACCCGGGAGCGCGGCTGAAATGGATTCGGTCGGATGGCGGTGACGGGGAGCTCGCGGAGGTTTCCCTCCTTCTCGGCCTGCTCCTTCGAGACGGGACCCAGCAGTGCTTCGAGGCCGCGGCCGAGACGACGGGCTTCACTCACGATTGTACCCCCTGCGCCGATCCGGCGTCTACGCGGCGCAGCAACTCCTGCGCGACCGAGAGATAACTCTTCGCTCCGACCGACTGCACGTCATAGAGCAGGATCGGCTTGCCGAAACTCGGCGCCTCGGCGAGGCGAACGTTCCGCGGAATGACGGTGCGGAAGACACCGGGCCCGAAGTATTCGCGCGCGTCGTTCGCCACCTGCCGGGCAAGGTTGATCCGTGTGTCGAACATCGTCAACAGCACGCCGTCGATGGCGAGCCCCGGATTGAAGTTCTGCTGCACCAGGCGAATCGTGTTGAGCAGCTGTGAAATCCCCTCGAGCGCGTAGTACTCGCACTGGATCGGGATGATCACGGCATCCGCGGCTGTCAGCACGTTCAGCGTCAACAGGCCGAGGGACGGCGGGCAGTCGATGATGACGAAGTCGTAGTCGTCGACTACCGGTTCGAGCGCTCGGCGCAGCGCGGTTTCGCGTTGCGGGCGATCGACGAGTTCGAGTTCCGCACCGACGAGGTCCTGCGTGGCCGGCAGGATATGCAGAAAGGGAAGGGCTTCGTCGTGCAGAATGATGTCGCGCGCCGGGCGTTCGTCGATCACCGCATCGTAGAGTGAGAGTCGGACCTGGTCGCGATGCACGCCGACGCCGCTCGACGCGTTGCCTTGCGGGTCGGCGTCGATGAGCAGCGTGCGCTTCTCGGCAATCGCGAGCGAGGCGGCGAGATTCACCGCCGTCGTCGTCTTGCCGACGCCGCCCTTCTGATTGGCAATCGCGATGACTCTGGCCATGAGCGGGGTGAGCGCCTGGGTCGAAGAGGTAAGGTTAGGGAGGACAGGAATATAGACGATTATCCGGACGGAGGCGACCTGGAGATCGGTGTGTCAGTCCGTGGCTCACGCGAAGACACGAAGACGCGAAGTGACAAAGCGCATATAGTCTTGTAACTGTATATGCTAAACAAGTTAAGTTACGGCATAGAGAGGCTTCAAGAGGACGAGGCAAGCGCGGCAGGGATGGAAGCTCGAAAGTTGGACTGGAGGGCGGGGTGTTTCACGTGAAACAGCAGGGGCGGCGATGGCGCGTTTCACGTGAAACGGCCACTGTAGCGAGGCGCGAAGGGCCGAGCAATCTGTCGGGATCTTCGTCGCCTTCGCGTGAGGCCTGCTGGATGACGGAATCTAGACCCGCGACGGAGCACAGCGAAGGCGAGGTTCTGGAGGTCGGCCGGGGAAACACCGGGCACGCGCCCGGCCTGGCCGATGGAGGTGGGCTGGACGGCGCTGAGCTTCTCACGCGCCTCCCAGGAAATCGTCTGGATGCTGTGATACTCAAGGGTGGCGGGGAGGGGAACCTCATCGAGCTCCGCGAGACGAGCCGCGGCCTCCCGCTCCCGAACCAGATAGCCCTCATACTTGATCTCGATGTCGGCCCACTCGGTGTGTTCTGGGTCCAGACCGCTCCCCGCAGCCGTCAGGAGGGACGCCAAGGTCACCCCCGGCCGGCGACAGAGTTCCTTCAGGCGGGTCGGCTCCCCGATCGGGGATTGGCCCGCCTCGGCCAGGATCGGGTTCGCCAGTTCCGGTGAGATCGCGGTCTCGACCGCCTCCATCGACGCAGCATCTTCTCGCTCGAGGCGCTCCTCGGCGGTTCGGATCTCCGTCTCGCCAAGCAGCCCCAGTCGCCGGGCGATCGGATAGAGCCGTCGCAGGGCGTTGTCCTGCCGGAGGAGGATTCTGAACTCCGCCCGACTGGTGAAGAGCCGGTACGGCTCATCCACTCCCCGGTGAACCAGGTCGTCAACCAGGACTCCCGTCATCGCCTCGTCCCGGGAAAGCACCACCGGCTCCCGCCCCTGCACCTGCAGCGCCGCATTCAGACCCGGCGATCGCCCCCTGGCCGGCCGCCTCCTCGTACCCGGTGGTGCCGTTCACCTGCCCGGCGAAGAAGAGCCCCGGCAGTGCGCGCGATTCCAGCGTCGGGTGCAGCTGCGTCGGCGGGAAGTAGTCGTATTCGATGGCGTAGCCGGGCCTGGTCATCTCCACCGACTCGAGACCAGGCACCGCCCGCAGGAAGGCGAGCTGCACATGGGCCGGGAGAGAGGTCGAAAGCCCGTTCACGTAGAGCTCCGCCGTCCCCAGCCCCTCCGGTTCGAGGAAGACCTGATGTCGAACCGCATCGGGGAACCGGACGACCTTGTCCTCCACCGAGGGGCAGTATCTGGGACCCCGGCCGCTGATCGCCCCGCCGTAGAGCGCCGACTCCCGGATGTGCCGCTCGATGATCTCCTTCACCTCGGCGCCGGCCCAGGTCAGGAAGCAGGGGAGCTGCTCCGGATGCTCCACCCGCTCGAACTGGCTGAACCAGTAGGGCGTCGGATCCCCATCCTGACGGGTGAGCCGGGCGAAGTCGACGGTCCGGCCATCGATTCTGGGCGGGGTTCCAGTCTTGAAGCGTTCTCTTGTAATACCTTGTGCCGCAATGGCTTGCGAGATTTCTATGGCGGGTGATTCTCCCGCTCTCCCGGCCGGTACCTGCGGATCCAGGCCGAGATGGATGGCGCCACGGAGGAAGGTGCCGGTGGTCAGAACGACGGCCCGGGCCTCGAATGTCAGCCCCTCCTTCGTCACCACCCCTGCCACCCGGCCACCGCGGATCACGAACGACGCGGCGGTCCCCTGCGCAAACCGAAGGTTGGGACGCGCCTCGAGGAGCTGGCGCACGGCGCGGCGATAGAGCGCCCGATCGCACTGCGCCCTTGGGGACCAGACCGCCGGCCCCTTGGAGCGGTTCAGCATCCGGAACTGGATCCGCGCCAGGTCCGTCGCCCGCCCCATCACCCCGCCCAGCGCATCCACCTCGCGCACCACGGTGCCCTTGGCGATCCCGCCGATGGCGGGATTGCACGACATCTGCCCGATGGTCTCGAGGTTCTGCGTCAGCAGCAGCGTGCGTGCACCGGCCCGCGAGGCAAGCGCGGCCGCTTCAGCGCCGGCGTGGCCGCCGCCGATGATGATGACGTCGTAGTGCATGGCGCAAGATAGGCAGATGGGCAGGGAGGCAGGGAGGCAGGGAGGCAGCGGGGCAGCGGGGCAGCGGGGCAGCGGAAGGTCGGATCGCCGTCATTCCCGCGAAAGCGGGAATCCAGATGTCTGGACCCCGGCCTTCGACGGGGCGGGCATATGCCCGCCCCTGCCGAAGCGAAGCCGCGATTTCGTGTCGGATGATCAGATGGATGCGGTTGGGAAATGGAATCGCCCATTCGCTGTTCTGGGCGTGGGCGTAAGCCCACCCCGACGTGAGCCCACCCCTGCGGTCCGCCCAATCGAAATCCGATTTTGGCGGGATGATGGCGGAGCGTTCCCCCTCTCCCGGAGGGAGAGGGGGTTAGGGGGTGAGGGGTTACGCGGGAGAGGGGGTCATGGGGTGCGGAGCCATGGGGTGCAGGTCTATTGAACCGTATCCACCACCGCCGCCTCCGGCTCACCCGTCGCGAAGATTGGCTGCCCCGATGCGGCGGCACCGATCGCCGTGCGCGTGACGCCATTCCGGTCGGCGAACACCAGCGACGTTGACCCGTCGGCGTTCAGGCCGAACACCGCGCGCGTGACCCCCAGGCTGTCGGCGAGCACCAGGCTCACATTCTCGTGGGGCAGCAGCCCGGCGACGAGGCGCGGCTTCCCTTCAGGGTCGGAGAGGGTGAGCCCCGCCGCGCCGTCCTCGAGCAGACTCAGGCGGACACTGGCCTTGTTGTCGCCCCCCTGGAGCACCAGCTGGATGTCGCCGCGCGCGTCGACGCCCCATGCGCCGCGCACCTTGCCGGTTTGATCCCGGAGCAGAAACTCTCTCGACTCCACCACCTGTGGCACCATGCCGGGCATCCCGTGCCGGCCGGCGAGGTAGATGACCGTCGAGGTCACGCCGAGCAGAACAGCGACGAACACCAGGACGAAGGTCACCCGCCGGCGAAGCTGTGCAATCAGGTGTTCCGATGCTTCAATGCGGCGCACGAGATAGATATCGTGCGCCGGGCCATCTTCAGCGGGAGTCTTGGTACCGGCATCCGTCATCAGTCACTCGAAGTAGGAGTTTGGAGCTACTCGGCCGTCGGGAAGTCGAGGAAGTACGAGCGACAGGACCGGTGCACCAGGTCCTTGCTCAACGTGGGCGGCACTTCGAGGTACCGCGAGATGTCGAGCAGGTGATCCACCAGGTCCCGGGGGTGACAACCGCGCGGCGCGATGTGGTGCGGGTCGTAGAACTCGGAATAGACCTGTGCCACGGCGTCGGCGGTGTAGGGGATGCTCCGCTCCTCGCAGCACCGCGCGAAGATCTGCTCGTACATCTCCCGGCTCGGGCTGTTCACGCGGATCTTGTAGTGGATCCGGCGCAGGAACGCCTCCTCGACCAGTTCCAGCGGGTCGAGGTTGGTGGCGAAGATCAGCAGGCAGTCGAACGGGATCGGGAACTTGTTGCCGGTATGGAGCGTGAGGAAGTCCACCCGCTTTTCGAGCGGCACGATCCAGCGGTTCAGCAGGTCGCGCGGCGGGACCCGCTGCCGGCCGAAGTCGTCCACGATCAGGACCCCGCCGTTCGCCTTCACCTGGAACGGGGCCTGGTACATCTTCGTGTGGCTGTCATACTGCAGGTCGAGTTGGTCGAGGGTCAGCTCCCCACCCGTCAGCACCACGGGGCGGGCGGCGCGGATGAAGCGTCGATCGTGATCGTCACTGTCCGGCAGCCAGAGCGCATCCTCCGCCGCGTGCTCCACGACCTCGTCGTGCGGCTTCCGATGGTAGAGCGGGTCGTAGATGGTGACGATCTGACCGTCCACCTCGATCGCATAGGGAACGTAGATCGTTCCACCCAGCATCCGCGCGATGGTCTCTGCGATGGCGGTCTTGCCATTGCCGGAATCGCCGTGGAGAAAGAGCGACTTGGCGGAGTTGATGGCCGGGCCAATCTGATCGAGCGTATCCTCCCCGAGCACCAGCCACTCGAATCCCTCGTAGACCACCTTCCGGTTCACTTCTGCCTGGTTGATGGACTGCGCCTCGACCCAGTGGCGGTACTGCGCCAGCGGTACCGGCGCGGGCCCGACGTACATGTTGGAGGTGAACGCCTCCCGCGCCCGATCCCGCCCACCCTGGGTCAGGTCGAAGATGTACCCGGTGCGGGACGGGCCGTGGGTGCCACGCACCTCGAGCATCATCCGGTGTTGCAGCGAGAGAAGCTGTTCATCGACGAACGGGAAGGGAAGACAGACCGCGTCGGTCAGTGCCTGCCCCGACATGGCGCCCTGCACATAGAGCGACTTCAGCAGGAGGTCAGTGATGAACTCCTGGGTAAGCCCGGTATCCGCGACGGTCTGTGGTTTCCGGGGTATGCGGCGACGCTCGACCCCTTCGTCCGCCTGGACCGCATCGCTCGGTATGAATCCATGTGTCATTGCACACTCTCCTTGACCCTGACCGGTGCTCCATCCCACTCCAGGCGGTCGCCGACGCCAGTACCTGTCGCGGCGAGCACGCCCGCGGGGAGTTCCAGCACACCCCACGCCTCACGATGCATCGAACTGCGCCCTCCCGGCTCGAGCCGGTGGTAGAGCGCCACGACCAGGCCGTCTCGGTCCAGGAACGCAAGATCCAACGGAAAGCGCATCCCGAACATGTGCACGCCCCGGCAGGGGGCGAGGAGCAGCCCCTCGCCTGGGTTGAGCCCGGCGCGACCGAGGAGGCCGCGGAAGCGCGACCACCAGGTGTCGGCCAGCAGCACCTTGTCGCCGATGGAAACCTCACGATCGACGTTGCGGACCGCGAGGGAGCGCATCAGAACGTCTTCGACAGCGTCTCGTACACCTGAATGACCGCCGGCCCGAGGATCACGACGAACATCGCCGGGAAGATGAAGAAGACCAGCGGGAAGAGCATCTTGATGGCCGTCTTGGCGCTGGCCTCTTCGGCCCGCTGACGCCGCTTGGTGCGCAGCACCTCGGCGTGGGTCCGGAGTGCCTGCGCGATGCTGGTACCGAATCGGTCGGTCTGAATGAGCATCGCCACGAAGGAACGAATGTCCTCGACCCCGGTGCGCTCACCGAAATTCCGCAACGCTTCATCACGCGGTGTACCGGCGCGGATCTCCAGGTTGGTGAGGACAATCTGCTGGCCCAGCACCGGGCTCACGTTGGTCACTTCCTGCGCAACCCGCACCAGCGCCTGGTTGAGCCCCAGGCCGGCCTCCACGCAGACGACCAGCAGGTCCAATGCGTCCGGGAGTGCCTTGACCATCTCGTGCTGCCGCCGCTTGGCCCGGCCGCCAACCACAAAGAGGGGAACCATCCAGCCGAAGAGGAATCCCCAGATGGCGGCGAAGACGGCGCCGAGGACCGGATACCCTGCCAGCGGAACCGTCGCCAGGATCACTACCGCCAACGAAACGCCGAGGAAGAAGCGGCCACCGAGGTAGACGGGCACCGCCGCGGGGCCGGTGAACCCGGCGTGCATCAGGAAGAGCCGGACCTCGGAGGCATCGCGACTGCCTCCGACCCTGGCCCCCAGGTTCTCGAGCAGGTCCTGCAGTCGGCGCGCACGTTCTTCACGGCGGCGCTTGGCGCGCGCGGCGAGGTGGCCTTCATCGGCCAGCTCGTGGAGTCGGCGGACGGAATCAGATTCTTCCGGCACCAACTGCACCACGAACATGACGGCACCGATGACCGCTGATCCGATGAGTAGCGCGATGAGATATAGCATCAGGGCCGCCTAGATCTCGATGTCCACGATCTTCCGAATCCAGAGATACCCCAGGATCTGGAGGACGACCGCGGATACGGCGAGCAGTTTACCGACGGGATGCTCGAAGAGAATCATCACGTACGGACGATTGATGAGGAAAATGGCCAGGCCGACCACGATCGGGAGCGCCGCCAGCACATATCCCGACATCCGACCCTGCGCCGTGATGACCCGGAGCTGGCGACGGATCTTGAACCGCTCCCGGATGACCTCGGACAGGTTGTCGAGCACCTCGGCCAGGTTGCCGCCGACCTCGCGCTGGATCAGAATGGCGGTAATCAGGATCCGCACGTCCACCAGCGGCACGCGATCGGCGATCCCGTACATCGAATCCTCGAACGGCAGGCCAAACCGCTGCTCCTCGAACACCTGAAGGAATTCGCCTGCCACCGGCTCGCTCGATTCATCCGCGACCATCTGGAGGCCGGCGGAAAGGGGGTGCCCGGCACGGATGGCCCGCCCCATGAGGTCGATGGCGCCCGGAAGCAATTCCTCGAACCGATTGAGGCGGCGCGCGGCACGGCGCTTGACCGTCAGGTAGGGCAGTAGCGCGCCAAACACAGCCGCGACGCCGGCCGCGAGCACCATTCGAGTGGCGAGCAGGGTGCCCACCCCAAAACCCGCACCCAGGCCTAGCGTCAGCAGGAAAAAGGTCGTCAGGCTCCATTTCGTGCCGCCCTGGTGCATGAGCCGCTGGATGTCATGCAGCTGCGGCAGGCGGGCCAGGACCGGCTCGAGCGCTCCTCCGTGCCGGGCCTGATCCCGGAGGATGGCGGCCTGGCCCTCGGGGCCGAAGTTCTCGCGGGCAAAGCTCTCGAGCTGTCGGACCACCTTCCCGGCACGAGTCCGCTCCCGGATTGCCTCCACGATCAACACAAACGAGATAGTCCCCAGCGCGACGGCCAGGAAGACGAAGAGGGCGGTGATGGTGGTCTGGTTCATGGGCCGTTACCGCTCAAAGAGGGGCTTGCCATCTCCCCCCACGTTCTCGAAGAGGATCGGGCCCAACTCGACGCCGTAGGCCTGCAGCCGGTCGGCGAAGCGCGGACGGATGCCGGTGGCCTTGAACCGGCCCTTGACCCGCCCCTCTTCGCCGATCCCCTGCCGCTCGAACACGAAGATGTCCTGCATCGTGATGACATCGCCTTCCATGCCCACGATCTCCGAGACCTGGATCAACTTCCGGGTACCGTCGGAGAGTCGGCTCACCTGAATGACGACATTGATGGCGCTGGCAATCTGCTGGCGCATCGCCTTGTCGGGCAGGTTCAGGTTGGCCATCGCGAGCATCGTCTCGAGGCGCGAGAGGGAGTCGCGGGGGCTGTTCGAGTGGATGGTCGTGATCGACCCGTCGTGGCCGGTGTTCATCGCCTGGAGCATGTCCACCGCCTCCGAGCCACGGACCTCGCCGACCACGATGCGGTCGGGCCGCATGCGGAGCGCGTTGATCAGGAGCATCCGCTGGGCCACCCCACCGTGGCCCTCGATGTTGGGCGGGCGGGTCTCGAGCCGCACCACGTGGGGCTGGCGCAGCTGAAGTTCGGCCGAGTCCTCGATCGTGACGATCCGCTCGTCGTGTGGAATGAACGAGGAGAGGATGTTGAGCAGGGTCGTCTTGCCTGCGCCGGTGCCGCCGGAGATCAGGACGTTCAGCCGGGCCTTGACGATTCCGCTCAGGAGCTCGAGCATCGGCTCGGTCAGGCTCTCGGTACGGAGCAGGTCCTGTCCGGAGAGGGCGTCGCGCTTGAACTTACGGATCGAGAGGTGCGGACCATCGAGCGCCAGCGGCTTGATGATGGCGTTGACGCGCGAGCCGTCCGGCAGGCGCGCATCCACCATCGGGCTGGAATCGTCGATCCGGCGGCCGACGGCCGACACGATCCTGTCAATGACCTGCAGCAGGTGCCGGTCGTCCTGGAAGCGCACGTCGGTGTGTTCGAGCTTGCCGTGCCGCTCGATGAAGACCTGATCCGAGGTGTTGACCAGGATGTCGGAGACCTCCGGGTCCTTCATCAACGGCTCGAGCGGGCCCAACCCGAAGATCTCGTCGAGCACCTGCCGGACGAGTTCCTCCCGCTCCTCGAAGTTGAGCGGGACCTTCTCGGTGGCCAGGAGGTCGTGCACCACCCGACGGATGGCGTCGATGACCTGTTCCCGCTCCAACTTGTCGAGGTTCCCGAGGTTGAGCCGCTCGAGGAGCCGCCGGTGAATCCGGCCCTTGAGCACCGCCCGTTCGTGGGCGCCGTCGGTGGGGGCCTTGTCGGCGCCACCCGGCAACCCCGAGACCCCCGGCGCCTCGGGCGCGGGGCGCTTCGGTGCAGCGGTGACAGGCGCCTCCCAGGGGAGTGGGGCCCGACCTGGTGTATCAGCCATGGCGATTCTCCCGGCCGGCCGAGCCGGCCTTGTCCGCCTTCTGAATCCGGAACGCTGAGGTCAGCCGGTCCATGAAGCTGACGTGCTCACTGTCCTTCGGTGACCGACCGAGAATGAGCTGTACCAGTCGCTTCACGTCGCGGCTGTACGGCGACTTGCCGTTCAGGATGACCGGCTTGCCGCTGTTGATGGAGCGGATGACCGCCTCGTAGTCGTTGCTCAGGGTCGCGAAGACGGGCAGTCCCAGTGTCCGCTCGACGTCCGCGAGGGGGATTTCCTGGTCTTCCTGATAGCGATTCACCACCAGGCGGACCTGCTCGGTCGGGCGGGGCATCACCCGCCGAATCAGCGGCAGGGCCCGCTGGATGTTCCGCAGGTTGGGCAGATCCACCGTCGCGACGAGAAAGACCTGGTCCGCCTGCTCGAAGGCTGCCAGCGAGGTGGGGGCAAAGGACTTCGAGGTGTCGATGACGACGTAGTCGTACTGGCCCTTCAGGTAGCGGAGAATCTTCCGGATCTGATCCTCCGATACCGTCGCCGCGCGATCGGGGTGATACGGCGCGGAGAGAAGATTCACGCCGGAGTCGTGGCGCTCGATGTAGGAGGCCAGGAGCCCGCTGTCCATCCGGTGAAAGTTCTGCACCAGGTCCACGAAGTTGAACTTGGGCTGCACGCCGAGGAGGAGGGAGATCTCCCCCAGCTCGGCGTCGAGGTCCACCAGCAGGACCTGCTTCTGCGTCACCCGATGGAGATCGATGGCGAGGTTGACGGTCAGGGTGGTCGAACCCGCCCCGCCCTTCGGGCTGAAGACCGCGAAGATCTTCCCCTCCTCATGGCCCCGGGTGGTGGCCACGAGTGGCGCCAGCCGGGGTCGCACGCGATCGGCCGCCTCCAGGAGGGCGGCCTCGTCCACCGGCTTCGGGAGGTATTCGAGCACCCCCGCCCGCATGGCGGCCAGGAGCATCTCCGCCGAGGCCGGGGGGCCGAGCGCGACGACGGCAACCGGGCCCATCTGGTCGGAACCCTTGGTGAGGTGCCGGACCAGCTGCAGCCCCAGATCGGCGTCCTCCTCCAGGTCCACGAACGCGAAGGTAGGCGCCGCCCGCCGGACATCGGCCAGGTGGGTCATGTTGAATGTGCCGACTCCCGCGTTGACGTCGAGCACCAGCGACACGCCGTGCCCGGCCTCGAGGCAGAAGGCCTGCACGGTTGCGCGCAGGCCTTCGTCCGAGGAAATCAGTGCGGCGCGAACTCCTGAACCTGCAGACACAGCGATACCGCCTCCCCTATTCGACGAGCTTCAGAGTCTTGATGAGAGTGCCGCTCTCGGGCCCTTCGTCGCCGAACCCGGTCACGAACCCGAGGAAGCGGACCTTGACCGGCGACTTGCTCCCCTGGTTCGGCGGGATCGTCTCAAGGAAGAACCGGGCCAGATTGTTGAGCGGCACCTGGTCGTAGCCCGGAGCCAGGAAGTCCGGGCTGATCAGGCCGGCGATGAACACCCGCGGATTGGACAATCCGTTCAGCGCTGGGTTGTCACTCACGACATGTGCCGGTCTTGTACCCAGCCTCGTTGGGGATGTCTGTCTCCACAAAGCGAGCGCTCGGATCCTGCGCCATCCAGTCCTCGAGGCCCTGCTGAACCGGGCCGCGGGCCTCGCCGGGCTGCTCATTGGCGAGATAGTCGCCAGACTGACACGGGTGCATCCGTACACCCGCGCAGCGATTCCCGCACGCAGTCCGCGCCGGGGCAGTCGATCCGCCAGAGGTACCAGTTGGACGGCGTCGGCGAGTACTGCGGGAACGACGGGTAGAGCATCACCGGGCGCCCGTAGTCGTTGCGGTACAGTCGACCGGGTGCATCTAGGCCACCGAATCGTCCCGGAAGGTGGAGCCGAGTCCGGTCGCGTTCGGCTCATCATACCGGGCGTAGCGATCACCCTCGGCGGTATTGTAGGACCAGCATTCCCAGACGGCGCCACACGAGGAGGGCTGGTTGGGAATGTTCTGCGGGAAGTCCCAGATCTGGTTGGCGGTGCAGGGTGTCCTGGGTGGCCTCCTCCCAGAAATCGGGGATGAGGAACGGCTTGACGCAGTTGGTCGTGCCTGCCTCGGTCGCCTCGGCCGCCGCCATGGCTCCGACCGGGACGCTCGTGATGCCGAAGATCCGGGCGAACCAGGTCGGCACCGCGGCGCGGCGCACCCAGACCCGGACCTTCTCGCTGTCGGGAAGGACCTGCACCGTGACCTCGGAGGGAACAATGAGCCCCCCGGTCATGTAGTTGGCCTCGGCCAGCTGGTGGGCGCGCGCCTCCGCGCTGTCCACCTTGTCCACCTCCAAGATCGCCAGCTCCAGGAAGACGCTCGCTCCGGAGAGCGCGGCGGCATCGGCCGCCCGCTGGGCCTCGGCCCTGGTCTTGTAGAGCATGCCGAGGTCAATGGCCAGCGCCAGCATCGCCGAGCAATCCTGCCAGCGCCAGGGCCACGATCACCAGCGTGGCGCCCCGGCGGTTACCGCGTACTGAGAAGCTGTTCTGCATACCGCACTCCTTGCCAGGGAGGGGGACCCTGGCGGTTGACCTCCGCGTACATCTACTGTTGCGGCGCCGGCGTCGGGGTCGCCGGGGTCGCCGCCGGCGGCCACTGGGGGGCCGTCGGACGCGATTCGATGTCCTCGTGCATCCACTTCGGGATGCTCTTCCAGGTGCTGACCTCGCCGGTCGGAATCGGCGGCGCCTTGTCGGTGGCCCGCACCAGCGTCGGAGAGACCAGCACCAGCAGCTCGGTGTTGTTGGCCCGGCTGTTCCGCGACTTGAAGAACTCTCCGAGAATCGGAATATCGCCGAGGATCGGGATCTTTGTCACGCTCTCGATGGTGCGGTTGTCGAGCATCCCCGCCATCGCCAGGTACTGGCCCTCGCCCAGCTCCACCTCGGCCGAGGCGCGGCGCACCAGGATGGTCGGCACTTCGAACCCGTTGATGGTGAGGCCGTTGGCAAAGTCGAGCGACGAGACTTCCGGCGCCACGATGAGCCGGATGGCCCCGCTCCGCATGATATATGGGGTGAACTTCAACTTGACGCCGAATTCCTTGAAGACGATCGTCACCGCACCGGTGAGCCCGAGTGGCGCCTGCGCACCCCGCCCCCCTGGCTCACGGGGTAGGGGAACTCGCCGCCGGCCAGGAAGCTGGCCTCCTTGCCGGGAAGGGTCAGGAGGTTCGGCTCCGCCAGGAGCTTGAAGTCACCCTTCGAGATCGAGGCGCGGATGAGTCCGTCGATGCTGCCGTTCGGGCCCGAGAGGAAGAACTTGACGATACCGTCGGAGATGGTGCCCGCCTCCCAGTCGAGGTTACCGGTGAGATTGTCGGCGTTGACGGCGTTGAACGCGAAGGAGATGTCCTTGAGCGCACTCCGGTTCACCTCGGCCACCCGGACCTTCAGCATCACCTGCACGGCGGGCGGGGCCACGAGGTTGTCGATGACGCTGGCACCGGTCCCCTCGGCCACCGCGATGGCGCGCTCGACGGAATTGGGGTCGTTGACCGTGCCCGAGAGCGTCACCGAGTTGCCGCTCGACGTCACCTGGATCTTCTCGCCCGGGAGCAGGAGCTCGAGGTAGCGCTGCAGCCCGGGGGCGTCCGCCGCCACTTCCACGGTGTAGAGCCGCGGCCCGCCGCCGATGTCCCACAGGATGAGACTCGTGGTGCCGACGCTCCTGGCGTTGATCAGGAGCTCGTTCGGGCTGACCACCACCGGCTCCGCGACGGCCGGATCGCCGATGGTGTAGCGCTGGTAGTTGACCGGATTGACCAGGAGGATCGAGGCGCCCTTGGCCAGGGTGAGCACCCGGACCGGGTCTCGGACAACCACCTGTGCCTCGGCGCTCCGTGGCGCGAGGACCGCGAGAATGGCCCCCAGGGCCACGATCGAGAAAGCGCGATTGAGTCGTCCAGTCATCACGGGGACCCTCTATCCGGTGAAGGAGCTGAAGATTCTGAGAATCGGGAGAGGGTCTTCTCTCCGCCGCGGAAACCCTCGACCACCGTCGTCTGATTGCGGGATTGCCGGACCACCACGCGCCGGCCACCCGACACGCGGGTCGCCGTCGGCCCGTTCATGAGCGTCGACGCCACCGAGCCGGTCGTGACGATCGTCAGCGTGTCGAGGGTATTCCGGAGCGCCATCTGGATCCGCCCCTCCTTCCCTGCCAGCACCAGCGTCTCGGCCTGCTCCGGTGTGACGAGCACGGTAATGACCGGCACCGAAATCGGCTTCCCTTCGGCATCCCGCTGAATGGTCTGGCCGGCTGCAATGGTCGGCACATTCTGCATCAGGATGCGGGTCATCGTCTCCTTGCTGCCCGGCGCCTTGGCCATGGTCAGGAGGACGTCCACCCGGGTACCGGGAATCACGAACCCCGAGACGCCCACCACGTCATCCACCCGGATGGCCAGCGCGCGCATCCCCTCGGCGATGAGGTTGGTCAGTCCGCCGCCGGTGCCCTTGGGCGCCAGCTTCGACTCGAGGAAGGGCTCATTGGTCCGGATGGTCGACACCACGCCGCGGCCAATGACATCTTCCTGCTGCTCAGCAGACCCGGCGGCACCGCCTCGCCGGGCCAGTCGATCATTCGAATATCGCGCTCGGTGACCAAAGCGCCAACGGGGAGGTCCTTCGTGGCCACCACCGCCTGGCCGGCGGCGGGGCCGCGGGAGAGGGGGGTGGACTGATCGCGCAGGTATCCCAGCGCCAGCCACGCCGCGGCGCCGCCGGTGATGAGCGCAAAGAGGAGCAAGAGCCACGGGCGGGAGCGGCTGGCCATGGGGGGCGAACTCCTATTCGTTGCGCATCCGGGCTTCGGTGGCCATGGTAATCTCGCCGTTGTTGTTGGCGAGCAGGCCAATCAGAACCCGGAGGAAGGTGAACCGGAACGGATACTCGATCCGCACGGAGGTGATTTGGCCGGTGCCGGCGTGAAAGCCGTTCGGCAGGGTGACCGTGGCGTTGGCGGGGTCGAACCCGGAGGCAGCGATTCGGTTGCCGATGGCCGCATTCACCGTATCCTGCGTCACGGCGGCATTGGCGATGACCGCCTTCCGCGCCCCTTCCCGGGCGGCGTCGGTGATGGTCTGGTGCAGGTTCCAGGCGCGGCCGAACTCGAAGACCGAGATGATGAGGATCAGGAGGAGCGGCATGACCAGCGCGAACTCCACCAGCGCCTGGCCCCGCGAGTTCTTCCGGAAGCGCCGTAGCGATTTGTCATAGAATGGGCACTCCCCAAAACCACCAAATGAGCGAACCGGCCGCAATGGCCAGCCCGTAGGGCACCGACATCGCGATGGCTGCGCGATCCCGTGCGGAGCGACCCGGCGCGGCCGAAGGTCAACAGGTACTTCAGGGTCTGTCCGGTGTTCAGCAACACGGGGAGGATGACACCCTCCCGGACCGACCAGATGATTCCGAGGACACCGCCGGCCAGTGCAATGGCAAGAAGGGCGCCCAGTATTGCGTCGGGACCCCCGAAGTAGGCCCCGACAGCCATCAAGAGTTTGCCGTCGCCTCCGCCGAATACCCCGAGCGCAAAGAGGGTGTATCCGACCCCGAGGCCGATTCCGGCGCCGATGAGCCCCGCCGTAATGGCGTCGGCTCCCTGGAAGGCGCGGAGCAGGAGTGCAATTGCCAGGCCGGTCAGCACCAGCCAGTTTGGAATCCTGCGGGTGCGGTAGTCCAGCACCGCCGCAGTGACCAGCAGGCCTACGAAGGAGGCCGTAAGCAGCTAAGTCAATAAATGACATTGACTTATCATGCACTGGACGCAACCCGGCGGAGGGACGGGGCGGGGAATGCCCCGCCGCCGTCCAACCGTGCGAGCCGTACGCGATCAGGAGAACGTAGACCGCCCGGCGCGTTGTTCAACTCGTTCGTCGCACGCTCGAACACGCGGCCGATCGAGTTCCGGAAGACGATCAGCACCGCGATCAGCGCCACCGCGACCAGCGCGATGATGAGCGCATACTCTGTGAGTCCCTGACCGGACTCGTCGTTCCAAAACTTCCGCATACCGTCCTCCGCCTTGTGGCTGGGGTGAGAGAGACACGCGCTCGTCCAATGTGCCCATCGGCGAGCCGTTCCGACGCTCCTCGATCGCGGAATGCGACCGACGAGCAACTACACTATGACTCCAATCCTGCTCGTGACCACCGCCCATCGCGTGCCGAGCCGGCCAGCCAGGAACACGGTCCGGGTGAGGTGGAAGAGCCTTTCAGGCAAGAGGTATGCCCCAGCCCACAGATACGGCCCGGCATTGACCCTTGACAAAACTCTGTCAGCAAACGATTTAGCCCAATGGCCCAGCCAGATACAGCAGGCGCGGTCAATGGCTGGGTGCCCTGATCTCCGGGCAGAGGGCGCGCCCGGTTGTCGAATCGAGTTGAGGGGTCCACGCCCCAGAATCCCCCAGACTGTCGCAGCATCTCCACAGAGGCCACACCGGCTGCTGTTCTCAGCCGGGGCGCGGGCCTTGCTTCTCCAGCGGCGGCGGAACACCCCCAACGGACCGGATACCGATGAACCGAAGTCCCCAAATCGAACGCGCCGTCGCTGCCCGCGCTGGTCTTCCTGCTCTGGAGCCTGGCTGGTGGCACTTCGCGACCGGTTCCCGGCTGCTCAACGCCGACGGCGACACGGCCCGCCACCTTCGGCATGGCGAGACGATCCTGTCCACCGGCCAGCTGATCCGGACCGATCCGTTCTCGTTCACGAGGCCCGGGGAGCCGTTCGTCGCGTTCGAATACGGCAGCCAGATCCTGATGGCGGGCGCGCATCGGGCAGGTGGGCTCGCCGGGGTGGTGGTTCTCTCGGCCTTGCTCATCGCTCTCACCTACGCGCTCCTCACCCGATTCCTCCTCCGCCGTGGTGTCGAGCCGGGGTTCGCCTATCTCCTGGTGACGGTCAGCGCGGTGCTCGGCTCGATGCATTGGGTGGCGCGGCCGCACCTCGTGACCCAGCTCTTTGTCGTCATCCTGCTCGAGCTCCTCGACCGGGAGGAAGGCCCCGCACTCTGGTGGTTCGGATTGCTCTTCGTCGTCTGGGCCAACCTGCACGGCGGATTCATTTTCGGCTTGATCCTGGTGGCCCTCTTCGCCCTCGGCCATCTCGCAGCCGGATTCCTCGGCACGGCTGATCGGAGCACGTCCCTGGCCCGAGCACGCGACCCTCGGCGCGGTCCTTCTTCTCGGTATCGCCGCGAGCTTTCTCACCCCCTACGGGGTGGCACTGCCGAGCCACGTGCTTGGATTCTTCGGGCAGGACTTCATTCAGCGAAACACGAGCGAATTCCAGTCGCCCGGCTTTCGCGACCTGGGCACCCGGCTCTTCCTCGCGGCGCTGATGCTCGGCATCGCGGCGCTGGCGTGGGTGCGAGAGCGAATCGGGCTGCCGCAACTGGCCGTCTTCCTGGCGGTGACCGCCTTCGCCCTGATGGCACGCCGGAACATCGCGCTCTGGGCGCTGACCGCCCTCCCTCTGCTTGCGATACACCTCGATCCGGCGGTCCGCAAGCTGCCGGAGCCGCCCAACTTCCGGACCAGCTTCGGCCAGACGGCCGGCGGGCGCACCTGGCCCTGGGTGCTGCCCCCGGCGGTGATCCTGCTCCTCCTGGCACTGGTCCACGGCCGGGTGGGGTCGTTCCAGCTCATACCCGGATGCCTTCAGCCCGAAGACCTTTCCGGTCGAGGCGATGGCGCAGGCCCGGTCGCCGAGCTCGGCAGGGTCGCCTGTTCACCGCCTTCACCTGGGGCGGATATCAGTTGTACGCCTGGCCGGAGCAGAAGGTGTTCATCGACGGCGGGACTGATTTCTACGGGGAAGAGATACTGAGAGACTATCTCGACATCTGGACGCTCGCAGCCGGGGTGGCGGGACAAGTTGGCCGACTGGGATATCGACCAGGCCATTCTCCCCGTCCGAGAGTCCGCTTGCGGCAGAGCTTGGTCGCGGAACCGGGGTGGCGTGGAGTGGTATCGAGATTCAACCGCGGTTGGACTCGTGCGGAATCTGAAATGACCGTCCGCCTTGCACACTCCGGGTGGTCCACCCAGGCGCAGAAGGATTCCGCGAACAGCTCCCGCTCCTAACTCCACGCGTGCAGATCGGCCCATGGGAGCACGACGCCAGATCATCTCATGACCCTTTCACCGGCATTTCCACAATGCCGAGCATTCACGTCGCGATGACGGTCCTATATTCACTCACTGCGTGGCGAACATGGACGCCGCTTGGAGCCGCCTTTGCGGTGTATGGGATCCTGATCATGCTCGGTTCTGTTCACCTTGGTTGGCACCATGCTGTCGACGGCTACGTTGCCGCACTAGGTGCTTGTGCTCAGTGGTTCGTCTCTGGAAAAATACTGGGCTTCCTGGAGCAGCAGGACGATCAACCCATGACCGCGGGTTAGAGATGGACACTTCGATCCTCCCAGAAATGTACCGGCTGGAATCCCGTCATTGGTGGTTTCGTGCCCGCTTGGAGCTTACCGCATCGGTCACCGCGGACTGTGTTCCAGTGGGATCGCGCCTTCTTGATATTGGTTGTGGGACGGGGCTCTTTCTGGAGCGAGTACGAGAGCAGTACGATGGGTGGGGATTGGATCCATCCCGTGCAGCTGTCGCGTATTGCCATGAACGCGGTTTGGGTCAAGTACGCCAAGGGAGCATCGAGCAACTTGTGAACGCCGCCTTGGGGCCCTTTGATGCGGTGACAATGTGGGATGTGCTGGAGCACGTGGAGAGAGACCACTCCGCCCTGGCTGCCGTTCGTGCGGCCCTCCAACCGGGCGGCACGCTATTGCTAACCGTACCCGCATATCAGTGGCTATGGTCACAACACGATGTGGTCCATCATCACTATCGTCGCTACTCGCGCTCCACACTGAACCAGGTGCTACGCGGATCGGGGTTCCGTGTCGACGGTTTGACCTATTACAACTCCTGGCTCTTTCCATTGGCGCTGGCTGAACGAGTCGTTAGCCGCCTATTGAGACGCACACCGTCCGTGAGCGTGCCTCCCAGGGTGGCCAACGAGCTCTTCTATCGGGTGTTTAAGTCCGAGCGGTGCCGGTTGAAAGGGGGCTCCTTGAAGGGCTTCCCCACAGGACTCTCGCTGTTGGCCGTGGCGACCAGCACATGAGACCCTCCGGGCATGGTTCAAGCGCCAGTCGCCAGAAGGTTGCCATGCTCTTCGCCACCGCGATCTGTATTCTAGGCGCGTTCTGGTATCAATTCGCGACATATGTGCATCCTGACATCGGCTGGCTCCTTCATGTGGCCCGCGCGGTCTCCGAAGGATCCACTCTCTATACAGACCTGATTGAAATCAATCCACCGCTCGCCGTATGGCTGCTGTATCCCATCGTGCGAATCGCGGAAGCGACCGGTGGGTCACTAGAAATGGTCTTCAGCCTGGCGATTGGCACAATCGCGCTCGGAATTATTGCTTGCAGTGTGTGGCTGCTTGAGCCGCAGGAGCGCTGGCCCGCAATACCCCTGCTGGCCTTTGTCTCTTTCGTCGCCCCACATAGGGACTTTGGGCAGCGCGAGTACCTCCTGATGGTCTCCCTGTTCCCCTACTTGGGCCTCGTGGCCCGGAGGGTGCGGGGCGGGACGATTGGCACAGGAGCGGCGGTCTTGGTTGGGCTGACTGCCGCCGCTGGCTTGGCCCTGAAGCCTCACTTCGGGGCCATTTGGCTCGGGCTTGGGGTGTACCTCGCTTATCACCTTGGAGTCCGTCGATTCCTGCGCCTACCTGAAACAGTGACGGCAGTGATCGCCGCTCCAGTGTACCTGCTGGCAGTCACGCTGTTCACCCCCCACTATTGGACCGTGGTTCGGAACCTGGGGCCACTCTACCTCGACTATCGGTCGTTCCAAGCGTCCGTCCTCCTACTTCAGCCCCCGGCCATGGTCGCGCTACTCGCCATCGGGTTGTGGGCCATCGCCCGATGGCGGACGAACCGCCGCGTCTTGCAGGATGTGCTTGCAATCGCTGCCGCTGGAGCGGTGCTCGGGATGTTGGCTCAGGGAAAAGGGTTTTTCTACCACTATTTGCCCGTGTTGGGGCTCGGCATCCTGCTCGCCGTAAGCATGTTGGGCCAGTGGAGGCCGCTGACGCTTACAGTCGGCCTCTTGATAGCCCTCTCCGGGCAGATTCTCTACGAGTGGTACTCCGTCGAGTGGCAGCTCCTTAACCGATGGACAAGTCCGACGGCCCGCATCGAGGCGCGGATCACCCCGGCCATCAAGCCTGGAGATCGTATCTCCTTCCTTTCCTGGCACTTGCGCGACGCATGGCCAGCGGCGCTTCGACTAGGGAGCGCCTATACATACCCGATGCCGTCAATATGGTGGCTGCAGGCCCTCTACCC
Source organism: uncultured Gemmatimonadales bacterium (assembly GCA_963699825.1). Lineage (GTDB taxonomy): Bacteria > Gemmatimonadota > Gemmatimonadetes > Gemmatimonadales > GWC2-71-9 > SPDF01. The sequence goes on from CAVOVI010000004.1 coordinate 754,959, forward strand.
GGTTCCGGCAGCAGAGTCAAAGCATGTCGAGTTTCGTGCGCCAGACGAGATGGATGCTACCGAGCGGTTCCTATTCGACATGACCGTACATGATCTCGTCGACAACCAACCGAGGATCATTGTGATGCCGCGTGGGACAGGAGCCCATGCCACGCACGAGATTCCGACAGGGGAATACGATGTGGCCAAATATTTCTCCCAAGACGATCGAGTAAGGAACCTCCTGACGATGTATTCCTTCGAATCAACTCTCGGATACTTGGCGATCTGGCGACGCGTAGAAACGCTCGATTCTTCAGTTCCTGCCTCGCAGGTCATCCACCGACCCTGAGCCGGATGCTCTGATCCGAAAGTCGAGCCCCACCGCAGCGATGCACCCGAGTCCCAGGAACAAGACTCCCAGCAGATCCACATTCCAGCGCACCCGCCCCTTATTGGACCGCAGGGAGGTCATATTCCCATCCCTGTCTGGATTGTGAACGGGCTGAAGGTCTGCACTGACGCCGTGGCGGAGGAGTACCGAGTATTCACCGATCCTGCCTGCTTCGTCATACTCTGCGAACAATCGGACGAACAGCGAGTCGGCGCGGAAATACGCTAGGTAGTCAAATTGCCTGGCGCCACCTCCACCCTGTTCCGATGCACTCTGATTGAGCACAAACATAGCCGCCGGCTGGTACCGCATTAGGTCGGCCGCAAGGTCGGATGCCAATTGGCGCTCAAGAGCCGTCCGCTCGCTCATCGGACGGGTTCGCACAGGACCCGCCCGTTGCAACTGATCTGAGTACGCCGCACCCAGCATCCCAAGCCCTCCATGCCGAAAGGCCCACTGCGCCCCAGCTTCGGAGATCAGCGGAAAATTCGAACCGATGTTCGTAGAAAAGACGAACACCGAACCCTTGTTCGCTACGGCGCGAACCACCGGAAGGAGGAGATCGAGATTCGGGTCCAGGTCTGGCCGATGCACCAGCTCGATGCGAGTGAGTTGCAGGAGCGCATGGACCGCTGGAGTCACCAGTGCCATCCACAAGACCCCAACCCCGACTACCCGGTAAGTCGTAGCCGACCATCCCGACCACAGGTGCCGGCGTTTCGGCGAGCAGCGCTCCCACGGCCAGGAGACGCAATTCCCTTTGCAGGCAAGTAGTGGTATCGCCCACCCTTTCGCCTGGAATCCGGCTGCCAGCCAAAACCCGACGGCGCCGACCAAAAGGGCCGTTGAGCCCTTCCATCTGGGTCTCTCGCGTTGCGCAGCGCAGCACGTGACAGCAGCGCAAAGAGAACCGCGGCCGGTCCCACGCCGATGAACAGCGTCTGCCAGAGCGGCAGCCGCTAAGAATCCGACATACGCCTTGCCGTCGCCAGGAGGTACTCGAAATAGGACGGCTGGAAGAGCCCGACTGCCAATACCTGGCCAGCCGAGGAATCAGTGGGACCACGGCCAGTTCGGGCAGCAGCAGCACCCGGAGGGATGCGACCTCGGAAGATGATCAGGCCCGCCACAGCGATCCATGCCAAGCGCGAAGTGCGGTTTGATGCCGAGGCCCACGGCGGCGAGCACGAGAGCGAACCAGAGCGCCGCCCCATGAGCGGGCCTCCCCTCGAGTCGCCGAGCGACCGCAACGAGCCATGGCACGGTGAGAATGAGGGTGACGTGTTCCCGCTGACCAAAGTCGCGGCCCGGCAGGAGAATGAACACCGCCACGGCAAGCAGGCCCAGCCAATTGCCGTATGCCGTCCCCTTTGCCAATCGATGTATCGAGGAAGGCAGAACCGAGGGATGCCAGAACGAGCGCTGCCACCCATGACGTCCACGGCTCCACGCCGAGCACGGCACCGATGGCCAGGACTGGGATCTTCAGCCAGAAGATGATCGGTGGGGAGATTCTCGACGACATCCACGCCCAGCGCTCCACCATCACGGAGCACCCCCGCGGCGTACAGGAGCCAAGCCACGTCGGGCGTCGGGGGCCCGGACAATCGCGTCCAGAGTCACCGCCAGCGCGGCCAGGATAACCGCGACGAACGCCCACCGTCGATCACGGCGCACTCGACGCCGACCCCCTGCCGGGAAGCGCCACATGCGGCGCGTCATATTCACCGCGCAGCGCCTTCGCACGAATGATGAACAGATCCCGTGCCATCCGGAGGGAATCTCGAACGAGGCTGATCTTGCTGCCCGGCTGGTGCGTCCAGTTGACCGGCACTTCCGCGATTCGATAGCCCTGCCGTTGGGCCATCAACAGGACCTCGACATCGAAACTGAAGCCGTTCATGCGCATCCGCGAAAAGAGGTCGTGCGCCACCGGGCCGCGAAAGAGCTTGAAGCCACACTGCGTATCTTGGATACCCCGCACCGTGAGCAACGCGACGAGCGTGCGAAAGATCCGGCCTATCACCCGCCTGTACCAACGAGCCCGGACGCGAGTCTCGGCGCTGTGTAAGGCTCGGGATCCGATGGCCACATCGGCCCCGCCGGCAAGCGCCGACTCCAGGCGTTCCAGTTCTCTGATGGGCGTCGCACCGTCGGCATCGGTGAAGAGGACCAAAGCTCCCTGGCTGTTCACGATCCCGGTCCGAACCGCGAGGCCCTTGCCCTGGTTCGCTGCAAGGCGAATCAACCGGACTTCGGGCGCATCACTCGCCATGTCCCGCACCAGCGCCGAGGTGCCATCCCGGCTACCATCGTCCACAACCAGTATTTCAAATGGATCGCCCCGCTCGCGGAGGTACTTGACCGCCTCTCGCACGGTCGGGGCAAGGCGGGACTCCTCGTTGAACGCGGGAATCACGACGGAAACTATGGGAAGCGTCATCACCCCACCCTCACCCACCGCAGCAGCTCCGCCACCGACACCCGCTTCCCGTACATCAGGATGCCCATCCGGTAGATCCGCGCCGCCACCCAGGTCACGGCCAGCACGCCGAGCCCGGTGCTCGCCGCCGACAGCAGCAGCTCGCTGATCGGCAGGGGGCTCAGGGAATACCGCACCGGCGTCACGAACGGCGCAAAGAGCGGAATCAGGCTCATCACATGACCGAGCGTGCCGTTCGGTTCGTCCAGCAGTCCGAACATCAGGATGAGCCCCACCACGATGCAGAGGGTGACCGGCAGCGCCGCCTGCTGGGCCTCCTGCTGGGTGCTGCAGGTGGCCGCAACCGCGGCATACGCGGCGGAATAGAGGAAGAAGCCGAGCACGAAGAAGCTCAGGTACACGACCAGCAGGCTGCCGCTGATGGCGGGAATCGGCATCGCCCCCGCATCCGCCGGCGCCGCGCCGAGCAGCTCGGCGATCGCCGCCCGCTGCGATGTCAGCACCTTGGCGGTGCCGGTCCAGATCCCCAGCTGCAACAGCGCCACCGACCCGACCCCGATCACCTTCCCCAGCATCAGTTCGAAGGGGCTCAGGCTCGAGACCAGCACCTCCATGATCCGGTTGCTCTTCTCCTCGAGCACCGAGCTCATCACCTGGTTGCCGTAGAGGAGCAACGCGAGGTAGAGCAGGAAGGACATCATGTAAGCGAGGATGAACGACGATTCGCCGCTCTCGCCGCTCAACTGACCGTTGCTGACTCTGGCTGTTTCAAGGGAAATCGGCGCGGTGGCGACCATGAGCACGCCGGGGTCCACGCCGGCCCGACCGAGCCGCTCCCCGATGACCGCCTGCCGGAGGGTGCGCTGGAGCTCGCTCATTTCGGAGCGGCTCCCGACATTGCTCCCGTAGTAGTGCATCCGACCGGTCTCGAAGACGGAGTCGGTCACCACGACAATCCCCACGAGCGAGGTGGGAGAGCTCTTGCCCACGGCGAGCGGAATCAGGGAGTCGAGGGGCTCCAGATTGCCGACCCCGGCCGGCAGGTAGGTGACGGCATACCGCAGCGGCGCGACGCTGTCGGAACTCTGTCGAGCCGCCACGAGTGCCGCCGACACCCGAGCACCGAACTCGCCACTCGCCGCGTCCAGCACCACGATCCGCTTCGGTTCCTTGTCCCCCGATTCGAGCAGGATCGGCAGCACGAAGAGCGATCCCATCAGCAGCGGACCCAGGATCGTCCCGACCACGAAGGCCCGGGTCCGCGCCCGGGCCATGAACTCCCGGCGGATGACCGCGAAGACTTTACGCATGGACCGACTCCCGGGCCGGGGCGGTCGCGGCCTGCTGACCCACCTTGGCAATGAAGATCGATTGCAGCGACGGTTCCGCCACCTCGAACCGGCTCAAGCCCACCCCCGCATCGACGAGCGCACGGAGCAGCCGGTCGGCGCTGGCGCCCGTCGCCAGTTCCGCCTCGGCGGTAGCCCCGGAATCGTCCGCCCGAGCCACCAGCGACCGGTCGGCCAGGATGGGGCCCGCCTTGGCTCCGTCATGCGCAAAGGAGAGGAAGACGTGACGCGTCCCCTCCGCCGCCTTGATGTCCGAGATCCGCCCGTCCACCACCTTCTCCCCGCGCGCGATGATCACGATCCGGTCGCACATCTTCTCCGCCTGCTCCATGATGTGGGTCGAGAAGAGCACCGTCCGCCCCGACCGGGCTATCTCCACCACCACATCCTTCATCACCTGCAGGTTGACCGGATCGAGTCCGCTGAACGGCTCGTCGAGGATGACGAGGTCGGGATCGTGGAGCAGGGTGCCGATGAACTGGACCTTCTGCTGCATCCCCTTGGAGAGTTCCTGCACCTTCCGCCTGGCCCAGTCGCCGAGACCCAGCCGGTCGAGCCACCGGAGTGCGCGCACCCTGGCGTCCGGCCGGCGGAGCCCCTTGCACTCGCCGAGGAAGATCAGGTGCTCGAGGACCTCCATCCGCGGATAGAGCCCGCGCTCCTCCGGCAGAAATCCGATGCGGGCGGAGAGCTGCCGCCCGGTGCCCGGCCGGCCGAAGAGGGTCACCGTCCCCTCGTCGGGCTCGATGATGTGCATGATCATGCGGATCGTCGTGGACTTGCCGGCGCCGTTCGGGCCGAGGAGGCCGAAGACGCCACCCGCCGGAACGGTGAGAGACAGGGAGTCAACTGCAGTGTGGCCTGCAAATCGTTTGGTGATGCGGTCCACGGAGACGACAGCGTCCGTCATCGGCGGCAACCCGGTGTCGCGGGAACAGGAGGAATGGCAGGAAATGAAAAAGAGAGGGTCGGGGGCAGGATGGCAAGAGAGCCGGAGCCGATGCCAAGGAACCGGAGAGAGGAACCACCCTGACCCCCGACGGGGGGATGCCGAGGACCGGTCGATTGCCGTCCCTCTGGCATGATCAAAATCGGTTTTGTATGTTCGCCCTATGCCCTACACGATTAAGATCGATCGCACGCTCTGTTGCGGCTACGGTGACTGCGTGGGCCTGGCGCCGGAGGTCTTTGCCCAGGACGGCGAGAACATCTCCGTCGTGCTGGACCCCGAGGGGGCAGAGGACGAACTGATCCTCGATGCCGCCCGCGCCTGCCCAGTAGACGCCATTACGCTGATCGACGAGCACGGCGACCAGGCCTGGCCCTCCTGAAACGGACGAAGGACCGAGGGCAGGAGTTTCTCCCTCGGTCCTTCCTGTTGCGCCTGCCGGACGGTGTGCCCTACCCGACCAGCTCGGCGAGTTGCCGAATTCCCCGCACCTGCTCTTCGGGAATCAGCTTGTTCTTGATGGTGGCCCGCACCCCGAATTTAAGAGTCTTCTGCAGGTACTCCTCGCGGGTCCCCTCCGTTACCCCATCCTCATAGCAGCCGGCGTCGTGCAGCAGCACCCCCTTGGGGGTGACTGAGTCAAAGCGCCCCACCCAGAGTTCGGCATCCGTCTCCAGTACGACGGTGATGCCGTGCAGATCGTGGTGCCCGGGGTGAAAGACGTGGCCGCTCATGCGCGGACGGAGTTGCCGCAGTGGGTGTCGAACGCCTTGGCCAGATCGGCGGCGATGTCCTGGGGACTCCGGCCTTCGATCTGATGGCGGTGGACGAAGTGCACCACTTCACCGTCGCGGAGGAGGGCCATCGACGGCGAGCTCGGCTGGTACTCACCGAAGTAGCTCCGGGCGCGCGCCACGGCGTCGAGGTCCTGGCCGGCAAAGACGGTCACGGTGCGATCCGGCAGGACCCCGTGTCCGAGCGCCATCTTGACTGCCGGGCGCGCGTTACCCGCCGCACAGCCGCAAACCGAGTTCACGAAGACGAGCGTGGTGCCGGTGGCGCTGCCGATGGCGGCGTCCACGTCGGCCACGGTCCGCAGTTCCGCGGCGCCCATCGACGTCATCTCGGCCCGCATCGGGGCCACGAGCGATTCAGGATACGGCATAGATGCTCTTCTCCAGGGTTCGGTTGAACGGGACCCTCGGGCCCCGGCAGTTACTCGGTTGAAATCGGTTCCGCAGCTCCATCAATCGCCGCCTTGAGCGTGTGCCACGCCAGGCTGGCGCACTTGACCCGCACCGGGTATTCGGAAACACCGGCCAGCGCCTGCAGCTTGCCGAGCGCCTTGCGCTCCGCCGCCCCTTCGAGCTTGCCGGTCACCAGCTTCTGGAATTCGTCGGCGAGGGCCATCGCCTCGGCGCGGGACTTTCCCTTGACCGCCGCCGTCATCATCGAGGCGCTGGCCTTGGAGATGGCGCACCCGTTGCCCAGGAAGGCGACCTCCTTGACGGTGTCGTCTTCCAGGTCCACCCAGACCGTCAGCCGGTCCCCACAGAGCGGGTTGTGCCCGTCGGCGTGGCTCGCCGGCGGCGGGAGCTCGTGGAAGTTCCTCGGCGTCTTGTTGTGGTCGAGGATGACGCTCTGGTACAGGTCGTCCAGGTCGCGGCTCACGCAAAGACCTCCCGGGCCCGGTGCAGCCCGCGCACCAGCACGTCGATTTCGTCGAGGGTGTTGTAGAAGGCAAACGACGCACGCGCGGTGGCGTGCAGGCCGAAGCGTTCCATGACCGGCTGGGCACAGTGGTGCCCCGCCCGGATGGCCACGCCGTCGGCGTCGAGAATGGTGCCGAGATCGTGCGGATGGACTCCCTCGAGGGTGAAGGAGAGCACACCGGCCTTCTCGCGGGCGGTCCCCACCAGCCGAATCCCCGGCACCTCGCGCACCGCCTCGGTGGCACGGGTCAGGAGTTCGTGCTCCCACGCCCCGATGGCGTCGAACCCGACTCCGCGGAGATAACGGATAGCCGCGCCGAGTCCGATCACTTCCGCAATGGCCGGCGTGCCCGCCTCGAACTTGGCCGGCAGCGGCGCAAAGGTAGTCCCGGCAAAGCTCACGGTGTGAATCATGTCGCCGCCCCCCTGCCAGGGAGGCATCGACTCGAGGAGCGCCGAACGGCCCCAGAGGAGACCAACGCCGGTGGGGCCGAACATCTTGTGGCCGGAACAGGCGTAGAAGTCGCACCCCAAGGCCTGCACGTCGACCGGCATGTGCGGTGCGGCCTGCGCGCCGTCCACCACCACCACCGCGCCAACCTCGTGCGCCAGCCGGGTCATCTCCGCCACCGGGTTGATGGTTCCGAGGGCGTTGGAGATGTGCACCACCCCGACGATGCGGGTGCGCGGGCTCAGCAGTTTGCGGTAGGCGTCGAGGTCCACTTCGCCGGCGTCGGTGATCGGAATCGGGCGGACCACCGCACCGGTCTGCCCGGCGACGATCTGCCAGGGGACGATGTTGCTGTGGTGCTCCATGGTGGTGAGCAGGATCTCGTCGCCGGGCTGGAGGGTGCTCCGCCCGTAGCTCTGGGCGACGAGATTGATCGCCTCGGTGGTGCCGCGCACGAAGATGACTTCGTGGCTGGCCGGCGCATTGAGGAATGCGCGCGCCTCATCCCGTACCGCGTCGAACTCCAGCGTGGCCCGCTCGCTCAGGTAGTGCACGCCGCGGTGGATGTTGGCATTTTCCTCCGCCATCGACCGACGGACCGCGTCGATGACCGCCAGCGGCCGCTGAGCCGTGGCCGCGTTGTCCAGATACACCAGCGGCTTCCCATTCACAGTGGTGCTGAGAATCGGGAAGTCGCGGCGAATGGAAGCGACGTCCAGCGCAGCGGCGGGAACGCGGGGAAGCGGGGAAGCCGAGGTGGCGGACACGGTCAGCTCGTTTCCTTCCCCGCTGGCCCGCTTCCCCGCCTCCCCGCCTTCAACAACCACTCCCGCATCAGATCTTCCAGGTGATCCACCACCGGCCGGCTCCGGATCTCCTCCAGCACGTCCGCCGCGAAGGCGTAGGTCAGGAGGGTCCGCGCCTCGGCCTCGGGGATGCCCCGGCTCCGGCAGTAGAAGAGCGGCACGTCATCCAGGCTCCCCACGGTGGCGCCGTGGGTGCACTTCACGTCGTCGGCGAAGATCTCGAGCTGCGGCTTGGTGTCCACCTTGGCCGTCGGCGAGAGGAGCAGGTTCTTGTTGGTCTGCTTGCCGTCGGTCTTCTGCGCCTCCGGATGCACGTACACCTTGCCGTTGAACACCCCGTGACCGCGGCCGTCGAGAATGCCCTTGTAGACCTCCCAGCTGGTGCAGTCGGGAGCGGCGTGCTCGATCCGGGTCTGGTGATCGACATGCTGACGACCCTCGGCCAGGTAGAGCCCGTAGAGCGTGGCGTGGGCACCGGGACCGGCCAGCGTCGTGTAGATGTTGGTGCGGGACAGGGCGGCGCCCTGCGCAAAGGAGAACGAGTTCAGGTAGCTGTCCCGCTCCTGCCGCACCTCGAGGGTGGCCAGGTGAAAGGCCTGATCGCTCTCCCGCTGGATCTTGCAGTGATCGAAATGGGCGCCGGCGGCCAGCGTCGCCTCACCAACCGTGTTGGTCAGCGACACGCCGTCGGCCAGAGACACATAGCTCTCAACCACGGACGCCACCGCGTTTGCGCCCAGCACCACCACGTTGCGGGGGTGCACGGCGCCCTGGGCGGCGCGGCTGTCGGAGATGAAGAGGACGTGGATCGGCGTGTCCACGGTGGCGCCGGCGGGCAAGACGATGGCGTAGCCATCGGCGAACGCCGAGGCATTCTGGCCGACGATTGCGGCGGCGGCAGGCTGGACGGCCCGCTTGCCGAGTGTGTCCTCGACCAGTTCGGGGGCATCCGCGAGCAGCGCGGCGAGCGGGCCGACGCGGGCGCCTTCCGGGAGGTCGGTCACCTTCGAGAGCGAAGACTGGTAGCGTCCGTTGACGAAGACCAGCCGCGGCCATTCGGCGTGGCCGAAGAGGAACGGCGCGATATCGGCGTCACTGACGGCGCCTGGCGCGCGGGCAGGGCCCAGCGCCGCCTTGGTGATCGGCGACAGGTCGGTGAAGCGCCAGTCCTCGTCACGCGTGGTCGGGAGGCGCAGCCCCTCGTACCGGGCCGCTCCTTCGCGTCGAAGTTCGGCGACCCAGGCCGGCTCGGTGGCACGGGGCGACGGCGCGACGGGAGTTCGGGTGGCGGTCACGCGACGGCTCCCGCCACTTCGGTCAGCCACTCGTACCCGCGTTCCTCGAGCTCGAGCGCCAGTTCCTTGCCGCCCGACCGCACGATCCGGCCGCCGGCCAGCACGTGCACGCGGTCCGGCACGATGTGGTTGAGCAACCGCTGGTAGTGGGTCACCAGGATCGTCGCGCTGTCGGCCCGGCGGAGGGAGTTCACACCCTCGGCCACGATCTTGAGCGCGTCGATGTCGAGGCCGGAGTCGGTCTCGTCGAGAATGGCGAGCGACGGCTCGAGCACCGCCATCTGCAGGATCTCGTTCCGCTTCTTCTCGCCGCCGGAGAAGCCGGAATTGACGGCGCGGCTCATGATTTCGGGGCCCCACTCGACCAGCTTCAGCTTCTCCTCGAGCAGGTCGAGGAAATCCATCGGGTCGAGTTCCTCGAGCCCGGCCGCTACGCGCTTCGCGTTGTAGGCCGCGCGGAGGAAGTAGGCGTTGGTGACGCCGGGAATCTCCACCGGGTACTGGAACGCCAGGAAGACGCCGGCCTGCGCCCGCTCCTCCGGCTCGAGCTCCAGCAGGTCCTGCCCCTTGTAGGTGACGGACCCGCCGGTCACTTCGTACGCCGGGTGGCCCGCCAGCACCTGGGCGAGCGTGCTCTTGCCGCTGCCGTTCGGGCCCATGATGGCGTGCACTTCACCCGCGTTGACGGTGAGGGAAATGCCGCGGAGGATCTCGACGCCACTGGCGGTGGCGGTCAGGTTCTTGATTTCAAGCACGTGCGTAGTCTCCCGAATGGCGCCCGCCGTGCGGACGCCGGTGATTCAGCCGACGCTGCCTTCAAGGCTGATGCCGAGGAGCTTCTGCGCCTCGACGGCGAATTCCATGGGCAGGTTCTGGAAGACATCCTTGCAGAACCCGTTGACGATCATCGAAATCGCGTCCTCGGTGTCGAGGCCGCGCTGCTTGCAATAGAAGATCTGGTCCTCGCCGATCTTCGACGTGGACGCCTCGTGCTCCACCGACGCGCTCGGGTTCTGCACGTCGATGTACGGGAAGGTGTGGGCGCCGCAGGCGTTCCCGATCAGCATCGAGTCGCACTGGGTGTAGTTGCGGGCGCCGATCGCCTTCGGGAGCATCTTGACCAGCCCGCGGTAGCTGTTCTGCCCGCGGCCGGCGGAGATGCCCTTGGAGATGATGGTGCTCTTCGTGTTCTTGCCGACGTGGATCATCTTGGTGCCGGTGTCCGCCTGCTGGCGGTTGTTGACCACGGCCACCGAGTAGAACTCGCCGATGGAGTCGTCGCCCTGGAGAATGACGCTGGGATACTTCCAGGTGATGGACGAGCCGGTCTCGACCTGCGTCCAGGTGATGCGCGAGCGGGCGCCGGCGCACTTGCCCCGCTTGGTCACGAAGTTGTAGATGCCGCCCACCCCCTCGCTGTCGCCCGCATACCAGTTCTGGACCGTGCTGTACTTGATGGTGGCGCCTTCGAGTGCCACCAGCTCGACCACGGCGGCGTGCAGCTGGTTGGTGTCGCGCTTCGGCGCCGTGCAGCCCTCGAGATAGCTCACCGTGGCGCCCTCTTCGGCGACGATGAGGGTGCGCTCGAACTGGCCGGTGTCGGCGGCGTTGATCCGGAAGTAGGTGGACAGCTCCATCGGGCACTTCACGCCCTTCGGGATGAACACGAACGACCCGTCGGTGAAGACGGCGGCGTTGAGCGCGGCGAAGAAGTTGTCGCCCGCGGGCACCACGCTGCCCGAGGTACTTCTTGACGAGTTCGGGGTGTTCCTTGCACCGCTTCGGAGAAGGAGCAGAAGATGACGCCGGATTCCTTCAGCTTCTCCTTGAAGGTGGTGGCCACCGAGACGCTGTCGAAGATGGCGTCCACCGCCACACCGGAGAGCCGCTTCTGCTCGGAGAGCGAAATGCCGAGCTTCTCGTAGGTGGCGAGGAGTTCGGGATCGACCTCGTCGAGCGAGCCGAGCGGCTTCATCTGCTTCGGCGCCGAGTAGTAGATGATGTTCTGGTAGTCGATGGGCGGATACTGGACGTTGGGCCAGTGCGGCTCCGTCATGTCGAGCCAGCGCCGGTAGGCGGCGAGCCGCCACTCGAGCATGAAGGCGGGCTCCTGCTTCTTGGCGGAGATCATCCGGATGGTGTCTTCGTTCAGTCCGCGCGGAACGGTGTCGGCCTCGATGTCGGTCACGAAGCCGTACTTGTAGTCCTGCTGGACGTAGGATTCGACGGGTGAGGTCATCAATTGACTCCCTGGGGCCGGCTGGTCCCGATGGACACCGGCGGGGTGAACTGCACTTGGTATTCGCAGGCGGAACAGCCGTCGAGCACGTGGGCCTGCAGGTCCACGGAGGCGCCGAGGGCGGCGCTCAGAAACCGCTCTTCCGCTTCACAGATTTCAGGAAAGCGCTCCGCGACGGCGCGGATGGCGCAGTTGTGCTCGGTGAGGGTGCCCCCCTCCGCCGAACCTTCCCACCCCGGCATGAAGCCGTCCTCGTTCAGCAACCGGGTGACCGCGGCGAGGCGCCGCTCGGACGGCAGCTCCGCGATGTCGGCCGGCAGGCGCCGGAGAAGCGCCGCGTACCGCGCCTCCAGCGCACCCACGACCGCCTCACGGCCCTCCCGCTCCACCAGCGTCTCGAGCACGTCGGTCAGCGCCGATTCGTAGCGGCGGGGAAAGACCCGTTCGCCGGCGGGAGAGAGTCGATAGGCGAAGACCGGTGCGCCGACGCCTCGCTGCTCGCGATCGTGCTCGAGCAGGCCGTCGACCTCGAGTTCCTTGATGTGGTGCCGGATGGCGTTGAGCGAGAGACCGAGGCGCGCCGAGAGCTCCTTGGATGTCAGGCCAGGGGCGAGCTTGAGCTCCACGAGGATGGAGGCTCGAGGACCCTTGTAGCCGACAGGCAGGGCTGCGGAGGCGCGGAGGTGGGCAATCGGTATCGCCATATAGGGGGAATTCTAGGTTCCGGGGTCGGGATTGTCAAGTTTGCGTGGTATTATTGGTGTGAATTCGTAATCGTAGATACTACAATGGTTTAGGGAAGCGGGGCAGCGGGGCAGCGGGGCAGCGGGGCCGAAGATCGAAACGCCGTCACCCCGGCGAAAGCCGGGGTCCAGAGAAACCGCACGAACGCCAACCCCTCACCCCCGACCCCTCTCCCTCCGGGAGAGGGGGACTCCCGGAACCATTCGACCTGGATGGTCTCATTCTCCGGCACGAAGATCGAAACCACGTCATTCCCGCGCAAGCGGGAATCCAGCTAGGCACTCCGACTGGATCCCCACTTTCGCGGGAGTCGACGATTCACTGGATCCCGCGCCTCCGCGGAGGGTGACTGAGATCCGGCAGCGAACGGGCCGTTCGTTCGCGGTACCTGGGGTGGGCGTGAGCCCACCCCCGGTGGGGGGGTGCGCCCACCACGAACGATGCGGCCCGGGCCCGAATCCATCCGCCCACCAGCCAGGAGCCGTAAGTCATTACAAGAATTGCAGTGAGAATGAGTAGTTGTCATAACAACTCCGTACCAGACCACCACAGGTCTCTTGTTTCCGCCCCGCCGAAATGCAATCTTAGCCCATGACCATCCATCGCATCCGCCTCCTCGGCGACCCGATCCTCCGCACCCGCTGCGAGCCGATCACCAAACCCCGCTCCACGGCGGTGCGGGTGATTCTCGACGACATGCGGGAGACCCTGCGCGACTGGCAGTCCCGGTTCGGGAGTGGCCGGGGCATCGCCGCCCCGCAGATCGGGGCACCTGTCCGGATGGTCTACGTGGAGATGGACAAGCCGTGGCCGCTGATCAATCCGGAGATCATCGACATCGGCACCGAGGACTTCAGCGTCTGGGACGACTGCTTCTCGTTCCCGAACCTGATGGTGCAGGTGTCGCGGGCCTACCGGATCCGGGTGCAGTACCAGGACATCAAGGGAGACACCCACGAGGTGGATTTGGAAGGGGATCGCGCAGAACTGCTCCAGCACGAGATCGACCATCTCGACGGGGTGCTCGCCGTCGATCGACCCCACGGGCTCGACCCGTTCTGCCTGCGTGAGGAGTGGAACCGGCTGCACGCCTCGGAGGGACGCTACGGCGAGCCGGAACCGCGCCATGCCAGCTACGCCACGCCACTCACCGGGCTGATTTGAGCCTCGCCAGGATCGACTCGCACACCTGTTTGTCCGCCCATTTCTGTCATTGCGAGGCCGCAATGCGGCCGAAGCAATCTCGCTCGAGATTGCTTCGTCGTCCCCTCACGGGGCCTCCTCGCAATGACAGAATCGGAATCTGCATCCCGGCCTAGAACCAGCGCCCGATTCGCACGTAGACATTGTCGGTGCCGGTGGTGGTAATACCGTAGGCGGCCTGCACGTCGCCGATCGGTGTCTCCACGGCAATCCCCGCGCGAGCCCCGCCCAGCCAATCGGTGTCGGTGAACAAGTCGCCGCCGGTCGCACTCCGCCCCACCGCCGCCAGGACCTCCCACCGCAGCGAGCCCCGGATCGGGTGCGACAGCTCGAGTCCGCCGAAGAGTTCCCGGTCCCCTCGAAGTTCCTCGACCGACAACCCCGGAAACCCGGCCGTGCCCCCGAGGGGGAACTGATCCTGCAACGGCAAGTCGGCACCCCAGCCGAGGCGGGCGATCGGTGTCAGCGACAACTTCCCGAAGGTGAACGTGTACGAGGTCGCAAGCGAGCCGAGCTGATACGATTCCGACCAGACCAGCGACGCGTCCGTCTTCCACGCGCCATGGGGCCGCCGACCGAAGAGCCGCACCCCGGCGCTCATGCCGTCGGTGGTCGAGTCGTCACTCCCCAGCGGAACCTCGCCGCCGTTCCAGTTCCGCCCGTCGAATCCGACCCCGAGCACCCAGCCAGCCGAGAATCCCTGTTCGACGCCGGCGAAGACCACGCCCTGCTGGGTGTCGGTCTGTCCGGCGTCGATGCCGTCGTCCGTGTAGAAGTTGATCGCCTGGTTCTGCAGGTGAACCGTCACCGTCGGAGCCAGCCAGGTGCGGCCGGCGCCGAAGTACCGACGCAGGCCGAGGGTGATGTCGTTGGTGAGCGTGCCGACGCCGAGCATCGCGCTCAGTTCGAGCGGATTGCCGGTGAATCGTCGATTGAGGTACATCATGCCGGCCCTGGCACCGAGGTCGCGGTCATACGCCACCGTCACCCCCGCGAGCTTGGACGGTGCCGGAACCACAGTGGCGTGAAACGCCACCCGATCGCGGGATGCGGGCACGGGATGAAGCCACACCTCCGTATACGCCCCCATTCCGCTGACCGCGTTGACTTGCCGCGCGAGGAGCGCCTCATCGATCGGGGACCCGGGATAGAGTCCGAGGTAGCGCTGGAGCAGGGCGGCGTCGGCCGGCGCGCCACCGGTCAGGGTGAAGCTGGCCACCCGCGCCGGTACGACACCTGACGGTGCCGGTCCCAATGGGAGGCACACGGCGGCGGCAAGCGCCGAGTCGGCGGCCAGGCGTCCCCGGCGCCAGATCGAGTCCATCGTGGCCGGGGCGAAATCCAGGTTCTTGAACTGCTCCAAGTGGGTGCGAATGTAGACGTCGTCCGGCCCGAGGGAGTCGGGGGGCTGGACGAAGAGAAAATTGGCGAGCTGATCGGCGACCGCGAGCGGCCCCGCCTGAAGTTCTTCGTCGGTCAGGAGTCTGGAGGAGACGTCGGAGACGATGACGCGGGTGACGCCCGGCAGCCCGCGCGCGATCGTCACCGGCACATTGGCGGAGAGCCCGCCGTCGACGAGCAGTCGGCCATCGATCTGCTCCGGCGGAAAGACCAGCGGTACCGACATGCTCGCCCGAACCGCCTGGGCGAGATCGCCGGAGGAGAGCACGACGGTGTCCCGCGTGACGAGGTCAGTGGCCACCGCCCGAAACGGAATCGGCAATCGGTCGAAGTCGCCCTGGGCCAGGAGATTGGGCCGCAACAGGAGCGCCGAGATCAGCGAATTGGCGTCGGCCTCGTCGACGGTCGGGTTCTGAAGCGCAAAACCCTTCTTGCCGACCGCCCAGGTCAGCAGTGGTGAGAACGGCGCCCAGGCGTGCGGACCCGGGGGAGCGGAAGAACCGAACAGGGCGGTCGGACTGTACAGGGTCGCGAGGGAGTCGGCCTGCCGCGACGATGCGCCACCGGCATAAAGCGCTCCCACGATCGCGCCCATGCTGGTGCCGACGACGTAGTCGGGGCGCACGCCGAGGCTGTCGAGCGCCGCGATGACCCCGAGGTGGGCGACGCCCTTTGCACCGCCACCGGAGAGGACGAGCGCCGTCCGTCCGGTGGAGCAGGCGGGCGCCTGCGCGGTCAGCGGAGCAGCGCCGGTGGCCAGGGCGACGAAGGTTGCGACAGCCCACCCCTTGCGCCGCGGGAAGGGAGTCCGCAATACTTGCCGCAGGACTCGCCGCACCCCCTGTGCGGCGGACCATCTTCCCGAGGGAGCGGCTGGCACGATGACGTACGTGATCACGGAACCCTGCATTGGTGTCAAGGATCGGGCGTGTGTTGACGTCTGCCCGGTGGACTGCATTTACGAAGGCGAAGACCAACTCTACATCAACGCGGACGAGTGCATCGATTGCGGCGCCTGCGAACCGGAATGTCCGGTGACCGCGATCTTCCCGGAAGAAGATGTTCCGCCGCAATACACTGAGTTCATCGAGAAGAACAAAGTGGTCTTTGAAGGCGACAATCCCCCGGGCCGACCGGACCGGTAGCCCAACCGCCCGACGAACGACGCGGCGCCGCCCACAGGGTGGCGCCGTTTCTCTTTGGGGGCTCGCCTCAAAGAGTCACCCGGCGAGTGACGGTCGGCAAGTGGTGACGAAGGTGAGGTGGTCCGATGGATTCGTGGGGTATAGACGCGAGGCGGCCCCGGAACCGTACTGCTTGGCCGCGGTCCCGGAGCCGAAGGTAGGAAGGATTACAGAGACGTCGGAGGCCGGCGTGATACCAACCGAACCAGCGCCTCAATAGATAAGACACCTGAGAGGGTCAAAAGGTTTCACCCCGGCGATTGGGGCCCTTCCCCCAGCCGGACCAGCAGGGTCTGCAGATGCTGGTTGAAGGCCTCCGGCTGCTCGAGCGGCGCCAGGTGCCCCGCCTCCGGAACGACCGCCAGCCTGGCTCCGGGGATCGCCTTGGCCATCGCCTCGGCCGCTGCCGGGGGTGTGATCGTATCCTCGGCTCCGACGACCACCAGGGTGGGCAGGCCTTCCAGTGCCGGAAGCAGTTCCGTTGAATCGGGGCGGTCGCGCATGGCGGCGAGGGCCCCGACAATGCCGGGCACCGGCGTCGCCGCCATCATGGCCCTGACCGACTCGCGCAGCGATTCGGGAGCGCCTTTCGCCAGCATCCTCGGGAGCATCTGGTCGGCAATCAGCGGAGCGCCTCCGTCGCGCGCATCGGCCATGGCCGTCTCCCGGGCGCGCCGCCCCTCTGCGCTATCGGCCTGGGCACGCGTGTCCACGAGCGCCAGCGCGCGAACCCGGGGCCGGTGACGGCGGAGGAACTCGAAGGCGACGTACCCTCCCATCGACAACCCGACGAGCACCACATCGTCGACCCCGACGGCGTCGAGCAGTGCGGCCAGGTCGTCCGCATAGGTGGCCATGCTGTAGCCGAGATCGGGGGCGTCGGATCGCCCCATCCCGCGGAGATCGGGGATCAGCGTGCGCCAGCCGGGAAAGGCACCGGCCTGGTGTCTCCAGAGGGTGCCATCGAGCGGGTACCCGTGGACGAAGAGCAGCGCGGGACCGCTTCCACGATCATCGAGCGCCAATTCCACACCATGCACGGACACCAGCCGCTGCGAAGCGGAGGCGGACGGGAGCGCTGGAATGAGGAAGTCCTTCACGGCGGGCGGGATGGTGACTGGGGTGTCATCGCGGCTGATGCAGACGAAGACCGATTCGGCGGTGGCGATCAGTACGTCGTCCGATTCACGGCGCGCCACCTGACGCATGGTGAAACTGGTCCGGCCGAGCCGAATGACGGTGAGCTGGAAGCGGAGTGACTGCCCGGGGTAGGCGGGGGCATGATACTCGATGACCGCGCGGCGGACGGCCGGCCAGACACCCTCGCGCTCGAAGAGATCAATCCCCGGCCCATCGGCGAGCATCTGCCAGCGTGCCCGTTCGAAATAGGCCAGGAACGATGCCTGGTTGAGATGTCCATACGCATCACAGTCGCCGGGATAGACCGTGAAGACGACAGGCGCCCCAGTCATCAGCTATTCTCCCTCGCAGCGATCGTCTCGTCCAGCCGAGCCACTTGCACCCCAACCGGGAGTCGCCGATGCCCCCGACCACCGATTACATCCGCCACGCCGCGCGGCTCGCCCGCAAGATCCAACTTGATGCCGCCCTCGGCGGCACGCCAACGCCAGATGTCGAGTTTTACAAGACCCTGGCGAAGGCGTTCGAGGAGATCGCCGCCGGCCTGGAACTGGTCGCCAAGCGAGACTGACTCAGTTGGCGGTGCCCCGCGTCAGCGGGTAGCTCCGGACGCGCTCCTGCCCATGCACCTGGCGGTACATGCCGAGCAGGTGGTCCACGCCGATTTCGTCGACACGGAAACCCTCGGGCGTTGTGACCGTACCGAGCCAGGTGCCGTCCGGCGCGAAAACCGTCCAGCTGGTGGCAGCAGCCGGCGGAGTGAGCGGCGCCGAGAGCCACAGGGCGCCGGTCTCGTCCACAATCATCCGCCCGAATGCGGGCTTCATGGCCGGGAAGGGCGCCTTTTCCAGCGCTTCGATGAGGCTGTTGGGAAGCGGCGTATTGAGCGTCTGGGCCCCGGCCTTGAGTCGCGTGATGGCCGCCGCGGTGTACTCCTTGGCCACTTCGGGTGTCACGCGCTCCCGCTCGATCGGCGCACGGAGGAGACCCACCGGTGCACCGTCGGGCCCGACCGAGGCGACCTCGAAGGTCGTTCCGGTCCCGATGAGCATCGTGTCGGCGCGCAGCGCGGCCGCGGTAACCAAACCAAACGGCAGGGGAAACGGGGAGGGCGGGCCCTCGGCCCGAACCTGAACGCCGAAAGCCTCGCTCTGCGGATACAGCCCGAGGGATGCGCTGGGCAGGCCATCGAGCCCGAACCGGAGATAGTTGGCAGAGTCGCGAACGACTTGGCCCACCTTGCCGGGGAACGGGTTGAGGGAAGTCGTGAGCCGGAAGAGCACGGAGCCGTCCGTGAACGTAGCGAGCGGTTCGGCCAGGGCCTCCGGATCGGCGGGGAGGAGCGGCGCGACGCGGACGAAGTTGCCCTTGCCGTCGAAAATCGTGAGGCGGCGCGCCACGAAGTCATACGCCACCAGGGTGTCGGCCATCCCGCGGCCGATCCAGCCGAGTGCGTGGAACTGCCCCGGCTCCGGCCCTCTCCCGCCGATCGTCATCAGCAACTTCCCCGTTGCGTCGAAGTAGCGGATGTTCTGCTGGGAGCCATCGACCACCGCGATGCGGCCATCGCTCAATCGCAGGACGGGAGCCACTCCGACAAACGGCTGTTCCGGCTCACCGAGATCGAGCGTCGGTTCATTCCCCACGGTCCACAGCTGCGCGGTTCCCCACGACGGCGCGGTGTCACTGACGATGCGCAAGCCCGCGGAGTCGGCGACCAGCGGACCGGTGTCGACGGTGTTGACGTTCGCCGGCTTGTCGCTGCAGGCGGCCGCCACGGTCAACGCGGCGACGAACCAGGGAAGGGAGCGGAGGGGCCGGGTGGGGAACAGTCGGGACATCGTGACTCCGAAGTGCACTCGTTAGGGATGGAACGGGGGACTCGACAGCGCAGGAATCTAGACGGGGCGGGAGGATAAGTCAGGCCTAGACAGAGGCCAGTGTCGCGATAGTTACAACTAACTGTCGTAATACAGTATCGAAAATCGCCACAGTTGCGACTGCAGGTCGGTGTCGGCACTATTCGGGATGCCTCCCGCCTCCAACGCCACGCCACGCCCCGGCTCCCCCGAGTCGGCCCTCGATGTCGAGGTCATCGCTGACCAGGAGTCGTTTGACCGCCTCCTGGACTCTCTCGCCACCGAGCCCCTGCTCGCCGTGGACACGGAGGCCGCCAGCTTCCACCGGTACGAGGATCGGGTCTACCTGCTCCAGATTTCGTCGCGTGACCGCACCGCGGTCGTGGATCCCCTCGCCGTGGAACGGTTCGACCGGTTCGCCGCGATCCTCGCCGACCCGCAGATCGAAGTCATCTTCCACGATGCCGACTACGACCTGCGACTGCTCGAACGTCAGTACGGGATTCGCGCCGCTCGCCTCTTCGACACGAGGATCGCGGCCCAGTTCCTCAATGAACCGGGCATCGGCCTCGCCGCGCTGCTCCAGAAGTATTTCGGCGTCACCCTCAACAAGAAATACCAGCGCGCGGACTGGTCGTCACGTCCCCTGTCCGACGAGATGCTGGCGTACGCGGCCACCGACACGCACTACCTCGCCAAACTGCGCGACGAACTCCGAGGGCAGCTGGACGCCCTGGGACGGCTCTCCTGGGTGGAGGAGGAGTTCGCGTTGCTCGAGGGGGTGGCCTGGGCGGCGGTGGAGCCCGGCGAGTCCTCCTACCTGCGGCTCAAGGGCGCCAAGGCGCTGAAGGGGCGGCAACTGGCGTTGCTCCGGGCCCTCTACGACTGGCGCGAGGGCACCGCACGCCGCCTCGACCGCGCTTCCTTCCGGATTCTGAACAACGAGCCCCTCTTCACGATGGCGCGGCAGCCGCCTCGCACGCTGGAAGAGCTGCAGCGGGTGAAAGGGGTCGGCCCGGAGACCATTGCACGGCGCGGCGCCGAGATTCTCGACGCCATCGAGCAGGCAATGGCGATCTCCGAGCGCGACCTCCCCCGACTGCCCCGCCCAGCGCGCCGGGCTCCGGACCCCGCGGCCGACGCTCGCCTCGATCGACTGAAGGCCGCCCGCAACCTGATCGCGAAACGGCTCGACCTGGCGCCGGGAGTGGCCTGTCCCAACGGGACGCTGGAGGAGATTGCGCGGCAGGCGCCGACGACGCTCGATGCGCTCGAGGCGATTCCATCGATGCGTCGCTGGCAGCGGGAGGAATTCGGGAAGGAACTGCTGGCCGCCGTGCCGGAGCCGCCCGAGGCTCCGGCCGGTGGCTGACGACTAGCCGAGGAAGGCCCGCACCCGGGGATCCATCCGGTCGGGCGTCCAGTACGGCTCCCACACCAGCTCCACCTCGACGCTGTTTACGCCCTCGAGGTCGGCCACCACCGACTCGACGTCGCCCATGATCTCCGGCCCCGAGGGGCAGCCCGGGGAGGTCAGGCTCATCGTGATGTGCACATCACCCGCTTCCGACAGGGTGACGTCGTAGATCAGCCCGATGTCCACGACGTTGAGCCCCAGCTCGGGATCCTTCACGCCTTTCAGCGCCTTCCGTACCAGTTCGACGGTCAGCATGGTCCACCTCCTTCACGGCAACCTATCGCGTGCGCCCTCGGCGCGTCAACGCAACTCGCACCCGTCACCACCCGATCCGAGATCGTGGCGGTGCCGCGCGACCCAGCGATAGACAGCATCGGCGACCCCCGTCACTCCCGGTATCCTGGCCAGCCACCCCAGCACACGCCCGCCGCGCAGCCAGGGGAGGAGGGCGATCACCCCCCGGGCACCCCGCTCGACCCGTCCATCCGGGAGGACGACATGGAGGGCCGCGTCGAGGTCGGCGTCTGACAGCGTGGGAAGGCCCGCGATGGTGTGGCGCTCCTGGCTCGGAACCTGGTGAAGGCGATCGTGTCCGTCCCAGCGTGCCAGTCGGCGGGACCAGTCGCGGCAGAAACCGCAGCGGCCGTCGTAGAGAACCAGCGGGCGATCGGACACCGGGCCGCTACCGCGGCCGGAGAGCTCGGAGTGAGCCGGGGGGCAGGGAGTAGAGCAGCCGGACGGTGGCGCGGTCGCGTGTGGATGGCTCCGTCACCCGTGTGATGGGGTACATCACGTCGCTGCTGTCGGCGGAG
Source organism: uncultured Gemmatimonadales bacterium (assembly GCA_963699825.1). Taxonomy (GTDB): domain Bacteria; phylum Gemmatimonadota; class Gemmatimonadetes; order Gemmatimonadales; family GWC2-71-9; genus SPDF01. The sequence goes on from CAVOVI010000004.1 coordinate 776,336, forward strand.
TGGGGCAACCCGACGGAATGTCCGAGTTCGTGGACCGCCGCGCCGAGCAGCGCTTCATCGGTGAAGAGCGAGTCACCGCCGTTGCGGGTCGCGAGCGACACGTAGGCGCGCACCACCGGCCCCGCGTTCGACCAGCGCAAGTCGGTCACGCCGGCCTGGTTGCCGTGGTCGAAGCTCTCCCGCCACTGCACCACGATGTCCGCATCGGCGCTGTCGCCGGTAAACGAGAACCAGAGACCGACGTCCGCCGCCTGCCAGCGCGAGGTTGCCTCCCGGACGTAGTCCGCCATCCGCACCCCGTAGTCGGGGGTACCTCCCTCGAGAATGGCCACCCGAAAGGGGCGGCCGCCGCGATCGGGCCAGCGCCGGACCAGGGAGTCGGTGCTCGACAGCATGGAATCGAGGTATGTTTGTCCGGCATCGCGAGCCAGAAGTGACAGGGCCGCGAAGCGCGCGCTGTCAGGCGCGGTGACCGGCGCCGAATCGACGTCGGGGGCGTTTGCCGCCGCCAGCGTCTGTTGCGCACGCGCGAATCGATACCGCCGGGCGGTGCCGACGAAGAGCAGGACGACGAGCGCCGTGAGGAGCAGGGTCAGGATTCGTTGCATGAGCGACGTAAATATGGGTTGGATGGCGGAACCGCCGCTACATCGGGTAGCGGACGAGACACCCGTCCCCTAACATTGGCTGGTTCCGGCTCCCCTCGCCGACCCTGCCGACCAGGAGAAGACCACGCAGTGTTCATGAGGTTGTTTGCGCGGGCCGTCGTCAAGTATCGGTGGGCGGTCATCGGGCTCTGGGTGGTCATCGGAACCGTGGCGGTGATTCAGGCGCGACACACGCCCGAGCGCCTCGACCTCCGGGGCGGGAGCACGCGGGAGACCGAAGCGGTGCTGGCCGACCGGCTTCTCCAGAGCCGCTTCAGCCGATCGATCGGCGAGTTCTTCGCCATCACGCTCGAAGCGCCAAGTCCGATCGACCGGCCCGGCCCCGCCGCGGTGCTCGATACGCTCATCGCGGTGCTGCGCCGCGAGCCGTACGTCCGGTCCATTCTCTCGTTCCCCACCCTCGGCGATTCCCTCTTCATCAGCGACGACGGCAGGACGACCCTCGTCCTCGCTGCCCTGAACGTTCGGGGCGCGGATGCCGGGGAGTACGTCGTTCCCGCCCGCACCGCCATCCGGCGCGCGATGTCCCAGTTCCCCGATGCCGGGGACTACCGGGTCATCGTGACGGGCCGCGCCGCCCTCGACCTCGATATCCGCAGCGTGAGCGCCGACGACAGCCGGCGAAGCGAGGTGCGGGTCCTCCCGCTGACGCTGATTGTGCTGGTGCTCGCCTTCGGTGCGCTGGTCGCGGCACTGCTCCCGGTCGCGGTTGGCATTCTGGCCATCTTCGTGGCGCTGGCCATCATCGGCCTGGTCGCGCTCTTCACCCCGATGTCAGTCTTCGTGCTCAACCTGACGACGATGATCGGGCTCGGGGTCGGGATCGACTATTCCCTGCTGATCGTCACCCGGTTCCGGGAAGAGTTGAAACGGGGCCTCCGACGCCACGAGGCGGCGAGGCGCACCCTCGCGACGGCAGGCTCCGCCGTCATTACTTCGGGGCTGACGGTGTTGGTGGGCTTCGCCGCCCTGCTCATTCCGCCGATGGTCGAAACCAGGAGCATCGGATTGAGCGGGCTGGTGGTCGTGGCCGTGGCGGTGATGCTCTCGACCACGCTGCTCCCGGCGCTCCTCGCGATTCTCGGGCGCGCCATCGACGAGCCGCGCTGGCTGGCCAAGCGCCTCGCCTGGTACCACGCGCCGACGATCTGGGAGCGGTGGGCACGCTCGCTGAGCCGGCACCCCTACCGCGCCCTCACTCTGGGCGGGCTCGCTGTCGCACTGCTCACCGCCCCCGTCTTTCTCCTCAAGATCGGCCTCCCCTCCCGCCACTGGTGGCCCAGCGCCACCGAGGCGGGGCGGGGAGCGGAAACCCTCGCCGCAATGGGCGCATCCGGGGTGATGCTGCCGATCCGCGTCCTGGTGGAGATTCCGGAGGGCGAGACGATCACCACCGCGACCCGCCTGCGCGGCCTCCGCAACCTGACCGACTCCCTGGCGGCGGACCCGCGCGTCGGTCGCGTCACCAGCCTGATGACGGCTCGCCGCGACGCGTCGCTGCTGGAATACTCGGTCTTCTACAGCGACCTGCCGGCGGCGCGCGCCGAGATGGGGGACTTTCTCGACGCCTACCTCGGGACCGACCAGCGGATCGCGCTGGTGGACGTCTTCCCGGCTGACACCACGAGCCTGACCACGTCGATGGACCTGGTGCGGGACATCCGCGTCCGCGTCCGCGAGCCGATCCGCGGACTCAAGGGGGCGACGATTGTCGTGGGCGGCTACACGGCGGCGGCCACCGATTTCCAGGACGACCTGCTCGACGTCTTCCCCCTGCTGATCGGCGTGGTCCTCGGCGTGACGGCGATCATGCTCGCCATCGCCTTCCGCTCGGTGCTGGTCCCGATCAAGGCGATCGTCATGAACAGCCTCTCGGTGAGCGCCACCTTCGGGCTCAGCGTGCTGGTTTTCCAGTATGGATGGGGGGCAGGGCTCTTCGGGTTGGACGGCCCGACCTCGGCGATTTACGTCGTCGTGCCGGTGATGGTCTTCGCCATCGTCTTCGGACTGAGCATGGACTACGAGGTGTTCCTGCTGAGCCGGATCAAGGAGGCGTACGATCGCACCGGCAAGAACGACGAGGCGACGATGGAAGGCCTCTCCGCCACCGCCTCGGTGATCACCTCGGCGGCGCTGATCATGATCTTCGTCTTCGGCGCGTTCGCCTTCGCGCGGGTGCTGATGGTCCAGTTCCTCGGCTTCGGCCTGGCCGTGGCCGTGCTGCTCGACGCGACGCTGATTCGGATGGTCCTGGTGCCGGCGTTCATGCACATCGCCGGGCGCTGGAACTGGTGGCCGGGAGTGCGGCAGGCGCCGAAGAACGAGGACTGATCAAACCCCCGCTACCGCTTCGCCTCCAGCCAGTTCTTTCCCACACCGACATCCACCACGAGCGGCACCGAGAGTGTCGCCGCCCCTTCCATCAGCCCCTTCACCAGCGGCCGCACCCGCTCGACCTCGTCTTCCGGCGCCTCGAAGACGAGTTCGTCGTGCACCTGCAGAAGCATCCGCGTGCGGTACTCTCCCTCGCGCAGCGCGTCATGGATGCGTCGCATGGCCACCTTGATCAGGTCGGCGGCGGAACCCTGCAGGGGCGTGTTCTGCGCGGTCCGCTCGGCGAACGCCCGGACATTGAAGTTCTTCTCCCGGATGTCGGTGATATAGCGGCGGCGGCCGAGCAGCGTCTCCACGTATCCCTGCTCTCGCGCGATCTCCACCTGGCGGTCGAGGAATGTCCGAACCCCGGCGAAGCGTTCGAAGTACTGCGCGATGAACTCCTTCGCCTCTTCCTGTGAAATCCCCAGCTGTTTCGAGAGTGCGAACGGCCCCTGCCCGTAGATGGTGCCGAAGTTGATCGTCTTGGCGCGGGCGCGCATCTCGGACGTCACCTCCGCGAGGGGGACGCCGAAGATGATGGCCGCCGTCTGCCGGTGGATGTCGTCTCCCTGGCGGAACGCGGTGGTAAAGGCGGGATCGCCGGAGAGGTGCGCCATCAGCCGAAGTTCGATCTGCGAATAGTCCGCCGCAAGGAAGAGACAGCCCTCCGCGGGGATGAATCCCGCGCGGATCTCCTCGCCCCGTGGCGTGCGCACCGGGATGTTCTGCAGGTTGGGGTCCGACGAGCTGAGCCGGCCGGTGGCGGCGCCGGTCTGGTTGAAGCTGGTGTGAATCCGGCCGGTGGCGGCGTTCACGCGCGCGGGGAGAACCTCCACATACGTCGAGCGCAATTTCTGCAATTCCCGGTACTCGAGGATCAGCCGGGGGACTTCGTGCCCCATGGCGGCCAGCTGCTCCATCACATCGGCATCGGTGGAGGGGCCGGTGCGGGTCTTCTTCAGCACCGGCAACTGCTGCTGCTCGAAGAGGACCTGGCCGAGTTGTTTCGGGGAATTGAGATTGAAGGTCGTCCCCGCGGCCGCGTGGATCTCGGCCTCGAGCCGCGCCAGTTCGACCGCCATTTCGCGGGAGAGCCGCTCAAACAGGGCGTGGTCGATGGCGATCCCCGCCCACTCCATGTCCACGAGCACCTCGACCAGCGGCATCTCGAGCGTCTCGAAGAGCGGTTCGAGCGCCATCTCCTTCAGCTGTGGCGCGAAGAACTCGTGCAACGCCAGCACCGTGGCGCTGTCGGCGCCGCAGTATGCCGCGGCGTCGGCCACCGGGACTTCGGCGAAGGGAATCTGGGCCGCTCCCTTGCCGGTGAGATCGGTATAGCTCCGCATTCCCCTGCCGAGGTGCTCGAGGCTCAGCGCATCGATGGCGTGGGAGCGACGGCCCGGGTCGAGGACGAAGCTGGCGAGCATCGAGTCATAGGCCACGCCGCCAAGTTCGATGCCGGCACGGCGCAGCACCTGCCAGTCGTACTTGATGTTCTGACCCGCCTTGGGCACCGAGGCGTCGCGCAGCAGCTCGGCGATCGGCGCACAGGCGGGGTCGGTGATCGGCGGGAGGTTGCGCACCGGTTCTGGCGCCGCCAGGGCGCCCGAGCGCGGCCGGTGACCGAAGGGGAGGTACCAGACTTCGGTCGCACTCGCCGCGAGGGAGAGACCGAGCAACTCCGCGTCGTGTGGCTCGAGCGAGGTGGTCTCGGTGTCGAGCGCGACGAGGGGGGCTCTTCGCAGTCGCCGAGCAAGCTCCGGAAGTTCAGCCGGGTCATCGATCACGGCGACTGCGAGGGTGTCAGCGGGGAAGCGAAGAGGCGAGGAAGCCTCTGCAGTTTCGGCGTCCCCGCTTTCCCGCGTCCCCGCCTCGCCATCGGCGAGCCCCAGTCTCCTCGCCAACCCGTAGAACTCGAGCTCGGCGAGGACTCGTGCGAGCGCCTCTCGATCGGGCTCCTGGCGCGCCATCGCCTTCGGATCGAAGGTCGTCGGAACGTCTTTCTGGATCGTCACCAGCTCGCGGGAGAGTCGGGCGAGGTCGGCGTGCTCCAGCAGTGCTTCGCGGGCCCGTTTCCCCGAGACATCCGCGGCGTGCGCCAGGATCGTCTCGAGGTCGCCGTATTCGCTCGAGAAGCTTGCGCGCCCCCTTGTCGCCGATGCCCTTGACGCCTGGCACGTTGTCGGAGCTGTCGCCGACCATCGCGAGGTAGTCGGTGACCTGGCCGGGCGGCACGCCGAGGCGGTCGGCGGCGTTGGATTCGTCGACGTAGATCTCCTCCACCGCGCCGGGACCGCCGCGCCCCGGGTTGAGCAGGGCGACGCGCGGGCCGATCAGCTGGTAGAAGTCCTTGTCGCCCGAGACGATCACGACCTGGACGTCCTGCGCGGCGGCCTGCACCGCGAGGGTGCCGATGACGTCGTCCGCCTCGTACCCCTCGACGGCCACGAGCGGTACGTGCCAGGCGGCGAGGAGCTGGGTGATGCGCTCGACGGCCGTGTCGAAGTCGGCCTGCAGTTCCGCGTCGAGCTTTTCCCGTGTGGACTTGTACTCGGGGTACTTGTCGTTCCGGAAGGAATTCCCTGCGTCATGCACCCAGACCACGTAGGACGGCTGGTGCTTGTCGAGCAGCCGCGCGAGGAAATTGGCGACGCCCCAGGCGGCGGAAGTGTTCTCGCCCTTGGCGGTGCGCAGCGGGCGGGAGATCATCGCGAAGAACGCCCGGTAGATCAGGGCGAACCCGTCGATGAGGAAGAGTCGCGGCGCGTCCCCGGTGGGGCCGTTCTCGGTCACGACTCTCCCCGGCGGACCCGCGCGAGGACCCGATCGTACGCCGAGCGCGACGCGGACGTCAGGCGAAACCGGCTGACGTTGGAGGTGTCTTCGAACACCACCTCGAGGCGCAGCTGGGTATAGGTCCACCGGATAATCCTGCCCTGCGGCGTGGAACTGCCATTGTAGATCTCCTCCGGATCGCCGAGGGTGATGAAGACCATCCCTCGGTCCGTACGCCAGCCGGGCACTTCCTCGTCGGTAAAGCGCTGATTGGCGATCGCCATGCGGCCGAAGTACTGCTCGAGCGCCTCGTTTTCCGGCGTCGCCGGAACGGGGTCGGTCTTCTTGTAGAACTCCTGCCAGAGCCGGGGGCGCTCGTCGGGCGGCGCCTTCTTCAGCTGCTTGACCAGGTCCTCGTGTCCGAAGTAGCGCAGCAGGTCCACCATCTCCACGTAGTTCGTCAGGATCCACGCTCCGGAGAAGGAGACGAGGGCGCTGGTCTCCCGGGCCGCGGAGTCCTTCCCGACCCGAATCCGCAGTTCGCCGAGGGGCTGGCTGTCGGGAACGATCCGTACCACCTGTGACTCGACTTCGCGGGCGCCGGTGAATCGGAGCGTGTCACGGCTGATGACGCTGTCGAAATTGTCGATAATCTCGAAGGGGACGGCGGTCGGTTCGGGGAAGTTGTAGCCCTCGACCAAGGCGAGGAGCGTGTCACCGCCGTAGTTCACGGTCCCGCGAGGGCTCAGCACGACCGCAAGATCCTGAGCCCGGCTGCGCCTCCCCGTGACCTGGTACGCCAGGATCGGTGCGCTGAATGAGGCGGCGCCGAAGTCCGGGGCCACGAAGTTGGCTTCGGCCTGGGTCTGCCGCCCCGAGAGCGGATCCCGGACGGAGACCGTGATGCGATACTCCCCGCTCTTGAGGTGGAAGAGCTGCTGGAAGAGCACGCTTTCATCGTTGCGCATCGTCTCCGCGAACTCGGTGACCCGGATTTCCTGGTCTCGCGCGAACCGGATCGGTGGGGCGTCAGGCGACTCGAGGTACATCTCCACCCGATATTCGGCCAGGAAGTTGGTGTCCTCCTTGCGGAATGAGAGCGCGCGGTTCTCGATGGAGAGCCCGAGGATCGCCTTGACTGAATCGCCCGGTCCCGCCGCGACGGCGATCGTGCCGACGAACGGAAGTGGGGAGCCGGACGCCAGCCGCCCCATCGATCGATAGACGGCGGGCATGTCGAAGAGGCTGGTGAGGTTCTCCTCAGGCGAGGGCGTGGAGCTGTGCCCCACCCGCTGCCAGGAACTGCAGGCCGTCAATGGCACGAGGAGCATGAGGAGACTGGAACGGAACCGGAGCACGAGGCCCCCTTCGAAAACTGGCGGGAATTCAGGGCTGGCGGCGCAGGGAAGGGTATCCCCTGCGCCGAAGCAGGGTCAAGCGCGAACCGGTCTGATGCTTGCCGGCCTCGCCGACGGCGAGTACCTTCCCTCACTCTCATGACGCCAGACGAACTCATTGGCCGCACGGTAGCCGGCCACCGCCTTGTAAAACATGTCGGCGAAGGTGGCACGGCCCTGGTCTACAGGGCCGAGCACCCCGAGCGCGGCCCGACGGCCATCAAGGTGCTCCGTCCGAGGCTCGGTCAGGACCCGATCGCGGTCAAGCGCTTTCTGCGCGAGGCCGAGTTTGGCGTGCGCGTGGTACACCCGAACGTCGTCCGCACCTGGGAATACGGTGAGGAGAACGGGGCGTATTTCCTCGCGCTGGAATGGGCGGAGGGTGAGGCGCTCGAGCTCTTTGCCGCCCGGTCCGGCCCGCTGGCGCCGGCGGTCGTGGCCCAGATCGTCGAGCAGGTCGGTGCGGCGCTGACCGCGGCGCACAGCGCCGGGATCATCCATCGCGACCTCAAGCCCGCCAACATCATGTACGATCCCGCCACGCAGGTCGCGAAGCTGCTGGACTTCGGGATCGCCCGTGACGCCGAGCTTCCCCAGGAGGAACGGCTCACCCGCGCCGGCTTCTTCGTGGGCACTCTGCAGTACGTGGCACCGGAGGCGCTGTCCGGCGAACTGGTCGGTGAGCAGGCGGACGTCTACAGTCTGGCCACCATCGCCTACTACCTGCTGACGGGCGAACTCCCCTTCCCGGGCAAGTCCCCACGGGAGCTGTTCCAGCAGTTGCTGACCCAGACGCCCCGTCCGCTGAGCGAAGTGGCCAAGAACTCCAAGTTCGGCCCCGACCTCGAGGCGGCGCTGATGGCAGGCCTGGAGCGCGACCTCAAGAAGCGCCCGGCGACGATCAAGCAGTTCGCTACCCGGTTCTGCGCGGCAGCCCGGTCCGAGCCCGAAAAGAAGAAGGGTTTTCTCTCCGGGTTGTTCGGCAAGGAGTGACGGTGGACGAGCACGCGGCGCTCCTGCAGCTGCTCCACGACCGCTCCATCCGCCACGGCGACTTCACCCTCGCCTCCGGCGCCCGCTCCACCTACTACATCGACGCCCGACCCACCACCATGTCCGCCGAGGGACTGCATCTCATCGGCACGCTTGGCGTGGCCGCCATCCGCGCGCAGGGGTGGACTCCCGCCTCGGTCGGGGGGCTCACCATGGGCGCCGATCCGGTCGCCTATGCGGTGGCACTGGCGAGTCGGGCCGCCCCGCCGATCATCGACGCCTTCAGTGTCCGCAAGGAGGCGAAAGGCCACGGGACGAAGCGCCGCGTCGAGGGAAACTTCCGCGCGGGAGACAGCGTGGTGGTCGTGGAAGACGTCATCACCTCCGGCGGCTCCGCCATCCAGGCAATCGCGGCGGTGGAAGAGGCGGGGGGCAGGGTGCTCGGCGTGCTGGCCGTGGTGGACCGCGAACAGGGCGGACGCGCGGCGCTCACCGAGCGCGGGCACACGGTGGCGGTGCTGACGACGGCTACCGAGCTGGGTTTGCGGTAAGGAGAGCGGAATTGCCGCGCCGGCTCCTGCAGAGCCTCGTCACAATGACTGAATTACGCCGAACGACCCTCCAGAGCTCACTGGAGGGTCGTTCTCGTTTTGCGGCCGAGGGCGTCAGCGCGATGCGGACGGTCACTGCCGGGGAGGAGGAGGGGCCTGACCCGCCAGACAGTGTCCGCTGTCCCAGCTCCCTGTTTCCAGGGGATGGAAGACGGGCCAGACGCCTCCATACGGCACGATCATGAGCTCGAGAAACCGCGCGAGGGCGGTGGGGAAGGGGTATCGGCGGCGGAACTCCAGGCTCGTGATGCCGAGCATCGCGCGAATATGCCTCCCGAAACTCTGGGGCGAGGAGTATTCCATGCGGTACGCCACATCGGCGATGGAGCGCCCCGGCGCCTCCAGCAGATGCGCCGCGTGGAGGAGCCGAATGCTGGCGAGGTATCCCTTGGGCGACGGGAGACCGGCCCTGGCGAAGCGCGACATGAGCGTACTGGGACGCACCTCGCAGGCGCGGCAGAGTGCGCGAACGGTCGTGATCTCCGGCGCCAGGCGAACCACCATCTCGAAGAAGAAGCGGAGGTCCGCGGGCACCTCCCCGAGCGCGGTGAGGAGGGGCCCCTGGATGCGGGCGGCGGCGCGGGTGACCGGCGCGGCCATCAGTTGGCGGAGACGTTGCCACCCGGTGGGGGCGGTGATGTCCACCACCTGCCGGAGCCCGGTGGCTCCGAGGTGGAGGAGCATCTCGCTGGCGGAGGCGTCGTGGCTCGAGACGAGGGCGACCGTCGGAATCCCCGGGAAGTCGTGGACGAGGCGCCGGACGTCCCGGACGGCGGCCCGGGGACAGCGGTGGACCGAGAGGAGAATTCCGTCCACCGGCCGCTCCCGGACGGCGCGCACCGCCTCAGGCACGGTGTCACGGTGCAGGAGGGTGAAGCAGCCCTGGCCGGCGGCCTCGACCTTGATCCGCTCGGCGGGCGAGAGGACGGCGGCGATGGTCGGCGGACCGTCCGGGATCACGGCAGGTGAATCAGGCACGGGCGCACTCCGTAGTGGTGTGGTGAGGGGCACGCTAGGCGTCTCCCCTCAACACCAGTCCAACGGGAGCCGGGGCGGGCCCGCCAGCGAGGCAACCATTTGCGCGCGGCAGGCATCCCACCCTTACATCTCCCTGTGTGGAAGGGGGCCGGAGTGTATTTTGAAGAACCGACCGGCGGTGCGGCCCCACCGCCGGTGTCGGATGACCTTCCTCTCACGTGGAGCCCGCGGGTGACCAAGCCCTCCACAGGCCCCGGACTCGCCGAGCGCCTGCAGGCCGCACTCGGATCCCAGTACGAGCTGGGGCCGGAACTCGGCCGCGGCGGCATGGGCGTTGTCTTCCTGGCCCGGGACGTCACGCTCGCGCGCGACGTGGCGGTCAAGGCGGTCCATCCCGAACTGGCCATCCACTCCTCGATCGCCCAGCGATTCCTCGCTGAGGCGCGCATGATCGCGCGCCTGCGGCACCCGAACATCGTCACCGTCTATACCGCCGGCGAAGCCGACGACATCCTCTATTTCGTGATGGACCGCGTCCCCGGCGAATCGCTGCGGGAGCGGCTGAACCGCGAAGGAAAGCTCCCGCCCGAAGAGGCGCGCCGCATCACGATGGACATCGCGGCCGCCATCGACGCCGCGGCCGGCGCCGGGCTGGTGCACCGCGACGTGAAGCCGGAGAACATCCTGCTGGAGGCGGGAAGCGGGCGGGCGTTGCTCGCAGACTTCGGTATCGCGCGCGCGCTGGCGGCCGAGACCGCCGGTCCTCAGGGACCGGTGACGGGAAGCGGGATGGTGGTCGGCACGCCGAACTACATGAGCCCGGAGCAGGCGGCAGGGGAGGATGTCGACTCCAGGAGCGACCTCTACTCCCTCGGCGTCGTGGCCTACGAAATGGTGGCGGGGCATCCGCCGTTCGTGGGACCGAACCGGGTCGTGGTGTCAAAACACATCTCCGAACAACCGACCACGCTGACCCGCATTCGCCCCGAGTGTCCGGCCGACCTGGGCGCCGCGATCATGCGGTCGCTCGCCAAGGCGCCGAGCGATCGCTTCCAGTCGGGCTCGGAGTTCCGTGCCGCCCTCGGTGGCACACCGACACCGGTGCCGTTCTTTGCCCGGCGGCGGAGTCGCCGCACCCTCTTGGCGGGGGCGGTGCTCGCCCTGCTTGCCATCGTCGCGACCGTGGTCGCCCGCCGGCCGGCCGGCCCACCCGATGGGGTCAACCCACGGCTCTCGATGCTGGTGCTCCCATTCGACAACCTGCGCGACGACCAGAGCATCGAATGGCTGCGCAACGGCAGCGTCAACATGCTGTCGCTCAACATGTCGCAGTGGACCGACATGACGGTGGTGGACCACGAGCGGGTCCACGACCTGCTCGCCCGCCACAAGCTGACCGCGACGGACGAGATCGGGCTGGACATGGCGCGAAGGCTCGCCCGCGAGGCAGGGGTGTGGACGGTGGTACTGGGCGACTACCAGCAGGTGGGAGATTCCCTGCACCTGACGGCGCGGGTGTTCGATGTGGCCACCGGCACCCGGACCGACGTGGCAGAGGTGAGTGCACCGATCTCAGACGACCCGCGGCCCGGTTTCGACCAGCTCGCGCTGCGGCTGCTCGATCTCTCCGGTGCGCCCGGTGAGGAGTGGGCCGACCTCGCCTCGGTCACCTCGCCATCGATCGAGGCCTATCGGTCCTACCTCAGCGGGCTGGACCGGCTCAACCGCTGGGAACTTGCCGCAGCACAGCGGAACTTCGAGCGGGCGGTTCAGGTCGACACAACCTTCGGGCTGGCGTACTACAAGCTGGCGCTGACGCGGGGCTGGCTGGTGGGCACGGCCGACTCCACGGGGCAGAATGCCATCGACCGGGCGGTGCTCTACTCTCAGCAACTGCCGGCGCACGACCGGGCGGTGATCAGCGCGTACCGGTTCTTCATCCTGGGCCAGAACGCCGCCTCGCGGAACATCTACCAGCAGCTGCTGGCCAGGAACCCGCGGGACGCCGATGCCTGGTACGGCCTGGGCGACGCCTGGTTTCACGACGTGAACAACCGGAACGATCAGAACTGGACGGAATCGCTGCGGGCCTTCCGCCGGACGCTGGCGTTGGCCCCGGACTACACGCTGGCCTACGATCACATTCAGTTCATGCTCTACAACGCGAGCCGGCCGGGGATCGGCATCCTGCTGGTGACGCCGGACTCGTTTGCCTTCGCCAACACCGTCGACAGCACGGCCCGGGTGGCCGCAGCGACCAGGGCACGGCTCGCCGGGATCGAGTCGGCACGGGCGTGGAGCGCGGCCCAGCCCGCCACGGGCCGCGCCCATCTCGCCATGGTGGACGCCCTCCTGGCCAACGGGCAGTACCCTGACGCGATGGCGGAGGTGGCGCGATTCCGCTCGGTGGATCCGACCAACCCGGAGATGCCGTTTCTCCAGGCGCGGGTCCGGTTTGCCAGCGGCGAGGGGACGCGCGCGGCAGCAGAGCTCAAGTCGGCGCTGGCCACCATCACGGCGGGCGATTTTGCGGGCGCGGAGGATGCGCCCACGGTCATGGCGGACGTCATGTCGGGCGCGAATATCTTCGCCTACTACGGCGACCTCAGCAGTGCGGCGCGAGTCATTGAGCTGGCTGACGAAATCCGATCGGAGGTGCTGCCCGCTTCGATGCCGCATGACATGAAGGGCGCCGACTGGAAGCGGACGACGCTGTCTGGCTTGTACGGCTCCGCCGGCGTGCCCCTCGCACAGCTGGACCGGATCTGGGCGGCCACCGCCGAAGAGGCCCGAAGTGTGCCGGCAGACCAGCGCGAGGATATCCTGCACAGCGGCCAGAGCGCGGCGCTGGGGCTCCTGACCGGTCCAGCCCAGAATCCGCGCCCCGCCGAGGAGTACCAGGCCATCAGCGGGGAAGAGTTGCCTCCCGAAATCACGGCGATTCTCGCCATGATGCGGGACGACACCGCGGCGGCACGGGCCGCGATGGTGGCCCCCGACAGCATGCGCAAGCAGTACTACGCCGGGTGGATGCCCGTCTACGCCCAGGCGCAGTTCCTCCTCGGCGACTACACCGGGACGCTGAAGACGTTGCAGCACTTCGAGACCGAGAGCTTCAACACCCGCGGGTTCGACTCGCGATGGGCGTCAGTTGGTCGGATGCGGTTGTTGCGCGGCTGGGCATACGAGAAGCTCGGGCGGAAGTCGGAGGCGGCCGCACAGTACCAACTCGTGCTGGAGCAGTGGAAGGCAGCCGATCCCGACCTGGAGGAATTCCGCCAGGAGGCGGAGGCCGGGTTGGCGCGGGTCCGAGGCCGGGGTTGAGCCCGGCGGGAGGCGATCCCGGCGGCTATATTGCAGGCGGGGCAGGCTCGATGGTCGCGGGTGCTTCGGCATCCGAGGAAAGTCCGAGCTCCACAGGGCAGACTGCCAGGTAACGCCTGGGCGCCGCAAGGCGACGGACAGGGCAACAGAAAGCAAACCGCCCGAGGGTGCGCAAGCGCCGGAGGGTAAGGGTGAAAGGGTGGGGTAAGAGCCCACCGCGTCGCTGGTAACAGCGATGGCACGGCAACCCCCAGTCGGAGCAAGGCCAAATAAGCGGCGAGGTGCGGCCCGCACCGACCCCACCGGCAACGGTGAGCCGCGGGTAGGCTGCTCGAGGCGGTCGGCGACGATCGTCCCAGACAGATGACCATCCCCTGGCAACAGGGTACAGAACTCGGCTTATGGCCTGCCCCACGCCGCCCCGGCCCCCGCCGGGGCGGCGTTCGTTATAGATTCTTCCGAGCGAGAATCGGCCCGCGCCCAGCGGTCCGGTGCCCCGCGCTTGCCCCTACTTCGAGGATCCCATGTTCGTACGCCTGCTCTCCACCGCGGCCCTGGCCGGCGGTTTCATTGTCGCTCCAACGCAGTCGGACCCGAATGCCGCGGTCACGACGCTGCACTACAAGGTCGCCATCGCCGCCCAGTCCACCCTCGATCTTTCGGCGATGGGTGCCGGCGAACAGAAGAACTCCGCCGGGTTCACCGGCTTCTTCACGATGACGCTCAAGGACACCACCGGCGGCCGCGCCCTGACCATGGTGCTGGACAGCATGACCGCCGACAGCGCCACGCAGGGGCTGGCCATGCTCCAGGCCGCCGCCGACTCCTCGAAGGGGTCGACCTGGCGCGGGCTGCTCACGGAGAAGGGGAAGATCGACAACCTCGTCCTCGTCCAGGGCGGCCCCGGCGCGCAGCAGTTCGAGGCGGTGCTGGCCGGCTTCTTCCCGCGCGGCGCGGCCCACACGAAGAAGAAGGGGGACGTCTGGACCGACACCCTCTCCTACAGCTCCAGCTCCGAGGACGGTTCCACCAACATCCGGATGGAGACCACCTTCACCGCGGCGGGTGAAGGGATGTACAACAACGCCAAGGCGTTGATGATCAACACGACGAGTGTGACGTCGTCGGTCGGCACCCAGTCGGGCCCGGGTGGCGACATGGACCTGGAAGGCAACGGGACCGGCGTGGGCACCTACTACGTCAGCAAGGACGGCGTCTACCTCGGTGGCACCAACACCCTGGACTCGGATATCGTCATCACGACGAGCCAGGCGCCGGTGCCGATTCCCCTCAAGGCACACACCGTCATCACGATCAGCTCCCGCTAGCACGCGGGTGCTGCGCGCCGCACTGCGCTGGACCGCGATCGCCGGGGGAGTCTTCCTCCTCTGGCTGGTGGCGGTCTGGCCACCGCCGCTCTGGTACCGGACGCACTGGCCGGCACAGACGGCGTTTATGGCGATGCGGGGGAACGCCTTGCAGGCGCAAGGCGGGGAAGCGGGGAAGCGGGGAAGAGGCTTCCCCGCCGAGCCATCCTATCGGCCCGTTCCCCTGGATTCCATTTCAGACTGGCTGCCGCGCGCCGCGATGATCGGCGAGGACAATCGCTTTCTCGAGCACGGTGGCATGGACTTTCTGGCCATCCTCGAGGCCCTGGGCTACCGCCGCGCAGCATTCGCCTGGAGCGATCCGAAGGACCGGGCGGAACTCCGACACACACTGGCCACCGTTTGGAGCCGACGCGCCAAGCTGCGCGGCGCCAGCACCATCACACAGCAGCTGGCGAAGAACCTGTACCTCTCCCCCGACCGAAACCCGTTCCGAAAAGTGAAGGAGGGGGTGACTGCCTATCGGCTGGAGGCAACGCTGAGCAAGCGGCGCCTGATGGAGCTGTACCTGAACGTGGCGGAGTTGGGGCCCAACATCTGGGGTGCCGAGGCGGCGAGCCAGTTCTATTTTGACCGGTCGGCGAGCCGGCTGACGCCGGCGCAGGCGGCGTCGCTGGCGGGGTCACTGCCATTCCCGCTCTCCTCGAATCCGGCGTACCGGACCGGCCGGATGCGGTGGCGCCGGGACCTGATCCTGCGTCGGATGCGAGGGGAAGTGGTGGAGATTCCTCGGGAACCGGACGACGAGACCGTCCCGCCCCCGCCGGTGATCGAGGAGATGGTGCGGCCGGATAGTATTTAGGCGGGGAAGCGGGGCCGAAGCTCAATCAGGTCTGGAAATGCGCAAGGGGCAACCGGTTGATGGTTGCCCCTTCGTTGTGCCTACTGCCCCTCCACCTCCCCGCCGCCCGGCCCTGCTCCTGGCGCGAGCCACGCCACACCCCACGCGCAAAACACCGAGACCGCCTCATAGGTCACCAGCGCCCCGATCACGAACAGGATGCCGCCGGCCACGACTCCCGCCATGGGCGTTGCCGATGAAAGAAGGTCCGCCCGGTAAGCGTCGTAGTTCTCGATGTATGCGTCCCGCGTGAGCTCCGCACCCCGAGTCGCGTCCGCAGCCATGCTCTGGCCGATCAGGTAGCCGACCAGGGCCCCAAGCAGGATCATCGCGAAAAACTTCCCGATCAGGAGATGCCGGGGATAGACGGCGGGGCCGATCCGGAGGAGTGGCTGGGTGGTGAACATGCGGGCCTCCACGGTGACTGGGGTGGAGAAGGTGAAAGCGGGGCAACCAGTGACCGGTTGCCCCTTTGTGCTTCTGCCGCCCAGCGGCCGCTTCTAGTCTACCAGCCGCAGGGGCATCACCAGGGTCATGTAGCTGGCCGGATCGTCCCAGCCCACCGGCTCGCAGGTGGCGGCGCGCTCCGGCGCCTTGAAGGTCATCCTGACCTCGTCGGTGGGAATGAACTTCAGGATCTCGAGCAGGTAGGTGGCGTTGAAGCCGATTTCGAGCGGCTCCCCCTCGTAGGTAACCGTCAGCTCGTCCTGGGCTTCGCCGAGGTCGGGGGTCTGGACCGAGAGCTTGCAGCCACCGCTGGAGAACGCCATCCGGATCCGGTGAGTCTGGTCGCTGGCCACGGTGCTCATCCGGCGCAAAGCCGCCGCCAGCGCCGACTTGTCGGCGGTGGCCACCTTGTCGTTCTCCTTCGGAATGACCTGCTCGTAGTTCGGGTACGGTCCCTCGATGAGGCGGGTGTACACCTGCGTCGTGGCCGAGCGGAAACCGAGATGGTTGTCGCTCCGGGCCATCTCCACACTGTCGTCGGCACCGAAGAGCCGCCGGATCTGGTCGAGCGCCTTCGGCGGCACGATCAGGTCTGCCTGCGTCTTGCCACCGGACACCGGCACGTCCATGCGGGCCAGACGATGTCCGTTGGTGGCCACCATCCGCATCTTGTCGGGACGCAGCTCCCAGAGCACGCCGTTGAGAATCGGGCGGCTTTCCTCGGTGCTGGCCGCAAAGGCGACATGCCCGATCAGCTTGTGCAGTTCCTTGGCCGCCACTGTCCATCCACCGTCGAAGCTGACCGTGGGGAAGGCGGGGAACTCCTCCCGCGGCAGCCCGAGCAGTTTGAACTTCGACTTGCCGCACTCCAGGTTCACCCGCTGCTCACCCGACGCAGTAAACCGAATGCTGGCGTTTGGCAGTTCCCGGACGATCTCCACCAGCTTTCGGGCTGGCAGGGTGATGGCGCCTTCCTGGTCGACACTGGCTGCCACTGTCGTGCTGACAGCGATGTCGAGATCGGTGCCCGAAATCCGGAGACCGTCCTTGGTGGCTTCGAGCAGGATGTTGGCCAGCACCGGGAGGGTGGTCTTGGCGGGAACGCTGGCCGCCACGGCCACGAGACCTTCCTGGAACTGTTCGCGTGTAATCGTGAACTTCATACCATCCCCACCGTGCAAGTAGTACTACTGCTTCTATAGATATATATGACTAGTAGTAGTAGTAGAGGGTGTGGAGATGTGGGTGACCGCCCCAACTCGCCATCGCATAACACCCTGGACCACTTCGGCTCTGTCGGAAGCGTGTGGAGCAGATGGAAAGCTCCACCGATTTCGATCGCGAATGTCGATTCCACATCTATTCACATTCGCCGAGCCGACTATTGTGCGAACAACTCCTGCCGAGCGAGCTCAACTCGCTCTCGGAACGCACGATCGCGCGCCATCTGACGTTCAACCTTGTCCACACTGTGAATCACGGTGCTGTGATCGCGTCCGCCGAATGCCTGCCCGATTTCAACCAGTTGCATCTGCAGAACCTCGCGTGCCAGGTACATCGCGATCTGGCGCGGCACCGTCAGCGTCTGGATTCTCGCCTTGGAGCGAAGCCCCTCGGGAGTGACGCCCCACCGTCGTGACACAATTTCCTGTACCCGGTCGACCGATGGCAGTGGCCGGGGTGTCACACTGGCAGCCTCTTCGCTGGCCTTGATCTTGTCGGCCAGGGACTCGCGCGCCAGTTCGATGGTGATTTCCCGGTGCTTCAGCGACGCGAAAAGCAGCAGCTTGATGATACACCCTTCCAGCTCCCGAACGTTCGATCGGACATGCTCCGCGATGAAACGGAGGACGTCGTCCGGGATGGTCATCTCCAGATGGTCCTGCTCCTGCTTCTTCTGCAGGATGGCGATCCGGTGCTCGAGGTCGGGGAGACCGCTGTCGGCGACCATGCCCCACTCGAAGCGGCTGACCAGCCGGGCCTCGAGGCCCGGGAGTTCCTTCGGCGGCCGGTCGGAGGTGACGACAATCTGCTTGCCGGCCTCGTAGAGGGCGTTGAAGGTGTGGAAGAACTCTTCCTGAGTGCGCTCCTTGCCCTCCAGGAAGTGCACGTCGTCCACCAGCAGGAGATCCACGTCGCTCCGGTACCGGCGCTTGAGCTCCGGCGTGGTGCGGCTGTGGATGCTCTCGATGACCTCGTTGATGAACTGCTCGGCGCCCACGAAGAGGACCCGGGTCTCAGGGGCCCGCTGGACGACGGCGTGCGCGATGGCCTGCATCAGGTGGGTCTTGCCCAGCCCGGTGGCGCCGTAGATGAAGAGGGGGTTGTAGGTCTTCCCCGGCGCCTCGGCCACGGCGTGCGCGGCGGCGGCGGCCAGTTCGTTCGACTTCCCGATGACGAAGGTGTCGAAGGTGTAGCGCTCGTTGAGCGGCTGGGTGTTCCGGATGGCGGCCGCGGCGGTCGGCTCGCTGGGAGGCGGCGCCACGAAGAAGTCCATCTGCGGCCGCTGCTGCCGCTCTTCCTGGACCCGGAAGACGATCTTGGTGGCGTGGCCGAGAAGCGGCTCCGCCAGCTTGGAGAGCACCCCGGCGTGCTTGGTCTCGTTCCACTCGACGGCAAACTGGTCCGGCGCCCCGATCACGAGTTCGGATCCATCCAGGGCTATGGCCGAAGTCGGCTCTAGCCAGGTGCGGATCGCGTGTTCGGGAAGCTCGCGGCGCGCATCTTCGAGAATGCGCTTCCAGGCTTCTTTGGCGGACAGCTGCATCGAGACTCGTGAACCCGGTGGGAGAAATGGCTTGGGGGGACGATTCTATGGGGCCAGTGTGGAAAAGTCAACGTAGCGGAAAATGTGGGTTGTGTTACACGCACTTGACAGCGTCGGAATCGATGTTCATGAACTCTGGAACCAGAGGGTGGCGAGCGAGTTGTCGTGCATGTCCACATGGGCGGGGAAGCGAGAAGGCGGGGAAGCGGGGAAGATGAATCGACATTGCCGATGCCGACCGTACGCATCGGATCGGGGCCAGGCTGACATCGAAATGGGCCGATGACCTGGCCTGAGGAGGCATTCTCCGATGCGGGCGGATAGCCGGGGTGGGCGGATCGTCGGAACCGATTCGGATGGTGCGTGGCGGGCGCACCGAGGGGGTGGGCTTACGCACGAATGCGGGGGATTCGCTTGTCGTGGGGCGGGCATATGCCCGCCCCACGCTGGATTCCCGCTTGCGCGGGAATGACGCCGTTGTCAGGTTCGGCCCCGCTGTCCCGCTGTCCCCGCTGCTCCCGCTGCCCCGCTGCCTCCCCCTCCTTGACCTTTCCACACCCTCAGATTACGTTTTCGGGCTCATTAAGTCTCACTATAGGATAGAGTTATGAAGCCTACGTACAGGCCGAGAAACAAGCGGCGCATCAGCAAGCACGGCTTCCGCGCGCGGATGGCGACCCGTTGGGGTCGTGCGGTGCTTTCACGGCGTCGGAAGAAGGGTCGGAAGTCGCTGGCGGTCAGCCTTCCGTCGAAGCACGGGGGCTCCTGACGTCCAGTGAGCGATTTTCGCGGGCCAGTCGGCTCGCGAAATCGTCGGACATCCGTCGTCTGCTCAACACGGGCCGCCGGATGCGCACGGGACATCTTGAGTTTCTCTGGTCGGACAATGTGGCGGGCCTTCCCCGGATGGGACTCATCGTCCCGAAGTACCAGTCCACGGGGGTGGCCCGCAATCGTTTGCGCCGGCGCCTGAAGGAGCTGTGGCGCCGGGAAGTGCAGGGCAGCCTGCGGCCGGTCGAGGTGCTGGTGCGGGCGCGGCGCGAAGCCTACGCAGCCACCTTTGCGGCGCTGCGGTCCGAAGTCCACGCCTGGCGCGATGCGGTTGCCGGGAGTTCCGATGCGGTTCCGTGATGTCCCCCGCCGGATCGTCATGCTGCCGATCCGCGGCTACCAGAAGTTCATCAGTCCCGCCCTCCCGCCGAGCTGCCGGTTCTCACCCAGCTGCTCGCAATACACGCTGGAGGCGGTGTCGAAATACGGCGCCCTCAAGGGCATCTGGCTCGGTGTTCGGCGCCTCATTCGCTGTCACCCGTTCAATCCCGGCGGGTACGACCCGGTACCCTGATCCGGTGACCTGACCATGGATCGTCGATTTATCTGGGCGATGGCGCTCATGACCCTCATCGTCATGGCTCCCGCTCTTCTCATGAAGAAACCGCCTGTCCCGCCGCCGGCCACTGCCGACTCGGTCGCGACAGCGCTACCCGCCCCCGAGTCCACGCCCGCTCCGATCGCCACGACGCCGGCGCCTTCGCCGGCGATGGTAAGCGACCTCGTCGAGACGGCGCCTGAAGACACCATCCTCATTCATACGCCACTCGCCACCTACGGGATTTCGACCCGCGGGGGGCGGCTCGTGACGGCGGCGCTCGAGCGGTACGCCGACCAGGCTCCGGGACAGAAGGAGGAGCGCGCCAATCTCGTCCCCGTCGGCTCGGAGTTGATGGGGCTCCGGCTGGTCGTGGGGGCAGATACCCTGCGGCTCGACGACTGGAACTTCGCGACGACGGCGACGAGCATGTCCACCGACGTCGCCCGGACGGTCGAACTCACCTCCACACAGGGCGACGTCACCGTCGCGCTCGCGTACACCTTCCGTCCCGACGATTACGAAGTCAGCGCGGTGGGCACGATCACGGGGGTGGGGCCGAACGGCGGACTGCTGCTGGTGGGGATGGGCCCGGGGCTGAGAAATACCGAGGCGAACCTGGCGGAGAACGAACGGGCCACGGGGTTCGTGACGAAGGCGCAGGGCACCAAGTTCAAGGCGTTCGAGTCGCTCGACACCGCCGAAGTGGCGACCGTGAGCGGCCCGTTCGAGTGGGTCGCGGTCAAGTCGAAGTACTTCGTGACTGCGGTGCTCGCCTTCGAGCCGGGTGCCGCGCCGATCGGCGGGATCACGGTGCGGCCGCTGCCGCTGCCGGGCCAGAAGAAGGCGCACCAGGCGGCCATCTGGGCCAGCATGCCGGTGACCGCGAACGGTGAATTCCGGTACGAGTTGTACGCCGGGCCGATGGAGTACAACCGGCTGGCCAGGGTTGGACATGACTTCGACGACGTGAACCCCTACGGCTGGCCCGGCTTCCGGACGGTCATCCGGCCGGTGGCGGTCGGCGTGCGCTGGATGCTGGTGTGGATGCACGAGAACCTGCACCTGGCCTACGGCATGGTGCTGGTCCTCTTCGGCATCCTGGTGCGGCTGATTCTCTGGCCGCTCAACCAGAAGGCGATGCGCTCCACGATGGCGATGCAGGCCATCCAGCCCGAGTTGAAGGAGATCCAGACCAAGTACAAGGACGATCCGGCGAAGCTGCAGCAGGAGATGTTCAAGCTCTACAAGGAGCATGGCGTCAACCCGCTCGGTGGTTGCTGGCCGATGATGCTGCCGATGCCGGTGCTGCTGGCGCTCTTCTTCGTGTTTCAGAACACGATCGAACTGCGAGGGCAGGCCTTCCTCTGGCTGCCGGACCTCTCGCGACCGGACCCGCTGTACATCATCCCCCTCATCATGGGTCTCTCGATGTTCGGGCTGACCAAGATGGGTCAGCGCGGCATGCCACCGAACCCGCAGATGAAGATGATGATGTACGTCATGCCGGTGATGATGACCGTGCTTTTCCTGAACTTCGCGTCGGGGCTGAACCTGTACTACGCGGTGAGCAACATCGCGAGCATTCCGCAGCAGTGGCTGATCAGCGAGGAACGGATGAAGCTGACCGCGCTGCGGAACGGCGGCGGAGAGAAGAAGCAGGCGGCGCCGCAGAAGAAGCAGGCCCCGGCGCAGAAGAAGGGGAAGAAGAAGTAGCCGTCACACCCCCGCGAAGGCGGGGGTCCAGGGGGGACACGACTGGATTCCCGCTTTCGCGGGAATGACGTGATGGCCAGGTTCTGCCCCGCTGCCCCGCTGCCCCGCTGCCCCGCCCGCGCTACCTTCCTGTCATGCTCTCCGATCCCATCGCCGCGCTGGCCACCCCGCCGGGCCGTTCCGCCCTGGCGGTGGTGCGGTTGTCGGGTCGCGGCGCGTTCGAGATTGCCGCCCGGGTGGTCCCGACCCTCACTTCGGAGCCGCCCAGAACGGCCCGTCTGGCGAATTTCATCGCTAGTGACGGGACGCTGATCGATCAGGGGCTTTATACTGTCTTTCCCGGGCCTAACAGCTACACCGGCGAGGACCTGGTCGAGTTCTCCTGTCACGGTGGGTTCGTCGTGCCGGTCCGGCTGGTGTCCGCGCTTCTTGCCGCCGGCGCCCGCGCCGCGCTCCCCGGCGAGTTCACCCGCCGAGCCGTCTTGCATGGACGAATCGACCTCCTGCAGGCGGAGGCCGTGGGTGACCTGATCGACGCCACCGCCACGGTGCAGGCGCGCGCGGCTCTGCATCAGCTGGACGGCGGTCTCTCCCGCCGTCTCACCGACCTCCGCACTTCCCTGCTCGATCTCGAGGCGCTGCTCGGCTACGACATCGACTTCCCCGAAGAAGACGATGGCCCTGTCGCGCCAGCACGGATCGCCGAGCGAATGGCGGATCTCCAGACCCGTGTGGCACGGCTCCTCGCCACCGCCCCCGCCGGGGAACGGCTCCGGTCCGGCGCGTTGGTCGTCCTGGCCGGCCCTCCCAACGTGGGGAAGTCCTCCCTCTTCAACGCCCTCCTCGGTTCCGACCGCGCCATCGTCACCGGGTCGCCGGGGACGACCCGCGATGCCATCGAGGCCGCCACCGAGTTCCTCGGCTGGCCGATCCGCCTGGTGGACACCGCCGGCCTGCGGGAGTCGGAGGACGAGGCCGAGCAACTCGGGGTCGGATTCAGCCGGCGGTACGTGGAGGGGGCAGACGTCGTCGTCGAATGCGACGACGGGTCGGCAGGGAGGCAGGGAGGCAGGGAGGCAGTGTCGCGGGCTCGGGCTCGGTGCTCGGGTCGCATCTATTCAGGTCAGGACGAAGGCGGACTTGCCGACCTCCCGGCTCGCCCGGCCTCCCTGCCTCAGCCCTCCACATCTCCGCTGTCACGGGCGAGGGTCTGGACGCGCTGAAGGCTGCTGTCGTCCGCCTGGCCTTCGGCGAGCAGGCGTCCTTGCCCGACCTGGAGCCGGGTTTGACACGCGAGCGGCACCGGATCGCCCTGACACGGGCGCAGGATGCCCTGCGGGAGGCGATGCCACACCTCTCAGGGCGCGGCGATGCGGTGCTCGCGGCGCATCACCTGCGCGACGCGGCGCGGGCGCTGGAAGAGTTGATCGGTGTGGTGGATGTGGACGAGGTGCTGGACCGGGTGTTTCGGAGCTTTTGCGTCGGGAAGTAGCGCAGGCTCAGTTGGCCGGGGCGGCCTTCTTGTGCTCGTGGTGGGTGCCGTCGCAGAAGGGCGGCGTCTTGGAGTGGCCACAGCCGCAGAGCTTGAGGATACCCGGGTGCTTTTCGGTCGGGCGGGGAATCGGGTTGCCGTCGCGGTCCTGCAGGACGACGTCACCCTCGATGGCGATGCTCCCCGAGGGCTTGATGGTGATGGTGACTGGTTTGGTCATGGAAAGATGGGCCTCAAGCGGCCAGAGCTCACGCCCATCACCGCAAACGAGTTCGTCATGTCTTGCCGGATATTGTCACCCCCGCGAAAGCGGGGGTCCAGTCAGGGTGCCTCTGGATTCCCGCTTGCGCGGGAATGACGTGGGGGTCAGCTTCGGCCCCGCTTCCCCGCCCTACGCAACGCCTCGCGCTGCATCGTCCGCTGCCTGCACATCCTCCGCCGGCGCGCGGAGTGCCGCGGCGATACCGTGTTGCCGCACCAGCGCTTCGGTCATCCGGTGGCCGAGGTAGTAGCCGCTGCGCTCGGGGATGACTTTGCCCTGGACCAGCCGGGCGGCTGGGCTCATGCCGCCGGAGAGGTAGCGGAGCCGGAGGCCGAGTGCGGTGCGATCGAGATCGGGCTCGGCGGCGCGGGTGAGAAAGGCTTCCAGCTCCCGAAGGCGGGTGTACTGCCGGCGAGTGTATCCGAAATAGTCACTCAGCCGGAAGCCCGGGGCCACGGCCTCGGCGGCCCGCACGGCCAGGCCCTCATTGACGAGCAGTTCGCGCAGGGTGGCCCTCCGCCCCGTTTCCCAGTAGTCGTAATACCCGCCCATATCCGACACCAGGCGCTTGAGATCGCTCCGGCTCGAAGGCGAGGTGTAGCGCACCGTGTGCGCCATCTCGTGCCCGACCCAGAGGGGAATGAGGTCAGGGGTGAGGCCGAGGCCGTACGTCTCCGGATTGGCGCGCCCCGTGAAGTGCTCGAGGCAGATGAACGCGACCCCCCGTCCGCCGACCACCAGTTCACCGGCGTTGGCACCGCCCATGCCGACCATCAGGTAGCAGTCGGTGGGCCGATCGATCTGCAGCACGTCCTCGGCGCGCGCCAGCGTCTCCTCCACGACCCGCACAATGTCGACACCGGCGAGGAGGGAGTGCAAATCACTGCGGTCGGCGGCGAGTGCGTTGCGAACGACGACGTCGGCGGCTGGTGTGCCGGGCTCCAGCACGTAATTCCGCCAGTAGGCGTTCAGAACGGCGCTGTGGGATTCGAAATAGCGTTGCCAGGCGGCTTCGCGATCGTCGTCGGCGAGGACGGCGAGAAAATCGGGGACGAGATTAATGAGCACGCGCCAGAATAGGAAAAGTTGGCGCGCGATGCAAGTGGCAATGCAGGCGGAGAAGTTGAAAGCAGGGAAGCGGGGAAGGAGTCTGGCGCGATTGTCAAGCTTCGGCGCGCTAGTGCCGCTTCTTCTTCGAGACCTCGTCGAGGAACTTGCGCTCCGCCGGCGTGAGGCTCGCGATGCCCTGGCCGCTGATCTTGTCGAGCAGCCGGTCGGTCTCGACGGCGATCTCGTCACGTTCAGGCTGATTGCGGCGCCGGGGCCTCGGCACGGGGGTGTCGGAGCGCTCCGCCTCGCGGGACCCCGACTGCACCATCACCGTTCGCTCCACGACGCGGGGCCGCGGGCGGTGGGCGGGGCCGGCGAGTCCCTGGAGCCGGAAGAAGAGGTAGCCGAAGGCCGCTCCGCCCAGATGGGCGATATGGGCGACGCCGTCTCCCGGGTTCAGCAGCCCGAGCACGAGGTCGAACACCAGGAGCGCGATCACCAGCGTCCGGGCCCGGATCGGCCAGGGAAGCGGGAAGACCATCAGCTCGGCGTCGGGCCAGAACATCGCGTACGCCACCGCCACGCCGAGGACGGCGGCGGAGGCGCCGGCAACCGCCCCGGGCTGCAGCGAGACGAGGCCGAGCGAGAAGAGCGCACCGCCGAGGCCACAGTAGAGATAGAAGAGAATGAAGGCCCGGCTGCCCATCCGTTCCTCGACCCTGGTACCGAGCGAGTAGAGGATCAGCATGTTGAACGCGAGGTGCATCAGCCCCGCGTGCACGAACATGTAGCTGCCGAAGGTCCACGGATGCCGGAGGGCGTACCCGAGGTTGGGGACAAAGAGGAGCGCCGGCTCGAGCGCCGGGAGGAGCGCCGTGAGCAACAGCAACACGACCGCATTGGCGACAATGAGTCGCCAGACCCACGGGGTGGGACGCGGAAGGCCGTAGATGCTCATGTTACTCCGTCGGGGTTCCCAGGATACGGGCCGACCGGCAGATCCGGTCGCAGAGTTCGGGAAATTCGATCCCCACCGCCCGGGCCGACTGTGGCAGCAGGCTCGTGGCGGTCATGCCGGGGAGGGTGTTCACCTCTAAACAGAAGAGCGATCCCTCCGGTGTCAAGCGGAAGTCCACCCGGCTGTACCCGCCGAGCTTGAGGGCGCGATGGGCGGCCAGCGCCTGCTGCTGGCAGTCGGCGGTCAGCGCGGGGGAGAGGTCGGCAGGGAAGATCTCCTCCGACATTCCCGGGGTGTACTTGCACTCGTAGTCGAAGATCTCGTGCTGGGGGATGATCTCCCCGACCGCGAGGGCCTCGTCGTCGAGGACGCCGACGGTCAGCTCCCGTCCCGGCACGAAGGCCTCGATCATCACCTCGTCGTCGTACCTGGCGGCGAGCGCCACGGCGGGTTCGAGCTCCGAGGCCTTCCGCACCACGCTGAGGCCGACCGTGGAGCCCTGTTTCGACGGCTTGACCACCACCGGCCAGCCGAACCGGCGCTGCACCTCAGTCAGCGAAATCGGTGCCATGGCCCAGTCCGCCGTGGCGACGCCTGCCGACTTGAAGAGCCGCTTCGAGATGTCCTTGTCCATGGCGATGCCGCTCGCCATCGGCCCGCTGCCGGTGTAGGGGACGCCGATGATCTCGAGCAGCGCCTGCAGGGTGCCGTCTTCGCCGGTGCCGCCATGCAGGGCCAAAAAGATGACGTCGGTGTGGCGAACGACGTGCAGGTCGCCCAAACCGGAGACGAGGAGGCCGCGTTCGAGGGAGCGGAGTTTCTCGATGGACGGCGGCGCAATGCCGACCGATCCGCTGAGCTCTCGCTCCTCGTCGGCCTCGGGGATGTAGCCGCGCGCGGTGTCCACCACCGCCACCTCGTGCCCGCACTTCCGCAGCGCGGCCACGACCTGGACGGCCGAGGCCAGGGCGACGTCGCGTTCGCTGCTTGTTCCGCCGGTAAGGACAGTGACTTTCACGGAATTCGTTCTCCTGACGGGACTGAATCCACGAAAACACGAAAGCACGAAACGATTGGCGTCACCCCGGCCCCCGGCTTTCGCCGGGGCAAGGTCGCCGGGGTCCATCGTCTTGTCGCACCCCCTGTCCCCCGCTCCATGATCTGGAGAGCGGGGGGGGGGACGCCTATCTGGCTCCGATCATCTCTCGCAGCACGTCATACCGGCTGACGATTCCGATCAGCACGCCGTCCTTTTCCACCAGCGCGGCCGGCAGGTCGCGGGTGAGCATGGGCGCCAGCCGGTCCGAGGCGAAGCTGGCGTCCACCACGGGCAGCGACGCCTCCATGACTTCGCGCACCGGGCGGTCGAGCAGCGCGGGTGACGTCAGGGCCCGCGTCATGACGGTGGCTTCGGTGAGGGTGCCCACCGAGCGGCCGTCCTCGAGCACGGGGATCTGGCTGACGCCCCAGGTGCTCATCAGGCCGAGCGCCTGCCGGACCTGCGCCGAGGGAGGGAGGCTGACCAGCGCGGGGTGGGCGCCCTGCCGGCGCGCCAGCAGGTCGGCGATGGTGGTGTGCGGCGCGTCGAGCAGCTGGTTCTCCTGCATCCACTCGTCGTTGAACAGCTTGCTGAGGTAGCGCTCGCCGGTGTCGCAGAGGATGGTGACGACACAGGCGCTCGGGTCATCGACTTCCCGCGCCACGCGGAGCGCCAGCGCCACGTTGAGCCCGGCGGAGCCGCCGACCAGCATGCCTTCTTCGCGGGCGAGGCGGCGCGCCATGGCCATCGAGTCGCGATCACCCAGCTGGCGGAACTCGTCGATGTGCTCGAAGAGGATGGTGGAGGGGATCTTGTCTCCGCCGATGCCCTCGACCTTGTAGGGCGCGCCCTCTCCCATGTCCCGGTCGCGGGCCCAGTTGCTGTACTGGGAGCCGATGGGGTCACCGGCGATCACGCGAATCTTCGGGTTCTTCTCTTTCAGGAACTTCCCGGCGCCGCTCACCGTGCCGCCCGTCCCGGCGCCTGCAATGAAGTGCGTCACCTTCCCCTTGGTCTGTTCCCAGATCTCGGGACCGGTGGTGCGGTAGTGCGCCTCGGGGTTGATCGGATTGTAGAACTGGTTGGCCAACACCGCGCCCGGAGTGTCCTTGACGATCTGCTTCGCCTTCATGACGTAGTTGTCGGGATGGTCGGGCGGCACGGCGGTCGGGGTGATGACCACTTCGGCACCGTACGCCTTGAGCAGCCGCACCTTTTCCTGCGACATCTTGTCGGGCATCGTGAAGATGCAGCGATACCCCTTCAGCGCGGCGGCCACCGCGATGCCGACGCCGGTGTTGCCGCTGGTCCCCTCGACGATGGTTCCACCGGGCTTCAGGTCGCCGCGCTGCTCGGCGTCCTCGATGATGGCGAGCCCGATGCGATCCTTGACCGACCCACCGGGGTTGGCGTACTCCGCCTTGCCGTACACCGGGGTGGCGATGCCGGCGCCGACCCGTCCCAGCCGGATGAGCGGCGTCCAGCCGATGGTGTCGAGAACGTTGTCGTAGGGGGTCTGATGGGGATTCGTCACGGCGTGGTTCCTCCAACACCGGGATGACGGAAATAGATCGGCTGCAGGAACGAGGCGGCCACCGGCCTGCCATCGTGACGCGCCGGGGCAAAGCGAAGGTTGGGCGCGGCGGCGACGGCGGCGGAGTCGAGCGCCGGGAAACCGCTCGATTCCTGTACGCGGGTCGAGTCGTTGATCAGCGCGCCGGCGGTGTCGGCGTAGAGCCGCAGGATCACGGTTCCCTCGATGCCCTGGTCGAAGAGCGCCGGAGGATACTCCACCGGTGTCTGCGCGTTGAGCGCCACCGGGGGAAGATCGCGGGCCTGATCCGTGGGCGGTGCAGCGTCGGGGAGCTTCATGACGCCGGTCTGCCCCTTTTCACAGGCGAGGGCGAACAGTGCGATGGCCAGGATGGTGAGTCGATGCATCAACGCTCCATTGAATCAGAATGCACGAAAGCACGAAGGCACGACATTGGTGGGCGCACCAAGGTGGGCCCCTACTGCCCCGCTGCCCCACCGCCCCGCGGTCCCGCCTTGCCCTGCAACTCCGCCAGCCGGTTCAGCGCCTCCAAGGGCGTCATGTTGGAGACGTCCATGGCCCGGAGCGCCTCCAGCGCGGGATGCGGCGCCGCCTCGATGAAGAGCGGCAGCTGCGTCGGGTCCGGTTCCGGCGGCGGCGGGCCCTTCACGACCCGATGTGTGCCTTCGAGCGTGGTGAGCACCGCGCGCGCCCTGGCCACCACCGCATCGGGAAGTCCGGCAAGCTGTGCCACATGCACCCCATACGAGCGATCGGTGCCGCCGGCTTCGAGGCGATGGAGGAATACTACCGTTTCTCCCGTTTCGCGCACGGCCACGTTGAGGTTGCGGGCGTGGGCCAGCCGCTCCGGCAGCTGCATCAGTTCGTGATAGTGCGTGGCGAACATCGTTTTGCACCCGACCTGATCGTGCAGGTGCTCGCTGACCGCCCAGGCGATGGCCACGCCGTCGTAGGTGCTGGTGCCGCGGCCGATCTCGTCGAGCAGGACGAGCGACGCCGCCGTCGCGTTGTGGAGAATGGCGCTGGTCTCCGCCATCTCCACCATGAAGGTGCTCTGGCCCTGCGCGAGGTTGTCGCTGGCGCCCACCCGGGTGAAGAGCCGGTCCACGATCCCGATCTCGGCGGCATCAGCGGGGACGAAGGCGCCCATCTGCGCAAGGACGACACAGAGCCCGATCTGCCGGAGGATGGTGCTCTTGCCGGCCATGTTCGGCCCCGTGACCAGGAGCACCCGCTCCGATTCGGCGAACCGGACATCGTTGGGCATGAACGCCTCGCGCGGCATCATCCGCTCGATGACGGCGTGCCGGCTGGCGGTGAGCGAGAGCCCGAAGCCTGTTGTCATCACGGGCCGCACATAGCGACCGTGCACCGCCCGCTCGGCGAGGCCGGACCAGACGTCCAGGCGGGCCAGCGTCTGGGCCGTGCGCTGGATGCGGGCCACGTCGCCGCCGACCCGGTCGCGGAGCGCGGTCACGAGTTCTGCCTCGCGGGCGCTCATCCGCTCCTCCGCGCTCAGGACCTTGCTCTCGTACTCCTTGAGTTCCGGGATGACGTATCGCTCGGCGCCGGTGAGTGTCTGGCGCCGTTCGTAATCGGCCGGGACCCGGCTGGTGTGGGCGTGGGTGACCTCGAGGTAGTACCCGAAGACCTTGTTGTACCCCACCTTGAGCGACGGAATGCCGGTGCGCTCCCGTTCCCGCTGCTGCAGCGCGGCGATGTACTGCTTGCCGCCGTCGCGCAGGTCGCGGCTCTCGTCGAGTTCGGCATCGTAGCCTCGCCGGATGGCGCCCCCCTCGGCGAGGGTGGCCGGGGGCCGTGCCTCGAGCGCCGATGCGAGCAACTGCCCCAGATCCGCCAGGAGATCGAACGCCTCCTCCGCGGCGGAGAGCGCCGTGCTCTCATCTCTGCGTGCGAGACCGCGGAGACTCTCGAGCACATCGGGGAGCCGCAGGAAGGAGTCGCGCAGGGCGCCGAGCTCTCGTGGCGTCGCGCGGCCGGCGGCGGCGCGTCCGGCGAGGCGTTCGATGTCGCGTACGCCCTCGAGGGCCTCGCGAAGCCGGGCGCGACCGCGGGTGTCATCCACCAGCACAGTGACCGCATCGAGCCGCTCCTCGATCCGCTGCAGGTCGGAGAGGGGACTCAGCAGCCAGGCACGCAGGAGCCGCGCGCCCATCGGTGTGACGGTCGCGTCGATGGTCTCGAGGAGGGTGACCCCGCGTGCGCCGGCCCGGAGCGGTTCCACCAGCTCGAGGTTGCGGCGCGTCATCTCGTCGAGCCAGAGGTGCCCGTCGGAGCGCCGCACGGTCGGGCGGGCGAGATGCTTCAGGCCGCCGGGCTGGAGTTCGGAGAGGTAGCGGAGCAGCGCGCCTGCGGCGCCGATGGCAGGATCGTCGGCGGGGCCGAGGCCGAGTCCGTCAAGCGAAGCGAGATTGAACCGGCGGGCCAGCTCCTCGCGGGCCAGCGCGGGATCGAACTCCCAGCGCTCCCGCTCCGTGCGCATCACATCGTCGCCCAGGTCGAGTTCGGTGTCGGCCGGACTCGCCACCTCGGCGGGGGCGAGGCGGCTCAGCGCTTCACCCAGTGCTTCGGCCGGCATCGTCTCGAGGATGAATTCCCCGGTCGACAGATCGACGGCCGCAAGCCCGACAATGTCCGCGGCTAAAGCCGCGGCTCGGCCCGCTGCCCCGCTGACTGCAACCAGATAATTGTTCCGCGCGCCCGCGAGCCAGCCCTCTTCGAGCAATGCCCCGGGCGTGATCGTTTCGACCACTTCGCGCTTGACGATTCCCTTGGCCTGCTTCGGATCCTCGACCTGTTCGCAGATGGCGACGCGGAGCCCGGCGCCGACGAGTTGCCGCAGGTATTCCGCCGCCGCCTTCACCGGCACGCCGGCGAGCGGGATGCCGTCGCCGCGACTGGTGAGGGTGATGCTCAGCAGCTTGGCGGCGCGCTCGGCGTCGTCGAAGAACATCTCGTAGAAGTCGCCCATGCGAAAGAACAGGATCGCGTCCTGGTGCCGCGACTTGATCTCGCGGTACTGCAGCATGAGCGGCGAGTTGAGCGGATCGGCCACGAGCGGGTCCTAGGGCGCCAGCACGAAGGGGCTGCCGCCGAGCTTCGCCTTGATGGCGGCGGCCGCGGCGTCGGCGGCGTCGCGGGAGGCGAGGCCAAGGACGCGCACCTTGTAGAGATTGCCCTTTTCCTTGACCACCGTGCCGGTCATCCCCATTGCCTTGAGGTCGGCGAGGACGCTGTTGGCCGAAGCCTGGGAGGAGACGGCGGCCACCTGCACACCCCAGGCGCCGGCGGCGGCGGGGCAGCGGGGCTGGCAGCAGGGGGGCCGGAGCTGTTGTCGGCCTGACCGGTGCAGCGGCCCTGGAGGAATTCGAGGCGGTTCTTCGCTTCGATGTCGGCGGTGGGGCTGGCGAGACCGCGGGTAATCCAGGCGCAGGCGTCGGCTGCCTTGTTCAACTCGAAACTGGCGCGCGCGGCCCAGTACGAGGCCGATGGAATGAGCGAACTCGACGGATCATTGGCGCGGATCTGCTCGGCGCCGCGGACGGTGCCGGCAAAGTTTCGGGAGGCGAAGTCCATCTGCGCGAGCCGGAGCAGGGCGTCGTCGGCCCACGGACTGGTCGGATACTCCACGGCGACCTTCTGGTAGGCGCGCTGCATTTCCATCGTGGTGCGCGCGATGGAGCCCTGCGTGTACAGGATCTCGGGATAGAAGGGATCACTCACCGGCGTGACGGCGAGGAGCCCGTTGACGATGGCGGTGGCGGAGTCGGGCAGGCCCTCTGCGGCCAGCTGCACGGCGGTCTTGAGACGCGCATCGGTCTGGGCGTTGGCCGTTGTGGTGGCGATGGCGAGTGTCAATGCCAGGATGAGCAGGCGATTCACGGTAGCTCCAGATACTGAATCCACGAAAACACGAAAGCGCGAAAACACGAAAAGACCATACTCTGCAGTCCTCAGTCCTCAGTCCTCAGCCTCAATACCAACTCCTGCATCGTCCCGATGTCGCCGGTGATGGTGGTGCTCTTGCTGGCGCGGTCGGCGTCGAGGGTGGCCTTGAGTGCGGCACGCAGTTGCGGCTGGGTCCAGCGCTCTGCCCAGCGGCAGAAGTTGTTGACTTCCTCTCCCCACTGGCCGAGCCCTGCCGGACGGGCCGACTTGACGATGTCCCAGACGGCGGCGTTGAGCTGGCGGCCGCGGGCCTTCTTCTCATAATGGGCGCGTGCGGCAGCGGTCGCCACCAGCGCGGTGCCTAGCAGCTGCGCCAGCCGCACGCCGGTGACGCCGGTCTGGGAGAGGACGACGGGGGTCAGCCTGAGTCCGGTCGCGGTGTCGCCCTGCATGACGGCGTTGCGCCAGTCGTAGGGGGTCTCGCCGTGCCGGACGCCGACCATGTCCCCAAGGCGATCAAGGGTGATGGGACCCTCGTCGGCCAGGCCGTAGAGTTTCTGAAGTTCGGAGCGGAGCGCACCGAGGTCGGTGCCGACGGTCTTGAGGAGATGGGCCTCGGCCCCGGGGGCGAAGGTGATCCCCATCGACTTGGCCTCGCGCGCGACCCAGCGGGTGGCTTCCTCGACCGTGAGTTCTGCGAAGGCGACGGTGTAGGTGTGCTTGGCGAGGTCGGTGTCGGGCTTGTTGTCCTTGGCGTCTCCCGCGGCACCCTGAACGAGCACCAGCACCGTCTCGGGGATCGGCTGCTGCAGGTACTGGAGGACGGCCTTCTTGCCGCGGGTCTTTCGCTTCCACGCCTCGACGTCGCGGACGACCACGACGCGGCGGTCGGCCATCATCGGCAGGGTAGTGCAGAGGGAGAGGACATCTTCCGGTTCGAGCTGCTGGGCGGAACGGACATCGAGGTTGAAGTCCCGGAGCCCGGGGTCCAGCACCTTGTCGAGCAGGGCGGTGGTGGCCTCGTCCTTCAACACATTCTCGGCGCCCAGGAAGTAGTACGCGGGCGCAAACTTCCCCGCGTTAAGGGCCTTGGAGAAGGTACCGTAGGAGTGCGTGGGCATTCCGGGAAAGATAGGCGGGGAAGCGGGGAAGCGGGGAGGTTTTCCCCGTCCCTGCTTCCCCGCCGCCCCCCTGACCCGCCGCCGGCCTCAGCCTAGATGCGGCTGAATCTCCTCGGCGAAGGCCGCCCGGGCCCGGTTGAGGCGACTCTTGACGGTGCCGAGGTTGGTGCGGGTGACTTCGGCGATTTCCTCGTAGCTCTTCCCCTCCAGCTCCCGCATCACGAAGACGGTCCGGTGGGTCTCGCCGAGGCGGTCCACGGCGGCGTCCACGAGCTCGCGCAGGTGACGCTGGTGGTAGAGGGTATCCGGCTGGTTGTCCGGGTCCTCGAACTCGATCGGCGCCCCGTCGGGGTTGCGGCTCTCGAGGGTCTGGTAGAGCACCAGCGGGCTCCGCTTCCGGTTGCGGAGTTCGTTCCGCGCCAGGTTGGAGGCGATGGTGTAGACCCAGGTGGAGAACTTCCGGCTCTGGTCGAAGCGGTTCAGGTGGCGATAGACCCGGAGGAAGGCCTCCTGGACCAGATCTTCGGCGCGCTCACGATCCTGGATCATCCGGGTGACGAAGTTGACGAGCCGCGGCTGATAGCGGGTGACGAGTCGGGTAAAGGCCCGTTCGTCGCCGGCGAGGTGGGCGGCAATCAGGTCGTTGGTGTCGGTCTGGGCGGTGAAACTTGGGACGTAGGCCAGGGCGGTGGCTGACATCGGTTCCATCTCCATCCGGACATCGGTCCGGTCGCTGGTGTGATGGCCCCGGAAACACCGGGGCGCCAACATTGTTCAATGTTGACGCCGACAAGTTTATACAAACACCACCGTTTGTTCAAGTATCTGTTTTGTAACATTGTACAAACAACAGTGCCACCAGGCTCTTGCCGTCGGTTATCTCCTTGTCCTGTATCATCTTACGCACCTTGGACAGGGGGAATTCGTGCAGCTCCATGAACTCATCGGCCTCCCTTGCGTGTTCACCCTTGGTCAGCCCCGTGGCCATATATAGGTGAATCACCTCATCGGAAAAGCCGGGAGTGGTCACGATCGAGAGGAGGTGGGTGACCGACTCAGCCGAGTAGCCTGTCTCCTCCTGGAGTTCGCGGTGCGCGCAGCGCTCGGGGTGTGCCTGTTCGCCCGCATCGAGTTTTCCGGCGGGAATTTCCCAGAGCCATCCCCCTGCGGCGTGGCGGAAGTGCCGAATCAGCAGGACACGGGGATCCTCCGACATCGGGTCGTCGAGAAACGGGACGACGGCGGCAGCACCGGGATGCCGCACGACGTCGAGTTTTCCTTCGCTCCCGTCCGGGAACTCGACGGTGTGCTCCTCGAGCCGGACGATGCGGCCCTGGTGAATGACTTCGGCGTGCTTGAGTGTCACGGGTGGCTCTCTCCGTAGGGGCGGTACCCGGCTCGGCGAATGATGGTCCATCCGATGACGGCGCCGGAAAGTTGAATCAGCGGATCGGTCACATCGACGAAGCGTCCCTGCACGATGATCTGCAGTGCCTCGGTGCCGAAGGCGAGCCAGACGACGGGCCAGAGGTTGGCCATCCATCCTGTCCGCCGCCAGGGCCAGACGGCGAGCAGCGCGCCGAGCGGCATGTAGAGGAAGAACGGTCCCACGACATCGGCGACGCTGAAGACATCCATGCGTCCGCCGAGCGCGGCGAGCGGCACCCACCAGTTGCGGGAGAGCCGTTCGGAGAGGGGCAGGAACTCCGGCACCCATGGTCGGAGCGCCCACAGGGCGATGAGGATGGCGAGCGCTCGAAGCAGGAACCGGGGGCGTGCAGCGCCCCGCATCGCTTTCGAGAACTCGGGGAGGAGCGCCGCCCCGAGCAATGCACCGGCGACGATTGCCAGGGCGTGGACGATCACCGCGCCGGCGATGATCGGTTGCCCGTTGGGGCCGTGCAGCAACTCGGCGAGCAGGGCGAGCGCGGCGCCGTACAGCATGACGCGGTTGCGTGCCGAGGGATAGCCGATGTCGTCCTCGACCAGGGCGGCTACGGCGAAGAGGCCTGCGGGGAAGAAGAGGAAGAAGTCCTCGACCGGCAGGTCGAGGAGCGACCGCCAACTGAATGCACCCAACGCGACACCCATCCGCGTGAACGGGCCTCCTGACGCACCGAACAGCTCGTCCTGCCGAAAGAGCGGAACGGTGGCCTCGATGAAACAGGCCAGGGCATACGGCCCCGCGATGGCGCGCGCCGGGATCCCGACGAACGAACGCCGGCCCTTGAGCGAGGCGGCGAGCCGGACGAGGAGGATGAACGCCACCGCCCCGATGACGGTGCCCACCGTATTGGTCAAGACATCGACGACGCTGGCGTTCCTGGTCGCCGAGAAGAGCTGCGCGGTTTCGACGCCGATGCTGATGGCGGCACCGGTGGTGACAGCCCAGAGCAACTGCCGGCTGGTGCGGTCGGCCGCGGCAGTGGCCATCCACACGACGCCCCAGCCGGCGAAGAGCGCCAGGTTGCGGAGCGCGTCGATCGCGTCACGCGCACCGACGCTGGGATTGAACGCACGGCCCAGCCGGGCGGCGACCTGCCCGCCGTCGGGGCTGAAATCGAAGGAAGAGAGGGTGGCAAGAAGGAGGATGCCGACGAACGCCACGCGCGCCGGGAGGCGGGCGCGGTCGAGAATGCCGCCGAGGGGTGCGGGAGGACCCGGGGTCAAGTGGAGGTGAGGGTCGTGACCCGCTTCTCGAC
Source organism: uncultured Gemmatimonadales bacterium (assembly GCA_963699825.1). Taxonomy (GTDB): domain Bacteria; phylum Gemmatimonadota; class Gemmatimonadetes; order Gemmatimonadales; family GWC2-71-9; genus SPDF01. The sequence goes on from CAVOVI010000004.1 coordinate 812,074, forward strand.
CGCGGCGACCGACTTGCGGATCATCTGCTCGAGCACCTTGAGGTCGATACTCGTCGAGACGCGTGAATGTAGAGGCAGGCCGACACTCTTCTTGTGCGGGCCGAGCTTCTTCAGCAGCGGGCCGAACTCCTTGAATCCCGCCATGATGTAGACGGTCATCGCGGCCTTGCGGGGTGAAAACCCAGCCAGGCAGCACTCCCCTTCGTGGCCGCTGGCGTACTTGTAGTGGTAGCTGCCGTACCCGACGATGCGCGGCCCCCACATCATCGGGCGCTTGCCGGTGGCGGCCTTCATCACCTTGAGCATGGTACGCGCTTCCGCCCGGCGCCGTTCATCGGGCACGGAGGCGATGAACTTGGTGACACTGACCTTGGTGGGTTTGGTCTTGGCTTCGGGCATGGGGGCTCCTCACGCAGGGGAGGACACTCGGCACTTCACGAGTCACCCCGGCCCCCGGCTTTCGCCGGGGCAGGGTCGCCGGGGTCCATTTGGACGATCTCTGAAGATGGTGACTGCCGGTGTCGGTTGCTAGCCCGCTAGCTCACGCGAAGCCGCGAAGCTGAGGAAAGGAGGCTCACACGAAGGCACGAAGGACCACGAAGAGTACGGAAGACGAAGGCGAGACACAAAAACACTGCAGAAACAAGGAAAAATTGAAGAAAACGACAAGACAACAATCGACAAACACCCTTCGTGACTTCGTGTGAGCCTCCGCCCTTCGCGTACTTCGCGCCTTCGCGTGAGGTTCCTTACCTGAGTTCGACCCGGGCGAGCTGGGGGAATACCCCCGGCTGACCAATTCCACAGAGCCGCGCCCGGTGCGCGCGCACCGTGTCCCGGTCAATATCCTGTTCATGGGCCGCGGCCCCACGGACGCCCGCGAGGGTCTTGAGGATCGGCGGAAGCTGGCTGGTAAACCAGTCGCCCTCCTTCAGCTTCTGCTTGAGAAGACCAACACGCTCCTGATCTCCGCCGATGAACACGGAGAGCTCGTTCAGGTTGAGTTGGCGACCCTGCGAGACGTTGATCGACTTCCCGTCGCGATTCTGACAACAGAGTCGTTCGGGCGCACCCGCCAGGGCGTGCTTGAGGATGTAGTTGCACCGAACCTCCAGCGCCTTGCAGTACTCGATGAGGACGGCGCTGAAGTCGAACATGAGGTCTCCATCGTGGTCGCGCCACATCTTCTCGGCGGTGCTGAGAAAGGTGCGCACCGACGGCCCGAAGGTGACCCAGGCACGATCGCCGAAGAGATTCTCCCGCAGGTCCCGCTCGATGGCACCGACGCCCACCCGTTCCGTGTCGGCTTCGATCCAGAACTTGCCAGCCGTGTACCTGTCTCGGAACTCCTCTTCGAAATAGCGTTCTCCATCCGATTCCGTCACGATCAGCGGGAGATCCAGCATGCCGCCGTACATGCTGACCGGGCGGTCGAAGTGCCGGACGTTCCGCAGCTTGCGCAGTTCATTGGCGACGGTGGACATGTCGTTGGAGACGAGCCGCCGGATGTCCCAGAGCCGGAACCAGAAGTCACACTCGAGCTTCTGCTTGGTGTAGTAACTGGGAATGCGCTTCCGCTCCTCCCGTTCCTTGCGCGGATCGTCGGTGGTGACCTCGCCGAGGTGGGCGACGTAGAGCGATTGGTAGTCGGTCAGGAAGACATGCGTCTCTTCCGCCTCATCGTCCCGGGAGAGCTCGGTCTCGATCGCGAGTATCTGGTCAAGGTGCGGGAGCGGGGCGAGGCGGTTTTCGGATCTGACTTTACCCCACCAAACATAGACGTCATCGTCCTTTGCCCGCCCCGACCGGTACTCCCTCGCCGCCTGATAGAGGACTCGGAGATGGGCTTCCATCGCGTCGCCGGTAAGCCTGGGGTTCCAGACGGCCAGAAGGTGGTGGCGCATGGTCTGCTCCGGGTGAGGGGGAACTCCGCTGCTCGAATAAGCGTGGAAATAGGCCAGAAATGGCAAGAAATCAGCAATAATTGATGATAATATCCCAATTTCAATGGAAATACTGCCTGGCAGTACAATCCGGCTCGGGTCTCACGCGAAGTCGCGAAGCCGCGAAAGGAGGCTCACACGAAGGCACGAAGACACGAAAACAGAAGAAAATGAGTCAAAATCACAAAGAAATGACCATAAATACAACAAAACGACTACTTTTTGGCCAAATTCGTCGCTCTTTCGCTCCCACCTTCGCGCTTTCGCGTCTTCGCGTGAGCTGCTCTTCCCGTACAGCCCACCTACTACAGGTCGTCGTCGTCCAGGTCGTCGTCATCCAGATCGAAGTCGTCATCCCGTCCTCGTCGTCCGCGAGGTCCCGCTCGAGCTTCACGCTCCATCCGGCGTTCCTCGCGACGCTCTTCCCTCTTCCGCTTCTTCTCCTCTTCCATCTCCGGGTCCTCGAAGAACTCGAAGTAGACGAAGGCGTCATCGATGGGTCCGAACATGACCTGACCCTCCTGCAATCGTGAAGTGCTCGCGGCGGCGGCCGGGAGGCGCGCCGCCCTGTTTGGCGATACTATACCGTACACTCGTGGTGTGACAGCCCCTCCCTTCCCGGCGCCAGGCCCCATGGGGAGGCGCGGCCAGTGTCAGACCGGGGCGCGAGATTGGTTTCTCCATCCATTCCGACCTGCTGCGGAGCCGCGCTTGCCCCATCCCCCGGCCAAGATCGAACTGGTGCTCGGCACCGATCCCCGCCTGCTCCTTGAGCGCGCGGCGGCAGAGTTCCTCGATCCACCCCGCGCCACCCCCGACAACCCGTTTCCGTCCCCTTCCGTTGTCCTCGCCCTCCGGCAGGGTGGTATCCGGGACGATTTGTACTCGATGGCATACGAACGAGGCGTCGGTGGCTGGTATGACCCGCCGCTCTTCACCTTCCAGGAACTTCCCAAGTGGCTGGGCCGGACCGATCGCCGCCCGCTGACCGAACTCGACCGGCGCACGCTGCTGGCCCGACTGGTCCGCGAGCGCGCCACCGGTGTCCTCGGCAAGCTGAGGCACCTGGAGCGGTTCCTGTCGTCGGTGGACCGACTGATTGGCGAGCTGGTGGGCGAAGGGGTCGAGCCTGCCGCATTCGGCAAAGCGCTGGCGGCTCGGGATGGGCGGGATGGCTTCGAAGCGGTGCGGGACGCGGAACTGGCGGGAATCTACGGGGGGTATCTCGAAGCGCTGCACACAGCCGACCGCCGGGATGGACGCGACACCTGGGCGGACTGTGCGCGTGCCATCATCGAACTTCCTGGCACCCTGACCGAGCAACTCGGTGGCCGCCGAGAGCTCCGGATCTTTGGTTTGCAGGACCTCCGGAACGGATGGCGCCCGCTTCTTCGCGCGCTGCGCGCACACCCCGCCCTCGATCGCATCACCATCTACTCAGCGGAACAACTCGATCTCGGGGACGACCTCGAGCCGGTGGTCACCCACCTCGAAGAACCTGAGACCATCGCCACCCGGCTATTCAGTTCCCCCCCGACTGAACGCGCCGGCGCGGTGGCGGTTGTCGCCGCGCCCGATGTTGAACGAGAGATGGAAGAGGTGGCACGCCGCATCCGGGAGCTGGCTGATTCCGGCGTTCCGCTTCATCGGATGGCGGTGGTGGCGCGGCAGGCGCGTCCATACACGGAAATGGCCGCCGCCGCGCTGGACCGCTTTGGGGTGCCCGTCACCCTGCGCCGGCGCTACACACTGCGCGAGATCCCGGTCGTCCGCGCTCTGGATGCCCTCTTCAGCGCCGCAGCCGACAAATGGTCCCGTCACGGGCTGGCAGAATTGGCCGACCAACCGTACTTCGCCAACGAGATCACTGCAGAGCAGATCAATGCCATCGGCTATCAGCGGCGGGTGGTGGGGCTGACCGCGTGGGCCACTGCCATCAGAGAGAGTGGCCCAGCCGAATCTGCCGATGCATTCGACCGATTTGTCGAACGCGCCTCCGCCCTCGATGAACAGCGCCCGCTCGACGGGTGGCTCGCCTGGCTGCACCGCTTCCTGACCGACGACCCGTGGCAGATGAACGCGCGGATGACGGCCCTGCCCGGCGAGCGGTTTGATGTGGTACGGCTCGACCTCGAGGGGTGGAAGGGACTCACGCGGTTGGTGGAGGAGTGGATCTCGGCGGTGGAGGGGTGGGGCGCCGGCGCAGGACCGCTCGACGCCGAGGGGTTTCATGCCCAACTGATGGACCTGCTCGACCATGAGATCGCGCTCTGGTCGTCGAATCGGCGTGGGGTTCCGGTCATCGAAGGCCTCGCGGCAATGTACCGGAGTTTCCGCCACCTCTTCCTGGTGGGAATGGAATCGGGCCGGTTCCCGGTGCGTGCACCAGGGTCGCCGTTGCTGGGCGAGTCAGAACGGGCGTCAATCGTGGCGCAGGGCATTCCGCTGGAACTCCGCGCCGAGTGGGAGCGCCGGGAGCGCGAACTCTTCCGTGTCCTCGCAGCGGGGGCGCAGGAATCGCTGACGGTGTCGTATGCGAGCATTGACTCGAGCGGCCGAGAAGTGGTGCGGAGTTCCTTCGTCGAAGCGCTCGGCGAGGCGGCGACGCTCGAAGAAGTGACGGTCAAGCCGTCGCGGGTACTCACCCCTGGCGTACGGATCTACGCGACACCGGCTGCGGCAGCGCAGGCGGAATATGCGGCACGCATCGAACTCGACAGGGCCAGAGGGATACTCGGTCCCTGGAACGGGCAGATTGCCGACCCGGACCTCGTTGCACGGCTGGGACGGCAGTTCGGAGACGACTACCTCTGGAGTCCCACCCAGCTTGAGTCGTACGCCAAGTGCCCATGGGCGTACTTCTCGTCACGGCTGCTCGGCATTTCGGAACGGAAGGACCCGGAAGACGAGATGGACCCCAGGACTTTCGGCTCGGTGGTCCACGATGCGCTCGCCCGCTTCTTCGATGCGGAGTACACCCGGCGTGGCGGGCCGGTGCTCCTCCTGGAGGGCGACCGAACTGACGCCGCCCCGCGGCTCCGCGCCGCGCTCGACGCGGCCCTGGAAGCCTCCGGGGAGACGACGTGGCTTGGTCACCCGTCGCTGGCCCCCGCCAAGCGGGCCAACATGGCGCGGATGCTGACGCGCTATCTCGACTTCGAAATCGAATACAACGAGAAGCTCTTCAACAACAGAACCAACAACGCGTACGTGCTCCGCACCGGAGTGGAAAAGCACGAACTGAGCTTCACGGACACGGTCCTGGAACGGGGAGGCGTTCGGTTCAGGTTCCGCGGCACGATCGACCGGGTGGAAGTGGGCATCGATGAGCGCGTGGAGTCGAGTCACTATGTGGCGGCGGTGGACTACAAGTCGAGCAAGTACGCCGCGCCCGGCGCTGGCAAGAAGAAGGCGTGGGACGAGGGCGTGGTCCTGCAGGTGCCCCTCTACGCCCACGCCCTGTCGAAACTGCGTCCCGGCACGGTGGTGTCGCGAGTCGAGTATCGCGCGCTGAAGCAACGGGAGACGGTGCACAGCCTCCAGCTCGTCAGCGTGGATCGCAAGGCCAAGACGCTCCGCACCGGCGGCGAGGAAGAGGATCAGATGGAGGCGGCACTCGACGCGGTCGTGCGTCACGTCGAGGGAGTGCGCAGCGGCGCGTTTTCGGCAAATCCACCACCCAGCTGTGGTTGCCCGTCGTTCTGCCATGCGCGCGACATCTGCAGGGTGGCCGGCGGCCCGCGGGAGGCGGTCTGATGAATCAGCCCACCCCATCGCAATGGAAGGCGATCCGCGCCGTGGACAGCCACCTCCTGGTGGCAGCAGGCGCGGGCACCGGCAAGACCTCCACCGTCGTCGGGCGCATCCTCTATCTCCTCGGCGCGGAGGTCGGAGGGGAGCGAATCGAAACGCCCATCGACCTGCAGGAGATCGGGGCGATCACCTTCACCAACGCCGCCGCCGCCGACCTGAAACGGAAGCTGCGCGACGCGCTGCGCGAATCGGGCTTGGGCGACATCGCATATCAGGTGGACAATGCGCGCATCGGGACCATTCACGGGTTCTGCGGTGACATCCTGCGCGAGTCGGCGCTGCGGTCGGGACGGAACCCGGGGATGCAGGTGCTCGAGGAAGGGGAGAGCGGGTCGCTTGCCGCGGAGGCGGCGCGCGATGCGCTCATCGAGGCCCTCGATACTGACGCGGTGCCGGGGTTGAACGATCTGCTGGCCCTGCACCGTCAGGACAAGGTGGAAGGGTGGGTGCTTCGCCTCCTCGGAGACGGTGAACGGCTGAGGCGCATCCGGCAGTCGAAGAACCTGGGAGAGGGCGAGCGGGCGGTGGCCGAACTGGCGGAACGCGCACGCCTGCTGCTGGAGCGCCGGCTGGAGGACGAAGGCTCGATTGACTTCGACCGGATGATCGTGTGGACGCGGGATTTGTTGCGGGACGACGCATCCGTTCGGACGCTGCTCCAGCGCCGGCTGCGGACGCTGATCCTGGACGAATTTCAGGATGTGGATCCGGTGCAGCGGGATATCGCCTGGCTGCTGGGCGACCCTGAGTCAGGTCGAGCGGACACCACACGGCTGATGCTGGTCGGCGACCCGAAACAGAGCATCTACCGGTTCCGCGGCGCGGACGTGACGGTCTGGCGCGGTGTCCAGCGTGCGTTCGAGGATGGCGGGCTCGGCAAGGTCGTGGCGCTGGAGGACAACTTCCGCAGCGTCGCCCCGATCCTCGCATTTGTGGATGCCACGGTCGGACCGGTGCTCGACACACCGATTGATGGCAACGAGATCCAGGACTTTGAGGTGGAGTACAGTTCGGTCACGGCGGTGGACTCGACCGAGGGTCCCGCGGACCGCGCGGTCGAAATCGTGGTGGTGCCGGGGGACGCCGAAGGGAAGCCACTGAAGGCGGAGCCTCGCCGGCTGGCGGAGGCGGAGGCGGTCGCGCGCCGCGTGGTGGAGTTGAAGGCCGAGGGTGTCCCATACCGCCAAATGGCGGCGCTCTTTGCCGGCATGGGCGATGTGGCGATCTACCAGCAGGCGCTGGAGCGGGCGGGGGTCCCGACCTACACGCTCCGCGGCGAGGGGTTCTACGAGCGGCGCGAGGTGGTGGACCTCATCCTGGCATTGGAAACGATTCGGGATCCGCGGGACGATCGGGCGCTCCTGGGTTTCCTTCGGAGTCCCTTCGTCGGGCTCAAGGACGAAACGCTGCTGCAGATCGCCTGGCAGGGCGAGTCGCCGCAGTGGGATTCGCTGCTGCGGACAGCCACAGCCGAAGACGAACGGATCGCGGCTGGTATCGAACTGCTTCGGGAGCAGATGTCGCTTCGTGATCGCATTCCGATCCACGAACTGCTCGAAGCACTGCTCGACCGGAGCGGGTACCTGGCTCACCTGGTGTTGCAGGGCGAGCAGGCCCGGCAGTCCATTGCCAACGTACGAAAGTTCCTGCGCATCGCCCGGCAGCAGGCGGGTTCCAGCGTGGGTGACTTCCTGCAGATCATCAGGGATATCCGTGACCGTGAGGACCGCGAGGGAGACGAACGACTCTACGGCCCGACCGACGACGTGATGACGCTGACGACCATCCACAGCGCCAAAGGGCTCGAGTGGCACACCGTCTTCTGGTGTGACATGGAGCGGAAACCTGTCACCGGCGGGGGCTGGGGCGCGGATGCCTGCCTGATCGGGCGCGACTCGCTGGCGCTCAAGGATCCGGATGCCGGGAAGGACGACCCGCAGCCCCCCGAGTGGATTGCGCTGAAGGCGGAACAGGACGCAGAGTCGGCCGCCGAGCACAAGCGCCTCTGGTACGTGGCTGCAACACGGGCGAAGCAGCGGTTGATCCTGGCTGGAGTCTGCGGCGCGACGACGAAGGGAACCGCCCCGGCCAGGGCGTTACTGGGCGGACTCACGATCCCGGTGGTCGACGGCGCAGAGGTTACGTACGTCGGTCAGGACGGCAACAGTTTCGTGGCGACGGTACACCTGGCCATCCCGCGGCCGCCTGCGCCGGCGATCGAACAGCCTGATCCGTGGACGGCACCTCTCCCCGCCGAGTTGCCGGCGCAATACGAGCCGCTCCCGGTGCCCATCGGACCGGCGCGTCACTCCGCCACGTCGCTGATGAGTCACGGCCGCTGCGCACGACGGCATTGGCTCCGCTACTTGGTCGGTCTCAAGGAGCCGCCGATAGAGCGGACGGGGCAGGGCTACCTCGGCGCAATCGCCCGAGGGCAGATCGTGCACGACGTGCTGGAGGGGTTGCAGGAGGATGCCGATTTCGATGCGCTGCTCGAGGCGGCCATCGGGAAGTGGGATGACTCGGCGGCGCCACCCGACTCGGCGGCGGGACACCACCTGCGCGAGATGCTGCGTGAGGAGATTCGGCTGGTCGCGGACCATCCCGACTATCGCACCGTGGCGGAGAACCCGACCAATCGCCGCGAGTTGCCATTCGTGCACCTGGTGGGCGCCGACCGACATCTCCAGGGAATGTTCGACCTGGCGGCCTGCGAGAGCGACGGCCTGGTGCTGTTGGACGTGAAGACGGCGCAGGGTGACGCCGCGCACGCGGCCGAGGTGGCCGGGCGCTACGATCTCCAGCGCTCGGCGTACGTGACCGCCGCAGAGTCGATTGGCGGGATACCGGTGTCGCGGTTCGCGTTTCAGTTCTCGCGAGCCGAGACGCAGATCAGCACACCAGTCGGCCCAGCCGAACGCGAGCAGGCTCGGCGACAGGTGGAGGAGGCGTTCGCGGCCATCGATGCGGGGATGGCAGGACTGACGGCATATCCCAAGGAGTGTGGGTACTGTGGGTTCAAGCGGGCGGGGTGGTGTCCCGGCGTCAACGACGAGGTGGGGTAATGGCTGCACCGAAACTGCAACGCTGGATCGACCTGCTCGCCGCACTGCTCCGGCGGCGGTACGCGGTGCCCTTCGAGGAACTGGCGCAGGAGGTGCCTGGATACCAGCCGGGGAAGCAGAGCAGGGCGGCGCTTCGCCGGATGTTCGAGCGGGACAAGGACGAACTCCGCGCCTTCGGCGTGCCGATCGAAACGGTGCTGTCACCCGAAGGAGAAGCGGAAGGGTATCGGCTGGTGGCGAAGGAATTCTACCTGCCCTACCTGTCGATGGTGGTGGAGGGGAGGAAGACGGCGCCCAAGCGGGTGGATCGCTACGGCTACAAGGCGCTGGCCGGGCTGGCATTCGAGCCGGATGAACTGGCGGCGGTCGCCGAGGCGGCGGTGCGTGTCCGCGCACTCGGGGTACCCGAACTGGCAGCGCTGGCCGAGTCGGCCTGCCGGAAGCTGGCGTTTGACCTGCCGGTGGACGCGGCGCGCGCAGGCGGAGGTGCAGGTGGCGGGGGGCGATCGAGAAGCACGACGAGATCTTCGATGTGCTGGCAGGAGCATTGGAGCGACGGAAGCGGGTCACCTTCACCTATCGCTCGATGGGTCGTGACGACGTGGCGGAGCGCACCGTGGAACCGATGGGCCTCTTCTTCCTGGGCCGGCACTGGTACCTGGCGGCACGCGCGCCGGGAGAGGAACTGGTCAAGAATTTCCGCCTGAGCCGGATGACTGGAGCTGCGGCCAACGGACAGGCGCCGGGGACGCCGGACTTTGCCGTGCCGGAGAACTTCTCACTGAAGAAGCACGCGCAGTCGCGGCAGGCGTGGGAACTGGGCGATGGCCACGCGATGACCGCCGAGGTGGAGTTCGACCGCCGCTCCGGGCCGGCGCGTGCCGCCGCACGCCTCGGCGCGCCGGTGAAGAACCATCCCGACCGCCGGAAGTTCCAGGTGCGGAGGGTGGATGCCTTTGCGCGGTGGCTGTTGTCGCTGGCGGGTGACGCGACGCCGGTGGCGCCGAAGGAACTGATTGCCGAGTACCGGGCGATTGCCGGTGCCACGGCGGAGATCTACGCCCGATGAGCGCGGCGCTGCAGCTCCGGCGGATCCTGCACCTGATCCCGACGCTGGCCGACGACCGTCCCCATCCGATCAACGAAGTGGCGGAACAGGCGGGGGTGGACCGTCCGACGCTGCTGCAGGACCTGAAGTCTCTCGCGGAACGGTTCGACGACCCGGGTGGATTCGTGGAGGGAGTGCGGATCTTCCTCGAGTCGGACCAGGTGGCGGTGCACTCCGATCATTTCCTGCGTCCGATGCGGCTCACCCTGCCGGAGCTCTGCGCGCTGGAGCTGGGGCTGGCGATGCTGCGCGTCGAGCGGCCACCGGACGAGACGCGGGCGATTGACGGTGCGCGGGAGCGGCTGCGGCAAGTGATTGCCAAGCTGCCGGGGCAGGACATACAGGAGAAGGACTTTGCCGCGTCACTGGGCGGGTCGGTGGACCTCGAGATGCTTTCGCTGCTGCGGCGCGCGGTGCGTGAGCACCGGCGGGTGCGGTTCTCCTATCACAAGAGCGGGGCGGACGCGGCGGCCACGCGTGTGGCGGCGCCGCTGGCGGTGGTGTACGCCGAGCTGAGCTGGTACCTGGTGGCGCTGGCGGACGGGGCCGCGGGGCTGCGGTTCTTCCGGCTGGACCGGATGGACGAGGTGGAAGTCACCGACGAGGCGTTCGAGGTGCCGGCGGAGTTTTCGGTGGACGCGGTGCTGCGAGAGCGGAAGATGTTCATGGCCGAGGGGGTGGGGACGCTGAAGGTGCGGTACTCGGCGCGGGTGGCGCGGTGGGTGGCGGAGCGGGAGGGGGTGTTGGTGGATGCGGACGGCACGGTCACGCTCGAGCATCCGCTGGCCGATCCGCACTGGGCGCTCCGGCATGTGCTGCAGTACGGGCCGGACGCGGAGGTGCTGGAGCCGATGGAGATTCGGGAGGCGATTGCGGAGGGGCTGGCGGCAGATCCTCACCCCCTGACCCCCTCTCCGGCAAGCGGAGAGGGGGAACTAATCGTCACCCCCGCGAAAGCGGGGGTCCAGATGACTCACGCGAAGGCGCGAAGCCGCGAACGAAACAACGCGGCTCACACGAAGACACGAAGGCCACGAAAGTGATGATTGTTCCTTTTCGTGTCTTCGTGGCTGCGTGCGAGCCCCTTTCGCGCCTTCGCGGCTTCGCGAGAGTTCGTTCGGCTGTCACACCCCTGCGGTATCGTCGGGGTTCAGAGGACAGGCCGATCTGGCCTGGAGGCACGGATGGATGAGATCAAGGGTGGCTGGCAGCACCTGATCGGGAAGCGGATCGAGGCGGTCGTGACTGTCCCTCCCAGGGAGCCAGGTTCTCTGGCGCAGGTTCACCTGGTGCTGGAGGGTGGAGCCACCTTCGAGATCTTCTCCTCCTTCGGCGCGATTGGTGGGACCAAGCGGTTGCATCCGGGCGACCTTCCGGAGGTACTGCGCTGGTCCAGGACGAACCCCAAGACGAAGGTCTTTGGGGAGCGACGGGTTCTGCCGAGGTGATGGCGGTGAGACCTCAGGGCTCCCAGCCCTTGGCCAGGGCGTTCCAATCGACATCCTGCATGGCCTCCTTGACCTGGTCGACCAGCGGGCGGGCGTGGTCGTAATGGGCGAACCAGACCACCGTGAGGCCGGACCAGATGTCGTCGGTGTTGGGCAACGCATCGCTCAGGAAGCTGATGGTCCAGCAGCCAGGGGGGAGCAGATCCGGCTCCTTCATGTCCGGGGGCAGGAGGTGGACCGGAAGCCAGGGGCGGGCTCCCTTGCGCGGCTGCACCGCGCCGTTCCATGCGCTCCCGGTTCATCTCGGGATTGGGCGACCCCAGGAGCAGGCCCTCGTAGGTCCACTGGAACTCGAGATGGGTGATAGTGAGCTCGCGGCCGGTGGGGAGGTTGAAGCGCATGGCTGGATTTGCGGGTGTGGGGATCGGGATTTGATAGGGAAAGGTGGGGGGTGGGGTGTGACAGGAGGGGGGAGGGAACAGCCTGCGAGTCGTTGCGCGATTTGATAGGGATTGGTGAATTGCGGCGGCTCTTGGGGCGGGTACCTTCTCAACAGGTGGAGTTTCTTGGCTATTGAGGCTTGACGATGTACTGACGGCGATGGAGTAGGCTTGGTAGGCGCACATGTGGCGTCCCGGGCACTGCTCTGGCCGGAGTTGCAGAACGGATGACTGGAAGCCCAGCCTCCCTATAAGGACCCCTATGACCGCTGAGTCCAAAGGCCGCGACCTCTTCATCGTCGACAACAGCGTCTCCGGCTGGACCGGGCTCCGCTACCTCGAGGAGTGGTCCGGCATCGCGAAGGCCTTCGACATCGCCACCGGCTACTTCGAGATCGGCGCGCTGCTCGCGCTCGACGGCAAGTGGCAGAAGCTCGACAAGATCCGGATCCTGATGGGGGCGGAGACGACGCACCGCACGCGCAAGGCGCTGCTCGAGGCCGTGCGAGCCGCAGCGCGCTCGAGCAGCCTCGACGGGAGCCTCGAGGCCGACAAGGACGCGAACCCCTTCCTGCACGGCGTCCCGGCGATCCTCGAGGCGCTGCGCTCCGGGCAGATCGAGTGCCGCGTCTACGACAAGGACAAGTTCCACGCCAAGGCCTACATCACCCACGCCAAGCTCGAGGTCGTCGGCGTCGCAGGCCTGGTCGGCTCGAGCAACTTCACCGCGCCCGGCCTCACCAAGAACATCGAGCTGAACATCCAGGTTCAGAGCGCGCGCGAGGTCGCCCAGCTCCAGGAGTGGTTCGAGACGCACTGGAACGAGGCCGAGCGAGGTCACCGACGCGGTCATCGAGACGATCGCGCGCCACACCCGCCTGTACACGCCCGTTCGACGTCTACGCGAAGGCGCTCCAGGAGTTCTTCCGCGGCCACGAGCTGACCGCGACCGAGTGGGACGAGACGCAGCTCGAAGATGTTCCCGCAGCTCGACCGCTACCAGAAGGAGGCCTACTGGGCGCTCATGAAGATCGCCCGCCAGCACGGCGGCGCGTTCCTCTGCGACGGCGTCGGTCTCGGCAAGACCTTCGTCGGCCTGATGCTGATCGAGCGGCTCGTCCTGCACGAGGGCAAGCGCGTCGTCCTCTTCGCCCCGAAGGCGACCAAGGAGGGCGTCTGGGAGCCGCACCTGCGCGAGTGGCTGCCGCACATCGGCGGCGTCGGCGGCGGCGCGGACTTCAGCAACCTCGCCGTCTTCAGCCACACCGACCTCGGCCGGAAGGGCGACTTCCCGGAGCGCTTCCAGCGCATCGCCGAGCTGGCCGACGTCGTCATCATCGACGAGGCCCACCACTTCCGCAACCCGGGCAGCACGGGGCGACGACGACGACGGAAGTCGAGCCGTCGCGCTACTACCGGCTCTACGACCTGCTCGACAACGCGGAGCGCCCGAAGACCGCTCTTCATGCTGACCGCCACGCCGATCAACAACCGGCTGAGCGACTTCCGGCACATGGCCGAGCTGTTCACCCGCCGGGACGAGACGCTACTTCGCCCGCACCCTCGGGCGTCAACAACCTGCGCGCGCACTTCAACAACATGGAGAAGGCGCTGCGCAGACGCGGTCGGGCACGACGCGACCGACGTCGCCGAGCAGCATGGCCGAGGCGCAGGAGATCCTGGCCGCGGACGAGATCTTCCGCGCAGCTCGTCGTGCAGCGCAGCCGCGCCTACGCGCGCGAGAGCCAGATCCGCGAGACGGGCAAGGCCGCCGTCTTCCCCGACCGCAAGCGCGCCGCAGGTCGCCGAGTACTCGATCCGCAAGACCTACGGCCAGCTGCTCGACATGTTCGAGAAGGCCTTCACACGGAAGAACCCGCTCTTCACGCTGCCGATGTACTACCCGCTGGCCTGGTACAAGGGCCCGGACGACGAGCATCGATCCGTTCGAGGAGAACCGCCAGAAGCAGGTCGTCGGCCTGATCCGCACCCAGTTCCTGAAGCGCTTCGAGAGCTCGGTCGTCGCCTTCGAGCTCTCCTGCGACCGCCTGCTGCAGAAGCTGCTGGCCTTCGTCGAGGTCCACAGCGAGACCGACGCCGAGAAGAAGCGGCTCGAGCGCTGGAAGGCGCAGAACGCCGAGATCCTCGGCTACGCGACGCAGCGGCAGCTCGACTTCTGGGGCGAGGACGAGCGACGAGACCGAGGACGAGGACATCGTCCCGCAGGAGATGCTCGACGCCGTCGAGCGCCTCGACCGCGACGAGTACGACGTCGACGAGATGATCGCCGAGACGTTCCTCGACCTCGACCAGATCGTGCAGCTTCCTCGACGAGACCCGGAAGTTCGAGCCGAAGCACGACGACAAGCTGCAGAAGCTCGATCCGCCTGCTCAAGTCGAAGGACCTCGACGGACCAGAAGGTCCTGATCTTCACCGAGTTCGCCGACACGGCCCGCTACCTGAAGCGCCAGCTCGACGAGGCCGGCATCGAGGGCGTCGCCCAGGTCGACAGCGCGACCAAGGCGCAACCGCGCCGACGTCATCCAGCGCTTCTCGCCCTACTACAACGGCACGCTCCTCGGCAGCGCTCGCAGACGAGGGCGCGACGGAGATCCGCGTCCTGATCTCCACCGACGTCCTCTCCGAGGGCCTGAACCTCCAGGACGCCTCGCGGATGATCAACTACGACATCCACTGGAACCCGGTGCGCCTCATGCAGCGCATCGGCCGTGTGGACCGGCGCATGAACCCGGAGGTCGAGGAGCGGCTCGTCGCCGACCATCCCGGAGGTCGCCGCGTCCCGCGGCAAGGTGAGCTTCTGGAACTTCCTGCCGCCCGACGAGCTGAACGCGATCCTGACCCTCTACACCAAGGTCACGCAGAAGACGCTGCTGATCTCGAAGACGCTCGGCATCGAGGGCAAGAAGCTGCTGACGCCCGAGGACGACTACGACGCGCTCAAGGAGTTCAACCACGCCTACGAGGGCACGCAAGACGGCCGTCGAGGAGATGCACCTCGAGTACCAGGCGCTGCTGCAGGCCGACCCCGAGCTGGAGGCGCGCCTCAAGCGGCTGCCCGGCGCGATCTTCAGCGGCCGCAAGCGCCCGGCCAAGGGCGCGCGCGGCGTCTTCTTCTGCTACGCGCTCCCCGCCCTCGACAAGGAAGCGGGCGAGTTCACCGAGGAGGCCGGCACGACCCGCTGGTATCTCTACGACCTCGACCGCGACGCGATCCTCGAGGAGCCGGGCGAGATCGTCGCCAGCATCCGCTCCAAGCCCGAGCACGCCGCGCAAGTGCACGACCGAGGAGAAGACCCTCGTCGAGATCCGGGCCAAGGTCGAGAAGCACATCAAGAACACCTACCTGAAGCGGGTCGACGCGCCCGTCGGCGTCAAGCCGGCGCTCAAGTGCTGGATGGAACTGAACGAGGGCTGAGCCGATGCCGACCGACCACCGCGCCGAGCTCGCGAAGATCAAGACGCTTCGCCTCAGCTCATCGCCTACCTGCGCGACGAGCTGGACTGGCCGATCGGCACGCGACGACTTCGAGGAGCTGACCTTCGACGTACACGCCCGAGGAGCTCGGCATCGACCCGAAGAACGCCGCCAAGATCCAGGAGATCAAGCGCCTGCGCCCGCTCTCGCCGAACCAGCCCTGGGGCATCTTCTTCGTCAAGTTCGAGCCGAAGAAGCTCCCCGTCGTCGCCCTGCGCCGCATCCTGAGCCAGGTGGCGCTCAAGAAGCGCGCCTCCGCCAACAGCGCCGAGCGCGCCGGCCTGGGCCGCGGACGACCTGCTCTTCGTCTCCAACTACGGCGAGGGCGACGAGCGCCAGATCAGCTTCGCCCACTTCTCGCGAGGCGCAGGACGGCACGACCTGCCGACCCTCAAGGTGCTCGGCTGGGACAACCTGCGACACCGCGCTGCACCTCGACGCCGTCGCCGACGAGCTGACCGAGCACCTCGCCTGGCCCGACGACGACGCCGACGCCGAGGCCTGGCGCAAGCAGCTGGCGCGCCGCCTTCACCCTGCGCCACCGCGAGGTCATCACCACCTCGAAGGAGCTCTCGATCCGGCTGGCCGAGCTGGCCCGCGCCATCCGCGACCGCATCAAGACCGCGCTCGCCATCGAGACCGAGACGGGCCCGCTCACCAAGCTCATGAAGGCGTTCCAGGAGGCGCTGGTCCACGACCTCGACGCCGACGGCTTCGCCGACATGTACGCGCAGACCATCGCCTACGGCCTGCTCTCGGCGCGCATCGCCGACCCGCACAAGAAGACGGCCGACGACTTCGCCGCCCACATGCGCACCAACCCCTTCCTGCGGGAGCTGATGGAGACCTTCCTCAAGGTCGGCGGGCGGCGCGGCAAGGCGGGCGGGCCGGGCATCGACTTCGACGAGCTGGGCGTCTCCGAGGTCGTCGAGCTGCTCGACGACGCCAACATGGAGGCCGTCGTCCGCGACTTCGGCGACCGGAACCCGCAGGAAGACCCGGTCATCCACTTCTACGAGCTCTTCCTCAAGGAGTACGACGCCAAGAAGCGGATGCAGCGCGGCGTCTTCTACACCCCGCGCCCGGTGGTCTCCTACATCGTGCGCTCGGTGGACGAGCTGCTGCGCACCGAGTTCGGCCTCGAGGACGGCCTCGCCGACACGACCACCTGGGGCGAGATGGCCAAGCGCCACAAGGACCTCGAAGATCCCCGACGGCGTCTCGCCCGACCAGGCCTTCGTCCAGATCCTCGACCCGGCCACCGGCACCGGCACCTTCCTCGTCGAGGTCATCGACCTCATCCACAAGACGCTCGTCGCCAAGTGGAAGGCGCAGGGCCACGGCGAGAAGAAGATCGACGCGCTGTGGAACGAGTACGTGCCGAAGCACCTGCTGCCGCGCCTGCACGGCTACGAGCTGCTGATGGCGCCCTACGCCATCGCGCACCTGAAGATCGGGCTCAAGCTCTACGAGACCGGCTACCGCTTCGGCAGCGACGAGCGGGCGCGCGTCTACCTGACGAACGCGCTGGAGCCGGCGCAGGACTTCTCGCGGTGCGATTCGAGTTCGCGATCCCAGCGCTCGCGCACGAGGCGCAGGCGGTGAACAGAATCAAGCGGCACCAGCGCTTCACGGTCGTGATCGGGAATCCGCCGTATTCCGCATTTCCGCCAATCTCACCGATGCGCACGTTCTCTATGGACCTTATCGAGGACTTCAACGGCGAGCGCATCGAACGAAAGCGGCGCGCTCCAGGTCGAGAAGAACCTTCACGACGACTACGTTAAGTTCCTTCGGTTCTCAGAGGGGCAAGCGATCGCATGCGTGGGAATCGTCGGTATTCATTACAAACCACGGGTATCTTAGCAGCCCCACGCTTCGTGGGATGCGAGGAACTTCCTAGTACTTTCCGAAGCGATCTGATCGTCGATCTTCATGGCCACTCGAGGGCGAGGAGCAGAGCCCCGGACGGCACGACCGACGAGAACGTCTTCGATATTTCGCAGGGGAGTTGCCGTCGCTTTGCTTCGCCGGACAAGCACGACAACTGAGAGGTCGAGTGTCAAGCGAGCGGACATACTTGGGCGACAGGGAGTCACAAGTACACTAGGCTCGACTCTCACAGTCGTCGATCCCGGAACAGGGGTCCTTGTCCAGCCCCAGGACCTCAGTTTCCTTTTTCTTTGAGCTGGATCAAGGAATCGGCTCTGAGTATTTCTCGGGCGTCGCCGTAGATGATCTTTTCATCGTCAGTTCCAGCGGCTTTGAGCTCAGGCCGAGGACGAGTCTGTTGCTCGATTTCACCGAGAAAGAGGCTGGTCGAGCAAGGTCGCGTTCTTCTCTACCGCACCGCCTAACGAAGTAAGGGAGAGATTTTTCTCCGTTGAAAGGGCATGGGGGCAGTCCCTGTTTGAGAGGCGGAAGTCAATGACATTGACTGGCGAATCACCTGCGAGAGATCACGCCCATCCTGATGTACCCCTACGACTGGCGCTACTGCTTCTATCGAAAAGACTTGCTCAAGACAAATAGTTGGAGCGCGGGCCAGCATCTCCGCAAGGGTCATAATGCCGCCCTGATGTGCATGCGGCAGGTCGTTCTTGACGAGCCATTCACTCACGTTGGCGTCTCGCCATCGATTGTTAATAACCGCGCCTTCGCTAGTCAGAAGGGGAAGGTCGCGCCATACTTCCCTCTAATGAATTATCCGGAGACGAGTGACGAGCTCTTCGCCGGTGGCGGGGGGTGTGGGCGAATCTCTGTGGGTGCAGCTGTCTCAAGATTGTTTGATTGGCGAGGGGGCCGCGGACCGTGATCCATGGCGAATTCTGCATCTACTTGTCGCTCAGTTCTTCTCGAACACGCTACCGGAGCCGCTACGCGGAGTTTCTGAAGATCGATTTCCCGCGCTTGCGTTTAGCCGGGAACCTGGAGCTGTTCCGCGCGCTGGCGCGGCTCGGCGGCGAACTCATCGCCCTGCACCTGCTGGAATCGCCCAAGCT
Source organism: uncultured Gemmatimonadales bacterium (assembly GCA_963699825.1). Taxonomy (GTDB): domain Bacteria; phylum Gemmatimonadota; class Gemmatimonadetes; order Gemmatimonadales; family GWC2-71-9; genus SPDF01. The sequence goes on from CAVOVI010000004.1 coordinate 830,390, forward strand.
CGCCAGCCCATCACCGAGTTCATCGGCGGCCGGAACCCCGAGGTCGAAAAGCTCTGGTCCAAGAACACCGTCTGGATCGACAAGGCCCAGACCACCGGCTTCAAGGGCGTGCCCGAGGACGTGTGGAACTTCCACATCGGCGGCTACCAGGTCTGCGAGAAGTGGCTCAAGGACCGCAAGGGCCGCACGCTCTCGAAGGACGACATCGCCCACTACCAGAAGATCGTCGTCGCCCTCGCCGAGACCATCCGCCTGATGAAGGAGATCGACGAGGTCATCGAGCAGCACGGCGGCTGGCCGGGGGCGTTTCAGGGACCGGTGGCGGAAGCTGCTCCGGAACCACTCGGGATCATCTAGGAATCGAGGAAGCACCCCTACGAAGGTGATGGGACGGAATGAGTGACACCGGTTCGGTGCCGGAGAGTGCTGGCCTGAAGAGTGCAGCAGCGCCCGTTCGACTCTCAGATGCCGTCTCACTCGTCGACTCGGCAGAAACGAGCAGTCGACGCCTGGTGGAAGGGTGACAGCGCAGGTCCGCATCGCGGGACCATGAGAGCTTCACCGGCGGCGGGAAGACCCTGATCTCCATGGCAGCATTTGCCAGAGTCAGTGCCTCGAATCCCTCCACTCGGCTGGCCGTGGTTGTGCCGAGTATTGCCCTCGCCCGCCAGTGGGTCGCATCCCTGCTCAAGTACACCACCCTCACCAAGCCCGAAGTGGGGCTCCTGGGGGCTGGACGCAAAGACAGCTCGAAGGGAAGCGCGCGCTCGTAGCCGTCCTCAACTCCGCTGCCAGGAAGCTGCCCGACCTGGCCCGCTCGGCGCAGCCGCTCATGCTGGTGGTGGATGAATGTCACCGTGCCGGCGCCGCGACCTTCTCCAAGGTGCTTGGCACACCGGCCCTGTATCATGGGGCTGTCAGCCACCCCGTCGCGGGATGAGGTCGACGATGCCGGGCTCCCGCTCGCTTGACGATCAGCTGGTCGGCCAGCAGCTCGGCTCAGTCGTGTTCCAGTTCGGCCTGCGGGAGGCCCGGGAGGTCGGCTGGTTGCCGGAGTACACGGTCCACCATCACGGCGTGCGCCTGACCACAGTGGAGCGGCGTGACTACGAGCGGGTCAGTCGGAAGGTCACCGATGCGGCCGATCATCTCACCTCCGGGGGGTTTCAGACTTCGCAGGCGTGGCCCCTGGCGGCCGGGCGGGGAGGGTGGCCCCTTGGCACAGGGGTACATCGCCTCGCTGGCCGCACGGAAGGACTTCCTGTACCGGCTATCGGAGCGCGCGGGTCGCTGCCCGGTTGGTGGAGGAGGCGCTGCGCGAGGGAATACCGCCGAGGATGCTGCTCTTCCATGAGCGGGTGGCAGAGGCTCGAGGGCTCTTCGACGAGCTGCGACGCCGCCTGCCCGAACGCCGATCGGGATCGAGCACTCCGAGTCCTGCTGCGGCACGGCGCACGCCCTGGCCGATTTCGCACCGGCGACTTCGACGTCTTGGTGAGTGTCAAGAGCCTGGTGGAGGGGATCGATGTCCCTGACGCCGACGTCGGCGTCTCCGTGGCCTCGTCGTCCAGCGTACGACAGCGCATCCGGACACTCGGCCGGGTTCTGCGGCGGCGTTCGATGGTGGCGTCAAGCAGGCCGAAATGCACGTGATCTATGCGCATGACACGGTGGACGAGTCGATCTACGGCAAGGAGGATTGGTCGGATCTTACCGGCGCCGACGCGAATCGATACTGGCTCTGGCCGCTCGATCCCCAGCTCCCTCCGGAGTCCCAACCGGACCACCGTAGACGCCGCGGCCGACTGAGGATGCGCAGTGGGAGCGATTCGGGGAGCGGGCCCCGAGCGCCGGCGCCCTGGCTCGGTGAGCTGCCCGACTACGAGTTCTCGGTCGATACGCGGGGCAACGTCACGACGAGCGAAGGAGCATGGATCGAAAACCCTCAGGGTGTGGCGGGAATGGTTGAAATGGTACGGAAGCGTCCCGGTGGGCGCTTCCGTGTGACCCCGACCCACAAGCTGGTGATTGTTTATGGGGAATCGGGGCAAGGAATGGCACGTCTTCTGGCCGGGCGCCTGTCCGAGCCCCTCCGGGTGCAGAAGGCACCAGCGGCTGCGAAGGAGGACGTGGACGTTTCCTCTCTCCCTCCCGGCGCGTCCTACCCTGGACCCCCGCCCCCGACCGGACTCAGGGGACGTACAAGCTCCGTCAGAAGCGGGGTGGGGTAATCGAACGTCGGCTTGGCAAAGTGAGCCAGTTTGCGCTGACGGAAGGCAGCACCGATGAACGGATCGACAACGCAACCCAGCTTATCTCGGCATGGAGGACTCTCGGCATACCAGGATTGAGCTTCTATGTAAATCGCGCTGGACATGCATGGTACAGACAGGAGGGGGAAACACGCTTCCTGACAGCAGTGCCCGGGGGATTCTTGTGGCCAGAAAGCGCAGACCCAGGGAATGACGTTCCGCTGGAACCAACCTCCGCTTGATCGGAGCTCCGCATGGCCGCAGGAGACAGGACGCCCCCCAGGGCCCTCGTGCAAAGCTCGAGCTATGTAGAAACGTCAGACCGACTCAATTCGAAGTACCGGAGACAGGTCCACAGCAAGGTCATGGACCTGACGCATAATCCGCTGCCAGGCGGCAGCAAGACTGCTCTGGTTGGGTATTCCGGTCTGTATCGGGTAAGGGGCGGCGACTCCGAGTATCTACGCATTCGATGACCACACAGTACAAGTATTGACCTTACGCCGTCGCAATGAGGCGACCTACGACCATCTGGACGACCTTGAAGTGCAGGATCTCAAGGCATTTCGGGCGATCAAGGGGGCAAATGGCGAAGGGTACAATATCCCGAAGTGGGAAGAGTTGGCAGAGAATTGGGCGGCTCCGGTACCGAAGCCGGCCAAGACTCTTCCGCGCGAGATTACCGAAGAGATGCTGAGGGCGCTTGCTATCTCAGAGAAATTTTGGCCGCCGCTGCTGGCAGTGGTTACGGAGGAGCAACTTATTGATTGCGATCAGGTGCCGGATGATGTGCTGACAAAGGTGATTTATGAGCTATTACCGATCAAAGAGCGCTCAGCTGACCTCAAGCTGCTTCCGGTGGTGGTGGTCTCAGACCTGATTGATGACAAAGCGGCGATGATCGCGGGACCAGTCGACCTTGGAAACGAGATCGAAGCGGCACCAGCCCCCCCGGAACGGGAAAGACATCCAAGAAGGGGCCTGCCCAGAAGAAGGTCGGAAAACCAGCGCGGACAAAGGTACCGCTACCCTCGGTGTTCGTCTCAACCCGGAAGCAGACCCCAATGACACCGTACTTGGGGAATACCGCGCGAAAGACCGGCAAAGACGCCAGGTATACAGTCAAGCTCGACGACTCAATCCAGTTGGACTACACCGATACCGGCGGAACAACTCCTTGCTGACCACCGATGACCACCCGGAATTAGTCGTTCTCGTAAACGAGGCGAAGCGCAAGGGTGGTAGCAGCCAAGGGGGTGGGGGTTTTCTCATCAACGAGTACCGGCATGTGCTCGTCCCCACGCAGAGCGGCAAGGTGCTGCATGCCGGTGCGTATACAAAGGACTTGGAGTTCAAGTACGGGGTAAGCTGGTTTCGCCAGTTGCCCCATCAGGCACCCGTCCTGGAGCCATCTGGCCCGGTCCTCACGTAGGCGTGAGGTACACACTTGCTGCAGGCGCAAGCGACATCCGATACGAGGCAGAAAAGCGGAATGGAGATCAAGAGCGGGTCAGCCTGAGCGACTACTACTCTGTTGATGAGCTTGACGACTTGCTCGGAATGTTCCGGGCGGTCAAGCCTAAGGGAGGCGCGGTATACATTAACGAGGCGCGTGAGCTGTTTGCGCCCGTCGACGATGGCGAAGGGTACAAAGCGATATATCGGCCATCTCGGGGACCGTCCTTGGTTTCCTGAGCCCGATTGACGCAGCAGGGCCAGCTGACGCAGCAGGAGCGAACACTGGACTTTCAATCCACAGGAGTGATGATGTCGGACGAAGATATGAAGGACTCGCTGAGCGCCTGCGGAAGGAGAACTCTTCTCTCAAACAGGGCGCCGCCAAGGGTGTATCGATGAAGGTGAGCGAGAAGGGCGGCTTGTCTGTTTACGGACTGGGGAGGTTTCCCATCACGCTCTATAAGGAGCAGTGGGTTAAGCTGCTCGATCTGAACGAACAGATCCGGGCCTTCCTTCTGGCGAACGATGCGCAACTGAAGACGAAAGAGTAGGCACTACCATGTCACGCATACTCGCGTGCACGACTACGCCTGAGGGCTGGAAACAGTTCCTCGCAGACCCCGATAAGCACTGGCGCACTGGATATTCTGCCAAGGCATTGGCACTCAGCTGGGAAGCGGCAGATGGCCTCCCGGCTGAAATCGCCGCGGTGCTGAACTCGGCACCCGATCGGGCTCTATCAAATCCGGTACCGTACCTGGCAGTTCCCGAATATCCGATCAAGCTCCCGGGAGGTGACCGAGCATCACAGACCGATGTGATGGTGCTGGGGCGAGCAGAGGGAGGCGCCTTTGCCATGGCGGTCGAGGGAAAGGTTGCTGAGTCGTTCGGCCCGACCCTCGAGGAGTGGCGGAAGAACGCTTCCGACGGCAAGCGCTCCGCTGGTCGTTCCTCTGCGCCACGCTCGGCCTGGGCGAGGAGTTGGATCCAGGCCTGCGCTACCAGCTGTTCCACCGGGCGGCTTCCGCTGTCCTGGCGGCACGCCGCTACCATTCGCCGCTGGCGATCCTGCTGGTGCACTCCTTCAGTGCCCAGGATGCGGGCTACTCGGACTTTGCGGCATTCCTGAAGCTCTTCGGAGCGGATGGCAAGCCGGGCTCCGTCGTGCCGCTGGCCACACTTGGCGCGACGCGGCTGTACGCGGGCTGGGCCCGGGGTGATCAGCGGTTCATGGCGTAAGGAGCCTGCTTGTACAACATGATCGCTGGTGCAGACGGCTGTCGGGCCGGGTGGGTGGTGGTTCAGGAGTCTCAGTCCGGACTCAACCTGGAATGGCGGGTTGTTCCTTCGCTCAAGGCATTGTTTAGCACTCCGGATGCACCAGATCTGTTGGCGCTCGACATCCCGATCGGCATCCCCCAGAGGGGCTCGCGAGTGTGTGACGTTGAGGCCAGGCGTCTGCTGGGGAGCCCTCGCGGGCGATCGGTGTTTCCTGCTCCGATTCGGCCGATGCTCACGGCCTCGACCCATGCGGAAGCGAGCGCCATTGGGAGAGCCGTGGAGGGGAGGGGTTGACGGATACAGGCCTGGGGATCGTCCCCAAGATCCGGGAAGTGGATGAGTTCCTTCGCACGGATCCCGGTATTGGGGATAAAGTTCGCGAGGTACATCCGGAAGTGTGCTCTATTCATGGGTGGCAGGCGCCCGATGGCGGTGGCCAAGAAGAAGGCCGTGGGTCGCGAGGAACGAGCGGCGCTCTATTCAGAGTGCAGTTTGGGGAAGTTGTGGACCGTGGATTGGCCGATGTCAGTCGGCTTGGTTGTGCGGCAGATGACCTTCTGGATGCCTTCGCGGGACTCTGGACCGCCAGGCGGATTCAGGCTGGCGCGGCCGTGCGCATTCCGAGTGCGGTAGAACGTGATTCTCACGGACTGTCAATGGAAATGTGGGCCTAGTTCACGATGAATGGGAAGGGAACTAGATCAGGCCGAACGCTCAGATTGGCCTGCGCTCTTGACTCCTGGCCGTGTCACTAGCCCCGGGCTACCGCAACCCGCCGATTGGAAATGAGGACTCAGGCTCCCGACCCGCCGTCCAGAATTTACCCCAGCCTCAGGTTCCGCACTCGCTCCGCAAATACCTTGTGAAACAATTCCAGATTGGACTTGAGCCATGCAAAGTACGCTGGCCAATCTAGCTGATTCTTGATGTCTGCTGCTTTGCGAACATATACCTTCGCTTGGCGTGTCTCCGCAGGATTGTGCCAGGTGACTGGGACGCCCAGTTCCTGCTCGATTTCGTTGCGTTCCGCCTCGATCTTGGCGTAAAAGGCCTTTGCGTCCTTGTGATTAATAACCAACTCAACCCGAATCTCGCCGCCTTCCCACGCCTCCCGTTCGGTATCATAGAACGAGGCAATCGAACACAATGAGAAGCCCGATCGGCCGATGGTGTGCACAAGCCAATTTTGAGGCTGGGGTTTCTGGCTCTGGATGTATGAATGCTCCTCTAAATAGGTGCGAAAGGCCGTCCAGAAAGCGACCTGCAATTGCCGGTTTGCGGTCAGGTCAACACTCTTGGCGCCCGCCTGCACGGACTTCGTCCAGTCATTTGGCTTGCTTACAAGATTGAATTTTGGGGCAACGGGGGAGCTACCGATCCGCCAGAGCTCGATTTCGATACCGAAGAAGGCAAAACGCTCATCGGTAATTTCGTTTAGCCAATCCAAGGCGGCTCTATGTTCCTCCGTGAACTTTGCTGCCACCCACACAATTGTCACCGCCTGCAGCCCGGCGGCGTAGGTCAGTAGTTGGCCGAGATGCGCGTGGTCGGTCCGTTCCAGCTGGTTCTCAACCAGAACCCATTGGTCTGTTGCTGCATCCTTGCAAAGCAGGTCAGCGCGAAATGGACCAACTTCCTGTTCTTGGGCCTCGAGCTCCAGTACGGTGCCGAGAGCCTCGCCGAGCAGCGCCAAGTGTGCTGGTTCAGCGAGCCATGGCGTGAAGTCTCCGCTCTCACTGCCCCACAAGCTTCGCAAGTCCACGCGCTCCAGTCGGCCCACTTCAGTCATTGTACATGACTCCTTACGAGAATCGTGGAACTGCAATGGCGACACTATGTCAGGCTGATCCTGCTATTTAGTAGATGCGTTGGCGCGCTATTTATTTGGTGCTGCGATCAGCGCCGAAGCGGGATTTGCTTCGCAAATGTCGCATGACGATCGCTTTCAGTCATGCCTGCTCCCTCAACCCCCACCACACCGCATCCAGATGAATGCGCGCCATGTCGCGTTTTCTGGCCTCCGCCGAGGCGACTTCCTGATAGGACGCGCTCAGTTCAGGTGTGAGTCCCCGGACGGTCTTCCAGCGCGGGAGAGTGCCGTCTGACGCACGGTACAGTTCCGTTCCGGTCAGCGAGTCCAGCGGCACCTCGAAATACCGCTCTGCGAGGTAGAGCGAGTACGCGTTGCGCAGGTAGACCGTGTAGAGACACTCGCGGAGAAAAATATTCAGCCCCTTTCCGAGCCAGGCCCCAGTGTCGGGCGCCACGGGGGAGCGAGAGGCGAAGGTCGTCTGTGCTCGATCCAGTGCACCGATGAACCGGCGCACGCCGGTGGCGTCCCGAACCGCTCAGAGGTCCAGTTCGGCTAGGAATGCCCGGCCCGCACCCACCACGCCCTTTCTTCCTGCGCCGCGCATGCTCGATGACCCAATCGCACTCCTGCCGCGCGGGCCTGGAGGGCGTGAAGCAGTTCTTTGGACATCTTGTCATGCGTCGCGTCTCTCTGGGTTCGGGCCGGACTCCGTTGCCCAACCTACACCGCACTTTGGAGCCGCGCAGGAGGGCTCCCAGTGGCGATGGACCCGCACTTCACGACCCCGGGTCGGTGGCAACACGTATTGACTGTTTACTCAGCAGTCACTGTACATTACTGCCATGCTTCAAACTCCGACGACCTCTCCATTCAGGATCTTGCCGCCGCTACCAAGCTAAGTGTCCGCACTATAAGGTTTTACCAGCAGCGAGGGGCTGATGGACTCCCCCGGCCTCCGCGGGGTCAAGGTCATGTATGGCGACTCCGATGTCCGGCGCCTCCAGCTGATTCGGGCCCTCCAGAAGGAACGTCTCACCCTGGCCGAGATCCGGGACCGGCTCTCGCCGATGGACGAGGGGGAGGTGGCCCAAGGACCCTCTCGGAGAGTCCAGCAACGCCGGAAGTCCGCCGCCGACTACGCCCGCTCCATCCGGATGGGCGCCGAACGCGAGGCCCCCTACTTCCGCACCCAACAGGCCCGACCGCCCCGGGATCGTCCCCGTTCATCCAGCCGATCGGGAGAAACCTGGGAGCGAATATCCCTCACCCCCCACATCGAGTTGCACCTCCGAAGCCCGTTGTCACACCACGAGACGAAGTTGGTGAGTCGGCTGGTCGAACTCGCCGATCGGCTCATCAATACTGGGGAGGGTCTATGACACTGCACATCAATACCGACCGCCGGCTGGTCCGCGCCGGCGTCCACAGCACCCGCTACGTCCGCATCCGCTTCACCGCGCCCGAGGCCCCGCGTCAGCGCGAGCGGCTGCCGCTCGATGTCGCCCTCGTCATCGACAAGTCCGGCTCGATGGGCGGCGGCAAGCTCGAGCTGGCCAAGCTGGCCGCGCGGCAGGCCGTCGAACTCCTCGGCCCCCGCGACCACGTGGCCCTGGTGGCCTACGACACCGAGGTCGAACTCCTGGCCGGCGGCGCACTCCTCGACCACGACCACAAGCGCCGGCTCCACTCGGCCATCGATCACCTCGACACCGGCTCCACCACCAACCTCTCCGGCGGCTGGCTGATGGGCTGTGAGGAGGTGGCCCGCGCCGAGCGCTCGAACACGGTCGCCCGCACGCTGCTGCTGAGTGACGGCCTGGCCAACGACGGCATCACCGATGTCGCTGCCCTCCAGACTCACGCCGGCGAGCTCCGCGCCCGCGGCGTCGCCACCAGCACCTTCGGCATCGGCGCACGACTTCGACGAGCGGCTGATGGAGGGGATGGCCCGCTCCGGCGGCGGCAACTTCTACTACCTCGAACGCCCGGAGCAGATTCCCGACTTCCTGATGAGCGAGCTGGGCGAGGCGCTCGAGGTCGTGGCGCGGGATGCCAGCATCGTTGTCGAGGTCGACCCTGGCGTGATGATCCACTCGCTCGATGGCCGCCGCACCACTCGGAACGGCCGCACGGTGGAAGTCGCGCTCGACGACCTCGTGAGCCGCCAGCAGATGGAACTGGTCCTCCGGGTGACCTTCCCCCGCGGCGCGATGGGTGCCACCTCCGGCATCACCATTGCCCTGACCGACCGCGACGGGGTGATGCAGGTCAGCCCCGAGCGCATCGAGTGGGAATACAGCCGACCACCCCGCCAACGACGCCCAGGTGCGCGACCAGTCGGTGGACCTCTCCGTGGCCCAGCGCTACGCCGCCCAGGCCCGCGAGGAAGCCGCCGAGCTGAACCGCATCGGCGAACTGGAGAAGGCGCGCAGTGTTCTCCTGGCCACCGCCCGGCGGATCCGGGAGTACGCCGGCCGACGATCCGCGAGATGCGGCGTCTGGTGCACGAGCTCGAGCAGTTGGCGCACCGGCACCGGGAGCGCTTCGATGCGCACTCACTGAAGCGCGAGCGGTTCGAGGCCTACAGCATCCGGGAGGCGAAGGACCTCCTCGGCAGGAAGATGCGGATGCCCTGATCGGCTCCTTCGTGCACTTCGTGTCTTCGTGTGAGACTTCGTGTGAGCCTCACACGAAGGCACGAAGAACACGACGCACAGCTAGTACTTGATGGCTTCTTCCTGGTCGAAGTCGTCGCCGGAAAGTGAGGCGGGGAAGATTCCGATATAGGTCTCTTCCTCTGCGGTGTCGTCGAGGTGCCGGATCCAGAGATGCCGCTGAAGGATCAGCGTCTGTATCTGCTTGGCATCCTCCGGTGTGGCGCCCATCTGGTTCCGCATCAGCACCCCGATGCTGGTCTCGAGGAGGTCGATCAGCATGGGCGTCTCGATCCAGAATCGTATCGGCAGGTTTCGGCTCACCTCGTGGGCCTTGGCCGGGTCCACGCATCCCGCCTCGGGCAGGTTCATCAGGTCTTCCACCGTGTAGAACTTCCCGACAATCTGCTCCCTGAACTTCTCTTCCATTTGTCACCTCGCAGTCAGTCGTACCAGTCGGCTCTCAGCCTTCATCAGGAAGCTGCCTGGGGGGTGTGACAACGCCGACCAACTACCCTGTCACACCGATCTTGTAGTATCGGGTGACACCAACAGAGGAGGGCCCTTGGGTCCCAGATTCTCCACCGCGCTGGCCTTTGCCCACGAACTCCACGGTGACCAGAAGCGTAAAGGCACCAAGATCCCCTACATCGCCCATCTCCTGTCGGTCGCCGCGCTGGTCATCGAGGCGGGCGGGAGCGAGGACGCCGCAATCGCCGCGCTGTTTCACGATGCGATGGAAGACCAGGGGGGCCGGCCCACGCTCGACCGGATTCAGGACCGATTCGGGAAGCGCGTCGCCACGATTGTGGAGGAGTGCTCCGACGCTGAACGGACACCAAAGCCGCCTTGGAAGAAGAGAAAGATCAAGTACATCGCTGGCATTCGGAAGAAGTCCCGCAGCGCACGGCTGGTGTCGCTCGCCGACAAAGTGCACAACGCACGGGCGATTTTGCAGGATCACAAGCAGATCGGTGATCGCGTCTGGCGGCGGTTCAACGGAAAGCGCGATGGAACGCTCTGGTACTATCGCCAGCTGACGCAGGAGTTCAAGGGTCGAACCCCCAAACCTCTCTGGCAGATGCTGGACGAGGCCGTGACGGAACTAGAGACGCTTGCATACCGCTAATTCAAACAGTGCCTTCGTGTCCTTCGTGCCTTCGCGTGAGCCCTGAATGACTCAGACTCTGCTACTCCTCGGCGATTCGATCCTCGACAACGGCCCCTATACCCACCCGGAGCCGGACACGACCGCGCATCTCGCAGCGGTTGCTGGCCCCCAAATGGACGGTCGAGCGGCTCGCCCAGGACGGCGCCACGATGCGCGGCCTCCCGCTTCAGCTGCAGGCGCTCGACTACCGGCCTGATGTCGCGGTACTCAGCATCGGCGGGAACGACCTGGTGCCCTACATCGACATCATCGAACGGCCAGCCAGCTCGGCCGCCGAGGTGCTCGCGGAACTGCTGGCGATCGCGGACGGATTCCATCTGCAGTACGAGGTGGCGGCACGGTCGGTCATGGCGCGGGCGGCGCGGACGGTGCTCTGTACTATCTACGAGGTGCCGCTGCAGCCGCCCATGGCCGGCAAGCTGGCTCGCGTCCCCCTCGGCCTGATCAACGACCGGATCCGGTGGGTCGGCGAGGAACTGGGGGTGGAGGTGCTGGAACTGCGGCGGGTGTGCACGGAGGAGGAAGACTTCGTGCTGGAGATCGAGCCGTCGGCGCAGGGGGCGGAGAAGATCGCGCGGGCGATTGCCGGGGTTCTCTAGTCGGAACGTTGGTTCACGCGAAGGCGCGAAGACGCGAAGTCGGTGTGGCGATTGACGACCCGTCTGATGCCTTCCTTGAAGGTGGGGGCGCCGAAGTTGATGAGGAGGCCTAGCGGGAGATTCAGCAGTCGGAGGTATGTGAGAAGTTGTTTTGGGTGTACGGGGGCGAGACGCTCGACTGACTTCAGTTCGACCACCACCAAGCCGTTCACGAGCAGGTCGAGTCGCAGCCCCTCATCGAAGTGCACCCCTTCAAATTCAAATGCCACGACTTTCTGTCGCTCCACGTGGAGACTGCGGCGCTCCAACATGCCAGCCAGCAGTGCCTCATAGACCGATTCGAGGAGGCCTGGCCCTAGTCCCCTGTGCAGGTGATACGCCGTATCCACGACAATGGCCGAGACCTCTTCCGCGTTCATTGCGACCGCCCCTTCGTGCCTTCGTGTCTTCGTGTGAGCCACTCGACATTCGGAACCAACCGCCGATGGTGCGGGATCGGATTCACGCGCTGAGGATCAGGCTATCCCTTCCTTTCGATACGCCGCCAGCACTTCCTCACTGAAGCAGACGAAAACTACCTCCTCCACCCCCGACGCCGGCGCCACTTCCCGTGCCACCCGCACGGCAATCGCCGTGGCGGGGTGCAGTGGGTAGCCGAAGATGCCGGTGCTGATGGCGGGGAACGCGATGCGCTTGACCATGCTCTCCTGCGCCAGGCGGAACGCCGAGCGGTAGGCGTTGGCGAGCAGCTCCGGTTCGCCCTGGTCGCCGCCGAGCCAGCGGGGGCCGACCGCGTGGATGACGAGACGGGCCGGAAGGTTGAAGCCGGGGGTGACGCGCGCCTCGCCGACGGGGCAGGGGCCGAGCGCGGCGCACGCCTCGGCGAGTTCGGGGCCGGCCGCACGGTGGATGGCACCGCAGACCCCGCCGCCCGGCGCCAGCTGGTCGTTGGCGGCGTTGACGATGGCGTCCACGTCGAGGGTGGTGATGTCGGCGAGGACGGCGCGGAGGATGACGGTCATCGAGCCTCGTCCGCGAACGTCGCTGAATTTCCTCGAGGACTTCGAGGTCGAGTGTGTCCTGAGGCCGGCCGGTCCGTTTGGACGCGATCAGGTCCTCGAGCCCGATCGAACGGGATGGTCACTCCTTCCGGGTCGACGATCGTCGACGCGGACGAGGGCGTCGTCGATACTGAACGCTCCACGCCACGGTAAAGAGGTCCACCCGCGGGTCGTCGCCGATGATGGTGATCGGCTTGCGGACGACCTCTTCGCGCGAGCCACTCCCTGGCGAACCCGTAACCCACACCCTCCAGGCCTGCGAGAACTCGGCCGGCATTGTCGAGCGTCGGTTCGATGAGGATGTCCACGTCCTTCGTGGCACGGCACGTATCCGTGGAGGATGCAGGCCACGCCGCCGATGACGAGATAGTGTGCGTCGGCGCTCGTTGAGGGCGGCACAGACCTGGGCGAGCGCGAGTTCGTGGTGGTCATACCGCGAGCTCGCTGTGTCGTCTTCCATCGGTCGTAGTCCTCATAGGAATCGAAGCCGATGATCTGCGATCGACTTGCGTGATGGCCTGACCATCCGGCCGAGGCGGACCAGTTCATCTGCGTCGCGGAGACGTTCGCTCGGGCGTCGTCGGCCAGATCCGCCCGGAGTCGACGCAGTCGAGCGGTCTCCATTTCCGCCTCGTAGCCGGCGTACGGGTTGGCGACGGGCTCGCGAACGACGTGGACGTGGGGCGCTGCGCTCAGGGCCATTCTGCGCACCGCCTCGCCCATCACCCAGCTTCTCGGAGCGGTCCAATCTGGCCGCGAGCTCGTCCGCCAGCTTCAGGGCGTCGGCGGGGATGGTGATCGAGATCCGGGCAATGGGAGGTTTCTTGGGCATACTAAATAATATTGGATAATACCAGCTTAGCGCGCAAGCCGCCTCGATCCTGCCCAGGGGCTCACGCGAAGTCGCGAAGGCGCGAAGAAGCCATGCTGTATATGGGCTGAAAATGCGATAAACGGAGGAAAATGACGGATTATTGCGTTGAAAACATTGCTATCGGTCAATTCTTGGCTCCAGAGCCCATGGCCGGCAGCAGGAAGCCTAGGCCTCTCTCCGGACTGAATCCGATACAGCACATCCCACACGCCATGATAGAGGTGGGCGCGCGCCGATCCCTGCCGCCTGGCCACCGCCGACTTGAAGTTGTCGTAGTCGATCGCCTCGACCTGGGCTTCGACCACGCGGGCCACCGCCGCCCTCGGCGCCTGGGCCCGGAAACGGTAGTCGGCGTTGGGGTCTTCCTTGATCTCCCCCAGTTCCGGAAGCCCAGCCTCGCGGAGTGCGTCGAGGTCAGCCCTGGCGCGGGCGCGAACCGTGAGGGTGTCGGCCGCCCGATCCCACGGTTTCTGGACGATGCTGTAGAAACCGGTGGTGGTGATCAGCCACATGGGGACCTCCAGGGCCGAAGGATGGATGGGGCTCACGCGAAGGCGCGAAGACGCGAAAAGCAGCAAGAAAATGCTGTCAAATTGGCAACTTTGCGGTGATTTATTCGCCAATAATGACACTTTTCTGTCGATAGTCTGATCAAATCCAAGCTTCCGGCTGTCTTCCGCCTTTCCCTCGTCTCTGGTCCTGCGCGCCAGTCTATTCACGCGGGAAGCTCGGGAAAAGGCAGGAAACGTGGAAAACAACACATTGTTGATTGAAAATCGAAGAAAATGTCAGAAAATCTGTCACAAATTCATCGATTTATACCATTTTGGGTTGTTTTCGAGCTTCCGGCCGTCTTCCGAGTTTCCCTCGTCTTCTCTTCCGGCCTAGAACCCGACCTCCAGCCCGACAATCAGGTAGGCATCCTCTGCCCCCACGTTGACGGCAAAGGCCGTCAGCGCCAGGGCCTTGTAGCTGAAGCCGAGGAAGGGGCCGCGGTTAATCTCCCGATCGGTGTCCACCAGCCGGGTCCGCTGGGTGACCAGCCCGAAGTTGACCCAGTCGGCCGGCGAATAGATCAACTGCGACCAGTTGTAGAAGAAGTCGTTCGAGGAGTCCTCGGTGTCGAAGATCCACTCCCCCTCGCTGTACAGCTCAAGGTTCTTCCAGCTCAGCGACCCTTCGTATCCGAGCCCGAGGCCGGTCATGCTGCCGAAGACGCCGCCGATGATCGGCGTGAACTCCAGTGCCAGCGTTCCCTCCGCGCTCAGGTTGTACCCGACCCACGCCGAGGCGGCGTTGATCTCCTCGTAGTTGTAGCGCCCTTCGAGATGCAGCGCGGCGCGGTCGGCAGTGAACGCCGTCTGCACGTAGTCGGGATCATCCTCGAGGAAGTAGGTGTACGCCGCGGCGGTGAAGGCCCACGCACGGGCCTCGAGCTCCGGCACCGACGCGGCGACGGTGTCGGGCGTCTGGGCCGTCGCGACCGACGGCGCGAGCAGGCCGGTCAGCACCATCGAGACGAGTAGCCGCATTGCCGTCATCCGCCGAGTGCCATGGTCAAGGCAACAAGGGCAATGCCGAGCAGCACCGCGGCAATGCCGTCGAACCAGGGATTCCGACCAGTCATCCGTGAGAACGCACTGCCGGTCCAGGCGAGCAGGATGATCGCGATGCCGTTGGAGACCCGCATGGCCGGCGCGATCTCGTGTATGAAGATGAACGGGAGAACGACCGGCAGCGTCGAGACGAACACGAGGAGGCAGACACCGAGCGCGCCGACCCAATCCTTCCTGGAAAGCTGCGGACTCTTCGGGGGTTCAGGGAGTTCCTTCAGGCGACGCTGCAGGGCGGCAAATTCGGAGGGTTCCAGCACCGCGGCAATCGTCGCCGGCAGCGCGTGGGCGATGAGTTGTTGGGCCTGACGCGGATCGCTCGTCTCTCGAACACCCCACAGGGCGCGCAGGCTGCGCCCCTTCTCGGCCATGGATCCCATGAGGTAGAACACCCCGTCGATGATGCCCCAGGCCAGGTTGCACCCGAGCGCGCCGATGAGCATCTCGCGCACCTCCGCCCGCCCCGCCTGCGCCACACTGAGCGCGCCGGTGAAGGTGAGCACCATGATGAGTCCGAAGAGGATTTCGGAGAGGCGCTCGATCGGTTCCAGAACGCGCCGGGAGGAGGGCGGTGCTGCAGGGTCGGTCGTCATGGCGGAATCATACCTGAATCAGGGTGATGCCTTCGTTGCCCTTCCCATAGTCCGAATCGTTTCGGAGCGCCGGGAACGCGTCCACCCATCCGCGGGCGGTGGCGCTGAATGGTCCCCAGTCCTCCCCGAACACCATCCCCTTGAGCTTCCCCGACTCGACCATCTTGCCCACCCCGCTCCGCACCCTCCGGCGGATCTTCCCGCCCACCCCGCTCGAGCCGTACCCGTGCACCACCTTGAGGATGCGCACCCCGCGCAATCGCGCACCGTCAATCGCACCCTGGAGGTGCGTCCAGGCCGCCTCGGCGGTGGGCATGGTGCCCTTGATGTTCAGTGTTTCGAGAGTCTTTGCCACGGAGGGTTACTCACGGTCCGAGATTGCTTCGTCGGCCCCTGCGGGGCCTCCTCGCAATGACAGAAAAGGGTCGCCCAGCTCATCGGCCCAGCCCCCAGTCCTCAGTCCAGCTTCTTCCCGTCCCGATACGCTTCCATCCCTCGATCCGTCCCGTGCACCATCAGCAGGGCACCGGGGGCGCCATACGAGCGCATCAGGTCGTGCATCATCGCCGCTTCGCCGGCCCAGGGATACCCGAAGACGACATCAAACTCGTCGAGCGACTTCCCCAGTTCGAGATAGCCCGACCGTCCCTGCCCGATGGTGCCGAGCCGGCCGTCGCCATCCTTCGGTCTCCAGGCATAGCCTTGGGGCAGGAAACTGCCGGCCACGAATGTCGCCTTGGAGTCGAACCTCGTCGCAAGCGCGCGCGCGGTCGCCACCAGGGACTCGTCCAGTTCGATGCCGTACGCTTCGATACCCGAGCAGGTCGGCCATGATGGTGATGACACCGGTGGCCGAGCCCCACTCCAGGAAGGTGAGCCCGGGAGCCCGCTGCGCGACGAGCGCCTCGAGCACCGACTCGTAATTGGCGGCGACGAAGGGATGAAAGTGATGGTCCCGCACGTCGTGGTCGAACTGGTCGAACAGCGCCCAGCCCGCCTCGCGGAGTGCGGCGAGACGGGCCTCGAGCTCAGGCGCCAGCAGTGCGGTGGTCAACGGTGTTGCACTCCGCGAATTCCTTCCTTGAAGACGTTCCATCTCTTCACGCGTGATTCGGCGTGCCGGTACGCCGCCCCAGGTCTCGCCCGCGGCGACGCGGGATCCGGGGAGGAGGACCGAGTTCGGCAGGACCGTGGCGCCGTCACCCACCTCCACGTCGCCCATCACGGTGACGGCCAGCCCGAGCGTCGCGCGTGCGCCGATCGTGACCGGCGCCACCGTCAGGTGCCCGCCGCCGCCGAAATGGGCGCAGATCCGCACGCTGCCGCCGAGCGCGGCGTCGTCACCGACCTGGATCAGCTGCGGATCCGAAATGTACTCGGTGTTGATGAAGGCGTGTCGCCCGATCTTCATCCCCATCGCCTTGAGAAACCAGATACCGAACGGTGTCAGGGTGACGAACGGGAGGAAGGTGTACCGCACCAGGTAGAAGAGCGCGTTGTGCAGCAGCCAGGGGGCGGCGCGCAGGGTGTAGTAGCCCCCCTTGAAGGGCCGAACCCGCGTCGGCAGCACCAGGTTGTACACGGGAACAACAACGAGGAGGGCGAACCCGAAGACGAAGAACGCCACCGCCGTCCCGAGGGCGATGGCGAAGGCGTGCCCCAGCATGGACAGCCTGGCGCCCCATTCCGCCACCCACTGCCAGACCAGCACCGCCGGCGTCAGGGCCAGCCCGAGTGCGCTCGCCACGATCGCGTAGACGCCGAGGACCACGATGATGTAGGCGGGCCGCGCGTACCGGCGGACCAGCCGGTCCAGGAAGGACCGGGCCGGCTGGTTTCTCGAGTCGTCTTCGGCGAAGGGCTGCGTATCAGACCTCGATCGGCAGCGTCCGGATCCGCTTTCCGGTCAGCGCGAAGATCGCGTTGACCACCGCCGGTGCGATCGGCGGCGTGCCCGGCTCGCCGACGCCAGTGGGCGGTTCGGTGCTCTGCACGATGTGCACATCCACTTCGGGCATCTCGTTGATGCGCAGCATCGGGTACGTATCGAAGTTGCCCTGGACGACGGCGCCATTCTCGATCGTGATCTTGCCGTAGAGCGCGGCGGTCAGACCGAACACGATGGCGCTCTGCATCTGTGCCGCCACGATGTCGGGATTGACGACCACCCCACAGTCCACGGCGCAGGTGACGCGGTGTACCCGCACCTTGCCGTCCTCGATGGAGACCTCCGCCACCTCGGCGACGTAGCTCCCGAACGAGTGCACCACGGCGATGCCGCGCGCCCGACCCTCGGGCAACGGTGTGCCCCAGCCCGCCTTCGTGGCCGCCAGCTCGAGCACGCCGAGATGACGCGGGGCGTTGGTCAACAGCTTCCGGCGGAACTCGTACGGGTCCGCTCCTGCCGCCGCGGCCATCTCATCCACGAACCCTTCGGCGAAGAAGCCGTTCTGCGAGTTGCCCACCGAGCGCCAGAAGCCGACCGGCACGTCGACGTTGGCGTCCACCCAGCCGCAATGGAAGTTCGGAATGGCATAGGCGACGTTCATGGCGCTGTCGACCGCGTCCATGTCCAGGCCGTTCGGGAGCGGCCCGAAGACCATTGCGAACCGCTTCATGGTGGACTCGGACACCAGCGTCTGCGACCACGCCACCGGCACACCGTTCTCGTCGAGGCCGGCGCTGCACTTCGCGAAGGCGGCCGGGCGGAAGAAGTCGTGATGGACGTCGTCCTCCCGCGGCCAGATCACCTTGACCGGGGCACCGACCGCCTGCGAGGTCTGCACCGCGTCGATCACGAAGTCGAGCTCGAACCTTCTTCCGAACCCGCCACCGAGGAAGGTGGTGTGGACGGTGACGGCACTCTCCGGCAGGCCGGTGAGCTTGGCCGCGATCCCCTGGACGCCCAGACCGCCGCCGGACTGGAACTGGGTCGGCGCCCAGACGGTGCACTTGTCGGCCTCGACCGACGCGGTGCAGTTCATCGGCTCCATGCAGGTATGGGCCAGGTAGGGTACCTCATACAGCGCTTCGATCTTGGTGGCGGCGCGTCGGAACGCACCCGCGGGGTCGCCGTCGTGACGGGCGGTGACGCCGGGCTTCGCCGAGAGCGCCTTCATCTTGGCGGCGATGCTCGCGCTGCTCACGTTGGCCATGGGGCTCTTGCTCCAGCTGACGTCCAGCTTCTCGCGTCCCTTTGTCGCCGCCCAGTATCCGGTGGCCACCACCGCCACGCCGCTGCCGATCTGGACCACCTGCTGGACACCGGGCACGGCGAGCGCCTGTTCCGCGGAGAAGCCGGTGACCGTGGCGCCCAGGACCGGCGCACGCGCCACGACGGCCACCAGCATCCCCGGCGTGCTCGCGTCGATGCCGAAGCCGGCGGTGCCGTTGACCTTGCCCTGAAGATCGGTGCGCTGCATCGGCTTGCCGATGAGCTTGAAATCCTTCGGGTCCTTGAGGGTGACGCTCTCCGGCACCGGCAGGGCCGCCGCGGCGACGGTCAGCTCGCCGTAGCTCAGCTTGCGACGCTTCCCGGTTTCCCGCACGTAGCCGTTCTCGGTGGAGCAAGCGGAGGGATCAATCCCCCACTGCTGCGCGGCGGCCGCGATCAGCATGGCGCGGGCCTTGGCCCCGGCCTCGCGCAGCGGCTGCATCGATCCCATGACGCTGGTGCTCCCACCGGTACCCTGCAGTCCCACCAGCGGGTTGATGTACGCGGCCCCCGCGGGGGCCGACTCGATCTTCATGGTGGTCCAGTCGCCGTCGAGCTCTTCCATGACCATCTGGGGCAGGGCGGTCATGACCCCCTGGCCCATCTCGGACTTGTCCACCACCACCGTCACGATCCCGTCGGTGCCGATCTTGAGCCAGGCGTTCGGCACGAACGGGGGGCCGGTGACCGCCGCCACCTTCGGCGAGCAGCCCGGGAGGTAGATGGCCAGGGTGAGGCCGGCGCCGGCCGCGATGCCGGCGCGCATGAAGTCGCGACGTGAGAGTTCGTTGGCGCTCATGAGGTACCTCCCGCCGCCCGGTGCACCGCTTTGCGGATGCGCTGGTAGGTGCCGCAGCGGCAGATGTTGCCGGACATGGCGGCGTCGATGTCGGCGTCGCTCGGTTTCGGGGTGTCGGCCAACAGCGCCGCCGCGGCCATGATCTGTCCCGACTGGCAGTACCCGCACTGCGGCACCTGCTCCTCGATCCAGGCCACCTGCAGCGGGTGGTCGCTGTCGTCGGAGAGACCCTCGATGGTCGTGATGCTCTTCCCCTCGACCGCGGAGACGGGGAGCTGGCAGGACTTCGCCGCGTCACCGTCAACATGCACGGTGCAGGCGCCGCACTGGCCGATGCCGCAGCCGAACTTGGTGCCGGTCAGCCCAAGGTCCTCGCGGAGCACCCAGAGCAGGGGAGTGTCCGGCGCGGCGGCGGAATCGATCGCCTTGCCATTGACGGTGAATTTTGCCACACATCCTCCAGGGAGTGATCGGTCCGGTGGGTTATCTCGTAAACTTGGCGAGGAGCGTGGACCCCTTGCGGAGTTCCAGCCCCTTCGAGGTCATCTTCCATTCGGTGATCTGCTCAAGCGCCATCGTGTAGCGGGACTCGAGCTCGCCGCCCTTGCCGCAGGCCATCCGTGTCATCGCCAGCGGCCCGAAGGTGAGGGACTCCCCGGACAGCAGGTAGCTGCCGGAAAAGGTGTTGCAGCCGGCGTAGCCGCTGGCCCGCCCGCTCATCTCATCGAGCAGCAGCGTCGCCGCCTGGCCGTTGCCGCCGGTCCCGGCGGGCGTGCCACCGATGGACACCAGCTGCCACTCGATGCCGACGGGGGATTCCATCGGACTCACCCCGTCGGGCGAGCCCTTGGAGCAGCCCGTAATCGCGACGGCAACGCCAAGCGCCACTCCCAGCAACAGTCTCATCAGTTCCTCTCGCCAAGCACTTCGCGGCTTCGCGTGCGCTTCTGTTACCTCACCCCCTGTCCCCCTCTCCAGCAAGTGGAGAGGGGGGACTCGCCTACAGGTATCGCGCGACGGCCATGCACGACGGTGGCGATGGCCAGCAGCAACGCGACCCAGCGGAGGGCGCTGCCCGACCGCATCCGGTACCGGGCCAGTTCCGCCTGGAGGTCTTCGCGCTCGGCGCCCGGCGCCGCGGCGGCAAGCTGCTCCGCGACGCGTACCATGTTGATGGAAGCCGGCCGCAGCCAGAAGACGCCGAAGCTCAATGCCACCAGTCCCGCGGCGGCGCCGACACCGTAGACCCGGGCCGACATCGACCCCGCCCACACCGGCCCGACGGTGGCGATCATGTTCCAGTAGAGCCAGAAGCCGGACACCACGGTGACCAGGGCGAGAATCGGCATCACGGTGAAGTAGCCCCGCTTCTGCAGACCCTGGAGGATCGGCAGCCCGCCGGGACCCGCCTCGCGCATGCTGGGCGAGAGATACACGGCGACGAAGATCACCGCGCCCGCCCAGAAGACGCCCAGGACGACGTGCAGGAGGCGCATCAGAAGAAACAGCGGTTCCATGGTGTCACTCCGGAAGTGAGAATTTCTCCTTCAGCACCCACACCTTCATGGCGAAGAATAATCGGATCATCATCTCGTGGTCGGTGTCCTGCACCAGCACGACCAGCGCCTTGCCGTCCGTCCCCTTGGTACGGCGCACACTTTCCTTGGCCCGGAGCCGGTGACTGATTGGTTCGAACCACTTGGGAAGGAGGTGCCGCTCGTCCGTGCGGATGACATCCTTGGTCTTCTGCCCGGTCGGATCGGCGAGCGCCACCTGGCAGTAGCGCTTGCCCCGCGCCGCCGGCATCGTCGCCCGCATGAAGGTGAGGGAGCGGTCAGTCAGTTCCTCCCATACCTTGAGCTTCGGCGTGCTTCTCGGCCGGACCTCGATGCGCTCGCCCGCCGCCTTCGGAATCCGCAGCACGAACTCCCACTTGTTCCGGGTCGGGAAGTTCCCGTCCGTGACGCCGTACCACTGCTCCGTGCCACTCATCGAGGTGCCGGCAAAGGTCCATTGCGCCGGATGCGCCTCTCCCTGTTCGACCATGACCCTGTCGAGCCGATAGCTCTTCATCTTCGCCATGCGCTCCTCCGGTGGTCAGTAGCGAATCGCGTAGTAGACGACGTAGAACCAGCCGAACAGGCCATGCAGGATGGCCCAGAGAATGGAATGGTTGACGCTCCAGGAAATGGTGATGGCCAGCGCGCTGCCAAACCCGATGCCGGCCTTTGCGGCGGTGTTGGTATTGCTCACAGGGCGCTCCAGTGAGGGGGAGGGGGATTGCCGTGACCCCTGCACGATAGGGATTCCGGAGGCCAATGGCCAGAGGGGGACGTCGAGGCCCTACCGGCCAGCCTGAAGGGCCTCCGCCCGGGCCACCAGGTAGGCGTAGAGCGCGGCCTCTTCCTCGTCGGTGAAGTTGCTGAACCGATTGCGGGCCATCATGCTCATCAGACTCGAGTTCCCTGCCGCCCAGCGCCTCGCCGGTCGCGAAGAAGTGCGCAAACTGCTCCGGCGTGTACCCGGCCACGATGCTGAGGTCGGGCGTGTCACCGGGGTAGCCCTGCAGCGCGAGGTTGTGGCATTCGGGGCAGGAGGTTCGGGCCAGGTAGGCCCCGAGGACATGCGGTTCGTCGCCCGAGGGATAGTAGCCTGCGGCGGTGATCGAGTCGGTCTCCCAGACCAACTCGGCGGCAGGGCGGTACTCTCCTCGAACCATCTCCCAGCGGGCCAGCGGTCCCGGCGCGAAGAGACGCGGCAATCCCGCGGTTGGCGGGACGCTCCGGATATAGGCGATGATCCTCCCGACGTCGGCATCGGTCAGCGGAGCGAACATCTCCGAGGACATGGACCAGACGCTCCGCCCATCGGGGCGCACCCCGCGGCGGATGATGCGGACCAGCTCCCCGTCCGAATACCCCTGGGCGGCGTCCGGGAGACTCGGGGCGTTCTGCCGGCCAAACCAGAAGTCGTCTTCCCAGACCTGTCCGGACATGTCCCTGGCATGGCACCCTCGACAGCCATGAATGAGGGCAATGCGGCCCCCCTCGGCGATCGATGCGGAGTCGGTGGGGATCGAGATGGTGACGAGGGGTTCGTCGTAGGTGCGTCGGATGACGCGTTCGGACAGGGCATAGACCGTTGCGGCCGCGATCAGCAGCAGCACGACGACCGCGGCGATGGCATTCCTGAACCACCGTAGAGCACGGCGCATAGAGGCCCTGGGTTAGGGGAGGATTCCAGTCAAGATACGGGTTCCCGGGACGACTGGCCATCCCGTCCGGGGTGGCGTAATCTTCCTTCCTCCTCACACCGGCGAGCTCCATGGAGTCCCCGCACCTGCTGTTTGGTCTCAACCCGCTCTGGGTCGCCACCGCCCTTCTCGTCATCGCCTACGTTGCCATCATCGCCGACCGGGTGAACCGAGCCCTCGTCGTGGGCATCGGCGCCTGCCTGGTCATCGTGACCGGCGTGCTCAGCCAGGACGAGGCGATCCGCGGCGTCGACTGGAACACCATCATGTTGCTCGCTGGCATGATGCTGATCGTCGGGATTGCCGGCCGCACCGGTCTCTTCGAGTATGTGGCCATCCACGCAGTCAAGCTGGCACGCGCCCGCCCCGCCGCCATCCTGGCCCTGCTGGCCGTTATCACCGCCGTCTTCTCGGCGTTCCTCGACAACGTGACGACGGTCCTGCTCGTCGCCCCAGTGACGCTGGCCGATCACCCGCCAGCTCGAAGTGGACCCCTGGCCCTACCTCTTCGCGGAGATCATGGCCTCGAACGTGGGTGGCACCGCCACCCTCGTCGGCGACCCGCCGAACATCATGATCGGCTCGGCCGTCGGCTTCACCTTCAACGACTTCCTCTTCAACCTCGGCCCCGTCGTCGTGATCATCGTCCTGGTGCACGGCGCCATCGGCCACCTGGTCTGGGGCCGCCGCCTCCGGGCCTCGGACGAGGCCCGGGCACGGGTCCTGGCCATGGACGAACGGAAGTCGATCACCAATCCCCGCCTCCTTCGCCACGTCCTCATGGTGCTGGCCGCCGTCGTCGTCGCCTTCATCACCGCCCGCATCACCCGGCTCGAAGTCGGCACGATCGCGATGTTCGGGGCCGCGGTGCTGTTGCTGCTCGACGTCCACGACCGCACCGCCGAAGAGCAGAACCACCACGTGCACTCCAGCTTCGGCGAAGTGGAGTGGATCACGCTCTTCTTCTTCATCGGACTGTTCGTGATGGTGGAGGGGGTCAGCAAGACGGGACTCCTGGACATCCTGGGGGAGAAGCTTCTTGCGGCGACCGGGGGGGATCCCGACGGTGACGGTCCTCGCGGTGCTCTGGGTCTCGGCGCTGCTCTCTGCGGTGCTCGACAACATCCCCTTCGTGGCCACCATGATTCCACTCGTGAAGGGGCTCGAGCCGGCATTCGGTGGGGCGGCGGGACTGGAGCCGGTCTGGTGGGCACTGGCGCTCGGTGCCTGTCTTGGCGGCAACGGTTCCCTCATCGGCGCCAGCGCCAACCTCACCGTGGCCGGCATCGCCGAGCGGGCGGGCGTCCCGTTCCGGTTCACCAAATTCACGGTGCGTGCGTTGCCGCTCATGCTCTTGAGCGTCGGCATTGCGCACGTCTATCTGTGGTTGAGGTACCTGCGGTAGGCGGTTACTGCACCACTACCAGCTGCGACTGCCGGCGACGAGCACCTTGGCCGCTTCGGCCGCCAGGTAGGGAAACTCCCGGCCCAGCCGGGCCGAGATGGGGCTGGTCCGCGTCGGGCTGGTGTAGGCCGTCAGTCCCTGGCGGCGCGCCTCGAGCCGCACCCGCAGCATGTGGAATGGATCGCTCACCACCACGACTTCCGTGATGCCATACCCCCGGCACCACTCCGCCGCCGCGACGATTGATTCGTCGGTCGTTCGGCCGGACGGCAGCACGACCAGCACCGGCAGCGGGACCGACTTGGCCAGATACTCCGCCGCCGCTTCGGCTTCACTGGTCTTGTCGCCGGCGGCGACGCCGCCGGTCAGCACGATGATCGGCGCAACGCTGTCGGCGTAGAGTTGGGCGGCATGATCGAGCCGAGCCTTGAGAACCGGGCTCGGCTTTCCGTTGTACTGCGCCGCCCCGAGCACGATGATGGCCGGGACGGGCCGGGCCTGATCCTGCCGGCTCACGGACAGCACGGAGAAGAAGGCCACGAGGTAACCCACCACCACGAACAGGAGACCGAATCCGAGGACCGTCTTGAGCCACGTCACCTAGAGGTCGAACCCCTGCCCGAGCGCCGGCAGCACCACCTCCTTGACCCCCTCCTCCTTGAGAATCTTCGCCATCGCCTCGCGGGCGGGCGTCTCTCCATGCACCACGAAGGCCCGCTTCACCGGACCGCCGATCTTCCGCACCCACTGGCGCAGCTCGTTTCGGTCGGCGTGGGCGGAGTAGCCGCCGATCGTCTCGATCTCGGCCGCCACCGAGTACATCTCGCCGAAGATCTTCACCTCGCGCGCGCCCTCCTGGATCCGGCGGCCGAGGGTGTGCTCCCCCTGGAACCCGACGAAGAGGACGATGTTCTTGTGGTTGCCGATGCCGTTCTTCAGATGGTGGAGGATGCGGCCCGCCTCGACCATGCCGCTCGCGGCGATGATGATGGCGGGGCCGTTGAGGGTGTTGAGTGCCTTGGATTCGCCCACGTCGCGCACGTACTTCACCAGCTGAAAATCGAAGAGGGCCTTCGCGCGCTCCACGAGCTGCTCGCGCTGGTCGAAGATCTCCGGGTGCAGGCGGAAGACCTCGGTGGCGTTCACCGCCAGCGGGCTGTCGATGTAGATGGGGATGCCGGGAATCTTGCCGGCCAGCCAGAGCGCATGAAGGGCATAGACCAGCTCCTGGGTCCGGCCCACCGCGAAGGCAGGGATCAGCACCTTGCCGCCCCGGCCGGCGGCCCGCCGCACGATTTCCCCCAGCCGCTCCTCGGCACCCGCGACCGACTCGTGGTCGCGGTCGCCGTAGGTGCTCTCGATGATGAGGGTGTCGATGGCGCCCGAGGGAGGCACCGGGTCACGAATGATGGGCAGGTCGTTCCGGCCGATATCTCCCGAGAAGACGAGCCGGTGCCCTTCACCCTCGGTGATCCGGATGTCCACCGACGCCGAGCCGAGGATGTGGCCGGCGTCCATGAATGTGGTGACGAGGTGCTTGCGGATATGGTGGGGCCGATTGTACGGCATCGCCTCGATCAGGTCCTGCACGGCGATGGCGTCGGCCATGTTGTAGAGCGGTTCCGCCTCGGGACCGACGCGGCCATGTCGCTTGAGGAACTCGAAGTCGCTCTCCTGGATGTGCGCAGAGTCGGGGAGCATGACGGCGGAGAGGTCGCGCGTGGCCGGGGTGGCGATGATCGGGTTGTGGTACCCCTCCCTGATCAGCAGGGGGAGGCGGCCGGTGTGATCGATGTGTGCATGACTCACGACGACCGCGTCGATCAGCCGCGCATCGAAGGGGAGCTCGGCGTTGAGCTTGCGCGTCTCGGAACGGCGTCCCTGGAAGAGGCCCGCGTCGAGCAGCACCCTGGCACCCGCCGCCTCGAGGAGGTGCATCGAGCCGGTGACCTGGCCGCCGGCGGCGCCGTGGAAGGTTATTCGCACGAGTGCGAGGCGGGGCAGGGGGGCAGCGGGGCAGTCAATGGCACCATTGGCTCCGATGAAAAAGAAACGTCACCCCCGCGAAAGCGGGGGTCCAGTGCGTTCCCGCTCGTGCCCGCGGCTGAAGCCGCGGCTCGGCTGATGTCGCTAAAGCGACGCGTGAAGCCATCCCGCCGGGCTCCCTGCCTCCCTGCCCACCTGCCCCGCTTTCGTGAGGGAGAACGCCCGGTCAGGTCGTTCCGAAGAGCCTGTCTCCAGCATCCCCGAGCCCGGGGAGGATGTACCCGTGCTCGTTGAGCTCTCGGTCGAGCGCGGCGACGAAGACCGGCACGTCGGGGTGATCCTTCTTCATCCGTGCGACTCCGGCAGGCGCGGCGACCAGGGAGATGAGGCGCAGCTGCTTCGCGCCGGATTCCTTCAGCTTGGCGACCGCGGCGGAGGCGCTGCCCCCAGTGGCGAGCATCGGATCGAGGACGAGATACACCTTGTCCGCGCCGAGGGGCGGAATCTTGAAGTAGTAGCTGACCGGCTCGAGCGTCTCCTCGTTGCGGTAGAGGCCGATGTGGCCGACGCCGGCATTCGGGAAGAGCGCGGCGACGGCGTCCACCATGCCGAGCCCGGCGCGAAGGATCGGCACCAGCACGATCCGGTCGCCCGGGATGCGGCGCCCTTCCATCATCTCGAGCGGCGTGTGCACCGGAATCGGCTCGGTCTCGAGAGTCCGGGTCGCCTCGTAGGCCAGGAGGGTGGCGATTTCGCCGACCAGCTGGCGAAACTCCCGGGTGGGAGTCTCCACATCGCGGAGCAGCGCCATCTTGTGCTGCACCAGGGGGTGGGAGACGACGGTCAGGTTGGCGGGAGGCATACCGGGAATGTACGGTCGGGCAGGGGAGGGGGAAAGGACCGGCCCGGGACCGTCACCCCGGCGAACGGCAGGGTCCAGGGTTGGCTCACGCGAAGCCGCGAAGGGCGCGAATCAATTCCCTCAGCAACGCGTCAAGATCCCGTTCGTCCGTCTCATAACTGGTGATGCACGCTCGCAGCGCACGTCGACGCTCGCTGCCGAGGATCACCGGGCTGATCCACGTCTGCCGATTCTCGTACACGCGGCTGATGACGTCATCGATGGACACCCGGCCCGCCTCGATATCGGCGTGGGTGAAGCAGACCACCGGCAGCGGCGTGTCGGCCACGAGGGTCCAGCCGGCGGCGGTGAGCTTGTCGCGGAGGAGCCTTCCCATCGCCGCCTGGTGGTCCACCAGCGTACCATAGCCCTCGATTCCCAACTCGGCGAGCGACATGAAGACCTTGAGGCCGGTCGCCCGGCGACTCCATTGCGGCGTGGTCTGGAAATTGTCCACCGTGTCGCCGGTGGGGACGGGCATGTAGGTGTGGACGGCGGCGAAGGCCTGTTTCACCGCTTCGGGGTGGCGGCAGAAGAACATTCCGCCGCCCATCGGCACGCTCAGCCACTTGTGCGCGTCCCAGGTGACGGAGTCGGCGAGCGCGATGCCCTCGAGATGGGGCCGCAGCGTGTCCGACATCAGCGCGCCGCCGCCCCAGGCGGCATCGGCGTGGAACCAGGCGCCGGTGCGCTCTGCGACCGCGGCGAGTTCCGGCAAAGGATCGATGATGCCCGCGGCGGTGGTGCCGGCCGTCCCCACGATGAGGAGCGGGCTCCAGCCCGTGGTGCGATCGGCCTCGATCAGACGCTCGAGGGCGACGGGATCGAGCTTCAGGTCGGCCCGCACCGGAGCCTCGCGCACGGCGGCGGTGCCGAGTCCGGTCATCTTGGCGATCTTGACGAACGAGTGGTGGCTCTCCCCCGAGAGGTAGATGGCGGGCCGGGTGCCGAGCGCGGCGACCCCCTCCTCTGCCCAGTTCGGGAAGCGGGAGGCGAGGGCGCAGAGGGCGGAACAGAGATTGGCCTCGGCGCCGCCGGAGGTGAACTGCGCCAGCATGCCGTCGGGGTCGTAGCCGATGCGGGCGGCCAGGGCGCGAAGCGCCAGCCGTTCCATTTCATTCGCGGCGGGACTGTGGCTCCAGACGGCGAGCTGCACGTTGTAGAGCGCGGCGAGGGTGTCGGCCACGATGCCGGCCTCGCGGACCTGCGGATTGAAGAGGCCGAAGTACCGCGGACTGGTGACGTGCACCTGCTGGGTCCGGAGGAGCCGCATCACATCGGCGGTGAGAGTCTCCAGATCGATGGGCCGGTCGAACCGGTAGCGAGGCTCGAGCTCGGCGCGGAGCGACGCGGGGGTGGCATCGGGGATGACGGGAAGATCCCGGATCCGGCGGCGGAAGTCGGCGATTTCGGCCGCGATATCGGTCCAGAGAGGCATTCGGGATTATAGGCAGGGAAGGGGCAGGCAGGGAGGGGCGGTCCGCTTGGCATTGGTCCCCCAAGTCCTTATATTCCCGCCGCTTGAGGCTAGGTAGCTCAGTTGGTAGAGCAGCGGACTGAAAATCCGCGTGTCGGGGGTTCAATTCCCTCCCTAGCCACTATCCGCGGCTAAAGCCGCGGCTCGGCTGGTGTCGCTGAAGCGACGCGGCGGCCGTCACCCCGGCGAAAGCCGGGGTCCATTTTTTCCCCACCTTGATATCCACGACATTGCCCCGTGCGGGCACGGACCCACCGGGGTGGGCATATGCCCACCCCTATTCATAGGGTTTCGCGACTTCGTGCCGGACGAGCAGATCGTCACCCCCGCGAAAGCGGGGGTCCAGTATGGAGGCTCCTGGATTCCCGCTTGCGCGGGAATGACGCGGCTTCGAGCTTCGGCCCCGCGGCCCCGCTTACTGAATCATCAAATGCGCCCACGGCTTGCCGGGGTACATCAGCCACGGCTGATCGGTGAGCGGCATCGCGGAGATGCCGGTCGATTCCTGGGTGGCGTATGGCAGGTAGAACGAGAGGAGTTTGCTCGAGTTCTTCGGACGACCCGCCATCGGGTCGAAGTTGAGGCTGTCGGCGTAGAGTGAGTAGAGTGCCGCCCCGCCCGCCGGCATCTTGATGGTGCCGGCGTTGATCTCGGCGAGGCGGGCCGAGTCGACCTCGGAGCGCTTGGTGATGCCGGCGGCGCGGAGTTCGCGTCCGCGACTCATGAAGGCCGCGAGGGACTTGTGGTAGCAGTGGGCGGCGTAGCCCTCGTTCGCCGGATCGTCGGTGAGGCAGATCATTTCATTGGTGCCGGCCCGGAGCTGTACCAGTGGCCCGCCGGTCGTCTTGTAGCCGAGGACCTCGGCGCCGGCCCGCATGCTGTCGGGGAGAGGGAGGACGGCGGCGGCAATCTGCCACGCTGCTGTCGGGGTTTGGGCGGCGGCCGGTGCCGCGACGGCCACGACGGCGAGCGAAGTCATCAGCAAGGAGAGGCGCATCGTTCAGTGTCCTTTGGTACGTGCTGGAGAGATCAGGGCGGCGTACACCATCGTGCGGAACTTATCCGCGAGGTCGAGTCCCCGCGCGGGGAAGAAGCTGCTGCATCAACACGACCACGAGTTCCTCGGCCGGGTCCACCCAGTAGTGGTCGCGTACGCACCGCCCCAGCCGAAGCGTCCCGCTGAACCGTATTGCCCGGCGAGACCGGGGTCCTCTAGGATTGCAAACCCGAGTCCGAAGCCCATGCCCCGACCTGGGATAGAGGGAATCCACCTGGTTGGCGGTCATCAGCGAGACGGTGGCTGGCGAGAGAACGCGCGCGCCGTCGAGCTCGCCGCCATTCAGGAGCATCTGCAGGA
>CAVOVI010000005.1:0-26805 GCA_963699825.1 uncultured Gemmatimonadales bacterium
CAGAAACTGCCGCACCTGTTCCGATTCGTCCCGAAGGCGAGCGTAGAGGGCAACCGCCCTTTCTGTCTGACCGGCCTTGGCTGACTGGTGCAATTGTTCACAGAGCGCCGCCATCCCCTTTGCCCCGATCTGCAGACAACCGGCACGCAGGGCATGGACATCGCGTAGCACTTGATCGAAGCATCCGCTCTCGATATCCGATGTAATGGCCTGTAAACGGGATTCCGCGTCGCTCAAAAAGAGCCGCACCAACTCGCTCACAAAGCCAGGGCGCCGTTCGTCGGTTGCAACAGCGCTTTCCACACGTCGGCGTCGATCGCGGTGTCATCGACGGTCGATTCGGCAGGCGCTGGGGGCGACACCGGGCCGCGACTTCCAGCGCCCAGCCATTGCTCCAGTCTGCTCTGCAGCGTTCTAATCCTCAGAGGCTTGGTAAGAATGTCGTCCATTCCCGCCGTCTTGCAGCGATTCAGGTTTTCTGCAGACGCGTCGGCAGTGACGGCTATGAGCAACGGTCGCCTACCCAATTCCTGGCCGCACAGTTCGACCGCCACCTGGTCGCCATCCATGCCCGGCATCTGACAATCGAGCAGCACTGCGTCGTAGTCCTTTTGCGCTAATGCCTCGATCGCCGCTGATCCATCCGCCACGGCGTTTGCCTCGTACCCGAGCAATTCGAGCATATCCACCAGCATCCACCGGCTAACCGGGTTGTCTTCCGCCACCAGGATACTCGCCTTTTGCCGCTCAGGGGACCCTGTGGGCGGGGGCAAACGTGACTTCGACATCATCGGATCGCCCACCACACCCGGGTCCTCGATACCCAGCAACGAGGCTCGCAACCGACTCAGAAGCACCGGCTTGTCGAGACAGCGCACGTCCCTAAGCGACGAGATCACCCCGACGCCCAAGGGGCGTGCGACAGGTATCAGCAGGATGACGCGCATTGACGCAAATTCCGGCTCGGACTGGATACGGCGCACCAGGGAAATGATCTCCTCAACCTGCCCGTCCAGATCCATGACCGCAAGTTCATAAGGCCCCGTCTCCGATCCTTCCTGCCCCAGAAGGGTCCACGCCTCCGCCGCATCGGTTACTGCATCGCACCGCAGTTGCCAAACCCGAAGCTGGCGACTCAGCATTTGGCGCATCGCCGGATGACGCGCAACTGCAAGCACTCGCCGATTTTCGAGACGAGGATCAAGAACCGGTTCCCCCGCACCTGTGGATTTCCGGAACGGAACTTCGAACCAGAAACGGGAACCTTCTCCGAGCTGGCTCTCGAACTCGATCTCCCCCCCCATGGCCTCGATCACTTTCCTGGAAATGCTCAGGCCCAGACCGCTGCCCTGGTAGTCGATATCGCTTTTGTTATGGGCCTGAGCGAAGGGTTCAAACAGGACGGTCTGACCCTTGGGTGAGATGCCAATCCCGGTGTCCTGCACGGAAAACCGAAACACCAGCGCGTCATCGGTCTCCGCCACCAGGAAAACGGACACCGTCACCGTTCCCTGGTGAGTGAACTTCACGGCATTGCCGACCAGGTTCACCAACACCTCACCCAGGTGATCGGGATCTCCAACAAGTGGCATGGTGACATCCGTTTCGAACAAGCAGACAAGCTCCAGGCGCTTCTCGGAGGCTCGATAGCCCATCATGTTCACTACGTCTTCGACCACAGCGCCAATCGAAAACTCGACCTCTGCAAGCTGCAAGTTGCCCGCCTCGACTCGGGCGAAGTCCAGGGTATCGTTTATCAGGGTACCCAACAGCTCACCGCTGGTTCTGATGGTATCAACGTAATTCCGCTGCTTTTTAGTGAGGCGGGTAGTCAACAGCAGGTCGGTCATGCCAGTGACGGCGTGCAGAGGTGTACGCAGCCCATGACCCAAGCGGGCGACGTAATTGGATTTTTCCTGACTCGCGTTCTCGGCTCTTTCCCTGGCTCGTTTCAGCTCCCGTTCGGCCTGCATCCGCTCCGTGATATCGCGCGCCAGTGCAATCACGTGCAAGTCTCCGCGCAGGGTTACGAGTGTCAGTCCGACCTCCACCGGAAAGGTCGTCCCGTCTTTACGCCGGTGCACGCCCGTCACCGTCGTGCCTCTCCGGTTTTCAGCCCCCAGTTTTCGGGAATGATGCCGGGTTTGAACTCCACCTCGACATCTCGCACGGAGAGCCGCAGAAGTTCCTCTCGGGTGTAGCCGAGACTCTCGCAGGCGTGCTCGTTTACATCGACGAACCGGCCATCCAGCCTGTGCAGGAACAACCCATCGCCGGCATGGTCGACTACCTTTCGGTAGCGCTCTTCGCTGGCTTCCAGTGCGCGAGCCGCCCGCTGCTGCTCGGTTATGTCCTCGGCGATCGCCAGGATGAGCCTGGGCTCTCCGGAAGTAAAACCAATCGGTACTTTTCGCAGCCGCAGCGTTCGAGCCCCCTGATCCTTGGTCTCGATGGCAGCGGCCTGGAGATCCAGCGGCTGGCGGGAATCCAGCACTTCCCGATCCATGGCGGAAAAAAATGCAGCCTGCGCCGGCGAAAAACATTCGTGATCCCGCTTCCCGAGAATCCCTCCCGCCTCACCCAGCGATTGCCGGGTGGCCTTGTTCACGCGCACGTAACGCAGGTCCCTCGCGTTCTTTGCCAACAACATGTCGGGGTGGTTTTCGAACACGGCGTCCAGGAAATCTCGCGTCAACTGGCTCTCCCTTCCCATCCGCCAGAACAGCAAGACCAACAACGCATAAACCGCGCCGATTCCGAGAATGCCGTAGAGCATCCTGTCTTCGACCGAATGGAGCCGCTGCAGAAACGGGGTGATGTTCGCATAGATCTCGTAGACCCCTCGAATACTGCCGTCCTCAGGGTCCCGCAGCGGGACATAGCTCTCGATCGAGCTGACGGAATGCTCGGATCCGCCCCCGCTGCCAGGCTTTGGATGCTTGACTCGGGTGATCGTTTCACCACCCAACACCGAGTTGATCTCCCGAATGTTACTGTAATCCTCTCCGATCTGAGCCTCGGCGGTGGAGAACACGGTAAGTCCGGACAGGTTGTAGATCTTGACCTTCGTCAACGTGCCGCGGCGAATCTCGCCGTCGACTACCTCGCGAAGCAGTGCCACTTCGGGACGGTTTCGCAACTCATCGCGGCTGAGCCCTGCAGGCGGGTGCAACACTGCCGCGACAAGGGCCCAGTTGGCGCTCGACAAGGGCTCTGGCAATCTCCTCGTTTTCCCGAAACTTGGTTTCTTTGGCCGCATTGATCGTCAGGTCCCGATAGGAGTATGCAAGGATGCCTATCGCCAAGCCAACGGAAATAACGCCGGCCATGGCCAAATAGGAGATTACGCTGCAACATGTTGGATACTCAATTCGAGGAAAACTGCAATTCCGACTGACGCAGCACAGATCCCCGTTCCGGGGTCTCCCCAGGCCGAGACCAATTTCCCGGGCAGCGTGCTCGCCGCTATTTCTTTTGCTCCAGCTTGAGCTCGTGCACCTGGTTGTCGCCGCGTTTGAGCAAGGCCCGGTCCGGCTCCACGGCTTCCAGCGTCCAGCCCTTATATTGCATGCCTTTTGACAGCCGCAGCCCCTCGTTGGTACTCAGGTCGCGGATCACCGCGACCTCGCGTCCCCGATTAGCGCGACGCCTTCCAGGCGCGCTCGCAGCGGTATCGGAGGCCGCGGGCACCTCGCCCTCGGCGGGGAAGCCCACCACGACGTTGGACTCGGCTGCTTTACCCATGGGTCTCACTTCATGTCTGTTGTCGCCCCGGCTCGATCAACGCAACTGGCGCCAGCCGCCGACCGGCTGGTACGACTTCGTCAGCAGGTCCACCGCAACCACGTGTGCCCCGCGGGCCCCGATGCGCCGGTTCGGGCCATAGCTCAAGGGGGGCGTGAACCCGGTCTCGTACGTATAGAACGCCTCGAGCGCGTCCACCAGGTCGCGGCGGCTCAGGGCTCGACCGGTCCGCATCAATCCCTGAATCAGCAGCTTGGCTGCGGCGTAGGCGGTAATCTGCGCTTGAAGATGGTCCCGCGGCAGGCCATGACGCCGCGAGAGGTTCTGGTACTCGGAGCGGCCGCTGGCACTGACGTCACTCGGCAGCGTCGGGTAGGCAACGAAGAGCCGATGATGAAATTCGGACGGTGCGTCGAACAGGGGACGGGAAACAAACGCCGAGAGCAGATACACCCGTGGGTTCTCCTCGCGTGCGACCAGGGCGGCCAGCAGCGAGTCGAGGTCGGCTTGGTCGCCGAAGAAGAACAGGGTGTCGCCGGCTTTCGCTTGCACCTGTTCAGCCACCGCCTGTGCGTCCATGGCGCCCACCGCGTAGCGGATTGCCAGCGGCTCGCCTGCGCCATGCCTGCCCACCTGTTCCCGCACCGCCTCCACCAGTCGGTCGACGCGTTTCCCGGCGGGACCAACCACGACCCAGGAGGTGGGCTTGGCGCGCGCCTCTTTGAGGGCCTCGTCCGCCAGCGCCTGGGCCTGCTCCGCAAACCCCGAGTACAGGTAGAAAGCGGCTTCATTGACGATCTCGTCCCCGGGATCGAGCGTGAACGGCCCAACCAGGGGCACCCCCTCCTCCCGCAGCAGGTCCAGCACCGGCTGGTCGAGCCCGACGGTGTAGGCCCCCACCAAGGCGAAGACACCTTGGCGTTCCAGCGCGAGGCGCAGGTTGTCGAGCGTCGCCTCGGCCGTGGCCCCGTAGGGGATGGCTAGCAGCTCTAACCGGCGGCCGAAGATCCCGCCTTGCGCGTTCAAGTCCTTGAAACAGGCATGCATCACCTGCAGCATCGCCTGTCCGAGCTTCCCTTGGGGGCCTTGCAGCGGCAGCAGCGTGGCGACTTGGATCCGATCTCGACTCCACACCCGGGTCGAGATCCGTCTCCAGGCGTTTGAGATAGGCAATCAGGTCCGCGAGGTCCTGGTCCGACAACCGATAGCGCGGCATCGCCGAGTCCAGGCGATTGCCTGCCGGGTCGATACCCGCCGCAATGGCGGTGGCCACGGACGCTTCCGTGAAGGCCGCATGGCGCCGGCCGTTGGCGTGGGTGTGCCCGTAAGACTTGGTCAGGTTAGACCAGGCGATCACGCTCGGCAACACACCGCCTTCCGGTCTGCCCAGACCGTCGGGACCGTGACAGCTGGTGCAGGGCACCGCCGAGGCAGGGATTTCTACGTCGCTCTCCCCCACCAAGGCGATTATGGGCGCGGCGCCGGCTCCCTCGGTGTAGATCCGTTTGCCGTGCTGCTCCTGCTGGGTGAGGGAGGCGCCGTCGGCCGTCCCCCATAGGGCGAAGAACAGGCCGGCAACCCCCAAGGCGTGCACAGCGGAGCAGCCGGCCAAGCTGGCTTGCACTCGCCTCAACCCTCGGTGGCCAGCAGCCGAAGTTTCTCCGCGATCGCCGGCGCGGGGATGTTCGCCTGGACCTTCATCCAGTGGGCGGTCCGGACGTTACCGCCCAGCAATAGTGTGGAGTGGGCTTCGACCTCGTCGCTGTACTGCCCGAGCTTCTGCACGATGAGATCCACATTGGCCTTGTCGCCGGTCAGGAACACCCAGGCGGGAAGCCCGTCCACGCCGGTCTTTTCCCGGAACTTGCGCAGCGCCTCCGGGGTGTCGCGCTCGGGGTCGATGCTGATCGACACAAAACGCACCTGCTCAGCCATCGACTCGCCCAACGCAGCCTTCACCAGAGAGAGATGATGGGTGATCATTGGGCAGGCATCCTGGCAGTTGGTGAAGATAAAGCTGATCAACACCGTCTGTCCCCGCAGCACATCGCTGAAGAATCGCACCTCTTCTCCGTCCTGGTTGACCAGGGGCAGATCGGTGAAATACTGTCGCGCCCCCTCTTCTATCCGGGCCGGGTCCTTCGCCGGAGCACCGATCTGCTGGGCCCCAACGACAGAGCAGAAGGGAACGGCGAGCGCAATTCCCAGGGCAGCTACTACGTTTTTCACAGTATTTCGTTTCATGGCGTTTTACTCCGTCGCGGCGACGTTTTGGCGTGCCGCACGCAATTCATCGATTTTCCCGACGATCCGGTCGGTGCTCGGGAAGCCGAAAAAGCGGTTCCATTCACCGGTTCGCCCGTCACCGACCAGCACCATGGCGGGGTGGTCCTCGAAGTTCGGTGTGTAGGCCCCCATGGCCGTTAACACCTCGTCCACGTCGCGCTTGGACCCGGTCAGCCAGGTCCAGCCCTCGCGCGCGCCGTGCTTGGCCGCGTAGGCCCGCAGGCGCTGGGGTTTATCCCGGACGGGGTCGACGGTGATCGACAACAGCACCACTTCGCGCCCCAGGCGATCGCCGAGGCGCTCCTGGACCTGGGCGAACACCGCCGAGAGCACCGGGCATACCGTGGTGCAGGTGGTGTAGACAAAGTCCACCGCCACGATCCTGTCGCCGATCGCCTCGGAGGCGAAACGCACTTTGCGCCCTTCCTGATCAAGCAGTTCCCGGTCCACCAGCTTGACCTTCGTGGTGACCTCGGGTTGGGCGGGCTTGGCCATCATGGCCCGATGGTGCGCATGGGGATCCGCCTCACCGGCGGCGGGCGGCGCGTCGTGATGGTGGGCATGCTCGGGGGCCTGCTCGGCGGCCGTGGCGGCGACACAGGGCGCCAGCACCAGGGCGAGCCCGAGCGCCGGAGCGCTCAGGCCCCTCACCCAAGGGATCAACCGCCGGCGGGCGCCGCCGGGAGTTGGGTCACAGGGGTAGCAATATCTCAATGTCTGCATCGATTCTGAGCCTTTCGAGTTCCTGGTCGACCGCCTGGCGGCCCTTGGTCTGGCGCAGAAAGACGCGGATCTGGTCCTGCGCCTCCGCCAGCGTGGCCTTGCCGGCCGGCTTGCGTTCTTCCAACTTGATGATGTGCAGCCCGAACCGGGTCTCGACCACGTCGGACACCTCCCCGGGCTGCAGGGCGAAGGTCGCCTGCTCGAACGCCGGCACCATCTGGCCGCGGCCGAAGTAGCCCAGATCGCCGCCGCTCGGGGCGCTTCCGTCCTGCGAGTGCTGACGCGCCAGGTCGGCGAAGTCGGCACCGCCGCGTGCCTGCGCGAGCAAATCGTCCATTTTCTCGCGCGCCGCGCGCCGGGTGTCCTCGTCCGCGGAAGGCGCAACCTTGATCAGGATGTGGCGCGCCCGCACCAGCTCCGGCGTCGCGAACTTGTCCGGGTTGTCGTCGTAGAAGGCCTGCACGTCCTGGTCGGTGACCTGCGCCTTGGCCGCGATCCGATCGAGGTATTGCTTGCCGGAGATCAGGCGGCGCATATGCTCGCGATAGCCCTCCTCGGTGTAACCCTCGATCTTCAGGCGAGCCACGAACTCTTCCGGCGAGGGAAATGACGCCTGCATCTTTTCCACCGTGCCCTGCACCTCCTCGGGGCTCGCGATGACGCCGTTGTGCTGCGCCGCCTGCCAGGCCAGTTCCTGCTCGATGAGCAGATCGAGGGCCTCTCGCCGCAGCTCCTTGACCCGGTCCGGGTAACGGATCGCGGCGATATTCTGCCCCTGCTCCCGCAGGTACTCGTCGAAGCTGCGTTCCAGCTTCTCGTTGGAGATGCCGGCGCCGTTGACCTTGGCCGCCAGCCCGTAGGCGCTCATCTGCCCGAGTGCGGGCCAGGCCAGCAACGCCAGGGTGACCAGCCAGGGGGCGGGTCTACGAGCGCTCATCCCTGGCCCTCCCCGGCCGGCGTGACCTGAGGGGGGTCGTTCTTCTTCTGAGTTGCCGACATGGAGAAGTAGGGCAGATCCTGATAGTTGACGTTCTCCGAGCGGACGCCGACGTACACGTAATAGGCCCCCGCGCGCGGGAACGGCAGCATGGCCTGGTACACCCCCTCACCCTGTTCCTCGGCGAACACCTCGGTTCGGTCCTTTCCTGGCAGCCGGAAGAACAGCACGCTGACGTCCTTGAGCCCGGTGCGAGGGAGCCCGGTGGACGGGTTCACCAGTTTGAAGCGGAACGGGGCGGGCTCGCCGACCAGCGCCTGCCGGTCTTGGCGCAGGTACTCCACCCCTAGGGTAGCGACCTCGTGCTTGATCAGCGGGTTGGCGTCGGCCTGCACCGCAGAAGCAGTGCAGCAGCCGCGGCGTCTCGAGCAGGAAGGCCACGTCGTACTTGCCGTCCACCGGGATCTTGACCTTGGAGGTGTAGACGCCCGGCTCGGTTTCCTTCAGGCTGCGATCCACCACGGTGACCGCCCGGGCGCTGGCCCCGTAGACCTTGTAGTTGCTCGAGGGGGCGTTCATGCCTTCCATGTAGAAGTAGGTCGTGTTGTCCGTCGGGTTGACGATGAAGCCGGCCGCCTCGGTGGTGGCGGTGGCGATCGAGTCGGCGAGCGGCAGGTCGCCGGCCAGTTGCGGCGCCCCGGTGCCCGCCGAGAAGCGCTGCACGATGGGTTCCTTCCCCTTCCCGAGGCTGGCGAGGTTGATCAGGTTGACCTGGTCGCTGGCCAGCGGGCGCACGTAGGCGAAGGCGCGGCTCACCGTCAACTGGAACGGCTTGCCCTTGACCTCGATGGCATGGAGTTGCGTATCGGTGGCCGGGTCGAGCACGTACACCTTGTCGTTGGAAGGGTTCACCACCAGGGCGAATCGTCCATCCTGGGTGAAACGCAGGGGGCCCAGCCCGGGGGCCAGCTCGATGCGCCGGCGCACCTCCAGATCCCTGGAATCGACAACGCCGATCACGCCCTCCTGGCCGTCGGCGACGTACAGCGTCTTGGCCAGGCTGGACCAGCCGAGCGAGATGGGTACGGGACCCGTCTCGACGTCCTTGACCCGCTCCAGCGCCTGCACGTCGATCACGCTGACGGTGCCCGACTCGCGGTTGGAGACGAAGGCATAGCGGCTGTCGTCGGAGAAGGCGATCTCGTGGTGGCCCAGTCCGGTGGCGATCTGCGCCACCGGCTCCAGGCTCTCGGTGTCGATCACGCTGACGCCGCTCTGCTCGGCGCTCGCGCCGTTGTTGCCGACCCACAGATAGCGCCCGTCGGGCTGCAGGGCGACCCGCGTAGGCTCGGCGCCGGCCTCGACGTCGGCCACGACCTTGAAGCCCTCGGTGTCCACCACGGCCACCTTGCCGGCCTTGGGCATGCTGATATAGAGCCGCCGCTCGTCGGCGCTCTTGGCCCAGTCGGCACCCGCCGCCTGGAGCCGGATCATGGCCAGGGTGCTGGTCTTGCCCACCATGGACACCAGCGGGTCGATGATCGAGATGGTGGGCTCGCGGTTCATCACCACCAGGTAATAGCTGTTCAGGTCCAGCATCGGGCGTATGCCCACCGCGCCCCCGAGGTACAGGGCGATCTTGTCCTTGCAGGACTTCTGCTCGGCGGCGGACTGGCCCTCGAGCACCTGACCCATGTCCATCCAGGCGCCGGGGGTGATGCCCCTCACCGGGTCACCGGTGGCCTCCTCGGTGATGCGAAAGCGCACCTCGGCGACGTGTCCCTCCATCAACCGGCCGTCGCGCGCCCCCTGCGGCGGGATCACCTGAAAATCCACCACCACGCCGTCCTTGACGTAACGATTCGGGTCGGCGACCGCGGGCGTCTCTTCCCCGGGCGGCGCCGCGCCCGCCCCGGGCTCGGGGGCCGCCAGGGCCGCCCCCATCGCGCACGCCGACAACAACGCCACCCCACGGAACCGGCAGCACCGCTGCCGGACTTGGGCTATCAACTGCTTCATGAAACCTCCAAAACTGAACCTGCGATCCGGCCCCGGCCGGGCCGCCTTTGCAGCGGCCCGGGCTTGCACCGGTAATCGTAATGAAAATGCTTGTATTTACCGACTGTAACTATACCTGTCCCGCGCTGCAAGACAACCTCTCGGGCCTGGCCTCCAGGACACCCGCCGGCCCCGCCCCCTAAAGAACCGGTTGCCGCAAGAGTCTGGCGTTCCTTCTCCCTCGGGAGGCTGCTGATTAAGGTTGTGGCCCCTTCTCCCCCGGGAGGGTGTCGCAAGCGTAAAATGTAGGTTGGGTTAGCGATAGCGTAACCCAACAAATGCAATAGCTTGTCGGATTACGCTGCGCTCATCCGACCTACATTTCTACATTTCAGGCTTTTGCAACCACCTCCCCAGTGAGCCGGCTGGGACGAGGGGATCGAAAAATCAAAGCGTTCGCTTTTCAAGTCTCCTCACCCCTAACCCCCGAAGGAGCAAGGGGGATGAGGAGCGCCTTCCGTGCGTACTTCCATAGTAAGGGTGCGGTCCCCGCGAGGACCACGCCCCATCCCGATGTGAGGACGTCCCTGTCCGAAACCGGACCCAAAGGTCCGGGAAGCCGGTGCAGCGAAGGAGGCGGCGAGCGCCCCCTTCGCCGGCCCTCTTACCGCACCCGGGTGGTGGCGGTCGCCTGGTCCACGTCCGCGTCGTCGTCGACGATGGTCGCGGTCCAGGTGATGTTCCCGCCCCCCGCCACGTCGAATGACGGGAAGTTGAAGGTCGTCGCGCCACCGCCCAGGGCATCGCTGACCTGGATGGTCTCGTTGTACACCTGGACACCACCCTGCACGCCGACCACCGTAGCCGGGCGCTGGGCGTCGACCGCCCCGTTGTTGCGCACGCCGAGGCTCGGGGTAACCGTGCCGCCGACGTTCACACGGTTACCCGCGCGGAACTGGGTGATGTCGAGGTCCACCAGGCCGCCACCCGGGGTAACGGTGACGGAGACCGTCGCCGCGTTTTCGGACAGCGCGCCCGCCTGATCCTGCGCCCGGTAGGTGAAGGTGAATACATCAGCCGCGGTGGCCGTGAACGTCATAACGCCGCCCGAGCAGACCGTGCCAACTACGGCAACCTCGCCGGGCGGGACAGTCGGCCCGCCACACGTCAGTACCCCCCCGAGCGGCAGTGAGTCGACCACCGCATTCGCGAGGTCGGTCTCACCGTCGTCATCGCTGTCGTTGGCCAGCAGGTTGATCACCACCGGTGTGCCAGTCGTGGTCGTCGCCGAATCGCCTCTCGCAACCGGGTTGTCATTGACCGCAGTGACCGTGACGGTCACCGTCGCGGTGTCCGTTCCCCCATTGGCATCGTCGATGGTGTAGCTGAACTCAGCGCTGCCGTTGAAGTTCAACTCCGGTGTGAAGCTGACGTTGGACCCGTTGTTCACCACCGAGCCGTTCGCCGGCTGGGTCACCGCGGTGATGGTCAGGGTGTCACCATCGGGGTCGGTGTCGTTGGCGAGCACACCACCGCCAAGCCCGTTGTCTTGGATGAGGAGGGTCGTAGTTCCGGAGTCCTCGTCGACGGTGAAGCTGTCCGGGTTGGCCGTCGGCGGGTTGTTGACGTTGAACACGTCCACCGTCACCGTGGCGGTATCCGTCAGACGTTCCGTCGGAAACCGTGTAGGTGAAGGTGTCACCCAGGCCCGTGAAGCCGGGATTCGGCGTGTAAGTCACGTTAGTGCCGTCGCTCGTCACCGAGCCGTTGGCCGGCGGCGTGAATGCCGTCACCGTCAGGCCGGCATTAGGCGCCGCAGGCGGAACGTTGTCCACGTCGGTGTCGTTGGCGAGCACGTCGATCACCTTGGCGATGTTCACCGTGGTGCTGTCGATGTCGTCCTCCGCCACCGGAGCATCATTCACCGCGTTGACGGTGATGCTCGCCGTCGCCTCGTTCGAGAGGATGCCGGTGAGGTCCTCCACCGTGTAGGTGAGGCTGTCCGCGCCGTTGAAGTCCGCGTTCGGCGTGT
The DNA here is from genome assembly GCA_963699825.1 of uncultured Gemmatimonadales bacterium. Lineage (GTDB taxonomy): Bacteria > Gemmatimonadota > Gemmatimonadetes > Gemmatimonadales > GWC2-71-9 > SPDF01. The sequence continues at coordinate 11,721 of CAVOVI010000005.1, forward strand.
AGGTGATGGTGCCGTCACCGTTGTTCACCGCGGCGCCGTTGGCCGGGTCGCCGGTGATGACGACCGTGGTCGAGTCGATGCCGTCCGTGTCGGTGTCGTTGGTCGTCACGTCGAAGGTCACCGGGGTGTCCTCGTCGGTGGTGACCGGGTCGTCCTCGGCCACCGGCGGCGCGTTGTTGATCACGGCGACCTGGGCGCTGTCGACGCCGCCGATCTCGGAGAACACGCTCACCCTGGCAGGCGGCGCGTCGGTCGCGACCTGGGCGGGCACCGGCAGGCCGTACTCGGCCACCGTCAAGGCCCCCGTCTGCAGCGCGTCGCTGGAGACCGCAGCGACGGTGAGCGTCGGCGGGATGGCGCCCACGTTGTACTCGGCGCGGGTGATGGTCACCACGTCGGTGACCAGCCGCAGCAGCCGGGTCGGGTCCGTGGCCGGAACCGCGACCGCATCCGTGGCGTTGATCTCGACCAGCAGCGGGACCACCGAGGCGTCGGGCGCACCCAAATCATCTACTAACCCCACGCTGGCGAAAGCCGCCCGGGAGCAGCGGATCGCCGCCGTCCAGAGGAATAGATCCGGCCGGCAGATTGGGACCGCCGTTGAAGGTCACCGTCGCCGTCGCGGCACCGGTGGTGAACACGTCCACCTGTCCAGCAGTCACATCGGCGCGGTCGTAACTGGTGCGGTCCACCACCATCGGGGTGGCCAGGTTGCCGTCGTAGAGCTTGCCGTTGACGATGAACAGGTTGGTACTGACGGTATTGTTGCCGGCGCCGTCCAGGTCGATGGGGGCGCCACCCAGGTCCACCGCGCTGATCTGGAAGAGGTTGTTGCCGGTGGGGCTGCCGGTCACCGCATGGAGCGTGGCCCCGTCACCAATGAAACCGGGAGGCGCATCCGTGATCGGGTCAAAGGCCAGCCAGGGCGCCACGCAGCCCTCATTCTGGGCGCTGGTCGCCGGCGGCAGGGCGGGCACGAACTCGATGTCCTGGCTGGTGCGTACCTCCTGGCCCGCACCCACCACGTCAACCGTGAAGGTCTCGGTGCCATAAGGGTGGGTCACGGTGTAGACGCCGGGCTGCGGCACGTCCATGCGGATGCGAAGCCGGGTGAAGGGGAACTGGTCGCCCGGGGCCGGGTTCTCGGTCAGGAAGGCGGCCTCGGCGGCCATCACGACGATGGCGCTGAGTCCGGTCGGGGTATCGATGGTGGCCTCGGACAGCCACCAGAAGGCCTCGGCCCCGAACCCGATCTGCTGCGGAGAACAGGTTGGCCTCGACCGCCGGGTCAAAGAAGCAGTTGGCGAAGCCGGGGTCGGCTGGGTGAGTCGGGTCGTCTGGAAGGCAGTAGTTCGAGCGAAAGTCCGGAGCCATCGGTCACGAACTCGGCGAAGCCGTTGTTGGGGTTGACCGGGCCGGCCTGGAAGGGCGTGGCCTGGTTGTCCGGTACGCCGCACACGGCGTGCGCCGCCTGGCCCCCGTAGAGAGCCAGCGCAACGGCGGCCCCAAGGGTGGAAATTGTCTGTGCGTTTCATTGTTTTGAATCCTCTCAGTCCCAGGTTTCGAATCGGGTCGCGAACGCTCATGGGTTGATCACCCGTACCGGCTCCTCGGCGGAGCCGCCGGCGCCGGACTGAACGGTCACCGTAGCGGGCGCCACGGTCAGGCCGTTCACCGTCAGGGTGCCGCCGGTCATAAATCCGAAGCCCAGGACCTCGAGGCTCGGCGGCGAGGCCTGATCGCTGGAGGTCGCGACGATGGTCAGGGTTCCGCTCTGGTAGATAGCGCCGGACGATCCGTCCGGCTGCGCGATGGTCACCACATCGGTCACGTTTGCCGGGCGGGTGATCCGATCGTTGTTCGCCTGGGCCACGTTGGTGGCGGTCACCTCGACCGTGGCGGGCACAGGGGCCGCCGGCCCGAGGACGAGGCTGCCGAAGAAACGCCCGGCTCCGTCACCCGTCATCGCCTGGGCGCCCGCAGTGGGGAGGCCATCGATCGTGGTGTCGAAGACCAGCTGGGCCGTAGCGGGCGCCGTGGCGAAGACATTGACTCGCCCGCCGACCCCATCGCGACTGTAGGTAACGGCATCCACCACCAGCGGCGTGGCCACGTTGCCGGGGAAGACCCGGCCGCTGGTCACGAACAGGTCGGTGGTGATGCGGTTAGTCAGGCCGTCGCCGTCCTCGTCCAGGGGATCTATGGCCAGCGGCGTGACGCCGTCCAGCCCCACCGCCTCGACGCGGAAGAAGTTGTTGCCGCAGGGGCTGCCCTTGACCGCGTGGGGCGTGGCGGCGTCTCCGACGAAACGGTCGGAACCGGCGGTGTCGGGGAGCACCGGGTCGTTAGGGAAGGTGTCCCAGGTCAGCCAGGGCCCGACGCGCCCCTGATTCTGCGCATTGGGCATGAATTCGATGTCGAAGCTCTCGCGGATCTCCTGGCCGGGGGCCGTCACAGGGACCACGAAGCTCTCCTGGCCGTAGGGGTGGGTGACCGTGTAGACACCGGGGAAGGGCACGTCGACCCGGATGCGCAGGCGGGTGAAGGGGAACTGCTCGCCATCGGTCGGCACCTCGGCCACGAAGGCCGCCTCGGCGGCCATCACCACCAGGGCGTCAAGCCCCGCGCCGTGGCTACCGTCGCCTCGGACAGCCACCAGAAGGCCTCCGCCCCGAACCCGATCTGCACCGAGAAGGGATTGTTCGCGATCGGCGGGTCGAAGAAGCAGAAGTTGGGGTCCAGGCACAGCGCCAGAGCCAGGCCCTGGGAGTCCTGCAGGTAGGAGGCGAAGCCGTTGTAGTTGGGGTCCGCCGGGTCCGTGGGGTCGATGGGCCCCGCGAGGAAGGGCGTTGCCCCGTCCGCCGGGCAGGCGGCGTACGCCGCCTGGCCTAGGCCAGACAGCAGCATCGCGACTGCAAGGCCGAGTTTTGACTTTTTCATGATTGGTTTTCTCCGTTTGGTACTCTGTTCAGGTTGCCGGGAAGCCCTGCCGGGCCAGCCACACCCGAGTCCGTTCCCGCTCCGTTGGACACACACACCCTCACCCGGGCGCGTGCTGCGCGGGTTGGCGCCCGAGCCCTGGGAGGTCTCCGGGAGGCCGGAGGCTGACTACTGGATAAAGCAGGTCCCCTGGGGGTCCGGTGTTCGTTGTTCGTTTGGTACGTGGCTGAAAAAACAGCCGCCGCCTTACTGCAATTCGCAAACTACCGCGTCCGTGTCTGGCGTCGCTTCTTCCGTGCGGCCGTCCCGTCGCACTAACGGGATGTGTTGGTTGTGGATCGGGAGGGCGCCGCCTGGTTGCGCGGCGCCCTCCCGTTACGCTGGTTGACGGGCAATCCCTTGCCCTTAGGTTAAGGCCGAGCTACTGCACCCGCACGATACCCCACAGGCCGCTGGCGTTGCCGAAGCTGCCGGAGTCGCGGAACAGGTAGTCACCTGGTGCCGCGTTCCCGCCGCCCGCACTCGGGATGTTGATCTCGTAGTGCTTGAGCCGGCCACACGCTCTCCTGACCGCCGAAGTACATCGCCTGCGGGTTGTCGCCGATGGCCCGGGAGCCGACATGCAGGGTGCCGTTGGCATTCAAGCGCTCGGATTGGCAGGCGCCAGGCAGGTTGTTGCGGGACTCGCCGGGACACACGTAGGGGTCACGCTGCCACACGTGGCCGTGCAGCTGGAACGTGGTCCCGCGGTTGGTGCCGTGGGGCTCGGTTACCCGCATGCGCATCGGCTGACCCGCAGTGGCGATGAACACCGGCGTGGCGGGGTCGCCGCCCACTCCTGCACGGGTGTTGCTGAACAGGTCGAACTGCGGGTCCACGCCACCGAAACCGAGGTTGCCGAACACCGACTGCGGCGGGATGCCGGCCCGGAACCACAGGGGCTCGGCGCCGTAGTTGATGGCCATGTGGGTCGAGTCCTGCGGATCCTCGGGGATGCCCACGCCCTCGCCGTTGATGTGCTCCACCGGGTCGCTCGCACCGTAGTAGTAGCTGAGGCCCTTCTGGAACACGGTGGAGAAGTCGCGGAACGGGCGCGTATCGAGTCCATTCCCGGCCAAGGTAGGCGTCACCGTGGCCGACGCCCGGGAGCTGGCATCCTCGACCCAGGTCGACCCTTCTGGCTCGATCACCAGCTGACCGATCAGGGACTTCATGCCCTGCTTGATCTTGTCCGCCGGCATCAGGTTGGCGCCGCCGAACTCCACCGGTGTGGCCACCAGGTTGAAGCGCACGTTGCGGCCCTGCTGCACGCGTTGCGGCGAGACGTCGCCCGCGTACCAGCGCACCAGCATGGGCGGCTGTCCCGGCGCCACCGAGCCCTGTCCACGAGCGTTCTCGCCGACCACCATGCCGTCGGCACGGGTGACGTCGTAGGCCACCAATTGCGGGTGCAGACCCACCTCCGCCGAGGCCTGGACCAGGTTGGTCTGGAAGGTGGTCGAGCCCTGCAGGCCCAACCGATCCCGCTTGGTCACCCCGATCAGGCTGGTGTAGGTCGGCAGCTCCGGCACGGCGTCGAAGGTCACATCGACCGCCGCCACCGCCGTGCACGGCTGACCGCCGCAGAGCGACAGCCCGGCCGGGTCGAGGACGAACAGCGCTTGCCCGTCGTTCTCGAACACGGGCAGACCGTCTGCGCCCACCACCGCCGTCGCACCGTCGGCGGCTAGCACCGCCGGATCCAGCAGGGCGTTGTTGACCGTGACCTCGATGCACTCGCCCGCGGCCGCCCTCAGGATCAAGGGCTCCACCGGCGTACCCGGCTGCAGGCCGTTGGGCCGTCCGGTGACGGGGTCGAAGGTCAGATCCGCCGTGCGGAACCACAGCACCGCCGTCGGGTCGTGCAGCGGGCCCGTGAAGCCGCCCACCGCAGTCGTGCGCGGGTTGTAGACCAGCGTGCCGTCACCCGCGGGTGCCGGACCGACGTGACCCGCCAATACGCAGTCCGGTCCAGGACAAATATCCTGGATGGTGACGTTGGCGTTGGCCGGCAGCACGTCGTTGGCCAGCACCGCGGTGACATCGTAAGGACGTACAGGAGCCGTGCTCGGGCAGATACCGTTGAACTGGTTCCGGTTGTTCACCTGCAGCGGCAATCCCAGCCCGTTGGGCAGCTTGAACAGGTCATTGCGATTCTGGTTGTAGGACCGCATGATGCCCCACATGCCCGACCAGTAGCCGTCCATGGAGCTGTCGAGGGCGTAGGCGTAGTCGGCCCGGTTGCCCGTGGCGTTGACCGCCGTGATCACCGGCACGGTCAGGGTGAACTTCTCGGAGATGCCGCCCGCCTGGGCGTTGCGCCAGCCGGAGTTCGGCGCCCGGCCGTGACCGGAGCCGCCCTGCAGCCACTTGACGCCGTGGATGTTGTTGCTGTGCTCCTCCTCATCGCCGCCGGCCTGCTGCTTGATCCGCACCAGATCGCCCACGTTCACCCGCACCATGGGCGTGAAGGGATCGCCCCCGCCCACGTCGTTGGAGAAGTTGATGGGCGGCGGGAAGATGGTGCCGTTGATGGCATCACCCGCCTGCGGCTGGCGGTTCAGCTCCGGGATGGCCCGGTCGCGGCGCGACTGCAGTGCCAGGGCCAGGTCGCCGGCGTCCGGATTTACGAAGACGCCGAGCTCGTTGAGGCCACCGGCCTGGGTGCCGAGCTTGCCGTCCGGCCCTAGCTTGTTGGGGTCATAGACGCGCAGCCCAACGGGCTCGGCGCGGTAGTTGACCACGAACATGCCGGGGTCCTGCACGTCGATGGCCTGCGGGCAGGGTCGCGTCGGGCACCCCGGAAGCAGACCACCGGCCGCCTCCAGCACCAGGTCCGGGAACACCGGATTGACCTGCTCGCGCGCCGGCGGGTTGATCGCGAAGCGGAAGGCGTCCGCCGCGGCACCGCTGAACAGCGGATTGCCCGCGTTCTGCACGCCCACGGTCTCGATGTCGCCGATGGGCACTCCGTTCTGGTCCGCGCCGACGTAGACGCCGGCCTCATAGGCGTGCTGGAAGTCCGTGTACTCGAAGTAGAACTCACGGTAGGGCTCGATTGACGAGGCCTGGACCGTCGAGCCGCCCGGCTCGCTGGTCGGCGGCAGGATGGCCGCCTGCCAGGAGGTCGGTCCCCCGTCGATGCGTCCCGGCTGCGGCGTGCCGAAGTTCGGGTCCTCACCGAGCTGCTGACCGGTCTCGTTGTGCACCCAGGTCGAGCCGGCCGGCTCGGTCAGCACCGTGGCATAGAGGCCGATCTGCTGGTGGGTCGAGGGGCCGTAGTGGTCGTGGGTGAAGATGATGCCGAGCCCCCGGTCGTAGCCCTCGGTGTTCACGACCGGATCGAAGAACCAGCGTTGCTGCGTGGTACGCGCACCGATCCAGTGATCGCCCTGCACCTGCGGCTGGTTGCCGAAGAACGGGTGCGGCAGCGGCTCGGCCATGCCGGCGGCGAAGTCCGCCGGGACCGCGAAGCCCGCCGGCGACCCTGTGCCGACGGTGTGGGTACCGATCCCGAGATTTACGAACTCATTCAATGCCTCGATGCGCTCGACCACCGCGCCGGCCGCCAGGGTGCCGTCCTCGTAGTTCCAGCCGTTGCCGGCGCCGTCGGCGGTGGTGAGATCCCACTTCGGCAGGTGGATGTGCTGACCGATGATGTCGGTCGGTGTGCGGACCTGGTAGTCGTCGATCTCGTAGGCCTCCGGCGTCAGGTTGACGTGGTGGTATACGGTGCAGTCGAAGGTGTTGTTGCGCAGCACGAAGGGCTCGGGCGGCTTGGCCTTGCTGATTGTCGGCACCGCGTCCTGCCACAGGCTGATGATGCGCTGTTGCGGGTAGTGGTAGCCGGTCTTGGTCAGCACCGCGTCGAACTGGATCTGCACGCCTTTGTAGATGCGCGGGTTGTCGGCGGTGAAGATGCTCGAGCCCTGGGTGCTCAAACCAACGCCGCCAAAGAAGTCGCCGACCACGCCGTCGGCCAGACGGTCACCCTGGTCGTCGACGCAGGGCTCGTGGTAGGGCGCGCCGATGGCGGGTTTGGCGCCGTTGAGGATGAAGCCGCCGGTGCCGCCGGGTCCGGTCGTGTCGCAGGCTGCGGCCGTACCGTCCGGCAGGGCCGTGTCGTGGCAGCGCTGGGCGTGGAAGGCCATAGCGGTCTGCTCCACGTCGGTGCCGATCTCGGGGTAGAAGACCGCCTGGGCCTCTTCGAGGACCTTGGAGAAGTCGATGGGGGTGACCACCGAAAGGGCCAGGCCGCCGGCGGCGAAACCCTGCAGGGCCGCGCGCGGCAGGCCGCCGTCCCAGCCGTCGGCCTGGGCCGCAACGAGGTCGCCGAAGAGGGCCGAGTTCGCGGCCTTGGCATCGGCCACGTCAGCCGCATTGGCCATGTCCAACGGCGGCGTGGGCGGACGCTGACCGACGATATCCTCGATGCCGGCGATCCAGAAGGGGTAGCCGGGGTTGACGTTGCGCTCGACCACACTGGTCAGGCTGCCCACCGGGACCGGGAGACCGGCATTGGCGTTGCCCGCACCGGCAACGGCCTGCAGCGGGTTCGGGACGGTCTGCACCTCACCCGGCAGCGGCGCCATCGGCTTGCCCGGTAGCGGCACGATAGCCGGAATCGGCGCGCCGACTACTACCTCGCCGTCGGGCAGCGAGCGCACGCGGGCCCCCGGCGCCGCCGGCGTCAGACCGGCGGTGGCCGCCAGCATGGGCGTCCCGTTCTCCAGGGCGAAGGGAATGTTGTGGAAGCCACCCGGCGCACCGGTGACCTCCAGCGGCGTGCCGGTCTCCAGCACGTCGTGGTTGCGCCAATGATACCACATGCCCTGCGCGAAGTGGGGGTAGAAGTGGCAGTGAAAAATGGCGTCGCCGGAGGTCTTGTTGCGGTTGCCGGAGCCGCCGAAGTTGATCTCGTACGTATAGCCGACGCCGGGTCCGACGCCCTGGGCGTCGAGATAATTCGCGTTGTCGTCGTTGGGGTTGAACAGCCACTGGTGGTTGTGCAGATGGAATACGTGCTGTTCCTTGCCCACGTGGGTGTTGCGGAACTTGACGAAGTCACCCGTGTAGCTGTGGTGGACGTTGGCCGGGTCCTCCGGGTAGGGGACGAAGTTGGCCTTGGGGCCCTGGGCACCCGCGGGCGGTATCGCGCCGGGCAACAGGTTCTCCAGGCCACCGAAGTTGGCCGCCACGTCAGTGAGCTGGGCCGGGTCGCCGACCGTGAACGAGGTCAGGAAGAACTCCTCGTAGGCGCAGCTCAGACAGTCGTGCATAGGACCGACGCCCAGGCGGTTGGCGATGATCTCCGAGCCGATGCCGCCGGAGCCGTAGTTGATCATGAAGCCGTCCTTGACGCCCGCCAGCACGTAGCGGAACACCGGGTCGAGGACGAAGAAGCCGTTGAAGGCCTGGGCCGTGGCCGGCTCGTCGTGCCAGACGCTGGCGAAGTCGCGGAAGGGCTCCAGGCGGTTCGGCACGCTTGGATTGCGCTTGCCCACGCTCTCCAGCGGGTAGGTCGACGGCGGAAAATGGCCGTTACCCACAATCGTGTTTCCAGTGCCGGCATAGGCGTTGACCGCGTTGATCTCGCTGTGGACGATCTCGCAGTTGATGCCCGTGCACTGCATCATGTTGAGCACAGGCAGGCCCCCCTTGCCCTCGGCCACCCACACCGTCGGCGTCACGCCGTCGGCCTCAAGCGCCGGATAGATGGCCTCGTAGTTGATGATCGGGAAACCATCGACCGTGGTAGTCGGGGCCGCCAGACGCAGCTCCTCCTCGGTGACCTGGCTGCGGTAGCTCTGGGCGCCGGTCGGCTCGACGATCACCTGACCGAACAGCAGGTTGGAGCTGTTGCCCTGGTTGGCGTCGGAGCCGATGGTGGTGGCCATGCCGCGGGCCATGAAGGCGCCTTCGTGCTCGGCGTAGAGCTTGTAGGTCGCGCTGCCGCCCTGGGGCACGGTGCTGTCGGCGTTGGCGCCGACGAATGCACCGTCGTCCAGGTCGGGGCCATTGAAGTACTGCATACCGGCCACGTGCAGGCTCACGCGGCGGTCGAGCACCTGGTCGTCAATCAGCACGTTGAACTGCGGCGGCTGCGGCGGGATGATGTTGTTGGGGTTCGCCACCGGGGTTAGCAGGTTCTCCAGCTGGATCGTCAGGCAGTCGCCCTGACGTACGCGCAGCACCAGCGGACGCGGGCGCTTGTCGGGTCGAGCTCTACGAAGCCTGCACTCAGCGTGCCGCCCGCCGCCTCGGGTAGACCCGTCGCCATGTCGACCACGTCGCGCCGCAGCGCAAAGATCATGCCGTTGACGTTGGATGCGCCGAGCCGGTTGAACAGAATCGGCTGGTCCATGGCCACTACGTCGGCCGTGACCTCGCGCTCGCAGGTGAATGCGGCAGCCTCGCCGGTCGCGGTTAGACCGAGCGCGGCCAGCACTGCCAGACCAGCGAATCGGGACTTTCGCTGGCTGGGTGGTGGTTTACATAACCCAAGCGTATGCATCGTCGTTTATCTCCATCTGGGGGGATGCTGCTACTGCAAGCGAAACCGGCAGTCCGAACAGCCATCCCCTGGTTGACGTTAGTGGCTCAACACGGCGAGTCGAACCAGCGCACGGCTGGCGGCCATTCGATCAGGCCACAAGCGGGCGTGCTTCCTTCATCTTCGTTTTTCGTTACGTTTTAAAAACCAAGCCGACAAGCTCGGACATGGCAACGGTCAGGTACGGCGGTTACACTAGATTTATGGGACCATCCAAACTGGTCTGGGCCCTTCTATGAGCCTCTAATGTGGCTCCGGTCACAACTCAATCACCCTCGGGCGCGATAGCTAGACTTTTATCGTCAGCTCCGGCCGGTTGTACCGCATCAATCCCTGAGCCACTCGCGGTGCTGCTCCGGACTTGCTCAGGTGGGCCGGCTGGATCAGGATACTGTCTTGAAGGCAGCTGGCGTTGAAACGCTGCGGAGTTCGAGTCCCTGGTCTTCCGCCTGGAAAGCTGTAAGCGATTAGGAGTAAGCGGTAAGCAAATGCAAGACCTCACTCCTTATACCTTAACTTCTTACCGCTTCAAATAGTCCTGGGGCCCAGCGTCGAAGGCACCTGCGCGTATTCTTCAGAAAACGCTGGCGACCCAGTCGCGACGAACGCTGCGCGTCGGTGCCCGCCCTTTGAGTCTGTCCAGGACTACTCAGCGGAATGGCGCTAGTCCGCTTGGTGCGAGACATGTCTGCAAAACATGTTGGGTTGAGTTCGAATTTCAGTAGCGCTTCTCGAAACATGGTACTGTGCGCGAACGGCTGAGTGGCTTGTCTTGGGAACGAGTGTTTGCGGGTTCAAATCCCGCCTGCGTCACTCATTGTCGTCTTTCGCTTCGCGAAAGTTACGCAAAAAAATGCGCTACTTTCGGTGAGCCAAAGAAAACGCTTGAGGCGGCACGCGAACTGAGCTGGCTTGCATAAGATCGGTAACCGGTTTGATTCCGGGGCTTGTGTACAGCGAGAGTTGCGATAGCGTTGTATAGCGACAGCGGTTTGGCCTAGGTAGCATGTATTGACAATTGCGATGCCACGTTTATTCCCCTTCGTTTCCAAATGAGCATCGTTATGGGCAAATGCGCTGATATCGAAAAATCTGATGGCGTAATTCGCAAGATTTTTTTCGTAGTGCGTTGGACGATGCTACTTGGATTTGGTTGCCAATTCGTTTGTCGACTTCTTGACACGTTATCGAGATAGCCTGAAGAATGGCGAATTCTACGCGAGCTACACACGCTGGGACAAACGATACGAAGAATGAACAGGCCAGGTTCAACAAGCGTTGTTGATTTCATTCGCGCCCGACTCAGGTGGAGGCTTGGTAATTTGATCGCCGTCACTTTGCTGGTCGCTAGTCTGCTCGCGGGCATCATTGAAAGAAATGGCGCGCGAGCAAGATTGGTGAAATCTGCGGCTGAACTTAAGTCACCTACGATCGGTGGAGCCCAATCATTCTTGGGGCTTGTACCCAATGCAACCGACAAGCCATATGCTTCGCTTCGACTTTTGACCTACATCTTTGGCAACTGTGACCAACGTTTTAAAGGGAGCCAGTTTCAGCGGGAGAGCGGGAGCCAGTGTGGACTGTTTTACTTCCCTTGTGGGCCTTCTACTTCGGCCATTTTCCTTTGATTCTTACTTGGAAAACGAGAGACATCTCGCAGGTTTTCCTTCTTCGTCTACTTCAATTACTTTGTAAGTAGGGCCCCTAGCTTGGGGTGGTACAGAAAATTTGCCTGAGGAGTTGTTAGAGCAACCCCTCAGGCTTCCCGTTGGGAGAAACAAACTCCCCCTGCGAGAACGGATCATCGATCCTACTTTCCAAGATATATCAGACGACGCAGGATCGTCCTCAAGAATCGCTCCGCGCGACGCGACAATGTTTGCGAAAGGGATGCGAAAATCGCTACCAACCGCGTCAATGGAACCAGTCTTTCTGCCAAGAGCCTGATTGCCAGGCGGAAGTCAGGCGGTGGCAGGCAGCCAAACGGCAACAGAAGTGGCGGGCAGATGATGACAACCGTCGCCGTCAAGCCAGCCGTGATCGCGAGCGACGCGATAAACAACGTCAGCAAGCTCACGCCACCGCTGACGTGGCTGACTCTCCCGGTGACGCCGCCAGCGCCAAGCCAAGCGGGCGCGCCGTCACGCAACTTGCCGCTTCCAAAAGATTTTTGTGACCGACCTGGTTGCTACGAGGCAACCCGACCGAGCCATCGCAATCACGCAAAATACTGTTCAAACGCTTGTCGCCATGCCGTGCGCAGCGTGCGAGATCGAAATCGCAAATGGCTCGCCCGGCGGTTAAAGAGTAAGCGCAAGAGACGAAGACGTGTCCGCAATTATGGAGCGTTTTCCGGTCCTCGATTATCGTTCTCACACCTACACGGGAGCGATAAACACGATGCACAAGCAAATTCTAGTTCCAGACCGCGTCCGCCGCCTACCGAGCGGTGACTGGTCATGGATCGATCGACGTTTTGTACGCGACTACTCGTCCAAACTCAGCGGCGATGCGGTCTTCTTGTACTTCTTTCTGGCTGCGGTCGGAGACAAGCATGGGCTGTCGTACTATAGCGACAATGCTCTGGCGCTCCGCCTGCGCACTACCGAACGGGTCATTGTCCAAGCGCGAGTGGATCTGCTGGAATTGGACTTGATCGCCTATCGCGCACCGCTGGCGCAAGTGCTTTCGCTTCCGGTGTTGGCGACCGAGCGTTCAGGGGCGCGTGCAACTGCGTTCGCTCATTGAACAGCTCAATGATGAGCCTGGAGAGCAACGATGAATGTCGCCCAGTGGGCTGAGATACGTCGGCTATCGGAAGTGGAAAAGCTGAGCGGGCGGGCCATTGCGCGGCGTGTTGGCTGCTCACGTAGGACAGTGGGTCGCGCACTGGGCCTGCAACAAGCTCCCTTGCCTGGGCGCCAAGTTCAATCGCGTGCCAGCTTGCTCGACCCGTTCAAGCCCAGGATCAAAGCCATTATCGATCAGTATCCCAACTTGTCGGCGGTTCGCATTCTCGAAAAGCTCTCAGCCAGCGACGGTCACTTGCCGGGCTATGCTGGTGGCATTACACAACTGAGAAACTATCTGCGATCCATCCGCCCTCATTCAGGTCGAGTCTATCAAGACATTACCTACAGTCCCGGTGAAGCGGTACAGATCGACTGGGGCGATGTCGGCTCGATCAAGATCAACAACACAGTCAGACGCATTTCGGTCTTCGTGGGCGTGCTGTGTTATTCCAGAATGCTGTACATCGAGTTCACGCTCTCGCAGCGGAAAGCGGAATTCTATCGCTGCTTGGATAATGCTCTGCAGTTCTTTGGCGGCAGCCCTCGCAAAGTCGTCTTCGACAACCTCAAGGCGGCGGTGCTCAGTGGCTCGGGTCGTCAGGCGATGCTGCATCCAGAGTTCTTGGCCTTGTGTGGACACTACCTTCTGGAGCCGATCGCCTGCGCGGCGCGAGATCCGGAAAGCAAAGGCATGGTCGAATCGAATGTGGGCTATGTTAAACGCAACGCCTTGCAAGGTCGTGATGAAGAACTTCAGAACTGGGACGACTATCGCTATCTGGCCGTGAATTGGCGAGACAACGTGGCCAACGTCCGCTTGCACGATCGGCTCAAGGAGCGCCCCATCGATCGCTTCACCCGTGAGCGGACCGCGCTACGTCCGCTTCCATCGGTGGCCTACAACACGGACGAATTGGTCATTACCGAGGTACGTCCCACTGCACGTATCGAGTTCGATTCCAACCGCTACACGGTCCCACCCAAGTTGGCACGTAAAACAGTTGTCGTGCGTGCCAATGCGACTGAGGTTCGTATTGAGTATCAAGGGGAGCAAGTTGCCTGTCATCAGCGCAGTTATGGTCGTCGAGAACTGATTGCCGATGCGGCGCATCAAGCGGAGGCGATTGGCATGCGCCGTCGTCGGACCGCCACACAGTTGGCAGACAGCTTTCAAGCCTTGGGCGAAGTGGCTATTGAATTCCAACTTCAGCTTGAGCGACAACCGTTGCGCTCGACGGTGCCCCATCTGAAACGAATCTTGGAGTTGGCGCGACTGTACGGACGCGAAAGTGTGCTAGCGGCGATGCGCGTGGCCATCGAGTACCAGACCTGTGATGCGGCCTACGTGGAAAGCATCGTGCAGCAACAGCGTCGCCAGCAATCTCTGCCTTCCCCCACACAGCTTCAGCCCAAGCGCAAGGAGCTGATGGATCTGGAGTTGGATGTTCCCGACCCCAGCAAGTACGACCGCTTTACGAAAGACGATGAAGACTGATGGCACAACCCAAGCATGACCGACTGCGGCAGGAATTACTCGAATTGAAGCTGGTCCACATCGCCGATAATTATCGTGAAGTACTCGACGAAGCGGCCCGCAGAAATACGCCCATGCTGGACATCCTGCTGCAATTGGTCGGCGGCCAAGCTGCCGCTCGCCGCGATGGTGCCATGGCGCGTCGCGTGCGCATCGCCCGCTTGCCAGCTCTGAAGCGGCTGGAGGATTACGACTTTACGTTCCCCAAGAAAATCCCCAAGCCAAAGCTGTTGCGACTGTTCGACTGCCAATTCGTGGAATCATTCGGCTGTGCGGTTCTGATTGGGGGCACCGGCGTGGGGAAAACTCATCTGTTGACTGCGTTGGGATATGCGGCCAGCGGAAAAGGCATCAGCGTGCGATTTACACGTGTGATCGACATGATTAATGTTCTGACGACCGCTCAGCAGAATGGAATGCTGGAGCGAAAACTGAAGGAGTATGTGCGACCTCAACTTCTGCTTCTCGATGAGCTGGGGTATCTGCCGATTGACAAACGTGGTGCGGACTTGATGTTCCAAGTCGTGGCAGCCCGCTATGAGACCGGATCGATTGTCATCTCGACCAATCGCGTCTTCAAGCAATGGGGCCAGATCTTCGACGTCGATAATACTCTCGCCACCGCCATGATCGACCGGCTGATGCACCATGGGGAGGCAATTCTCATTGAAGGAGAAAGCTTTCGAACCAAAGATGGAACTGAAGAGTAAGACTTAGGCCCGCCAAGATTGGCTACTGGACCTCGCTGCTGTTCTCTGAGAACTCTGATTCTCCAAGCTTCGTCGCCACGCAATTGCCTGAACTGCCCTAGTCGAATATCAGCACGCCACTGCTTGAGACTTTAGCTCTCACTCTATCTCAAGCAGTCACTGACGCATGGATGTGCGTCCACATCAACCTTGCTCCTTGACCTGTGCACTGTTCTACGGTCGAGCTCGCTTTCAAGCAGCCAGCCACCGATCCCAGCTTGCATACACCGAGCGTTGCATAACGAATGTGGACAAGCCTCCGTCGTCGTAGGCGATTCGCCAAGCAACAGGCATTGCAAATTGACAATGCTGAGACCCGCCAGAGTCCAATATTCAAAATTGGCAACAAACCGAAACACACTAGCTCCACGAAAAAGCACCGCGATGAGCCAGGGGGCTCCGTCGAAACGCTAAGTAGCCAGCCCTAAATGGTACCCTTAAAGCCGCTGAAACTGGCTCCCTTTAGAACGTTGGTCAC
>CAVOVI010000006.1:0-8869 GCA_963699825.1 uncultured Gemmatimonadales bacterium
GGGGGAGACGGGGAGACGGGGAGACGGGGAGGCGGGGAGGCAGGGCCGACAGTCGCGCCCCTCTCCAAGAGGGAGAGGGGGTCGTGCGTGGGGGGGGCGACTCAAGTGGGACATTGCGGCGGCTGGGCGCCCGGGGGGAGCGGGCCCGGGTAATTCGCATCCGTTGGGACCTGGGACGCCTGGGCCATCGGCGGAAACGGCGGCACTTGGAACTCGAGTGAAGGGCAGCCTGGCATCCACTTGAAGGGCGGCCCCTTGTTGATGCTGTAGATCATGAATTCGACGTCCGTCTCGATCACGTCATTGCCGCTCATCTGGTTCATCATCGCCTCCGCCTTGTCAATCTGGCCCTGGACCATCGCCTTCTGCGACGCTGGCATCGCCGCGATCTGGGCCTTCATCTTCTCCATGTCGGCACGCATTTTCGCGACCTTTTTCGCCTCCTTGGGGTCCAGTTCCATGCCCCCCATCAGCCCGGTAATCCGCATCGTCCTCTTGCGAGGCTCGTAGAGGCCGCTGAACACCAGATAGTCCCGTTCGTCGAGTTCGATGACGATGGGCACGGACTTCTTGCCCGCTTTCATCTGCCCTTCCATGCGGAGGCGCAGCTGGACGTAAGAGGTGGCATCGATCCACATGCTTGCCCGCTCGAGCGCAAAGGTGGCCTCGCCCACCTGCTGCGCCGGCAGGCCCGGTGGCGCGTCCGCACGAAGCAGGAAGGCATTCTTTCCCCAGACGGACTGCATGCCGACGAACCGCGCCTGGGCCGCGAACATCCCCGCGTCCACGTTCTCCTTCATGGCATCGTTGAAACTGGTGTTGGGCGGCGGACTTGCGGCGGCATCGAGAAACGCGTTGGCGCCGGCCAACATGCCGTCGATCTCCCCGGCACCCACCAGGCCGGCCGCAGGGCTCCCGGCCATCTGCATGCTGAGCTCGTTGGCCAT
Source organism: uncultured Gemmatimonadales bacterium (assembly GCA_963699825.1). GTDB lineage: Bacteria > Gemmatimonadota > Gemmatimonadetes > Gemmatimonadales > GWC2-71-9 > SPDF01. The sequence continues at coordinate 948 of CAVOVI010000006.1, forward strand.
GTAGTTGATGCCGACCTTCATCCCCTGGGCCACCGCCGCAGGATCATACCCGGAGGGGGCGCCTCGCGCCTGCCACTCCTGCATCGGCACCAGGCGGTAGAGGGTCTCGGAGCCCCCTGGTGTGGTGAACGCCTCGTAGTAGAGCGGTGACTCCATCGCCCCCTGGACCCGCTGGATGATCGTGTAGTTCTGGACATCCGCCATCCGCTCGGCCTTCTTGGCGCGTGCGGTGGCGAGGATCTCCTGGGCGTCCTGGATCGGGGCCGCGGACAGGGCCGTGACCGCGAGCAGGGCGATGGCAGACAGCATGGGTCGCTCCTCAGTCGAAGAACTTGGTGTAGAGGTTGCCGAGGCTCACCGTCTCGTCCTTGGTGCCGCCCGAGCTCGGGTAGGTGAACGCCTTTTCGTTGCCTCCGTAGGCGACCACGAAGCGATACTGCCGGACATAGGTGCAGCCGAAGTCGGCCTGCACCACGTCGGACCACTTCTGCCCCGCCCGCACAAACTGGTTCGTGCTCCAGAGCTTCTTCCAGGTTCCATACTGCGGCGAGATGGAGGGCTTGGCCCGCACCTGCGACTCGGTGGAGATCTTCAGGTTGCTCGTGCCACTGTTGCTGGCCGTGATGGTCAGGTTACAGCCCGCCGAGCCATCCGGCAGGGTGACCGGACTGACCGCCGTCACCCCGACGAACGGCTCGCCACTGTGCTCTGCCGCGGACGTGCCCATGGCAGCAGCCGCTGTCAATGCCGCCGCCAATCCGACGGCCGTCGCAAATTCAATCCGCATCCTGGCCTCCTGGTTTGTGCTGGGGAGTGTTCACGTTTCCACCCCCCTTGAACGCAGTTCGGGGGCGGACCCCGCCACCCGGCCCGGCCCACGGGAGCCACGTGGCGGGAACCGGGACCGCTTCCCGTTGAGGAAGCATCCCCTTTCCCGGAGACGGAATGCGATTCGGATATACCTCCACGGTCCTGTGCGCAGTGGCGTGGACCGCCCTGGTAGCTCCCGCAGTCGTCGGCCAAACCCATCGGGCCACCGCGGCCCCCCAATCAGTCGTAGCGCCGGTGCAACTCTGGCTGGACAGCAGGACCGCCCCATCGGCACCCACCAGCGTCACCGCCTCCATTGGCCAGATCCTGGGCCGCCAGACGGTCGTGACCGCCAGACTGGATGCCACCCTGGAGGCGGTGCTCTTCGTGGCGGTGGTGGACGGGGGACGCGTCATCTGTCAGGCGGAGTCGAAGCCCTTCGACATCCCGGCGGCCGCCGCCGCGCAGGGCGCGCCGCTCGGCCGGATGATCGGCGCCTTCCCAGACGTCTGCTTCATGCCGATCAGTGACGAAGCCGGGGCCTATTACGCCCTCGGCAACACGCCGGTCTCGGCGGCGGCGTTTGCGACTGGATCCGGCGAGATGCTCCTCGACGGCATTTTCGATGCACCGCGGTCCATCAAGAGCGGCCGCGCGCTGCTCACCGCAATCCTCCCCGCCTCGAAGTCCTCGCGGAAAAGCGCGCAGGCGATCCCGATGATGATCGGGTTGTAAACGGAATGCGCCGACAGTCAGGTGCTGTCGGCGCGGTGTCCAGGATCGGACGTCGGTGACTCAGAAGTGTGTGGCGAGATTCGCGAGATTGACCGATTGGCTCTTGTCGTACGGGCCTCCATCCGAACTGATCGTCTTTGTATAGAAGTCAGTGCCCCGCTTGAGCTTGAAGCGCCAGTACCTGAGCGAGTTGCAATTCCCCGCGGCATCATATGTTCGGCTCATCGTCGCCCCAGGAGCGACCCGATGATTCTGAATCTTGAGCTTCACGTAACTGCTGCCGATGCCGCCCGGGCGCTTGACCTCACTATCATAGAGCATGACCCAAATGTCGGCCGTACCCTTGTTCGTGGCTGAGATATTCACGGGGCAGGTCGTTTCGACGGCAGCGAGACCGTCCGGCCCGGCCGGGGGTGGCGATGCAGCCCCCGATGCCACGAACAGGGTGGCAAGGACGGCGATCGGTGTGAAGTAGAGTCCTGGGGTCATTGATGCCTCCGTGGGTTGGGCGAATCGGCACGAACCTCCGATTCAGGTAAACGTCGAACCGATCCGAATCCCGCCACTTCCCCGGCGCCTCCAGTCATCCACCCACCCGCACCAGGTCCACCCGTCGGTTCTGCGCCTTCCCCTCCGGCGTGTCGTTGCTGGTCAGCGGCTTTGTCTCCCCGAAGCCCATCGCCTCGAGCCGATCCGCGTCAATCTTCATTTCCGACACGAGATACTCCAGCACCGCCGCCGCGCGCCGCTCGGAGAGGTCCTGGTTGAATTCCGTGGCGCCGTCGCTGTCGGTGTGCCCCTCGATGGCGATCCGGAGATCGGGATTCGCCTGCAGCATCGTCCCGATCTCGAGGAGCGTCGGCGTCGATTCGGGCCGGATGCGCGCGCTGTTGGTCGCGAAGAGCACGCCGTGAGAGCTCACCCTGCCCTCCTCGACCAGTCGGTCATACAGGTCCTTGCCCCCGCCCGCCACTTGCACCGTACCGATGAGGATCGGATAGTCCGGCGAGGCCGAGCCCACCGCCAGGAACAACGTGTCGCTCCGCGGGAAGACGGCGTTGGGGACGTTGGCCACCCGCTGTTCTCCGATGTACATCTTCATGTGCTCACCGTCGGCCATGACCCGGACCGCGACAATCGACTTCTGCATCTTCCGGGTATCCATCGTGGTCATGACGGTCGGTCCTGCCGGCCCGACCGGCGAGATCCCCGCGCGGGACAGCGACACGTCCACCACCGACCCCTGGTAGGTTCGCGCAGGCCCCTGATAGGCGCGGCCCGGCATCAACCTGGCGTACCCGTTGCCGTGCGTCACGTTGACGCTGTATTCAAGGGTGAATTGCTCCGGAAGCGTTTCCGGCAGCGGTATGGCGAAGATGCCCGACGACGTGGCCCGCACGTAGCGGACCCCCTCCACGTCCACGACCTCGAAATTCCCCTGACTCAGCACGAACCGCCGGGGGAAATCTCCCACGACGTCGCGCGTGTAGTCGTCGTAGAAGAGGAGCTTCTCGCCGGGCTGGAAGTCGTAGTTGGCCCACGCGCCTTCCCCAGGCCGCGAAGCCGAACCGGTCTCCTGTGCGATGCGCGCGCCTTCCTCGGGGTCGGAGACCGGCTGCCCCTTCTTGTCCAGCAGCACCTCCCCGTCGTCATCGGTCAGCACGACGTCCTGGCCCGACTTCTCCGCGCTCTTGATGCACTGGAGGTTGTCGAAGGCACACTGGACCGACCCGCGGACGATCTTGTCCACCTGGCTGTTGGTTTCGGATTCCGCCGCTTCCTTGACGGTCTTCTTGAGGTTCTTGAAGAACTGGGCGTCGGCTGTCCCGGGAGCCGCCGCGAGGGCGAGGAGGATCAGGACGATCCCCGCGGCGAGGGGTGGGCGCCAGGTCGAGGGCATCGGATGGCTCCTTGCGTGACGGTGACTCGAAGGGTCCTTCCCCCTCCTGAACGGATTCGGGGGGTGGATTCCGCCACGGGAACTGCCGGTGCGCCTGGGATGGTTGACTGGGGTGGGTGACTGCGGCCGTGCGGTCCCCTAGTGGGACTGTGCAGGGTCTATCGGAAGTGCCGCAAGCGCATTCCCGCACTCTTCCCGATGCTCCTTGCGGATCCCCTCCGTGCGTTCCATGCGCTGCACCGCCGAGTCGAGCAGGACGCGCGCGCCCGAGGTGTCGCCCAGCAGCGCCTGGGCGCGGCCGAGCCGACAGTCGGCCACGATTGCCGCGGGGTGCCCGGTGGGCACCTTGTCCCGCAGGATGTCAGCCGCCCCGGACGCCACGCGCTCCGCCGTCGTCCCATCGCCCCCCCGGAGCAGGATGTCGGCGCGGGTCAGCATCGGAAAGGCGACGATGAAGGAGCCTGGGGGCATGACGCGCCGATAGATCCGCTCCGCCTCTCGGGCCAGCGAGTCGGCCTCCCGATAGCGGCCCTGCTCGGCGACGGCGACCGCGAGGTTCTGGTAGCCATCGGCCACCAACGAGTGGAACGGGCCGTAGATCCGGAGCTTCGCCTCCAGCAGGTCCCGGTAGATGCCCTCCGACTCGGCGTGCCGACCTGCGTTGGTCATCAACACTCCGAGGTTGTTCCGGACTGACATCGTGAAGTTGTGTTCCGCGCCCAGGCGGCGGTCGAAGATCGCGACTGCCCGTTCCATCAGTGGGATGGCCGGGGCGACCTGGCCCCGAGTCCCGAGCGTCTGCCCCAGCGTGTGTGCCGCCATCGCCGTGCTCACCGCGTCGGGCCCATCATCGAGCTCGAAGAGCTCCAGCGCCTCGCGGGCGGCTGCTTCGGCCTCCTCGAGTCGATGGACGGCACGGTAGTCGTCCGACAGCCGTCGGAGAGCCTCCCCCAGCTGCTTGCTGCCGGCGGACCGCAGCAGGGCCACCCCTTCCTCCGCCAGCCCGACCGCCGCCGCCGGATCGACATTTCCGTCGAGCAACGCGAGGGCCAGGAGGGTCCTGCCCTCACGTTCGGGGTCGACGGGCACCCGGCCACGCTCCACCTCGAGGCGACGCACCAGCAGCTGACGGGACGAGTCATACTGAGTCGCACCGCCCAGCAGGTAGGCCAGTTCACCCAGGTCGTCCGCGAATTCGCGCGAGAGCGTATCACCGACCACGATTCTGAGCGCCACCGCGTCGCTGACTGCCGACGTCGCCGGGCCAGTCTGGTCGAGCTTCGAGAACACTGCACCGATGGCGGACAGGAGGTCGGCCTGGAGCTCAGGCTCCGCCTGAAACTCGTCCCGCACCCGTGCTTCCCCGATCTGGAGCGCTTCGACCACGGTAATGCTGCGCCCTCGTTCCGGGTCCGCGGGGGACAGGGGGTCGGCGCTCTCGAACAGGTCCACGAGGAAGGCCTGGGTTGCCTGCGCCCGTCGGGAGGCCGCGGTCGCGATGTCCCGTTCCCGCTCGAGTCGTCGATTGTGCCTGGCCAGCGTTCCGATGAACAGCATGATCCCGACGAGCACCACGGTGACGCCGGGGAGAACGGCCGGATGCCGGCCCATGAACTTGCGTGCCCGGTACGCGACGGATTCTGGATGCGCCGCGATCGGGAGGCCCCGCAGGTGCCGGCGAATATCCGACGCGAGCTCGCTTGCCGAGGTGTACCGCTCTTCGGGCCCGAGGCGAAGGGCCGTGGTGACAATGATGTCGAGATCGCCGCGCAACTCCCGGGCGAGGTGCACGGGGGTCGTGCCGCGGTCAGCGGCGCGGGACTCCGGGACGGGCGTCTTCGTCACCGCGAGTTCAGCGGTACGGCTGGGGCGTACGGGCGCATCCCTCGAGTCCGAGCTGCGCGGCTCGGGGCGAACCCCTGTGAGCAGTTCCCGCAACAGCAGGCCGAGCTGGTAGACGTCGGTAGCGGTGGTGATCCGTCCGCCCTCCAGTTGTTCCGGGCTCGCGTAGGTGGGGGTCAGCGGCCGCCCGCCGACATCCGTTTCGCCGCCATCGTCCTCGAGCAGCTTGGCGATGCCAAAATCCAGCAGCTTCACCCGGCCATCGGCGCCGACCAGGATATTCGACGGTTTGATATCCCGGTGGACCACCAGCTGGCGGTGTGCCGACTGTACGGCATCGGCGACTTCCAGGAAGAGTCGGAGTCGGGCCCGCACGCCAAGCCGGAGCTCATCGGCCCAGGCGGTGATGCGCTTTCCCTCCACCAGCTCCATCACCAGGTACGGCCTGCCATCGGCGGTGGAACCGCCATCGAGGAGGCGTGCGATGTTGGGATGGGAAAGCGAGGAGAGGATCTGTCGTTCGACGAGGAACCGGCGGATGAGATCGTCGGTATCGAGGCCGCGGCGCAGGATCTTGAGCGCGACGCGCTGCTGATAGGTGCCATCTGATCGCTCGGCCTCGTACACGGTGGCCATTCCGCCCCGGCCGAGGTGCCGAATGATCCGATAGCGATCGACCTCGGTCCCCGGCGCCAGCGCGCCGGCATCCCCTCCACCCTGGCCCGCAGCGAACGCCCCGAGGACGACGGGGTCCGACGGGGAGGTCACGCGCCCGGTGTCGGAGTCCAGCCGATCCAGGAGGCGAAGGACCAGGTCACGGAGTTCCTCGTCGCCCTTCGCGCTTCGGCGGACGAACGCGACCCGCTCGGAGGCAGGGTGATCCAGCGCCTCCGCCAGCAACCGGTCGACGTCGTCCCAGCGCTCCCAGAGCAGCGGGCTATCGGGCGTCATCTCCCGCCAGCGATTCGAGCAGGCAGTCCTTGGCGCGCGTCCATTCCCGCTCCGCTGTCCGGGTTGAGGTGCGTGGTGCTCCCGCCACGTCGTTCAATCGTGTGCAAGTCCGCTGGCATCTCCAGAAGCTACCGTGCACCGCGACCTCGGCAACCCAGCCAACCTGAGTACCTCAACGAGAAATCAAGGGTGATTCCGCCACCCCAGGGGATACGTCCCTGGGGCGTTCCATGATCCGGCCGCCCCCGTCGTCGCGAGAGTCAACAGGGTGGGCTCGAGGGACTGTGGCGGATTCCCAGTCCGGTCTGCGTTGAGGGAACTACGGGGCGCCTCGGCCTCGGGGGGACACCACTCTCGGGAGGTACGCATATGCACAAGCTCGCACTGGCAGCGCTGCCGGCCAGCCTGCTCTTCTTCCTTACACCCGGCGGTCCCGTCGGCTCGGGTGAACCGCTGCTCGCCTCCCCGTCGCTCAGCGCAGCCATGGTCCCGCTGCCGGACGGCGGGTGCCGGCACACCATCAAGGTACGGAACAACGGCACGCGCACGGTCACGATCCAGTGGAGCAATTCAAGCGTGCGGAACAAGGTGGGGTTCTGGAAGCAGCTCTATGGAGGCGGCTTCGGCGTCTTCTACGAAGCTCCCGATCCCCCGTCGTTTCCGGTCGCGAGCGGCAAATCGTACTCCTGGATTTACACCACGGATTTTGGGTGCAGCGCCAACCGGCGCTGGCGCTTCGACCTGCGGCGCTCGGATGGCAACTCGTCGATGCTCTACTACCCGTCCTCATCCTCGTTTTCCCAGAACACCACGGTAGATCTTGGAGACCTCGGGCGATCGAGCCTCTGGTAGGGAGTAGAAGCGGGGGAAACCAGCCTGGCCCCTCCCTGCCGCTCAGGCGCGCCCAAAGCAGTGGATCATTTGCCGTCGTCTCCGGCGAGGGATTCGAGCAGGTAGGCTTTGGCGCGCGTCCATTCCCGCTCCACGGTCCGGGTCGAGGTGTCCAGCACGGCCGCCACTTCGTCCATCGTCAGTCCCCCGAAGAACCGGAGCTCCACCACGCGCGCCATCCGGGGATTGTGCTGTGCGAGTCGCTCCAAGGCCTCGTCCACGCCAAGCACATCCTCGAAACCCCGGGCCGCGCCGGCCGTGCCCTCGTCGAGCTCGAGACGCACCGCTCCGCCCCCGCGGCGCTGGGCCTGGCTGCGCCGGGCGTGGTCCACGAGGATGTGGCGCATCGCCTTGGAAGCGAACGCATAGAAGTGCGCGCGACTCTGCCACTCTCCGCCCCCACTTCCGACCAGGCGAAGAAAGACCTCGTGCACCAGGGCGGTCGTGGCGAGGTCGCCATCCTGGCCCGCCATCAGGCGCCGGTGCGCAATAGCCCGCAAGTCGTCGTAGGCGAGGGCGACGAGCTTCGGAAACGCCTCTGCGTCGCCTCCGCTCCACTGGCCGAGGAGGTTCGTGATCGTCTGGGGGTCGGTGGTCATCCCAAGAAGCTACGCCTCGCGGGCACCTCGGCAAGCCAGCGAACCCGGGATCTTGAGGGAAATTGGGAAGGAGGCTCCGCCGTGGCAGCGGGGCTGGGATGGTGGCAACAACGACCCCCACTCCCAGAGGGAGTGAGGGTCGGTGAGAGAGACCTCGAAGGCTGGCCGCGCGGGCCGAGGGGAACTACGGGACG
>CAVOVI010000007.1:0-25608 GCA_963699825.1 uncultured Gemmatimonadales bacterium
TGCAGGGACTTCGGGTGGCTTCATTAATATCGAGGCGTTCAAAGGCGATAACGCCACTGACACGCTTCGCGGTACGGCCGGTCCGGATGCCCGTAGCCACGGAGAATGACGGTACGGTGGGGACCACGGCGTTTGAAGACTTCAGTATTTTGGAAGGTGTCGGCGGCAACGACACGTTTACGTTCAACGCGAGCCTCACCGGCAGCAGCGTCCGGCGGTGACGACGAAGACGTCTTTACGGTAAACGTGGACGTGGCCGGTACGATCGATGGGGGCGGCCAGGCCAACAATCCCCCGGGCGACACGTGGATGTTTCGGGACATGCCACGGCGCAAGTAATCGACCTGGGCAACAGCAGCACGACGGCACTGAAGGCTGGCGGCTTGAGCGGCTTCACCAACATCGAGACGTTGAGAGGCGATAACGTCAATGACACGCTTCGCGGCACGGCCGGTCCGGATGTATTTACCGTAGCCACGGAGAATGACGGGACGGTGGGGACCACGGCGTTTGAAGACTTCAGTATTTTGGAAGGTGTCGGCGGCAACGACACGTTTACGTTCAACGCGAGCCTCACCGGCAGCACCATCCCGGCGGTGACGACGAAGACGTCTTCACGGTAAACGTGGACGTGGCCGGTACGATCGACGGGGGCGGCCAGGCCAACAATCCCCCGGGCGACACGTTGGATGTTTCGGGACATGCCACGGCGCAAGTAATCGACCTGGGCAACAGCAGCGCAACGGCACTGAACGCTGGCGGCGCGGGCGGTTTTACTAACATCGAGACGTTGAGAGGCGATAACGTCAATGACACGCTTCGCGGCACGGCCGGTCCGGATGTATTTACCGTAGCCACGGAGAATGACGGGACGGTGGGGACCACGGCGTTTGAAGACTTCAGTATTTTGGAAGGTGTCGGCGGCAACGACACGTTTACGTTCAACGCGAGCCTCACCGGCAGCGAGTCCGGCGGTGACGACGAAGACGTCTTCACGGTAAACGTGGACGTGGCCGGTACGATCGACGGGGGCGGCCAGGCCAACAATCCCCCGGGCGACACGTTGGATGTTTCGGGACATGCCACGGCGCAAGTAATCAACCTGGGCAACAGCAGCCAACGGCACTGAACGCTGGCGGGTCAGGGCGGTTTTACTAACATCGAGACGTTGAGAGGCGATAACGTCAATGACACGCTTCGCGGCACGGCCGGTCCGGATGTATTTACCGTAGCCACGGAGAATGACGGGACGGTGGGGACCACGGCGTTTGAAGACTTCAGTATTTTGGAAGGTGTCGGCGGCAACGACACGTTTACGTTCAACGCGAGCCTCACCGGCAGCGCATCCCACGGCGGTGACGACGAAGACGTCTTCACGGTAAACGTGGACGTGGCGGGTACGATCGATGGGGGCGGCCAGACCAACAATCCCCCGGGCGACACGTTGGATGTTTCGGGACATGCCACCGCAGCAAGTCAATCGACCTGGGCAACAGCAGCGCAACGGCACTGAACGCTGGCGGCTTGAGCGGCTTCACCAACATCGAGACGTTGAGAGGCGATAACGCCAATGACACGCTTCGCGGCACGGCCGGTCCGGATGTATTTACCGTAGCCACGGAAAACGACGGTACGGTGGGGACCACGGCGTTTGAAGACTTCAGTATTTTGGAAGGTGTCGGCGGCAACGACACGTTACGTTCAACGCGAGCCTCACCGGCAGCACATTTCCGGCGGTGACGACGAAGACGTCTTCACGGTAAACGTGGACGTGGCCGGTACGATCGATGGGGGCGGCCAGACCAACGATCCCCCGGGCGACACGTTGGATGTTTCGGGACATGCCACGGCGCAAGTAATCAACCTGGGCAACGGCAGCGACGGCACTGAACGCTGGCGGCGAGGGCGGTTTTACTAACATCGAGACGTTGAAAGGCGATAACGTCAATGACACGCTTCGCGGCACGGCCGGTCCGATATGTACCGTAGCCACGGAGAATGACGGGACGGTGGGGACCACGGCGTTTGAAGACTTCAGTATTTTGGAAGGTGTCGGCGGCAACGACACGTTTACGTTCAACGCGAGCCTCACCGGCAGCGCGTCCGGCGGTGACGACGAAGACGTCTTCACGGTAAACGTGGACGTGGCGGGTACGATTGATGGGGGCGGCCAGGCCAACAATCCCCCGGGCGACATGTTGGACGTTTCGGGACATGCCACGGCGCAGGTGGTCAACCTGGGCGACAGCAGCACGACAGGCATTGAACAGTGGCGGCGCGGGCGGTTTTGCCAACATCGAGAACGTCAAAGGCGACAACGCCAATGACACGCTTCGCGGTACGGCCGGACCGGATGTATTTACCGTATCCACGGAAAATGACGGTACGGCCGGGACCGCAGTGTTTGAAGACTTCAGTATTTTGGAAGGTGTCGGCGGCAACGACACGTTTACGTTCAACGCGAGCCTCACCGGCAGCGCGTCCGGCGGTGACGACGAAGACGTCTTCACGGTAAACGTGGACGTGGCGGGTACGATTGATGGGGGCGGCCAGGCCAACAATCCCCCGGGCGACATGTTGGACGTTTCGGGACATGCCACGGCGCAGGTGGTCAACCTGGGCGACAGCAGCGCGACGGCATTGAACAGTGGCGGCACGGCAGCTGCCAACATCGAGAAGTTCAAAGGCGACAACGCCAATGACACGCTTCGCGGTACGGCCGGACCGGATGTATTTACCGTATCCACGGAAAATGACGGTACGGCCGGGACCGCAGTGTTTGAAGACTTCAGTATTTTGGAAGGTGTCGGCGGCAACGACACGTTTACGTTCAACGCGAGCCTCACCGGCAGCGCGTCCGGCGGTGACGACGAAGACGTCTTCACGGTAAACGTGGACGTGGCGGGTACGATTGATGGGGGCGGCCAGGCCAACAATCCCCCGGGCGACATGTTGGACGTTTCGGGACATGCCACGGCGCAGGTGGTCAACCTGGGCGACAGCAGCACGACGGCATTGAACAGTGGCGGCCAGGGCGGTTTTGCCAACATCGAGAAGTTCAAAGGCGACAACGCCAATGACACGCTTCACGGTATGGCCGGACCGGATGTATTTACCGTATCCACGGAAAATGACGGTACGGCCGGACCGCGGTGTTGTCGAAGACTTCAGTATTTTGGAAGGTGTCGGCGGCAACGACACGTTTACGTTCAACGCGAGCCTCACCGGCAGCACATCCCGGCGGTGACAACGAAGATTTGTTCACCGTGAATGTGGACGTGGCAGGCACGGTCGACGGCGGTGCCCATAACGATACCTTGAGCGTGGCCGGTCACGGCACGCCGCAGACGATTAGTTTGAACAACGACAGCGCGACGGCGTTGAATGGTGGCGGATCAGGCGGTTTTGCGAGCATCGAATCCTTCATAGGCGATAATGCAACCGGAATGTTCGTGGGTCCCGATGTGCCCAACACCTGGAGCGTCTCCAGCGAAAACGACGGTACGGTGGCCGGCGTGTCGTTTACAGATATGGCGAATCTCACCGGTGGAGCGGGTACGGACGCGGTCACGATCGGCCCGTCGGGAACGCTCACCGGCGCTCAACGGTGGGGGTGGGGTCAACGATCTGACACAAACGGTCGGCGAGAACAACTGGACTGTCGATGGCGTGAACCTTGGTACCCTTGATGATATCGGCGGCGGTTGGAGCCAGGTCGAAAGTCAATGGTGGCACCGGTCTTGACAGCTTCAGCTTCAACAGCGTCGGAAAAATCAACACAATCGATGGCGGTGCGGAAAACAAGGTGGTCGATCTGGAGACAGGTACTGGAACGTTTGCTAACCTGGTGTGCCCTGGTGGTGGGGCTGGATGTGACCCGGCCGACAGGATTCAAGGGCTCGGCACCAAGTACAATCAGGATCCTCCTCTGGTAGACCAACCTCGTGATAATATTGCGACCTTCACGAGCAACGCAGATTTCGCCATCAATTTGCAGCCAAGTGGCATTAGCCAGACGGTCATGCGAGGCTCGGAAGTCGTGGCGACCCTCACGAGGTTGGATTTTGCCTCCGTCGTAGGCACGGGAGAAACCGTAGTCGACCTTACCGCCCTCGCCGCATTCGAAGAGGCTCCGACCATCATCTCCGTCGACGGGGGCGGTGACGGTGGGCTGTTGATCAAAGGCACGCCCGCTGCCGACTTCATCGTCATCCGCGACGGGACGGTGGAAGTCAATGCTGGCGAGTTTGAGGTTTCGGGAGCCGCCGAGATCGCTCCCTTCCAGGTTAAGGACCTCAAGTCTATCGAGGTTTGGGGGTTGGGCGGCGACGACATCATTATCAATAAGACTTCCATACCATCTCTGCTGATTGGCGGCGACGGAAAAGACGTTCTCAAGGGCGGTGAGGCCACGGACTTGCTGTTCGGTGGGGACGGCACGGATTCGTTGTATGGGAATGGGGGATTGGATTACGTGTTCGGGGATCAGGACGTAGTGTCTATTTGTGCCCTCCCGCGGCCCAATCCAGCTCCGTGAACAGCGTGGACGTTGCGGGCGTACGGATCGTATACAGCACGGCTATTGCGGGGAATGATCTGCTGCATGGCGGTAGTAACTCGGAAGGAAACGTCGGTGTTGGCCTTGCCAAGGCAGGTCAGGTATTCGATGTCATGACCGGGTTCACGAGAGGAATCAAGGAGGGGGCTCTGATATCCGTTGTTGACTGGTTGGTTGCCAATCTCCAGGGTAGCACCGTCAAAGGGCTGAACATTCTGGTGGCAGAGGCTTTTGAGACCTACTACGAACCGCCGATTGAAGCCGTCCGTATCAAGGGCTGCACCGCCGGTGGCGTGTGGGGTGTTTTCCTGCAGAACCCCTTGAATCCGTTGGACGTCAATGATGATTCGGATGTGACGCCCGTCGATGCATTGTTCGTCATCAACGACCTCAACGAAAAGGGATCCGGTTATCACCGGCACCACCCGCGTTCTCACCTCGCTCTTGGGGGCGGTGGCATCCGTCAGCCTGCTCGTGGGGGGCATCGGCATCATGAACATCATGCTGGTGTCGGTGACCGAGCGCACCCGCGAGATCGGCGTGCGCCTGGCCATCGGGGCCCGGGAGGTCGAAGTCCTGACACAGTTCCTGGTGGAAGCGGTCGTGCTGTCCTCCATCGGCGGGTTGCTCGGCATCGTACTGGCCCTTGCCGCCTCGTTCGGTCTTGCCGGCGTGCTTCAGGTACCCTTCGTCTTCAATCCCCGGATTGTTGCGATCGCCTTCCTGTTCTCGGCCGTGGTCGGCGTGATCTTCGGCTTCTTCCCCGCTCGACGCGCTGCGCGGCTCGACCCCATCGAGGCGTTGCGCCATGAATGAGCGGGCAGCGGCAGCGGATTCGAGCGAGCGGAGGCGATCGACCGTCGATTCACCCGGTTCTGCCGGCGTCGGGCGCGGCCGGCGGGCGTTCCAGTTCCACGAGTCCGCGGGCCCTGAGCCGATGGGCGATGAGCCAGCAAAGCGCCGCCCAGGCGGCCCCGCCCGCCCAGCCCGCGAGCACGTCGGTGGGCCAGTGAACACCCAGGTAGACGCGGCTGAGGCCCACCAGCACGGTCGCAATCGAGGCACAGCCGAGGATGTAGAGCCGCACCGCCCAGCGACGCTGCACCAGTGCCAGCATCGCGCCCCCGGTCAGATAGACGATGGCGGAGAGCATGGAATGGCCGCTCGGAAAACTCGCCGTGTAGACCATGGAGCCGTGGGAGACCAGTTCGGGTCGCGGGCGGTGAAAGCCGGCCTTCAGCATCAGGCTGACCAGCAGGCCGCCGCCGATAGCGAGCAACACGTACAGGGCCGCCCGCCGCATCCCCATCAGCCACAAGTAACCCAGAGTAGCGGCGGTCAGCAGCCCCAGCACGCCTACGCCGCCGAGCCCGGTGAAGTCCCGGAAGCTCTCTTCGACCCAGGCCGGGCCGATGGGCTGCGATGGGTCCCCAGGCACCCGCATCGCCAGCAAAATGCGCTCGTCCAGACGCCGGGTATCCCCCTCCATGACCTCGTCAGCGATCCAGAAAAAGGACAGACCGCCCAGGATCAGGATGACGGCGGCGATCCAGTTGAAGCGCGTCAAACGCGCGCTTCGGGTGGTGCCTGCCGTTGCGTTGATTTTAGTGATCATGAGCGCGTGCTCCTAGGTCAGTCCGCGGGGTTGCTGTCGGTTTGCCTGCGAGGCCGGAATGGCGGCAGCGTGCGACATCGGTTCGCGCCAATCTTGAGCCAGGCGGGGCTGCTGGGGCCAGGGGCCTAATGTTGGAGGAGGATCGGTCAAGCCAGGGCTCGGGAGTCCCCGTAGGTCGCCCTGACCTGCCCGCCGCGGTCTGGATCCTGGGATTCGTCAGCCTGCTGATGGATGTTTCGTCCGAGCTGATCCACAGCCTGCTGCCCGTTTTTCTTGTCGCGGGTCTAGGAGCGAGTGTCTCCGCGCTGGGATTCATCGAGGGCGCGGCAGAGGCGAGCGCTCTGATCGTCCGAGTCGTGTCTGGAGGGCTCTCGGACTATTGGGGCAGAAGGAAGCCGCTGACCGTCTTGGGTTATGGTCTCGGGGCGATCGCAAAGCCTCTGTTCGCGCTCGCCCCTGGGCCCGGGACGGTACTCGCGGCACGTCTGATCGACAGGACCGGAAAGGGAATCCGGGGAGCGCCCCGGGATGCCCTTCTCGCCGATGTCACGCCGCCGGCGCTGAGAGGCGCGGCCTTCGGGCTGCGCCAGTCGCTGGACTCGGTTGGTGCCTTCGTCGGCCCCATGTTGGCGATGGCTCTGATGTTCGTGTGGGCCAACGACTTCCGGGCCGTATTTTGGGCCGCCGCCGTCCCCGGGTTTCTCGCCGTTGCGCTGTTGATCGTCGGGCTGCGGGAGCCGCGTCGAGGAGTCGGCCGGCCCCTCGTCAACCCGCTCCGCCGGGAGCACCTCCGGGGACTCTCGGGGTCTTACTGGCGCGTGGTCGCCGTCGGCGGGCTGGTTTCGCTTGCCCGGTTTTCCGAGGCCTTTCTGATCCTCCGCGCCCATCAGGCCGGTCTTCCGCTAGCCATGACGCCCCTGGTCCTGATCGCGATGAACCTGGTCTACGCGGCAACCGCGTACCCGCTCGGGGTGATGTCTGACCGTACCGGTCACCGGCGGCTCCTGGCGCTGAGCCTGCTGACGCTGATCGGCGCCGACCTGTCGCTGGCCTCCGGCGACCACTGGCTGGCTGTCGCCGCCGGCGTCGGCCTCTGGGGGCTGCACATGGGAATGTCTCAGGGCCTGCTGTCGCGAATGGTGGCGGATACCACGCGGACCGAGATACGAGGTACCGCCTACGGGCTGTTCCATCTCGTGGGCGGCGTGACGACACTCGCATCGAGCGCCCTTGCCGGTCTGGTGTGGGACGCATGGGGCTCTGCATGGACCTTTGCGGCCGGCGGCTTGGTCGCGACCGGGGCGCTTGGCGCCGTCATAGGCACCGGCAAGTCCTGGCGGTCCAGTTGAACCAGGGGACCCCAACCCGCGGGCAGGGGGGCGTAGCAGTAGACAGATGCGGTGCCGCAAATGCCAGTTCGGCAGGCGGCTCCTCCCGGGCAGGGAAGCCGGTCCGGAGTCCCCCTGACCGGCGAGCTTGCGCCTGTACCCACTGACTCCGAGGCGCCGCGCCCGTTTGCGCCCTACAGCATGATCGGCATCGCTACGGCGGCTGCCCCCGGTGACTGTCGGGCAAATTCCCGCGCATCCGTTCCGGCTCGGTCTCGGACACCGCGTAAACGAGCGGACCGGGGTGATTAGGTGATTGCAGGGAGGGTCGCCGGCCCGTTTGCCGTCGACCCCCGCCTTTCAGTGGCAGCGCGCTCAGGCCGACTTGACCACCAGCACGGCACAGGGCGTCTCGTTGAGTATGCGCTCGGAGGTGCTGCCGAGCAGCACCCGATCGAACCCGGTGCGGCCGTGGCTGCCGGTGACGATCAGGTCCGCGCCGCGCTCGCGCGCCAGCCCCGCGACGACATCCGCGGGGTCGCCCTGGAGTACCAGTCCTTCCGCGGCAACGCCCTTGCTTCTCATGTGCTCGACCACCTGCGAGACGGCTTGCTCGCCCTCGGAGCGGCGCTCGGCGCTGTAGCTCGCGGCGGCGACCGAGGCGACGGTCACCTTGCTGGTACAGAAGGCCCCGAGGTTGGCCGCGGTGAAGGCGGCCGCCTCGGCGAACCGCGACCCGTCGGTCGCGACCAGGATGTGCCGGCCCTCGACACTGGCCGCGCGCACAGGGAGAGGGGTCAGCAGGGGGAGGGGTCAAGGGGGAGGGGTCAAGGGGGAGGGGTCAAGGGGGAGGTCTTGATTTTTGCGTTGTGCTGGCTGTTGGCTCGTCAGCCGGCTTGAACCCCCGAATCCCGGGGATCTCTGCACCGGCACCGACGTAACCGACGGCCCCACCGACGACGCGGGTGCACTGGTCGATGGGGGAGCGTTCAGCGCGCGGCTGAGCAACGACGCCGCGTAGGCACCGGTTACGCGCGAGCAGCATGGCCCACAGGTAACGCGCCGGTGAGCGAGACGCCTTCTCCTCGCCGGTCGGTGTCGAGGCGGCGTCAGGCGTCGCCGCCTCACCTCTGCCCTCCTTGTCGCGACCGTAGGCCACGACGGCTGCACGCAGCGGCGAGTTGGGTGCCAGCACACCGTGATAGCGGTGGCGGTGCAGGCGCGGCGGCGGGATGAGGGCGGCCAGGTGGTCGATGAACTCCAGCGGAGTGAGAACCAGCTTGGTGCAGCCATCGCGCCGGGGTCTCGGCAACCGGTAGATGTAGATGACCCGATGCTCGCCGACCAGCTCGAGTCGTTCCAAGGCGAAGGGCGGGCGAGCGCAATAGCGCAGCAATCGCTCCAGCCCCATCCGATCCTCGCCGGTAATGCGTACAGAAGCATCAAGCGAGAAGCCGCCGTTGTCCCAGCCGAGCATGTCGCGCGCGTCGTCGGCATCGAGCAGGCTACTACGCGCAAACCAACGCAACGGCGGGACGGGGGTAAATCGTCTGCCTGGCGGACGTCGCCTCGCCGGGCCCGAGGGGTGCCGAGTCTCTTCGTTCCCAAATCACTCTGGGAATGGCGGCACCGGCTTGGCCCCGCGGCTCGCAACCGCTCTGCCAGGCACGGGCTTCGCGTGTATCTAGTGCCCTGTTGAAGTCCCCGGGAGGCGCTCTCGGGTCTCCAGCGCTGTCGACTGATAGTAGACGCTTTTGATAGGGACGGACTCATCGACCGAATCCGGCCGCAGCTCACGCCGGAACTTCCACGCGAGCAGGATCACCCGTCCGCCCTCCCACCACGCACGGCGTAGGCCTGACTGTCCACAAAGATGATCTCTTCGCCGTCGATCACCGCCAGGAACTGCATGCTGGGAATCGGAACGAAGACATGATCGTGCCGGCATCGGCGGAGCAGCGGTCGTAGGGCGCGGCGGGAATGGTGAGGGAGTGTCGCCGTGCTCAGGATGCGAAACGGGACATCCCAGTCGCCCTTTCGCCTTGCGCTCGGCGACAGCCACTGTGCCCCGGTTCGCCCCGCTCCGGGCCACGGCTTCGGCACTTCGCGCCTACGCCATGACCCTTCGACGAATGGCTCGACGCCGTATCGGATGCGCTTGCATACGACCTGCGCTGGCTGCGGGTCCTTCGGTCCCTTCGCCACTCCGGCCGCACGCCCGCGCCTACGCCTACCGGGGACTCCCGCCTCGTGCTTCGCACTTCCAGGCGGCAGCGATGGCTGCCCGGTGAAGGGCTTCAGGCCGGATAAAGGTCTCGGTGCTCAATGATGCCACGGTGGCTCAGCCGTAGTTCGTCGGCTCCGGATCCCAGCCCTTGGCGCGGGCCTCGGCGATAGCTTGGTCGTAGACACGCCGGTGGCGCTGGCGCAACTCCGTCGGCAGGTTGGAAGCCAAGTGGCCGTACTTGTCCCATTCCTGCGTCACCCTATCGTATAGCGCCTCTATGCGTTGCACGGTCCAGCCGGCGCAGGTCTCGGTCTCCGGGATCAAATCAAAAACCCAGGCGTCTCGAATGATGTTGCCGGTCGCGTTCATCGCCCCATGGGGATCCTTGTCAATACCGCCGTAGGTCTTCTTGGTGGGCATAACCGCAGAGGTCCCCCAGTGTGGAATGTCCGGATCTTACCAGACGCGCCCGGGACCTTGCCCAGGGAACTCATGGCCGCCCTGGACTGGTTCGGCGTGACTCTAAGGGAAGGGCATTCGGCGCTGTCGCGCTGGCCAGGTTGCCCTCGGCGGCTCGACCTGGGGGGTTAGGAGGATCGTACGCCGGGGCACACGGATGACTTCTACGGCCTCCTGCTGCCCCGACCGCCTCTTCGCGGGCGCCACACTGCCCGTTTCGGGGGATCGGTTGGACCGACTTTCGGGACGGGGACGCCGCTACTCGAAACGACACCCTGTTCGAGTGCTTGCCGAGGCGTTCGGCGGAGACCCGCACGCCCCCCGCCTCGCCGTCCGTTGGGGATCACCGCCTGATAGGAGATGGTGTGGTGAACAAGAAGATTCCCCCGTTTAGGTCCGACAATCGCCCTGTCCAAGGTCAGCGGACAACGGTGGGTCCGCAAGCGCACCAGTGTCCTGCCGAGGTTGGGGCGGAGCCCCTTCCGTGTGCCATATCCACCGGCAGTCAAGTTGATTGACCTGGGTCAAAGGCTGGCGTTGCCCTGGTGTTTTCGCGGCAGTACCATATGTAGCCTGGGGAAATACATAGATCATCATCTATGCTTCTTCGCACAAAGATTGATTGGCGCAAACCTTAAGCAATTGCTTATACTTCGCGGACCTGCCCCAAAAATCACCGATCGACATACTCACCAACCGAACTGTCCATCCAGCAACCGAACAGGAGTTGACAATGGCTGTGAAGACCTATGACGCGGGTGTAAAAGAATACCGCGACATGTACTGGACCCCGGACTATGTTCCGCTCGACACTGACTTGTTGGCCTGCTTCAAGTGCACCGGTCAGCCGGGGGTTCCCCGCGAAGAGGTCGCCGCTGCAGTGGCCGCCGAATCGTCGACCGGTACCTGGAGTACCGTGTGGTCCGAGCTCCTGACTGATTTGGAGTACTACAAGGGGCGTGCCTACCGCATCGAGGAGGTACCCGGCGACTCCGAGTCTTTCTACGCCTTCGTAGCCTACCCGATCGACCTCTTCGAAGAGGGTTCGGTCGTCAACGTTCTGACCTCCCTGGTCGGTAACGTGTTCGGATTCAAAGCGCTGCGTCACCTGCGTCTGGAAGACATCCGCTTCCCGATCGCCTACATCAAGACCTGCGGCGGCCCGCCCGCCGGCATCTCGCTCGAGCGCGATCGCCTATCCAAGTATGGCCGCCCCATGCTTGGCGCAACCATCAAGCCGAAGCTCGGTCTGTCGGCCAAGAACTATGGCCGAGCCGTCTACGAGTGCCTACGAGGCGGCTTGGACATGACCAAGGACGACGAGAACGTCAACTCGCAGCCGTTCATGCGCTGGCGTGACCGTTTCGAGTTCGTCGGTGAGGCCATCCAGAAGGCCCAGCAGGAGACTGGTGAGCGCAAGGGCCACTACCTGAACGTGACCGCTGCCACGCCGGAAGAGATGTACAAGCGCGCCGAGTTCGCTAAGGAAGTGGGATCTCCGATCATCATGCACGACTTCCTCACCGGTGGTTTCACGGCCAACACCGGCCTGGCTAACTGGTGTCGCGAAAACGGTATGCTGCTGCATATCCACCGCGCCATGCACGCGGTCATCGACCGCCACCCGAAGCATGGTATCCACTTCCGCGTCCTGGCCAAGTGCCTGCGCCTGTCCGGTGGCGACCATTTGCACACCGGTACCGTTGTCGGCAAGCTCGAGGGCGATCGCCAGTCGACGCTTGGCTTTGTCGATCAGCTGCGCGAATCTTTCGTGCCGGAAGACCGCGCGCGCGGCATCTTCTTCGATCAGGACTGGGGGTCCCTGCCTGGTGTCATGGCCGTCGCGTCCGGCGGCATCCACGTCTGGCACATGCCGGCGCTGGTCACCATCTTCGGCGATGACTCCATGCTGCAGTTCGGCGGCGGTACTCAGGGCCATCCGTGGGGTAACGCAGCAGGGGCTGCCGCAAACCGAGTGGCGCTCGAGGCCAGCGTCAAGGCCCGCAACGAGGGTCGCGAAATCGAGAAAGAGGCTCGGGACATCCTCACTGACGCAGCCAAGAACAGCCCTGAGCTCGCGATTGCCATGGAGACGTGGAAAGAGATCAAGTTCGAGTTCGAAACTGTGGACAAGCTGGACGTCGGTTGATCCGGCCAGCAACAGCAACTCACCCAGTCACGAACACAGACAGAGGAATACGCTATGCCCGGCCATGAGATTGGCGATTACCAAACCGCACAGACTCTCGAGACCTTCGGTTTTCTGCCCAAGCTGAGCCAGGACGAGGTCTACGATCAGATCTCCTACCTGATCGCTCAGGGACTTACCCCCGCCATCGAGCACGAACATCCGAGCCGCTCGATGGACCACTACTGGACTATGTGGAAGCTCCCGTTCTTTGGTGAGAAAGACATCAACAACATCATTGCCGAGCTGGAGGCCTGCCGCCGCTCGTATCCGGATCACCACGTCCGCCTGATCGGCTACGACAACTACACCCAGAGCCAGGGCGTCTGCTTCGTGGTCTATGAAGGGCGCTCCTGAGGCGTAACCCGCTGGCCACCCGATGGCGGGCGGCCAGCGGCGCCGCAGCGCACAACGGCAACGCAAGTATCGACGCGACGGGGCGAAACATGGCACAGACTGTAAACAGCACGACAGGGAGTGGACGCGAGCTGGCGCTCGCTCGGCGTCGCGCCATGTCCAGTAAGGGCAAGGCGGCGGTAAAGGGGGCGCCCGCAACCCGCACTGCCACCCAGGCGACGGCACCGGCGACGATCGCCGCGCCGGTTCGGAAGTCCGGCGCAGCTGCCACGACGGCATCCGTGGGTCGCGCCGCCTCTCGCGCCCGTCGAGCGGCGATGTCCAGCAAGGGCAAGGCCGGCGTGAAGAGCAGTGAACGTGTGCGTGGCCCCAATCCACCCCACGCAACGCCCCAAGCACAGGCCCCACAGGCGGCCAAAGAGCGAAGCGATTCCGGTTGCGGTTGCAAGACCGAACCAGACACCCAGGCTCGCCGACTGAAAGCCGTCGCGCCGAAACCGAACTCTCGGATCAAGCCGCGCAACAACGTCAACCAGCGCATTGCGAGCAACCCGACCCGGGCTGCGGCCCTGGCGCGGCGCCAGGCCCAGTCCACCCGAGGCAAGGCGGGGCTCAACGGCAAGAGCATCTCCCCTGCCCAGACCGCGCGCGCAGCCAATCCGCAATTGTCGGCCCGAGAGCTGGCCCAGGCGTTGCGGGCGCAGCGCAGCGCCAGGGGCAACGCGGGCCAGAAGAAGTCCGAACCGTCCGGTCGGGTGCGGCCGACCAAGCCAGGCGCACCCGGTGCAGCCCAGGATGCCCCCTGGAAGGTCGGCGCCGGCGAAACCGGGCAAGGTCAGACGGTGACCGGCACCATGGTGGGGCGCAGCCTCAAGACCACCGGTGACGAGCCCAGCACATGCCGCACCATCACCGGTACCCAGTACATGGGAGCGGACATCTTTCGCGAATTCTGTCAGGCGGAGCCGAACAAGAACCCCCTGAAGGTCCGGCAGAGTTCCACCAGCCACGGCAGCCGCGTGACCGGCAGCGAAGTCGGTCGCAGCGCCAAGGTGACCGGTGACGAGCCGGGGGCCTGCAAGCGCGTGACCGGCTCCGAGTACGTCAGCGCCGATCAGGCCGAGACCTTCTGCGGCACCCGCCCGGAACAGGGCCCGGCCAAGGTCACCAGGGTCGAGACTCGGAAGGGCAAGCCGGTGACGGGCACCAATGTAGGCCGCTCCTCCAAGGTCACCGGGGACGAGCCCGGCGCCAGGCGAGAGCTGACCGGCACCCAGTACACCGCGCCGGGCAATGGTAGCTTTCCCGCCAAAGTAGGCGTGAGCGGCACCCTGCGCGGTGGCGCGGTGACCGGCACCATGGTGGGCCGTTCGACCAAAGTGACGGGCGACGAGCCAGGGAGCTGTCGCAACATCACCGGCAACGACTACGTCGGCCAGGAACAATACAAGGGCTTCTGCAGCACCGTTCCGGCGCCGCAGGACCGGAAAGTCGGCGCGTCCCAGACCTTTAAGGGGGAGACCGTCACTGGGACCCAGACCGGGCGCTCGACCAAGGTGACGGGCGACGAGCCCGGGACCTGCAAGGCCATTACCGGAACCCCTTATGCGGGCGCAGAACAGTATCGCAGCTACTGCAAGCCGGAAGACACCATAGTGTCCGAGGCGCGTACCCGTTCTCAGCGTAGTACGCCCGGATCGGTGATGACGGGCAAGCAGCCGGGCATCGGCGGCCGGATGACCGGCTCCGAGCGCGGCGCTTGCGAGCCGCTCACCGGCACCCCCTACGTAGGGGCCGACCAGTTCGCCGCTGCCTGCCCGGCCACCGCCGCGGAGCCGGCGAGCCCGGATTTTCCCCAGGCGCTGGACAAGACCCCGTGGAATCAGTTCAGCGTCGTCGCTCCCTCCCACGCCAGCCAGAGCGAGGCGGCACAGGCCGCCGTGACCGGTAGCCGGTACGAGCAGGGACAGATCACCGGGCCGTTCGGCAAGGCCAGCGGCAAGGTGACCGGCACCGAGGAGGCCCGGTTCGGTCGGGGTAACGGCGGTGCGGCGGCCGAGCCGCTCATGCCGCCCACCGCCGAAACCGTCGAGGGCCGGGTCAAGGCGCGAATCACCGGCGAGGGCATGGACGCCGGCCTCAAGATCACCGGCGACGACTGGGATCGGGGTGACCGGGTGACCGGCACGGAGGGCACCTCCGCGATGGGCCGCAATCCGACCCGCCGCGGTCCGATGAGTGCCATGGCGGACATGCGGGCCAAGCGCAACGAGCAAGTGCCAGCGCCGGTGAGCAAGGTCACCGGTAGCAGCGGCAACACCGACCAGGGCTCGTTGATCACCTATTCGGGTGGTGCCCGCGGTTGATCGGAATCCGGTAGATCGACATGTTGCGCAATCATCGTCAAAGCGCGCGCGCCCTGTCGCGGTCCCGGCCGACCGCTCCGATGCGCCGCCCAGGGGCCGTTGCTGTTGGCCAGGCGGGGGTGCCTCGCACCGCTGCCGGTCAGCATCCGCTGACCCGCGGCGACGAGAACGCGAGCCTGTTCGACTACGAGCAGCGAGTCAAGTCGTCGTTCGACGCCATCGTGCCGGTGCTCAAGCAGGTTTCCGCATTGCAGCACGAGCCGGACTTCGAGACGCGCGCCCAGACCATCGTGCAAAAACGCCTCGGCTTCGAACTGCTCGACGAGATCCTGACGGATGCCTGGGTGGACCAGCTGGATATGCGCCGCTTGTTCGCCTGGTGCGTGTTCAAGACCTACCGCCGTTTCTGCGACGACTTCTTCACCGCGGATCCGCTGGGTTCGGCGGACGAGGCGAGTTTCCAGGAATTCCTTCAGGGTTGCGGATTCCATACGCTAGATGTCTCGCCGTGCGCGGACGGCCGCCTAGCTCACGTGACCCGTTACGTGCTGCGCCTGCCCTACCGCGCGGTGCGCCGCAAGTCCTACGCCGGCGCCATGTTCGACATCGAGGACAGCCTGGCGAAGTGGACCGAAACGGAGTTGATGCGGTTCCGCGAAGGCAAGCCGAATACGGCCGATGCGCCGACCCGCTACCTGAAGGCCGTGGTGTATCACTACAGCTCGGTGGATCCGGCGCACGAGGGCTGCGCGGCGCATGGCTCGGACACCGAGCGTGCGGCCCAGGCCGGCCTGGATCGGCTGCTCGGTTTTCAACGCGCGGTACAGAACAGTTTTTGTTGCGGGGCGTCGATCGACCTGCTGCTGATCGGCTTGGACACGGATACGGACGCCATCCGTGTGCATGTGCCCGATGGCCGGGGCGTAATCGATCTCGATCGGTACGTAGACGCGCTGGCATTGCACCACAAGACCCAGCGCATGCTGTCGACTCAGGCGCAGGATCAAATCACCGGTGCGATCCGGGCGGTGGCGGGCGACGCGCCGGACGGCATGTGCCGCATGATTGCCCGCCTGGTGGAGAACAACCTGTCCCAGATCGACTACGTGCGAAGCTTTCACGGCCAGCACTACAGCGATATAGGTCATGCCGAGCGTTTCATCGGTGCCGGTATCGGCTTCGAGGAAGTGCAGCTGCGCAACCTCACCTACTTCGCCTACATGGACACGGTGGAAGAGGCGGCGCCGGACCTGGACGTGGGCGTGAAGATCTTCACCGGGCTGAACGTGTCGCACGGGCTGCCCATCCCTATCGTGGTCCGCTACGACTACCACGGCGAGGTGCCAGGTGCCCGCGAACGCGCCATCGCCCACTGTCATCGTGTCGACGGCGCGCTGCGCGCCCGTTACGCGGACCTGGCCGGGTGCGGTCTGCTTCACACCCTGTTGGTGGTGCGTGATTGCGGTGCTGGTGCACCCATCGATGTGTTGGGTTGTTCGGTTAGATCGCAAGCGGCAGAGGGGGCCCACTGATGAAAATTTGTCAGGTTGAACGCCCTCTGGTTTCGACCAATCGCATTGCCATGATGGAGCACAAGCATCTGCAGGTGGTTATCGATGGCAGCTCCAAGCTGGTGGCGGTGGACGCCATTGGCGCGAAGCCCGGTGATTGGGTGATCTGCGTGGGCAGCTCGGCCGCGCGCGAGGCCGCCGGCAGCAAGGGTTACCCGAGTGATCTCACCATTGTCGGAATCATCGACCACTGGCCCCCCGAAGGGCAAGAAGGCTGATGGATATCCTGCAGGTTGAAGGGCCGTTGGTGTGTACACGTCGCATTGAGGGTCTGAAGCAAATTGGCCTGCGAGTGCTGCGCGACGCCAGTGGGAAGAAACACGTCGCCGTGGATCCGGTCGGCGCTCGGGAGGGGAACTGGGTATTCATGGTGAGCGGTTCGGCGGCGCGCTTTGCCGCAGGCGATTTTGAGATCCTGACCGATCTGACCATCGGCGGGATCATCGACAACTGGGCCGAGATCGTGGGCGAGAACGCTGAGCAGGGTCCGGCGTCCAGTTGAGCGGAAAGGACATATTCAGGAAAACACATCGAGTCAGCAGGAGACACGAAGATGGCAAGCGAAAACTACGGCATCGCATTGGGCATGATCGAGACACGGGGGCTGGTGCCCGCCATCGAGGCCGCCGATGCCATGACCAAGGCGGCTGAAGTGCGCCTGATCGGACGTGAGTTCGTGGGCGGCGGCTACGTCACCGTGCTGGTGCGCGGTGAGACCGGCGCCGTGAACGCCGCGGTGCGCGCCGGCGCCGATGCCTGCGAGCGTGTGGGCGATGGTCTGGTGGCCGCGCACATCATCGCCCGCCCCCACCGCGAGGTGGAGCCGGTGCTCGGCAGCAAGTAACACAAATGCCCCCGAGCCGGCCCAGGCTCGCTCGGGGGTCCGATGAAGCAAACCCAACCCCGACGACGGAGAAACAGAGATGGCAAACGAGAGCTACGGCATTGCCCTTGGCATGATTGAAACGCGCGGACTGGTGCCCGCCATCGAGGCCGCTGACGCCATGACCAAGGCCGCCGAAGTGCGCCTGATCGGGCGTGAGTTCGTGGGCGGCGGCTACGTCACCGTGCTGGTGCGCGGTGAGACCGGCGCCGTGAACGCCGCAGTGCGCGCCGGCGCCGATGCCTGCGAGCGTGTGGGTGACGGCCTGGTGGCCGCGCATATCATCGCCCGTCCCCATCGCGAGGTGGAGCCGATCCTGCCTACCGGTGGCGCCGCCGCCGAAGCTTGATCCAGGCCGTGAAACCAGCCGATTCAATTAGGAGACTCCAGCCATGGCCAACGAAACCTACGGCATTGCACTGGGCATGATCGAGACCCGCGGGTTGGTGCCGGCCATCGAGGCCGCCGATGCCATGACCAAGGCCGCCGAGGTGCGTCTGATCGGACGTGAGTTCGTGGGCGGCGGCTATGTCACCGTGCTGGTGCGGGGTGAGACCGGGGCGGTCAACGCCGCGGTGCGCGCCGGCGCCGATGCCTGCGAGCGTGTGGGCGATGGCCTGGTAGCGGCACACATCATCGCCCGCCCGCACGGCGAGCTTGAGCCGATACTGGCGGGCGAGACCGGCAACCGTCCCTCGCGTAGTTGAGCGATCGGTCGGGTGCCGTTCGATAACTCGCGAACCGATTGTTGAACCGTCCTTATGTTGTATGCCAACGCAGACCAACGTGTGCTCGGCTACCTCGGTCGAGCCTTGAGTCTGGAGTTCTCTGCGGTGCAGCTGTACAGCACCCAGGCGCGACTCGTCGCGACCTGGGGGCTGGACGGGCCGGCTGAACGCCTGCGCAAGGAGTCCGTAGAGGAAATGGAGCATGTGGAGCGTATCATTGCCCGCATGCTTTCCCTCGGTGTGGCACCCAACGCGTCGCAACTGCGACCGGTCCGGCTCGGGGGTAGTCTGGTCGAGCTGCTGCAACACGACCTGGCGTTCGAGAACGAACTGGTCACCCTCTACGGCGACGCCACCCGACATTGCGCCCGCATCGGCGATCACGACGGGCGACTGTTCTTCGAGACTCTGCTCAAGGAGGAACACGGCCATGGCCGTGAGCTGAGCCAATGGATAGAGGCCCTGCAGCAACCGGCGGGCACCGTCACCACCGCGCGCGGCGCCACCTTCTGAGGAGATTGGCCATGGACCGAACGTGGCAGGAACGCAAGCGACCCGCACGCCTGGAACGACGTTACGAGTTTCCGGACTACGCCACCCTGCGTGATTTCCTCGATCGTGCCGGGGATCTTTCGGAGGGACAGGGCCTTTATCCTGACCTCGGCTTCGGACGTGACTATGTCAACGTCACCATTCACGCCCCGGAAGGTGACGATGCCCTTGGCGAGACGCAACGCCGCTTCGCCGAAATGCTCGACCAGCTTTTGGCGGCGCCCACCACAGACACCTGACGGGGCGTCGCCATGGCCATCATCGCTCTGGTAGGAAACAAGGGCGGAACAGGCAAGACCACACTGGCTGTGAACCTGGCGTGCGCCCTGAACCGGCACGCATCGACCGCCATCCTGGACGCCGACCCCCAGGGATCGTCCCTGCAGTGGCGGGCTATTGCCGTGGGCAACGAGGTTCCCGCAGTGTTCGCCAGCGACCGCCAACTAAAGACCGTGTTCGACGCCCGGCACGGCCAGTACCAGCACCTGGTCATCGACTGCCCCCCGTCGGTGAACGCGCCCCAGAGCACCCAGGCACTGGCGCTGAGCGACATCGCGTTGATTCCCGTCCAGCCTTCACCACTGGACCTGTGGGCCGCCGCTCATATCGACCAGGCGGTCGAGCAGGCCCTCCGCATCAACCCCGAGTTGCAGCCGCTGCTGGTGATCAATCAGCTCGAACCACGCACTACCCTGTCGAGGCTGGTCTGGCAGGCCCTCGCCGAGCTTGGACTGCCGGCCGCCGAGACCGCCATCCGGCGCCGCGCCGTCTACCGTACCGCTGTGCTCGAGGGCAAGAGCGTCGTCGCGTTGGGCAGTCGGGGCGCCGCGGCGGCCCACGAAATCAACCAATTGATCGAAGAGGTAATCACGTCATGAGCACCACCGAGAAGACCGGCGAAAAGCTGCTCCAGACCATCCGGGACACCAAGGCGGCCGGTAGCCCTTCCGGGACCGCCCTCACCACCCGCAAGGCGACCGCAACCCGTAATACCACGCCGAAGGCCGCCGCCGAGACCAGCCCGCAGCCTGCCGCCACGCCTGCGCCCAAGCCAAAGCCTGCGATCCCGGACACTGACCCCTATCAGGCGGGAGGAAGGCTATGGCCGGACTGAGGTTATCGAGAGCCTTTCGTAAATCTATATAAAGATTCTTATCGATTTAAATCAACATATAGAAACTCCCATACTTGCGGCTCAGACGCACACGGGTCAGCGGGGAAAGGTTCGATGGTCGCCCTGAGCAACCTACTCACACCGATCGTGCCGTCGTTCAGTCTCGGGTTTTTGCGCCGAGTCATCAGTTCCGACCTGGGCCTTCCCCAGGACACGGCGGCACGAGTCCTCGTTTACCTGTTGCCTGCACTTGGCCTCCGCTGCGGTGCAGAGGTCGGCCGGTCGTGCCCACGCTTGGGGTCCCGCGCACTGGTTTGGGCGGGTAGTCCCGGGGCTCTCATCGAGGCTGGCGGGCATCGCACTGTGGCCGGCGGCGGCGTGCCCTCGACCTGCTGTCCGCGTTCGGACCTTGGAAGTTCAAGGTCCCATTGATGTAACACGGGAAGTGTCATCCATGCAGTCACTGCTTCAGAATTTTTTCCCTTTCCTGCGCTGGTTCCCGATGACTCGGGATGGGTTGCGCAGCGACCTGATCGCCGGGATCACGGTCGCGCTGGTACTGATTCCGCAGAGCATGGCCTATGCTCAGCTGGCGGGGCTGCCCGTGGTTTACGGGCTGTACGCATCGTTCGTGCCGGTGATCGTGGCTTCCTTGTGGGGCTCGTCCAGCCAGTTGCACACCGGCCCGGTGGCAATGCTGTCGCTGATGTCCGCGGCGGCACTGATTCCCTTCGCCAGTCCCGGCAGCCCGCACTTCATTGAGCTGTCCCTAATGCTGGCGCTGATGGTCGGGGTGCTACGGCTCGCGCTGGGCCTGTTCCGCCTCGGCGCCATCGTCAACCTGCTGTCCAGCCCGGTCATCATCGGCTTCACCAATGCCGCGGCGCTCATCATCGGCCTATCGCAGCTGAGCAAAGTGATCGGCGTGCCATTCCCGCAGACCGATTCCTACCTGGCCGACCTGTGGCGTGTCGTCGCCCAGATACCGGAGCTGCACCTGACGACCCTGTTGTTCGGTGTCACCGCCTGGCTCCTTATCGCCGGCCTGCGCCGCAAGATGCCGGCACTGCCCGGCGTGCTGGTTGCGGTGGTGCTCGCGACCGCTGTCAGTGCCCTGCTGGGCTACGAGAACAAGATCAAGGTCGCACCGGAGTTGATCCAGGACCCGCAACTGCTGCAGACCATCAGTAGCTTCGACGCCGCCCGTGGCCGCATCGGCGAGCTTACCGACGACATCGCCGAGGTTCATCGCCGAGCGGACGAGATGGAGAAACGCGGTGGCTTCGATCGCATCGAGGAGGCCGCGACGCTTCGCGCCCACGGCGTGGTCATGGCCAAGCAGCGCGACCTTCTCAAGTACGAGAACACCAAGCGTCGCGTCACCCTGCATGCCATGGCCCTGGAAGGCGTGCGAGGCGAGGGCGGCCAGCTGAGGTTTTTCCACAAGGGCAAGATACCCTCAGGACTCGAGGCTGAAGGCAAAGTCTGGCGCTTCAGCGGTGTCGATAACGGCGACGTGGTGCTGTCGGCGGGCGGCGAGGTGGTCGGCAAGATCCCGGAGGGCTTGCCGAGTCTCGAGGTGCCGACGGTCAGATGGGATCTGGCGCTGGCGCTGTTGCCGGCGGCCCTGGTCATGGCGCTCATCGGGTTCATGGAGGCGACCTCGATCTCGAAGGCCATTGCCACCATCACCGGTGAGCGGGTCGATACCAGCAAGGAACTGATCGGCCAGGGTCTGGCGAACATCGCCGGCAGCTTCTTCGGGTCGTACACGGTGAGTGGCTCGTTCTCGCGCTCGGCGGTGGCGGCGCGCAGCGGCGCCAAAACCGGTCTGTTCGCCATCGTCAGTGCCCTGAGCGTGGTGCTGGTGCTGCTGTTCTTCACGCCCTACCTGTATCACCTGCCCCAGGCCGTGCTGGCGGTGATCGTGATGATGGCGGTGTTCAGCCTGATCCGAATCAAACCCCTGCGCTATGCCTGGAAAGTGGACCGCGTCAGTGCCGTGATCGGGGTTGTCACCTTCTTCGCCACCCTGCTGATGGCGCCGTCCATCGCCAATGGCATACTGCTCGGCGTGGCGCTGACGGTGCTGCACTACCTGATCCGCATCATGAAGCCGCGTGCCGAGATCGTGGCGCACAAGGCCGACGGGACCCTGGGCGGCATTCGCGCCCACAACCTGGAGCCCCTTAGCGACACCTTCGTGCCGGTACGCTTCGACGGTTCCCTGAGTTTCATCAATGTCGCGTACTTCGAGGACATTATCCTCGAGGCTCACAGCGAATTCCCGGATGCCAAGGTCATCTTGGTGGTGGGAAGCGGAATCAACGAGATCGACGCCTCGGGTGAGGAAAAGGTGCGGGAGGTCGCTAAGCGCCTGCGTGAAGTGGACGTGACCCTGATGTTCAGCAGTCTCAAGCACCAGGTGTGGCAACTGTTTCGTGAGGGCGGCCTGGTGGACGAGTTGGGTAAGGAGGCGTTTTTTGCCGACAAGGCCACGGCGCTGCGGATTCTGAGCGACCGCTACGGCACACGGGCAGGTCCCGGGGGCGTCGCCGGGCGGGACGAGGCTGGCGTGGCACCCTCGGGTGCGGGCGCCTGAGCGGAGAGTGCCCGTCGTCTCTGCCATGAAGAAACCGACCGCCGAGGAGCTCAGTCATGCGCAGGCACCCGCGATGCCGGACTATCTCGTCCGGCACGCCACCCTGCGGCAGTTGCAGGTGTTTGAGGCGATCGTGCGGCTCGGCAGTTTCACCCGTGCCGCCGAGGAGCTGTTTCTGACGCAGCCCACCGTGTCGATGCAGGCCAAGAAACTGTCCCAAGCGATGGGTTTGCCGTTGTTTGAGCACATCGGCCGCAACTTCCAGCCTACGGACGCCGGGCGGGAACTGTACGACGCCTGTCGTCGCATGTTCAAGACGTTGGCAAACCTGGAGATGAAGCTGGCGGACCTGAAGGGGATGCGCCGTGGCCGCCTGCGCCTGGGGGTCATCACCACCGCGGCCTATTTCGCGCCCGAGATCCTGGGGGAATTCAGCAAGCTGTATCCCGGAATCGAGGTGTCGCTGAAGGTGACCAACCGCGACAGCATCATCGGCCGCATGCACGACAACGAGGATGACCTGTACGTGATGGGCCAAGCGCCTTCAGACGAGCTCGAGGTCGTCGCGCACCCTTTTGCGCCCAACCCGCTGGTGCTTATCGCGCCGCGCAGCCATCCGCTGGTCGGAATCAAGAACGTCTCGCTGGAGCGGATCGCGGAAGAACCCTTCATCATGCGCGAGCCCGGCTCCGGCATCCGCGATGCGACGCTGCGGGTGTTCGATGCCGCCGGCGTGCGTCCGAAGGTACGGATGGAGTTGGGCAGCAACGAGGCCATCAAGCATGCGGTGGTCGGAGGCCTGGGAATCTCGGTGCTGTCCCTGCACGCACTGACCCTGGAAGGGGTCAACGGCCCGGTGGTGATCCTGGATGTCGAAGGCTTCCCTATCCTGCGGCAATGGTATCTGGTCCACCCAAAGGGTAAGGAGCTGTCGCTGGTGGCGCGCACCTTTCTCGCCTTCGCCGTGGAGCGCGGCCCCCGGCTACGCGAGCGCATGGCGTCGATGTGGCCGGCGCTGCGCGAGGCAGTCACGTCGGAGATCCAACCCCCGGCACGCCGGACCAGGAAAAGGGCCCGGCAATGATAGACCAGAGTATCGCTAGCCCGCCCGGGGAGAAATCGCACTGCCCGCCCCCCGGCGGCCCCGTCTCGACCAGGTACGCCGGGCCGACCACGTCATGATCAAGCTGCGCACCTATGTCTATATCGACGCCCTGCAGCCACAGCTTGCAGAATATATGGCAAGCGTGTCCCAGGGCTATCCTCCCACCCCCGGCGAGGCCTGCCTGTGGATCGAGGTCTCACCGGGTATGGCGGTTCACCGGCTGACCGATATCGCGCTCAAGGCCACCCGAGTCCACCTGACGGCGCAGGTCGTGGAAAGGGCCTTCGGTTCCATGGTCGTCCATCACCGTGACCAAAGCGACGTGCGCGCCGCCGGGGATATCGTGCTATCGCGCCTCGGTGCCCGGCTCGAGGACCGCGAGCGCTGTCGGATCGCCTGGCAGGAGACCATCCGCGGCATGACCCCGGAGCACACCGTCGTGATCAACCGGCAGACCCGCCGCGGGTCGATGATAGTACCCGGCCAGAGCATGTTCATACTGGAAACCGAACCTGCAGGCTACATCATCTATGCGGCGAACCAGGCGGAGAAAGCCGCTTCCATCACGCTGGTCGACGCTAGCGCGGTGGGCGCCTTCGGCCGCTTGATCGTGTCCGGGACTGAGAGCGACGTCGACGAAGCAGCCGCCGCGGCCATGGCCGCGGTGAAAAACCCCTCCGGAACCTGAGCGAGAAGGGAGCGCATTTCACGGTATGCACCGTCAGGAACTTCTCAAGCTGCTGCAGCGTCATCGCACCCCTTTCATGGAGGAAGCGGCCTATGTGGGCCGCGCGCGCGCCTTCGTCGAGGCCCACGAGGACTGCTTCCACGCCGAACTGTGGCCTGGCCATGTGACCGGCTCGGCCTGGGTGGTGAGCCCGGACCGCCGCAAGGTGCTGCTGCTCCACCACCGCAAGCACGACGAGTGGTTCCAGCCTGGCGGGCACGCGGACGGGGACGCCGATATCCTGCGCGTGGCCCTGCGCGAGACCTCGGAGGAAACAGGCCTGGACCCCTCACACATCCGTCTGGTGAGTGTCGATGTATTCGACGTGGACCGGCACACCATTCCCGCCAGTGTCCACGGCCCACGCCACCAGCACTTCGACATCCGCTTTCTGGTGGAGATGGACGACGATCTGGTGATCCCGGGCAACGACGAGTCCCACGATATCCTTTGGGTGCCTTTGAACCGGGCGTCGCGCTTCAACAACAATCGCTCCACCTACCGGATGGTGGAGAAGACCCGCCGTCTGCTGAACCCCGCCAGCGCCCGCTGAACGGCCGGCGCGTGCATTGCCACCCCGCAGCTCGCCATAGCGTGCCGGGCGACCTACTTCTTTCCATGCCTATCCGGTTGCCTCCCACGACGTCTCCTGCGGTAGCGCCGAGCTGGCGGGGTGGGCCCAGGTGCCTTGGTAGATTCCGGCATAGGTCGGCCCGGCGGTCCGCGTTCCAATTCTCAGCACGGCGTCAAACGCGGCCGTCGGCCAGAACCGACGATTGAACCGGAAGAAGAACTCGTTGAGGTAAGCCTGAAGATGCTTGGAGCTGACCCCATGATGAGTGCCGAGGAGCCATGCATCCAGGTTGCCAAAGACAATGTGGATCATCGGGAGGTGCGCGTCGGTAATCGCGTGGTCGCCGCGAACGGCGACACGGTCGTGGGTATAGCCGGCGGCCTCGAGTGGATCGTACCCAGTCCAACCGTCAGTACGCACAATCGCCCCGGACTGCACGGTCGCCAGAACAAACGGTACCAGCGTTTCCTGCTTCCGGTTCGCGACAACCTGAAGCCTGAGCCGCCCCGCAACAACACTCCGGCCATGCCCGCCTTTGGCGGACTTCGGTTCTGCCTTCCGCCGGATGCCCTTTCGCGCAGCGCCTTTCGCTTCCTCGCACGCTTGTCCTCTGATCAGGTTCGGGTCTTCGCCCGCGAACGGAATTACAGACGT
>CAVOVI010000008.1:0-96311 GCA_963699825.1 uncultured Gemmatimonadales bacterium
GGGAAGGGTCAGCCCCACGGATTCGGCCAGCGCGTAAGCGATGCCGGAATCTTTGGCCGCATGGGCGGCAGAGAAGTAGCATTCGTGATCGCGATGTTGCATATCGGCTCCATCGGTTTCCAAAACCCGTGACGCTGCGCCGGTTTGGCTGAACACCTCTCGCAACATGTTCAGATCCAAGCCAAGCGCCGCGCCAAGGCCCAAGCCCTCTGCCAACCCCGCCGTATTGATATTCATCACCATATTCACCAGGGCCTTCACCTTGGCCGCCTGACCAGCCGGTCCAATGTAGCGCAGATTGGCACTCAGTAATTCTAAGAGCGGTTTAGCCTGTCCAAAAACCTCCGGCTTTCCACCACACATCAGATACAAGGTCCCGGCGCGCGCTTGAGGGATACTACTGGCCATGCAGACTTCTTCCACCTCGACCCGGGGTACGGGCCGCTGCGGAAGGACCCGCGCTACGCCGAGCTGGTTCGGAGGATCGGTTGAGGTAGCCTCACCCCCTGTCCCCCTCTCCACCATGTGGAGAGGGGGGGACGCTCCTGCACGATTCAGTGCATCAGCGCATTCCAATGAGTACGGCGAGCGAACCGGCAACGGCCACCTTGGCCGTCATGCCCGAAATCGCACGGTTCTTCGGCCTCGTGATCCAGATGTACCTTCGCGATCACGACCCACCGCATTTCCATGTCCGCTACGGTTCCTTTCGCGGGCGCATCGGGATCGCACCCGTACGGCCGTTGGGTGGGGATCTGCCGCCTCGACCCTTGGCAATGGCGTTGCATTGGGCTACGCTCCATGAGGCGGAACTCATGGACTGTTGGCACCTTATCCAGGCCGACAAGCCACCGCGTCGCATCGCACCACTGGAGTAGCATGCATATGGACCCCGTCGTCACCAGCGTCCAGGTCATCCCGCCATACGGACTGCGGTTGACCTTCACGGACAATACCGCAGGTGAGATCGACTGCCGCCCCTGGCTGTTCAGACGGGAGACCGGACTCTTTGCTGAGCTGCGCGACCCCGCGCTGTTTGCCCGCGTGTGGGTTGACCGCGACGCGGATACGATCGTCTGGCCGAACGGGGCGGATGTGGCTCCCGAGACGCTGTACGAGGAGGCGCACAAGTCAGTGACCAAGTAGCCTCGCTCCTTTACTTCCCGCCTGGCGGCCGACCGGCCGACAGCCGCCCCGCCCGGCTTTCACCTCACCCCCTGTCCCCCTCTCCATGATATGGAGAGGGGGGACGCCGGACCGGTACAAGCGCACGTCGCCCCGGCCCCCGGCTTTCGACGGGGCAAGGTCGGCGGGGTCCACTTTCTTTCGCGGCTTCGCGCCTTCGCGTGAGCCGTCTCCCTACATCAGCATGGTGCTGACCTCTGATTCGGCCGCCCGCCGGCGCCTCCGCTCCCCTGCCGCCTCCTCCAGCGCCTCCAGTTCCGCCGCCTTGGCGTCGACCGCCCGCGGTCGTTCTCGGGGAAGATCTCGGGCATGTCGAGCGCGTCGATCTCGATGGCGAGCATCTGCCATTCGTGCTCGTACCCGGCAATCAGCCGTTCGTTGATCTTGATGCGCCGAGCCCAATGGGCGCGAGCCTGCGCCAGGTCCGCAATCCGGGCTCCGTAGGTGCCGTCGTCGAGGCGCTGCATCCGCAGCGAGAGTTCCGCCAGCTTCGTCATGGCCGCCTTGCTGGACTCGATCGCCTCGGCGGCGGCGGTGCCGGCGGCCTTCAGCGCCTCCTGCCGCTCGACCAGGACCAGCTGCTTCTGCAGGCGCGACCGCTGCGCGTCGGACAGAACGCCGTGGGCGAGGTGGATCTGCGACAGCGCGTACAGGACGCCGATGACAGCGGGGATGAACAGCGACACCCACCCGTTCTGGTCGGCGTCCCCCATGATGATCTGGATGATGATGCACGCGAGGACTCCTACCCAGAACCCGCGCCTCCAGGCGCTCTCATAGGCCTGCCTGGACGGCTTGAGGAGGTCGAAGCGCCGGAGGGTCTCATACTCGAGCATCACGCCCTCCCAGTTCCAGTCAGACCGCGCCCTTGGGCATGTAATGGAGCATGTGCAATTTCTTTCACTCGCACGGGGTAACGCTCGCTAGTTTCGGAGATTCCAGAGAATACGCCGAGGGTGTGACAGTGGGCTCACGCGAAGACGCGAAGCCGCGAAGCGTCCACCTCACCCCCTGTCCCCCTCTCCAGGATCTGGAGAGGGAGGACGCCCGGATGGTTCCGCTGCTGGGGGCCTTGGTTCGTTCGATCGCGCCGTGATGCCATCGATCCGCTGCAGCCAGCGTTCACGAAGTTCGGCCATTTCCTCGTTGTAGGCCTTGATGATGTGCCCGCGCTGCATTGACCTGGCCATGCCGGAGCCGGGAATCCGTCGTGCGGCCCGTTCCACCGGATCGCTGGGGAGGCCGGCCGCCGAGTCTTCGACGGACTTCAGCGCCTCCTTGATGGCGCCGAGGAGGGGCATCAGCTCCTTGCGGTTGAGGGTGATTCCGGCGCCTGACTCCTTGTCTTCGACCCGCAACTGGACATGCCTGCCAGCCGAAGCCCTGGTCGGTGGCACGGGCGGTCAGGCGGAACCGCTCGTGCAGGGCCACCGACTCGTAGGTCCTGGAGGGTCTCATGCGGCCACCTCCCCCAGGAACCGTTCGAGTTCGAGTTCCGCGCTCCGACGGCGTTCGCTCTCCTCGATTTCCTCTTCCAGCGCCTCCAGCTCCGCCAGGCGGGCCGCCAGGGCACCCTCGGCGTCCCATGGGACGATGTCGAGCGCGTCGATCTCGACGCCCAGCAGCTGGCTCTCGCGATCGTAACGGTCAATCAGGTGCCGGTCGGCGTGGGTCCGGTCATCGAGGACTCCGAAGACCTTCTCAAGCCCCGCGATCTGGTCGGCCAGCACCTCTGTGTCCGGGTGGATGCGCTCCATCCGCGTCACCAGGTCGCGCAGCCGTTCCATCATGGCGAGCGCGGCTTCCCTGTCTGCCGTTGCGTCGTCAGAGGCTGCCTGCATCCGCTGCCGCCTCCTGATCAGGTCTCGTTGTTTCGTCAGCCGTGCGCGCTGGGTCGGCGTGAGTCGGTGGTAGGCCGCCCAGATCATCCCCAGCGAGTACAGCACGCCGACGGACGGGCGGCATGGACACGTAGAACCAGCTCTCCGTGCTGGTGGTCGCAGCAAGGAATCCCGCCACGATGTAGGCCAGGATCGCGATGAACACCCCGTTCTTGACGACGATCCAGTAGTCGTCGACCGAGAGCGTGAGGAGGTCGAAGCGGCGGATGGTGTCCTGGTCACGCATGGGCCGGCCCTCCTGGTCGCGGCTGAAGCCGCGGCTCGGCTGATGTCGCTAAAGCGACACGGGCGCTCGTCACCCCGGCGCAAGCCGGGGTCCATATTCTTCGTGGCTTCGTGTCTTCGCGTGAGATTGGCTCACGCGAAGCCACGACGGCCCGAAGACGACCTCGCGCGAATCCACGCGATCTCGGATGGGTGGGGGCCCGGACGTATCTGTCGGTGGGATACTGACATGCGGAACCCTTTCGGTGGAACCTGCTCCGCCTCATTCGCGCATGGGTCCGGCCCGATGGATTGGGCCGGCCGGCTGGGCCACCGCGGGGTCCGGGTGGCGGACGGGTCAGCGAGCCGGGGCTCTCACCGTCACTCGTCATGCTGGCCACCGAGACGGGGGTGGCCGGATGTTCGTCACCCCGGCGAAAGCCGGGGTCCATCTTTCCTAGAAAGCAAAATCGGCCTGTGACAGAGGGTCGCAGGCCGGGCCGCGACTTAGATGGTATGGCCGGACGTCACGACGCGCCCTCCCACCGTTCACCGGGGAGCCAGTACTCAACGAAGGCCTCGGGATTGGTGACGGAATCGGTCCAGGCGATCAACTTGTCCTCCTGTCGGTCAAACACGACGACCGC
Organism: uncultured Gemmatimonadales bacterium; assembly: GCA_963699825.1. GTDB lineage: Bacteria > Gemmatimonadota > Gemmatimonadetes > Gemmatimonadales > GWC2-71-9 > SPDF01. The sequence continues at coordinate 3,938 of CAVOVI010000008.1, forward strand.
CGTGCCGCCATGCTCCTCCCGCCGGCGCTCGAAGGCACGGAGTGCGGCCTCCTTCGTGGTGCAGCCACAGCCCCAGTGGCGGCCGGAGTGCATCATCTCGTGGATGACCTCGAGCACCAGATAGCGCCGCCGGCGCCTGACAGGAGCTGGCCCCTTCGGCGGTACCCAGGCAGAGGGGGTCTTGGCCACATCGGGCTTGTACCTGGACCGGCCGCTGACGCGGACCTCCACTCGGCCCTCGACGATGTCCCTGCCCCGCTGGCTGAGGTGGTAGGTCATGGAGCGCCCCGCGCGTCGCTTGTCGATCCACCAGGGGTGGAGGGTGTCGACGGCCTTGTCGAGGATCCTGTCGGAGGGCATGTCGCCGCGATATCGGCGAACGTGCGGTCGTGCGGAGGCTACCAGGTCCCTTCTACTGGCGGCGGTGGCGCCGGGCCGGTCGAGGAGGCCCTGCAGCAGGGCGAGATGGTTCCGGGAGAGATTGAGGGAGCCGTCCGGGCAGGTGAAGACGCGGACCTTCAGGGACGGGCGTGGGGGTGCTGCGCGAGCGCGGCATGGGGGGCCCTTTCGATGCAACCTCATCGCGCATGGTTCCGGCCCGGGAAGTCGGGCCGGCCGGCTGGGCCACCGCGGGGTCCGGGTGGCGGACGGGTCAGCGAGCCGGAGCTCTCGCCGTCACTCGTCATGCTGGCCACCGAGACGGGGGTGGCCGGATGTTCGTCACCCCGGCGAAAGCCGGGGTCCATCTACCCTACAAACTACAACCGGCCTGTGACACAGAGGTCGCAGGCCGGGGCCGCGACTTAGATGGTATGGCCGGACGAATCCGGTGCGCGGCCCATCAAGTCAGGAAATCGCCGCGGAACCAAGCTAGTGGCCGCGAGAATCACCTGTCAACCCGCACCTTACCTGAAACTGCAGCACGGCTCTGAGGCTTGTCGGTGGTGTGTTCGCACCGGTAACTTACCAGCAATGGGCTATTGCCCGTTCCATTCGCTTCCAATGCGAGGGGACTTTATGACTTCTGATGATTTGTGCCTGCAAGATTCGTTGAACTCCTGAGCCTAGCCTCACCCTCCTTCGACAAGGCACAGACGTTCTTTTCCACGCGGACCAACCAGAACGTTCCTGGGCCTACGTATGGGGATATGTGGGCCGCACTCACATCTCGCTTCACAAAGGTCGACGTAGCAGGACTAGTCTTCGATTTGGCTTTGCACTTCCACCGCGCTCGCCTCGAATCTCTGCTCTACGAGTACGACTCTAAAGGGCAGGTCACGATACGGAAAGATGATTTCGGCTTGATTTCTGCCCTGTTCTTTGAGAAAGGAACGCCACGCAAGCCAGGTAGACTGTTGGTAGAATATTGGCGAGGCGGGTCCTCCCGTTGTAGGGCGGACTTTCGGCGAACCGCGCGAGTCAGTGCGAAACCGCCCGATTCAGAAACGATCGGATAGGCCTCGCCGTGAGTCAAAGCAATCACGGCCAGCGCATGACGGCGATCAAGAGCCATGATACGAGCCTCGAGCGTAGGGTTCGAAGCTTCTTACATAGATATGGGCTTAGATTTTCGCGCACCTCGAAAGGACTGCCAGGCAGTCCCGACATCGTGTTGCCACGCTGGCGTGCCGTCGTGTTCGTCCACGGCTGCTTCTGGCACCGGCATCCTAATTGTCGATTCACCCAGCGACCAAAATCAAATGTAGGCTACTGGGAAGAGAAGTTCGCCGCAAACGTTCATCGAGATCGCCTGGCCGAGGCCGAGCTGATGCGGTTGGGGTGGAGAGTGTTCGTCATCTGGGGATGTGAGACGGGGGGCGATCAACAGCTCAATCGACTAGCGACTCGGATTACCGATTCCCGTGCTCGCACTCTTTGACGAAGACGGCTTGAATCCGGTTGAAGATGCTGCGTTTTTTGGGCGTTGCCCACGGAATGGGTTCGGCGTATATTCGGGTCGTAAGGGGACCACGGTGGCAGTTGAATTCGTTCCTTGTCCCCCACCTAGCCCCCGTAGGAAGAGCCTGAGCCCACCGTTCGCAGCGGACCGCAGCCTTTGGAGGAGTGGTGACCAAGCCAAGAGTTCTCGATCTCTTTGCAGGATGTGGTGGGCTCAGCTGCGGCCTTGAAATGGCCGGCTTTTCGGTGATTGCCGGCAACGACATCATCGAAGAAGCTGCGGAATCACATATGCTGAACCACAGGGATTCGAAGTTCTTTCTCGGTAGCATTACCGACGAGTCCATTCGCACTTCGATTATAGCCTATGCCAAGCAGTCCGCCTGTGACGTCGTAGTCGGCGGCCCTCCGTGCCAAGCCTACAGCCTAGCGGGCAAGCGGGATGTAGACGATGCCCGAGGTCACCTCTTTGAGGACTACGTGACCGTAGTCCAGGCCATCCGACCCAAGGTCTTTGTGATGGAAAATGTCAAGGGCCTGCTTTCGATGCGGCACGATCGCGAAGACCTGAGCGCCCAGGAGCGAAAGGAACTTGAAGTAGTCAAAGAACTGGAGCGCGAACAGATCACACTGCGGAAGCAACGCAAGCAAAACAAGAATACGGCGCGCATCGCCTTTACCGACTCCGATGCAGACCGGCTGGAACAGGTGGGGCAGGCACTAAAGAAACTCCGCGCAGAAACCGCAGCGCTAAGAGAATCTGTACCGGATCGCATCGTTAACCAATTCCGGCGCATAGGATATCGAGTTGAATACCGGCTCTTGAACGCGGCAGATTTCGGTGTTCCACAAAGGCGCGAGCGAGTGATCTTCATCGGTACTCGGCTTGACAGCCCAATCCGCTTTCCGCATCCGACGCACTCTGATCCGGCGCTGCTGCAGGGCGACGAGCTATTCAACTCCGATCTCCGGCCATGGGTGACAACGAGGGAGGCCATTGGGGACCTGGAGGATCGCGAAGAAGATGCCTCCTGGGGCCACGAATTTACATCTCACTCACCGGCTTTTAGAGAGCGCCTCAAGAATACGCCAGTCGGGGGAAGCGTCTACAAGGGATACTCAGATGCTTGGTACCGCCAGCCGCCTAACGAGCCGAGTCGGACCGTGAAGGAGAACCACGGCGGGGTCTTCGTCCACTATTCGCAGCCCCGGGTGCTCACCCCGCGAGAGCTAGCTCGCCTCCAGAGCTTTCCTGACGATTTTCGCTTCATGGGGCGAAAGTCGAAAGTACTTGTCCAAATCGGGAACGCCGTTCCGCCTCGGCTCGGTGAAGCGATCGGCCGGGCAGTGCTCGATATGCTTGCGGACACGGCGAGAACGACTCAGCGATGTGATCCTGTTGACGCATCCACCAGAAAGGTCCGTATGTCCGCCTAAGGCTGTCACTCATCACCGTGGAATTGCTGCGGGACGATGTCGCATCTACAGCACTGACCGGAACTCCACTCGCGATTCGCTTACGACGCTATAGCCAACCCAGAGCACCGGAGTCTGCCGGCTGTTGCTGTCGATGTTCACTCTCCGCAACGTCGCGGCACGCACCGCCTTCGGGCTTGCTGACAAGACGACCAGTCGCATCGAGGGTCGTTGACCATAGGATGCCAATGCACGACAAATGAATACGCCGTAGCGGCTGACCTGCTCTGCAGCGCGGTAATAACCAGAAATGGAAATGGCGTCCTTCTTGAGTTCAATGACGGTGCAACGAATCCGCCCCCGGGGGCGCTTGGGCTTGTGTAGCACAACGAAGTCGATGCTGCTTCCTTGGACGCCGTACGACAGGTAATTTCCAAACCAAAGGATATCCTGTGGGGTTTCTTCAAGCACATTCCAGAGACCACGAGCAGCTCGTTGATCGATGTTCTCGCACAGCCACGCCTCAAGCGCTTTTTCATAGCCAAACTGTCCGTCCCGCACCCACCGAACGGCCGTGACGTCCACATCTCCGAGACGGCGAGGCTGTTTCTCCTTGCCCACCCGCTCTTCCTTTAGAGACATCTTGAGCGGCACGGCGCCGACCGGGATCACTCGGCCAACCTTTACATTCTCTGCAGTGACGGTCGATCGTGTTGAGATTGCGTTGACCAACGCGCGGTCCTCGCACAGAGTCTGATGTGTTAGCGACCTGCCACGGCCCAAGGCCTTCTTGCCTATCGCGTTCCAGAGCAACTCCCGCCCGAAAAGATCCAACGCGGCCGATTCATCGAGGGGAGGGGACCATCGAATGGCCTGCCGGTCTACCTGCAGCACCAACGGGTAGTCTGCACCAGGTACAAAGAGCGCCTTCCCCGCAACCTCGAATTGCGTTCCAAAGCCAACTCCCGCCGACCCAGATGACTTGTCCGCAACGACCCACGAGAAGACTACATCTCCGGTACGTGCAGTGAGGACATCTGACAAGAGATCCGCCAAGGTCTTCTTCCAGAACCTCCCCAACTGCCCCGTTGTAGCAACCTGGCCGGTCCGGAGCACATCCTGGAGAGTGGCTTCATTCACAATTGCGAGGTGGCCCATCACTCCTCCGGAGTACCGATAAGCGTCGCCAAGTTCTTGAGATTGGCCCTGAACTTGAAATTGCTCCTGTGATTGTGCACCTGATATTCTCCTATGGTGAGAGGTCTCGATGGGCCTCCGGACGGGTCATCCACATCGTACCTGATAGTACAGCTCTCATTCCACTCTTCAGGCGTGCGCGAGAAGGTAAAGCGCTCCTGCTGCCACATATAGTGGGATAGCGCGTCTCGCGTGAAAATGGCGTGCCCCGGCGACGGAGTCAGCCACACCCACAAGAGATAATCACATTCAAATAGATGATTGAGGTAGATCTTGAGTTTATCCACAATTCTCGCCTGGGCCACGTGCTTGAATGACTCTGTTCGAACGAGGCCCCGATCATCGAAGTCTGCTGAATGATACAGATGCCCAAAATACTCTCGATACACCTTCATGCCTGGCTGCCCCACATCCGGGGGGCAAACTTTCCCAGAATCCCGTTTCAGATTTGACTTGACCGAGATCGTCTCTCCACTAGATCCTCGAAAGTCAATCGCGCTCTTGCTTGCCCCGCCCCGCGACCCTGTCGTTAGCCCCACGTGTTGCGCGATCCTCGGAAGCCGCCTTAACGCCTCGCGAAGGGTTTGCACCACCAAGGCTTCATATGATGGCTCTGATCTATGCGCGATCGCGGAGCTGTCGAGGCCGGCCAGATCGCAAATTGCTTTCTCGACCGATTGACCGAACGTCTCGTTGTTTCCCCCACCTTCAGTTGGCACTTTGGCCATGTGTCACCTCCCGGTTTCGGACGAGCGCTCACCATTGAATCCAACCACCACTGGCCCCAATTCATCGTGACCAGGCATCCAGGGGTCGGGGCCATAGGGTCGCATTCGAGGCTGCGATTCACTTGGGGACTCCCAGAAGCAGTTCAACCGATCACCACAACGTGCGCGTAGCAAACTACTCCGTTTGCGGCCACCATCATTGGCTCTCTCGCAGCCCAGCGCACAAATGGCGAGCTCGTCAAGGACGCCTTCGGGATCGGATTCCCAGCGAGATTCATCATCTAGGACGATGAACAACCGATTATGAGTCCAGTCGTCCGACGCCGACTGCGCTTGCTTTCGGATTCGCTGCTTGTCAGCTCCCTCGATCATCGCTTCGGCAAAGGCTTGCGGAGCGGAGCGAATCCTTGCCGTCGTCCACCCATCAGGCATCGCCACGTTCTTCACATCGAATGGCATTCCACCAAACACCAAGTCTGACACCCCTCGAGTCTTGATTGAAGGGATCGCGTGGCACCGATCGATCAGGCAATGCTCTGAAAGTTCTGCGACGGGCACCATAAACAACTCCTGCTTCATGATCTGCTCACAAGTTCTCATATACCTTTCTAATTCTCATGGTGGCGATCGCAAACATCTCGCACTAACCCTTGGATGCCGAGATGAAGATAGGATGGCGCCTTGCCATGCCAAGAATGGCCTGCCACGTCGCCAGATCTCAAGATTCCAAGAAGTCGGCCGACTGTCTGGTCGCTCCCATTTCTCATTGCAATAATCTTGTACCTGCCCAAGCGTTATCCGCGTCGCAAGGTCGGCCGAAACCGTCTCCTTATTCTTCAGACTCGATGAAAGCCTCACATCTTGTTGCTTCGCAAGCTCCTTGACCTGCTTGGTTGTCATCATATGGCAGAGGATGAACGCGATCAGCCGCTCTTTTTTGTCCATATGTCATCTCGGAAAAGTGAGAGTGTCAGCTTGTGGCAGAAGCCGGTTGGCGCTGGCCTGAGCCATTGCTTTGAGTCGATGGTATCCTCGACCATCCCAATCCTGGGACTGGGATCAAACCGCACATGCCCCTCCCTGCCAGTCACACGTCTAGTTGCAACTAGACCATACCTTGGCGCCCGACAACTTGCCAATCGCAAGAATTCCCATCGCTCGACTATGGCGGGGCAGTTGCCGGTCACGGTGAACGCGGAGCAATCCTTGTTCGCGTTCCATAGGCCCCAACGGCAAAGGGCTCCCGAAGTCGGGAGCCCATATCTTCCTCGCCATCCGAAAGGCGGATGCCGCCCAGCGATAACCTAGTTCTTCGTGGGCGGGTTCACCTCACCCACATTCACTGAACCCGCACACGTGGCACTTCATGCACCCCTCGGCGTATTCCAGCTGGGAGGAGCAGTCGGGGCAGGCGCCGGACATCATCGGCGCCGGGCGGCTCAGCTCGTACTGCGTGGCCCCCTGGGTCATCTTGACGGTCGGGGCCACCTCGGCCTCGCCGGTCGGAATCAGCTCCTGCTGGACCCCCGCCTTGTCCTGCATCCACTTCTCGATGGCAATGCCCACCGCGTCCGGCACCGAGAGGACCTTGTTGTTGCCGAGGCCGATGGTCCGGTCGCTGCTGATGCCACGGAGCTGACGGTGGATCTCCTTCATCGGGATCCCTGAGCGCAGGGCCAGGGAAACCAGCCGCCCCATCGCCTCCACGTCGGCCATGAGCGCCCCACCGGCCTTGCCGAGGCTCATGAACACCTCGAAGGCCTGGTGCTTGTCGTCTTCCGTGATCGTCACGTAGAGCGTGCCCAGCGGCGTGTCAACACGCCGCGTGGTGCCCTTGAGCGCCTCCGGACGGCTCCGCTTCTGGCGCCGCTGCAGGTTCTCGGCCTCCAGGTCGTGCACCATACGGCGCAGACGGTCGTTCTCGGCCCGGATCTCGGCCAATTCGCCATGGAGGTCGGCGGCGACATCGAGGTCCGCGGCTGAAGCCGCGGCTCGGCCGTCGAGCGGCGCGAGATCTGCACGCGCCACGGACGCGCCACTGGAAACGGCCTGTTCCTGAACCTTCTTGGCCGTGGAACCCGTCGACAGCACCTGCATATCGCGGCGAGCCGTCACGGTAGACCGTCACACCCTTGCAGTTCAGGTGGTAGGCCAGCCGGTAGATCTCCTCCACGTACGCCTCGGTGGCGTCAAAGGCAAAGTTGCAGGTCTTGCTGATGGCGCTGTCGTTCGACTCCTGGAAGCCGGCCTGCATCCGGATGTGCCACTCCGGCTTGATGTGATTCGCCGTGACAAACACCTTCTGCCACTTCTCCGGCACTTCCTCGAAGTTGATGTTGCCCGCCTCGGCGATCCGGGTCATCAGGTCCGCGGAATACCACCCTTCCTTCTTGGCGATGGCCACGAACTCTTCGTTGACGTCGGGCATCAGCACGCCGGCCTGGTTCCGCATGAACGCCACCGCAAAGAGCGGCTCGATGCCGGAACTGCACCCCGCGATGATGCTGATGGTGCCGGTCGGCGCCACGGTGGTCACGTTGCAGTTGCGGAGACGGCGCATCGGACGGATCCGGTTGCCCTCGGCGTCGCGCGCACAGGTCTTGTCCGGGCCCCAGATGCTCTGATCCCACTCCGGGAACGGCCCACGGATGGTGGCCAGCCGCTCCGACTCCACCTTCGCCTCGTTGTCCACGAACGCCTGGACCCGGGCGCCAAGCGTGACGGCCTCCTCGGAGTCGTAGGGGATGCCGAGCTTGATGAGCACATCGGCCCAGCCCATGACGCCGAGGCCGATGCGGCGGATCCGCTGGGCCAGGTCGGTGATCTCGGGCAGGGGATAGTTGTTGGCGTCGATCACGTTCTCCAGGAAGTGCGTGGAGAGGTGCACGGTGCGCCGGAGCTTGTCCCAGTCGAGGCTGCCGTTCTCGACGAACATGCCGAGGTTGATCGAGCCGAGGTTGCAGACGTCGTACGGGAGCAGGGGCTGCTCGCCGCAGGGGTTGGTGGCCTCGTAGGCGCCGAGGTGCGGCACCGGGTTGTAGTGGTTGGCCTTGTCGATGAAGAAGACACCCGGCTCGCCGGTCTTCCAGGCGCCGTGAATGATCTTCTCCCAGACTTCGCGGGCACGCAGCGTCCCCACCACTTCCTTGGACCGGGGGTGGTAGAGGTCGTACTCGGCGTCTTCCTCGACCGCCTTCATGAAGGCGTCGGTGATGGCCACCGAAATATTGAAGTTGGTGATCTTGGTCGTGTCGCTCTTGCACTCGATGAAGTCGAGGATGTCGGGGTGATCGACCCGCAGGATCCCCATGTTGGCGCCGCGGCGGGTGCCACCCTGCTTGACCACCTCGGTGGAGGCGTCATAGAGGGACATGAAGGAGACGGGACCGGAGGCCACACCCATGGTGGAGCGGACGACGTCGTTCTTGGGACGGAGCCGGCTGAAGTCGAACCCGGTGCCGCCGCCCGACTGGTGCACCAGCGCCATGGCCCGGAGGGTGTCGTAGATCCCGTCCTTGCCATTGGAGAGGTTGTCGCCCACCGGCAACACGAAACAGGCCGACAGCTGGCCCAGGGGCCGCCCGGCGTTCATGAGGGTGGGGCTGTTCGGCATGAACTCGCGGTGCGCCATGGAGCCGTAGAAGGCCGTGGCCAGCTCCTCGATGGCGCCGCTGGAGGCACCGTACTTCTTGTCGGCACCGGCAATCGTCCTCGCCACACGCCAAAAGAGGTCCTCGCTCGACTCAGCCGGCTTGCCGGCGTCGTCCTTGACCAGGTAACGCTTTTCGAGGACCGTGATGGCGTTCGGGGACAGATCGAGCGCCCCCCGTGACGAGGACTGAGTCATGCCTACCTCTTCCCTTGCGTATGAAGGGAGTGATGTGGTTGATCGGAATGTCGCGAGAATGTCACCGGACAGTACCGAAGAGTGGAACGAAAGCTAGGCAAAACAGCGATGCGATGCAATGCGCGAAATTATGCCGCAGTGGCGGGAAAAATCGTTGTTAACATCACAAATCTGATTGGGCACACGACCGACAAAATCCTCGTGGTTCGGCCGACGCACGGGGCGGGCACATGCCCGCCCCGGGCCAGCGGAGCCGCGGCGCCGATGCGTCTCGTCATCGCTCAGATCGCTCTCCAGATGCTCCACCCAACACTCCGATTCGCCTATTCGCGGTGGCTGGGGCGGGCATGGGCCCAGCCCTAGTCCGTCGCAGAGGATACTTCCCCGCCCGATGATCCCTCGCCTGCGCCACGTAGTGCTCCCAGGTCCCGGTAATCCGCTCCCGCAATTCCGGTGTGACTGGTCGGACTATTCTGCCCGGAACACCCATAACCAGTGACCCAGGCGGCACCTGCATCCCCTCCGGCACCACCGCCCCAGCCGCCACCACGCTCCCCGTCCCGATATGCACCCCGTTGAGGAGCACGCTCCCCATGCCGATGAGGCATTCGTCCTCCACCGTGCAGCCGTGGAGGATGGCCTTGTGCCCTACCCCGCACCGCTCGCCGATCGTACACGGGAACCCGGCGTCCACATGCACGATGGTCCCGTCCTGAATGTTGGTCCGGGCCCCGATGGTGATCGGCGCCATGTCCCCCCGGATGACCGTGGTGTACCAGACGCTCGATTCAGCCCCCAGCGTCACGTCTCCGATGACCACGGCGGTCGGTGCCACCCAGGCCGTCTTGTGAATATTCGGCACTATACCCCTCGGCTCATTGATGGATTGCCTCGAGTCGGACCTGCGTCCACGCCACCACCGCCACCCCGTCCTTGGAGGCCGGCCGCCAGCGCATCGTCGCGGCGTACTCATCTGGCCAGACCGTTGAACGCCTCACTCTCGGAGGGGCGCAGCGTCGCCATCTCCGCCGTCGTCCCGTCGACGTTCACCTTGACCAGAGGACCACCGAGCCTCGGCAACGGGGTCATCGCCGCCGGCACCGGCACCCGCGGTGGCGCCACCGGCAACGGGCGGACATCCCAACAGACCTGGTCCTTATTGTAACCCGGCCCCGGCTTGTCACAGGTGGGGACGGAAGTGTCCACCGGGCCGAGGGTCTGTGTCCCCCCCCGCTGCGTGCGGAGCGGCTCCCCGACCGGCGTCAGCAGCGGAGTGAAGGTCAACTCGAGCGCGGACCGGATGTTTACCGTATCGACATAGAAGACGTGCTGCGGCGCCGAGATGGCGACGATGTGCGGCCCCGGACTGAGCCGGATCGGCGTGGAATCGGGAGCGACCTCGTCCACCAGGACAGTACTCCCCCTCGGCAGCCCCTGAATTCGAAGGAAACCGGGAGGGCCTGAATTAGGCGGGGAAGCGGGGCCGCGGGGCAGCTGGGCAGTCGCGGAATCGGAGGCCATACCGTCATGCACGACCGAGTCCGGCAGCACGCTCGGCCCGACAACCGTGTCGAGGGCGGGGGCAGCGGCAACCATCGAATCACTTCCCCGCGTCCCCACGTCCCCGCCGCTACCGCCCTGCACCTCCGGCGCCAACGGCCCATACCCCATCTTTCCTGCCCCAAAGACCCCGCCGGCAGCGACCACGAGCAGGACGATCAACCAGACCAGGAAGCCACCGCTCTTCTGCTGCCCCAGTTCACGCGCGGCAGCGGAGCGCTGCATGGCGGGGCGGGCGGTCTTCAGGGCGTCCACCGTCTCCTTCGGCATCGGCGTGGTCGGCATCGCCGCCAGCCGCTCCCGCGTGGTGGCGCCGGAGATCCGCCTTGGCGCCGCCGGCCGCCCCTCGATCTCCTCGACCAGGTCGAGCCCGGACTGGAACCGGTCGGCCGGGTCCTTCGCCAGCATCTTCTTGATGACCACGTAAGAGCCGCCGCTCGTCCGGCGTGTTCAGCACCGGCTCCGGGATCGGATCCATGATGTGCTTGTACCCGATGGCGAACGAATCCTCCCCGTCGTACGGCACCTCACCCATCAGCGCCTGGTACGCCACCACGCCCAGCGAATAGATGTCGCTCCGGCCGTCGGTTTCCTGCGCCCGCGCCTGCTCCGGGCTCATGTAGTGCGGCGTCCCGATGGACATGCCGGTGCTGGTGAGCCGCTGGCCGCTGCGCCGCCTTCGCGATCCCGAAGTCGGTGATGACACTGGCGCCGTGCTCGTCGAACATGATGTTGTCGGGCTTGATGTCGCGGTGGACGATCCCCTTCTCGGCGGCGTAGTTGAGCGCCTTCCCCGACTCGACCAGGATGCGGCGGATCTCGCTCGGCGGAATCCGCCCCCCGCCCTCCAGCAATGTCCCGAGGGAGCCGCCGCGCACCAGCTTCATCACGAAGAAGATGACCTGGCCGGTCCGGCCGACCCGATAAATCGGAATGATGTTGGGATGTTCGAGCTGTGCGGCGGTGCGGGCCTCGCGCTGGAACCTCTCGACGAACTCGCCGTCAAACGCGAGCGAGAAGGGCAGCACCTTGACCGCCACTTCCCGGTCCAGCGCGATTTCCCGGGCGCGGAAGACGATGGCCATGCCGCCGCGACCGAGTTCCTCGATGATTTCGTATTCGGCGGCCAGCGTGTCGCGGATCAGGGCCGTCTGGGAGACGTCCCCCTTCGTGACGCCGTGTGCGTCAGCCGCGCCCCCGACCCGCGACCCACAGAAGGGACAGGCGGTCCAGGCCTCCTCCAGCTTGTGGCCGCAGCTAGCACAGTGCATGGGGCAAAGCTACGGATCAAAGGGGAGGGGCGCAACGCGATATGGGCGGGGAAGCGAACTGAAGATCGTCACCCCGCGAAAGCCGGGGTCCAGAGGGACGAGGCTCGTCCCCCCGCGAAAGCGGGGAAGCATAAATCGTCACCCCCGCGAAAGCGGGGGTCCAGAGTCTGGCGCCGCTGGATTCCCGCTTTCGCGGGAATGACAATGAAGGCGCGACCCACTGGCCCGCAGCCTCCCTGCCACCCTGCCCCGCTGCCTTCCAGCCCCGCCCGACCCCGTCAGGGGTCAATCACCGTGAACTGCTGTGTCCGGTAGTTCGTGTAGCTGTCCGGCCGGGTCACCCGCACACCGATGGTGTAGGTCCCCGCCTTGAGCTTGGCGAGGTCGAGGGTCCGGTTGGCGCGGGTCACCTCTCCCTGCGCCTTGTCCTCGAACTTCAGGCTGATGGCGGATCCACCCTTGCCGAAGAGCCCGCCACTGCCGCCCTTCTTCACCACCACCTCGGTCTTGAGCACCGTGCCAGGCGTAGCGCCGTAGACCTCGTAGTAGAGCTGCATCGCGTCGGTGCGGCGGAAGGTCTCGAGCGGGTTGAAGTACACCGTGTCCGCGGGCCCGGCGATCCAGCCGAGGTTGTTCTCGCGGCGACCGAGCACAAGGTCACTCACCGAAAGCCGCACCTCGCTGCTGACCCGCACGCTGTCGGTCGGCAGGATCAGCCCGGCGTCCTCACCCTGCTGCACCAGGACGCGATACGCGTAGTTCCCCGGCGGCACATTGACCTCCGCGCGCCCCACCAGGTGTTCCTTGACCGGCACCGGTGTGCGGGAGAGGAAGAACCGGGTGGTGTCGATCCTGGCCACCGACCTGCCAGCGGAGTCGAGCACGGAGAAACGCAAGCGAACTGGGTAGACCTGGCCCCGCGACGTCGGCACGCCGGTGAGCGACCCTCCCGAAATGGCGTACGCCACCTGGACGAGCGGGCCATTCGCGTCATACCCAACGGCCAACACCTGCACCCTGGCGCTCAGCGGCCGGGCGAAGTGCAGTTCGTGGGTATCGGTGGAGGTTCCGCGGGCGTAGCTCGAGCGCCCCTGGCTCCGCTCCTCGGCGATGTAGCGGCTGACGCTCGCCCCGCCCGCACTCTTCATCTTGGTATAGAGAGGCGAGATGTTCTGCCGGGAGGAGAGGAGCTGCTCCGTCGTGGTGTTGGACGCGAGCGATCGCGAGGAACCCTGCAGCTGCACCGCGGTCGCGTAGCCGAAGATGTCGAGCAGGCTCTCGACCAGCTTGAAGTCCTGCACATCCTCGCGCGACACGAAGTGGAAGACGAGGTCCCCGTCGGGATGGCGATAGACCCACGTCTCATTCGGTTCGACCCCGGGCTCGGCATACGAGGCCCGGTCGGACGGCGTCCCGTGCCGGAGATAGATCATCCCCCGGTCGTCGAACTCGTCGCTGCCGGAGTGGTAGATCTCCTCGATATTGTAGTGCCGGTGGACGCTTGCCAGCCGGAAGTTGGTCCGGGCGTACTGGAGCCGCCGGTAGTGTTCCTTCAGCCGCTCGTTCGGGCTCCGCAGGCTGGCGTCGTCGCGCCCGGTCCAGAACTCCTTCAGCCAGGTGGAACGCCCCTGCCCTGCGGTCGAATCGAACGCCGCGAGCTCCGCCTCCGATGTGAAGTACTCCAGGTCCTTGCGATAGAGGGCCACGCTCGCCGTGTCGTTGTACGCCGCCCCCTCGTAATAGCTCGTGGCGCCGACATCGAGCCCGAGGCCGAGTTGGCTGCGTCCCAACTCGTAGAGACCGAGGCCCTGGTCGCCGCCGTTGGCGAGGTAGCTCGTGAGGGCGGCCACGGAGGAATCCGGGCTCCCGACCTCCCGCTCGATGCGGCCGCGTGCCAGGAGCACCTCGGGGTGCTGGGCCGACTGGCTGCTGGCGCTCTGCCGGAGGGCGTCGAGCGCCACGTCGAGTCGGATGTTGACGCGCTGGGCCAGCGAGGTGTTCGCCAGCTCCACGAGCCCCTGCACGAATCCAGGGTCCACCTCGGCGGAACGCGCGTAGGCGTCCGCCGCCTTGGCGAGCGCGTCCTTCCCGAACATGGTCTTGAGTCCGGTTACGATGGCGATCTGCGAGTCGCCGATCGACAGCTCGGCGATGCCGAGCCCGTACCAGGGGTAGGGCCAGTTCGGCTCGAGCTGGGTGGCCCATTCGAACTCAGAGGCGGCGTCGTCGTAGTGGAGGCCGCCGGCGAGATCGCCGAAGCGGAGAGAGAGAAAGCCGAGCCGCATATGCAGCATCGTGTTGTCGCGGTCGGCCTTGGCCTCGGTAATCATCAGCCGCTCCCAGCGGAGCAGCAGGATGGTGTCGGAGGTCTGGGCGAGGGTGTCGCGCCACGCTTCGAGTTCGGCGCGTAGCTCGGGCGATTGAGCTCGAGCCGGAGTAGCGAGCAACACAAGCAGCCCGAGCAGCGCGCCGAGGCGGGGAAGCGGGGAAGCGGGGAAGCTGTTCCGGAAGGAAACGGTTGTCATCTCGCCTGTCATTGGGGTCCTGGAGTTGGAGACGCCGGAGCGCTCCTGGGATTCACAGGTGACTTCCCCGCGTTCCCGCCTTCCCGCTTCCCCGCCCTCTAGCGGCTCTTCAGATACTCCAGGACCCCGTTGTAGACCCCCTCCGCGTACATCCTGTGGCCCAGGGGGGTCCGGAGCGCCGATTCCTGCTCAGGAATCGCCATGAACATTGCCTCGGTCAGGATGGAGGGCATCCAGGTGGGGCGGACCAGGGCCAGATCGCCCCGGCCGACACCGAGATCCCGGAGTTCAAGACGTTTGACCAGCGCGGCTTGCACATCGCGCGCGAGGGCGGCGCTGCGCGGCTGGTTGTAGAAGACGCTGGTCCCGCTGTTGGTGATGGGATTCACCCCGTCGGGGAGGGCGTTGTTGTGGACCGAGATGAGCAGGTCGGCATCGACGCTGTCGGCAAAGAAGGGCCGGTACGCGAGATCCACCGCCGTCTCAGTCGTTCGGGTCATCAGCACCTCTGCCCCGCCCGCCTCGAGCAACTCCTGCAGCTTCAGGGCGACGCCGAGGTTCGCTTCCGCTTCCGTGTACCCGGTGGGGCCGGTCGCGCCGCCGGGCGGGTGGCCGGCGTCCACCACGATCCGGACGCCCGCCAGCGGACGGGACTTCTGGATGACCGGGGGCCGTTTGATTTCGAGCATCAGGTCGGAGCGATCCCAGCGGGTGCGGTAACCCCAGACCGGCCGGGCGAGGTCCAGCGTGAGGGTTACCTCATCCGCCGTCTCCTGCTCCCAGTCCATCTGCTCCACCAGGGAATCCGAGCCGCCGTATCGCATCCAGTTTACGTCCGCTGCGGCTCCATAGAGCCGCACGGTAATCGACGACTCGGTTTCGGAGACGAGAAACGGCACCCGGGCGCTCAACGGGATCCGGAGAGTCGCGCTCGTCGGCGCGGAAGTCAGCGACACCGATCCAACGACCGCCTCGAGCGGCGGCGTGCCTTCCGGCAGCGCGTGTGCGTCCCTCGCGGCAATCCAGGCGAGGGAGGTCGCGGAGAGCGCCAGCCGGAGGTCGCCGTTGAGTCGACCCGAGACGTTGGCCCGCGTCCCGGCCGGGAAGAACCAGTGGTAGGTCGCGCCCGGCGCGGCCCGCCCGACGGTGAGGCGGTCCGTGTCTCCCTTGCCGGCGGTGTCGTCGTTCAGCTCCACCACGACCGGGATGCTGTCGAGAAGAGAAACGCGAAGTGGCCAGCGCGCGCGGACGGTGTCGGCGCCCTTGATGGCCTCCACGATCGCGAGGAGGGTGTCTGCGCCACGCGCGCTTCTCCGCCGGCAGACCGGGCAGCCCGGCGCGGCCTCCACGCCGAGCAACGGGCCTGGGTCGCTGCCGAAGGCGGCGCCGCGGACCACGCCGACATACCGGTCGGCACGAACCGAGCGGGCCAGGCTGGCGGTGTCGCGATCAAAGGCGCGTACGCCCCATGACACATCGTCGTAGCCCACCGAGTTGGCCAGCGGGACGATCGTCCCGTCGGGAAGCACCAGGCGCACCGTCGACCCCTCCGCGGCTCGGACCGAGAGCGGGAGATATTCGTCGGCGGGCCACCAGACCCTGCCCCTCGGCTTGAACGAGAGGGTGTCGATCCAGAGCGGGGTGGTCTGCGGGGCTGCCCGCAGCGTGCGGCGGACCTTGTAGACCAGCGAATCGCGGGAGCCGTCGGGCCGCGCGGCCACGAGCTTGAACGACATGACGCTGTCTTTGGGGAACGGCAACCAGGCCAGGTAGGCGCCGTTGGGCCAGACCTTCACCGAGTCACCGTTGATCGTCAGCCGCGCGTCTCCGGTCCCGGTGCTGCCGAAGATGAACGAGTTGTCGCCCGAGGTGGAGACGACGTCGCTCCTGGCGGGGTAGACGACCGTGAGCGCCAGCGGGCCCGTCGTCTTCTGGATCGCGGGGAGCCGGCCCCGATTCGGGTCACTTGCCTTGCCTTGCTGAGCGCTGACCGGGGCCGCGACGGCGAGGAGGATCAGGAGCGTATGGAGTTGGTGGAAGCGCATCAGCGGAAGGTACTTCCAGAATACGACTTGCGACAAGCATTCGGGCCCCCGGGCACCGACTTTCCCGGACGATTGACGCCCCCCCGGTGCCGGCCTAGATTCCGCCTCCCCCTACCTTCTTCGGCCCGGAGCACTCGTGGTGCGCGCTTCCACCTTCTGTCCCCCCGCACACACTCGCCGAGCCCGGTGACCATTCCCCCCGTTCATGTGTCGGTCGCAGGCCGGACCGACGTCGGCCGCACGCGGGATCACAACGAGGACACCTACCTCGTTGCCGACCTGAGCACGGGCGAGCTCTGCGACGCCAGTGATGTGCAGCTCTGCCACGTCGGGCCCCGGGGCTCGCTGTTCCTGGTGGCGGACGGGATGGGTGGTGCGGCCGCCGGGGAGCTGGCCAGCGCGCTCGCGGTGGAGACGATTCACAAGCACATGGCCGACACCTGGACCAAGGACGAGGATACCAGCCGGGAACGATTCGCCTTCCGGGTCCGTGAATCGGTCGAGGTAGCCAATCAGAAGCTCCACGACTACGCGCACGAGCACCCGGATGTGCGGGGGATGGGCACGACGGTGACCGCGGCCGGGGTGTACGGCACCGATCTCTACCTCGCCCAGATCGGGGACAGCCGCGCCTATATGATCCGCCGCGGTGTCGCGACGCAGCTCACCAAGGACCAGTCCCTCACCCAGCGCCTCGTCGATGCCGGCGAGATGACCGAGGAGCAGGCCGAGAAGAGCGAGCGGAAGAACATCATCCTCCAGGCGCTCGGGCCGGACCCGCAGGTGCGGGTGGACCTCACCTATGAGGAGCTTCAGCGCGGCGACGTGCTGATCCTCTGTTCCGACGGGTTGAGCGGGCAGGTGCGCCGGGAGGAGTTTGCCGAGCATGCGGGACGCATCAGCGACCTCGCGACGCTCTGCAGCGCGCTCATTGATCTTGCCAACACCCGTGGCGGACCCGACAACATCACGGTGGTGGCGGCCCGCTTCGAGGGGGAGGGGCTTCCCCTCAGTCGCACCGCGCACGAGCCGGGACATCATGTCTTCGAGCTCCCCGGCGATGAACCGCTCGAAGATGACATTCGCGTCGGCTACAAGACCGGCGGCATCCGCATCGAGCGTCCGCTGCAGCTCCCGATGCGTGAAGAACCACCCACGCCGCCCCTGCGCCCTCGTCCCCCCGTCGGCCTCATCGGCACCGCCGTTCTCGTCGGCGCCGCCTTGCTCTACTGGCTGATCACTCGATGACCCCACGCCTCGCCATTCTTTCTGGCGGCCGTGGCGGTACCATAGAGCCCATCCGCGGTACCGTCGCCAGTCTCGGCCGCCATCCCACCTGCCAGATCCGGCTTGACGCCGAGCACGACACCGAGGTGTCCAACCGGCATGCGATCGTCCAGAAGAGGGATGAGGTCTGGATTGTCCGCGACCTCGGCAGCATGCAGGGGACGTACCTCAACGGCCAGCGGATCTCCGAAGCACAGCCGCTGAACGATGGTGACCTCCTCCGGCTCGGCGCCGGCGGGCCAGAGATCCAGTTTCTCCTCTCCGACCGCTCCCCGATTGCGGAACCGAGCCGGGAACCGGAGGTGGCTCAGCCCGCCAAGCCGACCATGAGCACGGAGGAGTTGGAACACATCCTGGAGGATGAGCAGGCGGGACAGCTGGCCCGCGACGCCGCGGCCGCGGCGCGGAAGCGTCGACTGTTCCGGATCGTCGGGGGCGTGGTCGCCTTCGTCGCCCTCGTTGTGATCGCTTTCATCTTCTGGGAGAAGCGGGCGATCAGGCTGGCCGCAGAAGAAGCCCGCCTCCTCCTCCTGACCCAGGCCGACAGCATGATGGCGAGCGTCGCCGCCGTCGAGGTGGCCTCACCCTTCATGGCCATGTCGCTGGACTCGGCGCGCCAGGCGGCAACCCGGCTGCATACGGCGCTCCTCGACGCCGGTCCCGATGCCGAAGCCACCGCCGCCATCATGAAGTCACTCGACTCCGCCATCACCCGCGAGCGCGACATTGCCGTGTCGGCGGAATTCAACCCCGAGGCGATCGCGGGCCCGAGCGCGGGTGCGGTCGGCCTCGTGATTGCTCAATACGCGGACGGCAGCACGGCGCTGGCATCCGGCTTCGCCATTCGGCGCGACGGCACCGGTGGCGTGATGCTGACCACCAGGCGGGCGGTGCTCAACGACGCCGGTGAGTCGCCGACCCAGCTCCTGGTGCTGATGCCCGGCATTGCGCAGCCTGTCTCGGCCCGCGTCCTCTCGACCCACGCCGTCGAGGACGTGGCACTTCTTCGGGTCGACCAGCGCGGCGGCGTTCCCGTTGTCCAGGGCCTGGCATGGCGCACTCCGCCGATCGCCACCGGCAAGCCCGTCGCCATCGTCGGCTACGCACAGCCGATCGAAATCCCTGCCAGGAACGACTGGCGTCAGGTCAACGTGACGTCCAGCAAGGTCACCGGTACCGCCGCCCGGGTTGAGGCGGGGTTCATTACGGTTGATGCGTGGGGGGAAATGGCGAGCCCCGGCAGCCCGATCATCGACTCCGAAGGATTGGTGGCGGGGATCATCTCGAGCGCGGCCCCATCGGCCGGCGGCAGGCTCTACGACGCGGTACCGGTGGAGTTTGCGCTGGAGTTGCTCGACCAACTGCAGTAGGCGGGGAAGCGAGAGCACACGTCATTCCCGCGCAAGCGGGAATCCAGCTGCGCCAGACTCTGGACCCCCGCTTCCGCGGGGGTGACGAACCTCGTCACTCTGGACCCCCGCTTCGCGGGGGTGACGTACCTCGTCACTCTGGACCCCCGCGTTCGCGGGGGTGACGGCAAGTCCTCAGTCCCCACTTCGTTCAGCCAGCCAGCAGGATCCAGCCGATCAGCAGCGTCCCACCCAGAATCACCACACACCACGCCAGCCAGCGGCGCGCATCGCGCACGCCGTCGTCCAGTGCGGTGAGGTTGGTACGCGCGCGCACCGGCCCCCAGGCGCCGGCGGGGCGAACCCGCGTGTAGAACGCGTCGAGTGTCGCCGAAGATTCCGGAGCGGTCAGGTACATCACCGGCACCCAGACCGCCATCGCGCCGAACGCGGAGAGCATCAACCGCTGGCCGAAGGTGAACGAGGCGAAACCGCTGGTCGAGCTGAGGATCGCGAGGATCAGCCCCGCTGCCATGGCCGCGATTTCGGCCCAGGCGTTGATTCGCCACCAGAACCACCGCAGCAGCAGTACCAGCCCCGGCCCGGTGCCGATCAGGATGATGAAGCGGAACACCCCGCCCACACTGTCCATGAAGAACGACACCGCCGCGGCGAGTGCCGCGAGGAGCACCGAGGCCCAACGCGCTGAACGCATCAGTTTGGCCTCGTCCTGCTGGCCGGAGAAGCGGGCGTAGAGGTCGTTGACGACGTAGCTGGCGCCCCAGTTGACCTGCGTGGAGACCGTGGACATGAATGCCGCCACCAGGCTCGCGAAGACCAACCCGAGGATGCCAGTGGGGAGGTACCGCACCATCATGATCGGGTAGGCGAGTTCAGGGTCGCCGAGGTTGGGCAGGACCACCAGCGCCGCGAGCCCGACCAGCACCCACGGCCAGGTGCGGACCACGTAGTTGAGAATGTTGAAGAGGTGGGCGGCCTTCGCCGCTTCCTTCTCATTCGCGGTGGAGGAGAGCCGCTGCACGAACATCCCGCCGCCGTCGCTGTTCCGGAACGCCCACCACTGCACGAACAGGTACCCGAGGAAGGTGCTGATGGGCAGCGTCGCGTCCTCACCGATCGGGAGGAGATTCAGCTTGTCCCCCTGACCGCTCTCGCGCAGCGCGGCAGTGAGGCCGGAGAGGCCGCCGACTTCGCCCAATGCGTAGAACATGACGGTGAAGGCACCGGCCATCGCCAGGATGTACTGCACGAAGTCGGTGGCGACCACTCCCCAGAGGCCGGAGGCGGCGGTGTAGATGACGACGATGACGAGGATCGGGAGGATGGCCCAGAGCCGTTCGTCGCCCGGAAGATCGGGCATCGCATCGAAGACACCGAGGGCGACGACCATCTTTCGCATGGCGAGCATGCCGTAGCCGATGCTGAGGCAGTTGAAGGGCACGGCGATGAGGAAGGCGCGGAAGGCGCGGAGCCCGGCGGCGGGTCGGCCGCCGTACCGGATCTCCGTCATCTCCACATCGGTCAGCACCTTGGCCCGGCGCCAGAGCTTGGCCAGCACGACCGCCACCAGCACATGGCTCAGCGCAAAGGCCCACCACTCCCAGTTTCCGGCCACACCGTCCTTCGCCACCCGACCCGCCACGTAGAGCGGCGTGTCCACGTTGAAGGTGGTTGCGGCCATCGAGGTCGCGGCGAGCCACCAGGGGATAGCGCGCCCGCCGACGAAGAACTCCGTCAGGCTCCGCGCCCCGCGTCGGGCCACCCAGAGGCCGAGGACGAGCGTCCCCGCCAGGTAGGCGACCACCACACCCCAATCCAGCGCCCTCAACCGATATGCTCCACCAGCCACCGCGCGGCCGCTTCCTGCATCAACCGCTGCCGGTGCCACGCGACCAGGACCGGTGCGTCACCCGGCATTTCCTCCGCCAACCGCGGGTGCCCGAAGACGATCACGGCGTCGGCATCGCCGTGGCGGTTCAACGCCGCGAGAGATTCCGGCCCGAATCCGGCCCGTCCCTTCGATGCACGTGGCTCCGCGAAGGCGAGCACCACCTTGCTCCCGCCGCGATCGACCGCCACTCCGACGCTCCGCAGTGCCATCTCGACGTACTCCGTGGATGATGCGGGCCAGGCGCCGCCGAGGTCGTCGTCCACGATCACGAGGTCGATCGGAACGCGGAGCCGAGGCATCGCTCCGCGGATCAACCCCTGTGCCAGCAGTCGGTTGGCGATCACCTCACCCCCTGTCCCCCTCTCCGGAACTGGAGAGGGGGAACGCCCGGAAGGTCCTCCCACTCTCCACTTGCTGGAGAGGGGGTTGGGGGATGAGGCGAGGTGGACGGCGCAAGCGGGTGAGGTGCATACGCGCGCAGCAATGCCTCCCCGTAGCGTGCGAGCGCTTCCTCGACCCTGGCTTCGCTCAGCACCCCGGTACGCAGCGCTTCCGCAATGGCGTCGTACGCCGCACGCGGGTCCGCCGGATAGCACAACAGGTCGCACCCCGCCGCCAGCGCCCGCACGGCCGGATTGCTCGCCGCATCCTGTACCGCCGCCCCCATCATCAGGGCGTCGGTCACGATCAATCCGCCGAATCCGAGCTCCTCGCGGAGGAAACGGAGCATCGGCGCAGAGAAGGTGGCGGGTGTGCCCGTGGGATCGAGGGCAGGCACCCGGAGGTGCCCCGTCATGACGGTGGCGACGTTCGCCAGAACACCCATCCGGAAGGGAACCAGATCGGTGGACTCGAGCGTGGCCCTGTCCGCATCCACCGAGGGCACCTCGTCGTGGCTGTCGCGGGTGGTGCGGCCATGTCCCGGGAAGTGCTTGATACAGGCGAGCGCACCGGCCTCCTGGCACGCCTGAACCCAGAGGGCCGTCGCAACGCCGACCAGCTTCGCGTCGCTGCCGAAGGAGCGCGTCTGCACGATGGGATTGGCGGGCTCGAGATCGAGGTCGGCGTCGGGCGCCAGGACCCAGTTGACGCCGTGGTCCAGCGCCTCGAGTGCGGTGGTGGTCGCGGCGGCGCGGATCACTTCGGGGTCGTCGAGGGCGGCCAGGGCGGCCGGGGGTGGGAACTCGGAGAGGCCGGGGAACTGCTGCCCGGCCCCGCGCTCGAGATCGGCGGCAATCAGGAGCGGCCGTCCAGCGCGTTCTCGAAGCTCGGCAGTCAGCGTACGGACCGCTTCCGGCCGTCCACCGAAGAGGATGAACCCGCCCGCTCCGAAGTTGAGCGCCGACGCAATGGTCTCGGCTTCATGGCCGAACCCCGTGTCGTCCCGCCAACGGAGCGCGGGGAGAATCAGGCGTCCGTGCATCAGGGAGGAGTGATTGATCCGAGCACCCGCGCGCCGCGCGCGCCGGTGGCGGCGGGGAGATTCCCCGGCTGGCCGTGCAGCGTCAGGTAGCCGAGGAGGGCGAAGGCCACCGCCTCCTTGGCGTCTCCGTCGAAGTAGACCGAATCGAACCGGTGAATCGGAATCGGCGCGAGCAGTTCGGCGAGCGATGCCATGAGTCCCGGGTGGTGCACCCCACCGCCGGAGACGAGCACCTCCCCCGCCCCGGGCGCCCAGCGTCGCACGGCCGCCGCAACAGACTGAGCGGTCAGCGCCACCGCGGTGGCCACCGCATCGACACCCGGCACTCGGAGATACAGCGCGCCGGCGTAGGTATCGCCGAAATGCTCCCTGCCGGTGCTCTTGGGAGGTGCCTCGTGAAAGTAGGCGTCATCGAGCAGCTCCGAGAGCACCGCTTCGTTCACTTGCCCGGCGGCCGCCATTGCCCCGTCGAGGTCGCAGGTCAGGGACTCATCCACCCGGTGCGCCACCGCGTCGATGATCGCCATGCCTGGGCCGGTGTCGAAGGCGATCGCTCCCTCTTCGGCGCCGCCCCCGGGAACCATCGTGATGTTGGCCATCCCGCCGAGGTTGAGCAGCACCCGGTCACGCTCGGCGTCTGCAAAGAGGAGCAGGTCAGCCATCGGCACCAGCGGAGCCCCCTGCCCTCCCGCAGCCACATCGCGGGCCCGAAATCCGCTCACGACGCGCACCCCGAACGCCTCGGCGAGCACCGCCGGTTCGCCGAGTTGCCAGCTGACCAGCGGGGGTTCGTGCCAGATCGTCTGGCCTGGAAAGGCGATCCCATCCACCTCGTCGGCGCGCACACCACCCGCGTGCAGGACCGCCTGCACCGCCTCGGTGGCCCACTCGGCGATCTGCACATGCAGTCGGGCCAGGGCGGGCGCCGCCGCGCGCCCCTCGAGCGCCGCCCGAATCATGGAGCGTTCGTCGCGGTCGTAGGGCCTCGTGGCGAAGGCAATGAGTTCGGCGTGGGTCGGTCCGGTGAAGCGGACCAGCGCCGCGTCCATGCCGTCGAGGGACGTGCCGGACATCAGGCCGACAATGAGCGAGGGGCGTTCCATCAGGCGGGGTCCACTGGAGGAGGGTCACCGAGGATCGGGCGGAGCCTGCCCCGCGCACCGGCAATGAGTGCTTCGGCGGCCGCCCGGTCCTTGCCGGTACGGACCATGACGATCGCGGTGCGGACGCTGCCACCCGCGGCGTCGATCGCTGCCCGTGCGGCTTCACGCTCAACGCCGGCCACTTCCATGACGATCCGCTCACCCCGGTCCACCAGTTTCTGGTTTCGGACCTGCAGGTCAACCATCAGGTTGCCGTAGGTCTTGCCCAGCCTGATCATGGCACCGGTGGTGAGGAGGTTGAGCACCAGCTTCGTGGCGGTGCCCGACTTGAGCCGGGTGGATCCAGTCACGACTTCAGGGCCGACGGGCACGGTGATGCACTCGTCGCAGCGTTCGGTCATCTCCCGGGGCGGCGCGGTGCAACTGAGGAAGACGGTTCGTGCTCCCCGGTCCCTGGCGCGATCGATCGCGGTCCGGACAAATGGGGTGGTGCCGCTGGCGGCGATGCCGACGACGACGTCCTTGGCGCCAATCTCACGCTCGTCGATGACCGCGACTGCGGCGTCGAGATCATCTTCGGCCCCCTCGACCGATGTCACGAGCGCGGCGGCCCCGCCGGCGATGATCCCCTGCACCATCTCTGGTGGTGAGCCGAACGTCGGCGGACACTCCGAGGCGTCGAGGACCCCGAGCCGGCCGCTGGTGCCTGCCCCGACATAGAAGAGCCGCCCTCCGGCGCGGAAGGCGGCTTCGATCAGGTCGATGGTTCGGGCAATCGGTTCGCGCGCGGCCGCGACCGCCGCCGGGACGGTTGCATCCTCGGCAGAGATCAGGTCGACGATCTGGAGGCTGTCCAGCGTGTCGATCGTCGCTGTCCGCGGGTTTCTCCGCTCGGTGAGCCTGGGGTCGCGCACTGGGTACCTGGGCCGGGGAATGGGGGGCGGACTTGCCACCCGAGAGATATCGCTAAATTAGGTCAGCACTTCGGTCCGGGGCAACCTCCACCCCGACGCACCCTCCCCTTCGAGGATTCCCGTGCAACTACGCCATACCGTCTTCGCGCTGCTGCTGGTCCTCCCTGCCTGCGCCGGCCCCCAGCCATCAGGAGTCGCCGCCGGATGGAAGTACGCCGACCAGGCTCGCGTGACCGACGCGGCGAACGCCGTGGTCGTCTCCGGAAGTCCGATCGCCAGCCAGGTGGGACGCGATGTGCTGCAGGCCGGCGGCAATGCCATCGATGCGGCGGTCGCGGTCGGCTTCGCACTGGCGGTGGTGCATCCGGAGGCGGGCAACATCGGTGGCGGCGGCTTCCTGATGTATCGGGAGGCGGGTGGCGCCGTCTACTCACTGGACTACCGGGAGGAAGCCCCGTCTGGCGCGAGCCGCGACATGTATCTCGAGCCGGACGGCGACGTCTCCGACCTCAGCGTGACCGGCGCGCTGGCGGCCGCGGTGCCTGGATCGCCGGCGGGGCTGGTGGAGATGCACCAGAGGTTCGGCCGGCTGCCGTTCGCCGATGTCATCAACCCCGCCATCAAACTGGCGAACGAGGGGTACGTGGTCGACGACTATCGGCGGGAGTCCATCGGCGATGAGATGTCGCGACTCTACCTCTTTCCCGCCTCTCGCGCGCAGTTCCTCCCCGACAACCAACCCCCGGTCGTCGGCAGCACGCTGGTCCAGCAGGACCTCGGCAAGACCCTGGAGCGGATTCGCGACAAGGGTGCCGCCGGGTTCTACACCGGACGGACCGCAGACCTGATCGTGGCCGAGATGGAGCGAGGGGGCGGCCTGATCTCGCATGCGGATCTGGCCGCGTACAAGACCTACTGGCGCGACCCGATCGTCCTCCCCTATCGCGGTGACACGATCTACTCGATGCCACCGGCCAGTTCGGGTGGCACCACGATGGGGATGATCCTCAACATGATGGAAGGGTTCACGCCGCTGCCGCCGTTCGGGTCCGCGGAGCTCATGCACCTCGAGGCGGAGGCGATGAGTCGAGCCTTCATGGACCGGAACGCGTACATGGGCGACCCAGGCTTCGTCCATAATCCGGTGGAGCAGATGCTCTCGCAGGGCTACGCCGACGAGCGGCGCGCCACCATCGACCCGAAGCGGGCCTCGACGACCGGCGAGGTGCTCCCGGGGCTGAAGGACGGGCCCTCCACCACGCACTACTCCATCGTGGACGCCGAGGGGAACGCGGTCAGCATCACGACCACGCTCAACAACAGCTACGGCAGCGCCGTCACCGTGACGGGGGCCGGCTTTCTCCTGAACGACGAGATGGACGACCTGGCGAGTGCCCCGGGCAAGCCGAACATGTACGGCCTGGTCCAGGGCGATTCGAACGCGATTGCAGCCGGGCAAGCGTCCGCTCTCGGCGATGACGCCGAGTTTCGTGGTGGACGAGAATGGGCAGCTGTTGATGGTGGTGGGGACGCCCGGGGGACCGCGGATCATCACGATGGTCTACCACGTGATCAGCAACGTCCTCGACCACCAGATGTCCCTCCCGGACGCCGTCACGGCCCCCCGACTGCATCACCAGGGGCTGCCGAACTCGATGCGGATCGAGCGAGGGGGCTTCTCACCGGAAGTGATCGCCCAGTTGGAGAAGATGGGGCACGTGGTGAATGAGGACGGCTACACCGGCGACGTGGAGGCGATTATCCGGACCCCGGCCGGGTGGCAGGGGGTGAGCGATCCGAGACTGGGAGGGGGAGGGGCGGGATACTAGGCGGGGCCGGGGGGCAGCTGGGCAGGGCGGCGGTCGCGTTGTTTCTGCCACCCTGCCGCCCTGCCAGCCTGCCTACCCTGCGACAAACGCCTCCGTCACCGTCATGGTGACCTTGGCACCGGGAAGGACAGTGATGTCCTGGTCGCCGGTTTCATTGGCGACCACGGCGCCGCCGGCCGCACCGACCGCGCCACCGACGATGGCACCCGTTCGAGTTGCCGCCGATCACCTTGCCGAGGATCGCGCCCGCAGCGGCGCCGGCGCCGACCTTGCCAGCGGTCCCCGCCGTGATGCCCCGCCCCTTCAGCGTGTAGTCGAGATGATCGACCGTTGCCGGAAATCGGGTAGCTGGTGCCGTCGATGATGACGGAAACGAGCGACGCCGAGAAGGTCTCCTTGCCACCCTTCGTGGGGGCGGACTTGAACTCGTCGAGTCGAATGTTGACGGTCGAGCCGGCCGGGATCACCAGGCGCCCGTCTTCCGACATGACATCCGTACCGACCTTGGCCTGCATCATCGCGCCGGACTTCGTGGTCCGCGAACTCACGGTGTCGGGCACGGTCGCCGAGAAGGTGGCCCCGGAGGCGAGCGTCGGGCGGGGGTGCGGGGGCGACCGGCTTGGGGGTCGGGGTCGAGGTCGCGGGCTTCGACTGGTCGACGGCGTAGCGGCGGTCGTCACTGCCACCGGGGCCGCGGCCGGCGTGCCGGCGGTATCGGCCATCGGATTGGTCGAGTCCTGCTGGGCGAGCTGAAGGTCGCGGCTCAGGCTGTCAGCGACGGCCGAGTCGCTCTTGTCACCACCACCACAGGCGGCGAGGGTCACGACACAGAGGGCAGTCAGCATTGTACGCATGGTCAAACTCCTGATGGGACGGCTTGCCGGGCGTTGTTGCTCCCGACGAAATTGCTTACATGACAATCATAAATATATGCTGAAGCACCTCCGGGCGCTTGTGCCCTACATCACAAAATACAAACGCACCTACGTCATCGGCATGGTGTGCGTCGTGCTGTCCAACGCGCTCATCACTCTCGGCCCCAAGATCCTCGAACATGGCATCAACCTGATCGACGGCGGGGCCACACCCGCCTCGGTCGCCCGAACCGCCCTCCTGCTGGTGGGCGTCACCCTCCTCGGAGGCACGGCACGGTTCGGCATGCGCCAGCTCCTGAACAGCGGGAGCCGGCATGTCGAGTTCGACCTCCGCAACGACCTCTTCCAGCAATTCGAGCGGCTCTCACCCTGCGTTCTACGATCGTTCTTCCACCGGCGACCTGATGGCGCGGTCCACCAACGACCTGCTCGCGGCACGGATGGCGGCCGGCCCGGCCATGATGTACATGGTGGACACGGCCGTCCGCGTCTCGATGATCCTCCCTGCCATGCTGGCGATGAGTCCCCGGCTCACCGTGCTGGCGCTGCTGCCCCTGCTTGGCCTGCCGGTGGTGATGATCACGCTCGGGCAGAAGATCCACCATCGCTCCCTGGCGATCCAGGACCAGTTCGGCACCATGACGACCCACGTGCACGAACACATCTCTGGGCTTCGGATCGTGCGGGCCTATCGCCAGGAAGTGGCCGAGACGGCCGAGTTCCGGCGGCTGAATGACGAGTACCGGACCAGGAACATCGCCCTTGCCAAGGCGCAGGGGGCGTTCCATCCCCTCCTGGCGCTCCTGGCGGGGCTCGGCGGTGTGGTGGTGTTGGCGGTCGGGGGCCGGCTGGTCATGGCCGGGACGGTCAGCGTCGGTGAGTATGTGGCCTTCGGCGTCTACCTCATGATGCTCGCGTGGCCGCTGATCGCGCTGGGGTGGGCGGTGACGCTGGTGCAGCGCGGCGAGGCGTCGATGGGGCGGATCAACGCCCTCTTCCTCGAGCGACCCGCCATCAAGTCCCCGCGCAATCCCGCCCTCCTCCCTCCGCGTCGCGGCGCCCGGAGCATCGCGATGGAGCATGTGTGGTTCAAGTATCCCGGCGCACAGGATCGCGGGTGGGTGTTGCAGGATGTCTCGTTCCGCGTGGAACCGGGGCAGTCGCTGGCCATCGTCGGGGCCACCGGTGCCGGCAAGTCGACCATCGCCGAGCTCCTGGCCCGCAGCTACGACCCTGACGAAGGACGTGTCCTGCTCGACGGCCTCGACATCCGCACCATCGCCCTGGAGGAGTTGCGGAGGAACCTTGGCGTGGTCCCGCAGGAGACGTTTCTCTTCAGTGCCACCGTTCGGGAGAACATTCTCCTTGGCGCCCCTGACGACGGACGGCTCGACCGTGTGGCCCAGGTATCACAACTGGCCGAGGCGCTGCCCGACCTGCCGAAGGGCTACGATACGATGCTGGGGGAGCGCGGCATCAACCTCTCCGGCGGACAGAAGCAGCGGGCGGCGATCGCGCGAGCGCTGGCGCAGGACCCGCCGGTCTTCATCCTGGACGATGCGCTCAGTGCGGTGGATGCGCATACGGAGGCCCGCATCCTGACTGGGCTTCGCGATGCCCTCGCCGAGCGGACCAGCATTATTATCTCCCACCGGCTCGCCGCGGTCCGGGATGCCGATTGGATCATCGTGCTCGACGGTGGCAAGGTGGTCGAGGAAGGGGTCCACGCCGATCTGCTGGCGGCGGGGGGGCGGTATTGGGAGCTGCTGCGGCGGCAGGAGATCGAGGAGCAGCTCGGGGTGTAGTCAGCGGGAAAGCGGGGCCGAACCTGCAAACGAGGGAAGGCCGGAAACCAGCGGAGGGTCGGAACACCGCGCGGGTGATCGCCCTGGCACCCCTCGAGCCGTGCTTCCGAACTTCCGGCGCTCCTCCGGCCTTCCCTCGTCCCTCGTACACTGAAACGGAGCAATGGTGAAGAAGCCTGAACCACTGATCACCGGCGCGGTCATCCTCGCCCTCGGCATCGCTGCCGCCGGGTGGCTGGCCGGCGCGGGGCTCGCGGCGAGCCGGACCGCGGACCGGTATGTCACCGTGAAGGGGATCTCCGAACGCGAGGCCCAGGCCGACCTCGCGCTCTGGCCGTTGCGCCTTGTGGTCAGCGACAACGACCTCAACCGGGCCTACGCCCGGCTCTCGACGCAGCTCGGTCAGGTCCGGGGGTTTCTGGCCCGTCAGGGCATCGACACCACCCTGGTCGAACTCCAGGCCTTTTCGGTCAGTGACGCCTCCACCAACCAGTACCGCAACTCCGACGCCGTGATGCGGTATGTCATCAACCAGACGCTCATGGTCCGCAGCAGCGACCCCGCCGGGGTGTTGGCGGCGAGCCAGAAGGTGGGGGAACTTGTGCAGGCGGGGGTGGTATTCTCTTCGGGGCAGGAGTACGGCGGGGGCGGCCCGACCTTTGTCTTTTCCGGACTCAACGATCTCAAGCCGCAGATGATCGCCGAGGCCACCAGCCGCGCCCGCGAATCCGCCGACCAGTTCGCCACCGATTCCAAGAGCCACCTCGGCGGCATTCGCCGCGCCAATCAGGGTGTCTTTGAAATCCTGGCGCGAGACCAGGCCCCCGGCATCAGCGAACAGGGCCAGATCTCGAAGCGGGTGCGCGTGGTCTCGACCATCGAATATTTCCTGAACGACTGACCCGACGTTCTTCCTTGGGAGTGAATCCGTGATGCCATCCCGCTCCGCCCTCCGCCTTGGCGCCGTGCTTGCAGCCACCATCCTCGTGACTGCACCGCTTCGAGCGCAGGACGCCGAGATGACCAAACAGGAATACTTCCAGTACGTTCCGCTTACGTATCCCAGGATCGTGCGACAGACCGTGCCCGACAGCGTCTTCGAACTCTACGGGCCCACCAACGGCACTGGATTCCGCGACGAAGCGCCGAAAGATGGTATCGAGGACGGTCGGGGGAGGCTGTTGCACGCCCTCGGCGTCCGATTCGCGCCGTTCATGATCCGCAATACCGGCAACGTCCCGCTCGACATGCAGAAGGCGCAGGAGATCAGCGGATCCACGATTCTCACGGTGGACCGGTGGGACATCCACGCCAGTGCCCGGCTGGTCGGGACCGAGACGGTCAACTTCGCCTCGCTCGGCTCCCAGCCCTGCCCTGCCGGCGCCGTCTCCCATGACAGCCTGCTCGCGCTGCTCCGCGCCCAGACGCCCATTGAAGATTGTCGCGTGCTCCAGCTGCTGCGCGAGTTCAATCCGAACAGTCCGCTCGAGGAGCGGTTCAACACCGCCGCCGTCTCCGCCGCTTTTGATCCCTTTTCCGTCCTCTACTGGAATTGGCCAGGATTCAGCCCATCCACGTGGAAGGCGGCGTTCGAGGACCCGTCCACCGGACGGATGAAGGCGGAGTATCGGCCGGCGATTTCCGTCTATGTCCACCCGTTCATCTCGCCGGTGCCCGTGCTCGGCAGCCAGGACGAGCGCTACGAGTTCACGATGCAGTACTGGTTCTTCTATCCGTACAACGACGCCGGCAACAAGCACGAGGGCGACTGGGAGCACATCAACGTCGTCATCAGCCCGATGTCACAGGTGACGGAACCCCAGACCGGCGACCAGATCCAGGCGCTGTTGCGCCGCGGCCCCGACCAGCTGGGCGGCGACGACCCGCTGGTCATCCGCCGGATCGACTACTACTTCCACGAAAACGTGATGCCGGTGGACTTCTCCTCGCCGAACGCATACGCTCCGCGTGAAGAGTGGCGCCGGCAGTATCAGGCCGCGGCGTCGGAAAAGGTGGGCGCCGACCAGGTGGCCGCCATCGTGCGCTACCGGGCATGGGCGGATTCGGCTGAGACGCAGGTCAACACCCACCCGATCGCCTACATCGGCGCGAACAGCAAGGGGCTCGATCTCTTCCTCTATTCCCCCGGGGCGCACAACCAGGACGGACACGGCACCTATCCCTTCGCCGGGATCTACGAGAAGATCGGCCCGGCCGACGCCGCCGAAGAGGTGAAGAAGAGCTTCGACCACCAGGCCTACCTCACCGAGGGAGCTCCCCTGCCCGACTACGTGGAGCCCTTTGATTCGGCCAGTCGAGTCAAGCTGCTCCCCGACTGGGAACGGGTCTACGCGCAGGTCTACACCGACCCCGACTACCGCCGCGACTGGGCGTGGTTCGTCCTGCCGATCCGCTCCGGGTATCCGGCGGCCAAGTCTCCATTCGCGGGCATCGTGAGCCACGCAGAAACG
Source organism: uncultured Gemmatimonadales bacterium (assembly GCA_963699825.1). Classification (GTDB taxonomy): domain Bacteria; phylum Gemmatimonadota; class Gemmatimonadetes; order Gemmatimonadales; family GWC2-71-9; genus SPDF01. Next base: position 35,394 of record CAVOVI010000008.1, read on the forward strand.
GGCAACCTCGCCCCGTTCACGGTCACGTATAACGGCGGCTGGAACCGCAGCGGCGCCTCCGGAGGCTACCACCTCTACGACCCGCACCGCCTGCACGCCATCGTCACGACCTCCCCGCTTGACCAGGTGCAGAACAACCTGGGCTACCTGAACGCACCGATCGTCGCGCTGATCACGCTGCCCCCGATCGATGTGATCTACAAGATCCTGCTCGCTCCCGGTGCGCCGACTCTTCGGCAAGTTCCCGGCTCAGTACGTTCCGAAGGCGGAGCTGCCGGTGCGCGACCATGTCACTGGCCGGCGGAGTCACGACGGCCGACATGACAGTCGGAGTGGGCATGCACTCCTCGTGGCCGGGCCGCAGCTCGACGAAATCCTCGCCCGGTACATCGAGGCCGACCCGACGCTGACGCCCGTCGGGAGAAGAGACAGACGAGCGCGGACAACGCGACCTCCTATGCCGTGCAGATCGCGCTTCTACCTCGGCAAGCGCTGGGTGACCGAGAACACCTTTCACAATTCCAGCAGCGGCCTCAGCATCTCCGTGCCCGATCACCGACCGCCCCGATGATCCGTTCGACGTGACCGGCACCCTGAAGTTCTATGAGCTTGCCAGCAGCATCCGCTACAACCTGCTGACGGGCGGCATCCAGCCCTACCTGAAGGTCGGGTATGGCTGGAGCTGGTACCGTGCGACCGACATCGCGACCGATGGCGTGCCGCTGACCGACTCCGATGGCCCCTGGATTCGGCAACCGACCTTCTTCCCCAACAACAACCTCTGGCCCAATACCACCCACTGGGGGGCGGGCTCGAGTTCTTCCTGCATCCGGAGCAACGCGCCCCTCCCGCGCGGGATCGGACGTCAGCCTGAAGGGGGAATGGGCGTCGTACCACAGCCAGCTGGGCGTGTCGTTCGAGAACGCCGCGCTGCTCGGGTTCGACTCGGAGCCGAGCGTCACGCGGAACACGCTGAGCTTCTTCGGGGTAGTCAGCTTCTAGGGCGTGGAGGCGGGGAAGGAACACCGCCTCCCGCGCCTGCCCCCGAACTCGCTTGACAAACGCATCTACGGAGCAGAACCTTTTTGTCTACCCCCTGACATGGAGCCCTTTTCCACATGCGTAAGATCGGCGCGATCCTGCTGACCCTCACGCTCGCCCTCGTACCCCTGGCGAACGCGCAGAGCTCAGCCAAGAAGCCCAACATCCTGGTGATCTGGGGTGACGACATCGGGTACTGGAACATCAGTGCCTACAACCTCGGCCAGATGGGCTACAAGACCCCCAACATCGACCGGATCGCCCGCGAGGGCGCCCTCTTCACCGATCTCTACGGCCAGCAGAGCTGCACCGCCGGCCGGGGCGCCTTCCTGACCGGCCAGAGCCCCTTCCGGACCGGCCTGCTGAAGGTCGGGCTCCCCGGCGCCAAGGAAGGGCTCCAGCCGCAGGATCCGACCCTCGCCGAGCTCCTCAAGCCGCAGGGCTACGTGACCGGCCAGTTCGGGAAGAACCATCTCGGCGACCTCGACGCCATGCTCCCCACCATGCACGGCTTCGACGAGTTCTTCGGCTCGCTCTACCACCTGAACGCCGAGGAAGAGCCCGAGAACCCGGATTACCCGAAGGACCCCGCCTTCCGGGCCAAGTACGCGCCACGTGGTGTCCTCCACTCGTGGGCGCGAACCGAACGGCAAGCAGCGGATCGAGAATACCGGCCCGCTCACCAAGAAGCGGATGGAGACGATCGACGACGAGTTCGAGGCGGCGGCGAAGGAGTTCATCATCAAGGCCGCCAAGGGCGACAAGCCGTTCTTCGTCTGGTTCAACTCCACCCGGATGCACATCTGGACCCACCTGACGCCAGCGCAGGAGGGTGTCACCGGCCTGGGGATCTATCCCGACGGGATGGTCGGGCATGACGCGCAGGTCGGCCGTCTGCTGAATCTCCTCGACAGCCTCGGCATCGCGGACAACACGATCGTGCAGTACTCCACCGACAACGGCGCCGAGAAGTTCTCCTGGCCCGACGGCGGCAGCTCGCCATTCCGGAACGAGAAGGCCTCGAACTGGGAAGGCGCCTACCGAGTCCCCGGCATGATCAAGTGGCCGGGCACCATCCAGCCGGGCACGGTCCTCAACGACATCGTGTCGCACGAGGACTGGGTCCCGACGCTGGTGTCGGCCGCCGGCAATCCGAACGTGAAGGAACAGCTGCTGACCGGATACCAGGCGGCGGGGAAGACCTTCAAGGTGCACCTCGACGGGTACAACCTGACGGACTACCTGAGCGGGAAGTCGGCGAAGAGCCCGCGAGAGGACTTCTTCTATTTCAACGACGATGGCTCACTGGTGGGTTTGCGGTACCATCAATACAAGATTGTCTTCGCCGAACAGCGGGCGCACGGATTGGACGTCTGGCAGGACCCGTTCGTCCCGCTCCGCTTCCCGAAGCTCTTCAATCTGCGGTCGGATCCGTTCGAGATCGCCGACCACGAGAGCATCAACTACGGCAAGTGGCGCGTCGACCACGCCTTCGTGCTTGTCCCCGCGCAGACCTACGTCGGGCGCTTCCTCGCCACCTTCAAGGACTATCCGCCGCGCCAAAAGGCGGGCAGCTTCTCCCTCGACAACGCCCTCGAGTCGCTGCAGAGCGGCGGACAGAACAACTAGGCAGGAAAGCTGGGCAGCGGGGCAGAAAGCTATTCTCTGCTCCCTGCCCCGTGTTGGTCTTCGTCCCTTCGTCCCCCCTCTCCACATCGTGGAGAGGGGGACAGGGGGTGAGGTGAGCCCTACAGCCGTCCCTTCAGGAACCCCGGCGTCAGTCCCTGCAGCCACCCCGCCAGCCGGGTGAACTCGCCCGTCACCATCAGGAGACCGACGAAGATCAGCAGCACCCCGCTGGCCCGCATCACCCACGGCAGGTACTTCCGGAACTTCTGGAACCAGTCGAGGAAGGCCTCCATGGCCCAGGCCGCCGCCAGGAACGGCACGGCGAGGCCCGGCGGAGTAGGCGCCGAGCAGCGCCATCCCCCGCCCCACGTCCCCCTGTGTCGCCGCCATCCCGAGAATTCCGCCCAGGATCGGACCGATGCAGGGGGTCCATCCCGCCGCGAATGCCATCCCCACGAGCACCGAGCCGAGATAGCCGATCGGCTTCCGGTCGAGGTGTACCCGCTGCTCCATCTGCAGGAACCGGAACTTGAACACCCCCATGGCATAGAGCCCGAAGAGGATGATCAGCACCCCGCCCACCCGCTGCAGCCAGACCTGGTAGTACTTCAGCGCGGAGCCGAGCGCGGTCGCGCTGGCGCCGAGTATCACGAAGATCAGCGCAAAGCCGAACACGAACAGCAGCGCGTGGATCATCGCCATCCGGCGGCGGCCGCTCATCTCCTCCAGCGTCATCCCGGTCAGGAATCCGAGATAGCTCGGCACCAGCGGAAGCACGCAGGGAGAGAGAAAGCTCAGCACTCCCGCGGCAAATGCCACGAAGAAACCAAGATTTTCGGGAGTGTTCACAGCCCCTCCAGGGCGCGCCGCTGGCACTCACGGCAGGTGCCGTGCAGCTCGACGCGGTGGGTGCGGTATCGAAAGTGATGTTCGTCGGCGATGATGGGCAGCATGCGTTCGAGCCGTTCGTTGGTGAATTCTTCGACCCCGCCACAGGACACGCAGACCAGGTGGCCATGCGACCCCTGGGGGGTCGCCCCCTCATACCGGCGGAATCCGTCGCCGAATTCGTGGAGCCGGATCAAGCCGCTCTCGACCAGCAAGTCCAGGGTCCGGTACACCGTGGCGATGCCCACGCTTTTCCCCTGCTGCGTGAGGCGTTGGCGCACGGCGGCAGCCGTCAGGTGATCAGGGGCGGTGAAGATCGCGTTGGCGACGAGATCACGCTGCTGGGTGACAGGGAGGCGGTGTTCCCGAAGGTAGTGGCGGAACCGTTCGAGGAGGTCGGCGGCCTCAGCCGAGGTCAGGTGTGCCATCGTCCTCGGCGGGGTACCACCGCTCCAGCGGGATCTGGACCGGGGGCTCTTCCTCGGTGCGCTTCGGCACCAGGGCCACGAGTTCCTCGACGGCATCCACGGGACCGCTCCCCACCTCGGCGAACTCGGAGGCGAACTCTCCCCGCTTCTTTCCCTTGAGCGTATGGGCGTACTGGGCGGTGTAGATGAAGAGGCGGTCCTCGATCACGCGGGACAGGATAGCGGTCCCGTACTCCTTCCCGTCGCGCCGGAAGGGACGAAATACCCAGAGCCCGTGCAGCTCGGCCACCGGCAGTTCCTGTGTGACCGCTTCGGCCAGCAGCGCCCACCCGTCGCCGACCCCCGGTTCCGGGGGCGTCGTTACCTGGTAGCCTGTTCCCATTTTTCCACGTAGAGTCGGAGAACGTGCATGAAGTCCTGGGCGTTGGTCACGACGCCATAGGCCTGGTGAGTGCCGCGGTCCTTCAGCTTGTTGACGACGAACTCGGTCTGGTCGACGCAAATCGTCATCAGTTCGCTGGGGACGCCGTCGTAGTGCGTGTGGAAGGCGGGGAGCATATTGCCCACCGCGATGGCGTGCAGGGCGGTCGCCACGAAGATGGCGCCGGTGGCGCGCACCGCGTGCTCGCGCATGGCATCCTGCGCCGCCAGGGCATCCTGAAGCACGCCGGGCAGCGGCCCATCGTCGCGAATCGATCCAGCGAGCACGTACGGGACCTTGGTCGTCACCAGCGCGTGCATGATGCCGCTCGTGATGAGCCCCGACTCGACACCCTTCTCGATCGACCCTGCGGCGCGCACCCGGTTGATGGCCCGCATGTGGAGGCCGTGGCCCCCTTCGGTCGCCTGGCCGGTGTTCGTCATGCCAAGGGTGGTCCCGAAGATGGCCGCCTCGATGTCATGCACCGCCACGGCGTTGCCGGCCAGCACCACGTTCACGTAGCCGTTGCGGATGAACCACTCGAAGTCGGCACGGGCACGCGAGTGGACCAGGGCGGGACCGGCCACCCAGAGCAGGTACCCGCCGCGCCGCTTCTCCTCCCCGATACGGGCCGCCAGCTCCTCGTAGTTCACGGGCCGCTCGCGGCTCACCTCGGTGGACATGAAACGGAATTCGTTGCCGCTGTGCGCGCCGGTCAGGAAGCCGCTGGTGTGCACGTAGACGCCCTGGCTGCCGTCCTCCGCCTCCCCCATCGCGATCTGATCCCCCGCCTTCAGCCGCCGCGGCTCCGAGACCGAGAGGCTATCGCCCTGGCGGACGATGACGCAGTCCATCCGGGGGCGGGTCGGCATGACCCACTTCCCCTCTCCAAGATGGACGTAGGTGGGGAGGTTGGAGGTCGAGAAGAAGTCCTCGGGGAGGACCCCGTCGGCGGGAAGGGGCGCGAACCGCGCCGGAGGGGCCCCGGCGAGCGGGACCTTTGTGAAATCGGGCGGGGTATATCGAGGAGTGGCCATAGGTTGGGGAATCTTAGGGGTGGCTGGGGGGGGATTCAAGGCAGCCACCCAATCCCGGGATCCGGGATGTGACCGGCTTGTTACCCCAGCCGTCTCCCCTTCGGTCCCCGCCGAAGATGCGTATGCTATTATTAGACTTGCAGGATATTCACCCCCTGAGTCCATGGAGACCTGGAATGCGCTCTTTCCTGAAACCCGCCCTTCCGCTCGTGCTGTGCGCGATCGCCACCGGGGCCCTCGAGGCCCAGGCGCCCGCCCTGCCGCCGGCGACCGTCCAGACCCTCGGCGCCCCCGCCAAGATGGACAGCCGCTTCGGGGCCCTTGAGTTCAAGGACGGCGCCCCGACGGCCGCGACCGCCGACGCGGTGTACAGCGCCCTGGCCTTCACCAACGGCCTCGATGTCTACAACAACAGCTTTCGCGGCGCTTCAGCCTACGCCCTCCGGACCGGATTCTACAGCCTCGGCGCGCTGGGCAACGACGTGGTCATCTTCTCGGAGCTGATGAACTCGAAGTCGGTCTTCCTGACCGGCAACGCCGACACTATCTACTACCTCTCCATTCTCGACCTCACCAAGGGCCCGATTGTCATTGAGCAGCCGCCCAAGTCGGTCGGCACCATCAACGACATGTGGTTCTCCTGGATCATCGACATCGGCACACCGGGGCCCGACCGGGGTGAAGGCGGCCGGTACCTGATCGTCCCGCCGGGCTATGACGGCCCGCTGCCGGAGGGCGGGTACTACATCGCACGCTCGAGCACGGTGCACGCTTTGTACGCCGCCCGCGCCTACCTGGTCGACAACGATCCGAAGCCGGCCGTGGCCATGATCAAGAAGTACATGAAGATCTACCCCTACACTCCGGGCGCCGAGGGCACGAGCATCGCCTCGGCACTCGAGGGGACGGTCCGGATCGCGCAGAACCCGCCGATTCCCGAGACCAAGTTCCTCGAGGGATCGAACCGGGTCTTCAACACGATCCCGCCCAGCGACTACTCGTTTTTCGAGATGATCAACGCCAACGTGCAGGAAGAGCCGGCTACCAGCTACGACGTGGAGCTGGCCGGGCAGATGGCGGCCATCGGCATCGTCAAGGGCAAGCCGTTCACTCCTGACGCCCGGATGAAGAAGATCCTCACCGAGGCAGCCGCCGTCGGCAACGCCGCCGGGCGGGTGCTGAACTGGCGGCCGTTTGAATCGCTCGGCTGGTCGTACTACCCGGGCTCCTCGTGGAGCAGCATGCTCTGGGAGGGCGGTGCCTTCTTCGAGACCCCGCCGCCGATCTTCACCAAGGACGGCATGTTCAAGCCGCTCCCGCCGACCGGCGCACGGACCCTCGCGTCGCGCACGGCGTTCTACTACGGCTACACCCTGGATTCGCCGGGAATGATCATGCGGATTCCCGGGGTCGGCTCGCAGTACCTCATGGGCTTTCTCGACGCCAACAAGAACCCGTTCGACGGCGCCAAGACCTACAAGGTGACACTGCCGCCCAACATTCCCGCCCGGGCGTTCTGGTCGTTCACCCTGTATGACAACCAGACACGCTCGATGCTGGCCACGCCCCAGCTCTATCCGCGTGCCGGCAGCCAGAGCTATCCGTCGCCCGCGGCCAAGGCGAGCCCCGATGGCTCGACCACCATCTACTTCGGCCCGAAGCAGCCGGCCGGTGTGGATCGCGGCAACTGGATCCAGACCGATCCGGCCAAGGGTTGGTTCACGATCCTGCGGTTGTACAGCCCGCTGGAGTCGTTCTTCGACAAGAGCTGGCGGCCGACCGAAGTCGAGCTGGTGAAGTAGTCGTTTTACAGGAGACTCACCGGGTCACGGTCAATCGTGACCCGGGGTTCTCCCCCTCCCGCCAAACGCGTGGCCCCGTACCGCACCACCCGCCCCAGCACCCCGCCGTCCCCCTTCAATGCCACATGCCACCGCCACCGGGTCTTGATCCGCGCCAATGGACAGGGTGCCGGCCCCAGCACCGTGAGGTCGAGTTCGTGCCGGTCGGCCAGCGCGGCCGCCCACTCCGCCGTCTCGGCGGCAACCCGTCCGACCGTCAGTTCGTCCTTCCCTGAAATCACCAGGTTCACCAGCCCGGTCGCCGGCGGGTAGGCGGGCGAGCCCCGCAGTGCCAGTTCCTCGCCGAGAAACCCCTCGGCGTCGTGTTCGGCGGCCCGCAGCAGGGCGTGATGGGTCGGCTGGCGGGTCTGCACGATGACCTTCCCGCCCTTCGGCCCCCGCCCCGCCCTTCCCGCCACCTGTGCGATCAGCTGAAAGGTCCGCTCCGCCGAGCGGAAGTCGGGGAGATGCAGCGCCGTGTCGGCATCCACGACACCCACGAGCGTCACGTTCGGGAAGTCGAGCCCCTTGGCGATCATCTGCGTGCCGAGGAGGAGATCCACCTCGCCCCGCTCCACGGTGCCGAGGATGCGGTGGTGCGCCCACTTCGTGCTCGTCGTGTCGAGGTCCATCCGGGCGAGACGCGCCTTCGGGAATCGCTCCGAGAGCCACCGTTCCAATTGCTGCGTCCCGATCCCGCGCATCTGGGCCACGGCGTGCCCGCAGGAGACACAGCTCCCGCTCAGCGCCGCCTCGTACGCGCAGTAGTGGCAACGCAGCGCCGGTGGCGCCTGGTGCACCGTGAGGCTGATGCTGCATGAGGGGCATTCGGGGACGTGTCCGCAGTCGGGGCACTGCAGGAAGGCGGCGAAGCCGCGCCGGTTGAGGAGGAGCATTCCCTGCTCACCCCGCGCGAGCACGCGAGAGACCGCGGCATCCAGGGTTTCCGACCAGGGAATCGCACCTGACCCGGCGATCTTCGGCGTGGAGCGCAGATCCACGAGTTCCACGGGAGGCAGTTTCCCGGCCCCGACCCGTTCCGGCAGCCGCACGAGCCGAAAGCGCTTGCCCTCTCCCGCCTCCGCCCAACTCTCGAGCGACGGCGTGGCGCTCCCCAGCACCAGCCGGGCGCCCTCGAGCCGGGCCCGTACCGCCGCCACCTCGCGCGCGTGATAGCGCGGGGTCTCACCGTTCTTGTAGGTGGCCTCGTGTTCCTCGTCCACCACGATGACACCCGGCCCGACGACCGGCGCGAAGATCGCCGACCGCGCGCCGACCGCCACCCGGCGCTCACCACGGCGCAGCGCCCGCCAGGCATCGGCCCGCTCCCCGTCGGAGAGACCGCTGTGCAGCACGGCCACGTCGTCGCCGAACATCCCGCGGACCCGGCGCACCGTCTGCGGGGTCAGGCCGATCTCGGGCACCAGGATGATGGCGCCGCGTCCACTCTCGAGCCCCCGCCGGATCGCCTCCAGGTACACAAACGTCTTCCCACTCCCCGTAATCCCGAAGAGGAGGGCCCCTTCCCCACCCTGCAGCCCCTCCACCTCGGCGAGCGCTCGGCGCTGATCGTTCGAGAGAGCATCGGGCGGGGGCGTCCCCACCTCCCCGGCAAAGGGATCGCGCACCCGCTCGACTTCCTCGATCGCCGCCTGCCCCCCGGTCACCAGGGCACGGATGAGCGCACTGCTGAAGCCGAGTTGGGTCCGGAGATGGGCGACCGACGCCGTGCCACCGAGCTCCTCGACCGCCTCGTAGAGCGCGCGCTGACGGTGCTTGTTCCCAAAGAGCTCCTGGCGCTCGAGGAGCGTCGGTCGCTGCTCCGGAATCACCAGCACCCGCTCGGTTACCGCGCCGCCCCCGGTGTCGGGAGGGACGATCCTGAGCGTGACCGCACCCACCCGCGCCAGGCGGTCGATCGCGTCCCACACGCCGCGCTTCATGCCGCGCGCAATCGCCGCCACCGAGGCGGAGCCGCCCTTCCGCTCGAGCCAATGCAGGATCTCCGCGCCGGTTCCCCCCGGCACCCGGCTCGCCACCGCGATCTCGACGATCACCTCGGAACTGCCCCAGAGCCCTGCCGGCAGCGCCGCCTTGAGCGCCAGCCCGATCGGCGCGCCGTAATACCCCGCCATCCACTCGACTGTGCGGAGGAGGGCCGGCGTCAGGGCGGGTTCGTCGTCGGGGGTGGCGAGGATGGGGCGGGCCGTCATCTCGGGCGCGGGGACCTCGATGGCGGTGACAATGCCGATCAGTTCCCTGCCTCGTACGGGCACGACCACCCGCGCCCCGGCCGCCACGCGGTCGGCCAGGGTTTCGGGGATCTCGTAGGTGTATGGGGTGGCGAGGGGAAGCGGGAGCGCGACCTGCGCGTACCGTGGCGTCATCGCGGCGTGACGCCGAGCCCCGGACCGGTCGGAATGCGGAGCTGTCCACCGGCGATGGTGGCGCCCACGAACGGGTCCTTCGCGAGGAGCGCGGCACCGTCAAGGTCCACGATGTCCACCAGCGGCGTGAAGTGCGCCGCCGCCGTGATGGCCAGCGAGCTCTCGATCATGCAGCCGACCATGACCATCATGTGGTGAGCCCGCGCGACGGCGACCATCCGGATCGCTTCGCGGAGGCTGCCGCACTTGGCCAGCTTGATGTTGATGCCGTCCACCTGGCCGACGAGGCCCGGAATGTCGCTCGCGACCCGGCACGACTCGTCCGCGATGATCGGGATGTTGGCGGCCATGCGCACGATGCCGAGCCCCTCGAGGTCGGTCGGCACCAGCGGCTGCTCCAGAACCGTAACGCCGAACTCTTCCAGCACCGGCAGCATCCTGATGGTGTGCTTGACGGTCCATCCGCAGTTCGCGTCCACCCGGATTTCGCGGTCGGTGGCGTCGCGAATCGCCTGCAGGGTTTCCAGGTCGTGGTCGCCACCCAGCTTGATCTTGAGAATCGGGTATTCGGCGGCCTCCTCGACCTTCATCCGGATCCGATCGGGGGTGTCGATGCCGATGGTGAAGGTGGACATCGGCGCCTTGGCGGCGTCGAGACCCCACATCTTGTACACCGGAATGCCCAGGCGCTTGCCGGCCAGGTCGTGCATCGCCGCGGAAATAGCGGCGCGCGCCGAGGGGTTGCCCTTGAGGGCGGTCTCGAGCCGGCGATCGGTCTCCTCCAGGTCGAACGGATCGGCCGGGAGATGGGGGGCGTAGTTCTGCAGCGTCTGCATGACGGTTTCGGAGGTCTCGCCGTAGAACTTGGTCGGCGCCGCCTCGCCCCAGCCCTCGTTGCCGTCGCCGTCGGTCAGCCGGACCCAGACGGTCTTGTAGTCGCTCTGCCCCCCCCGCGCGATGATGAAGGGGTGCTTGGTCTTGAGTTCGAGGTATTCGGCCTGGAGTCGCAGCATGGAGATCATCCGCTTGAAGGGGGCGCTCGAAACTTACTCGGTCGCGATGTGCAGCAAACAACCGCAACAGCGTACACGAAAGCACGAAAGGAAGTTGGAGCCGGAGGATCGGCACGGTCGTGCTTCCACCTGCTGCAAGTGCTTCGCGTTTCCGTGCGGTTTTCGCGTTTTCGTGGATTCAGTGCGTGTTCGGACTAGCCAGCGCCGTCACGAACGCCGCCGCACCCTTTGCCAGCCTGCCGGGCACATAGCCACCTTCCATGGTCCCGACGATCGGGACCTGTGGGCATCCGCTCCCGCAGCCGTTCGGTGAGAATCCGGTAGTGCCTCGGCTCCAGCGTGAATCCCCCCAGCGGATCCCCCGCCATGGCGTCGAAGCCCGCCGACACGATCACCCCATCCGGCACCCAGTCCTTCGTGGCGGCCTCGATCGGCCAGCCAGAGATCGCGCACGTACTGCTCCGGCTCCAGACCCGGCGGTCTCGGCACGTTGAAGATGTTGCCGACGCCCCGTTCCGACGCCGCACCGCTGAACGGCCACCACGGCGACTGATGCAGCGAAACGAACCGCACCTCGGCGTCGTGCTCCACCAGCGCCTGGGTCCCGTTGCCGTGGTGCACGTCCCAGTCGACAATGAGAATCCGCCGCCGTCCGAGCGACTGGAACCGGCGTGCCCCAATGACCGCATTGTTGACGAAGCAGAACCCCATCGCCCGGTCGGCGAGTGCGTGATGCCCCGGCGGGCGCACCGCCGCGAAGGCATGGCTCTCCATCGCGTGGCTGCACTCGACCGCGGACAGCACCGACCCAAGTGCACCCAGGATGGCGTCCCAACTGTGGGCGCTCATCACGGTGTCGGGGTCGAGTTGCCCTCCCCCGGCCGCGTGCACGTCGGAGAGGAGCTGGAGATGAGCCGGCGTGTGAGCCGTGAGAATGATGTCCGGATCGGCAGGGGTGGCGGTGTGCAGCACCGCCCCGGGGAGGTGGGCCAGTGCATCCAGGACGGCCGCGATGCGGCCAGGGGCCTCGGGATGCCCGGGGCCCGCACTATGAAGCGCACAGCTGGGGTGACTGTAGACTGCGACGGCCATCATGCCCGCCGAAGAGGAGGAGAGGCTACTTGACCGGGCGACGCCGCGTGGGCAGCACGATCAGTGCGGCGTTGTCTACCACCTTCGACTGCTCCAGCGAGGCGGTCTCATCCCGCAGCGAGGCGCCGCGGAACTTCACCTCGTATCCACCCGGATCCTTCGTGACATGCGTCAGGACCAGCGCCCGGAGCTTCAGCTCGGCCACCGAGACCGAGCTCGGCAGTTCGAGCTCCACCGTGTCCCAGGTGTCCTGGACCGTCACGCGCACCAGCACGGAATCTGCGCTCATGTCGTCACCACCGCAGGCGTCGGGAGGGTCGAGAGGAATCGGCCGACAGCCTGGTCGAAGAACAGCGTCGAAGCGCGCACCCGGGTGGCCCCGTCTGCGGCGAAGACCGCGAGAGCGATCTCCTCGCCCCCCTGCCCCCGCAGCGTCAGGAACTCCGGCCCTTCGGATTCGGGGAACGCCGCCGACTGCGGCATCCGCTGGCTGAAGAACAGCTTGGCGCGCCCGATTACCTCGGAGCCGGCCAGCGTGGTCGTCGTCTCGTGCACCATGGTCCGCTCAGCGCTTGAGGATGGTGATGCCGGTCGGCTGCGCCGGCAACGGCGTGGTGCTCACCTTGGTGAGCGTGGTCAGGTCGATGGTGTCCACCGCGCCCGGGTCGGCGCCGATGGACTCCTGGGTCACGTAGGCATACCGGCTGTCCGGGCTGAACGCGACGCCGTGCACGATCTTCTTGGTCGTCGGGATCCGCGCCAGTTCCTTCAGCGTCCGTGGCATCGACGACGCTCGCGCTCTGCGCCTTCTTGTTGGTCACCACCACGTAGCGGCCGTCGGGCGACGGTTCCACGTTGTAGGCGCCCGGCGCCGACCGGCACTTCCCTGCGCATGGTCAGCGCGTCGGCGTCCCACACCTGCAGCGTCCCCTTGTGATTGCAGGCCACGTACAGCGTCCGGTCGTCGGCGGAGAGGCTGACGAAGGTCGGCGCGCACTCGTTGTCCACCGGGGGCGTCGCCGCGGGCGCGCCGCCGGGGCCGCGTGGTTCATCCCCGCGTGATCCCCGGCCGCGGCGGCCGGCATGGCCATCCCGGAGCCGGTCCTGGCCCGGCGGACCACCTCGAGCGTGGCGGGGTCGATCTGGAGCACTTCGTCGCTGTGCATGCACGAGATCCAGACCGCCGTCCCCGCGTGGTTCACCTTCACGCCGTGCGGCATGTCACAGGCGGCGATGTCGGTGATGGTCATCATGTCGGGCGTATAGACCGCCGAGACCGACGTTGACGCGGGGATGATCCCCGTGAAAGTCGGAGTTCGCCACGAAGGCGAAGTCACCATCGGGAGTGACGGAAATGGTCGTGGGGAAATACTCCAGCTGGGCCCGTCCCGCCACGGTGTCGTTGCGCGCATCAAACCGCCACAGGGTCCCGTACGGGGTGCCGTGGGCAATCGAGACGTAGTACCAGCGCTGATCGGGAGAGACCGTGATGTTGTGCGGTCCGTCGATGTCGGCCGGCATCACGCCCGACCGGGACCACATGATCGACCACCAGCGTGGCGCCCTCCGGCCGAAGCCAGGTGACGATGTCCCCCGACTCGCTGACCACGCCCACCTGATACGACTGGGCGGCGAGCGGTGTCGCAATGAGGACCAGGCCCAGCAGCAGCGTGCCCCGCATTCCATCCCTCCAGCGCGTGAGTGCAGGCCCCAAAGTTAATCGCCCCCGGCCGGTTGCGCCGCCACCGTCCCGCAGAAAGGCTGCCGCTGTCGCAGCAGGTTGAGGAGCCCCGTTGGGCGGCGATACACCAGGACGAGTTCACCGGGGGGCGGATCAGCGACCTCCTCCACGACCAGGAAGGCCGGGAGGGTCGCCTCGGCGGGCGCCGGGGCGCGATAGCGGCACCCGTGCCAGCTGAACTCGAGCACCGGAGGCAGTCGGCGCACCTCGTGGTCGAGGAAGAAATCATCGTCCACCTGGTACACATTCTCGGCGACCAGTTCCCCGCTCAGGTGGAACAGCGGATCGAACGGCTCGCCATCCGCCCGGGCGAAGTTCTCCTCCGCGGCCGCATCGAATGCCTCCAGCGCCCCTTCTCGCGCCCGCCACTCGAGATGGTGCCGCAGCTCATGGGTGAGCGTCTCCCACGCCTCTTCCCGCCAGTCGAACGCCGGATCGAGCTCAGCAAGCGCGCGAAACGACCCGTGATAGAGGACCACCCGGCTCTGGATTTCGTCGGTGGCGCCGGTCTCGCCGGCGTGGAAGGGGATGCAATGTCCAAGGGTGAAGATGTCGCCGCGGGTGGGATGCGGCACGGTGCGGGGGGACACCGTGATCTCGGAGACCCCATCCAGAAACTCGGCGGGCACCTCGGCGCTCATGCCGGTGACGAGCTTCCGAAACTCAGCCAGTTGCATGCTTCCCCGCTTCCCCGCGTCCCCGCCTACACGCTTTCCAACGCCTGCGCCAGGTCCGCGATGAGATCCTCGTAGTGCTCCACACCCACCGACAGCCGCACCATCCCCTCGGTGATCCCCATTCGGGCCTGGTCGGCCGGCGGAATGTCGGCGTGGGTCATGGATCCCGGATGTTGAGCCAGCGACTCGGTGCCACCGAGACTGACGGCGAGCTTCACCATGGTGAGGGCGTTGAGGAACCGGAAGGCGCCGGCCTCGCCGCCCTTCACGTCGAAGGAGATCATCGAACCGGGCGCCACGCACTGCCGCTGGTACACCTCGAACATCGGGTCGCCTTCCGAGAGATGCCCGAGGTAGTAGACCTGCGGCACCTTCGGGTGGTCGGCGAGGAAGTCCGCCACGTACCGCGCGTTCTTCATCGCAGCCGTCATCCGCATCTTGAGCGTCTCGAGGCTGCGCAGGAGGAGCCAGCCGGTCCATGGACCGGACATCGTCCCCATGAAGGTGCGGAGGGTACGGATCGGCAGCATCACCTCACCGGAGCCCGAGGCGGCGCCGGCGATGACGTCGCTGTGTCCGCCGATGAACTTTGTCGCGGAGTAGAGAACGAGGTCGGCGCCATGCTCCAGCGGGTGCTGCCAGACGGGGCCGAGGAAGGTGTTGTCCACCATCACCACGGCGGGACGACCCGGCGCGGCGAGACTGTGCACGAGATCCGAAATGCCCTGGATGTCGACCAGCGCATTGGTGGGGTTCGCCGGGGTTTCCAGGAGCGCTGCGGCCACCGGGCGACCGGCAACCTTGGCGGTCAACTCGGCGGCGAGGTCGGCCATCGGGATCCCCGCCTGGAAGCCCACCGGAATGACCCCAAGGCGAGGGAGAAAGTGCTTGACGAAGTGGTCACAGCCGCCGTACAGCGGTTCGCTGTGGATCAGGACATCACCGGGAGTGAGGTAGGCAAGCAGCGAGGTCGTGATGGCCGCCATGCCACTCTCGAAGACGGCACAGGATTCGGCATCGTCCCAGAGGGCGAGGCGCCCTTCGAGAATTTCCAGGTCGGGGTTGTTGAGGCGGCTGTAGATCAGCCCCATCTCCTCCCCGCTCCGCTGCTCCCGGAGCCCGTACGCCACCTCGAAGAAGGCCTTCCCCGCCTCGGCCGACTCAAAGGCGAAGGTGGAGGTCTGGAAGATCGGACACTTGACCGCCCCCTCGCTGAGTCGCGGGTCGTACCCGTAGCTCATCATGAGGCTCTCGGGACGCAACGGCTTCCCGCCGATCGCGCGATGCTTGCTCATCTGCCCACCCTCTTCTCAATCGTCAGTGTTCAACCCTCGGTGCGCTCCTTGATCCACCCCTTGAGCGTCTCGGCCGCCACGCGATCCTGCGCCATCGAGTCCCGATGCCGGACCGTCACCGTGTTGTCCTGCAGCGTCTGGCCATCCACGGTGATGCAGAACGGCGTGCCGACCTCGTCCATCCGGCGGTAGCGTCGCCCGACCGCTCCGCTGTCGTCGTAGAACGCGGGGACATGCTGCTTGAGATCGTGGTACAGGCGCGTCGGCGAACTCGGGCATCCCGTCCTTCTTCACCAGCGGGAAGACGCCGACCTTGATCGGCGCGATCGCGGGATGGAATCCGAGCACCACGCGGGTCTCGCCCTCGACCTCCTCCTCGCGATAGGCGTCCACGAGCGTCGTGAGGGTGACCCGATCCGCCCCGGCGGAGGTCTCGACGATGTACGGGACGAAGCGCTCGTTGGTGGCCTGCTCGAAGTACTCCAGCTTCTTGCCGGAAGCCTCCTGGTGCCGCTGGAGGTCGAAGTCGGTGCGGTTGTGGATGCCCTCGATCTCCTTCCAGCCGAAGGGGAATTCGTACTCGATGTCGTAGGCCGCCTTGGCGTAGTGCGCCAGCTCCCCCTCGCCGTGCTCGTGCCAGCGGAGCTTGGCGGGGTTGAGGCCGAGGGCGTGGTGCCAGTCCATGCGGATCTCGCGCCACTGCTCGAACCACTCGGTGTCGGCGCCCGGCTTCACGAAGAACTGCATCTCCATCTGCTCGAACTCGCGGGTCCGGAAGATGAAATTGCCGGGGGTGATCTCGTTGCGGAACGCCTTGCCGATCTGCGCGATGCCGAACGGCACCTTCTGCCGCGAGCCCTGCAGCACGTTCAGGAAGTTGACGTAGATGCCCTGGGCCGTTTCCGGGCGCAGGTAGACCACCGCGGCCGACTCCTCGACCGGGCCCATGAACGTCTTGAACATCAGGTTGAAGAGGCGCGGCTCGGTGAGCTCGCAGGCGGTGTGCTGCCCCGCCTTCTTGCTCGGCTTCTGCGGGCACGGCGCGTCCTCCAGCTTGTCGGCGCGGAAGCGCGCCTTGCAGGTCTTGCAGTCCACCAGCGGATCGGTGAAGCCGGCGACGTGCCCGGAGGCCTCCCACACCTTCGGGTGCATGAGGATGGCGGCGTCGAGTCCCTCGATGTCGTCGCGGGCGTGGACCATGGCGCGCCACCAGCGGTCCTTGACGTTCTTCTTGAGCTCGACGCCGAGCGGGCCGTAGTCCCACACGGAGCCGAGGCCGCCGTAGATCTCGGAGGACTGGAAGACGAATCCGCGCCGCTTGCAGAGCGACACGAGCTTGTCCATGAGGGTGGTGTCGGCCATTGTCATACCTCGATGATTTGGTCCCGCCGCGTCCCCACGCTCACGTACCGGATGGGGGCGCCGGCGAGGTCCTGCAGCCGGTCCAGGTACGCCCGCGCCTGCGGAGGAAGATCGGCCATCCGGCGGGCTCCCTCGGTGGACTTCTTCCAGCCCGGCAACACCTCGTAGACCGGCTCCACCCGCTCCAGCCGCTCCACCTCCGCCGGCAGTTCCTCGCTCAGCTCACCGTCGATCCGGTACTCCGTCCCCACCGGGATCTCGCTGAAGCTGTCGAGGACATCGAGCTTGGTGACGGCCAGGCCGGTCAGGCCGTTGACCCGCACCGAATAGCGCACGACGTTGGCGTCAAACCACCCGCACCGCCGCGGACGCCCGGTCACCGCGCCAAACTCGCCGCCGATGCGCTGCAGCGCCTCCCCGCCCTCTCCCAGCGCCTCCGTGGGAAGCGGCCCGTTCCCCACGCGCGTCGTGTAGGCCTTCACCACGCCCAGCACGCCGTCGATGGCGGTCGGGCCGATGCCGGAACCGATCGACGCCCCGCCGGCGGTCGTGTTGGAACTGGTCACGTACGGATAGGTGCCGTGATCCACGTCGAGCAGCGCCCCCTGGGCGCCCTCGAGGAGGACGCGCTTGCCGGACCGCAGCGCCCGGTGCACCAGCAGTCCGGTGTCGGTCGCCAGGGGCAGCAGGCGGGGCGCCAGCCGTTCCAGCAGGGCGATATGCTCGTCGAGCGAGGCCGGAGCCGCCCCCATCATGGCGAGGAGCCGGTTGGCCCGTTCGAGGCGATTCGTCAGCAGCGCGCGCAACCCGGCGCCGTCCCGCAGGTCGATCACCCGCACGCCCCGTCGGCCGTACTTGTCTTCGTACGTCGGGCCGATTCCGCGACCGGTGGTGCCGATCTTCTGCGACTTCTCGCTCGCGGCGTCGAGCAGCTTGTGGTAGGGCAGCACCAGGTGCGCCCGCTCGGAGATGAACAGGCGCCCGGTCGTATCCACCCCGCGACCAGTCAGCCCGTCGAGTTCGTGGAAGAGGGTCTCCGGATCGAGCACCACGCCGTTGCCGATGATGCAGCGGGCGCCGGCGTGGAGGATCCCCGAGGGAATCTGCTGCAGGATGAACTGCTCGTCGCCGATCACGACCGTATGCCCGGCGTTGGCGCCGCCCTGGTACCGCACCACGCAGTCGGCGCGCTCGGAGAGCACGTCGACCAGCTTCCCCTTCCCTTCGTCGCCCCACTGGGCACCCACCACGACGACGCAGTGAGTCTTCGGATCGAACATGGGTCCTCTCACGGGCTCAGGCCAACGAAAAGGGCCCCTCGCGGGGCCCGTGTATCCTCAGGGAAAAGCTAGTTGGCGCCGGCCTCCGGGTCAAATCGGGCCTGCGACCAGCCGCCCCACCGCCTCCGCCGTCGTGAACTCCATCCCGGCGGGGGTATCCCGCGGCGTGTGGATGTGCCGGAGTGTCCCCCAGTCGAGCCGGGCCACCGTCAGGGCAGCCGCGCCGGTCTGCGAGAGGGGTCGGCTGTCCACATACGCCCAGAGCGGCTGCCTCCGCTCCTTGATGACAGGGGCGACATCGGCCAGCGCCCCGGCCACGGAGCCCGACCACCGCGCCCCCGGGGCGTCGTGCGACAGGAGGTAGAGCACCCCCTGATCGTCGATCGTGTCGAGGTTGATGACTTCGACCCCGACCAGCTGCGGGGCCATACTCCCGCGCGAAGATCCTCGACCCGACGAGCCCGAATTCCTCCGCCCCGGTGATCAGGATGCCGACCCCCTCGGCCGGGGCGGTCTCTGCCGCCACCAGTGCCGCCAGGAGCCCCGAACCGTTGTCCCGCGCCCCCTGGGAGGTCCCGCGCAGCGCACCGCGTGCCGAGAGCCCGCAGGCGATGAGGGCCAGCACCGCGGCATACGAGATCGTGTCCCCAGCCACAGGACCCCAGAGTCTGACGACCGCAAGCGCGGTGAGGGTGAGAATCGCCAGCACCACGACGACGGCGCCGATGACGCGTCCGGCCATCGAGTGCCCCTGAGCCTTTGTGTCGAGGTGCGCCACGATCCACCGGCGGACCGGTGCATCCCCCCGGGTCGCGACGAGGTTGGCGTCCTCTCGCACGCCGCCGCCGAGCGACGACCAGCCGAGCGCCGTCCCACGCACCAGCATCGCGAGTGCCGCCAGGCCGAATATCCACGCGACGAGCGCCGCCCATGGGGGTGCGCCCGGTACGGTGGTGAGTGGAATCTGGATGAGGGTCAGCCAGCCGAGTCCGGCCCCGAACATCGGCATGGCGTTGAGGCTGGATGGAAAGAAGGTGAACGGCTGTTCCTCGACCGCGTAGCCGAGCGTACGGAGATGGTCCGCAATGAGGCGCCGGGCGTCCGCCGCAGCCGGGGTCCCCGCCTCGCGAGGGGCGTCGAGCACCAGCGCCAGCAGCTCGCGGGCGCGCGCCACCGCTAGCGCGCCTTCTTGCGCCGGTCGCGACCTGCCGGTTCGGTCTCGCCTCGTGCCGCCGCCTGGGAGGTCTCCTCCGTGATGAGTCCCTCCTTCAACAAGTCGGCGAGGTGCTGTTCGAAGGTCTGCATGCCATGCTGGTCCCGCCCATTCGCCATCAACTTCCGGAGATCGCCCCATTTCGAGGGATCCTTGATGCAGGCCTTCACCTCCGGCGTCCCCACCAGGATCTCGATGGCTGCCACCCGTCCTTCCTCGTCGACCCTCGGAAGCAGCTGCTGCGAAATGATGCCCTTCAACGCCTCCGACAACCGGACCCGGCCGATGTCACGCTCCTCGGGCTGGAACATGGCCACCATCCGTTCGATGGTGGTCGGGACATCGGGCGTCGGCATCGCGGAGATGACAAGGTGCCCGGTCTCCGCCGCCTTGACCGCAATATCGGCCGTCTCCGGATCACGCATTTCACCGATGAGAATGACGTCGGGATCCTGCCGGAGTGCGGCGCGAAGGCCGATGGCCATGCTCGCCGTGTCCACGCCGACTTCCCGCTGGGTCACCGAACAGTTGACGTCCCGGTGCAGGAATTCGATCGGGTTCTCGATGGTGACGACGTGCTTCTGCTTAGTCCGGTTGATGTGCTCGATGATGGCAGCCACCGTGCTCGTCTTGCCGCTCCCGCTGACACCGGTCACCAGGACCAGTCCCCGCTCCGCCTCGGCAAGGGTAGAGACAACCTCGGGCAGGCCGAGCGAGGCCACGGAGGGGACGGCGAAGGGGATGACGCGCATCACGATCATGAACGAGGAACGCTGGCGCAGGACGTTGACCCGGAAGCGACCCACGCCCGGCATGCCCCAGGAGCAGTCGAAATCGCGGAGCCGGTCCAGATCCGCACGATCCTCCTCGCTCGGGATCAGCTTGTGCGCGATGGCGCGCGTCTGGTCCGGCGTGAGGCGCTGCTTGGTGAGGGGGACGAGCCGGCCGTTGATGCGGGCGCGGAAGACGTCGCCCGGCCTTGATGTGCAGATCCGATGCGCCTCGTTCGACGGCAGCCTTGATGATTTTTTCCATGGAACCTCAAGCCCTCGCAGTGGTGGGCGGCAGGAATCCCATTCGCGACTTCACCTCGCGGAGCGTCTCACCCGCCACGGCGCGCGCCCGCGCCGCGCCGTCGGCCAGCACCGCGCGCACGGCGCCCTTCGTCGGCCCGCAGCGCCTCCGCCCGCTCGCGGATGGGCGCGAGCGCGGTGGAGATGTTCTCCGCGAGCACCCGCTTGCAGTCGATGCAGCCCCATTCGGCGCCTCGACACTTGCGCGCGACCTCGGTGACGGTCTCGGGCGGCGAAAAGTGCTTGTGCAGCGAATAGATGTTGCAGACATCGGGGTTGCCCGGGTCCTTCTTGGTCACGCGCGCCGGGTCGGTCACCGCGGGCCGGAGCTTCTGCCAGATCTCCTCAGGGCTCTCGAGCAGCCCGATGGTGTTGCCGAGACTCTTGGACATCTTCGACTGCCCGTCGAGTCCCATGATGCGGCGCGCCGGGGTCAGCAGCGACTGCGGTTCCAGCAGATAGTCGGTGCCCCCGCCGTAGCTGGCGTTCCAGCGCCGCGCGATCACGCGCGCCAGCTCGAGATGCTGCAGCTGGTCGTCGCCCACCGGCACCTGGTCCGCCCGGTAGAGCAGGATGTCCGCCGCCATCAGGATGGGATAGTTGAAGAGTCCGGCGGGGATGCTCTCCATCCGCTGGGACTTGTCCTTGAACTGCGTCATCCGCTCCAGTTCGCCGAGCGGCGTCACGGACGTCAGCAGCCACATCAGTTCGGTGTGCTCGGGCACATGCGACTGGACGAACAGCGTCGCCCGCGCCGGGTCGATGCCCGCCGCCAGCAGTCCGATGGCCATGTCGAGGGTGCGCCGCTCGAGCGTCTCGGCGTCGTGCTGCCCGGTGATGGCGTGGAGGTCAACGATGGAAAAGAAGCACTCGTGGCGGCCCTGGAGCGCCACCCAGTTCTGGACGGCGCCCAGCCAGTTACCGATGTGCAGGTCGCCAGAGGGTTGGATTCCGGAAAATATGCGGGGCATGCGGTAAGCTACCAATCCGTCAGTGGCGCCGCAAGTGAATATCGGGGAATGACTTAGTGGGCTTGCGTCAAAATCCTCGGCCCGTTCGCCGTCACCGCCACCGTGTGCTCGAAATGCGCCGAGAGACTGCCGTCGGCCGTGACGACCGTCCACTTGTCGGGGAGCGTCTTGGTGGCCGGTGCCCCCATCGTGATCATCGGCTCGATGGCGATGGTCATCCCCTCGAGGAGCCGCGGCCCGCGCTTCGGGCTTCCGTAGTTCGGCACCTGCGGTTCCTCGTGAAATCGCGGCACCGATCCCGTGCCCCACCAGCTCGCGCACCACCCCGTACCCCGCCCCTTCGGCCACCGTCTGCACCGCGTGCCCGATATCGCCGATGTGGTTGCCGATCCGCGCCGCCGCGATGCCGGCGACGAGGCTCTCCTGCGTCACGGCCAGGAGCCGCTCGGTTTCGGGGGAGACTTCCCCGACGCCGATCGTCGTGGCCGAGTCGGCGTGCAGGCCGTCGAAGTACACGCCGACGTCGACGCTGACGATGTTGCCCTCACGAAGCACCCGCTTCTTCGAGGGGATGCCGTGGACGATTTCCTGGTTGATGGAGGTGCAGAGGGTCTTGGGAAAGCCGTACAGCCCCTTGAACGACGGCGTGGCACCGTCGTGACTCCGGATGAACTCCTCGGCCATCCGGTCGAGATCCTCGGTGGACATCCCCGGACCCGGTCTCACGGCGCAGCAGGTCGAGCACGCCGTACACGATGGAGCCCGGCATGGGCCATCGTCTCGATTTCGCGGGGGGACTTGAGGGTGATCATGAGTCCTGCAGCGCCAGCGCGCGGCGCACCCGCGTCGCGATGTCGTCCACCGGCCCCACGGCGGGAATCCTGACGAGACTCCCGCGCTGCTCGTACCAGGCCAGCACCGGCGCCGTCTGCTCCCGGTAGCTCTGCAGCCGCGTGGCAACCGCCTTCGGATCGTCGTCCGCGCGACCCTCGATGCCCTCGCCGGCGCTCGATGCGCCCGAGGATCTCCGCGTCCGGCACGTCGAAGAAGAGCACGGCGTTGAGCTTGCGACCCCGCTCCGCGAGCAGCCGTTCCATCCCCTCGGCCTGCGGGATGGTCCGGACCACGCCGTCGAAGATCACCCCGTTTGCCGCGGCCGGTCGGTCGAGCTCCTCCTGGATCACACCCAGGATGATGTCGTCGCTGACCAGCTTGCCGGCTTCCATGACCGCCTTGGCCTTCAGCCCCAGCGGGGTCCCGCGACTCACGGCGTCGCGCAGGAGGTTCCCGGTCGCGAAGGTGGGCACTCCCAGCGCCTCGGAGAGCAACGCGCCCTGGGTGCCTTTCCCGGCCCCCGGAGGGCCCATGAGGAGGATATCCATGCTGCCGTCTCCATTCCCAAAAAAGGACGGAGGACTGAGGACGGAGATCGGGGACTCGATTGACGTTGCCGCCTCAGTCCTCAATCTCCCGTCCGCAGTCCTCGGCCCCGCGTTTCAGCCTAGATGAACCGCTGCTGCCGTCCGCGGAACTTGACCCGGCCCGACTTCATGAAGCCGTCGTACTTGCGGAGCTGGCGATGCTGCTCGATCTGCGACAGCGTGTCGAGGAGCACGCCGACCACGATCAGCACCGAGGTGCCGCCGAACTGCTGCTGGACGCCGATCTTGGCGCTCAGGAAGATCGGGAGCAGGGCCACCGCGGCGAGGAAGATCGCGCCCGGCAGGGTGATCCGCACCAGCACGTCGTCGATGTAGTCGGCGGTGCTCGCGCCCGGCTTCACGCCGGGAATGAATCCACCCTGCTTCTTCAGGTTCTCCGCCACGTCCACCGAATTGAAGATGATGGAGGTGTAGAAGTAGCTGAACAGCAGGATCATCAGCGCGAAGATGATGCTGTACGGCAGGCTGCCCGGATCGAAGAACCCGGCCACATCGCGCAGCAGCGGGCTCTTGGTGAAGCTGGCCAGCGTGCCGGGGACGATGATGATCGTCTGGGCGAAGATGATCGGCATCACGCTCGGCCGTGATGAGCCGGATCGGGATGAACGTCTTCTGCCCTTCGCGGATCCGGCCCCGCCCCATGACCTTGCGGGGAATCTGGATCGGGATCCGGCGGGCCGCGATCGTCATGGCCGCCGTGGCCGCCACGATGGCGACGAGCGCGGCCAGGTAGAAGATGGCGCCGATCGGCGAGACCACGCTGCCCTTGATGAGCGAGATGAGCTGCAGCATCCCGGGCCAGAGCCGCTCGAGGATCGAGAAGGTGATGAGGAGGCTCATCCCGTTGCCGATGCCCCGCTCGGTGATCTGCTCGCCGAGCCACATGACGAAGATGGCGCCGACGGTCAGCGTCACCACCATCACCATCCGCGAGACGAAGTTCGGGTTGGCGACGGCGCCCGGAATCGACTCGGTGAAGAGCGTGAAGGTGTAGGCCTGGGCAAACGAGATGAACACCGTGGTGTACCGGGTCCACTGCGTGATCTTCTTCCGGCCTTCCTCTTCCTTCTGCATCTTGCTGATGGTCGGCACGACGCCGCCGACCAGCTGGAAGATGATCGAGGCGGAGATGTACGGCATGATGCCCAGGGCGAAGACCGTCGCGCGCGACAGGCCGCCGCCGAGCATGTCGTACAAGCCGAAGAACCCGGCGGCTGCCGAGTTCCGGATGAAGTCCGAGAGCGCCTGGACGTTGACGCCCGGCGCGGCGATGTGCGCACCGATCCGGTAGATGACCAGGGCCAGCAGCGTGAACAGGAGCTTGCGCTTCAGCTCCGGATCAAACGAAAACGTCGGAGTGTTGGGAGCAGTCACTTACGCCTCAACGCTGCCGCCGGCCGCCTCGATCTTGGCGCGAGCCGCGGCAGACACCGGAATCCCGCGGACGGCGTAGGCCCGAGCGGCCTCCCCCGTACCGAGGATCTTGACCACCTGCTCGGCATTCTGATCAGCCCCGCCTCGGTCAGCGTCTCGGGAGTCACGTCGCCGCCCGCGACCGCCGACAGGCGGGCCAGGTTGATCGGCATCGCGGTCACCTTGAACGGGTTCGTGAAGCCCCGCTTCGGCAGGCGCCGGTACATCGGCATCTGCCCGCCTTCGAAGCCCGGGTTGGTCGAGCCGCCCGTCCGGGCCTTGTGACCCTTGTGGCCCTTGCCCGACGTCTTGCCGAGGCCGGAGCCCGGGCCGCGACCGATCCGCCGGCGCGCCTGTGGTCGAGCCCGGGTGCCGGCTGCAGGTTCGACAGGGTGACCGACGGGGTCGCCGCTTCCTTCGCCTTCGCTTCGCCATCACGCCTCCTGCGCCGGCGTCACCTCGACGAGGTGCCGCACCTTGAAGAGCATCCCGCGGACACCGGCCGAGTTGTCGAGCTCGACGGTCTGCTGGTGATGCCGAAGTCCGAGCGACGCCAGCGTCCGCCGCATGGTGTCGGCGTGGCCGATCCCGGAGCGGATCTGCTTGACCTTGATACGCTTCGCCGTCTTTTCGTCTGGAATCGTGGCGGCGTGGTGCTTGGGGCCCTGCCGCCCGACGACTGGATTGCGTCCCATGGCTCAGCCCTCCTGACGCGGCTTGTAGCCGAGGTCGCTGACTTCGATGCCCCGCTCACGCGCCACCTGGCGTACCGACACCAGCCGCGAGAGCCCGTCCATCGTCGCGCCGACCATGTTGTGCGGATTCGGGGAGCCGAGGCTCTTGGTCAGGATGTCGGTGATGCCGGCGCACGCCAGCACCGTCCGGACCGGACCGCCCGCGATGACGCCGGTACCCGCGGACGGCGGGCTTGAGCAGCACCCGGCCGGCGCCGTGCTCGCCGATGATCTCGTGCGGGATCGTCGCGCCCGTGCGGGGCACCTCGATCATGTTCCGCTTGGCGGCGTCCACCGCCTTGCGGACCGCCTCCGACACTTCGTTGGCCTTGCCGGTCGCGACGCCCACCTTGCCCTTGCCGTCGCCGACGGCCACGAGCGCGTTGAACGAGAACCGCCGGCCGCCCTTGACGACCTTGGCGACGCGATTGATCGACACCACGTTCTCGACGAGGTCGCTGCCCCGGTCCCGGTCGCGGTCACGCCGGGGTCCCCGGTCGCGATCGTTGCGGCCGCCGCGGCCACGCCGCTGCGGCTGCGAGGGCGCTTCCGTCGGCGCCTCGGTGGTGGTGCCTGGGACTGCTGCCTTTTCGTCAGCCATGCTAGAACTCCAGTCCGCCGGCGCGCGCGCCGTCGGCGACCGCCTGCACGCGGCCATGGTACCGGTAACCTGCCCGGTCGAAGACCACCGTCGTGATGCCCGCGGCCTTCGCCTTCTCCGCGATGAGCTTCCCGACGGCCTTGGCGCGGGCCACCTTGCCCGTGCCCTCGACGGCGATCCCCTCGCTGTTGTCCGTCACGCCGAGGATCGTCACGCCGAGATCGTCGTTGACGAGCTGGGCGTAGATGTGCTTCAGCGACCGGAAGACCACCAGCCGCGGACGCTCCGGCGTGCCGGCGACCTTCTGCCGGACGCGGAGGTGGCGGCGGTAGCGCTGTTCCCGGCGCGTCTTCGGGTGCGTGAATCGCGCGCATGCCTACTTCGCTCCTGTCTTGCCGGCCTTACGCCGGACCTGCTCACCCTGGTACCGGATGCCCTTGCCCTTGTAGGGCTCGGGCGGCCGGACGGACCGGATCTCGGCGGCGACCTGCCCGACGAGTTCCTTGCTCGCGCCCTGGATCTGCACCACCGTGTTGTTCTCGACCGTGATCTTGATGCCCGTCCGGCGCCTTGAACGGCACCTGGTGCGACAGACCGACGATGAGGTTGATGCCGTACGGCTTCATCTCCGCCTTGTACCCGACGCCCTGGAGCTCCAGGACCTTCTGGTAGCCCGGCGGTGACGCCCTCGACCATGTTGGCCACGAGCGTCCGCGTCAGGCCGTGCAGCGCCTTGTGCCGCTTCTCGTCGCTCGGGCGCTCGACGGTCACCTGCCCGTCCGCCATGGAGACGTTCATCTCGCCGGGCAGGTCCCGGGCGAGCTCGCCCTTGGGGCCCTTGACCGCGATCCGATTGCCCGTCGAGGGCCACCGTCACGCCCGCCGGAACCGCCACGGGCCGCTTGCCGATACGCGACATGTCGCCTCCTACCAGACGACGGCGAGGAGCTCGCCGCCGAGGTTGGCGGTGCGCGCCTCCGGTCCGTCATGAGGCCCTTGGGCGTCGAGACGATGGCCATGCCGAGGCCGTTCTTGACCCGGGGGATCTCGCGGCACTTCACGTAGCTGCCGGAGGCCCGGGGTCGAGACGCGCCGCAGCTCCCGGATCACCGGCAGCTCGTTGTGGTACTTGAGGTACAGCCGCAGCACGCCGCGACCGCCGTCCTCGAGCACCTTGCAGTCGGCGATGTAGTGATTGTCGCGAAGCAGGCGCGCCAGCTCGACCTTGAGCTTGGACACCGGCACATCGACTCGCCGGTGGCCCGCGGAGCAGGCGTTCCGGATGCGAGTCAGCATATCCGCGACGGGATCTGTCATGCTCATGTTACTTGCGTCCCCTTACCAACTGGCCTTGCGCACGCCCGGGATTTCCCCCTTCAGCGCGAGCTCTCGGAAGCAGATTCGGCAGAGGCCGAACTTGCGCAGGACTGCCCGTGACCGCCCACACCGCGCACAGCGGCGGACGGCGCGCACCTTGAACTTCGGCGTGCGCTTGGCTCGTTCGATCCAACTGGTCTTTGCCATCGTCTCTCCTGGTAGCGCCCCACGGGCGCCGGTTATCACGCCATCGGGACCGGCGTCTCGCCGCGGAACGGCCAGCCGAGCTCGCGGAGCAGCGCCATCGCCAGGTCGTCCCGCCCGGCGTTCGTCACCACCGTGATGTCCATCCCGTGGATCTTCTCGACCTTGTCGTAGTCGATCTCGGGGAAGATCATCTGCTCCTTGATGCCGATCGTGTAGTTGCCCCGACCGTCGAAGCTCTTGTTCGGCAGGCCGCGGAAGTCGCGGACGCGCGGCACCGCGATCGTGATGAACCGGTCGAGGAACTCGTACATCCGCGCGCCGCGCAGCGTGACCGAGGCGCCGACCGGCACGCCCGTCGCGGAGGCCGAAGTTGGCGATCGACTTCTTGGCGCGGGTGATGACCGGCTTCTGGCCGGTGATCAGCGCCAGCTCCGCGACCACCGCGTCGAGCAGCTTCGGGTTCTTGCTCGCCTCGCCCATGCCGACGTTCAGGACGATCTTGGTGATCCGGGGCACCTGCATCGGGTTCGCGATGCCGAACTGCTGCACCAGGCGCGGCCGCACCACGGTCTCGTAGTACGTCTGCAGCCGGGGCGTGCCCTCGACGGCCTTCGGCGCCGAGTCGGTGGCCACGCCGGCGGCGGACCCCTTCTCCTTGCTCGCCTTCGCCGTGCCACCCGTCTTCGGGGCCTTCTCCTTCGTCGTCGCCATCTTACCTGCTCCTCGGAATCGGCTGGCCGGACTTCACCGCGATGCGCTCGACCGTCCCGTCGTCGTCCCGCCGCCGGCGCACCCGCGTCGGGGCGTCGCTCTTCGGGTCGATCAGCATGATCTTCGAGTGATGGATCGGCGCCGGGAACTCGATGATCCCGCCCTCGGTGTTCTGCGTGGCGCGGCGGTGCCGCTTCACGATGTTCACCCCGTCGATCGCGATCCGTCCCGTCTTCGGGTACACGCGGAGCACCTTCCCCCGCTTGCCCTTGTCGTCACCGCGACATCACCTGGACGGTGTCGCCCTTGGTGACCGGCATGCTGTGGCGGACCACCGGCTTCTGCCGGACCCGCTTGGCCTTCTTGTACACGAGCGGCTTCATGTTACAGCACCTCCGGCGCCAGCGAGACGATCTTCATGTACCGCTTCTCGCGCAGCTCGCGCGCCACGGGACCGAAGATGCGGGTCGCCCGCGGCTCGCCCTTGTCGTCGATGAGGACCGCGGCGTTCTCGTCGAACCGGATGTAGGAGCCGTCCTTGCGGCGGGTCTCCTTCACGGTCCGGACGATGACCGCCTTGGCCACGTCGCCCTTCTTCACCTGGCCGGTCGGGATGGCGTCCTTGATGGCCACCACCACGGTGTCGCCGAGGCCCGCGTAGCGGCGCCGGCTCCCGCCGAGGACGCGGATCACCAGCGCCTTGCGGGCGCCGGAATTGTCCGCGATTCTGAGCATGCTTTCTTGCTGAACCATGTGTTCCTCGTTGCGTGAGCTACTTGGCCCGCTTGACGATCTCGGTCACGCGCCAATTCACGGTCTTGGCCAGCGGCCGCGTCTCCATCATGCGGACGGTGTCCCCCACCTTCGCGCCGTGCTCGTCCCGCGCCTTCACCGTGATGGTCCGGGTCATCATCTTGCCGTAGACCGCGTGCGCAAAGCGCCGGGTCAGCGTGACCGTCACCGTCTTCTGCATCTTGTCGCTCTTGACCACGCCGGTGCGGGTCTTCCGCTGCAGGCGCGTCGTCGCGGTCGTCTCGTCAGCCATGTTGTACCCTTACGCTTTGGTCGCGCGCGAGCGCAGGACCGTCAGGATCCGCGCGGTGTCCCGGCGCAACGTCCGGAACCGCATCGGGTTGTCAATCGACTCACTCGCCGACCGGAAGCGCAGCCGAAACCGCTCTTCCTTCAGCTCCGCGAGCTTGGCCTTCAGCTCGTCGTCGGTCAGCTCCCGCAATTCAGTCGCGTTCATCGCCTAGATCTCCTCGCGCTTGACGAACCGCGTCCGCACCGGCAGCTTGGCCTGCGCCAGCGCCAGGGCCTTCGCGCGCCAGTTCCTCGCGTCACGCCCTCGACCTCGAACAGCACGCGCCCCGGCCTCACCACCGCCACCCAGCCCTCGGGATTGCCCTTGCCCTTGCCCATGCGGGTCTCGGCCGGCTTCTTCGTGATCGGCTTGTCCGGGAAGATCCGGATCCAGACCTTGCCGCCGCGCTTCATCTCGCGGGTCATGGCCACACGCGCCGCCTCGATCTGCCGGTTCGTGATCCAGCCCGGATCGAGCGTCTTGAGGCCGAACTCGCCGAACGACACCGCGATGCCCCGCGAGGCGATGCCCTTGGTCCGGCCCTTGAACGTCTTGCGGAACTTGACCCGCTTCGGTGCCAGCATGGTCCTCAGGCCCCCGTGCTGTAGGTGCGGCCGGTCATTTCCTCGACCACCTCACCCTTGAAGATCCAGACCTTGATCCCGATCGTGCCGTAGGTCGTCTTGGCCGTCGAGGTCGCGTAGTCGATGTCCGCCCGCAGCGTGTGGAGCGGCACCCGACCCTCGCGGTACCCCTCGGTCCGCGCGATTTCCGCGCCGCCGAGCCGGCCCGACACCCGCACGCGGATGCCCTGGGCGCCCATCCGCATCGCGCTCTGCACCGCGCGCTTCATGGCGCGGCGGAACGAGATGCGCTGCACCAGCTGGTGCGCGATGTTGTCGGCGACGAGCTGCGACGCGATCTCCGGCCGCTTGATCTCCTCGACGTTGATCGCCGCTTCCTTGCCGGTCAGCTGGGCCAGCTCGTCGCGGAGCTTGTCCACCTCCGCGCCCCGCTTGCCGATGACCACGCCCGGCCGCCCGGTGTGGACCGTGACCGTCACCTTGCCCGGCTTCCGCTCGATGTGGATGTCGGCGATGGCCGCGTGCCCGAGCCGCGCCTGCAGGTACTTCCGGATCAGCTCGTCTTCCTTGAGCAGCGCCGGCATCTCCTTGGTCGCGAACCAGCGGGACCGCCACGGCTGGACGATGCCGAGCCGGAAACCGATCGGATGGGTCTTCTGCCCCATTAGATGCTCCCCTTCGTGGCCACGTGAATCGTCACGTGGCTGGTGCGCTTGCGGATCGGGGTCGCGCGGCCCTGCGCCGCGGCCGTGAACCGCTTGAGCGGCTGCCCCATGTCCACCATGGCCTTCGACACATAGAGCGCGTCCACGTCGAACGCCTCGTTGTCCCGCAGGGCGAGCTGCTCGGCGTTCGAGACCGCCGACTTCAGCGTCTTCTCGATCTGCCGCGCCGCCAGCTTCTTGTTGAACTTGAGGATCGCGTACGCCTCATTGACGTCCTTGCCGCGGATCAGGTCCGCGACGAGACGCATCTTCTGCGGCGACTGGCGCACCAGCCGCTGAATCGCTGTGCCTGGCATCGTCACTCCGGCTTGGCCTTCTTGTCCGCCACGAGCTTGCCGCTGTGGCCGCGGAACAGGCGCGTGGGCGAGAACTCGCCCAGCTTGTGTCCCACCATGTTTTCCGTCACGTACACCGGCACGAACTTGTTGCCGTTGTGGACGGCGAAGGTGTGCCCCACGAACTCGGGCAGGATCGTGCTCGCCCGGCTCCAGGTCTTCACGACCTTCTTCTCGTTCTTCTGGTTCAGGGCCTCGACCTTCAGGAGCAGTGCGTCCTGGACGAACGGGCCCTTCTTGATGCTACGTGCCATATCAGAATCCCCAGTGGCCTACTTCGTGGCCTTGCCGCGGCGACGGCCGCGCACGATGTGCTTCGTGGACGCCTTCTTGCGGTGACGCGTCTTCTTGCCCTCGGCCTTGCCCCACGGCGAGACCGGCGGACGCCCGCCCGACGACTTGCCCTCGCCGCCGCCCAGCGGGTGGTCGACCGGGTTCATCGCGACACCACGGACCTGCGGCTTGATGCCGAGCCAGCGGCTCTTGCCGGCCTTGCCGATCGACAGCAGCTCGTGCTCCGAGTTGCCGACTTCGCCGATCGTCGCCATGCACCGGCCGTGAATCCGCCGCACCTCGGTGGACTTGAGGCGGAGCGTGACGTAGTCGCCTTCCTTGGCCACCACCTGGCAGCCCGACCCGGCCGAGCGCGCCATCTGGCCGCCCTTCCCGATCTTGAGCTCCACGTTGTGCACCATGGTGCCGAGCGGGATCTCGCGAGAGCGGCACCGCGTTGCCGAGCCGGATGTCCGACCCGGGCCCCGACATCACCGCGTCGCCCTGCTTCAGGCCGGTCGGGTGCAGGATGTAGCGCTTCTCGCCGTCGGCGTACACCAGCAGGGCGATGCGCGCGGTCCGGTTCGGATCGTACTCGATCTCCGCCACCTTGGCCGGAATCGCCGAACTTGTTGCGCTTGAAGTCGATCTTCCGGTACTGGCGCTTGTGCCCGCCGCCGCGGTGCCGCGACGTCATGTGCCCCTTGTTGTTCCGGCCGCCGGTCTTCTTGATCGGCTCCAGCAGGGACTTCTCCGGCGTGCCGCGCGTGATCTCGTCGAACCCGGAGACCGAGCGGAACCGCGTGCCGGCCGTCATCGGGCGGAACTGTCGAATGCTCATTGGCTCAGCCCTCGAAAACCGGAAGCGTCTCGCCGTCCTTGAGGACGACGATGGCCTTCTTCCACCGGGCAGTCGTGCCCCGCGTACGGCCCCGGGTCACTTCGTTCCGCCGCATCTGCATGGTGCGGACGTTCGTCACGGTGACGCCGAACAACTTCAGAAGCGCATCCCGGATCTGGTACTTGTTCGCGTCGGGATGCACGTGAAACGCGTATTCCTTGCGCGCCTGGTAGGCCGCCGAGCTCTTCTCGGTGATCAGCGGCTTGACGATCACTTCATGCAGGGCGGGCATTTACTCGCTGCCTTTCTTCTTTGGCTCGGCCTTGCGGGCGGTGCTCCGCCGCGCGCCAGCCTTCGGAGCCTTGACCTTGGGCGCCTTCACCTTCGGGGCGGCCTTCTTCTTCTTCGGCGCGGCGGCCTTGGCCTTCGCCGCCTTGGCCGCCTTCGGCTTGGCCGCCTTCTTCGTCTTGGCCGGCGCGGCAGCCGCGTCCGTCGCGGTGCTCACCTCGCCACCCAGCGCCCCCTGCTCCACCACCAGGGCATCCGCCCACAGAATGTCGTAGGCCGAGGCGTCGGCGTAGGGCAGCACACCGGCGCGCGGCAGGTTCCGGGCGCTCAGGTAGGCCGCCGAGTTGATGCCGTGGGTCAGCACCAGCACCTTCCGCCCCTCGAAGCCCGAGCTTGGCCAGGAGCGCGGTCATCTGTTTGGTCTTGGGCGACTCGAACTCGAGACGCTCCACCACCGCGAGCAGGCCGTCGGCGGCACGGGCGTTGAGCGCCGACTTCCGCGCCAGCTGCCGGACCTTCTTCGGGATCCCCGTGCGGTAGTCGCGGGGGACCGGCGCGAACGCCACGCCGCCGCCCCGCCAGTGCGGCGCCCGCGTGGTGCCCTGCCGTGCGCGACCGGTGCCCTTCTGCTTCCAGGGCTTCTGGTTGCCACCCGACACTTCGGCCCGCGTCTTGGCCTTCTGCGTGCCCTGACGCTGGTTGTTCAGGTACACCTTCACGGCCTCGTGAAGGACCGGCTGGTGCACGGTGCCGTCAAAGGTCTCGGCCGGCAGGGCAAACGGCGTCTTCAGCTTGGCGCCTGCGGCGGAATACAGCGGAGCCTCAATCATGGCGGCTCTTGCCTCCCTGCTTGGAGACGGTCACGATGCCGTTCTTCGAACCGGGGATGGCCCCGCGCACGAAGAGCAGATTCCGCTCGGCATCCACCTGCACGACCGTCAGGCCGAGCTCGGTGTGTCGTGCCGCGCCATGATGGCCCGGCATCTTCTTGCCCTTGATGACGCGCGACGGATTGGTGCCCGGCCCGATGGAGCCCGGCTTCCGGTGCCGCGTGTTGCCGTGACTGGCCGGGCCGCCGCCGAAGCCGTGGCGCTTCACCACGCCCTGGAAGCCCTTGCCCTTGGTGGTGCCGGTCACCTTGACCCGCTCGCCCGCCGCGAAGATCTCGACCGTCACGGTCGAACCCGCCGCCGGCGCGGTGTCACCCGCCACATCGAATTCCCGGATGATCCGGGGCGGCGACCTCGAGGCCCGCCACCTTCGCGTGCCCGAGTTCCGCCTTGCTGGCCCGCTGTCGCCTTCTGCGCGCCGAAGCCGAGCTGCACCGTGCCGGTCTTGACCTGCACGACCTGGCAGGGCCCCGCCTCGATCACGGTCACCGGCGTCGCGGTCCCGTCCTCGGCGAAGACCCGCGTCATGCCGAGCTTCCGGCCAATGAGTCCATTCGTCATGGCTACTCGACCTTGATCTCGACGTCCACGCCGGCCGGCAGGTCGAGCTTCGTCAGCGCGTCCACCGTCTGCGGGCGGGAGTCGTTGATGTCGAGCAGGCGCTTGTGGGTCCGGAGCTCGAACTGCTCGCGGCTCTTCTTGTCCACGTGCGGGCTGCGCAGCACCGTCCACCGCTCGATCTTCATCGGGAGCGGAATCGGACCGGACACCTGGGCGCCGGTCTTTTCCGCCGTGCGCACGATGTCCGCCGCGGCCTGGTCCAGCACCACGTGGTCGAACGCCTTGAGGCGGATGCGAATCTTCTGAGCCATCGTTCTCTCGTTTCTGGTAGAGGCCGCGGGCGGATGCCCCCCGCGGCATGCCGTACGACTGCTTACTTCAGGATCTTCGTGACGACGCCCGCGCCGACGGTCCGGCCACCCTCGCGGATCGCGAAGCGGAGGCCTTCGTCCATGGCGATCGGGGTGATCAGTTCCATCTTGACGCCGATGTTGTCGCCCGGCATGACCATCTCGACGCCCTCCGGCAGCTCGACCGAGCCCGTCACGTCGGTGGTCCGGAAGTAGAACTGCGGACGGTAGCCCTTGAAGAACGGGGTGTGCCGGCCGCCCTCTTCCTTGCGTGAGGACGTACACTTCGGCCTCGAAGTGGGTGTGCGGGGTCACGGAGCCCGGCTTGGCCAGGACCATGCCGCGCTCGATGTCCGTTCTTTTCCACGCCGCGGAGCAGGAGGCCGACGTTGTCGCCCGCCTGGCCGTCGTCGAGGAGCTTGCGGAACATCTCGACGCCCGTGACGACCGTCTTCTTCTCGGACGCCGAAGCCGACCAGCGCCACTTCTTCGCCGACCTTGATCTTGCCGCGCTCGATCCGGCCCGTGGCCACCGTGCCGCGGCCGGTGATCGAGAACACGTCCTCGACCGGCATCAGGAACGGCTTGTCCACGTCGCGCACCGGCTCGGGGATGAAGGTGTCGAGCGCGTTGTAGAGCTCGTCCATCTTCGCGAGGTAGGTCGCGTCGCCCTCGATCGCCTTCATCGCCGAGCCGCGGATCACCGGCGCGTCGTCGCCCGGGAACTGGTAGGCGCTGAGGAGCTCGCGGACCTCGAGCTCGACCAGGTCGAGGAGCTCTTCGTCGTCCACGAGGTCGCACTTGTTCAGGAACACGACGATCGAGGGCACGTTCACCTGGCGGGCCAGGAGGATGTGCTCGCGCGTCTGCGGCATCGGGCCGTCGGTGGCCGACACCACCAGGATGGCGCCGTCCATCTGCGCCGCGCCGGTGATCATGTTCTTCACGTAGTCGGCGTGCCCGGGGCAGTCGACGTGCGCGTAGTGACGATTCTCCGTCTCGTACTCGACGTGCGAGGTGGCGATCGTCAGGATCTTGGTGGCGTCACGACGCCCCTGCGACTCGGAGGCCTTGGCCACCTCGTCGTACGGGATGTACTTCGTGCCCCAGCCCCGGTCGGCCGACACCTTGGTCAGCGCCGCCGTGAGGGTGGTCTTCCCGTGGTCGACGTGGCCGATGGTGCCCACGTTCACATGCGGCTTCTTCCGCTCGAATTTTGCCTTCGCCATGGCTCGCTATCCTGTCGAGATGTGGGGAGTCTGCTGAGTGCCTCTCGGCCTCAGCCTTTCTGCTGCTTCGTGATAATGCCTTCGGCAATGCTCTTCGGCACTTCTTCGTAATGATCAAACTGCATCGAGTACACCGCGCGCCCCTGGGTCATGCTGCGGAGCGTCGTGGAGTAGCCGAACATTTCCGACAAGGGGACGTCCGCCGCGACCACCTGCGCGTCGCCGCGCTGCGTCATGCCGCCGATCTTGCCGCGACGGCTTGAGAGGTCGCCGATGACGTCGCCGAGGAAGTCGGAGGGGCTCACCACCTCGACCTCCATGACCGGCTCCAGCAGGACGGGGTGGGCCAGGCGGGCGGCCTCCTTGACGGCCATCGAACCGGCGATCTTGAACGCCATTTCGCTCGAGTCCACGTCGTGGTAGCTGCCGTACACCAGCGTCACCTTCACGTCCACCATCGGGTACCCGGCCAGCACGCCGCCCTCGAGCGCCTCGCGGATGCCCGCCTCCACCGGCTTGATGAACTCCCGGGGAATGACACCGCCGACGATCTTGTCCTCGAACACGAAGCCCTGGCCGACGTCGGCCGGCTCGCAGTGGATGACCACGTGTCCGTACTGGCCCTTGCCGCCCGACTGCCGGATGAACTTGCCCTCGACGTTCTCGACCCGCTTCCGGATCGTCTCGCGGAAGGCCACCTGCGGCTTGCCGACGTTGGCCTCGACCTTGAACTCGCGCTTCATGCGGTCCACCAGGATTTCCAGGTGGAGCTCGCCCATGCCCGCGATGATCGTCTGGCCGGTCTCGACGTCGGTCCGGACCCGGAACGTCGGGTCCTCTTCCTGCAGCTTCTGCAGCGCGATGGTCAGCTTGTCCTGGTCCGCCTTCGTCTTCGGCTCGATCGCGACGTCGATGACGGGGTTCGGGAAGTTCATCGCCTCGAGAATGATCGGCTTCTCTTCGTCCGACAGGGTGTCCCCCGTGCGGGTGTCCTTCAGGCCGATGGCGGCGCCAATGTCGCCCGCCCACACTTCCTCGATCTCTTCCCGCTTGTTCGCGTGCATCTGG
Organism: uncultured Gemmatimonadales bacterium; assembly: GCA_963699825.1. Lineage (GTDB taxonomy): Bacteria > Gemmatimonadota > Gemmatimonadetes > Gemmatimonadales > GWC2-71-9 > SPDF01. Next base: position 71,436 of record CAVOVI010000008.1, read on the forward strand.
AGCAACCGCCCCACCCGCTCGCGCTTGTCCTTCGTGCTGTTGTACACGTAGCTGCCCGACTTCAGCGAGCCCGAGTACACCCGGAAGAACGTCAACCGACCGACGTACGGATCGGTGGCCACCTTGAAGGCGAGCGCCGAGAAGGGCTCGTCGTCCTTCGCCTCGCCGGTGCGCCGGTGTGTCGTCGTGCAAGGGGAGATGCCCCTGCACCGGCTTGACATCCTCCGGGCTCGGCAGGTAGTCGATGACGGCATCGAGCAGCGCCTGCACGCCCTTGTTCTTGAACGAGGCGCCGCAGAGCACCGGCACGATGGAGCCGTTGCAGGTCGCCTTGCGGATCGCGACGGCGATCTCGTCGATCGACAGTTCCTCGCCGGCCAGGTACTTCTCCATCAGCACGTCGTCCGACTCGACGGCCGCCTCGATCACCTCGTGCCGGGCCTGCTCGACGCGCTCCTTGAAGGCGTCAGCCACCGGCATCTCGGTGAAGGTCTTGCCGAGGGTCTCTTCGTCGAAGATGTACTCGATCCGGCGCAGGACGTCGATGTGGCCGGTGAAGGTCTCACCGGAGCCGACCGGCAGCTGGAGCGGGAACGCCCGCTTGGTCAGGCGGTTCCGGATCATCGTCAGGCAGCGGTCGAAGTCAGCGCCGACCCGGTCCATCTTGTTCGCGAAGATGATCCGCGGCACGCCGTACCGGTCGGCCTGGCGCCAGACGGTCTCCGTCTGCGGCTCCACACCCGCCACCGAGTCCAGCAGGGTCACCGCACCGTCGAGCACCCGGAGCGACCGCTCGACTTCCACCGTGAAGTCGACGTGGCCCGGGGTGTCGATGATGTTGATGCGGTACACGATGTCGTTCCGGGGCCAGAAACAGGTCGTGGCGGCGGAGGTGATCGTGATGCCCCGCTCCTGCTCCTGCTCCATCCAGTCCATCGTGGCCGCGCCCTCATGCACTTCACCGATCTTGTAGTTCTTCCCGGTGTAGTAGAGGATACGCTCGGTCGTAGTCGTCTTCCCGGCATCAATGTGGGCCATGATGCCGATGTTCCGGTACAGTTCGAGCGATGTTTGACGCGACATACGGTCCCTGTCTCTAGTCTCTATTCAGCGAAAAAGCGGGGCGACCGAGCCGGGCAGATGCCCGTGGTATCGCTCCGCGCACGTCCGGGCATTCACCCGAGACGAGGAATCTCCAGGATTCCCTCGCAGTTTCTTCGGAAGACCAGAGGTGGCTGGCGGTCTCGCCGCCGTCACGTGGTCCGATTGTTGGCGAACACCCGGTTCGCCACTTCACCCAGCTGATCTATGCGCCTACCAGCGGTAGTGCGCGAACGCCCGGTTGGCCTCGGCCATGCGGTGCGTGTCTTCCTTCTTCTTGATGGTGCTGCCTTCGCCCTTGGCGGCCAGGATCAGCTCCGCGGCCAGCCGCTCCGCCATCGTCTTCTCGGAGCGATCCCGCGCGAACCCGATGATCCACCGCATGGCCAGCGCGCCGCGACGGTCCGGACGGACCTCGACCGGCACCTGGAGCGAGGCGCCGCCGACCCGGCGGCTCTTCACTTCGAGCGCCGGCTTGGCGTTGTTGACCGCCTGCTTGAAGACCGTGACGCCCGGCTGCCCGGTGCGCTCCTCGATCAGGTCCATGGCCGTGTAGAAGATGCCCTCCGCCGTGCTCTTCTTGCCGTCGTTCATCAGGTTGTTGACGAACTTGCTGACCGTCTGGCTGTCGTAGCGCGGATCGGGCGGCACCGGCCGCTTGACCGCAGAGTTCCGGCGGCTCACTTGGCCCCTCCGGCCTTCGGACGCTTGGCGCCGTACTTGGAGCGCGACTTGCCGACGATCGTTGACGCCGGCGGTGTCGAGGCTGCCACGGACGATGTGATACCGCACGCCCGGCAAGTCCTTCACGCGGCCGCCACGGATCAAGCACGATCGAGTGCTCCTGCAGGTTGTGCCCTTCGCCCGGGATGTAGGCGATGACTTCAAACCCGTTCGTGAGACGCACCTTCGCGACCTTGCGGAGCGCAGAGTTCGGCTTCTTGGGCGTCGTGGTATAGACACGCGTGCAGACGCCGCGCCGAAGCGGGTTCATCTTGAGCGCGGGCGACTTGCCCTTGTAGGCCGGCGTCTTGCGACCGTTCCGGACGAGTTGATTGATGGTCGGCATACCCTGCACTTGTTCGTGGTCCGTAAAAAATGGCCGCAAACCGCGGCAGACACCAAAGATAGAGGCCCTTCAGACGGGAGTCAAGGGAGGGGAATTGCGGAAGTTGCACCGGGCGAACCGCCCACTTGACGCAGCGGCAGCGGGCGGCAGGCAAGTCGCAAATTATTGCCCATACTGTTCTTACGTGACCATCACCGACCTATCCATCCCCGCGCTCCGCGCCAGTCTCAGGAGAGGCACGTCGCCCGCGCACCGGCCGTACCACCGCAGGCTCGCCGGCGGCCGCGCCGTCGCGCTCACGGTGGAGGTCACCGACGACCCGGTGGGGCCCGGGATAGTGGCGGTCGCGAGCTGAGGATTGGAGCCGACGTCCGAGCACCCGAGGGCGGTCGAACCGACCGCGATGAGTCCGGATGTCACTCCGAATCGATTCCAACGCGTAAACAGTCCCTGGTCGTGGGAGTTCGACGGAGCCGCCCCGAATCCTAGTCGGCCCCGTCGACCCAGCGCTCGATCATGTGCTACTTCCCGTGAACACTCTGCAGCGAATGCTCCGTCACGTACCGCCCGACATCCCGACCCTGCTCCATGCCGACCTCGGTGGCCTCGCGGAAGAAGGAGCCGCCGTAGACGCGCGCTTCGGCGCTCTCGCGCACGGCATCCTGTACCGACCGGAAGGTGCGCGGCTTGCCGGGCAGCGTCGGAGACTCCCAGGTGAACTCCGTCGAGCCATTCAAGGTCGGCGAGGATGGCCTGCGCAGCCGCTTCAGCCGCCACGATGGGCGCCGCGGTGTGAGCCGGGGAATGGCGGTGTCGGGCCGTTCGAGGCGATCGCGAAGGTCGAGACCTGCCAGGCCGGATCGCCCGGGGTGGCCGGATCGAGATTCCCGAGACGGATGGCGGTCACGGGGCGCCAGAAGTGGTAGCTGTAGGCCGATTCAAACGCGGCAATAAGGGCGTCCGCACGGGCCAGCGCAGACGTGCGCCACGAGGCGGGCCAGGCGCCAGGCGTCGAGGTGACGCTGCGCGGCGAGGCTGCGCGCTGCGTCATTCCAGGTCTGGGGGTCGCCACCCAGCCAGTAGTACGCGATGTCGGTCTGCTCCGCCGTGCGCTCCGATACCTGCCCACCCAGACGCTTGACCTCGGCGTAATCGGCGAGGTACCGCGGCGTCTGCACGGCTGCGGCCGACCGTGGCTGCGCCATACATCGGCGGCGCATGGAACTGTGAGCCGCTGGCCAGGACGAACGGACGGACAGCACCCCAGTATGGAATGGCGAACGGCCCCGTCAGCGCCGGTCGCTGTCCCGACAGTCGAACGGAACTTCCCGGCCTCCCCCGTCGAGAGCGTCACCACCGCGGGTGGCCCCGCGGACCCGTCGCCCGCGCGGAGCGCCAGCATGGCGGCCGCAGCGTCATGTCCGAGCTGCACGCCGCGAGTCACCTCGTCGCACTGATCGAGGTCAGCCATGTAGTCGTTGTAGGCGGCCGTGATGAAGTCCAGCGCAGCCGGCGTCGGTAACCCCGCCCCGATGGAGGCGAGCACCTCGAACGCCCCGGTGGCGATGGCCGCCTCGACCGAGAGAGGGCGGGTTACCTCCCCGTCATACGCATACGGCTCGAAACGGCGCTGGACGGCATTCATAACATCGTGCATGGTCGTGTTGGCCATCGCCTGGATCCGGGACTCGGCGGGGGGATTGGTGCGGGCGAGTGCGCTGAACGCCGCAATGTTGTCGTTCCACGTTCCTACCGCCTCGACCAGTTCGGCGGCGATGGTGGCCGCCCCGCCACGCCATGGGTGCCGCATCCGGGTTTGCAGCAAGGGCGCCATCCTCGCCAGGAAGGCCCGGGAGGGGGGCGGTCGACGGGTCGTCGGTACAGGCGCCGAGGACCAGCAGGACGGCGAGGAAAGTCAGCGGGCGTCGCATGAGAGGACTCCGGGACGAGGTCGAGGCGGCGGCGCTCCCGATTGCGGAGGGGGCCGTCGCCGTGCAGGTTTGCGTGGAGTGCTTCCTGTCTTTCCCTAACGCGCGGACCGGCGCCGGAACGGGCCATCGACCCCATGGATGCCAACGACGAGGTGACCGAACTGCTCCAACGGGCCGAGACGGGCGATTCCGCTGCCTCCGCCCTGGTCTATCCCGTGGTCTACGATCAGCTGAAGCGGATCGCGAGCCGCCAGCTGAGCCGGGAGGCCTCCGGCCACAGCCTGAGCACGACGGCACTGGTCCACGAGGTCTACCTGAAGCTGGTGGACCAGCGGCGTGCCCGGTTCCAGGATCGCGCCCATTTCTTCGCGATCGCAGCCTCGGCGATGCGGCGCATCCTGGTGGACCACGCCCGCCGGCACGGGGCCGCGAAGCGGGGCGCCGGCGCCCGGCGGGTCCCGCTGGAGACCGTCGAGGCGATGGCGCCCGAGGACCGGGCGGACCTGCTGGTGGCACTCGACGCCTCCCTCCAGCGGCTCGCGACCCTCGATGAACGACAGGCGCGGGTGGTCGAATGCCGGTTCTTCGGTGGGCTGACCGAGGAGGAGACCGCCACCGCGCTCGACGTCAGCGCCCGCACCGTCAAGCGGGACTGGGCCAAGGCGCGCGCCTGGCTGTACGAAGCGCTCTATCCCGACTCGGTGGACTGAACCAGTGGTGCCTACCCCTTCGCCCGGGCGCTTCCGGCAAGCCGACGCCATCCTCGACGCGGCCATTGACCTCGAGCCGGCGGAACGCGAGGCGTTCGTGGACCGCGCCTGCGAGGGGAACCCCTCGCTGCGCACCCTCGTGCGCCGACTCCTGCGGGCCTTCGAACAGTCGGGGCAGTTCCTCTCCGGACCGGCGGTCGAACTGGCGGGCCCGCTGCTGGAGCGGCCCCTCGACGGCCTCGAGGATCCGGCGGACCCCGTCCCGCCCCCCGAGCGGGTGGGGCCCTATCGCGTGACCCGTGAGTTGGGGCGCGGGGGGATGGGCGTGGTCTACCTCGCCGCCCGCGAGGACGATCCGGCGGCCCCGGTGGTGGCGCTAAAGACCCTCCGGGGAGGCGCCCTCGCCGTCGGCACCGTGCTGCGCCGGTTCCTCGCGGAGCGGCGCATCCTGGCCACGCTCGAGCACCCCTACGTGGCTCCGCTCCTCGAATCGGGAATCACCGCGGACGGCGTGCCCTACTTCGCGATGGCGCATTGCGAGGGCGGCTCCCTGGCCGAGCGGCTCGATCACGGTGCGCTGCCGGAGCCGGAGGCGGTGCGCGTGGCGCTCCAGCTCTGCGAGGCGCTGGCGGCGGCCCACGGGCATGGGATCGTCCACCGCGACATCAAGCCGGCCAACGTGCTGTTCAATGCGGTCGGCGAGGTGCAGCTCACCGACTTCGGCATCGCGAAGCTCGTCGACCAGGACTCGACCCAGTCGGGAGCGATGATGGGCACGCCCGCCTACCTCGCCCCGGAACAGATCCGTGGCGAAACCGTGGACCACAGGGCCGACCTGTGGGCCGTCGGCGTCTCGATCTACCAGATGCTGACCGGGCGACGGCCCTTTGACGGCCCGTCCTACGCCACCATCCTCAACCAGATCCTGACGCAGGACCCGGAGACGCTCACGGGACGCGCCTCCGTGCCGCCCGCCCTGGCCGCTCTCGTCCACCATCTCCTCCAGAAGGCCCCCGACGCCCGCCCCCACTCCGCCGACGACGTGGTGGCCGCGCTGGCAATGATCGCCGGCGATCCGGGCGCCAGCTACGTCCCGGCCCCCGCCAGACCGCGGGAACTCCCCGCGGCCGCGGCGTCGGGCGTGGCAGGCACATCCATCGTGGTGATGCCCTTCCGAAACCTCAGCGGGAGCCAGGACGATGCCCCCTTCACCGACGGCCTCACGGAGGAGCTGATCACCGCCCTCGGCAAGGTCCGCGGACTCCGGGTGACGGCACGTGCCACGGCGTTCGCGCTCGGGGCGAGACAGCTCGACGTGCGGGCGGTGGCCAACCTGATCGGCGTGGCCTACCTGTTGGAGGGGAGCGTCCGGCGGGGAGGTGACCGGTTGAAGGTCACGGCCCAGCTGGTGCAGACGGACCGCGGGGAGGTGGTCTGGTCGGAAACGTATAACCGGCCGGTCGGGGAAATCTTCGCGGTCGAGGAGGAGCTCGGGGGAGCCATCGTCGCCGCCCTCGAGCCCGCGCTGGGCCCGTCCGCCATGTCGCGGGAACCGCCGCGGCTGCGCGACGTGGCCACGTACGAGACCTACCTGAAGGGCAGGTACTTCTGGCAGAAGCGGGTCACCCCCGACCTCGTCCGCGCTGCGGAGTACTTCGCCCAGGCGGCGGCGGCCGACCCGACCTACGCCGAGGCATACGCCGGCATAGCCGATGCGCACATGGTGCTGGTCATGCTGTGCGGGAAGGATCCGAAGGCGCACCTCCCGAAGGCTCGCGAGGCAGTCGCGGAAGCGCTCCGGCTCGGCAGCGGCGTGCCGCTGGTCCACGCGACCAACGGGCACCTGCTCTCCGGCTTCGACTGGCGCTGGGAGGAGGCGGAGGCGGAGCTCCGGCGGGCGATCGAGCTGAATCCGGGCATCATTGACGCGCGGGTCTATCTGTCCACGATGCTCCAGCACCTCGGTCGTTTCGAGGAGGCGATCGCCGTGGCGCACGAGGGCCTCGCGCGCGACCCCCTCTCCCCGCCCTGAACACCACGCTGGGCCGGGCCTGGCTGCACGCCGGACAGGCTGACCAGGCGCTCCGTCACCTGGAATCGGCGGTGGAGATGGCGCCGGGCTTCACCATCGCGCAGCAGCAGCTCGGGCACGTGCTGCTGGACCTGGGGCGGACTGGGGAGGCGATCGAGGCGTTCCGACGGGCCGCCGCGAGCGGGAGCCTGCTGGAACGGGGGCACCTGGCCTACGCACTCGCGGTGTCGGGCGACCGCGCAGCCGCCGAGACGATGGTGGGGGAGCTGCTGGAGGCCGGCCGGACCGAGTATCTGCCGCCGTTCGGGGTTGCCCACGCCTACGCCGGCCTGGGCGACCACGACGCCGCGCTCACCTGGCTCGGCCGCGCGGTGGACGAGCGGGCCGCGCAGGTATGCGTTCTCAACGTGACCCCCTCGCTGGCCAGCCTGCGGGGAGATCCGCGATTTCAGGAACTGCTGGTCCGCATGAATCTCGGCGCGACCCACGCCTCCGAGGCCGTTCTCGCCCCGGGCACCGTCGTCGATTCACCTCCCGCTGTGCCCGAAGGGACGGCGCCGGCCCCATCCACCAGACGTGGATGGGTGACCGTACTGGCACTGGCCGGCCTCGCCATCGCGACAGGGTTGGCAGCCTGGTGGTGGGCGGGATCGCCTGAACGTTCGCCCCTCCTCGCGGTTGGCACCATCCTGGAACGAGGGGAAGTCTCCGACGACTCGGCGAAGGCCGGCCCGGCTGTGCGGGGGCTGCTGGTGACGCAGTTGGCCCGCCTTTCGGGAGTCGAGGTGCTCAGTCAGTCGAGGATGCAGGAGGTGCTGGCACGGACGGGTGGCTCGGTCGGTGTGCCAGCCGAGGCCTTGTCTGCCGCACACCTGGCCGGGGCAAGGGAGTTGCTCGAGGGCGAACTCTGGTCGATTCCGGAAGGGGGCTACACTCTTGACCTTCGCCGGATGGATGTACGCAGCGGAACCGAGCGGGACCGAGCGAGCCTGCGGGCCCCTGACCTGGAGACGCTCGTCTCACAGGCGACGAGTTGGGTAGCACAGGCCCACGGGACGGTCCCTCCTCCGGCCTCCACCGGCGAGTTGACCAGCCGGTCCCTGGTCGCTCAGCGGCGCTACGAGTCCGGACTCGAAGCGTACTACAGGGGGGCGACATCGGAGGCGATGCGGTACTACCTGGCAGCACTAGAGGAGGACTCGACCTTCTTGGCCCCCCTCTACCAGTTGCCGCTCGTCTGGTCGGGGCCGGGCTGGGAGGGCATGGTGGCGCGAATGGGACGCGCCGCCCAGGCGGCGGGGGGAGCTCCGGAGCTCGAGCGCCTGCGGATGCGGTTTCGCTGGGCGGAGGTCACTTTCGACCCCAGTCTCCTGGCGGTCGCCGACTCGTTGGCCACCCGGTACCCGTCCGAGCCGGAGGCACAGGTCGCGCTTGCCACCGCGCTCTTCTGGTCAGGGGACTTCCTTGGCGCGATTCCCTACTTCCGCCGTGCCATCGCGGCGGATTCCGCCCTCGCGCGGTACCCGACGGCCGCCACGGTCCCCTGTCAGAGCTGTTTCGCTTGGGCCTACCTCGTCTCGACGTATTCACTGGCGGACTCCGGCGTGGCGTCCCTGCGAGAGGCGCGCATCTGGCGGGCGACCCACCCCGGCGACCGGGTCCGGCCGAGAATGGCAGTGGCAGCCATCCTCGAGGGCCTTGGCCGCCGCGCCGAGATGCTGGCCATCCTGGACGACTCGGCCGAGTCCCCCGAGTTCCTCGCGGAGTGGCAGAGTCTCGAGCTCAAATCGGCGATCCGAAGTGGGGACTTCACGGAGGTCTCCCGCCTATTCGAACGTTGGCGGGGGAGCCCCGACTCCGGCATGTTGATGTCCTCGCAGGGCTGGGAGGTCATCGCCGAACGCACTAAGGGACGACCCCGGGCCGCCCTCGCGGCGGCGCGGCAGGCCTGCGACCGTACCCGCGCCGTAGGGCCAAGTACCGGTGCGGAGGACCTCTGTGCCCTGGCCCGAGTGTCGCCACTCCGGGAGCTCGGCAACCCAAACCAGGCCATCCGCGAGTTGCAGGAGCGCTTGCATGAGAGCTTGCCAGATTCGCTGCGCGCCCCCGGCCTGGAAGCCCGCCGTCGCGCATGGCTGCTGCTCCAACTCGGTGTCGCTCTCGCAGCGGCGGGGGACACCTCGGCGCTCGCCGTGGTGGCCGACAGCCTGGAACGGACGGGCCGACGAAGCGGCTACGGCAGGGACCGCCGAACGCATCATCACCTCCGCGGCCTCCTGCTGCAGGCGCGCGGCCAGCACGGGCAGGCAGCCGCCGAGTTCCGCCAGGCGATCTGGTCGCCCAGCCAGGGCTACACCAGGACCAACCTCGAACTCGCGCGAGAGCTGCTGACGGTCAGCCAGCCCGGTGAGGCGGTGGCGGCGCTGCTGCCGGTGCTCCGTGGCCCGCTCACCGGAATGGGGACATACACGACCCAAACGGAAGTTCGCGCGCTGCTGGCGGAGGCGCTGGACCGGGCCGGCAATCGGTCGGGCGCCCTCGCCCAGTTGCAATGGGTGGAATCGGCGTGGGCAGATGCCGAGCCTCCCGTGCGAGCCCGGCTTGATTCCCTGCGTGGCGTGCTCCGGGTCTCGACCGGGAATCCGTAGCACAGTTACCCGAGACTCACGCAGCGAAGTGATGCCGGGTTAGTGGCTCACTTCCCAGCTAACCAGGCGGAGTCCGGTGGGCCCCGGTCCCCGCCCGGAACACCCAGGTTCTCGGCCGACGCTGCGCGGACCCAAGTCCTGAACTCGATCTCCCAGTCCGGTGACGTCTCCAGGAGGTGAATCTCGTCCGGTGCCGCGCGAAATCACCGGCGGGGGTGCCCGCGAAACAGATTACCTGTCGGATACTCCCCCGTGACCCTGCCCCACCCGACGGACCCGCCCCTGCCCGTCCACGCTGCGCAACTCGACATTCGGTCGGAACTCGCGCAGGTGGAGGGCCGGTTCCGCGGCCTCCAGCCGGAGATTGACAGGCGACACCGTATACGGATCGGCGTTGGCGTAGCTCACCGTATACTTCATGTCGGCCAGCGATCCGATCGTGATGGTGCTCAGCGGATTGGCGGTGAGGCTGACGTACCCCGTCATCAGCTCCCTGCCCATCACCGATTCGCGCCAGTGGGCATCCTGCGTCCCCGGGCCCCCGCTGTTCTCGACCGGCACCGGCGTGCCAGGATAGGAATTGCCCCCGTCCAGCTTGAACCGGAACACCCCGTTCGCGCCGTTGAAGTAGGGGTTCACGCCCCCTTCACCGATCAGGAGCGAAGGCGACATATAGGTCCACAGGGTCCCGATGCCGAGCACATGTCCCATCTCGTGCAGAATCGCGGCGTCCAGCACACCCAACGCCTCGATCTCCGCCATGTCAGCCGAGTCGAACACCATGCCGCCCACGATCGGCAGGGCTCCGGCGTCGCGGATCCAGCAGGGTGCGGCGCCACCGAGGATACCGCCCGGTCCATCGATGGAGTCGATGGTCGCGAAGATCAGGATGTCATCAACGACCTGGTCCATGGCCGGGGAATTCTCGAAGCAATCCCCCGGCGCCGCGATGACGCGAGCCGAGGGGAGGTCGCCGACGAGGATGCTCCGCCACCGCTCTGCCGCGGAGGTGAAGGCGCTCGTCTGGCTCGGTGTCATGGAACTCAAGAACTGGATCTGGATGTTGTACTGGCTGACGATCGGCGTCGCGCTCGCCGTGAAGGTGGGCTGCGCCCCGGTGTATTCTGCCACGGTCGCAACGACACCATTGTTTCCACTCCCCACCGTGTTCCCGAGCGTCCAGGAGGTCGATGCGAACCCCTGCGCGTTGGTGGTGTCGAGGGCCGTGACCAGACCACCCCCGGCGTTCACCACGAAGCTCACTTCGAGACCTGGAAAGGGGTCCCCGCTCTGGTCGCGCACCGTCAGGCCGATGGGATTGGCGAGCACCGTTCCGATCATCCCCGACTGCATGTTTCCGGAGAGAACGACGGTCGTGGGGACCGGCGTGGGGGCGGTCGACCCGCCGTCGCTCGAGCATCCGACCACCACCGCCGCGGCCGCAGTCGCCCCGAGTCCACGAATGCCCAGCTTCCAGTTCATGCGATGCTCCTTGACGCGCACCTGGTCCGTGACCGGCGGGTCCTCCACGCCGGCGATTGCCTGATTATAACAACAACGCCCGGGGAAGTTCCCCGGGCGCTGCGCGCTTCGTTGCTCTCTCACACCGACTAGGCGCCATCCTCGGCGGCCACGGCGACGAGTTCCTCGACCGCCACCTCGACCGCTTCCACCGGAGGCGGCGGCGGGGGAGGTTCGAAGCCCGGAGGCGGCTCGATGTCGATTTCGGCGTACCGGTAGATGCCGGTGCCGGCCGGGATCAGGTGACCGATGATGATGTTTTCCTTGAGGCCCAGGAGGTCGTCCTTGGCCCCGCGGATGGCCGCGTCGGTCAGGACGCGGGTGGTCTCCTGGAACGACGCCGCCGAGATGAACGACTGGGTCGTGAGCGACGCCTTGGTGATGCCGAGCAGAACCGGTTCCGCGTTGGCGGGATTGCCCTTCCTCCGCAGCACCCGGTCGTTCTCGTCGCGGAAGGAGAGCTTGTCCACCGTCTCCCCCTCGAGGAAGCCGGTGTCACCCGGATCCACGACACGCACCTTCTGCAGCATCTGGCGCACGATCACGCCGATGTGCTTGTCGCTGATGCGCACGCCTTGCAGGCGATACACCTCCTGCACCTCGTTGAGCAGGTATTCCTGCACCGCGCGGGGGCCCTTGATGCCCAGGATATCGTGCGGGTTCACCGGGCCTTCGGTCAGGCGGTCGCCCGCGCGCACCTTGTCGCCCTCGTGCACCCGGAGGTGCTTGCCGGCCGCCACTTCGTACAGCTGCGGCTCCGCGCCCTCCTCCAGCGGGTAGACGAAGATCTCGCGCTTGCCGCGCTTGATCTCGCCGAACTTCACGTGGCCGTCCACCTCGGCGATCGTCGCCGGGTCCTTCGGACGACGGCCCTCGAAGAGCTCCGCCACCCGCGGCAGTCCGCCGGTGATGTCGCGCGTCTTGTAGGCCTGCCGCGGGATCTTCGTGACCGTGACACCCTTCGGCACCTTCACCGCGGGCGAGAGGAAGACCGTCTTGTCCTTGGCTTCCTTCTTGGTCTTGTTCGGCCACGCCTCGGTGATCGGATACTCCTCGACCTTGAACTTCGGCGACCAGGGGTTGGACTCGTCGGGAATGTCCATGGCCCGGCTCACCAGGTCGGTCGGCGACCCGAGGATGATCCGCGAGCCTTCCGCCAGGATGTATTCCTGCGGGTCCTTTCGGTTCGGCGCGTAGACCAGCACGGACGGGTGGAGTTCCTTGTCCGGATCGGCCACGACCACCACCGACCGGAGGCCGGTCGATTCGTCGAGTTCCTCGCGCAGCGTGACGCCCGGCACGAGGTCCTTCCACCGGAGCTTGCCGTCGACCTTGATGATGCTCGGGTCGTTGTACGGGTCCCAGGTGTAGAGGACCGAGGCCCGCGCGCCCTGCCGCGGATCGATCTTCGCCACCGTGTCCCCGGCGCTTGACCTGCAGGAGCGCGCCTTCCGGCACCGGGAAGCGGTTGAGCACCCGCTTCTTGTCCGTCGGGTCGGTGATGAGAATGCCTTCCTTCTGTTCATCCGTGGCCGACTCGTCCTCGCGGGTCAGGGCGATGCGAATCTCCCCCTTCTCCCCGTCTTCGTACTCGACCGGCAGGTCGGCGTACTCGAGGTCCGGCGTGTACTGCACGGTGCCGTCGGACCGTGCGCGCCGCTCCGCCTCTTCGGCGATGCGGGCCGAGGTACCACCGATGTGGAAGGTCCGCAGCGTCAGCTGCGTGCCCGGCTCACCGATCGACTGCGCGGCCAGGATGCCAACCGCTTCGCCCATGTCCACCATTTCCATGGTGGCCAGGTTGCGGCCGTAGCACATGCGGCAGACGCCGCGCCGGGCCTCGCAGGTCAGCACCGACCGGATCTTGACCCGGTCGATCCCGGCCTCGTCGATCTCGTCGGACGCGTCCTCCTTGATCAGCTGCCCTGACGCGACCAGGAGCTTCGGGTCGCCGTCCTCGTCCATCTTGTTCGGGTCGTAGACGTCTTCCAGCGCCACGGCGCCAAGCACGCGCTCCCGCAGCGACTCGATGACATCCTCGCCCTCCTTGAGCGCGCTGATCTCGAGGCCGAGGATGGTGCCGCAATCCTCCTCGGTGATGGTGACGTCCTGCGCCACGTCCACCAGGCGGCGCGTCAGGTAGCCGGCGTCGGCCGTCTTCAGGGCCGTGTCCGCCAGACCCTTTCGGGCGCCGTGCGTCGAGATGAAGTATTCGAGCACCGTGAGGCCTTCACGGAAGTTCGACTTGATCGGGCTCTCGATGATTTCGCCGATGCCGCCCGTCAGCTTCTTCTGCGGCTTGGCCATCAGGCCGCGCATCCCGGCGAGCTGCCGGATCTGGTCGCGGCTGCCGCGGGACCCGGAGTCGAACATCATGAAGACGGGGTTGAACCCGCCACGCGAGGCACCCATGTGCTTGATCATCGCCTCGGCCACGTCGTTGTTCGCGTGGGTCCAGGCGTCGATCACCTTGTTGTACCGCTCACCGAAGGTGATCTGGCCGGTGTTGTAGGCGCGCTGGAACCGCTGCACCCGCTTGTCGGCCTCCTCCAGGAGGGTGACCTTCTCGGCCGGGATCTCGAGATCCTCGATGCCGATCGAGATGCCACCCGCGGTCGCGTACTTGAATCCGAATTCCTTGAGGCGGTCCAGGAAGACGACCGTGTCGGAGAGACCGGCCTCCAGGAAGCTCGTCAGCACCAGCTGCGAAAGCAGCTTCTTCCGCATCAGCGCGTTCCGGAAACCGCCGCTCTCGATGATCTTGCTCGGGATGATGCTGTTGAACAGCACGCGGCCCGCCGTGGTCGGAATCCACCCGGCCACGCGCTCCGGCGGGGAGCCAACCGGCGGCTCGAACCAGTAGAAGATCGTGGTCTGGTAGTCCACCGTGCCGTGCAGCAGCGCCATCTCGATTTCGGCCAGCGTCGAGAAGAACGGTGCGTCCTTCCACCCCGCGCCCCGCTTGTTCAGGTCCACCTTGGCGCCGGTCAACGGCTCCTCGGCGCCCGGGGGGAGCTTGGTGAGGAAGTACGAGCCCAGCACCATGTCCTGCGACGGTTCCGCCACCGGGCGGCCATCGGAGGGCTTGAGGATGTTGTTCGAGGCGATCATCAGCACCCGCGCCTCGATCTGCGCCTCGAACGAGAGCGGCACGTGCACCGCCATCTGGTCACCGTCGAAGTCGGCGTTGAACGCCGCGCAGACGAGCGGGTGGATCCGGATGGCCTTGCCCTCCACCAGCACCGGCTCGAACGCCTGGATGCCGAGCCGGTGCAGCGTCGGCGCGCGGTTCAGGAGCACCGGGTGGTCCTGGATGATCTGTTCCAGGATCTCGTACACCTCGGGGCTTTCCTTCTCGACGATCTTCTTGGCCCGCTTGACCGTCTCCGCGATGCCGTTCTCCACCAGCTTGTGGATGATGAACGGCTTGAAGAGCTCGACGGCCATCGCCTTGGGGAGGCCGCACTGGTGGAGCCGGAGCTCCGGGCCCACCACGATGACCGACCGGCCGGAGTAGTCCACCCGCTTGCCGAGCAGGTTCTGACGGAACCGGCCCTGCTTGCCCTTGAGCATGTCGCTCAGCGACTTGAGGGGGCGCTTGCCGCGACCGCGGATCGCCTTGCTCCGGCGCCCGTTGTCGAACAGGGCGTCCACCGCCTCCTGCAGCATGCGCTTCTCGTTCCGGAGGATGACCTCCGGGGCGCGATGCTGGATCAGCTTCTGGAGCCGGTTGTTCCGGTTGATGACGCGACGGTACAGGTCGTTCAGGTCGCTCGTGGCGAACCGTCCGCCGTCGAGCGGCACCAGCGGCCGGAGATCCGGCGGAATGACCGGCACCACGTCGAGGATCATCCACGCCGGGTTGTTCGGCAGGTCGCCCGAGTCGCCGGAGCTCAGAATCGCGTCGACGATCTTGAGCCGCTTCAGCATCTGCTTCTTGCGGTGCTGGCTGGTCTCGCTGGCGACGCCCGCGCGCAGCTCTTCCGCCAGTTTCTTGATGTCGATGCGGCTCAGCAGCTCCCGCACCGCCGGGGCGCCGGTGTCGGCCCGGAACATGGTGTCACCCATGTCGCGCGCCTTCTGCTTCATGGCCAGGAATTCATCCTCGTCGAGCAGCTGATTCTGCTTGACCGGGATGGCCTTGCCGTCCACTTCCACTTCCTGCTTGCCCGGCTCGATGACGATGTAGTTCGAGTAGTAGATGACCCGCTCGAGCTCCCGCAGCGTGATGTTCAGCAGGTTGCCCATCGGCGACGGCAGCGTTTTGAAGAACCAGATGTGCGCCACCGGCACGCTGAGCTCGATGTGGCCCATGCGCTCGCGCCGGACCTTCGACAGCGTGACCTCGACGCCACAGCGATCGCAGATGACCCCGCGGTACCGGATCCGCTTGTACTTGCCGCAGTGGCACTCCCAGTCCTTGACCGGACCGAAGATGCGCTCACAGAACAGGCCGTCCTTCTCCGGCTTGAACGAGCGGTAGTTGATGGTCTCCGGCTTCGTCACCTCGCCCCAGGACCACCAGGTGCGCTGCCCCTGGAGTTCCAGGCGCTCGCGTTCCTTCGTGTCCCGCGGCCCCCGGATCTCCTCGGGGGAGGCGATCCGGATGCTGATGTAGTCGAAGCTGGAGCTCTTGGGCTCGCGTCCGCTGCGAAAATCGATCATTGCTGCCTCATTCTAGAAATCCGGTGTGGGCGAACCCGAGGTCCGCCCGTACGATCCGGGTTGTGTCAGCTATTCGTCCCCATCCGCCGTGGTCCCCAGGGTCACCTTCAACCCGAGCGCCTGGAGTTCCTTCACCAGCACGTTGAACGACTCCGGGATACCCGGCTCGGCCAGGTTCTGGCCCTTCACGATCGCCTCGTAGACCCGGCTGCGGCCGTTGACGTCGTCCGACTTGACGGTCAGCATCTCCTGCAGCACGTGCGACGCGCCGTATGCCTCGAGCGCCCAGACTTCCATTTCACCGAAGCGCTGGCCGCCGAACTGCGCCTTGCCGGCGAGCGGCTGCTGCGTCACCAGCGAGTACGGGCCGATCGACCGCGCGTGGATCTTGTCGTCCACCAGGTGGCTCAGCTTGAGCATGTAGATGGCGCCCACCGTCACGTCGCCGGCGAACTCCTGGCCGGTCCGGCCGTCCCGCAGCCGTGCCTTGCCGCCCGGGGTGATGCCCGCGGCCTTGAGGAGCTCCGCGGAGGCCTCGTCCCACGAGGCTTCGGACTTCGCTCCGAGGACACCGGCCAACGCCGGCAGCCCAGCCTCCGTCAGCAACTCGGCGGGCGACAGCTCCGCCTTCTTCTCCAGTTCCTTGACCGACTTCTCGAGCGCCTTCTTCTCCACCTTTCCGGCGTCGGCGAGCAGCGCCGCGTGGTGGGCGAGCTCGACACGGATCTGCGCCTGCTCCCGCTCGGCCAGCTGCTTCGCGGCGTCGACCAGGAAGGCCTGGGCCTCCTTGTAGAGCGCCTTCGTGTCGGCCGAGGAGGCCCGGTGCCCGAGAACCTCGATGCCCACCCGCCCGAGGGCGGTGCGGTCGGCGTCGGTCGCGGCCTTCTTCAGGTCCGCGATCATCGCCGTGATGATCTCCGGCGCGGCTTCCGGTGCCGGCGCATTGAGTCGCAGCGCCTCGGCGGCCCACTTGAGGCCGGCCAGCCGGATCAGCACGCCGATCTCGGCTTCGTCTGCGCCCCGGAAGACGGGGGTCTTCGCTTCGAAGCCGAGGATCCGCGCGGCCCACCCAAGGTGAGTCTCGAGGATCTGCCCGACGTTCATTCGGCTCGGCACGCCGAGCGGGTTGAGCACGATGTCCACCGGCGTCCCGTTCGGCAGGAACGGCATGTCCTCTTCCGGCACGATCCGGGCGACGATGCCCTTGTTGCCGTGGCGGCCGGCCATCTTGTCGCCGACGCTGATCTTCCGCTTCTCGGCGATGTACACCTTGACCAGCTGGATGACGCCCGGGGGCAGTTCATCCGGCTGGAGGATCTTGTCGATCTGGTCTTCGGCGCGCTCCTCGACCCGGGCACGCTCGCGCGCCGCGGCATCGATGGTGGCGCGGATCCGCTCGTTGGCGGCCTTGTCGGCCACGCGGAGCGTCTTCAGGTCGGCCTCGGAGAGGTCCATGCTGTCGAGCATCTGCGCCGTCAGCTTGGTGCCCTGCGGTACGAACTCCTCGACCGTGCCGGCCTTCAGCATGAGCGCCACGTCCTGGTTCTTCAGGAACGCGTGCAGCTCTTCCATCATCACCGTGGTGATGCGGGCCTTCTCGTCGGCCTCGATGCGGCGGACTTCGCCGATCCGCTCGCCGCGGTCCTTCTCGACCACGAGGTCCTCGATCCGGCTGAAGATCTTGACGTCGATGACGACGCCCTTCATGCCGGGGCTGACCTTGAGCGAGCTGTCTTTCACGTCCTTGGCCTTTTCGCCGAAGATGGCCGTGAGGAGCTTCTCTTCGGGCGAGAGCTCGGTCTCGCCCTTCGGCGTGATCTTGCCGACGAGGATGTCGCCCGGCTTGACGTGCGCGCCGATGCGAACGATGCCGCGCTCGTCGAGGTCGATCAGCGATTCATCGGAGACGTTCGGGATTTCCCGGGTGATCTCCTCCTGGCCGCGCTTGGTGTCGCGGACATGGAGCTCGAGTTCCTGGATGTGGATCGACGAGTAGACGTCGTCCTTGACCAGGCGCTCGGAGAGGATGATGGCGTCCTCGAAGTTGTGGCCGTACCACGGCATGAACGCCACGAGGACGTTGCTGCCGAGCGCCAGTTCCCCGCCCTCGGTGGCCGCGCCGTCGGCGATCACCTGGTTGGCCTCGACCTCCTGGCCGAGTTCCACCAGCGGCCGCTGGTTGATGGCGGTGTCCTGGTTGGTGCGCCAGAACTTCTTGACGCGGTAGCGATCGTGCTGCGAGAGCCGCGCGAGCGGACCGGCGCCGGCCTTGAGGCCCACGATCCCGGCGTCGACGATGATCTCGTCGGCGGTCACCCGGGTCACGGTGCCGCCACGGCGGGCCACGATGACCGCGCCGGAGTCACGCGCCACCTTCTCCTCCAGCCCGGTGCCGACCAGCGGCGCCTGCGGGAAGAGGAGCGGCACCGACTGGCGCTGCATGTTCGAACCCATCAGCGCGCGGTTGGCGTCGTCGTGCTCGAGGAACGGGATGAGCGCGGCGGCGATGGAGACCAGCTGCTCCGGCGCCACGTCCATCAGTTCGATGTCCTCGGGCTTCAGCAGCGGGTAGTCGTCGCCCCGGCGCGTCAGGACCATCGTCTCCTGGAAGGTGCCGTCGGGGTTGAGGGTGGCGTTGGCCTGGGCCACCGCGTAGTCCTCCTCCTCGCTGGCGGAGAGCCACCGAATCTCGTCGGTGACCTTGCCGTTCCGGACCACGCGATACGGGGTCTCGATGAAGCCGAGATCATTGATGCGCGCGTAGGTCGAGAGCGACGTGATCAGGCCGATGTTCGGGCCTTCCGGCGTCTCGATCGGGCACATCCGGCCGTACTGCGAGTAGTGCACGTCGCGGACTTCGAAACCGGCGCGTTCACGGGTCAGGCCGCCAGGGCCGAGGGCCGAGAGCCGGCGCTTGTTGGTCAGTTCGGCGAGCGGGTTCGTCTGGTCCATGAACTGCGACAGCTGCGACGAACCGAAGAAGGCCTGGATGACCGCAGACACGGTGCGGGCGTTGACCAGGTCGTCGAGCGAGATCTTCTCCGGGTCGGAGTTGATGCTCATCCGCTCCTTGACGAGCCGGGCCATGCGCGAGAGGCCGACCGAGAACTGGTTGGCGATCAGTTCGCCGACCGACCGGATCCGGCGGTTGCCGAGATGGTCGATGTCGTCGGTGTAGCCGCGGCCGTCCGCCAGATCGATCAGGTAGCGGATGATCGCGACGAAGTCCTCTTCGGTCAGGACCGTGTGGTTCGGGTCCTGCTTCAGCTTGAGGCGCTGGTTGATCTTGTACCGGCCGACGCGGCCGAGGTCGTAGCGCTTCGGGTTGAAGAAGAGGCGCTTGAGGGCCTCACGCGCCGTCTCGAGGTTCGGGGCTTCGCCCGGCCGCAGCAGGGAGTAGATCTGCTCGAGCGCCTCGGACTCCGAATGGGTCGGGTCCTTGGCGAGGGTGTTCTTGATCAGCTGGCTGTCGCCGCGCCCCGGCGGGAGGAGCACGTCCACCCGGCGGACCTCGGCCTTGATCAGCTTCTTGCGGAGCGTGTCGCTCAGCTTGGCGCCGCGCTCGGCGACGACCTCGCCGGTGGCCGGATCGGCCACGTCGAACGCGAGGACGTGATCGACCCGGTCCCGCGTGGTGGTCGGCTGCTCCTCGTCGCGGAGATCGAGGGTGGTGTAGCCGGCGAACACCTCGACCGTCTTGATGCCCGGCGGCGCGCAGGATGTTCAGGCGTTCCGCGGTCAGTTCGTCGCCGACGGCGCCGAGCGGATCGCCCCCCTTGTCCTCGGGGTTCGCGCACGGGCGCGGACAGCACGGCGCCGACGACTTCGCGCCGTTCCTGCCGGGTCTCGATCTTGCCGGTGATCGACAGGGACTTGGTGGCGAAGAAGAGGCCGAGGATGTCGGCGTTCTCGCCGTACCCGAAGGCACGCAGCAGCGCCGTCGCCGGGAACTTCTTCTTCTTGTCGATATGGACGTAGATCACGTCGTGGATGTCGATGGTGAACTCGACCCACGAGCCCCGGAAGGGGATGATCCGCGCCGAGAAGAGCCGCTGGCCGTTCGGGTGGATGTCTTCCTCGAAGACCACGCCCGGGGACCGGTGGAGCTGGCTGACCACGACGCGCTCGGCGCCGTTGATGACGAACGTCCCGAGCGGGGTCATGATCGGCAGCTCGCCGAGGTAGACCTCCTTCTCGATGATGTTCTTCGGCCGCTTCTCTCCCTCGACCTCCTCGAAGACCACGAGCTGCAGCGTGGCCTTGAGCGGGGCCGCGTACGTCATGTCGCGCTCGATGCACTCCTCGACGGAGTACTTCGGCTCGCCCAGGGCGTAGCGCACGAAGTCCAGGGTGTACTTCCCGTTCACGTCCGAAATCGGGAAGAGATCCCGGAAGACGCGTTCGAGCGACACATCCTGCCGCGCGCCGTCGACGTCGTCGGGCACCAGCAGCGACTCAAACGCGCGCGTCTGGATGTCGAGGAGGTGCGGCATGGGCATGCCGCCCTCGTGCTTCGCGAACGTAATCACCGGTCGGATATCAGTCATGGCTCACTCTCATGCAACACAAAGGGCCCCGGGACGGAGGCCATCGCAACAAGCGATGGCCCCGCGGGGCTCGGACGTCGCTGGAATTCAGGACCAACGCAGGTTCGTCATGCCGTCTCACTAAAGCAGGGTGGTCGCAGGCACCCGCCGGGTCGTCCCGGCGGGCGGTGCGCGCCCTACTTCATTTCGACGGTGGCGCCCTGCTCTTCGAGCTTCTTCTTCAGTTCTTCCGCCTCGGCCTTGGAGATGCCTTCCTTGATGACGCCACCGGCGTCGACCAGGTCCTTGGCTTCCTTCAGGCCCAGGCTCGTGACTTCGCGCACGGCCTTGATGACCTGGATCTTCTTGGCGCCGCCGCTGGTCAGGACGATGGAGTACTCGCTCTGCTCTTCGGCCGCCGGCGCCGCGCCCGCGCCCGCGCCGCCCGCCGGGGCGGCCATCACGGTCACGTTGAACTTCGTCTTGAACTCTTCGATCAGGTCCGCCAGCTCGATCACGGTCTTGTTGCCAATCGCGTCGAGGATCTGCTCATTGCTCATCGTGGTGCTCATCGGGATGCTCTCCGTCGGGTTAGGATGCTGCGGCGCTGCGCTGCTCACGCAGTGCCTCAAGTGCGCCGACCATGGTGTAGAGGACACTGTTCATTGCGCCGGCCATCTGCGCCAGCAGGACTTCGCGCGGCGGAATCTCACCGAGCCGCTTGACGTGGTCCGCGCTGACGGTCTCGCCGTCGACGCGTCCCATCTTGACCGTCGGCTTGTTGCCGAACTCCTTGGCGAACTCGGTCAGCACCTTGGCCGCCGACAGCGGCTCCTGCGACAACACCAGTCCGGTCGGACCGCTGAAGTGCTCGTCGAGTCCCTCGATCTTGTTCGCGGCCAGCGCCCGCTGGGCCAGCGTGTTCTTGACCACGACGTAGTTGGCGCCGGCCGCCCGGAGGCGACGACGGAACTCGGTCATGCTCAACACGTTCAAGCCGGTAAAGTCCGTGACATAGACGTTGGGAGACGCCTTCAGCACCGCTGCGAGGGTCTCGACCTCTGTCTGCCGTTCAGTCTTGCTGCTCATCGATACCCCGCCGTCTCGAGCCGCACGCCAGGCCCCATGGTGCTGGAGACCGTCGCCGACCGGATGTAGACGCCCTTGGCCGCGGACGGCTTCGCCCGCAGGATGGTGTCCATGAAGGCCTGGAGGTTTTCCGCCAGCTGCGCCTCGCTGAACGAGGCCTTGCCGATCGGGACGTGCACGTTGCCGGTCTTGTCGACCCGGAACTCGATCTTGCCCGCCTTGATCTCCTTGACCGCCTTGGTCACGTCGAGCGTGACCGTGCCGGCCTTCGGATTCGGCATCAGGCCGCGCGGACCGAGCACCCGGCCGAGCTGGCCGAGCTGGCCCATCACGTCCGGCGTGGCGACGATGACGTCGCACTCGAGCCAGCCGTCCTTCAGCTTCTGGAGGTACTCGACGCCGACGAAGTCGGCCCCGGCGGCCTCGGCCTCCTGGACCTTCTCGCCCTGCGTCACCACGAGCACCCGCACCGACTTGCCGGTGCCGTGCGGCAGCACGACGGTGCCCCGGACGACCTGGTCCGCATGCCGCGGATCCACGCCGAGCCGAACCGCCACGTCCACCGTCTCGTTGAACTTCGCCTTGGCGGCGGCCTTCACGGCCGCGCATGCCTCGTCGGTGCTGTACAACCGGTTGCGATCGACCGTGGCCGCCGCCGCCTGGTACCGCTTGCCATGGCTGGGCATCAGTCGATGACCTCCAGCCCCATCGAGCGGGCGGTGCCGGCGATCATCCGCATGGCACTTTCCACCGACGCGGCGTTCAGGTCGGCCATCTTGATCTCGGCGATCTTCTTCAGCTGCGCCGAAGAGACCTTGCCGACCTTGGTCCGGTTGGGTTGTGCGCTGCCCTTGTCGAGCCCCGCCTCCTTCAGCAGGAGGTTCGGCGCCGGCGGAGTCTTGGTGATGAACGTGAACGTCCGGTCGGCGTAAATCGTTACGACGACCGGGATCACCATTCCGCTTTGGCTCTGGGTCCGCGCGTTGAACTGCTTGCAGAACTCCATGATGTTGACACCGTGCGGGCCCAGCGCCGTCCCGACCGGGGGCGCGGGGTTCGCAGCGCCAGCTGGAACCTGCAGCTTGACGAGCGCCTGAATCTTCTTGGCCATACAACTCCTCGTGGTGCGCCGGAGCGACTCAACCCGCCCCTGGCTCCCGCGTATTCCGCGCGGTGGCGGTGCGCCCCCGAAGGGGCGCAAGAGCGGCGCCTGCCGCCCTAGTGACCGCGCAGCTGGAGGTAATCCAGCTCGACGGTCGTCGGTCGCCCGAAGAGGCTGACCGACACCTTGACCTTACCCTTGTCCGCCAGCACTTCCTCGACCGTCCCGCTGAAGTCGGAGAAGGGACCCTCCGTGATCTCGACCACCTGGCCGGGGAGGAAGGGGATCTCCTCCTTCGGCTCCGATTCGGAGGCCTGCTCCACCACGCCGAGGAGACGGTTGACCTCCTCCTGGCGGAGCGGCTGCGGCAGCTTGCCGGTGCCGACGAACTTGATGACGCCCTGGATGCTGTTGACCAGGTGCAGTGCTTCCTGGGTCAACCCCATCTCCACGAGCACGTAGCCCGGGTAGAGCTTCCGCTCGACGGTGACCTTCTTGCCGTTCTTGATCTCGACCGCTTCCTGGACCGGCACCAGCGCCTGGCGCACGAGCCGCTCCTCAGCCGGGCGCGGATCTTCCTCGATGCGCCGCTGCAGGAGGCCGCGCACCTTGTTCTCGTGCCCGGCGGTCGTCTGAATCGCGTACCAGCGATATTCCATGGCGATCACCGGGCCAGCTTGGCGATGCCGTCCACCAGGATCAATTGGAGCAGCAGGTCCATCCAGCCGATCAGGAAGCCCAGGGCGATCGACATGATGAGAATCATGCGGGTCGCCTTGTTCAGCTCATCCCGGGTGGGCCAGGAGACCTTCTTCGTCTCGGTGCGCACCGCGGCCAGGAAATCCGCGGTCCGGCGGAACCACCCGGCGACGCCGCCGCCAGTGGTCGCTACTGCCTGCCCGCCCTGCTTGGCCGCCGACATGACTACTTCGACTCCTTGTGGAGCTGGTGCTTGTCGCACCGGGGGCAATACTTCTTCCACTCCACGCGCTCCGGGTGCTTCCGCCGATTCTTGTCGGTGAAGTAGTTCCGGTTCTTGCAGTCGGTGCACTCGAGAATGATCTTTTCGCGCGGCATAAGTCAGCGGGGCAGCGAGGCAGCGGGTCCGCGGGGCAGCAACTGCCCCGCCGGTCCATCTGTCCGCGTGTCCGCCCTCCGTAAAAGTTTTGCTCCTGCGCCCTGCGGAACCCTGACAGAGCTCGCGATCGGGATTGAACCGATGACCTCATCCTTACCAAGGATGCGCTCTACCGACTGAGCTACGCGAGCGACTGCTTGCCCAGAGCGGGCGACGGGACTCGAACCCGCGACCCTCAGCTTGGAAGGCTGACGCTCTACCAACTGAGCTACACCCGCCGGTGTCCTGCTGCCTGACCATGTCCTGCCGCCAGGCATGGTGGGGGTAGGATTCGAACCTACGTAGGGCGAAGCCCGGCAGATTTACAGTCTGCTGCCATTAGCCACTCGGCCACCCCACCGCGCTGCCTGCTACCCCCCGATACAGAACCCCGCCACCAACTGGGCGGGGTTCGACCGTCGAGAGTTGTCCTGCACTCCAGCTGGAGCTGACGAAGGGACTCGAACCCCCAACCGGTGGTTTACAAAACCACTGCTCTACCAATTGAGCTACGTCAGCACGCAAGCCAAATTAGGCAGACCCATATGATAGAAGGGCTTGAGGCAATAGTCAACGGGGGGTTGGGGCGGGGAGGCGGGGAGGCGGGGAGGCGGGGAGGCGGGGAAGCGGGGAGGCGGGGCAGGAAGCTAGCTCGACCGTCACCCCGGCGAAAGCCGGGGTCCAGTGTCCAGTCAAGCGTCCCTGCCCCGCCGAGGTTCCGGTTACTCGCTCAAGAACTTCTGATACGACGTGATCTGGACGCTGAAGAGGTTGATCCAGGCCTTGATGGTCCCGTCGGTCACCCCACCCGCAAAATCCAAGTCCGCCTCCAGCACAGGGTTACGGTCACTGTCGGCATAGGCACGCCCGAACCGGTGATCGGTGTTCCAGTCGTTCATCTTGCTGGTGCTCACCTGGATGTCGCCGAAAGCGATGTACAGCTGGGCATCGGTGTGGTCGCTGGCCATGATCAGCAGCGCCTTCTTGCCGTTGAGCTCAACCCGCCAGGACCGTTCGCTCTTCTTGGTGAAGGTGAGGTCGAGGCTCGCCAGGATCGACTCCATTTGCTTGTCCGAAACCGAGGTGACGACTTCCTGCGCGTGCACGGGGCGGACGGCCGCGGTGAGCACGAGGAACCCAAGCACCACGAACACGCGGCGCGCGGCGCGCCGAGTCACGTCAATTGCCATGGAACAGGCTCCGAATTGTGAAGGAGAGAAGCGGGAGGAGGGAGGAACGAAGGAACGAATCTCGATGGGAGGGGGATTGAATTCAATCCCCCCTCAAGTCTGCCTCCACTTGGTGCCCCCCTGCCCATCCTCAAGTGTGATCCCCTTCTCCGCCAATTCGTCGCGGATCTGGTCC
>CAVOVI010000009.1:0-292579 GCA_963699825.1 uncultured Gemmatimonadales bacterium
CGCCACGCTGTCGCTGCCCACCTGCTGCAATCTGTGCTGAAGTTGCAGAACCATCTTGTGGTGCGGGTTATAGCGATACTCGTTGATCATCATGTCGATCAAAACGGGCAGGTCGTGAAGCGTTCCTCGTCCTCTTGCAGGGCCATCAATCGCATTGAACGCGGACTCGCGCAGCCACCAGTCCTCGTGAGTCGTCCATTTCAGAATGTCGGGGACGTTCTTCTCGATCAGCTCTACCGGGGCATGGCTCAGGGCATTCAACACCCCGTCCACTACGAACCACGCCTCATCGGGATCCGTCAGCATCTTCGTGATCGCCTCGGTCATGGCGGGCATGAATTCATCCGCTGCGAGTGCGTATTTTCCCACCGTCGGACCGGTGAACCACGGGCGGTTGTCGTTGATGCCGTCCAACGCGGCCCTGCGAAGCCGCGGGTCAGGATCGCGCAGTAATGCCTCCAATTCGGCGTACCGCTTGTTCATGCACAGTCCGCCTTGGCGGCGGCCATGCGAACCGTGCAACGTGCATGCCGCACGTTTGAGCATCATCTCCAGCGGAAGGTCCTTGACCTGCCCCGGGTTGTACGAGAGCCTGATCGGCAACTGCCAGAAGGGAATGTGAATCTCGTCCTCTTCGCCGTACTGGTAGAAGTCCTTGTGGTGCTTGGAGGTCAGAAAGGCGATGTCCGCTTCCGTTCCCCACAGCCGTTCGGGCAGCGTGAGTCCTTGGCATGTTCAGAACGTGGGTGCCGGTGATGCACAGGGTCTTCTGCGGCGCGGTGTAGGCCAGGGCCAACGAAATGCCCAGTCTTGGGGGCCAGGGAAGGGTGATCGACGTGCCGTACGCTCCCGAGGCCTGCCGGCCGAGGCCATACGCCAGCGGAATCGCTGCATGGTCGCGTGGTACAAATCGGGATCGTATGCGAGCATGAAATGACCGGCCAGGCTGTGCCAGTAGACCTCCCAGTTGTATGCCCGGTCCGGCCAGCTGGTGAGCGCGGACATCGCCAGGCTATTCCTTGGCTTTCTTGTAGATGGTGACGTCGCCTTTCGCCTGGCTGGCGACGTGCATCACGCAGGCGGTTGCGCCGTCCCTTCCGGCAGACCGGAAGATGTGCCAGTAGCGCTGGTCGGCCAGCGGGATCGCGCGATGGCCGGCGAAGCGGTACCAGTGCCTGAGCGCCCCCAGCAACGTCTTCTTATCGACGTCTACGCCGCACATCTTGCCCAGCAGCAACGTGAGCAACACCGGGTCGCCGGCGCAATGCATCAAGCCTCCGCCCGCCTCGTAGGCGGGATTGACGCTGTTTCCCCAATGGCCCCACCCAATGCCGTACTTCTGCCGGTCTCGGGCGTCGTCGCAATAATACTGCAGAATCGATAGTACGGATTTGTCGCCGGTGCGAAGGTAGTATTCGGCAGACGCCACACCGTTGTACCCATTGTGCCAGGTGTGATCGCCGATGCCTTTGATGTTGCCGCTGGGCGTCAGGAATTGGAGAAATACTCCTTCACGCGGCACATAGGCATCCTCGCCGGTCGACAGCAGGAACAGGCACGCAAGGCCATTCAGAAACGTGTGCTCCTTCAGGAGTCATCCCTGCCTGAGTAGAACTCGGCCGCCTGCTTGATGATCCTTTGCGATTTATCACACTGCAAAGGGAATGTCTTGCTGTAGGCTCCCATGACGGGGATCTTGATAGTGACCCGCTTGGCCTGGGCCTCTTTTGCTGGCTTGACGTCAAAGGTCAGTACACCGTCGGATGCCTCGGCCTTCGTCAACGCCGTACCCAGTACCACGGAGAGGATTTTGTCCTTCGAGCAATACGCCGTTTACGCCGACAATGATGTCCCCGTGGTTGAACTTACCATGGGCCGGCGTGTTCAGCTGAACGTCTTCCACGGTAACGGTGACACCCGGGCAGATACGTGCCTCGATGCCGGTAACTCCGAGCGGCCCCAGGTCGTACTCTCCGTTGGGGTTGGGACGCGTGCCATAGACTTGCGGCGTCGTGTAATAATCAGAGGGGTGCTGGGCAGCGGCAGGGACTGCGAGGATCAGCGGCATGAGAACCAACCCCCACCAACCTGTTCTCTGTCCGTTACGCATGTTGTGGCGAACGATCATCTCCCGTTCCTTTCCTGGAAACGATTTCCTCGTGCATGCGGAGCTCTGTTCACTTGTTTTCCGTCTCCAGCGTCGCCTCGGCAAAAGCCTTGCCAATTTGACCCATGATCTTGGCGGAGCCGAAGTAGTGGTAGGCCTGGTTGGAACTGACGTTTTCATAACGCTCTATCTTCAGGGGTGAGTAACTTGGCTTCAAACTCGCGGACATAGGCCTGCTGCTGCTCCGGTGGTCATCTTGCCGTCTTTGTTGGCGTGGTCCTTGTGTTGGGTCCGCAGGAAGTATCGCATTTGGCTGACCTTGCTCATCTTATTCTCGACGGCCTGCAGGTCTTCGTCCCAGAATTGTGCGGTCTGCACGGCGGCGACGTTTCCGTTGAACTCAGGTATCGCCGCAGGCGCCATCGCCGGCCGCAGATTGGCTATTCCGCCGGTGGCCTTGTCGCCGTGTACCCCGATGACGCCGATCACAAACGGCATCTTCGGGCGCGATCCTTGCGCACGTCGCGAATGAAGCACGCCATCAGTCGGCTGTACTCGGCATATCCTCCGGCTTTGTGCCGATCTGGATAGGTGTGACCATCGCACATGTCGTTCCATCCCTGGAACCAGACGAAGCCGGCAACTCATAGCCCTGTTTCGGATCGTAAGCTGGACAGACGCGTTTGGGGTCTGCGAGCACTTTCTTCACGTGCTCAATCATCAGGCGGTAGTAGACTCCGGTTTTTGCGGCCTTTTCAGCGTGCCATTTTCTGGCCGGTCTTCGGCTTTGGGAATGCCATGGGCTCCTTGAGGATACTTTGCCCAAAGCTCCTTTGTCTGTTTCGGCAGTTCGTACGGTCCGGCGCTGGGCGGTCGAAAGTCCGTGTTCAGCGACTTGCCGCCCCAGGCGGTCTTGATGATGAGGATCGGGCCGTCGTACGCCTTTTCCATGGCGATGCCGAAGGTGAACTCCGGGCCGATCTGCTGTTGTCTACGTCGGGAATATCCCGCGCACCATAGCCGGCCGTCAGTTTCCCAAGTCCCTCGCCGTTTTCCTTTCCCTCTCTTCGGTCGCCAGTGTAGTAGGAAATCCATACCCTCTCACACACCTTTGGCGAGCCATCCGGGCCGCGCATTTCCTTGAGCAACGGGGCGGTGTTCGGATCGTCGCCGATGTAGTCGAACGTCTCGACGCGGGCCTGTCCCTGCATATTCGACTGGCCGGCAAGGATGTATACTTTAAGTGGTTTGGTCTCTGCGGCGACTTTGCCGGCGAGACCTGTTAGCACGACAGTGGCGAGAAGCAAGACGGTGGTGAGTCTGTTGCTTGCCAACATTGTTCATTCTCCGATAGTGCGTGTCGGTTTCCAGTTCGCGATACATCCCCGTTTCTAGTTTAGCAAACGGTTCCTCCGCTCGTTCGGTCTGTGGCATCCTGGTCGGCATGCCGACCGGGGCAATCACTTGCTGCTCTCTTCCCTTCCAGCCTTCAAGGAACACGTCCGCTTGGCCAAGCGGTTCACCTTTCCGGTATTCAACATTGGTGTATACCGCGAGCAGATTCGTGCCCCTGACAAGGTACCGGGTCTGATCAGGCTCCAGCATGATGGGGCGATAGTGTGGCTCGTCCTTCCACCAGATGTAGGTGTGGATCTTGTGACCGTTCAGGTAAACGTGGAATCCCTGCTTCATCAATGCGCTGATTCGGACGAAATCATAGTCAACGTCGGCGAGATCAAACGCGGTGCGCATCAGGAGAAATTCGCCCGCGCCCCATTCAGAACTATTCTTGAAGGTCGTTTTGTCGCGCTGCCAAAGGCCCTTGCCGATCGGCGTCTTGCCGGTCTTCCATTTGCTGTCATCAAAGCCGGGCATGAACCACTGCTCCAAGCCCGCGGGAAGGCTGACGTTACGAAACCGCGTCTTCTCCTGTGGAAACAGGGAATCCCTCTCCAACGGATCGAATGACAGGTAACGCCACTGGCGGTCAGCGGGAGCTTTTTCGCCCAGCGCCTCCCAACCGGCTTCCGCGTGCTTAGCGCGCTCCAAATCGACGTCATACGTTATCTTCCCCTCGACCTTCCCGACCTTGTAGCGGCAGGCGAAGACGAGGGGCGGGCCGAACCTGTCGAGGTCGTCGGGCGTGAACTCTCGCCTGGCTCGGACCTTGAAGGTGATCTTGTCCGTCTCTCCGGACGTCATGTTCGGTTTCCAAACCGCCGGTTCGGTGACGTATGCCCCCTGCGATTCCTCGTCGAGAGAAACGGCCACCTCGGCCGCAAAGTCGATCCCCGGCCCGGAGTAGCTGCACGTGACGTCCGCCGGGTCGATGAGGCCCGGCACAGCGGATGCCTCCACGCGCATCGACCGCCCACGGAGCGCGTTGTGCAGCGTCACGACCTCTTCGGGCATGACCGTGGCGAGATACTCCTGGTCATACGTGCCGTTTCGCTTGCGAATCGTGAAGGAGTCGAACAGCGCGTTGTCCATGTCACGTGCCTCGACGGTGACGGTATCGCCGGCAACGTTCACGACGAGGAAATGGGGCTTGGCGGCGTAACTGGCCAGGCACGGATTCGGGGCGGTGCCGTAGCTGGGTGCGCCCCCGCCGCCGGTTACGACATAGGTGATCGGATGCACTTTGGGTTCCTGCAAGGGCGCCAGCGGATAGAATCGTTCGTAGAGATGCGAATGGCCGCTGAAGGCGAGATCGATTCCGTGCTTGCGAAACATCGGTACGACCGTGCTTCGGCCCCACCTCGAGGCATGGCCACCGATGTTGAAGTTTGGGTAATGGTAGAAGGCGAATCGCCAGGTCGCCGTCGTGGCGGCGAGGTCCTTGTCGGCCCACGCAACGTCTTCCGGCTCGGCTTTCATGTCGAGGCAGACGAAATGCGCCGTGCCGTAATCGAACGAGTAGCCGAACGTGCCGTCGGGCGGTGAGAGGTAGAGATCCATTTGCTCACCCCGCCCCTCATGGTTGCCCCTGGCTCCCAGGATGGGGATGCGCTGATCAGTCCCGCGAGCGGTTCAAAGAACTCGGTTCGCCACTGCGTATGCGACTCGCCTGAGCTGACCATGTCGCCGGTATGAAGAATGAACGCAGGATTGTATTGCTCGAAGTTCGCGACCAGCCTCTTGTGAGTAGCCGCGCGGCTGCGTGAATCGCCATACGCGATGAATGTGAACGTGTCCGCGTGCTCCGGGAAGGTTTCGAACACGCTCGCCCTCGACGTGCTTTTCCCCATCTTCACGAGGTAGGTGTACTTCGTTCCCGGACGCAGGCCGGTCAACTTCACCGAATAGATATACCGCGTCTGCTTTGGGGAGGCAGGGTCGCGGTGGTTCTGGAGGAAGGTAACCGTCACAGGTGTCGGCGCCGTGATCACCTCGGAGTCTCCGGCCTCCCGGCCAACGGTGACGGTCGCCTCGTCGAGCATGTCCGCTTCCCACATCACCGTCATCGTCGTGGTGCCCGGATTCTGGACATACGGCGGGATCGTGAACTCCGCCGCCGCCGGCATTGCCAGGCCGGCCAGGACGACGAGGAACGGAACGGAACGCTTAGTTAGCAGGGAAGTCCCTGCAATCGCTCTGCGGAACGTCATGGAAGGTGTCCTGTGGGTGGGACCTGTCAATGTGATCGCTTTCCTCATTTCGTCTTCCTCTCGTCCGAAAATCGTATCGAGAACGGTCGGGTTGCCAGTGCCGGCGGATTACACTCGGCTATTTTTGGCCATTGATCGTCACGTTATCGATGAGATTATGATTAAGCGGCCGTCGTTCACCGTCGTCATCGTGGCCAAATTCTATTGTGTGAGGGCCTGCCGTGACCGTGAATACGGGTGAAGTGTGTCTCTTCCAGGAGCACTCTTTCACTGGAGCGCCTTCGAGTGTTACCAGGACGCGTCCGTCCAGCATAAGTCGTAAGTCAGGAGTTGCTTGCTTAAAAGGTTTCAATAGACGATCAAAACTGATTGTGTAATCCCCCTCATCAAACACCACCGTTTGAGAAATGCTGCTCCCAGGGCCCGAGATGATTGCGCAATGCCTGGAACCATCGGGTGGCGCGTAGCACCAACGTTTAACGCGACCATAATCAAGACGATAGAGCACGTGACTCCCAACGGACACAATACCGACCTGGTCGGTCGTAAATCCTTGAGTAAACTTCCATAAGGCCCCTTTGGGAGCAATCCCACTACTTTCCCTGTTCAGACTATCGAATATCTCAAAGCTCGGATTTGCCACCCCTGCAGCATTGGCTTTCCGGGTGACCGTTACGCTGTAGGTCCTGCTGGTTCCATCTGCGGCAGTAATGGTGTAGGTCTGCGGTTTGGTAAAATCGACCGCTTCACCGGATGCGGGCTTACCCGTGACCAGTTCCGAACCGGTCTTGTAGACCGGCGCAAGCGATCTGAGATCGGTGGCCTCCGGAACAACGGCGCGGATCTCGTCTTCCGGAGAACGTCACCTTGGGCAGGCCGGGAAAGGCAAAGTCCAGTATGGTTGCAACCGGGCCGCCCTGCAGTTGGGCGGCGATGATCACGGGACTCTCCCCATACGCTGTCGGGCGAGAATTCCGGCACAGTGATCGTTGATATTCCATTAAAAGCGGTCTCGACGGGAATCGCTTTCTTCTCCGGGTCTGCAAGAAACCAGGCGCTTCTATCTTTGTTGTCATGTTCAGCAGGGTCAGTTTGCGGTCCGCCGGCAATTCTTCGATCCCGATATAGAGCGTCGAATCCTTTCTGTTCACCCGTGCCCCGGTCAACAGGGAGCTTCCTCCCCAGGGATATTGAGTAGAGCGCGATAAACACAGCGCCGCCTTTGTGACATCGACGTACTCTGCCACGTCGCGCAGAGAAATCACGTTGTAGCGGTTCTTCTTCAGGTACTCCATCAGCTCCTTGAATGTCTCCTGCCCGGTCCCGACACCCGGATGCTCTTCGTCAGGTACGCCATGGAACGTGAAAGAAACGATTTTGCCATTCTTTGCCTGTTTGGCCAAACTGAAGAAAAGATCCGGTTGTTCCTTAAGCTGCCCATCGGAGATTCCGAAAGAAGGCACATGCAGCGGCGAGTCTCTTAGAGGATCGTAGGGACGTCTCGTCTGGCTATCAAAAGGACTGCCGCCACGGGCCAACAAATAGCCATTCTCTCTCAGAAAAGAATGAACATTCGG
The DNA here is from genome assembly GCA_963699825.1 of uncultured Gemmatimonadales bacterium. Lineage (GTDB taxonomy): Bacteria > Gemmatimonadota > Gemmatimonadetes > Gemmatimonadales > GWC2-71-9 > SPDF01. The sequence continues at coordinate 7,293 of CAVOVI010000009.1, forward strand.
ATTCACACGAGACATCGGGTAGCAGAAGGTTGTTGACGGGGGGATGCCGTGCTTTTCGAAGTCCTGCTCCAGCACCTCAACACTACGAATGTACTGCCGCGGGAGAACGGCGGTACTGGACTGGTGGTTGAACGTATGGTTACCGATCTCAAACCCCATATCATGCATCGCTTTGATCTGCTCCCAGGTCATGTACCAGTCTTTGCGTGTCTTGAACCCGAACGCGGTGGTGATGTAGAAGCTGCCGCCGAACCCGTATTCCTTCAGCAGCGGCGCCACAAAGGTCGCGTGGCTGCGGCACGCATCGTCAAAGGTGAGCACCACGGTCTTGTCGGGGATGGGTTTCTTGATGATACCGTAGGGGTCCATGCTCCCGGTGGCAGCGGGTTCCGCGCCGGCCGCCGCGCTCGTGGTGAGTATTGTCAGTATGCATAGGGCTATCGAAGTCTTCATTTCCGTTTCCTTTCGTCCGAAATCGGCACATTGCAGAACGTCAGGGCCGCGATGCCGTTCTTGCCGACCAGGAGCCTGTCCTGGCTCCATGCCATTTCGTCCAGGTAGGTGATCTTCGCCGCTTGCACCGGTTCTTTCAGCTTCAGCGTGAGCACGATTGCCCGAGACGACACCTGACGCGACCTTGCCCTTTTCCCCGTCCAGGAGGAACTCACTGACCAGCGAGTCCTTCCAGACGACGGGCTGATCGAATTCCAGGGCGATGGCATCCTTGGCAGCGCTGGTGTAGAAGGCCTGCTTGAGATTCGGGGCCGTGATGGAACCGGTGGGCTTCTTGCCGTAGAAGTCCCGTTCGATCAGCGGCTGCAGCAGAGTGGCGAACTGCGACCAGCCGTTCAGCGGATAAGTGGCATGGCCCGGGCGGTTTGATGCCGAGGGTCGACATGACGTCCATGTTGGAATACAGGCGGGGCAGGGTCCGCTGCTTCTCCCGCAGCATGTCGCCGTTCCCGCCGCCCATGCTGCAGGCGTTCGGCCAGATCTGGAAGACGTAGTAGCGGCTGACGTTCGGGAAGTCCCGCTTCCAGTCTGCCGACATTTCGACGAAGTAGCGCTGGTAGGTCTCCCATCCGTATCCGCCGTCGGGTCCTGCGGCTCCCTGGTCATTCTCACCCTGATGCCAGATGATCGCCCGGATCCCGTGGGTCAGGCGCGCCTGCCTCACCCTCCAGAGCATGCGGCCGTAAATCGTGTCGAGATCGGTCGGGTTCTCGTCGTTACGCTGGTGCTGGTCGATCCTGGTTCCTCCTCGGCGCCATTGACGATAAAGATCGGAACCTTCTGGCTCTCCACCAGCCGCTTGGCCAACTCCATGCCCCACCAGCCGAGTTCGAGCCTTGTACTTCCTTGATTGAAGCATGGCGCTCCTTGCCCCCGGCGAATTTCCAGACCGGCTTGCACCAGAGGTTCTCCCGCTCCCCCTCCTTGAAGAACTGCGGATGCCCATAGCTGCGGACCCATTCATTCGTGACACGCGGAGATTCCTCGCGGGTGTCGGTCGCCAGCGCGTTGGATTGGCCGTCGATCAGGTAGGCGTCACCACAGACGATATCGCCCGCCCGTGTGCAATACGGTTTCCTCGCCCCCGGTTCGGGTGCCGAATTCGATCCGGTATTTGACCAGGCCCGGCTCGAGCTTGATCGCGAAGGCAGTACGTTCCGTCCTTGCCCGGCGCCTTGCTTTCTTCCGCGTACTTCTTTCCATCCGCAAATACTCGCAGAAAGACCTCGTCGGCCTTCTTCTCCAACGACCCCTTGCAGTGCAGGGTGCCTTGGCCGCTGTCGTCGCGTGCGTAGAATTGCCCCTCTACCGGCATTTCACGGTCGCCGGGAACCCAGGGAACCCAGGCGTCGGTTTCCGGTTCCTGAACCGCGACATCCGTCGAGGCCGTGACGGCGTCCCCGCCGTTGGACAGGGAGAGCGTCACGGTCATCGTGCCGCTGTTCTGAGCACGGCTGAGAACCAGCTTTCCGGGCTCCTCGTCCTTGATCGTCGCCAGCCCGGAAACCTCCCAGCGGTAGTCGAGTTCACCGACGCCGGCCTTCTGCATCGCTTCCAGGTTCTTGATCTCCGGCTGAATCTCGATCGTCTCGCGCCCATCCCAGTCTGCCGGCGCGATGAGGACGAACTCCGGCTCGGGAAGCGTCTCCTTCACCGTGACAGGGATTTCAATCGATCGAACGTCGTCGCCATAAACCGCATCAAACCGGATCTTGAACGCCCGGTCCCCGCTGACCCGTCCTGCATCAAAAGGAATGTTGAAACGGTCCGTGGCGATCACGGATTCTTCATCACCCTGCACCACGGACCAGTATATCTTCTGCGCGCCGCCTGCCTTGGCCGCCAGCTCCACGGTTTCGCCCTCGTTCATCTCCACGCTGGTCGGCGATAGAGAGAACTCGTCGCCATCCTGGACCACCGGCCCCACCAGGGTCTGCATCGGCTTCTGATTCTCGTACTCCAGACGCACCCAGTCCGCACTGCGGGCCACGCCGGAGATGCGCACCTCATCGATTGTCCCGGTGAAGTAGTACTTGCCATCGTTGTACCAGCCGCCGATCCACATTCTGGCAGGTCTCGGAATCGCGAGAGGGGGGCCGCCGTCGCGCGTCGCCTGCTTCTTGCCGTTGATGTACAGAATGGCCTGATCGTTTTCGAAGGTGTGCACGGCGTGGGTCCAGCCCTTCGCCCGGCCGGGAATCTCCGCGCCGACAGTGCCACTGGAATAGTAGCAGTCCATCCTTATCCGCGGCGGGCTGCGGTACGTCATTGTCACCTTGCCCTGCCCCTGCTCGATTCCCCAACCCACGATCGTCGCGTACGGTTGTGCGGAGCCTCCGGCCGGAACCAGGCCTGCGTGCTGTGCGACGCCCCGCCCGATGGAAGCGTCTGAATATCATCACCGCAGAATACGGCGGCCTTGCCGTTCCAGGCAAAGTGTCGCGCGCCGCCGATCACTCCTGTCGTCTTCGTCGTCCCCCTGTCTTCGGACTCCAATGTCCCCACCACATCACGCACCTCATGGCCCAGATGCCACACACCGATGTATCCATTGGACGCGTTGAAAACGGCCTTGCCGTCCGAGGCGTCTTCGGCGCCGGCGTTGCCCCAATGGATCTTGATCTCCTGGCGGTCGTTTCCCCGGATCGACGGAATCCTCACCCAGATGCTCGCCGTTCCCGCCTCCTTGTCCCACTGCTCGATCTCGTAGGCCAACGGCTTCCCCGCGGCTGAAAACCGGATGTCACTACCTCCCTCCGCGGCCTCGGAAAAAGGAAAGTGGTCGCGATGCAAACGGACCAGCAATGGAAAATCCTTCACCGCTGCGGATGCCGGAAGGTTCGCGCCCTCGGGCGTAGTCAGGATGTAGATCGAACCCGAGTGTTTCCAATCCGTATATGTCTGCGCGAAGGCGCTGTTCACGACAAGAAGGATCGATGCCGCTGCAAACAGTATTCCGACTGACGCAGGGAAGTACCGTTGTCTGTAAGCTTGGGGGAAAACAGGTCGTAGTTTCAGCATTCTTGTCTCCTCTCTGTCAGCAGTCGCGTGATCGGCAACGCCATCTTGTTCACGGACTCACTTCCTTGAACTCCGTCGTCACATTCATCTGTTCATCAATGTGAAACACGCGGTACCCCTTGGCTTTGGTGCCATCGTGATTGCCTCTTGTGCCGCTGGAGCATGCGGTGGTCGTCATTAAGACGCCGTCCTGACGGTGTTCGGTATTTCCGTGGAAATGCCCGCCAACCATGGCCAATAGGGTCTTCTCCCGAAACAACGTCAGGACCTCGGCCGCGTTGGGCGTTTGATACCTGACACCTTTCGCGAACGGATAATGGGAGAAGAAGACGATGGGCTCCGAATGTTTCCAATCCGCATATTGTGCCGAAGCCTGTTCACGACACAAAGGATCGACGCTGCCGCACATAACAGGCCGACGAACGAGGGGACATATCGTTTTCTATACGCTCGGCGGGGGTCGGTTGTCTTTCCATCATGCTCTCTTCGTCTTCATGCGTTCCATCAGTTTCTTGTCACCGTCACTTCATCTCCGGATCCGACTTCCTCATCCCTTCGAGGTAGCAGTCGATCACGCCGAGCTCCGGCCTCGTCGGGCCAGCCCTTCGGGTTGGCGATCCCCGGTATTCCTGGTAAGCGGACGGCGAGCACGTTGCTGCCCTTCTCCTTTTCCCGTATTGGCTGTTCACCGAAAACTACCGGCCCTTTTTGGCGTCGCTTCGAGATTCAACTCTCTTCCATCTCCAGCATCGCCTCGGCAAAGGCCTTGCCGATCTGGCCATGGTCTTGGCGGAGCCGAAGTAGTGGTAAGCCTGGTTGGAGGCGCCGCGTTTCCATAGCGCTCTGTCCTCGGCGGTGATCAGCTTGGCTCGATACTCGTTGACATAGGCCTGCTGCTGCTCCGGGGTCATCTTGCCGTCTTTGTTGGCGTGGTCCTTGTGTTCTGTCCGCAGGAAGTAGCGCATCTGCGTTGACCTTGGCCATGCTTGTGCTTCGATGGCCTCCAGAGCCTTCGTCCCAGAACGGCGCGGTCTGCACGGCGGCGACATTGCCCTTGAACTCGGGCATCGCGGCCGGCGCCGCCATGGCCGGTCGGAGATTGGCAATCCCGCCGGTGGCCTTGTCGCCGTGCACCCCGATGACGCCGATCACAAACGGCATCTTCGGGGCAGCCAGATCCTTGCGCACGTCGCGAATGAAGTACGCCATCAGTCGCTGTACTCGGCATATCCGCCCGGTTTGTGCCGATCCGGATAGGTGTGACCGTCGCACATGTCGTTCCAGCCCTGGAACCAGACGAAGCCGGCGATCTCGTAGCCCGGCTTCGGCATCGTAGTCCGGACAGACCCGCTTGGGGTCTGCGAGCACCTTCTTCACGTGCTCGATCATCAGGCGGTAGTAGACCCCGGTCTTTGCGGCCTTTTCGGCATGCCATTTCGGCCGGTCTTCGGCCTTGGGAATGCCATGGGCGCCTTGAGGATACTTTGCCCAAAGTTCCTCGGTCTGCTTCGGCAGCTCGTACGGCCCGGCGCTGGGCGGGCGGAAGTCCGTATTCAGCGACTTGCCGCCCCAGGCGGTCTTGATGATCAGGATCGGGCCGTCGTAGGCCTTCTCCATGGTGATGCCGAAGGTGAACTCCGGGCCGATCTTGCCGCCGTCTTCCTTGGGGTTGCTGCGCGACCCGTACCCGGCCGTCAGCTTGCCGAATCCCTCGCCCAGCGTGCCGCTGTCGGGCGAGCCGGTCAGATACGAGATCCACACCCGCTCGCAGACGCGCGGCTTGCCGTCGGGGCCGCGCATTTCCTTGAGCATCGGCGCGGTGGCCGGGTCGTCGCCGATGTAGTCGAACGTCTCGACCTTGGCCTGGCCCTCCATGTTCGACTGCCCGGCCAGGATGTAGACCTTCAGCGGCTTGGCGGCGATGGCGGGAAAGGCAGGCAGGGCGAGTAGCGCCAGCGCAATGGCAGCGATTGGAAAAAACGATCGAGTGCGGCAGGACATCGTGGGAAGTCTCCTGTGGGTGGGAGTTCGTGCTTAAGTCGGGCGGCACGCCAGGCGCTCAAACACAAACCATTTGGTGGCATGACGTTCTGATTGTAGCACAGCGGACTTTCGTTGCCAGAAAGCACGTCGCTCGTGCCGTTTCTTTCAGGCTGGACGTAGCCTAGGACGCCCGTGCCCCCCGACCAGCAAATGACACACCCGCAGGCAGTGTCGGCCCAAATCTCAAGCCCCTACCTTCTTCCACCGCGACCCATTCGGGTGCTTGCAGCCCCAACGCCGAGTTTCCTCGTAGCGGGCAAGATTGATCAGGGCGCGGCGGCCACGGAGCCGGCAGCCGCAGATGCCGCAATTGAGCTTCCGACCGCCACGTCGCGTCTTGCGGATGCGGACGTAACGACATCGCGAGCAGATCTCGACGCGACGTCGGATCCGTTCGTCACTCACGCGTCGCCCCGTAGTCAGCGCGATGGCCAGGGAGATCGTCTTCTGGACGAGGTTGTCGCCCGGGCGTCGTGCTCATCGGGTCAACCCCAGGATGCGCCCCTGACTCCAGAGGCGACGCCAGCGCCGGCCGCCGAAATGGACGATGGTCGGTCGGCGCGACATCCGACGGGCTCGTCCCCAATCGGAGACTTCGTTGCCCCTGAAGAGGCTGAGGTGGTCCGACGGCAAACGCAACTCAGCCAAGGCCAAGGTGAAGGCGACCTGGTCGGACCACAGCGGACGGGCCAAGCGCGTGCGTCTCTGTCTGGTAGAGCTGCTCCGTCCAACGAGTGGCCAGCTCCGCGAGCCTCGCCGAGTGGCGGCCACGGATCAGGAAGACGTTCGGTACGTGGAGGCCGAGAAACTCCAAGCTGGCCAGGACCGAATGTGGCACTCTCAGTAGCCTGTTATTGCCCTGCATGCCCCACAGTATCAGGCTCACAGCCTGCGTGGAACCACGCAACTCTCCAGTTCGTTGGCTGTGCGCAACCTGCGGAGGTGGCGGTCACCTCTGAAGTTCTTGACTGTGCAAAAAGTGCTTGGGGCCGACACACCTGCTGCTCGAGTCATTCTAATTCGCAAGGTCGCTGAACCTCCGAACCTCCCAGGAGAGCACAGTCACTCTGACTACCGAAGCGGCATCCGTCGCGTGCGTCTTTGTGCTGGGTCGCCCCCACCCAAGCGTCCAAGTGCATCTTGCCGCGTTGTTGCAGTTCGAGGGCAGCGCGCGCGGCACGCGCATCACCGGCGCCGTGCGTCCATCGGGCGACGAGGTGGAGGCCGAAGGTGAACTCGCCTCCAACGATACGCCGATGCTGCTGCGGCAACTGGGCGTCGAGGCGCTACCGCTGAGCGGGGCGCCGCGTAGCCGGATCACGCTGCGCGCCAAGGGCGCTGCAGCCACTGGCTATGAGGCCGAAGGCAGTGGCGATGTCGCTGGCGCCGGCCTCTCGTTCAAGGGACGCATCGGCGAACGGGAGGGACGCATGCGTGCCGACGGACGCGCGCGCATCGCGGCCAAGGACGCGACGCAGTTGATGCAGGTTCTCGCTTTGGCGTGGCCCGACGCGCAGATTTCGATTCCGCTCGACGTGTCGGGCGATCTTGCATGGAGCGGAGAGGCGATCGAAGTGCGCGCGCTGTCGGGCGCTGTGGCCGGGTCGCAAATCTTCGGCGACCTGCGTCTTGCGGCCGATGATGGCGCGTCGCGGCGCGGTCTCACTGGCGCACTGACGGTCGACCGCATGGCCTTCGACGCCATCGCGGGCCTGGCGCTTCGGCCATTGTCGCGCCCGGCGGCTGCGGGCGGACGGGCCGCGCCAGTGTGGTCTGACCGGCCATTCGCGCCGGGTCTTGCGGATCCGCCGCCCTCGCGCATCGACCTGCGCATCGGCGAGATGCGCTTGCGTGGCTTTGACGCGCGCGATTTCGCAGGAAGGCTCGTGCTCGCGCAGGGCGTCGTCGTGCTTGAGGAAATGGCCGCGCGCGTTGGCGCGGCGGAGATCGCAGGGCGATTGGCGCTTCGGCGCGACAAGGGAGAGGCATCGCTTTCGGCAGGTCTCGATGTGAACGCGCCAATCGACCTTCGCGACCAACTCGCAGCGAATGCAAGCGCCCGCATCGAACTTGCCGCGACGGGGCGCAGCGAGCGCGGGCTCGCCAGCACGCTTGCGGGATCGGGCCGCGCGCGGCTTACGAACATCGTCATTCCGCGGGCCGCGGCCGAGGCGCTCGATGCAGTCGTCGCGCTCGTCGAGAAGGACGCAATCGCACCTGACGAGCGCGCCATCAGCGCGGCGTTGCAGCGTGCGCTAGGCCGCGCTCCCCTGCGCGCGAAGTCCGCCGACTTCGATCTTCTGGCAGCGGGTGGCGTGCTGCGTCTTCAGCCCGTGAAGCTCGATGCGCTGGTGGCGGACGCAGTGCTATCGGCTTCGTTCGATCTGCGCGCGATCACGGTCGAGCAGAATTCTGGAGATCGTCTCGCGCGACGCGCCGCCGAACTGGACGGGGCCGAATCCTCGGGTGCGGCTCGTGTGGAGCGGCGCGCCGGACAAGGCGTCGCGTGTCGTCGACGCCGCCTCGCTCGTCAACGCGCTCTCGGCGCGGGCGATCTTGCGCGAGAGCGCGCGCATCGACGCGCTGGAGGCCGACATTCGCGAGCGCGCCATGTTCCTGCGGCGCCTGCGCGCGGATGAATGGCGCCGCCAGCGCGAGGCGGAAATTCGCGCCTTCCTTATCGAACAGGAAAAGCAGGAGCAATTGCGACTGGAAGCCGAACGGCGGGCGCAGGAGCAGCAGCAGCTTCTGGAGGAGTCGAACAGGCCCCTTGCGCTTCCGCCGCTGCAATTGCCGCAGGCGAGATCGCCCGTTCCGTCCGCGCCGCTGCAATTGCCTGGCGCCTCTGCGCCACGCTAGGTCTGCGTCGCCGCTGCGCCCTTGCCAGCGTCCGCGCGGGTCGTCTCCAGCACGAAAACGCGGATGGCGGAGGATAGATTGACGCCGTCGCGGCCCGCGTCGACCTGCGCGACGAGACCGGCAAGCGAAAGCCCGCGCGCGGCCGCTATCTCGCGGAGCGCGTCCCAGAATGCGTCTTCCAGGGAAATGGATGTGCGGTGTCCCGCGATTTCAAGCGAGCGCTTGCGCATGCGGGTGGGCGTTCGCGCGGGCGCTGTTTCGATTTCCAGCGCGTCAGTCCTGCTCATCGCCCGCGCGGTCCCGGCGATGGCCTTCGATGCGGCGTTCCGCGATCTCGCGCTCGGCCTGCGTCAGCGATTTCTCGGACTTCGTGCGACCGAAGGCGATGCGATTGGCCTGCGCCTTGTTGTCAGCGTCCGCCCGGGCGCGATCCTTGCGCGCGCGGCGAAGGTTGACGATCTCGCCCATTGATCACGTCTTCTTGCGGAAGGCGTCGATGGAGACGACCTTCGCCGGCTCCCCATCGGCGGGAACTGCCTCGGACCGCTTGTCGGACGTCTTCTCCTGCGCCGCCGCATCGCTCCCGGCAGCATCGGGTGCGGGACGTTTTGCGGTCGCAGGCTTGATCGAATCCGGCTTGGCGGCGGTGCGGGGCAGGGCGGGCGTCGGCTCGGTCGATTGCTCCTCTGCCGCAGAGGCTTCCTTCGGCTCGAATTTGAGCATGAAGGGCACGGACGGATCGTGGAATCCGCTCAGCGCGGAGAAGGGCACCACCAAGCGTTCCGGAATGTTGGAGAACGACAGGCCCACCTCGAACTGGCGCTCGCTGACGATCAGATCCCAGAACTGGTGCTGGAGGACGATCGTGATCTCGTCGGGATAGCGCGCCTTCATGCGCGCGGACAATTGCACGCCGGGCGCATGGGTCTTGAAGGTGATGAAGAAGTGGTGGTCGCCGGGAAGGCCCTCGCGCGCAACCTTTGCGAGCAACTCCCGCACCATGCCGCGAAGGGCGTCCTGCACCAGTAGATCGTAGCGGATGGCTTGCGACTGCATGTAGGGCCCACACGAGAAAGTGGAGGCTTCTGTTGCCAGGCGCCTCCGAGCCCCGCCTGCAAGTGCTACCCTGCAGGGCTTAATTCCCAGTACTGGAGCAGCTTACGCTGCGACAGCCACCGGAGCATAGTTGTCATTGGCAACTACAGTTTTGACCCGATAACGGCGGTATCATGCCGGGCGAAAGAGCACCTTTTACACCCCCGTCGATCCTGTTTCGCCCCCGCCGCAACCCACGGCTCGCGTGGGCTGGGGTGGAGGCGCCGGGTACCGCCCCCGGGTCCGGATGGCTTATTACGATGTCAGTTTATCGCCGTAGTCCCCTTGCGGGGACAAAATGAATATAGGGCTTCGCACGCCCGGGCGGAAGGGCGACCGGGAACTTCGCGCAAAAAAGGAAGCGAGACCTCAGGGCGTGACGCGCTTCAGCCGGACGGCGAGCCGCACGATCGAGGCGATCGAGTCCATCTGAAGCTTTTCCATGATCTGCGCACGATAGCTCTCGACCGTGCGCCCGGAAATGCCGAGCCTGGCGGCGATCGCCTGGCTGGTCATGCCTTGCGCGACCAGATCGAAAACCTCCATCTCGCGCGGAGTCAGGCGCTCGAAGCGCTGCTCCGCCTCCCGGGCGGCCTGCGTTGCGGCCTGCCGCTCGAACTTGCCGGAGATGGCGCGGTTGATCGCCGCCACGAGGCGGACGTCGTCCACGGGCTTTTCGATGAAGTCCTGCGCGCCGGCCTTGAGGGCAGAGACCGCCATCGGGACGTCGGCATGGCCGGAGATGAGCACGACCGGCACGTCGAGCTTGCGCTTCTGAATTTCGCGGACGAGTTCGATCCCGTCCATGACCGGCATGCGCACGTCGGCGATGACGCAGCCGACCTCGCCGCCGGCGCTGGCGTTCAGAAACGCTTCCGCGCTCTCGAAAAGGTCCACGGCGTAACCGTACACGCCGAGCATGTCGCCAAGCGCCGTGCGCACCGTCTCCTGGTCGTCGACGACCGCGATTTTAGGGCTGCCCACTTTCCCCGTCCTCCACTTCATCTGCCGCGCCCGCCGAAGCGACGGGCAACCAGAACCGGAACTCAGTCGTACCCGGCTTTGCGCTTTCCAGCCAGATGCGCCCGCCGTGCGCCGCCACGATATCCGAGCTGATGGCGAGGCCAAGTCCCAGACCTGATGGCTTGGTCGTCGCCAGGGGCTCGAAAACCTTCGCCACGAACTCGGGGCCGACGCCGGGCCCGTTATCCCTTATCGCGAATTCAACCCTGTTTTCAGGCGCTTGCCGAATAGAGATCGCGACAACGCCATCTTCGCGGCGCTCCCCGGCGATGGCGTCGATCGCGTTCTTGATGAGGTTTACGAGGACCTGCTGGATCTGGACGCGATCGCAGCGGATTTCTTCGGTGATCTCCGTTTCGCTCACCAGCCTGATCCGGTTCTGGGCCGCCAGCGGGCGCACGAGCAGGAGCGCGTCTGCGAGGATTTCGGCTGGGCGGACAACGCTGTAGCCAGCGTCGCCGCGGCGGATGAATTCACGCATTCCCTTCAGGATTTCGGCGGCGCCGTCGATCTGCACGACGGTGCGGCCGATGTAGTCGCGCATCCGGGGCAGGTCCGGCGGGTCCTGTTCGGACAGCACCTGCGCCGTGCGGGCGAAGGCGCGGGCGGCGGTCATCGGCTGGTTGATCTCGTGGGCGAGCGCCGACGCAAGACCCGTGACGGACTGGAACCGGTCGGCGCGGGCGGCCTCCGATTCCTTCTCCTTCAGGAGTTCGCGCGCGGCGCGCGCGTCGCGGCTGGCGGCGTTGCGCTCGCTCGACACGGCGCCGGCGAGGAGGCCGGTGGCGGTCAGCACGCCCATGAGCGTCTGGTATTGCGCATAGGCTTCCGAGCCATAGCCGAAGTGATCGAGTCCGGCGACGAGCGTCACCTGCGTGACCGCGAGCGTCAGGCACACGCCGTCGAGGCCGTTGCGCAGCGCCACGAACACGATGGGCAGGAAGAGCACGTAGAACAGGTCTGTCGAGTATTGCAGCGGATCGAGCAGCAGCAGCCAGATCAGCATGCCTGCGACGAGGGAAGACGCCGCCACGCCTACGGCGAACGAGGGATTGAGCATCTGCGCGCGCGCTTCCGGGCGCGCTGCGCGCAGCACGAGGGGCGTGATCACCGCGACGCCGATCATGTCGCCGACGAGGAGCGGCATGGTCACGCGCGCCTCTTGCCCCATCGGGAGAAAGCCCACGCCCGTCAGCACCACGGTGATGAAAACGCCGGCGAGCAGCGCGCCGCCGAGCGCCGCGCTCAACAGGAGCGCCACATCCGGCACGCGCTCCATGCGCTGGTCGAGACCCATGGCGCGCGCCAGCCAGGCGACGAATGCGTACACCGAGGCGATGAAGGCGGCGACGAGCAGCGTCGTCGTCCAATCCATTGGCGTTTCGCTGAGCCATGTCTCGGTGACGAAGGCGCCCACGAAAAGAGCAAAGGGGGCCGCCCGATCGCCGCGCGCCATGGCGGCGAACAGCACGCCGAGGCCTGGGCTCCAGGCCGTGATCGGCATGCCGCCGGGCGACCGCAGGTCGCTCAGCCATTCGAGTGTGATGTAGATCGCGACGTAGCCAAGGAAGCGGGCCACAGCGCCCGCGGCGAGGCGGGACACGGGACTCGCGTTCCTGGAGTTTGCGTTCATGGGGCGCTCTGGCGAGGCTTGCATGGACGCGGTCCGGGCGTCGTGCGACGACGCGTCAGTTGGCGGCTTTCACGCCGCTCGCCTTCACTACTTCGCCCCACTTCTTCACCTCGGATTCGACATAGCGCGACGCCGACGCCAGGTCACCCGACAGCGGCAGGAACCCGGCGCGCGCCAGGGCCTCCTTCGCCTTGGCTCCGGCCATCGCTGCGTTCGCGTCCGCGTTGATGCGCGCCACGATGGAGGCTGGAGTCGCCGCAGGTACGAAAAGCGCCACCCAGGTCGCGTCTTCGACATCGCCGAGGCCGCTCTCGGCCACGGTGGGAACGTTTGGCAGGTCGGGAAGGCGCGCGGCGCTCGTGACGGCGAGTCCCTTCACCGTGCCCGCCTTCACCTGTTGGATGGCGGCTGAAAGCGCGACGCTCGCCAGCGGCACATGCCCGGCAAGGGTTGCTGCGACGGCGGGACCCGCGCCCGTAAACGGCACATGACGGACATCCACCTTGCCAAGCAGGCGGAAGATGCGCTCGCCGGAGAGGTGCGGCGTTGTGCCCAGACCCGCCGAACCGTAGGAGAGGGCTTCCGTTTTCGCGAGCGCAATCACGTCCTTCAACGAGTTGGCTTTCAGCGACGGGGCGCCGACGATGATGTTCGGCGCCGTGGCGATCAGCGCCGCCGTCTTGAAGTCCCGCAGCGCATAGCCCGGATTGTCGTAGAAGCTCAGGTTCACGGCGAGAGCGCTTGTCGTAACAAGGATCGTGTAGCCGTCCGCTTCGGCGCGGCTCGCGGCGACGGCCGCTATGTTGCCGCCAGCCCCGCCGCGGTTTTCGACGACAACGGTCTTCCCCCAGCGCTCGCCAAGCGCCTGTCCGGCGATGCGCGCGACGATGTCGGCCGGACCGCCCGGCGCGAACGCCACGAGGAAGCGCACGTTCTTGTCGGGATAGCCCGTCGCGTCCTGCGCAAGCCCCGGCGATGTGAACAGGACCGACGCGCTCAGCGCCGCCACTCCCGCAGCGAGCGACAGATGTCGTATGATTGATCGAGTCATAATGGTTCCCCCTCCCGAAGCGGCGCCCGTCTTTAGGCGATAATGCCCGCTCTTGCCTGGTCCAGCGCATAGTGCGCGATTTCGCGGCGGGTGGCGACCCACACGTCGCTGCGTTCGAGCGCAATCTTCATCATCATGTCGTAGGCCCAGGCGTTGGCCGGCCGGCCATAGACATGCGCGTGGGCGGTGACGTCGAGCATGAAGGGCGCAGCGTCGGCTTCGGTCGCGTTCTCGAGAAGTTCCTCGAACTGTTCGACCAGCGAGCCTGGCGCGTTGCCGTAGCGGATCGAATGCGGCAGGTCGTTGATGTCCATGGTGAGAGGAATGGCGACAATGCGCTTGCCGCCGTCGAACTCCCAGATGGCGGGAAGATCGTCGTCGTTGCAGTCGCCGTGCCACAGATAGCCGGCGTCCGCGAGCATTTTGGGATGGCCGGGCGCGCCGGTGCCGCGTGGAGACAGCCAGCCGACCGGGGTTTCTCCGGTGACCGTGCGCAGGACCTGCGTATTGCGCTCGATGTTGGCGCGCGCCGCCTCGTCGTCCAGATACACGGGGATGACGTCCATGCCCCATGAATGCGCATAGACGTCATGACCGGCCTCGTGCAGGGCGCGCACGGTGTCGGGCGCACGTTCGCAAAGGATGCCGTTGACCATCACGCTGGCGCGGATCTCGTTGGCTTCGGCGATGCGCTGCAGGCGCTGGATGCCGCGCGTGGGGCCGTACTTCGCCCAGGAATCGGCGTTGGCGTCGAAAAAGCCCGGCTTGAGCACATTGCCCATGGGGCCGATGCCGGGCGCCTCGCCGTCCGACCAGCCCTCGTAGGCGATGTTGAAGACGATGCACATGCGCTTGCCGCCGGGCCAGGTGAAATCCGGCCCCGCGCGCAGGATGCGGGTCGGCTGATGGGTCGTGTTGGTCATCATGTCTCCCCGCGTGTGGTTTTCGTCACGGCAGCGGCGGCTGCGTGTCGCCGATGGTGACGCGCTTCATCAGGCGCCTTTCCGTCGTTGGGAAATCGGTGCGCGCGTGGCTCGTGCAGCGGTTGTCCCAGATGAGGATGTCGCCGACGCGCCACTCGTGGCTGTAGACGTTGGATGGATGCTCGATGCGGTCGCACAGTTCCTCGATCAGCGCGCGGCTCTCGTCCTCGGGCACGCCTTCGATGCGATCCGTCATCAGGCGGCATACGGCGAGGGCGCGCTTGCCGTTCTCGGGGATGCGGCGCACCAGCGGATGCGTGTAGTGGGGGCGCTCCGCAGCCGCCACGCGGTTCTCCTTCAGCGTCTCGCCATACTGGAACGAATGGGTGGCCTTGAGGCCCTCAAGCCGCTTCTTAATCGCCTCCGGCAGGTTCTCGTAGGCGCGCACGTTGTTCGAGAACATCGTGTCGCCGCCGGCCTTCGGAATCTCCACGGCGTGCAGGGCCGCGCCCTTGCAGGGGTTGGGCTTGTAGATCTGGTCGATGTGAAAGGCCATCTCGCCGTCGGGCAATTGGCCGACCGGCTTGCCGTCCGCGCGAATGTTGGAGATCACCATGATGTCGTCACGGCCAGTGAGCGGCGAGACGAGACGCGCCTTGACGATGGGGCCGAAGGCCTTGCCCAGCTCGACGAGATCGGCGTCGGCGGTGGGCTGGTTCCGGATCACGAGCAGATGGTGATCGAGCAGCGCCTGATGCAGCTTGCCGGCGTCGTCTGCGCTGATGCTGCGAACGTCGAGGCCGACGATCTCCGCCCCGAGCGGCGCATCGAGCGGCTTAACGGACAAGGTCATTGCTCTCCCCATGATTGCTGACTTCCGATTTGCGCGGCACCCTACAGAGAGACGGCGGCCCCGCCAAGGGGCGGGCAAGGGGCAAGGTTGCCATCGACGGCGCGATGCGGCATAGGCGCCGTTAACGAGCGTAACCGGCGAGGGAGGGACGAATGACACTGCGACAGGCGGGAATCCTGGTGGCGGCGAGCCTGGCGGGCGCAAGCGCGGCCAGCGCGCAGGACGTCGCCTCGTTCTACAAGGGCCGGCAGGTCTCGATCATCGTCGGCTCGTCGGCGGGCGGCGGCTACGATCTCTACGGCCGTCTCATTTCCCGCCACATGGGCAAGCACCTGCCCGGCAATCCAGTCATGGTCGTCAGCAACATGCCGGGGGCGGGCGGCAACGTCGCTGCGGCGCACATCGCCAATGTCGCGCCCAAGGACGGCACGGCGCTGGGCGCGATCTTCATGGGCACGGTGGTCGAGCCGCTTTTCACCACGACGAAACGGGCGACCCATCACCCGACGAAGTTCCACTACATCGGCAGCGCCAACACGGATTACTACGTCTGCCTCGTGCGCGGCGACGCACCGGTGAAGACGTTCGAGCATCTGTTCGACAAGGAATTGGTCGTCGGCGCGAGCGCGGGCGGCGCCTCGACGCGCGATTTCCCCCTCATGCTGCGCAACGTGCTCGGCGCGAAATTCAAGATCGTCGCCGGCTATCCGGGGACGCGCGAGATCAATCTCGCCATCGAGCGCAACGAGGTGCAGGGCGGCTGCGGCCAGACGTGGTCGAGCGTGACGAGCCTTTACAAGCAGGCGTTCGCCGAAGGGCGCATCAAGGCCATCGTCCAGGAAGACGCCGTCGGTTCGCCCGAACTGAACAAGATGGGCGTGCCGCTGGCGCGCTCGTTCGCCAAGAGCGACGAGCAGCGGCAGATTCTCGATCTCTACTACAGCCAGACGGCGTTCAGCCGGCCGTATGTGGTGGCGATGGAAGTGCCTGCCGATCGCGTCGCCGCGCTGCGCGCCGCGTTCATGGCGACGATGAAGGACAGCGATCTCGTCGCCGAGGCCGCGAAGATGCAGGTCGACGCCGATCCCGTGTCCGGCGAGGACTTGCAGAAAAAGGTCGAGCAGATCTACGCGACGCCCACCGACATCGTCGAGAAGACACGCAGGGCGGTGTCCGACTGACGCGGGATTTCCCCGCGCCGGTTAGTGTCGCCGCGCGCTACCAGCCGATGGCGTTCGGCAGCCATGTCGCGATCTTTGGATAGTAGAACACGACCGAGACGGCCACCGCCTGCAACAGGATGAACGGCACGACGCCCTTGTAGATGTCCACCGTCAGGATTTCCGGCGGAGCCACGCTCCGCAGGTAGAACAGCGCCCATCCGAACGGCGGCGTCAGGAACGAGGTCTGCAGCACGATGGCGATGAGCGTAGCCGTCCAGACCGGATCGACGTTCGCCGCGTTCAGCAGCGGGATGAAAAGTGGTACGACGATGTAGCTGATCTCGATCCACTCGATGAAGAAGCCGAGCAGAAAGATCAGAAGCAGCATGGAAATGACGAGACCGTCCGTACCGCCGGGAACCATCGAGAAAAGATCGTGGACGATCTTCTCGCCATTGAGCCCGCGGAACGCGAGGGCGAACACCTGCGCGCAGACGAGCACGAACATCATCGCGGCGGTGATGCGCCCTGTCGCGTACACAGTGTCGACCAGCGTGCGCCATGTCAGGCGCCCGAGCGAGGCGGCCACGAGAATGCTCCCGAGCGCACCCATGGAGGCCGCTTCCGTCGGCGCGGCAATGCCGCCGATGATGGAGCCGAGCACGGCCAGCACGAGGGCGATGGGGGGAAAGCCGACCTTCAGGAACTTGATGAAGGTTTCGCGACCGGACTGGAGCATGCGCTCGTCCAGCGGCACTGGCGGCGCCATTTCCGGCTTCACCATGCCGAGAATGAGGATGTAGAGGCAGAAGATCGCCGACAGCATGAGGCCGGGGAAGACGGCGGCCGCGAATAGCGTGCCGACCGACTGCCCCATGATGTCGGCCAGCAGGATCAGAATTGCGCCGGGCGGGGATGAGCTGGCCCAGCGTGCCAGACGCGCAGATCGTTCCGCACGCGAGGCTCTTGTCGTAGCCGCGGCGCAGGAGCGCGGGTAGCGTCAGCAGGCCGAGCGTCACGATTGTGGCGCCGACGATGCCCGTGGTCGCGCCCAAGAGCACGCCGACGAGCACGATGCCGATGCCCATGCCGCCGCGCAGGCTGCCCGACACGTGGCCGATGACGTCCATCAGCTCGTTGGCGATCTTCGATTTCTCGAGCATCACGCCCATGAAGACGAAGAGCGGAATTGCGATCAGCGTGTAATTGGCCGTGACGCCGAAGATGCGCGCCGGCAGGAGGCTGAACAGCAGCGACCCAAAGCCCAGATAGCCGAACACGAACCCGCTGATGGCGAGCGTGAGGGCGACGGGTATTCCCAGCGCAAGCAAAATAAAGAACGAGACGACGCTGAGAATCGCCAGAACTTCTGTGTACGGGGTATTACGCCGCTTCCGAGGCCGGCGTGGTCGCGGGCTTGTCGAGGAACGGGATGATCGCGCGGAAGACAGATGCGAGGCTCTGCAGCCCCAGGAAGAAGAAGCCGAGCGGGATCATCGATTTCACGATCCACCGATAGGGGAGGCCGCCGGGGTTGGGCGAGCCTTCAGCAATCACATACGATTGCATGACGTACGGAATGGAGAGATGCACGATGAGGACGCACAGGATCAGCGCGCAGAAGCAGGAGATCAGCTCGATGATCTGCTGCCCGCGTCGGCTCATTCGCGCATAGAAGACGTCGACGCGGATGTGCCCTTCATGCTTGATTGCAAAGGCGATGCACAGCAGGGACACGGGCGCCATAAGGTGCCATTCGAGCTCCTGCATCGCCACGGAGCCGGTGCGGAAGAGATAGCGCATCAGCACGTTTCCGGCCATCACGACCAATAGCGCGAAGCCGCACCACCCGCCCACACGGCCGCCAAACTCGACAACGACGTCCAGCCCGCGGGCCAGCTTTTCAAGCTGGCCCGCCCTCGTATTCCCGCTTGTCATTTTATGTCTCAGACTCCGCCGCGAAGCTGGGCGTGATAGACCGCTTCCGACACGCCAGCCCACTTGTCGTGGTTGGCCTTGAAGGCGACGAAGCTGTCATGCACCTTCTTCACCTGCGGATCCTTGGCGGTGAACTCCGTCAGAAGCCGGTTCGTGGTTTCACGCAGCGTGATGACGATTGCGGGGTTGAGCGGCGCGGCGATCACACCGTGATTCTTGACGAGGTCGTCGAGCGCTTCGGCGTTCGTGGCCTCGCACCAGGCCTGGCTGATGGTGTTGCACGCGGCGGCGGCGACCCGGACGATCTCCTTCAGGTCGGGCGGCAGCGAGTCCCATGCCTTCTTGTTTATGATCAGCTCGGTCGAGGTCGACGGCTCGTGCCAGCCGGTGGTGTAGTAATATTTCGCCGCCTTGTGCAGGCCGAGGCGCCGGTCCTGGAAGGGGCCTACGAATTCGGCCGCGTCGATGACGCCGCGCTCGAGGGCGGGGAAGATTTCGCCGCCCGGAAGCAGACGCACATCGACGCCGTGCTGCGCCAGCACGCGGCCGGCAAGGCCGGGAATGCGCATCTTGAGACCCTTGAAGTCTTCAATTTTCTCAATGGGCTTGCGGAACCATCCGGTCATCTGCACGCCGGTGTTGCCCATGAGCATGGGCACGAGGTTGAACGGCGCGTAGATTTCTTCCCACAATTTCTGGCCGCCGCCGTGATAGATCCACGCGTTCATGCCCTGGAAGTTGAGACCGAACGGAACGGCAGTGAAGTATTGCGCCGCGAACGTCTTGCCCGACCAGAAGTAGGCGTTGGCCGCATTCATCTCGACGATGCCCTTCGACACGGCGTCGAAGCCTTCCAGCGCCGGGATGAGTTCGCCGGCCGCGAAATGCTGGATCGTCAGGCGACCGTTCGACATGGTTTTCACCATGTTGCAGAAGTCGGTCGGGCTGCCGGGGCCCTGCACATAGAACGGCGAACCCGGTCCATAGGCGTTGGTCATTTTCCAGGAGAACGTTCTCTGCTGGGCCGAAACGATGGAGGGCGCGGCGAGCGCGCCGCCCGCTGCTCCGAGTATTCCGGCCTTGATAAACGAACGACGCTTCATTTTGAGCACCTCGGCATGAGCCCCCTTCGGGCGTGGGCCCAAAGAACGCAAGGCGCATGCCAGCACTCATGCGAAAGTTGCACGGGCCCCCTTTTCGGCGGAGGGCGAGCATGTTTGAGGGCAGTGCTAGGGCGCCACGGCTCGTTTTGTGTGCAGTTTGCGCTAGAATGCTATGCATCAGCTCAATTGACTGACGCGGCGCCTCGAGGCATGCCGATTGCTTGAACAGAACATCGGCGTAATGCCCATCAGGAGCCCGGAATGCTGAATACTCCACGCGCCCGCCGCGGCATGGCGACGTCGCCCCATCATCTCGCGACCGAGGCGGGGCTGCGTGTGTTGCGCGAAGGCGGCGACGCGATCGAGGCGACAATCGCGATGGCCGCGTGTCTGGCCGTCGTCTATCCGCACATGACCGCGATCGGCGGCGACGGCTTCTGGCTGGTGTCGCGCGGCGGAGCCGATCCTGTCGCGATTGACGCCTGCGGCGCAGCCGCGGGCGATGCGTCAATCGAGCTTTACAAGAGCAAGGGACTTGCAGCGATTCCGTGGCGCGGGCCGCTGGCGGCCAACACTGTCGCGGGCGCCGTGTCGGGATGGGGCGAGGCGTTTGCGCTCAGCCGCGAATATGGCGGCAAGCTGCCGCTGTCGCGCATTCTCGAAGACGCGGTGTGGTCGGGCGAGAACGGCTTTCACGTCACGGCGAGCCAGCATGAACTGACCGCGGCCAAGCGCGCGGAACTCATCGACGCGCCGGGCTTCGCTTCGACCTTCCTCGCCGATCGCGCCGCGCCCGCGGAAGCTTCGATGATGAAGCTCCCGGCGCTGGCGCGCACGCTGCGCCGCATCGGCGCGGAGGGGACGGAGACCTTCTATCGCGGTGAACTCGCCCGGCAGATCGCCGCCGATCTCGAGCGCATCGGCGCGCCGGTTTCCGGCG
Organism: uncultured Gemmatimonadales bacterium; assembly: GCA_963699825.1. Classification (GTDB taxonomy): domain Bacteria; phylum Gemmatimonadota; class Gemmatimonadetes; order Gemmatimonadales; family GWC2-71-9; genus SPDF01. Next base: position 27,451 of record CAVOVI010000009.1, read on the forward strand.
CCGACCTTGCGGCCCACAAGGCAGCGCGGCGCGCACCTTTGCTCCGCCGGCGTGCGCGGGGCGAAGCTGTTCAACTTTCCCCCGCCCACGCAAGGTCTCGCCTCGCTGATGATCCTCGCGCTGTTCGACAGGCTCGACGTGCGCGAGCGGAAGGCTTCGATCACATCCACGGATTGATCGAAGCGACGAAGCAGGCGTTCCTCGTGCGCGACCGCCATGTGGGCGATCCAGGCAGCATGCGCGTCGACGCGCGATCGCTGCTTGAAGACGCCGCGCTCGACGCACTTGCCGCGCGCATCGACATGAAGCGCGCGTTGCCGTGGCCGCAGCCCGCCAATCCGGGCGACACGGTGTGGCTTGGCGCCATCGACGGCAGCGGGCTCGCGGTCAGCTACATCCAGAGCATCTATTTCGAATACGGCTCGGGCTGTGTGCTCGAGGATTCGGGCTTCGTGTGGCAGAACCGGGGTGCGAGTTTTCTTCTCGATGGCGAGGGTCCGCGCGTTCTCGCGCCCGGTCGCAAGCCGTTCCACACGCTCAATCCTGCGATGGCGCGCTTCGATGACGGTCGCCTGATGGTGTACGGCACGATGGGCGGCGAAGGTCAGCCGCAGACGCAGTCGGCGCTCTTCTCGCGCTATGCGATGTTCGGGCAGGGGCTGCAGCAGGCGATCACTGCGCCGCGCTGGCTGCTCGGCAAGACGTGGGGCGAGAACAGCGTCACGCTGAAACTGGAATCGCGCTTCGATCCGGCGCTCGTCGCGGCCCTGCGCGCGGCGGGGCACGACGTGGAAATGCTGCCCGACTTCACGAGCACGATGGGCCACGCGGGCGCCGTGGTCCGTCACGCCAACGGACTGCTCGAAGGGGCAAATGATCCACGCAGCGATGGCGCGGCGATGGGGTTCTGAGGGGGGTGTTGCAGTCGTCATCCTCGCGAAGGCGAGGATCCACGACCGGCCGCGCGCGCGACGCCTGCGGTTCCTGCTCCACTTCCCCGGACGCCGAAGGCGATCCGGGGCCCAGACGGCGCCGCTGGGTCCTGGCCTTCACTGGGGCAAGCGCTTCCGGCATACGGCCGGCCTCAGCCCGTCGTGCCGGCGAAGGCCTGCATCCACGATAGGCGACAAGCGCCGCGCGCCGTAGTCGTGGACGGTCGGCCTGCGCCGACCATGACGAGCTGTGAGCGTGTAGGCGCCGACGCCCCGCCTGCGGCGCAGCTCCCTTCGCATTTGCACATTGATTCAGCGCAAGGCTCGCTCGCCCGGATTGTCGCATTTTCTCCTCAGCGGAACGACGTTCCGCATAGAGGAACGCGACCGGCACGCCGGGGAGAGCTTGAGGAGCCAGCGCCATGTTGACCAAGGAACAGAACGACCTCGTGACCCAAACGGGGCCCGGCACGCCGATGGGCGATCTGTTTCGCTGCTACTGGATGCCGGTGCTCCTGAGCGAGGAACTGCCGGAGCCCGATTGCCCGCCGGTGCGCGTGAAGATCCTGTCCGAGCGCCTGATCGCGTTCCGCGACACGCGATGGCAAGCTCGGCCTCATCGATGAGTTCTGCCCCCACCGCGGCGCTTCGCTCTGGTTCGGCCGCAATGAAGAGTGCGGCCTGCGCTGCCCCTATCACGGCTGGAAATTCGACGTGAACGGCCAGTGCGTCGAAGTCCCGTCCGAGCCGGCGGAATCGCGGCTACGCGAACAAGATCAAGCTGACAGTCCTATCCGCGTGATCGAGAAGGGCGGCGTTATCTGGACCTACATGGGCCCGCCCGAGACGCAAGCCCGCCGAGCCCGAATACGAGTTCTGCACGTGCCGATGAACCAGACGCTTCATCTCCAAGCGCCTGCAGGAGTGCAACTGGTTGCAGGCGATGGAAGGCGGCATCGATTCCTCGCATGTCTCGTTGCTGCATCGCGGCGATGTGAAGAACGATCCGCTGTTCAAGGGCGCAGGCGGCAACAAGTACAACATGAACGACCTGGCGCCCGGTTTTCGAAGTCGTCGAGAATGAGGGCGGCCTGCTCATCGGCGCGCGCCGCAAGGCCGAGGACGACCAGTATTACTGGCGCATCACGCCGTGGGTCATGCCGTGCTTTACGGGGGTTCCCCCGCGCGGCGACCATCCGATGCACGGGCATTTCTGGATGCCGATCGACGACGACAATTGCTGGGCGTGGAGCTACGACTACCATCCGATGCGTGCGCTGACCGCACGACGAGGTCGAGCCATGAAGGCCGGCAAGGGCGTGCACTGCAAATACGTGCCGGGCACCTATCGTCCGCTCGCCAACAAGGACAACGACTACCTGATGGACCGCGAGGCCCAGACGGCATCGGCACCACCTATTCAGCGGCATCGAGGGCATCGCGATCCAGGACTCCTCGCTGCAGGAGAGCATGGGGCCGATCGTCGACCGCACGAAGGAAAACCTCGTCGGCTGCGACAACGGCATCATCATGGCGCGTCACAAGCTGATGCGCGCCGCCAAGGCGCTTGCGCGAGAAGGGCAGCATCCCGCCCGGCGTCGATCGGCGGATCAGCAGAAGGTGCGCTCAGGCCGCGCTGCTGCTGCAAGCGCGACGTCCACTACAAGGACGGCGCCAAGGAGGCGCTCAAGGCGAAGAAGGGCGTGCCGCAGACGACGGTCTGACCACCGCACGATTTTCCTCCCGCAAGTTCCCGGCCGCCGCAGCAATGCGGCGGTCTTTTTTGCGCCAGGACGCTATCTTCCCCCGCGTCGGCCGGCCTACCTTTGCGCTGAAGGCCGCGCCGTGCGACCCATAGGGTTCCCGCAGACCATCTCAGGCAGGATCGGCAAGCCTTGGAAGACCAGCACACCTTGCAGCAAACAGCGCCGCGGCCCCCTGGCTTGCTTCGTTTGCTGTTCAGCCTCGTCTTCATCGGCGTGGCCGCGCTGGCGTGGTTCGCCATCTTCTCCGGCGTCATTTTCGCGATGAGCTGGATGAAGGATGGCGCTGGCGGCTTCAACGCGCTTGTTGGCCGCTTCGAGTCGTTCGACCCGCGACTCCTTGCCGTCGATGCGGGTGCTCAGCGTCTCCTGTTCGCGGGCGGGTGCCTGATGTACCTGTCCGCGCTCGCGGGCCTGCTCACCGGCGCACATTACTTCGGCGGCCGCGACGCGGGAGAACTGCTCGGCTGGCGCGGCTCCTGGCCGCGCATGACGCGCACGGCGTGGACGCTCGTGGCGCTTGCGCCGGTCTATCACGTCGTGGCGGGCCTCACGCTCCGGTATTTCTTCCCCGACTTCGCCGCCTGGCTGATCGCGCCGCGCGATCCCATTGCCCTGGCGATGTCGTTCCTGATGATCGTCGTGCTGGCGCCGATGGTGGAGGAATTGTTATTCCGGGGATGGCTGTTCGGCGCATTGCGCGCGCGGCTGGCGGCAGGGACGACCATCCTCTTCACGACGTTCCTGTTCGCCATCGTGCACTGGGACTCTACCGGGCTGTATCCGCTCGCGGTCCTTGTGCCCGGCTTCGTACTCTCGGTCATTCGCGAACGCACAGGCTCGGTCAAGGCGGCTGTCCTAGCTCATGGCGTCTATAATTTCATGGGATGGCTGCTGCTGATTTTGGCCGGCTCACTGTTCTTGAAGTGACCTGAGCCATGAAAGCGCCGCCTTGCCGAAGTGTTCTCGGACGCAGTGATCTTGACCGATACGCCGGACGACGCCCGTGATGAAACCGCTCGCACTCGCCTTCCTGCTCGCGCCAGCCCTCCTGCTGGCGCTCGCGCCCGGGGAGGCCCCTGTCGCGCAAACCGCGCCGGCGCCCATTCCCGGCGTCGATCGTGACGCCTGGCTCGTGCCGTTCCCCACCGCGCCCGCAGACACGTTCGTGCGCAAGGGCGTCCACAGCGGTTCGCTCGTCACCCGCGCGCAGTGCGAAGCCGCGGGCGAGAGCGTGCGCGGCCGCTTCGTCTATGTCGAGGCGATGGGGCGGGGCGCCTGCATCCGTTATTACCTTTCGGCCGACGCATTCCCGGACAAGGTCGCCGCCGTCTATCTGCCCGGCGACAAGGGCGCCTTCCGCATCATCTGGCGGGGCGGCCGGTACGAGATGATCCCGGAGGAATTGCTGCCGCACGCGGGCAAAGCCGCCAAACCGCCGCCCGAGCCCGATTTGACGCGCGCGCTGGGAGATCCCGACCGAATACAGAACAGCGCCCGGGCCCTGGCGAGCCGTCTGCGCACGCCTGCGATCGTCATCGCCCGGCAGGGGACCGACGGTTCGTCAGGGTGGGCGGCATTGCGGCGCACCCGCTGGGAGGCGGAGATCACGAGCCTTGCTCTCGATGCGATCAAGGCGCGGCACGGGGTCGAGAAACTGCACGTCGTCGGCCAGTCCGGCGGCGGCCACATCGTCGGCGCGCTCGCCGCAATGCGTTCGGACATCGTGTGCGCGGTGGCGGGATCGGCGCCGCTGTCGATCAATCCCGCCAGCTTCTACCTGTCGGACAAGCTTCCCGAGTCCCAGCGCTTCTACAATCCGGTCGCGCACGCCGCCGCAATCGCGAAGAAGCCGGGGCTGCGGCTGATGCTGGTGACCGACGGTCGCGACAACCGCGTCTTCGTCGAGGCGCAGGCGCAGTTCGTACGCGCGATGGCGAAACATGGCGCGCGCATTCCCCAGCACTTCGTCAGCGCCGGGGACACGCTCAGCCACGGCGTCACCGCTTATTCGGTGCTCGCCCTGCGTTCCTGCATCGCGGGCAAGTCGGACGACGAGATCGGCCTCGACCTGGCTCGCATGAATGCGCAGGCGCTGGAACGCCGACTGCAAAGCGCCAAAGAAAGGGCAGCCAAGGAAAAGGCGGCCAAGGAAAAGGCTGCGAAGGAACAGGCGGGCAAGCAGTTGCCTGGCGGGAAACCCGCCGAGGCCGCCGAATAGGCCGCCGGATCGGGAGTTCGCCCAACCCGGCCTGAAGAAGCTTGGCCTCGACTTCTGATCTCAGCTCGTGCCCGGCGCGTTGCCAGTGAGCAGCCGCTCGATTTCGTGCACCGGCATGGTGACGTAGTCCTTGGCGACCTCCTCGCCCAGCACGCCTTTCAGCGCGTTTCCGTATTCCTGGCGCAGGATGCCCAGCGACTTGGGCGAGGCGACAATGTGGAGCTTCTTCACCTTGCCCGATTGCGCGGCTCGCTCGAGGTCGTGGGCGAGGCGGGTGAGAAATTCCACCTCGGCGTGCTGCTTGGGAGTTTCCCGTTCGACGCCGCTCCGGGCGGACCCGACCGACTGGTAGACGCGGCCCGGTCCCTCGCTGTGGGCCTGGTGGACGCTCTCGTGGGGCTCTTCGCGGGCCTCGATGGTGCGCAGGTTCGGGAACATCTCGTCCCCCGCGTTCTCAAGGAAAATCGCGCGGGCCCCGTCGCAGACCACGATCCAGTCGCCCTGACCGAATTTGAGCTTAAGCATTGAAACTCCTCCACTTCGCGCCTTTGCAGCATGTTCATGCGCCATTTGGCTGGGGAATGCGTTGAGCCAAAGCAAAAAGGGAGACGAACGGTTCGCTCCGCCGCGCTATAAAATGGCAGCGAATCTGAGGCGAAATCCCCATGCGCCAGTACCATGACCTGCTCCAGCGCATCCTCGACGAGGGGGTGAAGAAGGCCGACCGCACGGGAACGGGCACGCTTTCGGTGTTCGGCCACCAGATGCGGTTCGACCTGTCGCAGGGATTTCCGCTGGTCACCACGAAGAAACTGCACCTCAAGTCGATCGTCCACGAGTTGCTGTGGTTCATCGCCGGCGACACGAATACGTCGCCTACCTGAAGGACAATGGCGTTTCCATCTGGGACGAATGGGCGAATGCGCAATGGCGATCTCGGTCCTGTCTACGGCAAGCAATGGCGCTCGTGGGAAGGCGCGGACGGACGCACTCATGACCAGCTCAAGGGCCTGCTGGACGAAATCCGGCGCAATCCGGATTCGCGGCGGCTCGTGCTTGTCGGCGTGGAATGTCGGCGATCTCGACAAGATGGCGCTGGCGCCGTGCCATTGCCTGTTCCAGTTCTATGTCGCCGACGGCAAGTTGTCCTGCCAGCTTGTATCAGCGCTCGGCGGATATATTTCCTCGGCGTACCGTTCAACATTGCAAGTTACGCGCTGATGACAGCGATGATCGCGCAGGGATGCGGATTGAAGCCGGGTGATTTCGTGCATACATTCGGTGACGCGCACCTGTATCTCAATCATCTGGAGCAGACGCGGCTGCAATTGTCGCGGGAGCCGCGGCCGCTGCCGAAGCTGGTTCTCAATCCCGGACGTAAAGCTCGCTGTTCGATTTCACGTTCGATGACATTGCGATCGAGAATTACGATCCCCATCCGCACATCAAGGCGCCGGTGGCGGTGTGACCGGCTATTCGCCGACAAACTGCCCGTGGTGATCGTTGCCGGCCGTCGCGCGCAACGGGGTCATTGGCGGGGGCAATGCGCTGCTGTGGCGGCTTTCCAGCGATCTGAAGCGGTTCAAGGACGTGACCATGGGAAAGCCCATGATCATGGGGCGCAAGACCTATGCGGTCCATTGGCAGGCCGCTGCCTGGACGCGAAACCATCGTTGTTACGCGCGATGGCGGATTTCCGGCCGGGAAGGTGTCCGTATTCGCAGGATCGCTGAAGGCTGCGCTTGCATTGCTGGTAACCTGGCCAGGCGATGGGCGCGGTGAGATCATTATTGCGGGGGCGGGGATATTTACAGCCAGAGCCATGGCTATGGCAGACCGTCTGGTCGTCACCGATGTCGAGTTGGACGCCTGCCGGAGATACGCTATTCCCGGCCAGTTGATCCGGCGATATGGCGTGAAGTAGCCTCGAACACCGACAGCAAGGGGCGAAAGGATGAGGCGCCTTTCACCTTCGCCATTTACGAACGGCGATAATTTAGGCGGCGAGCCAGTTGAAAAGCTGCGATGCTAATCGAAGGGCCTTGAGCTGCCATGTGGACCGCCAAAAGGGCGCAATTGGAGCGGAAGAGGGAAATATATGCCCTGGAGTAATCAGAGTGGAGGGGAGGCGGCCCGTGGCAGCCCAAAATCATGGCCCGTGGGGTCAGGGGCCGTCAGGTGGCGGAGGCGGAAACGGTGGCGGTGGCCCACGGCCACCCGATCTTGAGGAATTGCTGCGGCGCAGCCAGGACCGGATCAAGCAGGCCCTGCCGGGCGGCGGATTTAGCAGTGGGTTCGGCATAGCCGCTGCGGTGCTGGTGGCGCCGGCATCTGGTTGCTCAGCGGGCATTTTACACGGTGCAGCCGAACGAGGTCGGCCTCAATCTGGTGTTCGGTAACATACGACGAAGACTGCGTCGGGCCTGCACTACAACTGGCCCTATCCGATTGGCAATGTCGTCAAATTGCCGGTGACGAACCGCAATTCCATCGATATTGGTTTTCGCACCGCGCGGATGCTCGTCGCGGCCGCGATGACACAGGTCAACGTGCCGAGGAAAGCCTGATGCTGACGGGCGATGAAAACATTGCCGACGTGAAGTTCCGTGTCATCTGGCAGATCGATCCGGTGAAGCCCGAAGACTATGCGTTCAATGTGCGCGGAGCCGCGGCAGACCGTGAAAGCGGTGTCCGAAAGCGTCATGCGCGAAATCGTCGGACGTACCGACATCAAGAAAATCCTGACCGCAGAACGCAAGCTGATCGAGCCGGCGGCGCGGAGGCCATCGCAGACGCGTGCTCAACGATTACAAGGCCGGCGTCATAGATCCTGCAGGTGCAATTGCTGTCGGTCGATCCGCCGGAGCAGGTTATCGCCTCCTTCCGGGACGTGACGGCGGCGCAGCAGGATCATGGAGCGCTCTGCGCAACGAAGCCGAGGCCTACGCGAACCGGGTCGTGCCCGAAGCCCGCGGTGCGGCCGCACGTATCCTGCAGGAAGCGGAAGCCTACGCGAGCAGACCGTCGCGGAAGCGCAGGGTTCAGGCTCGCGTTCAACGCAGGTTTACGATCAATATGCCAAGGCGCCGTATGTAACGCGCCAGCGGCTGTATCTGGAAACCATGGAACGCGTGTTCAGCTCAACGGGACAAGATCATTCTGGACAAGAAATCGGACAGGGCGTCGTGCCCTTTCTGCCACTTGGGGAGTTGCAGGCAGGCGCCAACAGCAGGCGGTCGCCGCTGCCCAGGCAGCGTCAGAAATGAGAAATCCGATTAGCGGTTATTCCTCTGCGTGCGCTTGCTTGTTCGGCTGCTGGTTATCGGCAGCACGTCGCTCTTCACGGTTCCGCAGACCCAGCAGGCATTGGTGTTGCGCTTGGGCGAGCCGGTCGGGTCGCGCGGTCATCACGAAACCTGGTTTGCACTTCAAGATTCCGTTCATCGAGAATGTCGTCTATTTCGACAGGCGCATGCTCGATGTCGAATCGCCTCGCGAGGAAGTTATCGCAGTCGATAACAACCGGATCGAAGTGGATGCGTTCCTGCGTTACCGCATCATCGATCCACTGACCTTCTACCAGGCAGTGCGCATCGAAGCGAACGCGGCCAACCAGTTGGGCTCCGTGCTTGAACTCGGCGATCCGTCAGGTGCTCGGCGAAGCCACGCAGATCCAGATCGTCAAGGAGGATCGCGTCAAGCTGATGTCGAAAATCCAGGATCAGGTGAACATCGAAGCGGCCAAACTCGGCGCGCGCGTTATCGATGTGCGCATCAAGCGCGCCGACCTGCCGCGGCAGATTTCGGAAAAGGTCTTCCTGGCCGCATGCAGACCGAACGTCAGCGCGAGGCATCCGAGTTCCGCGCACAGGGCGCGCAGAAGAAACAGGAAATCGAATCGCACGCCGACCGTGACGTGATCGTGCTGCGGGCCGAAGCCCAGCGCCAGGCGGATCAGACACGAGGCGAGGGCGACGCGCTGCGTAACAAGATCTTCGCCGAAGCTTTCGGCAAGGATCCGAACTTCTTCTCGTTCTGGCGTTCGATGCAGGCGTACGAGGCGGGTCTGAAGTCTCAGGACACTCGCTTCGTCATCAGCCCGACGTCGGAGTTCTTCCGGTTCTTCAACCGCTCGAGCGGATTGATGCCGGGCGAACCTGCGGCTCCCGCGGCGGCTTCCGGATCATCGCCGGCGCCCAGGCCGTCTGGACCAAGCGGTGCCCTCGCGCCTGTTCCGACGGCGCCTGCGACGCAGACGCGGGTGGAAAACTGACGCACGATATTGTGACGGGCGCTCAGGCGCCCGTCGCCTTTCGATGCACTAGATGAAAGCGAATGAAGCGGGCGCCGGGTAAGCCCTGGCGCCGGCCCTGACCAGAAAAGCCGCGGCCTCCGGGTCGTGAGCAGGAGACGCGAAAGACATGCGCAACGCGGTTGGCACACTCGACATCAACCCGAAGACCGGCGCGGCGCGCCGCCGCGGCATCGCCGCTGCGATGGCGCTGGCGCTGGTGGCCGGTTTCGCAGCCCCGGCGCCCTTTCCGCCAGCGCAGGCGCAGGGCCGGCCCGACACGTTCGCGGACCTTGCCGCGGGCGTCAGCGACGCCGTGGTGAACATTTCTGTCGCGCAGGCGGCGCCCGAGCGGCGCAGCAGCGGCGGCGGGGCCGCCCCCAATCTGCCGCGCGGCACGCCGTTCGACGATCTCTTCGAGGAATTCTTCAAGCGCCGCCAGCAGCAACAGCAGCAGGGCGAAGCCGAGCGTCCGCAGCGCCGCTCCAACTCGCTGGGCTCGGGCTTCGTGATCGATTCAGCCGGCGTCATCATCACCAACAACCACGTTATCGAAGGCGCGAGCGACGTCACGGTCATCTTCAACGACGGACAGCGCCTCAAGGCGGAGATCGTCGGCAAGGACTCCAAGATCGACATAGCCGTGCTGCGCGTGAAGCCCGAGAAGCCGCTGAAGGCGGTGAAGTTCGGCGACAGCGACAAGGTGCGCGTTGGCGACTGGGTGATGGCGGTCGGCAATCCGTTCGGCCTTGGCGGAACGGTCACCGTCGGCATCCTGTCGGCGCGCAACCGCAACATCAACAGCGGGCCGTATGACGATTACCTGCAGACCGACGCCTCGATCAATCGCGGCAACTCGGGCGGACCGCTCTTCAACATGACCGGCGAAGTCGTCGGCGTGAACACCGCCATCCTGTCGCCGACCGGCGGCTCGGTTGGCATCGGCTTCGCCTCGCCGTCCTCGATCGTGCAACCGGTGGTCGATCAGTTGCTGCGCTACGGCGAGACGCGGCGCGGTTGGCTCGGTGTGCGCATCCAGGCGGTCGACGACCAGATCGCGGAAAGCCTCGGCCTCGGCCGGGCGCGCGGCGCGCTGGTCGCGGGCATTGACGACAAGGGCCCGGCAAAGCCCGCGGGCATCCGCGCCGGCGACGTCATCGTGCGTTTCGATGGCCATGACGTGCGCAGTTCGACGGATCTTCCCCGCATCGTTGCGGCGACGCCAGTTGGCAAGGAAGTGGCCGTGACCGTCATGCGCAGCGGCAAGGAGGAAAATCTCAAGGTTGTCCTCGGCCGCCTCGAGGATGGCGAGCGCCAGGCTTCGCTGGGAGCAGGATCGTCGCCCGGCGGCGATGTGAAGCCTCCGGTGAGCGCCGTGCAGAAGGCGCTCGGCATGGAGTTCGCCGGCATGTCCGCCGCGCTGCGCAAGCAGTACAACATCAAGGACAGTGTGAACGGCGTCGTGGTGACGAAGATCGATCCGAGTTCGCCGGCCGCCGAAAAGCGCGTGCAGGCGGGCGACGTTATCGTCGAGATCAACCAGCAGGCGGTCAAGGATCCCGGCGACATCATTGCGCGCATGGCCGACGCCAAGAAGCAGGGCCGCAAGTCGGCGCTGTTCCTCGTCGCCAACGCCCAGGGCGAAGTGCGCTTCGTGGCGCTGCCGGTCGAGTAAGTTCGCAAGGTTTCGTCATGCCGGCGAATGCCTGCATGACGGCAAAGAGCCCGGCGTACTGCGTGCACCGTCATCCCGGCGAAGGCCGGGATCCACTACAGGCTACAAGAACCAAAATCCCCGGGCGCGTGTGAGCGCGAACCGGGGATTTAGTTTTGAGGGTACTTGGTCCCGGATCGGGCTTCGCCCGTCCGGGAAAGTGGGCTCCTGGCGGTGAGAGCGGCGCGCGTGGCCTATCGTGGATGCCGGCCTTCGCCAGCATGACGGCTGGTCCCAGAACCCGCAACGCCGCGCGTCAGTCTTCGACCCAATCCGCTTTCGCATAGCCCTGCGCATAGAGCAGCGCGGACAGATCGCCGAAGTCGATGCGCGCATGAGCCGCCGCGGCGACGGCGGGCTTTGCGTGGAAGGCGATTCCGAGGCCAGCTTCTCCCAGCATCGCGAGATCGTTGGCGCCGTCGCCGACCGCCATCGTTTCCTCGGGCTTGAGTCCGTTGGCCTCGCGCAATTCAACGAGGGTGGCGAGCTTCGCCTCGCGGCCGAGGATCGGCTCGGAAACGATGCCGGCGAACCTGCCGTCCTCCACGACGAGCGTGTTGGCGCGGTTTTCATGAAAGCCGATGGCGTGCGCGATCTGCGAGGTGAACAGCGTGAACCCGCCGGACACGAGCGCTGTGTGCGCGCCGTTCGCGCGCATTGTGCGCACGAGCGCCCGCCCGCCCGGGGTCAGCGTGATGCGCTCCTCGATCACCTTGGCGACCACTTCAGCGTCGAGGCCCTTGAGCAGCGCGACGCGCTCGCGAAGAGCGGGCTCGAAGGCGATCTCGCCGCGCATGGCGCGCTCGGTGATCGCGCTCACATGCGCTTTCATCCCCACGAGATCGGCGAGTTCGTCGATGCATTCCTGCCCGATCATGGTGGAGTCCATGTCGGCGAGGAACAGCCTCTTCCGCCGCCCGGCCTCGGGCTGGCACACGACGTCGACGGGCAGGCCGCCGAAGGCGTTGCGCACTTCCAGCGCCAGCAGGGCCAGCGCCTCCTTGTCGATCGTGGCGGAGGCGAAGGGGACGTCGCAGGCCTTGCCGTCCGCCAGCCAGCGCGGCGCGCCGGCGCGGGGCAGGAACGCGGCGGCCGCGCCGATGACGTTGGAATCGATGCCCGGGCCGCTTTCGGGCGCGATGAGAGTTGCTATGCAGGAAATCACGTGCGATCCGCGTCTGTCGCGCCGGCGATCGCCCGGCGCAGGAAAAGGAATTGAGGCGTGGCGCCCGCCATTCTCATTGCAGGACCGACCGCCAGCGGCAAGTCCGCTCTCGCCATCGCCGTAGCGAAGGCGCTGGGCGGCGTGGTCGTCAACGCCAATTCCATGCAGGTCTATCGCGACCTGCGCATCATCACGGCCCGCCCCTCGCTCGAAGAGGAGGCCAGCGTCGAGCACCGCCTGTTCGGTCATGTGGACGCGGCAGTCAATTATTCCGTCGGCCTGTGGCTGGCGGACGCAAGCGCCGCCATCGCCGACATTCAGGCGGGCGGACGCACGCCCGTTCTTGTGGGCGGAACGGGCATGTACTTCAAGGCGCTGACGCAAGGTCTCTCCGACATCCCCAAGGTGCCGGAGGATGTCAGGGCCCGGGTGCGGGCGCAGGCGGAAGGGCTGGCGCCGCAGGTCCTGCATGAACGGCTGGCGGCGCGCGATCCGGTCACGGCGGCGCGCCTGCGCCCCACCGATCCCCAGCGCATCCTGCGCGCGCTGGAGGTTCTGGAGGCGACCGGACAGCCGCTGGCGAGCTTTCAGGGGGTGCGGCAGGCGCCCGTGCTAGAGCCGGGCAATTGGCGGGCGGTGTTTCTCGCGCCGGACCGCGCGGAGCTTTACCGGCTCATCGACGCCCGTTTCGACGCGATGATGCAGGCGGGGGCCGTCGAGGAGGTGCGCGCGCTCGCCGCCCGGGCGCTCGATCCCGCCCTACCGGCCATGCGCGCCCACGGTGTGCCGGGCCTGATCGCCTGGCTTCGGGGTGAGACGAGCCGCGAGGAGGCGGTCGCGCGCGGCAAGCTCGACACGCGCCATTATTCCAAGCGCCAGTTCACCTTCGCCCGCCACCAATTGCCGGATTTTCCCTGGGCGGCCTCGGCGACCGCGGCGCAGGCGATGCTGACGGGGCGGGAGCCGGATTGATCCAGATCAATGCGGGGGCGAAATCATCCTGCAGCGGGGCCTCATGCGCTCTTGTCGCCGGGCCGCTTCGCGAGGATATATGTGCCGAGCGCTCAATAGCAGGAGGGAACAGCATGGAACGGCCCCCGAAGGAATACGATGATATTCCCGGAACCACGGTCTTCGACGCCGACCAGTGCCGCAAGGGCTACGGGATCAACATGTTCTGCATGTCGCTCCTCAAGAAGGAGAACCGCGAGGCCTTCAAGGCGGACGAGGCCGGATACCTCAAGCCGTTCAACCTCACGCCCGCGCAGACAGAGGCCGTCCTGAAGCGGGACTGGAACGGCATGCTCCGGGAAGGCGGCAACATCTATTTCACCGCGAAGCTCGCGGCGACCGATGGTCTGTCCTTCCAGCAGGTGGCAGCCATGATGACTGGCTCCACGCAGCAGGAATATGCCGACATGATGCTCGCGGGCGGCCGCAATCCGCAGGGCAATCGCAGCAAGTCAGAATGGGCGAACAAGAATGGCTAAGATCGTAGCAGGCGTCTGGACGTCACACGTGCCGGCGATCGGCGCGGCCCTCGACCTCGGCAAGACGGGCGAGCCATATTGGCAGCGCGTCTTCGCCGGTTACGAGAAATCGAAGGAATGGATCGCGAAGGTGAAGCCCGACGTGTGCATCGTCGTCTTCAACGACCACGCGACGGCCTTTTCGGTCGACATCGTGCCGACCTTCGCGCTCGGCTGCGCGGCGGAATTCGCGCCCGCCGACGAGGGCTGGGGTCCGCGTCCCGTGCCCGTGGTGAAGGGCCATCCGGAACTCGCCGCGCACATCGCGCAATCGGTGATCCAGGACGATTTCGACCTGACTGTCGTGAACAAGATGGAAGTGGACCACGGCCTCACCGTGCCGCTGAGCCTCATGTTCGGCCAGCCGAAGGAATGGCCGTGCAAGATCATTCCGCTGGCCGTGAACGTGGTGCTGTTCCCGCCGCCGAGCGGCAAGCGCTGCTACAATCTCGGACATGCGATCCGCAAGGCGGTCGAGAGCTATCCCGAGGACCTTCGCGTCGTGATCTTCGGCACGGGCGGCATGTCGCATCAGATCTCCGGTCCGCGCGCGGGTCTCATCAACAGCGACTTCGATCGCGCGTTCCTCGAGAGCCTCGCGACCGATCCGTCGAAGGCGACCAGCATCCGGCACATCGAGTACATGCGCGAGGCGGGCGCCGAGGGAATCGAGATGGTGATGTGGCTGGTGGCGCGCGGCGCGCTCAGCGACAACGTCGAGGAGGTGCATCGCTTCTACACGGTGCCCGCGTCGAACACCGCCGTCGGGCATCTCATTCTGGAAGACAGGGCGTCCGCGCCGAGCGCATTGGCGGCGGAGTAGTCTTGCCGCGTTATTGAATACGAAGGCCGGGCATGCGCCCGGCCTTTTTCATTTGGGCTCTGGGCGCGCACACTCTCCGAACGCGGCATGGTCGGCGAAGGCCGACCATCCACGAAAAGGCTTCACGCGCGACGCGTTCCACAACTCGACACGCAAAGGCGTGGATGGTCGGCCTTCGCCGACCATGACGGCTGAGAAGGCGGCGCAATAAAAAGGCCGGGCGAGCGCCCGGCCTTCTATGTTCCAGGTTGGTCCGAAACCTCAGACCGTCTTGGTGATGACGTCCACGTTCACCGAGCCCGGCTCCAGCTTTACCGGCGCCGCGTCGACGCGCTCGAGCTTCACGTTGGTGTCGAAGCCGGCCATCTGCAGGATTTCGAGCGGTTCGTCGCCGGAGGCCTCGAACCAGTATTCGGAACCGGCGGGGATCAGGATGCCCTCGTGCTTGCCGAATTCGGCGATCAGCACGTCGCCGGGGCCGTAGAATTTCACCTTGCCGGACAGGACCATCCAGAAGCCGTCCATGCCCTTGTGCGAATGGAGGTTGTTCTCGCCGCCCTCGCCGATGATCTGGACGCGGCCGCGAATGAGCTTGCTCTTGGCGAGTTCGACGATGCCCTTGCCGCGGCGCAGGTTCTCGGGCTTCTTGTAGCTGAAGGTCTGGTAGGCCTGCTTCGTGGCGGCGGCGTCGTCCATCGGGTTCCTCCAAATGTTGGGCCGGCGTGTCCGGCGCTGGGCGCACAATCATGCGAATTCGACTTTAGGTCAACCGCGCGAGCCTGTGTCCAGGCCCCAAAACTCCAATCCTTCCTTGACCGCGCCGCTTCCATCGGTTACTTTTCGCGACGCTTTTTTGAAATTTGGAGATGGCCGTGAAGACGGCGCTTATCGTAACCACCGCGCCAGGACCGGGACGGCAGTAAGCCGATTTCCCGAGAATGGCGCACGCCCAGGCCCCCAGAGGGCCTTTTTTGTTGCCGAATTTTCCCGTCAGGGATGCAGAAAATCGAGACGACAGAGCTTGAGACGGAGTGAGTATGATGGCGAAGCAGATGACCGGCGCCGAGATGATGGTGGAGGCGCTGAAGGATCAGGGTGTCGATACGATATTCGGCTATCCCGGCGGCGCCGTGCTGCCGATCTACGACGCGATCTTCCAGCAGAACTTCGTCAAGCACGTGCTGGTGCGCCACGAGCAGGGCGCGGCACATGCGGCCGAAGGCTATGCGCGCTCGACCGGCAAGGTCGGCGTGCTGCTGGTCACATCGGGACCGGGCGCGACCAATGCGGTCACGGGCTGACCGATGCGCTGATGGATTCCATTCCGCTCGTCTGTCTCACCGGGCAGGTGCCGACGCATCTGATCGGGTCCGATGCATTCCAGGAATGCGACACGGTCGGCATCACGCGCCATTGCACCAAGCACAATTACCTTGTGAAGCGGATCGAGGATCTGCCGCGCATTCTGCACGAGGCGTTTTATGTTGCGCGTTGCAGGCCGTCCGGGCCCGGTCGTTGATCGATCTGCCGAAGGATGTGCAGTTTGCCAGCGGCATGTATCGTTCTTCGAAGAACATCCAGCACCACACCTACCAGCCGCGCACTCAAAGGCGATGAGGCGAACTCGTGCGGCAGGCTGTCGAGATGATGGCGACGGCAAAGAAGCCCATGTTCTATACCGGCGGCGGCGTCATCAATTCGGGACCGGAGGCGAGCGAACTGCTGCGCGAATTCGTGGAGCTGACGGGCTTTCCGATCACATCGACGTTGATGGGTCTGGGGGCATTTCCCGCGTGCCGACAAGAAATGGCTTGGCATGCTCGGCATGCACGGCACGTATGAAGCCAACAACACGATGCATGATGCGACCTGATGATCGCAGTCGGCTCGCGCTTCGATGATCGTATCACGGGACGGCTGGATGCCTTCTCCGCCGGATCCAAGCGCATCCATGTCGACATCGATCCATCATCGATCAACAAGAACGTGCCGGTGGATCTGGGCATCGTCGGCGATTGCATGACATGTGATCGAGCAGATGATTTGCCTCTGGAAAACGGAAAAGAAATCCGCCGACAAGACTGCGCTGAAAGCGTGGTGGAAGCAGATCGATGACCTGGCGCAAGCGCAATTCGCTTTCGTTCAAGACCTCGAAGGAGATCATCAAGCCGCAATATGCGATCCAGCGCCTGTATGAACTGACCAAGGATCGCAATACCTACATCACGACCGAAGTTGGTCAGCACCAGATGTGGGCGGCGCAGCACTATCATTTCCAGGAACCAAACCGCTGGATGACCTCCGGCGGCCTGGGCACGATGGGCTATGGCATGCCGGCGGCGATCGGTGTGCAGATGGCCCATCCCGATGCACTGGTGATCGATATTGCCGGCGAAGCCTCGATCCTGATGAACATTCAGGAATTGTCGACGGCCGGTCAGTATCGTTTGCCGGTGAAGATTTTCATTCTGAACAATGAATACATGGGCATGGTGCGCCAGTGGCAGGAATTGCTGCATGGCGGGCGCTATTCGGAAAGCTATTCGGATTCGCTGCCAGACTTCGTGAAACTTGCCGATGCCTATGGCGCCCATGGCATCCGCTGTTCCGATCCAGGCAAACTCGATGATGCGATCATGGAAATGATCGAGCACGCCGAAGCACGGTCATCTTCGACTGCCTCGTCGACAAGGCGGAGAACTGTTTCCCGATGATCCCGTCGGGCAAGGCGCACAACGAGATGATCCTCCCCGACATAGAAGACGATATCGGCTCGGTCATCGACGAAAAGGGCAAGATGCTGGTGTGATCACTGTTGCCTGCCAGACCTTCAAACGATTGAGACGAGAAGACCATGAACGCAATTGCATCCCTCTCGCCCTATTCGTCGGCATCGGCGAAATCCAGCACCGAACGGCATACGCTGTCTGTGCTGGTCGACAACGAACCCGGCGTTCTTGCCCGGGTGGTCGGCCTGTTTTCCGGCCGTGGTTACAATATCGAGAGCCTGACCGTAGCCGAAGTCGCCCATGTCGAGCACTGGTCGCGGATTACGATCGTGACGACGGGCTCGCCGGAAGCCATCGAGCAGATATCGCACCAGCTCGAGCGGATCGTGCCGATCCACAAGGTGACCGACCTGACGGTCCGCGGCCGCTCCATCGAGCACGAGCTGGCGATGGTGAAGGTTTCGCGGCAAGGGCGACAACCGGGTCGAAGCGTTGCGGCTGGCCGATGCCTTCAAGGCGCAGGTCATCGACGCGACGCTTGAGAGTTTCATCTTTGAGCTGACCGGTTCGTCCGAGAAAATCGACGATTTCGTCGATCTCATGCGGCCGATCGGGTTGGTCGAACTCTCCCGCACCGGCGTCGCGGCCATTGCGCGCGGCCCGGAAGCCGCCTGAGCGCCGTGACGTTCGATCTTCTCCTCAGCGCGGCGGCCTTCTGCCTCGCGGGGAGCATGACGCCCGGCCCCAACAACGTGATGCTGCTGGCCAGCGGCGTGAACTACGGGTTCGCGCGCACGCTGCCGCATGTGGCGGGCGTCATCGGCGGCTACGGCTTCCTGCTGCTGGTGCTGGGCGCGGGGCTGGGCAACCTCTTTACGGCGTTCCCGGCGGCGCACATGGCCCTCAAGGTCGCCGGCGGGCTCTATCTCCTTTGGCTCGCCTGGAAGATCGCAACGGCCGGCCCAGCGGAGGCGCCGGGAGGCGGCGGCCAGCCGCTGACGTTCCTGCAGGCCGCCCTGTTCCAATGGGTCAACGTGAAGGGCGTCCTGCTCGCCATCAGCGCCGTGGCGGCTTTCACGCGGCCGGAGGCGTTCGCGGGCACGCTGTCCATGCTGGTGGGCGTCGCCATGCTCGCGTGCGGGGTTTCGGCGGTCACGTGGGCGCTGTTCGGTTCGGGCCTGAGCCGCTGGCTCGCGCGCCCGCGCGTGCTGCGGCCGTTCAACATCGTCATGGCGCTGCTGCTTGTAGCCTCGCTCTGGCCGATGCTGGCGGGCAGGTAGCGGCGTTTTCGGACGCACGGGGCGCCAGACTCCCTTTGACGGGAGGCCCTTGTCACCCTAGAAGGCTCCCGCACAGTTTTGCGGGGCTCGGGCCCCACGCGGGGCGGCTGGCCGCTCCCCAATCCAGGGAAATCGCCGAAATGCGCGTTTATTACGATCAGGACGCCGACCTCAATTTGATCAAGGGCAAGAAGGTCGCCATCGTCGGTTACGGCAGCCAGGGCCGCGCCCATGCGCTGAACCTCAAGGATTCCGGCGCCAAGGAACTGCGCATCGCGCTGAAGCCCGGCTCGCCCACCGCCAAGAAGGTCGAGGCCGACGGGCTGCAGGTGCATGAGCGTCTCGGAAGCGGCCAAGTGGGCCGACCTCATCATGATGGCGACGCCCGACGAATTGCAGGCGGACATCTATCGTAACGAGATCGCCGACAACATCCGCGACGGCGCCGCGATCGCCTTCGCGCACGGCCTCAACGTTCACTTCGGCCTCATCGAGCCGAAGAAGACGCTCGACGTCGTCATGATCGCGCCCAAGGGCCCCGGCCACACGGTGCGCGGCGAATACCAGAAGGGCGGCGGCGTGCCGTGCCTCATCGCCATCCATCAGGACGCCTCGGGCAATGCGCACGACCTCGCGCTCTCCTACGCCTGCGGCGTGGGCGGCGGCCGTTCGGGCGTTATCGAGACGAACTTCCGCGAGGAATGCGAGACCGATCTGTTCGGCGAGCAGGTCGTGCTGTGCGGTGGCCTCGTCGAGCTGATCCGCGCCGGTTTCGAGACGCTGGTCGAGGCCGGCTACGCGCCCGAGATGGCCTATTTCGAGTGCCTGCACGAAGTGAAGCTGATCGTCGACCTCATCTACGAGGGCGGCATTGCGAACATGAACTACTCGATCTCCAACACCGCCGAATGGGGCGAATACGTCACCGGCCCTCGCATCATCACCGACGAGACGAAGGCGGAGATGAGGCGCGTCCTCAAGGACATCCAGACCGGCAAGTTCACGTCCGACTGGATGCAGGAGTATCGCGCCGGCGCCGCCCGCTTCAAGGGCATCCGCCGTCTCAACGACGAGCACCAGATCGAAGAGGTCGGCGAGCGTCTGCGCGGCATGATGCCGTGGATCGGCAAGAACAAGCTCGTGGACAAGGCGCGCAACTGAGCCGCCCATTCGCGCTTTGAACAAACGGCCGGGCCTGCGCCCGGCCGTTTTTGTTTGCGCCGACCATGACGCGTGGGGATGTTTCGAACTTGTCGAGATACAAAAAGCTATCTCCCGTAATGCCAATAGTGACGAGTGATGAATCTGACATATTTTCAGATCCCAAGGGTTTCTACTACTCTTGTCATTCCCAGTGGATCTAGTGGCTGCGAATGAATAGCAATTTGCTTTATGGTAACGACAGGAGACGCTCTTTGGCAATTGTTTCCCGAAACGAAGTAAAGTCATGACTGCCGGTAAGAAAGAGTGCAGCTTCTTTCATTGCAGATACATCTAGTGGATGTGAATCACGTAGTAACCATGAGCGATCCCATTCAAAAGGAATGCCATGATTTCCTTCGTTGCAAGAAAAGTAATGAAGGATTCGATACACATAGGTTCGTTGTGTTGCACTGAATCGAGCATTCCAATCAATCAATGGAAGTTCATCATCATCGGTTCCAGTATAAAATGTATTCTCCATTAACATTGGCGCCTCTTTAGCTTTAAGTACACGAAGTTCGTGAGGAGGAGAATGGCGTTGGCTTGCGAGAAAGCCATGCACTTGAGGCTGTCCTCTTGTCCGCTTCTTCCCAATACTCTGTTGTCGCATCAAATGAAAGTTTAAGCCATTGACAATGTTATTTGGATCCCATTGTTTGTTTGCGTTTCTCTCTCGTTGCCGTAAGTCAACGTGCAGTGTATTGCGAATGGCGTGAACCCCTCGATCGGTTCGAGAACTCACTTGAACGTTTTCAAAGTTGCCTTCTCCACAAGCGACCCCAGCGCATCTCTTAGTCTTCCTTCTACAGATTGAAACCCACGCATATCAGTTCCATCTGGAAAGACACAGTCTTCTCCTTTGGCGCCCTGGTACGAAAAGCCAATAAACGACGAGCCATGGTATTCAACAGATAATGCAAAGCGAATGAAACCTTGAGCGCGCCTCACTGCTGCCATGTTGTGTGAGAAGGTATCCACAGGAACAGGCACGGAACTGGAATGGCTCACGTTGCGGCCGAGCTGTCCGCGGCTGTCATCGCCCCAGCACCAGGCGGCCCCACTCCCATCGATGCCGCAGGACACTTCCGCGCCGGACGAGACGACGCTGAACTGATGACCGCCCCGGACGGCGACGGGTGTGGACCGGTCCTCCCGTGTGCTATCCCCGACTTGGCCGTTGGCATTGTATCCCCAGCAGTACGCCTCCTGGGTCCGGGAAAGGGCGCAGGTGTGGGTGTACGGGCGACTGTGGCCGCCAAGGGGCGGTCCACCGACTACCGGCATTGGGATGGCGCGGTCGAAGTGGTCCCATCGCCGAGCTGCCCCGATTCATTTTGGCCCCAGCACCACAGCGAGTCATCGATGGACAACCCGCAGGTTGAGTGGTTCGCCGTGGTGACCGACCGCAGCACCGGCCCGCCATCTACCCGCCGTGGAACCTCGCTGATGCCGGCAGTGGTGTCCCCATTGCCGAGCGCTCCCCTACTCCTGTCGCCCCAGCACCAGGTGGAGCCAGCCACCGTGACGCCGCAGGAGTGATATCCGGCGCTGATCGAGGTGAAGGTGAGGAAGACGCCGTCCACGGTCAGCGTGTCCTGCCGCCCCTCGATCACGGCACTGAGCGTAGCCCGGCCTTCCGAGAGGCCGATGGCATACCCTCCAGGGGTCACGGCGATCACACCGCTGTCGCTGCTCCGCCACGTCACCTGCCGGCCGCGGAGCGTGTCACCCTGGGCGGAGACCCCTACCGCGAGCAGACGAAGGGTGTCACCGACCAGAATCTCCGGCGCGGGGACAACGAGGACGACACGGTCTACCGGGGTCAGCTCAATCGTACCGATGGACTCCTCGACGCATCCGGCGACAAGAAGACAGAGGAGCAGCAAGGGGGTGGACCTCATGGCGCCCATACCACTGTCGGGACGCCACGATCGATCGTCGAGTCGTCGCCGATCTGGCCTGACTCGTTCAAGCCCCAACGATAGGCGATGCCCGATTCCGCCACGCCACAGGTGTGGTGAATGCCAGCGCTGATCGACGCGAATTTCACATCTCCGGCCACCGGCACCGGAACGGACGAGTGCTTGAATGTGCCGTCACCGACCTGTCCATGGTCGTTCCTGCCCCAGCAGTAGGCAGTTCCGTCCACCGACACCCCGCAACTGTGCGCATAGCCCGCGCTGATCGCGCGGAACAGGATGCCCCGGACACCGCGACGGGATTGCTCCGATTGACCTTGGTCCCATCGCCGAGTTGTCCATCGACGTTTGCGCCCCAGCACCAGCCCGCCCCGGTCAGGTCGAGCGCGCACGTGGACCGCCATCCGGGCTCGATCTCGGCGAAGCTCACTCCCCCAACGACCGCTGTGGGCGAGGAGCGGTGGTCTGTGGTTCCATCCCCGATTGCGCCGAAGTCGTTGCGACCCCAACAGTACGCCGCGCCGGTGTCGGTCAGTCCGCAAACATGGTACCCGCCCGAAGCGAGCATCCGGAGCATGGGGGCAGCCGCCCACTCAGAATCCCCAGCACTGCGTACTCCCCCCGCTCAAAACACAGCTGTGCTCGGCTCCCGCCACCACGGTCGCGACCGGCGCCGCAACCGGAAGTGCCAACGGGACCTCGCTGTAGCTTGGCTGGTATTGGCCGAAGGCGCCGGCGTAGTTGGAACCCCAGCAGAACGCCGCCCCTGCGCTGGTCAGGCCGCAAGCAAAGCTCTCCGCGATCGTAACCGAGGCCCACAGCAACCCGCCATCGACGAGGGACGGTCGCCTGGACCCACCGTGCGTTGTCCCGTTTCCGAGGAGGCCATCGGCATCACTCCCCCAACAGAACGCCTCTTCCTCCGTTGTCACCGCACAGCTGGAGCCATTCCCCACGACGACCCCTACAACCTTGAATGGCTGCACGACCGTGAGCAGGGCACTGTCGGCAAAAGCCTCCGCCGCCGCGTAGATCGTGACCCGCCCCCGGCGCACGCCGGTCACGAGCCCGGCGGAGACGGTCGCGATGGAAGGATCGCTGCTGGCCCACTCGATGTTGCGATAGGTCAGGACCGTCCCGTCGGCGTCCAGCACGGTCGCGACAAGGCGGAGAGTGTCACCCACGAGGAACGTGCCTTCGGGAGGGGCGAGCACGACCGAGGCGCCGATCCCGCCCGGACTGAGGATCTTCTCAGAGCAGCCGGACAGCACCAGCACACACGCGGCAGCGGTGCGGAGCGCGGACAAACGCATGCAGATCCTGGAATGGTGGAGAGGGGGTGGGCCGCGGCCGCAGCCGATGCCTCTCCTACTATACTGCGGAGACGACGAGGCTCCAACTTGCAACACATCGACGATCTACGTCTGCCTCCACTTCGTGCCCCCCTGCCCATCCTCGAGTGTGATCCCCTTCTCCGCCAATTCGTCACGAATCTGGTCCGCCTTGGCGAAGTCGCGCGCCTGCCGCGCCGCCTTCCGGGCCTGGATCCGCTCCTCGACCCAGGTGGCCAGTTCGGCGTCCGCCTCCTTCGGCGTCGGGAGCACGTCGAGGACGCCGGTGGCCCAGGCGAACGCCTCGCGGGCCGCGGCCGAAGCCCCTGCCCCACGGTCGAGCGCCCGATTCCCCGCCGTCACGAAGTCGAAGAGCGCCGCCACCGCCCGCGGGGCGTTCAGGTCGTCGTCCAGCGCCGCCGTGAACTGCTCCCGGAGCTGCTTCGCCGCTCCATCGAGTTCGGCGGTGGCCCCTTCGCCGACCGCCCCGGCCGCCCTCGCCGGTGCCGCCTCCAGCCTGGCCGCAAAGTCCCCCAGCCGGCGGAGCCCCGCCGCCGCCTGCGCGATCGATTCATCGTTCAGGTCGATCTTCTGCCGGTAATGCGCCTGGAAGAAGAAGAGCCGGAGCGCCGCCGCGTCGACCCCGTCCTCCTTGAGGTCCCGCGCCGTGGTGATGTTCCCGAACCGCTTCGACATCTTGGTGCCGCGGATGTTCAGGAACTCGGCGTGCATCCAGACCCGCGCGAAGTCCGGCTTGCCGGTATGCGCGCAGCTCTGCGCGATCTCATCTTCGTGGTGCGGGAAGATCAGGTCCACCCCGCCGCAGTGGATGTCGAGGACGTCCCCGCCCCACTTCTCCCGCAGCAGGTCGAGCGCCATCGCTGAGCACTCGAGGTGCCACCCCGGCCTGCCCCGACCGAACGGCGCGTCCCACGCCGCCTGCACCAGCCTCATCGTCCGGTTGCGCCGCCTTCCAGAGCACGAAGTCCCGCGCATCCTCCTTGGCGTACTCGTCGCTGCTGACCCGGCCACTCGCCCCGGACCGCAACTCGCGCTGGTCCAGCTGGCTCAACCGTCCGTAGGCGGGGAAGCGTCCGATAGCGAAGTAGACCGAGCCGTCGTCCCCCCGGTACGCGACCCCCTTGGCCAGGAGCGACTCCACCAGTGAGATCATCGGCGCAATGAACTGCGTCGCCCGGGGATAGACGTGCGCCGGCTTGATGCGGAGGTAGTCGCGGTCGGCGAAGAACGCCTGCGCGTAGGGCTCCACATGTTCCCGCAGGGTGACACCGGCCTTCGCGGCCGCCTGGATCGTCCGGTCGTCCACGTCCGTGAGGTTCATGACGTGGAAGACTTCCAGGCCGCTGGCCTCGAGCCACCGGCGGAGCAGGTCCTCGAAGAGAAACGTCCGGAAATTGCCGATGTGCGCGTAGTTCCAGATGGTCGGCCCGCAGGTGTACAGCGACACCCGGCCCGGTACGATCGGGACGAAGTCCTCGACCTGCCGCGTCATCGTGTTGTAGAGGCGGAGGGTCATGCGTCCTCGGCGGCGGCCTGCGCCACGGCAGTGTCGGGGGACTGCTCCCCTCGAACGTGGATGGTCCGCTGCGGGAAGGGAATCTCGATGCCTTCGCGGTCGAGGCGGTTCTTCATCCGCCGGCGGAACTCGCGGCCCGCCGCCCAGTGCCCACCCGGCAGCGTCTTCAGGAGGGTGCGGATGACCACGGCGCTGTCGCCCAGGTCCTGGACGCCCAGGACTTCAGGCGGGCCGTCGAGCTGGCGTCCCCACACATCATCCTCAGCAAAGGCCCGGGCTTCGTCGGTGAAGACCTCCAGGACCTGATCGACCGTGGCGTCGTATGCCACGCCGATGTCCACCACTGCCCGGCTCCAAACCCTGGTCTTGTTGCTGACGGCCCCGATCTGTCCGTTGGGGATCGTGTGGAGCACGCCTTCAATGTCACGCAGCTGCACGATGCGGAGTGTCATCAACTCCACCGTCCCCGACTTGCCGACAACTTCAATGGTGTCGCCCACGGCGAACTGGTTTTCCAGCAGGATGAAGAAGCCGGCGATGACGTCCTTGACCAGCGACTGCGCGCCGAAGGACACCGCCAGGCCGAGGACCCCGGCACCAGCCAGGATCGGGCCGATGGAAATGAACAGGTTCAGCGTAAAGAGGCCGGCCAGCACCATCACCAGCACGGTGCCAAGGCTGCGCAGGAGACCGGCGATCGTGGCACTCCGCCGCTCGGTCGCGCTGAAGTGTACATCATCGCCATCGTCGGCCGCCGCCACGATACGGTCGGCGAGCTTGCCCACCATGCGATTGGTGACCCAGGCGGCAATCCATATGATGACCAGGGCGATCGCCTTGCGCGCGGCGGTTGCCGGGTCCACGTGGAGGAACTCGATGATATCCTGGAATGAATCGCGCAACGACGGAAGCAACGGCACCTTGGCAACCCCTTAGGAGACAATGAATTCGAGGCGTAACCTAGACCCGGTCCGCGCGCGCCGTCAACGCGACCCCTCCGGCAGATAGACAATTCTGCTCTCGCAGACGCGGACGCCATCGGCCCTGGCCGCCGAGAGCACCGCCTCCACCCCCTCGCCGCCCCGGAGTGGCACACGAATCCACCGGTCCTGCTGCCGCCGGGCCTCCTCCACCCTGAGCTCGAGCACACGGCCGGCCCGGAAGGCCTCCGCCGTCATCCAGCGGAACCCGGATGCGTCCGTCCGGAGGAGGCGCTCGCACCACCTTCCAAGCAAGCCGAGGTCATCGGAATAGAGCGCCACCACCGCGAGCTCGCGCTGCAGTGCCGGGATCGCCGCTTCCACCTGTGGCGGGGGGAGAGTGCGCGCGTCCACCACGAGGCGCGCCGGGACGCGATGCACGGCGTGGCGCAGGTCTGCCTCGGTTCGGACAAACGGCCCGAATTCGGCGAGTGCGGATTCGAGTGCGAGGGGTGGCTCTCGCCCGCCGGCTGGTATGCCAGCGATGGCGCCTCGCGGCAGCGCGAGCAGGAGGGGAAGCGAGGAGGGACGACGGCCCGGTTCTGCGCTCGTCATCCGGGCAGAGTAACGGTCCCCCGCCGGGCGGGCATCACCCCGGCGGTGCGTCTCGGCGCGAGTTAACGGCGGTCGGGGACCCTGGTCAGCAGCACGGGCCGGTCCGCCCCGCGCAGCACCTTGTCCGCCACGCTCCCGAGGACCATGCGCCGCAGCCCGCGTGCGCCGTGCGTTGCGAGCGCCAGGAGCTCCGCGTCGGCGAGCGTGGCTTCGTGCAGGATAGCCTGCGCCACACCAGGTTCGACCACGACCCGAGTGACGATTTTGATGGCGGGACTCCGGATCCGCGCCGCGACGGACGCCAGGTAGGCCTCGGCTTGCGCCGTGAGCGAGTCGGTGAGCGTGTCGTCGAGCGGCAGCGCGGAGCCCATGCCCGCCTCGCCCGCAATCGGCACAGGTGGCACCACCCGCAGCAGCACCACCTCGCACTGCTTCGGATCAACCAGTGCGAGCGCCGGTCCGATGGCCGACTCCGACTCCGTGGATCCATCGAGCGCCACGAGCACTTTCCGGAATCGCTCAGCTGGCGGAATAGCCGTTCCTTCGGTGGGGCGGATGAGCAGTACGGGCACCGTGAGCCGGCGGACCAGCGCATCCGACACGCTGCCCAGCCAGAGCCGGCTCAACGCGCCGCGTCCGTGCGTGGCGAGGACCACCAGGCCGAACGCATTGTCTTCGGCGTGACTGGCGATCTGTTCCACCACATCACCGTCGAGGAGCTGACGGGTGACGCCCGTGAACCCGCCCTCCTCGAGGCGGGCGGCGCAATTCGCCATGTACTGCTCCTCCGCGTCCCGAATGGAGGGATCGACGGCCGTGGCGGCGACGGCGCCTTCGGTCGCAATGGTCCACGGCGGCACCGGATCGTGCACCCGCACCAGCTCAAGGTGCGCGCCGGCCACCTTGGAAAGGCAGGCGGCCCACGGCAACGCCTGCTCCGAAAAGGCGGAGCCGTCCAGCGGCACCAGAATGCTCTTGATCATCGTGACCATCCTTTCACGCGACATCTCGCGCTCATAGCAGCAACAGGGCCAGCACGGTGGCGACCCCGAGATAGGCCAGTCCAGCACCCGCAAGCCGCCGGAACTGTGATGTGCCGAGGCCCACGGCGACTCCCAGTTTGAGCACCGTGTTGCTCAACATCCCGACCATGATGGCCTCGGCCGCGAGGCCAATCGTCCCAGCATCGCTCCCGAACCGCGCCATCGAGACGGTCAGCGCGTCCATGTCGGTCAGGCCGAGCAACGCCGCGAGGGGGAGGACGCCGGGGTCGCCGAACTCGGCCCGCACCCAGCTCAGGGCCATCATCGCTCCCTGGAAGAGGAGGGCGAGTCGGATGGCGCTTCCCAGCTTGAGCGGGTTGTCGGGGGGCGCCATCGGTTCCGCCGTGGGGTCGTCCCCCTCGGTGCCGGGCCGAAATGCCCAGGCCGTGAGCGCGGCGCCGGCGGCGAGCGGGATCGCGGCCATCGGCAGGAGCGCCCATCCGGCGTCCTGGTTGAGGACGAACGTGATGCCGGTGACCCGGATAACGAGAATGGTGCAGGCCCCCACCACGCCGGCCGCAAGGCCCCTGCCCGCCTCCGGTTCCGCGCGGCTTCGGCGGGCAAAGTTCAGCGTCACCGCCGTCGACGAGATGAGGCCGCCGGCGAGCCCCGCATAGGCATACCCGCGCCTGACCCCCACCACCCGCCGCGCGACGAATCCCAGAAAGTTGAGGCCGGAGAAGAGCAGCACCAGGAGCCACAGCGACTGCGGATAGAACCCGCCGAGCGGTCCGTACGGCCCCTTCGGCATGAGCGGGAGCACCACCAGCGCCAGGACCGCGAACTGGAGCGCCCCGCGCAGTTCCCAGTCGTCGATATGCCTGACGAACCCGTGGATCCTGCTCTTCTCGTTCAGGGCGAGCACCACGACCACCCCTGCGGCGCTCGCCAGTCTCAGGTGTCCCAGCCCGGCGATCACTCCGAGCCCGAGCACCACGAGCGCGGCAACCTCAGTCGTGCCGTCCGGGTCGAGCGTACCGCGGCGACTCGCGAGGACGTAGGCTGCCGCGACGAGGAGCGCGGCGCCCCCCAGCAGGACGGCGGAGAGCGCCACCGCCCCAGCGGTCAGGAGGACGCCGGCCAGCCCCCCTGCCCCACCCAACAGGAAGAAGGTCCGGGCCCCCGCGAAGCGGGCATCCGGACCCTCGGCGTGCCCAGACCACTGTCGTTCGATGCCGACCGCAAGGCCGACCAGCGCGGCCACGCCCATTCCCATCGCCGCCTCGGACGCGACGAACGGAGAGATCGTGGCCGCGCTGAACACATTACTCCTTTGGCGCGGGCGCCGGGGCAGCGGCGGCGGCGCATCCTTCACCCTTGCAGCATTCCATGCCCGGGCTGCATTCGCCCTTGCCGCCCATCATTCCGCCCATACCACCCATACCACCCATGCCTTCCATTTCCATGCCACCCATCATCATCTGCTTCATGTGCGCATGCATCATCTTCACCATGCCCTGCATCATGAGCCGGTCCTGCACCATGGCGTTCACGACCGCCGCCATGGCGTCCATCTTCTTGTTCCCACTGGCCTTGTTCATGGCAGCGGTGAGATCGGCGATCTGCACGTTGGCGGAGTCCATCTTGGCCATCATGGCCATGCAAGGGCATTCCCCGCTTCCGCCACAGCCACCACCCGCTCCCATACCGGGACCCATGGCGTGCGCATGCCCCGCCATCGGGGCCGCGGGAGTGGCGGCCGAATCCTGGGCCCAGAGTGGCGTGGCGAGAAGGAGCGGAGCAGCGAGCGCAATCAAGGCAAGGCGACGCATGTGATACCTCAAAGAGGAAGAATCAGAGCGGAACAGTCATCACAGCGCAGAGCGCTGAATGCAGGAGACCGCGGGCGACACTGCCACCCTCAACGACACCCGGTGGGCCGCCGCGATGGTAACCGAAAGCCATCAACCTGGCCCCCGCCTCCGTGGCCTCGGCGAGCAATTCGGTGAGGACGTTGCCCCGACGAATCCGGAGGTCGGTGGTCACGAGTCCCCGATCGAGCGTACGGTTGAGCCGAAGGGTACGTGACGCCGGGAGCGTGGCCGCAAGTTCGTCCGGCTCGTTGAGCCAGACCGGCTCGACGGTCACGGCCCGCAGGGGCGTTTCCACAGTCCGGGCGAAGTCGGCGGCCGCCTGGAAGACGGAGGCGCTGCGCTCCGTCGCATCGAGGCAGACCAGCATCGGACCAAAATCCTCGCAATCGACTCCAACGAAGAGGCAGGGGACGCGACTGCGCCGCGCGACGGCATCGGCGGTATCGCCAAGGAACATCCGCTGGCGCTGAGTGCGCTGCTTCCGCCCAAGGATCAGGAGGTCGCCGGCGTGCTCTTCCGCATATCGGGGAATCTCGATGCCGGGGACCCCAGAGAGCACCGTGAAGGCCGGCGCGATCCTCGGCGCCACTCGCTTCAGTTCCGCCTCGAGGCTGCGGGAAAGGTCGCGGAGGAGGGACTGGTGTTCGGTTTCCGATGGTGCAGTGGCCCCGCCCGATTGGCTCGGGGTGACGAGGCGAACGGACAGTACGGTCAACCGCGCGCCCGCCCTTTCGGCCAGACGGGCAGCGACCAGCACGGCGTGGTGACCGGCCGCAGATTGGTCTGTGGCCGCAACCACATGCCGAAGCTCCATAGATATGTGCTCCGCGATGGATGACGTCGCATTCTCGTCAGAATCCCTTGAAGAGAGTATGAAGGAATCGAGAAGATACGGGCCGCCCTTCCACCGATATCACACAATTGCGCTACTTTCCCCCCATGCGCCATCCCCCATCCACGCCTACCCCCTCCCCCGAACGGCTCGAGCAGCTGGTCTCCGCCGGCCTGCTCCTGACCTCCGAGCTCTCCCTCGAGGGGGTGCTGCAACGGGTGGCGGAACTTGCCTGCGAGATCATCGGGGCACGGTACGCCGCCATCGGGGTGCTCTCTGACGATCACCGCCATCTCGACGCCTTCGTGACTGCGGGAATCGACGAGGGTACCAGATCTCACCTGGGGCCGCCGCCGGAGGGCAAGGGCGTCCTCGGGCTCGTCATGCGGGAGCGCCGGATCATCCGGCTGGCCGATTTGCAGTCGCATCCGTCATCCGTGGGCTTCCCCCCAGGGCACCCGCCGATGCACTCGTTCCTTGGCGTGCCCGATCGAGAGGCGTCGCGGGGTCTTCGGCATTCTCTACCTGACCGAAAAGCTGGCCGGGCCGGAGTTCACCGAGGAGGACGAGCACATGGCGCGGCTCCTCGCGGCACAAACGGGTGCCGCCATCGAAAACGCCCGACTGCACGAGGAAAGCGCCCGCCTGCTGGAGGAGGTCCAGCAGCTGCAGCGCTCGCGCGAGCGGTTCTTCGCGATGGTCAACCACGAACTTCGGAATGCGCTGGCAGGGGTCTACGGCTGGGCCGAGATGCTGGTGCGGAAGAAGGAGCCCGCCACCGTCCCCAAGGCCGCCTTCGAGGTGCTCGATTCCGCCGAGCAGGCCATCGCCCTGGTCAATGACCTCCTGGACCTCAGCCGGCTCGACGAGGACCGCCTCAAGCCCGTACTCCGCGATGTGGAGGCGACCGGCATGGTGCAGCGCGCCCTCGTCAGGGTCACCCCGCTGACGGATGCGCGCGAGATTGAGGTGCTGTACGAGTCCGCGCTCGATGGCGAGACCCTCCAGACCGACGCGCACCGGGTCGAGCAGATCCTCATCAACCTCCTCGGCAACGCCGTCCGCCACGCGCCTCCGAAGTCGACGATCCGCGTCAACCTCCTTGGCGATCACACCCGGATCCGCATCGAAGTCCTCGATGAGGGCCCCGGCGTCGCGGAAGAGGACCTCGACCGGATCTTCGACATCTACCAATCGAAGGGGGCTGAGGGCGGGGTTGGCCTTGGCCTTCCTCTCTCCCGCCGCCTGGCCCGCCTCCTCGGCGGCGACCTGCGGGCAGAGGCCCGCCCCGGTGTCGGGGGCTGCTTCATCCTCGAACTGCCGGGTGGCGGAAAACTAAAGAACCCTTCATAATACCTTCCGGTCTCGTTCACCCCGTCCTCGTAGCTTGGTCACCATGAAAGTTCTCGTCGTGGAGGACGACCGGAAGGTCGCCGGGTTCATCGAACAGGGTTTGAAGGAAGAAGGCTGGACCGTGGACGTCGCGCCGGATGGCGAAGAAGCCACGATGCTGGCCCACGTCTACCAGTACGACGTCATCCTGCTCGATGTCGTGTTGCCGAAGAAGAACGGTTTCCAGGTCGCGGCAGAGCTCCGCCGTGAGGGGCGCAACACCCCCATCCTGATGCTCACCTCGCGGGATGCGGTGGAGGACGTTGTCCGCGGCCTCGACGCGGGCGCGGATGACTATCTGGCCAAACCATTCCGCTTCGAGGAGCTCCTGGCCCGGATGCGGGCCCTCGTGCGGCGCGGAGGAGCCGAGCGTCTTGAGACGCTCCGGTATGGCCCGCTTTCCATGGACCGGCTGCGCCACGAAGTCCGCATGGACGATCAGCCGCTCGACCTGACGCCCAAGGAGTTTCAGCTCCTCGAGTTCTTCCTGCTGCATCCGGAAGAGGTCGTCCGTCGGACCACGCTCCTCGAAAAGGTCTGGGACATGCACTTCGACCCCGAGAGCAACGTGGTCGATGTCCATGTCGGCAACCTCCGCCGGAAGTTGGCTACATCGGCCGGCGGCAACCTGATCACGACCGTGCGGGGCGTTGGCTTCTGCCTCCGCGCGGCGAACACGGTCGCGACCCGCTCAGCGTGACCCGGCGCGTGCCCCCGGCGTTCTTGCCGGGGGCTGCACTCCTCTTCATCCTGGCGGGGCTGTTCTTACGGCTCCAACCCGACCTCTCGGGCTGGAGCCGTTCCGTGTGGATGGCGGGGCTGCTGCTCACCGGCGTCCCGGTGGCCTGGCGCACCTTGCGGGGCTTGTTCCATGGACGGGCAGCCGCCGATATCGTCGCGACCCTGGCCATCATCACGTCCGTGCCGCTCGGCGAGCCGCTGGCCGGGCTGGTCGTGGTCCTGATGCAGACGGGAGGAGAGGCGCTGGAGCGGTACGCGGAGGGGCGGGCGAGCGCCGCGGTGCGCGCGCTCGAGGAAGCCGCCCCCCACGAGGCGCACCGCCTGGCCGATGACGGATCGGTCGAGGACATCGCGGCCAACGAGGTGGAGGTGGACGACCTTCTCCTGGTGCGGCCGGGCGAGATGGTCCCCTGCGATGCGGTGGTCACGACCGGCTCCTCGCATGTGGACGTGTCGCGGCTGACCGGCGAGCCGGTGCCGGTGAGCGCCGGGCCGGGGACGCGGCTGCCCAGCGGCGCAGTCAACGGCGAGAGCCCGCTGACGCTGCGCGCCGAGGCCCCCGCTTCGCAGAGTCTCTACGCGCGCATCGTGGAACTGGTCCGTTCGGCGCAGGCGAGCAAGGCCCCGCTCCAGCGGCTCGCCGACCGGTACGCCGTCTGGTTCACGCCGCTGACGCTGGCGGTGTGCGTCGTGGCCTACCTGGTTTCGTTCGACCCGGTCCGGGTGCTGGCGGTGCTGGTGGTCGCGACCCCCTGCCCCCTGATCCTGGCCACGCCGGTGGCGATCATCGGGGGGTTGAACCGCGCGGCGCGGCGGCAGATCGTCATCCGGAACGGCGGCGCGCTCGAGCAGCTCGGCAGCGTGACGGTGGCGATGTTCGACAAGACGGGGACCCTGACGGTCGGCCGCCCGGCGCTCGCGCGGGTCGTGGCGGTGCCGCCGTTCACCGAGTCCTCGCTGCTCGCCCTCGCCGGCGCGGTCGAGCACGGCTCGGGGCACCTCCTGGCCCGCTCCGTGGTGGAGGGGGCTCGCGGCCGCGGGGTCGGCCTGCCGGCCGCCACGGACATCCGCGAGGCGCCTGGGGAAGGGGTGGAGGGGCGGGTCGAGGGGCGGGTGGTCGTGGTCGGCGCCCGCGAGTACGTGCGGCGGCGCGCCCCGGCGGCGGCCGACGGCGCTGGACCGCGCCGACGGCGACGGGCCGCGCTCCGGGCCTACGTCGCCGTGGACGGCGCGGCGGCGGGGTTCCTGGAGTTCGCCGACGCGATCCGCCCTGAGGCGGCCGCGCTGCTGCGCCGGCTGCGGCGGCCTCGGCATCAGCCGGATGGCGCTGCTCTCCGGCGACCGGCGCGAAAACGTCGCAGGCGCTGGGGGCGGCGCTCGGGTTCACCGAGACGCACGCCGACCTGCTGCCGCACGACAAGGTGGCGCTGATCGAATCGGCGATGTCCGGCGGCGACAGGGTCCTGATGGTGGGCGACGGCACCAACGACGCCCCCGCGCTGAGCACCGCGACGGTGGGCATCGCGCTGGCCTCGCACGGCGGAGGGATTACCGCCGAGGCGGCGGACATCGTGATCCTCGCCGATGACCTCGGCCGGGTGGCCGACGCGGTCGAAACGAGCCGGTGGACCATGCGCATCGCGCGACAGAGCATCTGGGCCGGCTTGGGGATGAGCGGGGTCGCCATGGTCGCGGCCGCGGCAGGCTACATTCCACCGATCGCCGGCGCCGTCCTGCAGGAAGTGATCGATATTGCCGTGATTCTCAACGCGCTCCGGGCCGCCGCACCGGCCCCAGCGCATTCACCTCAGGCGGTCGCCTGAGACCACCACACGCTGTTCCGGGAGCCTCCATGAATTCACAGCTGGAATCGTTCCGCTATGACGACGCCATCGTGCGGAAGTTCCTCTGGGCCACCTTCATCTGGGGCCTGATCGGCATGACGGTCGGGCTGCTCATCGCCTTGCAGCTGGCGGTGCCGGCCCTGAACTTCGACATCCCCTGGCTCAGTTTCGGGCGGCTCCGCCCCCTGCACACCAACGCGGTGATCTTCGCCTTCGCGGGCAACGCCATCTTCTGCGGGGCGTACTACTCCTCGCAGCGGCTGCTGAAGACCCGCATGTTCAGCGACGCCCTGAGCGCGCTGCACTTCTGGGGATGGCAGCTCATCATCGTGCTGGCGGCGATCACCCTGCCCCTCGGGTTCACGCAGGCCAAGGAGTACGCCGAACTCGAGTGGCCGATCGACATCCTGATCGCCGTCGTCTGGGTCATCTTCGCCATCAACTTCTTCGGCACCATCGCGAAGCGGCGGGAGCGGCACCTCTACGTGGCGCTCTGGTTCTACATCGCCAGCATCGTCACCGTGGCCATCCTGCACATCTTCAACAACCTGGTCGTCCCGGCCGGGATCCTGAAGAGCTACTCGATCTACGCCGGCGTGCAGGACGCCTTCATGCAGTGGTGGTACGGCCACAACGCGGTGGCCTTCTTCCTCACCACGCCGTTCCTGGGGTTGATGTACTACTTCCTCCCCAAGGCAGCCGACAAACCGATCTTCAGCTATCGCCTCTCGATCCTGCACTTCTGGACCATCGTCTTTCTCTACATCTGGGCCGGCCCTCACCACCTCCACTACACCGCCCTCCCGGAGTGGGCCTCCACCCTGGGAATGATCTTCTCCGTCATGCTCTGGATGCCCTCGTGGGGCGGCATGATCAACGGCCTGCATGACGCTGCGCGGCGCGTGGAAGAAGGTGGTCGAGGATCCGATCCTGAAGTTCTTCGTGGTGGCCATCACCGCCTACGGCATGTCCACCTTCGAGGGCCCGATGCTCTCGGTGCGGAGCGTCAACGCCCTGGCGCACTACACCGACTGGATCATCGCCCACGTCCACACCGGCGCGCTCGGGTGGAATGGCCTGCTGACCTTCGGCATGATCTACTGGCTGGCGCCGAGGCTCTTCCAGACCAAGCTCCACAGCGTGAAGCTGGCCGAGGTGCACTTCTGGCTCGCCACCTTCGGCATCATCCTCTACGCCACCGCCATCTACAGCGCCGGCCTCACGCAGGGACTGATGTGGCGCGCGTACGACGTGACGGGTCGCCTCGAGTATCCGGCCTTCATCGAGACGGTGATGCGCCTGATGCCGATGTACTGGGTACGCGTGGCGGGCGGTTCGCTC
Organism: uncultured Gemmatimonadales bacterium; assembly: GCA_963699825.1. GTDB lineage: Bacteria > Gemmatimonadota > Gemmatimonadetes > Gemmatimonadales > GWC2-71-9 > SPDF01. The sequence goes on from CAVOVI010000009.1 coordinate 62,430, forward strand.
TACCTGGCGGGCATGGTTCTCTTCGGGTACAACCTGCTCAAGACGTGGAAGGCGCGCCCGGCCACGTACGAAGAGCCGGTCATCCAGGCCGCGCCCCTCGGCGACTACGAGGAACTCACGGCACCCCGCCCCGCGGGCGTCGTGGCGCGCTTCGTCCAGGCCGCCTGGCACCGCACCTGGGAGCGGCTCCCCGTGACGTTCACGGTGATGGTCACATTGGCCGTCATCGTGGCCTCGCTCTTCGAGATCATCCCGACGTTCCTCATCAAGTCGAACGTCCCGACCATCGCGTCGGTCAAGCCGTACACACCGCTCGAGCTGGCGGGCCGCGACCTCTACATCCGCGAAGGGTGCTTCAACTGCCACTCGCAGATGATCCGGCCGCTTCGCTACGAGACCGACCGCTACGGCGAGTACTCGAAGCCGGGTGAGTTCGTGTACGACCACCCCTTCCTCTGGGGCTCCCGCCGCATCGGACCCGACCTGGCGCGTGAGGGCGGCAAGTACCCCGACCTCTGGCATGTGCGGCACATGAAGAACCCCAAGGATCTCGAAGCCAAGTCCATCATGCCGGCGTACCCCTGGATGCTGACCGACCAGCTCGATTTCGAGGGCATCCAGAAGAGTGTCGACGCGATGGTGATGCTTGGCGTCCCCTACGGCGAGGCGGTCAACGACGCGCCAGGCATGGCGCGCGCGCAGGCGGAAGCCATCGCCCAGTCCATCGCCGACCAGGGCGGCCCCGCCGACCTCTCCGACAAGGAGATCGTCGCGATGGTGGCGTACCTCCAGCGGCTCGGACGCGACGTCAGCGCCCCGGCGGCGGCCGGCACCGCGGGAGGCATGTGACATGCGCCTCTCCGACATCATGGCCAACGCCGGCCTCTCCGCCTATGCGGAAATCGCCCTGGTCATCTTCCTGGTCGCGTTCCTGCTGATCACCGTCTCGGTGTTCGCGCCCTCGCGCAAGCAGGAGTTCGACGAGGCCAGCCGGATGCCGCTCGATGACATTCACCCACAGACACCCCGCCAGCGCCGAGGAGATGCGTCATGAGCGCCTCGCACGATGAAGACCGGCTGCTCCACCATGAGTACGATGGCATCCAGGAGTATGACAACCCGATGCCGCGCTGGTGGCTCTACATCTTCTGGGGCTCGATCGTCTGGGCCGCGCTCTTCTGGTTCAACGTGCCCGGCATCGGCGTCGGCAAGGGGATGATCGCCGACTACGACGCCTCCGTGGCGGCCGCCGCCGCCGAGTTCCCGCAGCCGGTGAATACCGGGCCAGACGTCGCGGCGCTCGTCGCCATGAGCGAGGACCCCGCCGCCCTCGCCACCGGCAAGACGGTGTTCAGGCCTATTGCTCGGCCTGTCACGCCGCCGATGGTGGCGGCGTCATCGGCCCCAACCTGACCGACAACTTCTGGATTCACGGCAGTTCGCCGGAAGCGATCTACGCGACGGTCCACGACGGCGTCCTGGACAAGGGCATGCCGGCCTGGGGCCAGAGCCTGAAGCCGGACGAGGTGACGGCCGTGGTGGCCTACGTCATCTCCCTGCAGGGCACGACCCCGGCCGCACCGAAGGCACCGGAAGGCACCGCCGTCGAGGCCACTCCGCCCGGCGAGAACTGAGGAGCGCAGGAATCAGATGAGCACGACCAACGCGTCGCATCCGGCCGCCCCCGGCCGGGTGCTCGCGACCCTGAACGAAGACGGCTCCCGCCGCTGGATCCGCCCGAAGCTCTCCCCCGGCAACTTCTGGCGGATCCGCCGGGTGGTGGCGTACGCCCTGATGGTCGTGTTCTTCCTGATCCCGTATCTCCGGATGAACGGCAAGCCGCTCGTTCTCCTGGATGTGCCGCATCGGCAGTTCACGCTCTTCGGCTACACCTTCCTGCCGACCGACACGCTGCTCTTCATGCTCCTGCTGATGAGCATCGCCATCTCGATCTTCCTGCTCACGGCGCTCTTCGGGCGGGTGTGGTGCGGCTGGGCCTGTCCGCAGACCGTGTACATGGAGTTTCTCTTCCGCCCGATCGAGCGATTCTTCGAGGGTGGGCGGAGCGGGTCGGCGGCCATGGACAAGGCGGGCGGGTTCCAGCCGCGGCGCCTGGCGAAGAACGGCGTCTACCTGGTGCTCGCCCTTTTCCTGGCCCACACCTTCCTCGCCTACTTCGTCGGGATCGACCAGCTGATCCAGTGGGTGCGGCAGTCGCCGTTCGAGCATCCGACCTCGTTCCTGATCATGGCGGGGACGACGGCGCTGATCTTCTTCGACTTCGCCTATTTCCGCGAACAGACCTGCCTGGTCGCCTGCCCGTACGGCCGGCTGCAGTCGGTCCTGCTTGACCGCCAGTCGCTGATCGTCGGCTACGAGCCGCTCCGGGGCGAACCGCGGACGCTCAAGGTCAAGAACCGTCCCGACGACGCCGGCGACTGCATTGATTGCGGCGCCTGCGTCCTCACCTGCCCCACCGGCATCGACATCCGCGACGGACTGCAGATGGAGTGCATCCACTGCACCCAGTGCGCCGACGCCTGCGACGCCATCATGGACAAGGTCGGGAAGCCCCGCGGGCTCATCCACTACACCTCGCAGAATACGGTCGAGGGGAAGCCGAACCGGTTCCTCCGTCCCCGGGTCATCCTCTATCCTGCCGCCCTCGCCCTCGCGGTCGGCCTCCTCGCCTTCAACCTCGGCACCAAGGCGAACACCGACGTCACCCTGCTCCGCGGCGCCGGCGCACCGTTCACCCGGCAGCCAAATGGCAACGTGGTGAACCAGATCAGGGTCAAGATCACGAACCGTGATGCGGCGGAACGCACCTACCGCCTCGAAGTCTCGGGCGTCGCAGGCGCGTCGCTCATCGCGCCAAACAACCCCCTCACCGTCCCGGGCGACAAGACGGTTGAAACCAGCATCTTCGTCGTCGTACCCGAGGAGAGCTTCGGCGAGGATCGCCTCCCCTCGATCATCCGGATCAGCGACGGGGCCGATTTCTCCATCGACATCCCATTCGAACTGGTTGGCCCGGAGCGGGAGCATGGGGACGACCTCTCCCCCATGGCCTCCGCGCCCACGGAAGCGGCGCACAGGTGAACGCCGCCAAACTCTGGCCCGCCGCCCTCGTGGCGGTGCTGGCCATCACCGTCGTCGCGAACGTCGCCATCTATTGGACGGCAAACCACGACCGCTCCTTCGCGGTGGAACCCGACTATTACCAGCGTGCGATCGACTGGGACTCCACCGTCGCGCGTGGACAACGGAGCGCCGCCCTCGGCTGGGTCACCGACGTCCGGCTCGCCCCTCCCGAGGCGGGACACGCGACGCTCTCCATGGCAATCACCACCCGCGACGGTCTCCCTCTCGACTCTGCCGACGTCCGTGCCGCCCTCAGCCACAACGCGCAGGGTGCGAACGTCTATGAGGTCCGGCTCCTCGCCTCCGGCCCAGGGCTCTACGCCGCTCGCATTCCCTCCACCGCCCAGGGGCTGTGGCGGGTCGACATCGCCGCGGTGCGGGGGGACGACATCTATTCGAGGCGCGTCACCGTCGACAACGGGGCACCGTAGCCCCCATGAACGCCCTCGTGCTCTCGGTCCTCGGCGCGAGCCTCCTTGGCAGCCCGCACTGCGCAGCCATGTGCGGTGGATTCGTCTGCTTCTTCAGCGGACAGCAGGACGCCAAACCGAGCCGACTCACGCACCTCGCCTACCACCTTGGTCGCCTCATCTCCTACGCGCTGCTCGGCGTGGCGGCCGGAATGGCGGGCGCCGGCTTCGACCTCGCGGGGCGAATGGCCGGATTCCAGCGACCTGCCGCGGTGGCCGCCGGCACCCTGCTGATCCTGTGGGGACTCGCCGGGCTGGCAGCGGCCGCCGGGATCGGGCGAGGCGCGACGGCGGCGCCCGCCGGATTCCGCAGGCTGTTCAGCGGAGCGATTGCGCGCCTGGCCGACAAGCCCCCCATCCTCAGGGCGCTGAGCATCGGCCTGCTGACCGCCCTGCTCCCCTGCGGCTGGCTGTACGTGTTCGTGGCGACCGCGGCGAGCACCGGGTCGGCCCTGGCCGGGGCCGTCGTGATGGCGGCCTTCTGGGCCGGTACCGTCCCCGTCCTCGCAGGCGTCGGCGCCCTCGCACAACGCGCCGCCGGGCCGCTGCGCGCACGGCTGCCGGTGGTGACCGCGGCAGTGCTCCTCGTCCTCGGCGTCCTGACCGTCGCCGGGAAGTTCCAGGCTCCGCACGCCGCCGCACAACCTTCCGCGGCACATGACAGCCACTAGTACACCCAAGGGCTCCGCGCGCGCCACCGCCTGCGTCCACTGCAGCCTTCCGGTGCCGGCAGCCCTGGTCCGTGACGACGGCGAACCGTCGTTCTGCTGCGGCGGCTGCGCGACTGCCTACGCCATCATCCACGACGGCGGACTCGACCGGTACTACGACCTGCCGGAGAAACGGCTCGCCGCAGTTGCGCCGAGCGGGCGGAGCTTCGAGGAGTTCGACCACGCCGCCTTTCAGGGGCTGTACGTGCGCATACGCGCCGACGGGACCGCCGAGACGGAGTTCTATCTCGACGGCGTCCACTGCGCCTCGTGCGTCTGGCTGGTGGAACGGGTCCCGCTCCTCGTGCCGGGCGTCGTCCGGGCCGAGCTCGAGGTCGGGCGCGCGCTCGCGCGCATCTCGTGGAATCCGGCCGACACCTCGCTGAGTTCCATCGCACGCTTCCTCGATACGCTCGGATATCGGCCGCATCCCTTCCGTGCACAGCGCGTCGAGGAGATGCGCCGCCTCGAGGACCGGACCGCCTTGCTCCGCATCGGGGTGGCGGGGGCGCTCGCCGGCAACGTGATGATGCTTGCCGTGGCGCTCTACAGTGGGTGGTTCGCAGGGATGGAACCCGCCTTCGTCCGCTACTTCCGCTGGCTCAGCCTGCTCCTGACCGCCCCGGTGCTGCTCTGGCCGGGCCGGGTGTTCTTCCAGGGGGCATTCGCGTCCTTCCGAACCCGCCGTCTCCATATGGACCTGCCGATCGCCATCGCGCTCGGCGCCGGATTCCTGCGCGGCGTGGTGAACACCCTCACCGACACCGGACCGATCTACTTCGACGGCGTCGCGATGCTGGTCTTCCTCCTCCTGGTGGGCCGGTTTCTCCAGCAGCGCGCTCAGCGCGCCGCCACCGATGCGACGAGCCTGCTCCACGGCCTGACGCCGTCGGTGGCGCGGCTCATCGATGGAGACGCGATCCGCGAGGTGCCTGTCGAGGCACTCCTGCCGGGCGTGACCGTCGAGGTGCGCGCCGGGGAGACCTTCCCGGCCGACGGCACGGTGACCGAGGGGGATTCCCAGGTGGACCTCTCCCTGCTGACCGGCGAGTCCCGACCGGTGCGCGCCGAGCCGGGGTCGAAGGCGTGGGCCGGCACCGTGAATCTCGCGGCGGCGCTGCGGATGGAAGTCACGCAGGCCGGGGAAGAGAGCCGTGTGGGTCGGCTGGTGCGGGAGGTGGCCGCCGGGGCGGGTCGGCGCGCGCGCATCGTGCTGCTGGCCGACAGGATCGCCGGGTGGTTTGTCGCGGTGGTCCTGCTGCTCGCTGCCGGCACCTGGTGGTACTGGCGCGGCACTGCCCCCGACGCGGCGCTCGACAACGCCATCGCCCTCCTGATCGTGACCTGTCCCTGCGCGCTGGCCCTCGCGACTCCGCTCGCGGTGACGGTCGCGATCGGGCGGGCCGCCCGCCAGGGGATCCTGATCCGCGGAGGGGATGCGCTCGAGGCGCTGGCCCGCCCCGGCACGATCTACCTCGACAAGACAGGGACCATCACCGAAGGGAAGTTCCGGCTGACCGGCTGGGCCGGTGACGACGCGATGAAGCCGCTTGTCGCGGCGCTGGAGCGCCACTCCAGCCACCCGGTCGCGACCGGGTTCCTCGCCGCGTGGCCCGATCTCGAGGCACCGGTCGCGTCCGGCGTCCGCCAGACGCTGGGCGGCGGCATCGAAGGGTGCGTGGGTGGGCGTGACGTGGTCGTCGGATCGCCGCGTTTCGTGCGCAGGCGCGCGGGAGGCTCACCCCCGATCATCGGCGCAGCGTCTGCGGCGGACACTCCAGTGTGGGTCGCGGTGGACGGTGCCGTGGTCGCGTCGGCGACCTTCGGCGACCCACTCCGAGACGAGGCGCCCGCCGTCATCGAGCAGGTTCGCCGGCGCGGATGGTCGGTGCGCCTCCTTTCCGGCGATGCATCCGACGTCGTCGAAGCGGTGGCTGCCGAGGCCGGCATTGCCGGCGGGGCGTGGCGTGGCGAAGTGACGCCCGAGGGAAAGCTCGAGGAGATCGAGCGGGCGGCGGCGCAGGGACGGGTGGTGATGGTAGGAGACGGCGTCAACGACGCGGCAGCGATGGCCCGCGCAACCGTGGGAGTGGCGGTCCGGGGCGGCGCCGAGGCGTCGCTGGCGGTGGCCGATGTGTACCTGTCACGCCCCGGGCTCAACGCGCTCGATCAACTGCTGGACGGGTCGGAGCGGACCCTCCGGGTCATTCGGCGCAATGTGGCGCTGTCGCTGGTCTACAATGTCGTCGGGGCGGCGTTGGCGATGGGAGGATGGATCAACCCGCTGATGGCGGCGTTCCTGATGCCGGCGAGTTCGATTACCGTGGTATTGGCGTCGTGGCGGAGCCGAACGTTTGAGGAGCTGACGTGAGCGTCATCTATGTGGTGCTCCCGATCGCGATGCTGCTCCTGGCGGGGGCCATCGCAGCATATGCATGGGCGGCGCGGAAGGGGCAGTTCGACGACCTCGAGACACCGGCGATGCGCGCCCTGCACGATGATGACACGCCGACCCGCGAGACATCCCCGAAGACCTAGGCGAGCGTCCGCCGGTTAAGGATATTGCCGCTTCCAGGTCTTGGTCGACCCGCCGATGAAACCGCCCAGCACCGCGCCGACGGTGCCCCCCATCAAGAACCCGCCTAGGGCCGCGAGCGGGACCGAGCCGCAATCGGAGGCCTCGCACGAGCCCACCCACGCAGCAAAGAAGATGGCGGCGAAGGAGCCGACGAGCGTGCCGCCGATGATCGCCCCGTTCATCGTGGCAGGGCCCCGCACCCACAGGGTATCGATCGCCGGGATCGGAATCCGCCGGACAGCGTCATCCTGCGCGAAGTCGAGGGTGTCGTTCAACGCCACACCCGCCTTGCCGACCAGCCGGCTCATCGCCTCGCCGCTGACGCGGATCTGTTGACCGGTGTTGAGCTTGGCGATGGCGCTGTCGCGCCTGGCACTCGAATCCTGCGCGACAGCAATCCCGGGAAGGAGCAGAAACACGAGGAGGAGGACCCGCCAGGTGCGCATGCGTTGCTCCGCCGGACGGATCGTCACCAGCGAAACTCCCACCCGACGGTGAGCAGCAGGAACCCGGACTTTCCCTCGGTGTCGTTCTGGAGGCTGAAGAGGTACCGCAGTTCCCCCGAGGGCCCGCTCGCTGTGGCGGTCCCGCCGGCCCACCCCGCGCCGACCCCGGCACCGAAGATGCTCTGACCGCCGTACGCGGTGCCCGGCCCCTGGTACCCGAGTCCAACAATGCCGTACCAGCCGGTACTGGTCCGCGACCCATACCGCGCAAAGGCGTCGAGCGTCGTCAGGTGGGCGTCGGACCCCAGTCCGTAATACCCGAACTCGGGACCGAAGACGAAGTGCCCGCTCCGAAACCCGAGCGCGGCGCGGCCGCCGAACAGAACGTCGCTCTCGAGTGCGCCGTTCGTGAACGCCACGCCCCCCTGGAATTGCGCCAGGCCGATCCCCTGGGCGAACAGCGGGGCCACGAATCCGACGCTCAGCAGCAGCGCCCCGATCGTGACGAGCCTCACGGGAATTTCCGCTTCCACTTGGGAAAGGCGGCACCGATCAGGGCGCCGACGCCACCGCCGGCCACGGCACCAACCACTATCGCTGCCGACGACGACGGTCCCGCCGTCAGCTGCCACAGTCGTACTCGCAGGCGATCGACACCACCGCCCCGCCATAGGCTCCCGAGCAAGAGCCCCGATGACCCCTCCGATGACCATCCCGGTCGTGGTCGCCCTGCCCTGCGGGTCCACAGCGTATCGATGGCCAGAATCGGAATCCGCCGGACGGCGTCGTCCTGCGCGAAGTCGAGGGTGTCGTTCGACGCGACGCCCGCCTTGCCGACGAGCCGCTCATCGCCTCGCCGCTGATCCGAATCCGCTGACCGGTATTGAGCTTCGCGACGGCGCTGTCGCGTTTGGCGGTCGCGTCCTGCGCGAAAGCGGAGGCCGGAGAGATGAGCCGCAGCAATCAGGACGAGAATTGCCAACCACCAGCCGTGTCCGGATCATGCGGCCTCCGTGGCTACTTGGTGAGCGCTGCCCGTGCCGCGAGTATGGCGTCGATCAACGGCGCCGAATCGAACCGCACCGGATCGGTGCAGGGCAATCCCGTTTCCTGTCGCCGCCTTGGCGATCGCCGCCTTCGCCGCCGTCTCGTCCAGGTCGTAGGTGTTGAGGCAGATCCCGATCACCTTGGTCGGGTGCACCGCGGAGCCGATGTCCTCGTACCACCGGATGTAGTCGGTCAGCGGCGGAATCTTGACCCAGGCCCCCTCGCGGTAGTCGCCGACATGCTTGCGGCTCGCCTGGTGGCAGAGAATCAGCGCGTCGGGACAGGAGCCGTGGAGGAGGCTCAGCGTGACGCCGGAGTAGCCGGGGTGATTGATGCTCCCCTGCCCCTCCACCAGCACGATGTCGGCGTCCTTGCTCCCCTGCAGCACCAGTTGCTCGGCAGCGCCGCCGGTGAAGTCGGACACGACCGCGTCCACCGAAATCCCCCACCCCTCGATCATGATGCCGGTCTGCCCCGTCGCCACGAAGGTGGTCCGCTGGCCACGCGCCTTGAGCTCCTTCACCAGCTGGAGCTGGGCCGTCATCTTGCCGACGTTACAGTCGGTGCCGACAGTCAGCACCACGAGCGCCTCGACCTCCTTGGCGAGGCCACTCGAGACGGGGATGTCGGCCGGCGGCTTGCGCAGGTCGAGCAGCCTGGCCCCGCTGGCGCGGGCCCGCTCCACCAGCATCGGGTCGTCGGCCAGGAAGCTGTGCAGCCCGCTCCAGATGTCGCACCCCTGGTCCAGCGCCTCCGCCAGCCAGGTGCGCCACTGCTCCGGCAGCCGCCCGCCCACCGGCGCGATACCGATCAGCACGGCGTCGGGCTTGAACGCCAGCCCGTCGCGCATCGTGCCGACCACCGGGATGTCCCCGCCGTAGCCCAGAACGTCCTGGGCTGTCTTGCCGACCAACTGGCTGTCGAGCACCGCCACGGTTCGGTCCGGCAGGTACCGGATGATCGAGTTCGCCGTCTTGGAAGTGAGGGGGCCGAAGTCTCGGTCGGCCAGTATCAGGAATCGAGTGGCGCTCATCGGAATGGGTGCTCGCAGGCGGGTTGGAGGATGCGACAAAGCTACCGTATGCGAGGAAGAGGCGTGGAAGGGGATCCCGGACCTTGCCACGGCCCCTCGGGGCCTCGCTCGCCATGACAATGCCGGTCAGCTCTGGGTATCGTCGTCCTTCTCGATTTCCAGTACCTCGGCCTCGTGGACCTCTTCGCCGCCCTTCCCGATCTGGCGCGTTTCCTTCTCGCCGCCGGCGCCGAGGAGCCCCATCTTGGCCTTGAGCTCGAGCAGCTGCTGGTCGGAGCTGCCGTGGTACTCCAGCGCCTCGAACTGCTTCATCAGGTTGTCGCCGGAGAACTCCTCCTGGAGCTCCGCGGAGGCGAGCGCCTTCCGCTCCTGGTCTTCGATCTTCTCGGTCATCCGCTCGAACGACTCGAAGGCGCTCTTGTCCGACATGCCGGACATGGTGGCCTGGATCCGCTGCTGCGCCTCAGATCGCCGCGCCCGAGCCACCAGAATGTTCTTCTTGCGCTTGGCCTCTTCGATCTTGTCGTTCAGCTGGCGCAGCGAGCCCTTGAGCGATTCCGTCTCGGCCTTGTGCTTGACCCAGGTCTCGTGCAGCTGCTGGGCACCCTGCAGGTGCTCGTTGTACCGCATCAGCGCCTGCTTGGCGAGGTCGTCGCGCCCTTCCTGCACCGCCAGCATCGCGCGGCGCTCCCAGTCCTCCGCCTGCTTCCGCATCGTCTCGGCGTCGGCGTGCAGCTTCTTCTCATCCGCGATGGCGGAGGCCACTTCCTGCTTGGCCTTGGCCAGGTTGCTCTTCATGTCGGTGATGAGCTGGTTGAGCATCTTCTCCGGGTTTTCGGCCCGGCTGATCAGGTCGTTGATATTCGACCGGAGCATGGTGGACAAGCGATCAAAGATCCCCATCAGGCATCACCTTTCGCGATACGGCGCCAGGGCGCCCAAGTGGGTCGCCAGCGCCAGCGTGAGCGAATCGAAGCTGGCCTCGAACTCGCTGAAATCCAGATTCTCCAGCTCGAGGGTGTCCGTCAGCAGGACATGATCACCCTCCACCCCGTAGGATCCATGCACCAGGTCGGTGGCGTTGTACTCGAGCAACTGCCGGTACAATTCCGTGCGCCGGGCGGGCTCGGTCGGCAGCTCCATCACCCGCACGCGAAGGATCAGGACGGGCGGGGAGAAACTGACCACGACCTCCGATTCCTCCGACGTCCGTACTTTCCAGAGCCCTTCTTCCAGTTCCTCGACAGTCCCCCCGGCCGCTTCCATGCGGTCGAGGAAGGACTGGACGTCATCCCGTGTGACCATGGCACCCCCTCTGCAAGAATCTAACCGCGGCTGTCACGCCGCAAAACGCCCCTCAGGCGGGTGGAAGCTGGGCCGGGTCCTCGGACCGATGCCGGGCGAGGAGTCGCTCGGTGAAGTCCAGCCGCTCCTCGAGTTCCACCATCCGACCACGCATCTCGTAGAGCTCATCCACCACGTCGGGATGCGGCTCGGCCTGCCCGATCGTCCCCTGGTGAATCCGGGCGGCCAGCGCCTTGCCCACGGGGCCCCGAAGCGCCACGGTCCCCACCACCGCGCCCGTTATCAGGGCAGGAATGGCAAAGTCCTCGCCGATGACAATGGAAAGCGCAATGAATGTCCCCAGCAGGGCCACGGAAATCACCGAGATCGCGGCGTACAAACCTGCGTTCGATTCCTTCATGTCAGTCGCTCCGGTTCCCGGGCTTGAGCCAGCAGCCGCTCCGTGAAGTCGAGCCGCTCCTCGATTTCATATAGCCGCTGTTCACCCTGCTCCAGCGCAGCCAGGCGGCCTTCCAGCTCCGCGAGCCTTTCCGCCGGGAACTGTCCGCTCGTATCCGGCGGAAGTTGCCGGAGGGCGCGGTGCCTGCGAACGCCCAGGATCGCGAGGGAGGCGCCCCCGACGGCCGAGAGCATCGCAACCGCCGCACCATGGCTCGTGAACTGCCCCAGAACGGTCATGACCGCAATCGTCACCCCCGCCTGAATGGTCAGGTCAATCCCGTCAATTCCGAAGATCCGCCTGACCCAGCTCATCGGGGCACCTCCAGGCGAGGTGAATCTGCTCGTGCCTGCGCGAGCAGGCGCTCGGCGAAATCGAGCCGCTCCTCGAGTTCGTGCACCCGGTAGTTCATGGCGTCGATCTCGCTGCAGGCGCGCGTCGACATCGGCGAGCCGATCGGTCGATCACTTCGCCGGTGATCTCTCCGATGCCGTCCCGTGGTCCTCGCTTCAGCGCGAAGTGCCGGCGGACACCGAGGATCACCAGGGAAATGGCACCCACACCCGCCACCAGAACCTCCGGATTCGATCCCGCCGCGCTCCCGGCCATGATCATCACGAACATGGTCACGCCGGCCTGGATGACGATGTCTACCCCGTCCAGTCCGACCATCTTCCGAACCCAGCTCACCGCCCCTCCTCGATGTCGGCGCGCTTCGCTCGCTCGCTGACCAGCAGGCGCTCGGCGAAATCCACCCGCTCCTCGAGTTCATGGAGCCGTGCCCGTTCCTGCTCCAGCTGGTAGAGCCGATCGTCGAGCTCCTCCAACTCCGCCTGGCCACTCTCGGCCGGGATTGCGCGGGGTTTGGATCGGCCGACGAACATCCGCGCCCCAGCACCACGGCGGAGGCTGCGAGGATGCAGCGTGGCGACGCCGTCGCCGTCGTAGTTGAACTCGCCGCCGGCACCTCCGACGATGACCGCGACGACGACTGTGACACACCCACGTGGATGACGATGTCCTTGCCGTCGAGGCCGAAGATCTCACGGATGCGGCTCACTGCCCCTCCTCGATTCGGGCCGGCTCCCGGCCCTGGGCCAGGAGCCGTTCAGCGAAGTCCAGGCGTTCCTCCAGCTCATGGAGCCGGTCGACCTGCTGCTCCAGCTCAGCGACCCGCCCCTGCAGCTGCTCGACCTCCGGCAGCGCCTGCCCGCTCGTGCCCTCGATCCGGCGGGCCCAGGCCTTCCCGAGCGGTCCGCGAAGGATGAGCACCGACTGCGGCCGACACCATCATGACGATGGTGACAAGGACCGGAGCGAGGTCGCCAGAGTTCATTGAGCTGACCGGGAGCTAGTGTGGGAGCCTGGCCTGCTCACGCTGCTGCGCGAGGAGGCGTTCGGTGAAGTCCAGCCGCTCTTCCAGTTCGTGCACGATTCCCTGGCGCTGCTCGAGCTCGGCCACGCGGGCACGCAGGTCCTCGATTTCGGCCAGCACCGCCGGGTCCTGCCGCTGCCTGCCCTCAATCCGTCGCGCAGATGGCCCGAATCAGCGGGAATGCAGATCAGCACGGTCGCCGCGAAGAAGGCCAGATGCTGATCAGCACGATCGCCGGCTCGCTGAGGAACGCCCAGGGCGGCAGCCGGCGGAGGGGCGGCGCTGGCACCTGGGTCACGATCGACCTCAGCCTGCGCGAGCAGCGGATCCAGTCATCGGGGACCTCCCGGCGGCAATACCGCCGACGTCACGCTGTTGCGCAATCAGATCGTTCGGCGAAGTCCAGCCGCTCCTCCAGCTCCCCCACCCGGTCCCGCAGCACCTCGACCTCGTCAAGCAGGTGCGGATCCTGCTGCGGCTGCTCCGCCCTCGATCTTGCGCAGCAGCGCCTTCCGGAGCGGCACGCGCAAAGAAGAACACCAGCGCGATGCCGGATGACATCAGCATCATCAGGACGATGAATTCTTCGTTCGGCACGGCGGACTCTCCCTAACTCGGTGGAAGCTGCGAGGGCTCGCGGCGCTCGGCCAGCAACCGCTCGGTGAAGTCCACCCGCTCGTGGAGCTCCGACATCTGCGACCTCAGGTCGTCGATCTCGGCGAGCAGCTGAGGATCAGGCGGCGCCATCTCATGCGTCTTGGCCCGGATCCGCTCGGCGTACGCCTTGCCAATCGGGCTGACGGAGAGGAGGAAGAGCGTTCCGCCCCCAAAGATGAAGATGATCGCGAGTACACCTTCCATGTCTACTGCCTTCTCCAGGGGTGAATAGTGGAATTACGGGGTGACGTTTCAATTTGTTTCATTTGCCCTGTTCTGTCATTGCGAGGCCGCGGAGCGGCCGAAGCAATCTCGACCTAGCCCCAGATTGCTTCGTCGGCCCCTCCTGGGGCCTCCTCGCAATGGCAGAAAGTACCCTAAGCCGTTTTCCCAGAACGCTTTATCTGAATCAACCGCTCCTTTGCCAGCCGTCGACCGGTCGGCGTGGCGGCCAGGCCGCCCCCAGCGGTCTCCCGGTACCGCACATCCATCGACCGACCGATTTCGCCCATCGTATCGATCACCTCGTCGGCCGGGATGGGAAACTCGATGCCCGCAAGCGCCATTTCGATCGCCGCGAGGGCGATCGCCGCACCGGTGGCATTCCGGAAGACGCAGGGAATCTCCACGAGGCCGCCGAGCGGGTCACAGACCAGCCCCAGCGTGCCCTGCATCGCGAGGGACACGGCGTGAGCCGCCACCGTGGGCGATCCGCCGAGCACTTCCACGCCTGCGCCAGCCGCCATGGCGGCGGCCGCGCCTGTCTCCGCCTGGCAGCCCCCCTCGGCCCCGCTGAGCGAGGCGCGCACCGCCACGACCGCGCCGATCAATCCTGCGGTGGCCAACCCGCGCACCAGTTGCTCGTCGGTGGCACTGCCCCGGCCGGCCAGTCCGAGGAGAACCCCCGGCAGGACCCCAGCCCCGCCCGCCGTCGGCGCCGCCACGATCACCCCCATGGCAGCGTTGACTTCCTGCACCGCGAGGGCGCTCGCGATCACCTCGGTGAACAGCGTTCCGGAGAGCGGTCCGGTGAGCCGGTTCAGCTTGGCGGCGTCTCCACCGACGAGGCCGCTGACGCTGCGCAGGTCGCCGGGGAGGCCCCGGGCCACCGCCCCGCGCATCACCTCGAGCGCCCGTGTCAGCCCCGCCTCGAGTTCGGCCCTGCTCTTCAGCCCGTGTGCCACCTCACGACGGAGCGCGAACTCGCCCAGTGAGATCCCCGCCGTCTCGGCCTGCGTTACCGCATCATTGAGCGAGTCCATCAGCCGTCCACCCGTCCGATGGCGCGGACGCTCTGCACTCGCGGGAGCGCCAGCAATGCCGTGAGCGCACCTGCCCCCACCGCCTCGTCGAGCTCGTAGATATGGATCGCGTGGCCGCCCTTCTCACGCCGCGAGACCTTGATGGTGGCGATGTTGCCGCCTTCCGCCGCGAGCGCCGTCGTGATCGCGGCGACCGCCCCCGGCTGGTCGGCCGCGACGACGACCAGCGCGGGCAGCGTCCCGGTGATTTCCACGGGGTAGTCGTCGATGCTGGTGATGACGATGCGCCCCGCGCCGATGGACGAGCCGATGACGGTGACCTTGCGGTCGCCCCGCGCCAGCGTCAGCCGCGCCGTGTTGGGGTGATGGTCGCCTCGGAGCTTGGTGTTCTCGAAGGTGATGTCGATCCCGGCGCTGGCCGCCAGTTCCAGGCTCTCCCGTAGCCGCTCATCGTCAGGCCGAAACCCGAGCAGCCCCCCGACCAGGGCGCGGTCGGTGCCGTGCCCCTGCCCCGTGCGCGCGAACGAGCCGTGGAGCTCGAGGAGCGCCTTTTCCGGCTGGCCACCCAACAGGGCCCGGGCAAAGAGTCCGATACGGCAGGCCCCCGCCGTGTGAGACGACGAGGGCCCGACCATGACCGGTCCGATGATATCAAGGAGGGAAATCATCCGTTAGAGCAGTTCCACCTGCTGGATGTCGCCGAGTGACAGCGCGATCTCGGTGTCCTCGATCCCGAGAGGTCGCAGATAGACCTCGTGGGCCGTGATGTGCGCATCGAGGGAGGTGGGGACGCCCGATACCTCGGAGGTGTCGGTCAGGACGATGCGGACCGGCTGATCGTGGTCCCCCGCGTACCCCAACACGCTGACTACTTCGTCAAACGTCATCTTCGCCTCCTGGTCAGGGTCTCCGTCAATGTACGAAGCCCGCCGGGGCACCGCCAGCGACGCGCCTCCGTCAGCTCCCCTCGCGCAGTACCCGCTCCAGGAACCTCCCGGTTGCGCTGGCCTTGACCGCGGCCACCGCCTCCGGCGTCCCCGAGGCCACCAGCTGTCCGCCCCGGTCCCCACCCTCGGGCCCGAGGTCGAGCACCCAGTCGGCGGTCTTCAGCACGTCGAGGTTGTGCTCGATGACCACGACGCTGTTTCCCTTGTCCACGAGGCGGTGCAGGACCTCCAGCAGGAGGCGGACGTCCTCGAAGTGGAGCCCGGTGGTCGGCTCGTCGAGGATATAGAGCGTGCGGCCGGTGTCCCGCTTGGCCAGTTCGGTCGCGAGCTTGACCCGCTGCGCCTCGCCGCCCGACAGCGTCGTGGCCGCCTGCCCGAGATGGATGTAGCCGAGCCCGACGTCGTTCAGGAGTTCGAGCTTGTCGGCGATCCGCCGCTGACTCTCGAAGAAGTCGAGCCCCTCAGCCACCGTCAGGTCGAGCACATCGGCGATGCTGCGCCCGCGGTAGCGGACCTCGAGCGTCTCCCGATTGTAGCGCCTCCCCTTGCACACCTCGCAGGGCACGTAGACGTCGGGCAGGAAATGCATCTCGATCTTGACCAGTCCGTCGCCCTGGCACGATTCGCAGCGGCCGCCCTTCACGTTGAACGAGAAGCGGCCGGGCCCGTAGCCGCGGATCTTCGCCTCGGGAAGCTGCGTGAAGAGCTCGCGAATCGGCGTGAAGAGCCCGGTGTAGGTGGCGGGATTCGAGCGCGGCGTGCGTCCGATGGGACTCTGGTCGATCTCGATGACCTTGTCGATCTGGTCGAATCCCTCGATCCGGTCGTGCTCACCGGGCACCACTCGCGCCCGGTAGAAGTGACGGGCCATCGCCCGGTAGAGGATATCGGTCACGAGGCTCGACTTGCCCGACCCGGACACGCCGGTCACGGCCACGAACAGGCCCAGGGGAATGTCGACCGTCAGGTCGCGGAGGTTGTTGGCGCGCGCACCGATGATCCGCAAGCGCTTCCCCGGGGCGGCCTCCCGGCGCACGGCCGGGACCGGAATCCGGAGCTCATGCCGGAGATACCGCGCGGTCAGCGAGGTGGGATGCGCCAGGACTTCCTCGACGGTCCCCTCGGCCATGACCTCGCCCCCGAAGCGTCCGGCGCGGGGGCCGAGGTCGATGACATGATCGGCGGCACGAATCGTCTCCTCGTCGTGCTCGACCACGATGACGGTGTTCCCGAGGTCCCGCAGCCCGCGGAGCGTCCCCAGCAGGCGCTCGTTGTCCCGCTGGTGGAGCCCGATGCTCGGCTCGTCGAGGATGTAGAGGACGCCGACCAGCCGGGAACCGATCTGGGTGGCGAGCCGGATCCGCTGCGCCTCGCCGCCCGAGAGCGAGCCTGCACCGCGGCCGAGTGTGAGGTACTCGAGCCCGACATCGCGGAGGAACCGGAGCCGGTCGGTCACTTCCTTCAGGATCGGGCCGGCGATATCGGGGTCGAGGCCGGGCCGACCCTTGGCCCGGATGGGAAGACTCTCGAAGAACTCCACCGCCCGCTCGACCGAGAGGTCCACGACCTCACCGATGTTCTTGCCGTGCACCAGGACGGCGAGGCTCTCCGGCTTCAGGCGGCGCCCCCCGCATGCCAGGCAGGGCCGCTCGACCATGTACTCCTCGAGCGAGGTCCGGGCGGCGTCGCTGGCCGTCTCGCGGTAGCGGCGCTCGACGTTGAGGAGCACGCCCTCCCATTCGCTCTCGTAGTCGCCCTTCGAGCCGCGACCCTCCACCTGGAACTTGAACTTCTTTCCGGGAATCCCGTGCAGGAGGCCGTGCCGGGCGGCGTCGCTGTGCTCGCTCCACGGGGCGGCAAGGTCGAACTTGAGCGCCTTGGCCAGCGTGGGGAGCACGACCTTGCGGAGGTATCCGGTCGGCTCGCCCCACGGCAGGATGACGCCCTCGAGAATCGAGATGCGCGCGTCGCCGAGGATCAGCTCCGGCGTGACCGTCCGGCGGGTCCCGAGGCCATGGCACTCGGCGCACACCCCGAACGGCGAATTGAACGAGAACTGCCGCGGCTCCAGTTCCGGCATCGACAGTCCGCAGGTCCCGCACGCAAAGCGCTCCGAGAAGGTGACCGCTTCAGGCCGCGCTTCCTCGCTTCCCCGCTTCCCCGCCGTGCCGTACCACTTCGACAACACCATCCGCCACCTTCAGCGCCGTCTCGATGGAGTCGTTCAGGCGGCCGCGGTCCGCGGCCTGGACCACGAGGCGGTCGACCACCACCGCGACGTCGTGGTTCTGCCGCCGGTTCAGCTTCGGGATGTCGGACAGGTCGTAGGTTTCGCCGTCCACCCGCGCCCGTACGAAACCCCGCTTCTGGATGTCCTCGAAGAGGTCCTTGAATTCGCCCTTGCGGCCCCGCACGAGCGGCGCGAGCACCTCGATCCGGGTTCCCTCCGGCCAGGCCAGCACGGCATCGGTGATCTGGCTGGCGCTCTGCCGCTCGACCGGGCTGCCGTCGTTGGGACAGTGGGGAACTCCGGCCCGTGCCCACAGCAGCCGGAGGTAGTCGTACACCTCGGTGACGGTGCCGACGGTCGAGCGGGGATTGTGACCGGTGGATTTCTGTTCGATGGAGATGGCAGGCGACAGCCCTTCGATCACGTCGACGTCGGGCTTCTCCATGAGACCGAGGAACTGCCGTGCGTACGCCGAGAGAGACTCGACGTAGCGCCGCTGGCCCTCGGCATAGATCGTGTCGAAGGCCAGCGAGGACTTGCCGGATCCGGAGAGCCCCGTGATGACGGTGAGGCGGTTCCGCGGAATCGTGACGGAGATGCCCTTGAGGTTGTGCTCACGGGCTCCCCGGACGACCAGGTATTCTTCTGCCATAGCCATGGAGGATACCCCGGACCGGCATCGGGATTCAACTCCGCGAGATTCGGCTCCGATCACCGGCCGTTCCCTTTTCCGGCGCTCCTAGACACTTTTCGTCATTCCGGGGTTCGTGAACCCCTTCCCGCTTCCCCGCTTCCCCGCCTCCAATGCGCCGTACGAAGCACAGCAGAAGCAGCGGTCGCCAGCAGGCGATGGGGGACCTCTTTGCCCCCGACGTCCTTGAGGGAGACCAGACCCCCCGGGCGCCGGATCCCCACTTTCCCCTCCGGCCCTTCGCCGCGGAGATCCCGCAGGCGGTCGGTCTCGATCCGCATGCGGAGGCCGCCGAAAGCCCGGCGGAACGGCTTCTGCGACTGGCCAGAGCGGCGGTGAGTGGCGGCCGCCGGGCAGAGGCCGAGACTGCTCTTCCTCGAATTGGTCGGGCTGGAGCCATCCCACCTGGCTGGCCGCATCGAGCTGGCCGGTCTCTATGAGCGCCGCGGCCAGGAGGACGACGCAGTCCATCACCTCACCGAAGCGGTGCGGCTGCACGCCGGGCTTCCCGATCCGCTGGTTGCTCGCGGGGCGTTTCTCGCCCGGATCAAGCGCCACCCGGAAGCAGAGGCCGATTTGCACCGAGCGCTCCGGCTCGCCCCCGAGGATGCGGCCGTGCACTTCGAGCTCGGCTTCGCGCTCTGGAGAAAGGGGCTGGCCACCGAAGCTGTGGCCTACCTCCAGCGCGCGACCCAGCTCGACCCGGCCCGTGCCGACGCAGCCTACTATCTGGGCGAGTCGCTGCATCAGGTCGGCGATGACCTCGCCGCCCTCGCGGCCCTGGAAAGCTCTGCCGCGCTCGACGCCAGCAATCCCAAGCCGCTGCAGTTGATGGGCCGGGTGCTCGACCGTCTGGGCCGGCCCGAGGAAGCCCGCGAGATGTATCGCAGGGCCCGCGAGGTCACGCCGCGGTGATCGAGGTCATTGTCGAGGACCTCGCCTTTATGGAGGTCGACGCGGTGCTGCGCCCGGCGAGCGACACGCTCGACCCTGTTGCGTCGGTTTCCAGCCGTCTGGACCAGCTCGCGGGCCCCGCCTTCGCCGAGGAGCGCAAAACCCAGACGGCGATGGAAGTCGGGTCCGCGGTGGTGACCGGGGCCGGCGATCTCTCCGCGCAATTCGTCATCCACACCGTGATCCGTGGCGAGCGGGAGAACGCGACGACCGATTCAGTCCGCCGGGCACTCACATCGGCGTGGCAACGGGCCGCGGCCTGGGGGCTGGAGCGGGTCGCGGGCCCGCCGATCGGGGCCGGTGCCGGCCAGTTGGGGTTGGCGGAGGCCGCCGAACTGATGGCCCGGACATTCACGGCACATTGCCAGAGCGGGCGCCCTCCCACCACCCTGAGCATCGTGGTGGACCGCGCCGATGAACGCGACATCATCGAGGCCGCCATCCGGCGGGTAGCACGCTGAAGCGCAAGTACCTCGCGCTGTGGCTCGTCCTCGCCTGGCTCCTGTCGCTTGGGTGGCTGGCGCTGCGCGAGTACCGTCCCGTCGGCGAGGGGGAGTTCTCCTCGGCACCAGAGATCGTCCTGCCACCGACCGCGACCTTTTACGCCCTCCGGGCCGGCGCGGACCAGGTCGGGTTCCGCTCCATCACCACCGACACCCTGCCGAACGGTATTCGGGTCACCTCCCGGATCGACATCGACCTTCCGCTCCCGCTGGTTCCGCGCCGCCTCCTGACCACGACCGAGGCGCTGTATGACCAGCGGCTGACGCTGGTCGGGTTCACCACCACGGTCAGCGGTGAGTCCGGACAGCAGACCAACGTCGGCACCGTTGGGGAGGACGGCAAGCTCGTGGTGACCATCAGTGGCCGCGGGCGGACACGAGTGGACACCGTGGTGATGGACATGCCCTCCGGCGTGTTGCTGCCCGACGCCGTCTCGGTCGGACTTGCCTCTGGCGGATACCTCAAGCGAGGCGTCGGCACCACCGTCCCGGTCCTCGACCCGGTAGAACTGAGGCTCACCGAGTGGGACATCCGGATCACGGCCGAGAGTACCTTCGTGCTGGCAGACAGCGCGGTCATGGACCCCGCGTCGGGCAGCTGGCTCCCGGCGGGCGTCGATACGATTCCAACGGTCCGCGCGGACTGGACACAATTCGGGATGCCGATGCGCGCGTGGATCGACCGCAACGGGGCGGTCATCGCGCTCGAGACACCGCTCGGACTGTCGGAGCGCCGCGGACCATTCGAGATCGTCAGCTCCGGTTACTTCCGGCGGCGGCCGCGGAATGTGCAGGCCCCGCCGCTCGAGGTCCCCACCCCCGGCGCCGTCGCCCAGGGGCCGGGCAGGCTCACGCTGGGCCCTGCGGACCTCGGCGCTGCCGCGGCGGCGCTCACCACACGGTGGCAGGCAGTGGACGAGGGAATCCTGGTGACCCTGCCGCGCGAGGCAGCACTCCCCGCGATGGGACTCGATCCCTTGCCCGACTCGGTCGGCGCCCCCTATCGTGCGATACCCTCGTCCCCCCGCGTGCGCATGGATGCGCAGCGCATCGCGGCGGACGACGGTGCGGCACCTGCACGCGCGGTGGCCCGCTTGGCCAGATGGGTCAGTTCTACCATCGAGGCGGGGCCGCCGTCGCTCGGCGACACCGAAACAATTCTGCTCCGCCGGCGTGGAGACAGCTCGGACCGCGCCGCGTTGTTCGTGGCGATGGTCAGGTCGCTGGGGATTCCCGCCCGGTCGGTCGTCGGCCTCCTCTCCACCGGCGGACGACTGCGGTACAGGGCCTGGGCGGAGGTGTGGCTCGGGGAATGGGTGCCGATCGACCCAACGCTCGGTCAGGCCCCGGCGGACGGCGGGCACTTTCGCCTCCTGGTCGACGCAACGGCACGGCCCTCGACACTCATGCCAATGCTCGGGGCGGTGCGGCCAGTTCTCACTACTACCACGACGGCGCCATGATCCAGCTGCACGATCTCTCGAAGAACTATGGCCGCTTCACGGCGGTGGACCGGCTCACACTCGAGGTGCCGAAGGGTGAGTTGTTCGGCTTTCTGGGGCCGAACGGCGCCGGAAAGACGACGACCCTGCGGATGATCGCCGGGATCCTCCAGCCCAGCAGCGGCTCGGTGATCATCGGCGGTGCGGACATCCATCAGGACCCCGAGCGGGCCAAGGCCAAGCTGGGATTCATTCCCGATCGGCCGTACGTCTACGAAAAACTGACTGGCGCGGAGTTCTTGCGATTCGTGGCGGCGTTGTACGGCCAGGAGGGGGCAGGCGTCGAGAAGCGGATGGACGAACTGCTGGAGTTGTTCGAACTCACCCCGTGGAAAGATGAGCTCACGGAGTCGTACAGTCACGGTATGCGGCAGAAGCTGCTCATCTCGAGCGCCCTCGTGCACCGCCCCGAGGTGGTGGTGGTGGACGAGCCGATGGTCGGTCTCGACCCGAAGAGCGCCCGCACGTTGAAGGACCTCCTCCGCGCCTTTGTCGACCGGGGCGGGACGGTCCTGATGAGCACCCACACGCTCGAGGTCGCCGAGGCGATGTGCGACCGCATTGCGATCATCCGGCACGGGACACTCGCGGCCTCGGGAACGATGGAGCACCTGCGCCGGGAGACGGCGTCGGAGGGGATGACCCTGGAACAGCTCTTCCTCAAGCTGACCGGCGGCGAAGTGCCGCAGTCGCTGTCGCGGGATCTTTGATGATTGAACCAGTCGCGGCCGCGGGAGAGCCGCGCCAGCCGGGGCTTTGGATCCTCCTCTCTCCCAAGTGGCGGACCGCCATGGCGCGGGTGCGCCAGGAGCGATCGGGAGCGGGCATGCGCCTGCTCCTTCTCACGCTGGTCGGCTTCGGGTTCTGGTCCGCGGTGTTCGGTGTCTCCTACCGGGTCCTGAAGTACTTCCAGGGTGTTCCGGACATCGGCACCCTCGTGGCCACCAAGCTGCTGGCCGTGTTGTTGCTCGCCTTCCTCGGCGTCTTGCTCCTCTCCAATATCATCACGGCGCTATCCACCTACTTCCTGGCATCCGACCTCGACATCATGGTCTCCGCGCCAGTGGATTGGCTCCGGGTCTACATCGCGAAGCTGGCCGAGACGACAGTGCATTCGTCGTGGATGGTGATGCTGGTGGCGGTACCGATCTTCACCGCGTACGGGATGGTCTTTGATGGCGGCCCACTCTATCCGCTGATCGTCGTCGCGGCGCTGATCCCCTTTCTCGTCATGCCGGCGGTCCTCGGCACCCTCCTGACCCTGCTGCTGGTCAACATCTTCCCGGCCAGGAAGACGCGTGACCTCCTCACGCTGGTGGCGGTGGGGGCGGTGGGCGGCGTGGTCCTCTTGCTTCGGCTCGTCCGGCCGGAGCAGTTGGCGCGCCCGGAAGGGTTCCGGAACCTGCTCGATTACTTCTCGATGCTGCAGGGGCCGACGAACCCCTTCCTGCCCAGCGAGTGGGCGGCGGACATGGTGATGAACTGGCTGCTGCGCATCGGTGACCCACTGCCGATCCTCCTGCTCTGGACGACAGCCGGTGTGCTGGGGGTGGTGGGGGCCGGCCTCCACCAGCGGCTGTACCTCGCGGGTTACAGCAAGGCACAGGAAGGCAAGGACAGCTTCGTGCGCGGAGGGCTGTGGGAGCGGATGCTCCTCCCGCTCCTTCGTACGGCGGGGCCGGCGCGTCGCGAGTTCATCCTCAAGGATCTCCGGCTCTTCTTCCGCGACACGACGCAGTGGAGCCAGCTCATCCTGCTCGCCGTGTTGCTCGCGGTCTACGTCTTCAACATCCAGACATTGCAGCTCTTTTCCGGCGAGCAGGTTCCGATCTTCTTCGTCACGCTTGTCGTCTTCCTCAACCAGGGGCTGGCCGGCTTCGTACTGGCGGCCATCGCCGCGCGGTTCATCTTTCCCGCCATCAGCCTCGAGGGGCGGGAGTTGTGGCTGCTGAAGTCGAGTCCGCTGGATCTCCGCGCGATGTTCTGGAGCAAGTACATCATCGGCACCCTCCCGCTGATGGTCGTGGCGCTCACGCTGACCCTGGTGACCAACGCCCTGCTCCACGCGAGCCCGTTCATCATGCTGATGAGCGTGCTGACCATCACCATGTTCACGCTCGCGGCCAGTGCAATGGCGCTCGGACTCGGCGCACTCTTCCCGCAGTTCGGCACCGAAAACGCCGCGCAGATCCCCACCAGTTTCGGCGGACTCGTATACATGATGTCGAGCCTGAGCCTCCTGGCGCTGGTGATCGTCATCGAGGCGGTGCCGGTCGCGAGTTATCTGCGCGCCATCGCCACCGGCAACGACCCGGGGTGGAGCATGGAGATGATCTTCAGCATGCTCGCGGTGGCGGCGTTGTGCACGATTTCCACAATCTTGCCCCTCCGCGTCGGCCTGCGCAGGCTGCAGGAGCTCGAGATCTAGCGGCGGCTGCCGGTCGTGCGTCAGGTGGAGTGCGCCCTTGGGGTTCGCCAAACGCCCCGTCATATTTGTCAACGGCCGCATGTTCGACCGCACGGATGCCACCCGGCCGCCTGCCGGGTGGTTCATCCTCCTCCGGGAGCGTCAGATGTTTGAGTCCCGTTCAACGCCCAACTACTGCCGTGGCGGCGTGTCTGGCCTGATCGAACGGGCTGGTGTGTCTGAGCGGGGTGTGACGTCAGGCGGGAATCGGCTGGGACTGCTCGCGGTGCTGGTGCTCGCGGCGTGGGTCACGGGGACCGGGGTCGCATTGGCACAGGGGCGGGCCGATGGCTCCCCAAACGCCCTGACCCAATCGACAGCAGACACCTTCTCCCACAACCGTCACGAGCGCCTCCCCTGCATGACCTGCCACCTCAGCAGTTCAGGCTCCATGCTGACGTTTGAACCGCCGAGGGGCTGCCAGATTTGTCACCACGTCGAGCAGGCGCGGAATGGCTGTACTCGGTGTCATGAGCCGAACAGCGTCCCAGACACGCTGGCGGTGCAGGTCACGATCGCGGCGGCGGACGACCCGCCCCTCGAACGAACCGTCTCCTTCCAACATGCGCGGCATACCGAGCTGGAGTGCACCTCCTGTCACGGGACACGGGTGACGATGGAGCCCGTGGATTCCGCCCAGACCTGCCAGGGCTGCCACGTGGAACACCATCAGGAAGGCCGCGCCTGCGCCACGTGCCACCGCACCGAGAGCATCACACGACCCCACGCCCGACCGGTTCAGGCCCACGTCGCCTGCGATCGATGCCATGCCACCGCTGCCATCGCCCCGCTCACACCGACCCGGTCGTTCTGCCTGGTGTGCCATGACCCGACCGTGGATCATCACCCCGAGCGCCAATGTGTCGTCTGTCACCTCCAGGCGAGCCCTGAGGACTACCGCGCGCGCCTGTTGAAGAACTAGGGCCGGCCGGCGCCACCCCCGGTCAGTTGCCAGCCGGTGGGAGCGAGGCTGGAGCAGATTCCTTCGGCACCAACCCCGCGTTGCTCGCCATCCCCATGATGCCAGGCACATTGAGCGAGTCAGCAAGTCCGGATGGTACGACCATGAGCGAGCCCCGCTTGACGATGCTCTCGTAGAGCATGTTCATGGCGCGCAGGTTCATCGCCTCGGGGTGATCCTTGTACGCCGCGGCCGCCTCGACGAACTTGTGCGCGATTTCGGTCTCAGCGGTTCCGAGGATGATGCGCGCCTGCCGCTCCCGTTCGGCCTGGGCCTGACGGGACATGGCGTCCTCGAGCGCAGCCGGGATGATCACGTCTCGAATCTCCACCGACTGCACGTGAATGCCCCAGTTCTCCATCTTCTGCTCGAGCGCGTCCTTGAGCCCCTGCCCCAGCTCCACCCGCGACTGAATCAGCTCCGCGAGGTCGTGCTTGCCGATCGCGTCCCGGAGGGCGGTTTGCGCCGACAGGATGACCGCCTCGTCGTAGTCCTGGACTTCGAGGGCGGCGCGCTCGGCATCGCGCACGATCCAGAACGCGATGGCGTCGACGTTGACCGGCACGGTATCGCGGGTCAGGCACGATTCGGCCCCGAACGCGGCCGTGCGGATGCGCTGGTCGACGATGTAGGCCACCCGCTCGAGAATCGGGATGATCGCGAAGTAGCCGGGACCCCGCAGCCCCCGATACCGCCCGAGCCGCAGCAGGACGCCCTTTTCCCACTGGTCGGTGTACTTGATCGACGCCGTGAGGAGGGCCGCGAATCCGAGGCCGAGGATGAGGGCCAGCGGCGGCGCAAGCCCGAGGAGGAATAGCGCGCCGGCCAGTCCCGCCCCACCGACCAGCCCCGCCGCGAATGCAGCGAGTGAATATCGGGTGTCACTTGGCCTGTTTCTGATCATGTCCGTCACCTCGTGAAAGTTGAGTCCGCCGGCGCGCCGCCGGCAATCACATCACCGTGTCCGGAAAGGCCGGACGTCCTCGTAGCGTGCGCGCGTGGCGCGCGGGCGAACAGTGCGTTCCGTCCGCGACGCCTCCAGGTAGGGGCTCCGCACCTCGCCCAGCTCGATCGGTACGGCCACCCGCACCAGCACCGTCAGCACGAACATCCCCATCGCCCAGATACCGATCGTCACCCCCAGCTCCACGAGCGTCGGGGTGTACTCGACGATCTCTCCAAGCGGCGAGGGGATGAACCCGGGAATCACCAGCCCCAGCCCTTTCTCGACCCAGATGGCGAAAAAGAGAACGGCGCAGGTCGGCATCAGCAACCGGAGGTTGCGCCGGACCGAGTGGGTCATGAGCGCCGCCGTGGCCAGGATGTTGAGGCTGATCGCCGTCCAGATGAACGGCACGAGCGCGTGGTGCCCGTCGAGGCCGAAGAACAGGTACACCGCATGGATGCCATGGTGCGTCGGCCAGTAGAACTCGTAGAACAGCTCGGAGAGGAGCATGACGAGATTGATCTGGGCCGCGACCGTCGTGATCATCGCCAGCTTGCTCAGGGCACTCTCGGCGATGGGATAGGCAGTGTTTCGCCGCACGAACCAGAGGAGGAGGATCATGAACGCCGGCCCCGCGGTGAACGCCGAGGCGAGAAACCGGGGACCCAGGAGCGCGGAGTTCCAGAACGGTCGCGCGGGCAGCCCCGCCAGAAGGAAGGCCGTGACCAGGTGGATACTCACCGCCCACATGACCGAGATGTACATCCAGGGCAGGTACTTGCTCTTGGCCGGCGGGTGGCCGGCGTAGCGGTTGTAGAGCATGTAGAACGGAATGGCGAGGTTCAGGGCCAGGTAGCCGTTCAGCACCAAGACGTCCCAGGCGAGCAGCGATCGCGGCCAGTTCAGGAACCCGATCCCCGGCATCAAGTGCCACCCCCCGAGGGGATTGCCGATGTCCACGACCACGAACGCGAGGCACATGACCAGGGCCGACACCGCCACGCCCTCGGCCAGGAGGACGGCCTTGCCGAAATCCACGTGCTCCAGGATGTAGGCCGGCAGCACCAGCATCATGGCGGCCGCCGCGAGCCCCACGAGGAAGGTGAAGTTGGAGATATAGAGCCCCCAACTCACGTGATCGTTCATCCCGGTGACGCCGAGCCCGTCCCGCAGCTGCAGGAAATAGCAATACCCGCCGGTCAGCATGAGCACGGTGAGGGTGCCCATCCAGAGGTGGTAGCGGCCGCCCCCTGTGGTGGCCGAACGCAGCGCGGTGCGAATGAATGGTCCCAGGTGCACGATCACCTCAGTCGGTGAAGTACCAGAACCGCGGCTCCGTCTTGAGATCCTCCTTCAGGCGGAAGACCTGCTTGTTCTCGAGCACCCAGCGGATCTCCGAATCGGGATCCAGCAGGTTGCCAAATACACGGGCCCCGGTGGGACAAGCTTCGACACACGCCGGGAGCCGACCCTGCCGCGTACGATGAATGCAGAAAGTGCACTTCTCGACCACCCCCTTCTTGCGGGCGCGGTTGCCGAGGTAGTGCTGGTTGGGATTGACCTCCGAAGCCGGCACGTCGGGGGCGCTCCAGTTGAAGCGGCGCGCCCAGTAGGGGCATGCCGCCATGCAATAGCGGCACCCGATGCACCAGTCGTAGTCGATCACCACGATGCCGTCCGGCTCCTGCCAGGTGGCGCCGACGGGGCAGACGCTGGTACATGGGGGGTTAGCGCACTGGAAGCACTGCGTCCCGAGGTAGAAGTGGCCCTCGGCCGGCACCTCGTGCTGGAAGGTGGCGTCGCCGAGATCGAGGTTGACCTCGCCCTCCGACATCTCGAAGATCCGGATGTACTGTGTGTCCGCCTCGCGATCGAGGTTGTTCTCGTTGATGCACGCTTCAATGCAATTCCGGAACCCCTGGCACTTGGAAATGTTGAAGGCATAGCCAAAGACGACTCCGGGCTGGGCGCCGGTGGATTGGATGGTGACTTCCTCGTCGCGCTTGAGGCGCGCCAGTTCCTCGAGTCGGGTGATGGTCTCCGTCCGCTCGGCATCGGTCATGAACCGGTAGTTGCCCTTGATGTACTCCCGCCACGCGAGCACCCGGACTTCGCGCTCCTCCGGCGTCTCCCCATTCAAGGGAACGCAGGCGCCCAGCGCCTGGACACCGGCCACTGCCCCTGCCACGAGCATGCCCAGGGCATTCCTCCGGTCAACCGGCTTCTGGAGCAGGCCGCCGTCGCTGCTGCGCTCCGGCAGGTCGCCCGCCTGGTCGTCAGTCATGGGTCATCTCGGTGAGTCCTTTCGAGGACCGGGGCACGGAAGGGTATCCGCGGTTCGACTCCCGGATGGTGCGGATCATGGCAATCGGCGCAGGCCATGACGACGCGGCGTCCCTGCCAGCCATCGAGCCGCTTCCCGTGCCCGCCGCCGGCCCAAGCCTCGGCCTGCTGGAAGTGGCACTGTGCGCACAGGCGGTAGCTCTGGTCCAGCGGTGCACGCTTGCCTTCCAGCAACACCAGCAGGGAGGCGTCTTCAGGTGCGTGGCAGGTGGCGCACACGCCGCCGCTCGTGTCAGGGTGCACCGGCTGGATGTCGTTGTGCACATCAGGCTCGCGCTGCGCGGCCATCGTCACCCTAGCGCCGGCGTGGCACGACGTACACGGATATTGCGTGAGGGCGGGTGACTGGATGCGAAGCACAAGCGACCGGGTAATGGTGCCGAAGCGGCGCGCGTGGCCTGCTTCAGGGCTGGCGCTGCGCCGCGCAACTTCAAACGGCTGCTCCCCGGGCCCGGTGAATCCGACCACGGGGTCTGTCACGACGGTGGCCAGCGCGCCCGGCTCCAGGGCCGCGTTGCGCGCCAACGTGGCGGAATCGAGTACCACCGCTTCCGCTCCAGGGGGGAGGTGGTCACTGGGCTCCTGACGCTCCCCTTCCCGGCAACCGCTGGTGAGCAGACACCGCGGCAAGGGACGCCAACGCCATACCCGACTGGTGCGCCTCATGGTACCGCCCCTGCGCTGGCCACCAATTCGGGGTCGGGACGGACGAACAGGCTGGCCTCCGGCTCGAGCGCCGCATGGCACTGCCGACAATTGGCACGCTCAGGGTGAGTCGTGCGGATGACCGCGACCGCCGCGGGGCCTCCATGGCAGGTCAGGCAGTTTCCTCGAAACTGGAGCTCGTGAGGGATCGGCGGTGGGAGTCGTCCCTTGGTCACGCCCGGGAGGGACGGCCAGACGGACGTGGCCCATGTTGCCGAGGCCTCCGGCAGCGGCCGCCCGCCCGCCGGCCCGTGGCACAGCGGGCATCGGGCATTGGGATCGGCGGCCGCCGAGGCGGTGCCCATGACTGCGTCATCCCCGACATGACACTGCAGGCACATGCCCATTTCGGGATGCGGCGTCACGGGCACGTAGGCCGCGAACCGGAGGGAGTAGCCGCCACGCGTGTGGCAGGAATTGCAGATCTCGACCCGGAACTCGGCGGCGCTGAGGGCGTGCGGAATGCGCGGAGGAGCCCCCGGATAGGCGCGCAGATATCGATAGGTGGCCCAGTTCCGCGGATGCGCCGTGCGGTCCCGCGGAACGGCCGGCGCGATGGCGAGCATGGCTGGCGTGGTACGAAAGACCTCCGCCTCGGCAGGGATCGGCGTACTCATCGGTTCGATCAGGGCGACGCGCCCAATGGGCGGCACATCTGGACTGGGCTCCGGCATCCGCCGGATTGCGATGACGGCCGCCGTGGTTGCGGTTGCAGCCGAGGCGAGTAGGAAGAGCGAGAATGCCACTGCCGCGGGCCGCGGACCGGGGTTCTTCACGAGGCGCTCCGCGCTGACAGCCGCTCGATCCGTACTGCACACTTGCTGCCGTCCGGCTGTCCCGAGATCGGGCAGTACGCGTCGAGCATCAACCGGTTGACGGGTTCTCCCTCGTCAAACACGGGAGCGAAGAGCAGACCGCGAGGAGGTTGGGAGCGGTAGTCGATGCGGGCCTCGATCTCGAGCGCACCGCGCCGACTGACCAGGCGCACCCGCTCCCGATTGCGAATGCCGAGCGCCTGTGCGTCCTCTCGATTCACTTCCACGTACCCATGCGGCAGAGCGCGGTGCAGTGTCGGAATCCGCTGGGTCATCGCACCTGCCGCCCCACTGCTCCAGCACCGCCCCGGTCGTCAGCCAGAAGGGGTAGGTCGTGTCGGGCACCTCGGCGGCAGGCGCCTCGGGTCGAAGCCAGATCCACGCGCGATGATCGTCGTGACCGTAAAAGTCAACGTCGCCGAGTGCCGCATCGGCGGAAGGATCATCGGTGGTACTGTACCGCCAGCGGGTCTCATGCCCATCGGCATAGGGCCACTGACTTCCAGCCTGCGCACGCAACTCGGCCAATGGCGGAAGGGCACTGGCCGACCCTGCATGAAAGCGACTGTACTCGTCCCAGATCTGTTCCAGATCGTTGCTTGGCTGATAGGGAAACAGCTCCGCAAGATCCAGGCGTCGGGCGACCTCGATCATCTGCCAGGCGTCGCTGGTTGCATCGCCAGGTGGCACCACCATCTGGCTGAAATACTGGGCC
Organism: uncultured Gemmatimonadales bacterium; assembly: GCA_963699825.1. Lineage (GTDB taxonomy): Bacteria > Gemmatimonadota > Gemmatimonadetes > Gemmatimonadales > GWC2-71-9 > SPDF01. The sequence goes on from CAVOVI010000009.1 coordinate 92,675, forward strand.
CGCCGCTCCACATTGATGAAGACACCCTCCCGCTCGAACCACATTGCCGCGGGAAGCACGACGTCGGCGATGTCCGTCGTCGGGGTCGGATAGGCTTCCGAGACCACCACGAAGCTCCCGGCACGGGCCGCCGCTCGGCGATACCGGTCCAGGTTCGGGAGGCTCATCATCGGATTGGTGGCCTGAATCCAGAGGAACCGGATGTCACCTCGCTCCAACTGCCGGAACATGGAGAGGAGCGGGGCGCTCGGCACGGGATCAATACGCTCGAGTGGCACTCCCCAAATCTCGGCGGCACGGCCGCGGTCCCCCTCGTCGTCCACGCGTCCGCGCGGCAACGTGCCCGTCAGCGTACCGGCGTCATGCGGCGCGCTCCCGTTGCTGGGCTGGCCGGTGATGGCGAAGGCACTGTTCCCCGGCGTCGCGATCTTGCCCACAAGGAGGTGGATGTTGTAGAGCGCGTTGTTGGTCCAGGTGCCACGCACGTCCTGATTGACACTCCGTCCCCAAACCGACATCACGCGCCGCATCGGATCGCCATAGAGTGAGGCAAGCCAGCGGATCTTGGCCGCCGAGAGACCTGAGACCGCCTGCGCCCGCTCCGGCGTGTAGTCGGCAAGGAACGCCACATACTCGGACCAGGTCGCGTTGATCGGGGAGTCCGGAATCAGGCTGCCCGCAGCGTCGCCATTGCCGAGATCGGTCTTGCCGCGCTTGAAGGCGACGTGCTGAGTCGAGGAACTCCCGGTTCGCCCAGTCCCGCTCCACAATTTCCTGGCAGACGGCGTTGGCAACGGACAGCGACGCGTGGGGGGCACAGAGGAGAGTTTGGTCGGCGGCGTACTCAGTACGAGCGGTTCGGGTGGAGAGGGCAACGATCCGCACGGCCGGATTGGCGCGTCTGCGAGCCAGCATCCGGGAGAAGAGGACCGGGTCGGTCTCCGCCAGGTTGATGTCCCAGAGCACGAAGGTGTCGGCGTGATCGATGTCTTCGTAGCAGCCAATCGCGCCGTCGGCGCCGAAGGTGCTCCGCAGCCCCGCACTCACGCTGCCCGCGTAGAGCCGGGCACTGGTATCCAGGTTGTTGGTGCCGAGTCCACCCTTGAACAGCTTGGACGCGATGTAGGCGTCCCCGATCGTCCACTGGGCGGAGCCGTACAGCGCCACGCTGTCCTTGCCGTGCCGCCCCATCGTCTCCCTGATCTGTCGCGCCACCAGATCGTAGGCCTCGTGGATCGGTACGGGCACCAACTTCCCATCGCGTCGGACCATCGCCTGGCGGATCCGGTCGCGCCCGTAGAGGGCCTGAACGGAGTTGTAGCCCTTGACGCACGCCAGCTCCGCCGCTCACCGGTGAGTCAGGATCTCCCTTGACGGCCACCGCTCGGCCGCCCTCAATCCCGACGAGCAGTCCGCATCCGACACCGCACAACCGACAGGGCGTCCGCCGCCATGCCGGCGCGCTGGCCGGGAGAGGGACGCCGCTCACCGCGGCGAAGGCGGACCCGGAACCGGAGGCGACCGAAGCGGCGGAAGCGATGCCCACTCCCTTGAGGAACGTCCTTCGATCGAGTCGTGTCATGAAGATCCGCGTCGGAGCAGGAGGGCGGCAGCAGCGGTTCTTCCGGGCCGAGCCCGGAGGCGGATCAAGGGAGAAGGGAGAGTATGGCCGAATAACCGCAGCACCGATCCTCCGAAGGCATTGCCCTCACGGGTGAGCGCGGACTCGTGAATTTCCAGGACTGAAGCGGGCGTGAAACGCGAGTGTCGACTTCTTTGGTCAACATTGCACGTGTCGAGTAAAGGCATCCACAACATTGTATGAAGGCCGCTTCATCCGGCCATCATTGCGGCAACCGGGATGGAAGCTGCCCCCGAGCTACCCGTCCACCGCATCGCTCGGACGATACGGAACCGGTCCGCGGTTTCGCGATGCCGATCAGTCAAACCACCAGACCTACCTTGGGCGCGCCGTCACCCACCCCAAGGAGGTCCCATGAACGCCAGGCTCAGGCTGGCAGCCGTCGGGCTGCTGGCAGCGGCGCTCGGTTGCGCCGACCGCGAACCATCCGCCCCGGGAGACAGCCTCGGGGCCGTCGCCGGCCCCGACGCCATCGCCCCCGCACCAAACGCATCTCCAGAGGCCCAGCGCATGGAGCGCCAGGCCAGGCGCCTGGCGGTTGCCCTCGGCGACCCTGCCCTCCGCCAATACCTCCACAGCCAACTCCGGGAATCCCCGATCATCGAGCAGAAGCTGCAGTTTCAGCGGCTCCTGGCCCGGGATGATCATCGAATCGCCGCCGCAATGGCGAGGGCCGATGCCCAACCCGAGACGGCCGTGATGCAGGACGCCACCGCGGGTATTGCGTCGGAACTCTACTTTCCGGTGCCCGGCCACCTGGAGCGATGGGACGGGGGGCCCGACCTCCTGGTCGCGACCGCCCTCCGCGACGGGGATGTGCCCGTGGCATTCAACACTCTGGGCGAGCGCATCCTGCTCGATCCCCGGACACCGCCCGCCACGCCGGTGCTGGCCCTCGTCCCGCAGGAGACCGACTTCGACCGGCCCGCGGGACCCCAGGGTGCCATCTGCGGAGTGGATGACTGCGGCGGAGACGGGAATGGACAGGGAGGGGGAGGAAGCAGCGGGGGTGGCAGCGGGGGGCTTCCCGGTAGCCCGCCGAGCCAGTCGCTCTACCTCACCCGGGCCCAATTCGTGGACACGTTTGAAAGCTGGTTGAAAGGGAAGCCCGAGTTTGAGCTGCACGTGCTGGGGCCGGCCAGCCCCGGCGACACCACCACCTATATCTCATTCCAGTGCGTCGGCGAGCACGCCCCGTACGGCTACTACTGGGATATGAACTCAACCAATTGGAGCGGGACAGCCAAGGTGTTTACCCAGGCCCAGATGGACGCCATCGACCAGGCCTTCCCCGGACAGTCATACATGATCCTCGCGCTGGAAGACGACGACACCGCCTGCGAGATCAAGACGGGGCAGGACCGCTTCGGGGATGCCCTGACGGCGCTCAAGAACGCCTACAATTCGTACACCGGCCTCAAGGACGTGAAGATCATCACTGTCAATGGAACCACGCGGGTCATCACGGCGGCCAAGAACGGCGCCAAACTGATCACCGCGCTGGCCAATCTCATCAAGAGCAACGACGACCTCATCGGCATCGCCATGGCCGACTCGGTCGTTGGTCGGTCCAGCTCGATCGGGAACTGGGCCGTGATGGAGGGACATTCGAAGGTCAACGGCTGGTTGAATCTCGTGATGCAGTAACCACTGATGGCGGGGGAGGAGCCTCCCCCGCCCCACTCAAGGGGAGTGTATGGCTCGGTACGCGGGATGGAAGTCGATGGTCGGCACGATGCTGGTTTGGCTGGCCGTCCCAAGCGCAAGCCTCGCCGCCCAGGGCGGTGCCTGGCACCTGACGGCGACTGCCACCCAGAGCTGGTTCAGCGGCGGGCTGGAGGACACCACCACGGCGGAGGCCGACTGGAGCCTCGCGCCGAAGGTGGCGTGGGGAGTTGCCGTCGATCGTTCGTTCGGCGCGGTCCGTCTCGGCCTCGGGCTCTCGTACCTCTCCTCAAACCTGCAGCTGGCCGGCGACGGCATCACCATCACCGAGAGCACACTGGACATCGCCCAGTGGAGCGTCGCCGCCCTCGTAACGGTTCCGCTGGTGCGCCTCGGCGAGGCCGGCGCCGCCGTCAGCATCGCCGGCGGTCCGGTCCTCGGTGTTTGGACCCTGACGGGCGAGGACACCCGAACCCGCGCCGGCGGGACGGCGATGGTTCAAGTCACCGCCCCCCTCGGCCAGGCGTGGCATCTCCTCGCCATCATCGGCGGATCGGTGTCGGGCTCACCGTTCAACCCGGCAGACCTGCCAGCCGAATTCGAAACCACCACCCTCTGGGGGAGCGGGGTGGGGCTCGGCGTCCAGTACGACTTCTAACTATGACTTCGGGTCGAGCGCCTCGCTCACCACCAGCGACGAGGTGCTGGCGGTGGGCCCGGGTCTCGGCATCACCGGTCGGCACCGCCACCTGGGCCTGGATCTTCTTCAGGCTCGCCACGGCCGCCGACTTCGACACGTAATCGTAGTTCTTGGCCGTCGGGCCCTCGATCATCCCGGCCACCTGGTTGACGTACTCCAGCTGCAGGTTCTGCCGGAAGGTGTTGACGTTGCCTCGGGCATCGGCCGCGAAGATCGCGTCGGTCAGGTCCGACATCATCTGCGCCGCGGAGTACCTGTTGCCGTACAGCCGCGAGTCGGTCAACCGGGCCTGGGTCTGCGGGGCCAGCATGAACGACAGGACGGTCTTCTGCATGTTGAGCACGCGCGCGTGGATGACCGGCTCACCAGGCCCGCTGAAACCACGCCGCGGCTGCTGCAACTCTGCCAGAAGCTTGGGGGAGGCATCCCACGCATCCGGCGCGAAGAACTCCGTCCGGAGGAGGCGCATCGCCCGCTGCTGCTCGGCGAGAGGAACCGGCGTGAAGGGCAGGCCCGCATCCGGCTGCCCGTCCACGCCACGGCTGACATAGACGCCACCGATATATCGCGACGTCACCACCGCGGCATTCGCCTTCTCACCGGTCGTGCGGAGGTAGGCGACACGCAGGGTCGCGTAGTCCTGCCCTGGCTTCGGGTACCGCTGGTCCAGCCCCATGAGCAGGGAGTCGGACAGCGCCATCCGTCCTTCGGCCCAGGTGAGTGCATCGTTGCTGAGGTCGCCCACCATGACCCGCGGATCAATGCCTCGCCCCGGGGCGCGCATGTCGTCGGCATCGTTGCCGAAGGCCAGCTGCGGCTCGGTCGAGCGATCGAGCAGCGCCGTCATCCGCGCCGCTTCGGCGGTCGGATTCGAGAGCGCCGGGCGGTAGGCAAACTCGATGGCCCAGTCGTCGTACGGCCCAGTCTGGATGTCAAAGACCAGCGTCCGCTTCCCGCCCGGAGGCGGCACATTGACGGCCTGGTAGTCCATGACCGAGCCCGTCACACCCCGGGTCGCCACCAGCGCGGAATCCTGCAGCTGCGCGGGGGAGAGCATCTGGCTCGCCTTCATGTTGTGATTGAGGCCGAGGGTGTGCCCCACCTCATGCAGGACCAGGCTGACGACCGCGTCATAGATGTAGGCCTCCATCTCGGCCTCGGTCGCGCCAAGCATCTCGAGCGCGGACGCCCCGAAGGCCATCTGCTGCTGCATGTAGGCCTGTGCCGCGCACACCTGCAGATCCGCGTCATCGGCCGGCAAGGCCAGCGGCTGGCCTGCGTACTCAAACAACTCGGCCTGCTGCATCCACCTGCCGACAACGCTGAACTCAAGCATGACGTCCGCACCGAGGATCTGCCCCGTGCGTGGATTCACGAAACTTGGCCCGTACCCGCCGAAGGGAGGAGTCGGCGAAGCGGTCCACCGAAGCACATTGTAGCGGAGGTCGCCGGCGTCCCAGGTGGCGGTGTCCGGCTGCTCCTTGACGACGATGGCGTTCGTGAACCCCGCCGTCTCGAAGGCCTTGTTCCAGCGCAACGCCCCCTCCCGGATCGCGGGCCGCAGCTCGACCGGGGTGGTGTTCTCGATCCACCAGGTGATCGGCTCCACAGGGTCTGACAGCGCCGCGTCGGGGTTCTTCTTGACGAGGTTCCACCGGTGCACCTGGTCCTTCCACGGCGTGACGCTCGTGGAGGTAAGGTCCGTGACCTCATTGGCGAAGTAGCCGACCCGGGGATCCGCATACCGGACCTGATAGTCGTTGTCCGGCATCTCGATGAAGGTGTGCTGGATCGTGAGGCTGACGTTGCGCGGATCGGTGATTTCCGGCCCCCCGCTGTTGGTGGGCGCCGGGTTGACGTACACGTACTGCACCACGACGTCCGTGTTCAGCGGATACGACTTCACGGACACGACGTGCGTCTTGTCCTTGTTCAGCGTGCCAAGGGTGAAGGTAGAGCCGGGCGAAGTGCCGGGCCGCGGGCTCGGCTTCACCTGCCGGAGGGTCTCGGTGAGGAAGAGTTCATCGGCCTTGATCAGGTACTCGCCGGTGGTGGTATCGGTCGCGGCGATCTCGATCGACGCGAGCATGCCGGGGCTGATGTTGGCGTCTGCCGCCCGGCTGAGGGGGCTCGCAGGATCGAAGTAGAACCGGGTGTTCTGGGTAATGAACTCGATCTTGTTGAAGTTCTTCCGGACCGCGAAGACCGTGTTCGGGCCGAACGCACCGCGGAAGCTGCCGGCGGGGAGTGCCCCCTCATCGGTGACCGACCAGTAAATGAACTCCTTCCCGATCTGGTCCTTCTTCACCGCCATCTGGAGCGCGCCGGTCGACGGTGTCCTGGTAGATCGTGAAGAGCCCCTCGATACTTCGTGGAACTCTTCGTCAGTTCCGCCATACTCTTGGTGGCGCCGGCTTGTCCCCGCCCGGCTTGGCGGTCTTGCCTTGGGCGTTTGCCGGGCTCGGGGAGGTCGCGGCCCCCTGGCCGGACGCGCAGGCGAGCGCGACGGCACTCAGGGATGTGAGAACGACTCGGACGATTCCTCGGCCTGGCATGGCGGCTCCGATAGAGGAGTGGACGGAGAGGTGATGCTCGCAAATGGCGTTCGGGGGCTCCTGCGCGCAGGGCCCCCCGGCAATACTACAGCTATATAGCGAGACGGGAAGTGGAGGCGGGTGGTTTCAGGCCGCGACTCGGCCGCCGCAGGCCGCGCAGAAGCGACTGCCAGCCGGCAAGTCCGTACCGCATTTGACGCAGGTGGCCGGGGCGCCAAGCGGCGCGCCGCACTCGGGACAGAATCGAGCCCCGGGCCCGGCCTGTGCCCCGCAGGCGCGGCACTCGGCATCGACACGTCCGTCGTCCCGAAGCGTGGCTACCCGGGCCGCCACCTGCGCCTCAATCGCCGCGGCGGGGGAGCTGCCATCCTCGGCGCGGAGGGCCGAGAGGGCCTCGACGGTGTACTTCTGCTTCAGGAACTCGTAGTCGTTGTCGCTCAACTTCCCGGTTTCCAGGTCGAACTCAATTTCCTTCAGCGCGGCAAGTGCGACGCCGCTGCGCGTATCCTCGAGATCCTCCAGCGCATCGATGTCGATGACATCGGCCGGCCGGGAGCCATGTGCGGTGAAGAGGGGCTCGAATACCAGCCAGAGCAGCGAAAGGCCCACGAACGCGGCCGCCATGATCTCGATCCACATCAGTCCTTCACCTCCGAAAGCGCCTTGCGCAGACGCTCGAGCTCCTCGGGCGTGGCCCCGGCAACCGCGGCGATGTCGATCGCCTCAGTGGCCGCCAGCGACGGTACCGAAGACACCTGGCGTTGGCGCCGCAAGATCCACATGGAGAGCAAGCCGATGCCGATCAGCATCACGATGCCGGGCACAAAGTATCCGGCCAGGTTGAAACCCTCGGCCTTCGGGGCCATCAGCGCCTGCTCCCCGTATTCGCGCACGAACTCCTCACGGATCTGATCCGCGGTCTTGTTGTCGTTCCAGAGCGCGGTAATCTCGCGATGGAGGGCTGGAGAGGTCGTACAGGTGAAGTCGGTGGTGCGGCAGGTGTAGATGTCGAGATTGCAGCCGCACTGGCACTTGAGGGTCTTCTCAAGCTCCATGATCTGGACGTCGTTGTCGGCCCCGACCGTCGGGGCCCGCTGCTGCACGGCGTTGGGATTGTAGAGCCGACCGGCACCACCACCACCGGAGGTGCCTTGCGACGCCTCCTGGGCACGGAGCGTTCCCACGCCCACCAGGGTCAATCCGCCGAGCGCCACATTCCGCAAAAAGGCGCGCCGTTGAGTCATCGTCTCGTTCATCTCAGACATGCTCCGCACCGACGAGGGTCGCCTCGTAGCCCGCCTGGGTCCGGCGAGTCTCGGCGATGCCGCCTCCGCCTGGCCACATGGTCAGGATGCCGCCGACCACCAGCACCATCCCCGCAAACCAGACCCACCAGACCAGCGGATTGATGGTGAAGCGGTAGACCGCCTCTTCGGTACCGTTCACCGAGCCGGCATAGACGACATAGAGGTCTTCCTTCAGGTCGCTCCGGATGCCGACCTCGGTCGACGGCTCGAAGGTCGGCCGGCCGAAGCTGTCCACGTGCTGGCGCTTCTCGGACTTCATGACGCCGAGCGATTTGCCGTTGAAGTCCACCTGCACCGTCGCCGCGGAAACCACCCGATTGAGGGCGTTGTATTGCGACACACCCAGGTGCGTCAACTTGTAGGTGCCGCCGAAGGGACTCTGCATTTCGATCGACTCGCCGGGCTTGAGCGTGGCTTCCTGGTCGACCCGGAACGCCATCCCGGTGAAGGCGATGAACATCAGCAGGATCCCGACGTGCACGATGTAGCCGCCGTACCGACGGCGGTTGCGGGCGATCAGGTTGAAGAACGCCGCGAGGATGGACTCCCCGTGCATCCGGCGCCGGGCCCGGATGCCCCGGTAGAACTCCTGGATGACCGTCCCGAGCACGAAGGCGCCCAGACCGACGGTCATGATCGGGTAGAGATCGCGCATTCCATCGACCAGGAGCGCCAGCGTGACCACCAGGCCGACGGCAACCGGAAAGACGAACTGCCGTTGCAGGTTGCGGGCGGTGGCCTTGCGCCAGGCGATCAGCGGCCCGATGCCGGTGAGCGCCAGGAGGAAGAGCCCGAGGGGAACGTTCACCCGATTGAAGAACGGGGGGCCCACCGTGATCTTGGTGCCCCGCACCGCCTCGGAGAGAATCGGAAAGAGCGTGCCCCAGAGGACCGAGAACGCGATGCCGACCAGCGCGAGGTTGTTGAAGAGGAACGCCGCCTCCCGGCTCAGCATCGACTCCAGCTTCGCGTCCGGCTCCAGCTCGTCCCACCGGGTGTAGAGCATGGTGAAGCTGAGGACCCCGGCCACGAGGAGGAACGCCAGGAAGAAGTACCCGACGTTGGACTGCGTGAAGCTGTGCACGCTGGCGATGACGCCGGACCGCGTGATGAAGGTGCCGAAGATGCTGAGGAGGAAGGTCGCCACGATCAGCGAGAGGTTCCACCGCTTGAGCATCCCGCGCTTTTCCTGGATCATCACGGAGTGCAGGAACGCCGTCATCGTCAGCCAGGGGAGGAAGCTGGCATTCTCGACCGGATCCCACGCCCAGTAGCCACCCCAGCCGAGCTCGACATACGCCCACCACATCCCGAGCACGATGCCGATGGAGAGGAACACCCACGACACCAGGGTCCACTTCCGGATCGCGACGATCCACCCGCTGTCCAGCCGGCGCCGGAGCAGCGCGGCGATGGCGAAGGCGAAGGGGATCGTGACGCTGATGTACCCGAGGTAGAGCATCGGCGGGTGCATGACCATGCCGATGTTCTGGAGTTGGGGATTGAGGCCGCGCCCGTCCTCGGGAATGAACGCCAGCCGCTCGAACGGATTGGCGGCGAAGATCATCACGATGACGAAGAACACCACCACGATGTTGGTGACGCCCGCCACGTACGGCAGCAGGTCGGCGTACCGGCGCGAGGTAATCCACTGCGCCACGGCGGAGAAGCAGGCCAGCACCACCGCCCAGAAGAGCAGCGATCCCTTCTGGCCGGCCCAGAACGCCGACACGATGTAATAGGTCGGGAGGTTGCGGGAGGTGTAGGCCGCGACGTATTCGATGTTGAAGTCGTGGGCGAAGAGGCCCTTCCAAAGCGACAGCGCCGCCACGAGGAGCGCGGCGGCGAGCGCGTACGACGACCGGATGACGGTCCGCTCAAGGTCTGGGCGGTCCTGCCACTTCCCCGAGAAGGAGAGGACCGCGCCGAACGTACCGATCAGGAAGGCCACCCACAGCGAGAACTGCCCGAGGAGTGTCATTGCGGGTCAGGCTGCGGGGGCTTCGGGAACCGCTTCATAGCGGGAGCCGCACTTCGCCAGGACATCCGTCGCGTGGAACACCCCATCGGCGCCGAGGCGACCCTCGACGACGACCTCGATGTCGCTGGCGTCGGTAAAGGTGTCCGGAACCAGCCCGCGGTAGGTCACCGGATAGTCCTGCGTGCCGTCGGTCACCCGGAAGTCCACCGTCTGGGTGGCGGCATCACGGACGACCGATCCCGGCACGACGCGGGCGCCCATCTTCACGCCGACGTTGTGGAAGGTGGGATCCGCCGAGGCCTTCGACGCGAGTTCGGTCGGAGTGAGGAAATAGACGCCCGTCTCCTTTACCCCCTGGAACATCAGGAGGCCGACGCTACCGACGATCAGCACCGCGCCGAAGAGGAATTTGTGGCCAGGCTTCATGGTCCCGCTCCCTGCTGGTAGTTGGATTCCGACTAGACTCATCAAGAATCGGCGGTCCGGGGTCTCCGAGCAAGCCCCGGACGGTCGAATAAGGAACTCTTCACAGCACCTTTAGCTTCACTGCCCCGAGGTCGCCGCCTGCTGGAAATCGGTCATCATCCGCTCGTGATCACCATACTCGGGGCGGCCCTTCTTCATCTCTGCGTCGTAATGTGACAGGAAGTCCTTGTAGGCCTTCTGCAACGCAGCATCGTCCTTGTTCCACCGCGCCACCGTGCCCTGGATCACATACCCGAACAGATGCCCCGGATCCTGCATCAAGGAGTGTGTCGGCGATCGCGGCGGCGCCGGCCACATCGCCACCGTGAAGCTTGAGTGTGGCCAGGTGGAACCGGGCGTCGGCATCGACCGTCTCCAGTCGCTCATACGCCATCATCGCCATCGGGGTGAAGGTCGTCACGGTCTGCTGGTCGCCCGATTCGGACGCCCGCATGATCCGGTTGTAGAGCCTGTCGAACTGCTCCCGTGGCGTCATGGTGCTCAGGTCGGGCGGTGTCCCATCGCCCGATCCCCCTGCGAACGGGGCCACCGCCCCGCCGGCTCCGACGGCGCCGGCCACCTCCGGTGCACCGCCACTCCCCCGCACCACCAGCGCGAGAACCGCCACGAGGAGCAGGGCGCTCACGACCGCCGCGACTGCCCAGGCCTTGCGGTCGCCGGGGGCCGCCCCGGCAGCAGCCGGTCCCGCACCCGTAACACTCGACGTCCCACACTGCGTGCAGAACTTGGCGCCCGCCGCCAGCGGCGCATGGCAGGAGCTGCAGGTACGCGGGCCGAGGCTCGCGCCGCAGTGTCGACAGAACTTTCCATCGGCGTCGCCACCACACGAGGGGCAACGGATTGACTTGGAGGCCATCGGGCAGGATCCAGGGTATGAGGGTGGATAGCGGTCGAGACCAATCTAGCCAGTCAGTCGCGATCGCGGGTCCGGAATACTACTGAGGGTCAGCAAATGCGGGGGAGCTGGTCTCCGGGGAGCATGTCGACGATGCGGGTGCCACCCAGGCCTGTCCGGAGGACCACCATCCCGGGGTGTTCAGCGACGGCTGCCCCGGCGATGACGGCCTGGGCGCCGAGGGGGTGGCTGCGGAGTGCCGCGAGCGCTGCCCCCGCCGCATCCGCCTCCACGAACGCCACCAACACACCCTCGTTGGCCACGTACATCACGTCGAGCCCGAGCAGATCACAGACCGAGGCGACCGGCCCCGGAACAGGGAGTGCCCCGTCCTCGAGGACGACGCCGACCCTGGCGGCCCCGGCGATCTCATTCAGCGCGCTCGCCAGGCCACCGCGCGTCGGGTCACGGAGCGCATGCACCGACGCCCCCACGGACTCGCGCAACAGCTCCACCAGCGGAAAGAGGGTGGCGGCGTCACTCTCGATGGCCGCATCGAAGGCGATCCCCTCCCGCGCCGCCATGATCGCCATGCCGTGCGAGCCAATTGGCCCGCTCACCAGAATGGCGTCGCCGGCACGGACGCGATCAGGACTCGGGCGGAAGTCGCCGCGCAACTCGCCGATGCCGGTGGTGTTGATGTAGAGCTTGTCGGCCTTGCCACGTTCCACGACCTTGGTGTCGCCGGTCACCACCGGCACACCCGCCGCACCGGCCGCCTCGGCCATCGAGGCGAGCACCCGGTCAAGCAACGCCAGGTCGAGCCCCTCCTCAAGGACGAAGCCGACCGTGAGGCAGACCGGCCGGGCCCCGACCATGGCGAGGTCGTTCAAGGTGCCGTGCACCGCCAGCGACCCGATGTTGCCACCGGGAAACTCCACCGGGCTCACCACGAAGGTGTCGGTCGAGATCGCGACGTCCCGGCCGTTGACCGGGAGGACCGCTGCGTCGCCCAGCTGCTCGAGCACCGGATTCCGCAGGTGCGGCAGGAATCGCTCGTTGAGGAGCGCCGCGCTGAGCTTCCCTCCGGAACCGTGCCCCAGCTGGATGCGGTCGGTGGCGGTGATGGGGACCGGGCAGGCGGGGCCACTGCCGAGGATGACAGTCATCTCACGCCTCCGGCGCCACGGCCGCCCGATGGCGACCGAAGTTGTAATAGGCGGCACAGGCGCCCTCCGAGGAGACCATTGGAGCCCCCAGGGGACGTTCCGGTGTGCAGAGGGTGCCGAATGCGGGGCATTCGTAGGGCTTGAGCGTGCCGCGAAGCACCTCCCCGGCCCGGCACTCCGCCGGTTCGTCCACCGCGATGTCCTCCAGCCCGAATCGCAGCTCTGCATCGAAGTCGGAGTATTCCGGCCGCAGGACCAGGCCACTCATCGGGATGGTCCCGACGCCCCGCCATTTCCGGTCGGCCAGCTCGAAGACCTGCCGCACCAGGTCCTGTGCCGGCGGCGTCCCGATCCGCCGGACGGCTCGCACGTACTGGTTCTCGACCTCGTGCCGGCCCTCCTCGAGTTGCCGTACCGCGAGCGCGATCCCCTCGAGAATATCCACCGGCTCGAATCCGGTGACGACGATCGGCACCTTGTACCGCGCGGCGATCGGTTCGTACTCCGTCCATCCCATCACGCTGCAGACGTGCCCCGCCGCCAGGAACCCCTGCACCCGGTTCTCGGGCGAGTCGAGGATGGCGACCATGGCGGGGGGGACCGTCACGTGTGAGACGAGGACGCTGAAGTTGGGCACGCCCAGTTCCCTGGCCCGGAAGACCGCCATGGCGTTGGCCGGCGCCGTGGTCTCGAAGCCGACCGCGAAGAACACCACCTGCTTGTCGGGGTGTTTGATCGCCAGGTCGAGGGCGTCGAGCGGGGAGTACACGACACGCACATCCCCGCCCCGCGCACGAATCTGCTGAAGATCGCACTCGCTGCCGGGAACGCGGAGCATGTCGCCAAAGGAGGTGAACAGCACATCCGGCCGCGCCGCGAGCGTGAGCGCCTTGTCGATCTGCTCGAGCGAGGTGACGCACACCGGGCACCCGGGACCGTGGATCATCTCGACCGCCGGCGCGAGAATTTCGTCGAGCCCCTGCTTCACGATCGTGTGTGTCTGGCCACCGCACACCTCCATGAGCACCCAGCGCCGGGTGGCGGTGTCGAGGATCTGGCGGACGAGCGTGCGCGCCAGGGCCGGATCCCGGTACTCGTTGAGGTATCTCATGGTGTCACCCCGAGTTCACCCTCAAGGAGGCTCATCTCGCGGAGCATCTCGTAGGTCCGCTTCGCCTCCTCCTCGTCCACCTTCGAGATGGCAAAGCCGACATGGACCACGACGTAGTCACCCGCCTTCACTTCGTCCGCCACGTACGCGAGGCAGACGTCCCGGCGCACACCGCCGAAGTCCACGGTCCCCATTGGAAGCCCGCTATCGCCGCGGATATCGACGATCTGTCCAGGAATGCCGAGACACATGGAGCGCCTCCCGAGGGTTCAGTAAGTCAACGTGCCAGCCGCGCGGCTGCCACCGCGGCCTGTCCAAAACTGATGGCCCCGTCGTTCGGACTGAGGCGTCGCGGCCAGAGCACCGTCAGGCCAAATCCCTGCAGCCGCCCCACCAGCGAGGTGAGCAGGCGGGCGTTCTGGAAGGTGCCGCCGCCGAGGGTGACGGTGCGAATGCCACTCTCCTCCGACACCCGACGGATGACCTCGGCGGCGGCCCACGCCACGCTCGCATGAAAATCGGCGGCGAGGTCGGCCACGTTGTCGCCGCGCTGTCGCCGCGAGCCGAGCACGGCCAGCAGGTGGAGGGGATCGATGATCCAGGCGCCCTCGTCTGATCGATCCAGCCCGACGCGAATTTCCGAGGCCACGCGCCGCCCAGCCAGCGATTCGAGCTCCATGGCGGCCTGTCCTTCGTATTCCGCCTTGAGGCGAAGGCCGAGGACGGCGGCCGCAGCGTCGAAGAGCCTTCCCATCGAAGACGCCCACGGCGCATTGACCCCGCGCGTCACCTGGAGCTCCGCCACGGCGCGCTCCGCCTCCTGGATTCCATCGAGCGCGAGGGTGAACGCCGGCCCGAGATGCGGGTCGAGCATCAGGTAGCCGAGCGCCGCGCGCCAGGGGTTGCGAGCGGCGAGGTCGCCCCCAGGGAGGGGGGCAGGCCGCAGGTGGCCGACCCGTCGGAATCCGAGCAGGTCGGCCTCCAGGACTTCCCCTCCCCAAACCGAGCCATCTGCTCCATATCCCACACCGTCGAAGGAGAGCGCGAGGACCGGGTCGGTCCGACCGTGCTCTGCCATGACGGCCGCGGCGTGCGCGTGGTGATGCTGCACCGGCTCCAGCACCGGGAGCCCCGTCTCCAGCGCGACGCGGGTCGAGAAATACCCCGGGTGCAGATCGTGGACGACCGCCTCCGGCTCGATGCGATACAACACCTTGAGTCGGTCCAGCGCCGCGTGGAAATGCTCGAGCGTCTCCAGATTTTCGAGATCGCCGATATGCTGGCTGACGTACGCCCGCGACCCGTGCACCAGCGTGAAGGTGTTCTTGAGGTGCGGTCCGACCGCCAGAAAGGGCATCGGACTCTCGACCGGCAGGTCGAGCGGGAGTGGTGCGTAGCCCCGCGCGCGCCGCAGGAGGATCGGGCCGATCGCGGTGGGCCGCACCACGGAGTCATCGTATCGGGCGACGATCTCGCGGTCGTGAAGGAGGAAACCGTCGGCGATCCCCTCCAGCCGGGCGAGCGCCTCCTCGTTTCCGGTCGCGATCGGTTCTTCGCTCACATTTCCGCTGGTCATCACCAGCGGCCGCCGGACGCGGTCGAGGAGGAGATGATGCAGCGGCGTCGTCGGGAGCATCACGCCCACCCACGCAAGACCGGGAGCCACTCCCTCCGCGAGCGGATCGCGCACCACGCGCTCAATGAGGACGATCGGGCGCTTCGGTGAGCGGAGGAGCAGCGTCTCATCCCTCCCGACCACCCCGATCTTCCCAGCCTCCTCGATGCTGCGCACCATGATGGCGAATGGCTTCGCCTCGCGCTGCTTACGCAACCTGAGTTGCGCCACGGCCGCGGCGTTGGTCGCGTCCACCGCCAACTGGAACCCACCCACCCCGCGGAGCGCGACGATGCCGCCCTTCAGAAGCGTCAGCGCGGCCGCAGAGAGCGCCTCCTCTGCGCCCGCCGTCTGTGGGCCCCCCTCCGGAGAGGCGTACCAGAGGCGGGGACCACAGGCAGGGCAGCTGTTCGTCTCCGAGTGGTGACGCCGGTTTCCCGGCGTGTCGTACTCGCTTTGGCAATCCACGCACTGCGTGAAGGCCGCCATGCTGGTGCGCGCCCGGTCGTAGGGCATGGACTCGATGACCGTGAACCGCGGGCCGCAGTCGGTACAGGTGATGAATGGGTACCCATACCGGCGGTCTGCGGGATTCCGGAGCTCGGCCTCGCACTCGGCGCAGATGGCCACGTCGGGCGAGACCGGCTGACGGCGGTCGGGTTGATCCAGGCTGACTTCGATGGCAAACCCGCTGAGCCCGGTGACGACCCGCGGCGTGACCTCGATTCGTTCGATCTGCGCCAGCGGGGGCGCCTCGAGTTCGAGGGCGGCCACGAATTCCTCTAGCGCGGCCGGCGCGCCTTCGACCTCAATCTGCACTTCCCCGGCAGCGTTCAGGACCCAGCCGTCGAGTCGATGACGCAGGGCCAACCGATGCACAAAGGGGCGGAAGCCCACCCCTTGTACAACGCCCGTGACCCGGACGGCACGCCCCTCCCGATCGATCAGACCGATACGGGGCGCCGCGCCAGCTGCCGGAGAAAGTTGAACCACGTGTCGAGCCCCTCACCCGTCAGGGCGGAGGTCTGGAAGAACTGCAGCTCCGGATTGACCTCACGCGCGAACCCGAGCGCCTGCTCCAGGTTGAACGGCACGTGGGGGAGCAGGTCGATCTTCGTCAGGACCGCATACCGGGCCTGCTTGAACACCTTGGGATACTTCAGCGGCTTGTCCTCGCCCTCGGTCACCGAGAAGAGCACCACCTTGGCGTCCTCTCCGAGGTCCCAGCTCGCCGGACAGACGAGGTTGCCGACATTTTCGACGAAGAGCAAGTCGGTGGCGGCCAGGTCGATGGCCTCGAGGGCGGTTTCGACCTGCCTGGCATCGAGGTGACAGGCGCCGCCGGTCACCACCGCCTGCACCAGGTGGGCCGTGTGGCGGGCCAGGCGGTCGGCGTCGTTCTGGGTTTGCACGTCGCCGGTGACGACGGCCATCCGGAGTTCCTCGCCGAGTGCGGCGAGGGTGCGCTCGAGCAGGAGTGTCTTCCCCGAGCCGGGGGAGGAAACGAAGTTGAGCGCGGGGACCCCGGCGCCGGCAAGGCGCGCCCGCACCAGCCCGGCGATCTCGTTGTTGCGGGCCATGACCGGCTCGCGCAGTTCAATCGTCCTGACGGTCATCGTCGAGCTCCAGGTAGGTGACGCGGAGGACATCGCCCGGGCACCGGGTCATCTCCGGACGCGCCTTGTGGAACGGCGGCGCGGCCAGCAGCGCCTCGAGGCAAAAGAGAAGATTGTCGGGCTCGAGGCCGGAGTCGTCTCCGACATCGAGCCCGACGGTGATGAGCTGCGGGAGTTCCGCCGGGGAGAGACGCTCCTCCGCCAGGCGGCAGACCTCCACCGCCACGCTCATTTCATGCATGGGCCGGCGCGCGCGGCGAGACCCGGATCCCCCACTCTCTCAGTTGGCTTGCCATGCGCTCCGGGAGCCGTTCGGTGCCCTGCTCCACCGCCGGCGTCATGTCGGATCGCATTTCGATCAGCAAAGGCTCGACACCGAGCGCCACCGTCATCAGCGGGAGCGTCCCGCGCACCTGGGCGAGTGTCAGCACGTCCACGATATCCACCTGGTGGGCCGAGAGCTTCTGCCCGAGCACCTTCGGAAGGTCGGGGCCATCGATGTAGACATCGGCGCCGGGCTCGAGCCCGGCGCGAATGGCGTCGACCAGCAGCAACTTGCCGGCAGACTCGATGTAGGGGAGCAGGTTCATTCCCCAGGTGCCGCCGTCCATCAACTCGATTCCGTCTCCCACCTCGAACCGCTCACGGAAGCGCTCCAGCGCGATGATGCCGACGCCGTCGTCACCCATGATCGGGTTGCCGAGGCCAAGCACGAGGACCGGCCGGACGTTACTCGTCCACATACTGGACGTCGGCCTTGATGTAGTGCCCGCCGCTGAAGATGCCCGACAGCCCGCCGCCATGCTCCGTGATGTCCTTCCGGAGCACCAGGTAGATGTGCATGATCGGGAAGATGATGAACCACCAGGTGCAGAGGTGGTGCGTCAGGCGGATGATCTGGATCCCGCCGACGGCGAGGACCATGGACTCCGTGAGGCCATACCAGAACCCGCCGGGGTTCGCCTGCCCGTACATGGCGAACCCGGTGACGACCATGACCGACGGCGATCAGGTAGGTGAAGGTGTAGCTCAGCTGCTGCAGCGGGTTGTGCCCGATGTAGTAGATCCCGTGATCCCCTTCGATCATCAGGTAGTACTTGACCTGCTTCCAGAGGTTGACCCAATCGCGCGCGCGGATGGGGAAGAGCGCAGGGAGACGCTCGAATTGATTCCCGGCAAAGAGCCAGTAGATCCGGATCAGGCCCGCCGCGACCAGGAGTCCGGCCGCGATGAAATGCGCCAGGCGGATATACCCCATCAGGTACTGCGGCGGGCCGCCGGTGGTGAGGAAGTAGGGCCGATTGATGAAGAAGCCCGTCACCACCAGTGCGGTAATGGTGATAAACGCGATCCAGTGGGTAAACCGCAGCGGGCCGCCCCAGGGCGAGACCCAGCGGTAGTTACCCGAGGGCGGAGCGGAATGCCGCCCAAGCGGGAAAAGCGGAGAATCGGCGAAGGGCGGCGGCGCGGGGCCATGCCGTGGAGTCTGCGTCGTCATTGGGCCTTGACCTCCACGATTGGATTTCCGGCGGCGTCGAGCACGTGCACGCCGCAGGACATGCAGGGATCGAAGGAGTGGATGGTGCGCAGGATCTCGAGCGGCTGCTCGGGCCGCACCAGCGGGTGGTGGTCCATCAGCGCCGCCTCATACGGCCCGGGCACTCCCTGCTCGTCGCGCGGCGAACAGTTCCAGGTGCTCGGCACCACGCACTGGTAACGGGAAATCTTCCCGTCCTCGATCTGCACCCAGTGGCCGAGGGCGCCCCGCGCGGCGTCGAGGTAGCCGTACCCCTGCGCCGTCTTCGGCCAGGTCTCGGGATCCCACTTGTCGCCGTTGAAGGTGCGGGTGTCGCCGTTCTTGATGCGGTCGACCAGCTGGCCGTACCAGTTCTGCATCTGGTTGGCCAGCAGGACCGTCTCCATGCAGCGCGCACCCACGCGCCCGAGAGTCGAGAAGAGCGCGGCGGGCGGTACATCAAGCCGGGTCAGGAGCTCGGTGACGATCTCCTTGATGTCGGGCTGGCCCGCGGCATACCCGACCAGCATGCGCGAGAGTGGCCCCACCTCCATCGGATGGCCGTCGTACCGCGGCGACTTCATCCAGGTGTACTTCTTCTCGTCCTGCAGGTAGGTCCACGGGGTCGGCGGGCCGGTGTACTTGGGAACCGTCTCCCCCTCCCACGGGTGGAGCGAGGCGGCGTCGCCGTCCTTGTACTCATACCAGGAGCTGGTGATGCCCTCGGTCACCAAAGTGTGATCGTAGGGATACACCTTGGAGAGGTCGCGGTTCATGACGATGCCGCGGGGGAAATAGAGCGAATCGAGGTCGTCGGTGTCCACCGAGGCATATTCCCCGACGGTCAGGTAGTTGCCGGTCCCGCCGCCGATGGCGCCCCAATTCTTGTAGAACCCGGCGATGGCCTGCACGTCGGGCCAGTAGACTTCGTCCACGAACCGCTTGGCGCGGGTAATCATCGCCTGCACGTCGGCGAGGCGCGCCGCGTTGATGGTCGCCGTGTCGTTGAGGTTGATGGCGCTGGCCATCCCGCCGACGAGGAAATTCGGGTGCGGGTTCTTGCCACCGAAGATCGTGTGCAGGCGAATGACGTCCTTTTGCCAGTCGAGCGCCTCGAGATAGTGGGCCACGGCCAGGAGATTCACCTCCGGCGGGAGCTTGTAGGCGGGGTGGCCCCAGTAGCCGTTGGTGAAGATCCCGAGCTGGCCACCGGCGGCGAAGGTCTTGATCCGGTTCTGCACCTCCGCGAAGTAGGTCGTGGAGTTGTTCGGCCAGGGGGAGATGCTCTTGGCGATGGCGGACGTCTTGGCCGGGTCGGCGCTGAGCGCGCTGATGATGTCCACCCAGTCGAGCGCGTGCAGGTGATAGAAGTGGATGACGTGGTCCTGGATGGTCTGCATCCCGTGCACCAGGTTGCGGATCAGCGTGGCGTTGGGCGGAATCTTGATGCCCAGCGCGTTCTCCACCGCCCGGCAGGAGGCGACGGCGTGCACCACGGTGCAGACGCCGCAGATCCGCTGGGTGAAGGCCCAGGCGTCGCGCGGGT
Source organism: uncultured Gemmatimonadales bacterium (assembly GCA_963699825.1). Classification (GTDB taxonomy): domain Bacteria; phylum Gemmatimonadota; class Gemmatimonadetes; order Gemmatimonadales; family GWC2-71-9; genus SPDF01. The sequence goes on from CAVOVI010000009.1 coordinate 112,419, forward strand.
CCCGCCCCGTCATGATGGTCTCGATGCCGCGGAACTGGGTGGACGAGGCCCACGCCGTGGAGATCATCCCGTTCTCGGCCTGCGCCTCGATCCGGAGGTGTCCTTCGATCCGGGTGATGGGGTCTACGACCACTTTAGTCCTGGCCATCGTGACCTCCCTCCGCCGCCGCAGCCGCCTTCTTGCGCGAGCGAATCTGGTGAACGGTAGTGGCGGTGGCGTGCGCGGCCACGCCGGCAATGGTCCCGACCGCAAGCGCGGCGCCGATCGTGTCGGCGGTCTGCTCGATGCCGATCCCGGCCACGTTGGGCAACCGGGTGTAGAACGGGGTCATCGTGTCCCAGAACCCGCGCTCGGTGCAGCCGATGCAGGGATGCCCGGCGCCGATCGGCCAGCTGGTCTTCATATTCCACTGGAAGATCGGACAGGGGCTGAAGGTCGCCGGCCCCTTGCACCCCACCTTGTACAGGCACCACCCCTTGCGGGCGGCCTCGTCGTCGAACACCTCGACGTACTGACCGGCGTCGAAGTTGGCGCGGCGCGGGCACTGGTCGTGAATCCGCGCGCCGTAGGCGAAGAGCGGCCGGCCGTCGGCGTCCAGCTCCGGAAGCCCCCCGAAGGTCAGGTAGTGGACCAGCGTCGCGGTCACCGTCTCGGCGATCGGCGGGCAACCGGTCAGGTGGACCACCGGCTTGTCCTTGATGATCTCGGCGATGCCCACCGCCCCGGTCGGGTTCGGCTTGGCCGCCTGGACGCTGCCCCAGTGCGCGCAGGCACCGACGCCGATCACCGCCTTGGCACCGGCCGCGGCCTCGACCAGGATCTCCTTCGCGGTCCGGCCGGCAATGGTCGTATATATGCCGTCTTCCGCGAGCGGCACCGAGCCGGTCACCACAAGGAGATACTCACCCATGTTGGCCTTCATCGAGGCGTGCAGCGCATCCTCCGCTGCCGTGCCCGACGCGGCCATCAGGGTGTGGGAGTAGTCGAGGGAGACGATGTTGAGGATGAGCTCGCCGATGGAGGGGTCGGCGCTCCGGAGGACGCTCTCGACGCAGCCGGTGCATTCCTGCAGCTGAATCCAGATGACCACCGGGCGCTTGACGCCTTCCAGCGCGGCGGCCACCCGCGGGGCTGCCATCTCGGTCAGCCCGAGGAGCACGGCCATCTGGCCGCAGAACTCGAGGAACTCCCGGCGCGAGACGCCACTGACCTCGAGATGCTCGCCCAGGGTCTGATCCTTGGCCCAAGGGAACTGCGTGGGAAAGAACATCGTCTGAACCTCCGGTCCACATTGGTGCGGGATGGACCGGCGGCGGGAGGAACCCGCCGTCGGAGGGAATCCAACTGGATCAACATCCGGATCCACGGATAAATCCGGTCTGAAGAATTTCTGAAGATGAATTCAGTAATAGTACGGAGTCGAACGAGCGGAACGGGGATCAGGCCCCCGAACGGCCGCGAGAAAGGGGTAAGCCCCGTTCAACGATGGCCGGGAAACACTACACGGTGACCGCTGGAAGCGAAGATTTTCCAAAGAGTTAGTGAAGGAACCCTAAATTTTGTAACGATAGCCCCGTATTGCCACGGAGACCCATTGCGCGAAAGCACGGATAGGGGAAAATTGCTCGTGTCCTCCCTCACTCAAGGGTTCTCACTATGATGTCTCGCACTGTCGGTTCCCGCTCGTTCGCCGCCCTCTTCGGCGCACTGGCCCTCGTGTTCATTGTCGGTTGTACCGAGACGAACACCGTCTATGAGTACGTCGAGCGGCCGACGTTCAATCCGCCGCCGGACTCTGTGAACGGTTTCCTCGGTTACTACGACGCCAGCACCAAGCAGACCACCTGCGGCAACTGCCACATCGGTACGCAGGGCCAGTGGAGCGACCACGGCACACGCCGGCGCCTGGGAAGACCTGATCAACTCCGGGCACGCGTCGGCATCCTGTTACGGCTGCCACACCGTCAGCGACCTTGGCAACACCGCCTCGGCCAGCGGACAGCCCGCCGGTTTCAACCTGGTGGACGATCCCGCCTATCACGACGTGCAGTGCGAGAGCTGCCATGGCCCAGGCTACGACCACGTCACCAACCCTGGCAAGAACAACCATCCGCTTGCCCGGGCCGGCCTGAAGGACACCGTGGCCAGCTGCGGCGGGTGCCACAGCGGCTCGCATAACCCCTTCGTCGAGCAGTGGTCGCAGACCGGCCACGCCGACTCTGCCGCCAACGCCTATCCGGCCGGCGACGGCACCGGGTGCGGTGCGACCTGTCACGAAGGCCGGACCGTGCTGGCCCGCATGAATGGCAACCCGAGCACCTACATCGAGCTGGATTCGATTGGGGAGCAGACCACGCTGCCGCCGGCCACTTGCGCCGTCTGCCACGATCCACACGGCAGCCCGTACCCCAAGCAGCTCCGGATGCCGATCGACATTCCCGAAACCGCGGCCAATCTCTGCATGAGCTGCCACAACCGCGGCACTTCAGTGCCCAACAACTTCTCCAACTCGACCGCCACGTCCACCAAGCGCGGCGCACACGCCGCCCAGGGCCCGATCGTGGTCGGGCAGGGCGCAGGATATATCCCGCAGAACTTCGTCTACGACAGCACCGCGGCCTACACCACGCACGCCTCGACCAAGAACCCACGGCTGTGCGCCGGGTGTCACGTCAACAAGCAGACGGTGACCGACGCGATTACCGGCGCGTTCCAGTTCCAGTCGGTCGGGCACCTCTTCTCGCCCGATCCCTGCCTCGATCCGGTCACCGGTGAGCCGGTCAAGGACAACAGCTGCGACTACCTGCCGGCCACCACCCGTTTCTGGGGTGAGGTCGGGGTCTCAGGGTGCGTGAATAGCGGTTGCCACGCCAGTGCGGATGTGGCCGCCTCGGCCCTGGTGGCTGAGCGGTCGACCGTCGCCAACCTGGTCAACCAGCTCTGGAACGACCTCAATCCCACCCTGAACACCGGTGACGAGCCGTACATGGACGCGGCCGACGCGGGCGACCTGGTGTACCTGCTCTTCACCGCCGGCAATCCCACCGTCAATGGCGTGCAGGCGTTCAACGCCAACGACAACACCGTGTCGCCGGCGGAGGGGGCACTGTTCAACCTCCTGATGCTGGCCGAGAACCTCTACGATCACAACGACGGGTCATACGGCGTGCACAACCCGTTCTACTACGAGGCGCTGTTGGCGGCCAGCATTGCCGAGGTCCAGTCGGTGTACGGGGCGATCCTCCCGGCGCCGCCGAGCCCCACGGTCAAGGCCTTGATGGACAAGGCGTTGAGCCGCCCCGGGTTCGCCTACATCAGCACTGGACAAGCGAAGCTGAGCAGCGCACGTTAAAGGCGTGATCGCACAGACACTCTTCTCAGTCTTCCCGACCATGGCTCCCGGCACCTTGCCGGGGGCCATGGTCGATTCATTGGCGGCCGCTCAGGCCGATACCGGGCTGGTCGAGTCCCCGGTACCGGATCCAATCATTCACATCGTCCAGTGGATCTTCCAGCGGCCGGGCTGGGTCATGATCTCGGGCATCGTCATCGGCGCCGTCGTCGGCGTCGCGGTGCTCTGGTTCCTCTGGAAGCACCGGAAGGACATCTGGACCTGGCTGACCACCCGCAGCCACGGCACCAAGCTCGCGATGGGCTCCGCGGCGGGGATCTTCCTCCTCGCCATGCTGGGCATGGGGTACAAGGTCAACCACTACATGGAGCACGACAACGACTTCTGTCGGGGTTGTCACATCTTCATCCCCTACGGCCAGCCGTTCGTCAAACCGGACACCGGCACCTACCTGCTCGTCAACATGCTCGAGGGAAAGCACGACACCCTCGAGTGCCACGACTGCCACCTGCCCGACATGAAGGCCCAGGTGATGGAGCTGGTGCTCTGGATGGTGGACCGGCCGGAGATGGTGCCGGAACACGCCAAGGTGTCGCCCACGGTCTGCAAGAGTTGCCACGAGTCCGGGGAGGCCAAGGAGACTTGGCAGGAAATTGCGACCACGGCGGGACACCGTGTCCACTTCGAGTCCGATTCCCTCCAGGGAAAGAACATCGAGTGCCTGACCTGTCACGCCCGCTCGGCGCACCGGTTCGAACCAGTGGACTCCACCTGTGCCCAGCAGGGGTGTCACCTGACGGATGACGTGACGATCCGCCTGGGCAAGATGGCCGAAGCCCAGCAGTCGGGGCTCCTGCGAATGCACTGCGCCGTCTGTCACGAATTCACCGCCGAGGTCCCGAAGCTCGCCACCGTCGATTCTGCCGGAGGCACACTCCGCCCCGGCAACGAGCAGTGCTTCAGTTGCCACGAGATGGAGGAGCGCCTCAAGGACTTCGACCCGAGGCGCGATCCGCACAGCGGGAAGTGCGGCATGTGCCACAACATGCACACCAACGTCGAGCCGGCGGACGCGCGGAAGTCCTGCGCCACGGCCGGCTGTCATGGTGACTGGGAGCGGGTCGAGTTTCATACCGGCAAGATCCACCGGGAGGCGGTCGAGGATTGCGAAACCTGTCACACGCCCGCACGCGGCGCGGGTGGACGCCAGCGACTGTGTCGGATGCCACGAAAAGGTGCGCGGCTCGGTCACCGGAAAGAAGGTCCGGAAACCTCCACTGCCCTTCGACACCACCAAGGCGCTCCGGTCACTGTCGGTGCTGCCAGACCAGATCGGCCCTCATGGCAAGGGCGACGCGCCGCCGGATGAGGACCCTCCGGCGGCGTTTGTCACTGCGGCTCCGGCAGACAGCTTCGAGCACGCGGCGCACAAGGACCTGGCGTGCCTCACCTGCCACCCGACCTCCTCCGCCACCTCGGCCCTGAACTTCGCCGTCCCGCGCGGCTGCCAGCTCTGTCACCATTCGGCCGGGGCCCAGCGAGACTGCGCCGCCTGCCACGAGGCGTCCGCCCTGGTCGTCGCGAGCCGACCGCGTCACCGTGACGGTGCCGGAACATGCGCCGCGCCCGCGAACGGTGAGCTTCCAGCACACCGAACACGCGGAGCTCACCTGCAAGGAGTGCCACACGACCCCGGTGTCGCTGGCCCCCAACAGCGAAACCAAGGGCTGTGTCGCCTGCCATGAGCAGCACCACACGAAGGCAGACGACTGCGCCGCCTGTCACGCCGGCGGTGAGATCGGCGCGCCCCACACCCCCCCCGCCGCTGCGCATGAGGGCTGCGATGCCTGCCATACGCCGGCGCGAATCGCCGAGCTGACACCGTCGCGAGCGTTCTGCCTGACCTGCCACCAGCCGCAGGCGACCGATCACCACGCGCCTCAGGAATGCACCCTGTGCCATCTCGACGCCACGCCCGCCGAGTGGCGCTCCCGGCTGGTGGGTGGGAGGGGCGCGTGAACCGGCGCTCGGTCCTGGCGGCCGCTGCCCTCGCACTCCTGTTCCCGGCCGCCGTGTCGGCCCAGGGCTACAACCTCCGCCTCACCGGTGGTATCCAGGGGGTGAGCTTCCGCGGCTACACCGCGGACAGCATCCCGGTGGATAGCGTCGTCGCGACCGGCAACGGGAGCCTCGAGACCCCCACCGGCTACGCCGTGTCATGCACCTCGGGCCTGCCCTACTGCAACTACTGGGTCCCCGGGCCCATCAACACGACTGCCCCTGCCGTCGCCCAGGCCGCGCTGACGATGTGGGGACTCGGACTCCCGGGCCTGCGTGTGCAGGTCAACGGATTCGCCACCACCGACTTCAACACCGCGGCCTCCTGGCCCGGCACCTCCCCAAATTTCCAGCTCATCGAGGGTTACGCCGAGTATGCCGCCCCGGCCTGGACGCTGGCTGCCGGACGCAAGGTGATCTCCGGGCGTCTGGGCGCCTACGGCTTCGATGGCGGACAACTGACAGGGCGACTCCCCAGCGCGGGCCTCGCACTCTCCGGCTACGTCGGCTGGGGACTGGCACAGGGCTCCAATCTTCTGATCACCTCGAGCGACGTGAACCCACAGGCCGATTACCTGCCAGAGGAGAGTCCGGTCGTGGCGGGGCTGGTCGGCACCTGGGTATCGCCCCACGCCGAACTCAGCGCCGAGTACCGGCGGACGGTGGACCAGACCACAGACTATTTCGGATCCGAGCGCGTTGCCGCGTCGGCCACCCTCCGGCCGTTTGGTCACTGGAGTCTGGTCGGTGGCGCCATCTATGACATGGCCAGCGGGCTCTGGGGCAGCGCCGACGCCGCTCTGCGGTTCGCCTCGCCGAAGGTCGGCGTCGTGGCCGGGTACAAGCGGTACGCGCCGTTCTACGAGCTCTGGACCGTCTGGGGCGCGTTCAGCCCGGTGCCCTACAACGCAGTCTACGGTTCGGTCTCGTTTCAGGCCACGAGGCGCCTCCAGGTTCGAGCCCGTGGCGAGACGTACAAGTTTGATGACACCGAGACCGAGCACGCCGCTGGTCTCCATCGGGGATTCCGGTTGGCGGTATTCGCTGGGCGGGACCTACCAGATCTCGAACGCCTGGCAGGCACAGCTCGGCTATCAGAACGAGTTCGGGACCGGGGCCAGCTCGAGCGGCTGGGACGGCAATGTCACCTTCACGCCCAACAGCACTTACTCCATCATGGTGTACGGCAGCTCCCTGTCGCGTCCGCTGGAGTACCGGTGGGACCAGTCGGTCGTGCTGGTGTACGGCATGCAAGCGTCGGTCGTGGCGCGCGACAACCTGAGCGTCGCCTTCACCATGGCCCGGTACGACGAGAATCGGGAACGCCCCGACGCCGCATCGTTCGAGTGGGACCAGATCCGGTTCGGGGCCAAGGTCGTGATGACCTTCAGTTCGGCCGACAGGCTGCCGCTCCCCAAGGCCATCACCAACCGACCGGCGGGGTACTGAGATGCGTCGTGTACTCCCGTTCCTGACCCTCGCCCTCGTGTTCATGACGGCCCCCGCCTGGGCGCAGGACACCGATCGATTCGACCATCAGCAGCACGCAAAGGTCTTTCCGAGCTGCACGGCCTGTCATGCGGGAGCTGTCGACGCCACCGCGCCGCTCCTCCCTTCGGGCCTGGGCTGCGTCAATTGCCACGATGGCACGATCGAACGTCGGGTCGATTGGACGGCGCCACCGGCAGATCGGACCAACCTCAGGTTCACCCACGCCGAGCATCGGAAGGACGTCGTCGCGAAGGCGGGCCAGGATTCGACGCTGAACTGTTCGGCCTGCCACATCCCTGAGGGCAGCACCTGGATGACCGTGGAGCCGGCGGTACTGCCGCAGTGCCTGACGTGCCACGGCATCAAGGCGGAACATCTCGCCGCTCCGGATACTGCCTGCGCCACCTGCCACTACTCCCTTGCCCAAGCCACGGCACTGACCGAGGCCGACATCAAGGCGTTCCCGACCCCTCCGTCCCACGATGCCGCCGGCTTCATGGGACCGGATGGCCACGGCGCCCTGGCAGAGTCCGGCACCGGCCCGTCGACGTACATGGTGGCACCGAGCTGTGCCACCTGTCATGCTCAGAATTTCTGCATGACCTGCCATGTGAATGCGCCGGAAACGCCGCCCATTCAAGCGCTGGCCCTGGACCCTCGGTCGCTGGCTATTCCCGTGAAACTCGAGGAACCTGCCACGCATCAGCAGGACGATTTCGTCCTCAGACACGGGAAGTCAGCGCGCAAGAGTACCACGTCCTGCCAGACCTGCCACACGCAGGAAAGCTGCGTGGCCTGCCACGTCGTTCCGCCGAAGCCGGTAGGCACGCTGTACGCCGGCGGCCCCGGACGTGGCGAGGGCGCGCAGGTGGAGCGCAGCCGTCCCGCCAGTCACATGGCGGACTTCAGCACCATTCACGCGCCGGTGGCCAGCAACAACCCACAATCGTGTGAGGGCTGCCATGCGCGGCCGCAATGCCTCGATTGTCATCGCGGGACCCCGGACCGCACGCCGCAGTACCACCCGCAGACCTTCCTGGAGCGGCACCCGGCGGCGGCCTACTCGCGCGAGACGAACTGCAGCGACTGCCACAACCCCGGCGCCTTCTGCCAGACCTGCCATGTCCAATCCGGCCTCGGCAGCCCAGGCAGATTCATGCAGGCGGGTTATCACGACGTCTTCCCCGGCTTCCTCCTGAACCATGGCCAAGCGGCCCGCCAGAGCCTCGAGAGCTGCACCTCCTGCCACGTCGAGAAGGACTGTCTGACTTGCCACTCGGCACTGTACGGCCGCGGGTTCAGCCCGCACGGCCCCGGCTTCGATGGCGACAAGCTTCGCTCGAAGAACCCGCAGATGTGCACGGTGTGCCACGGATTGGGAGTGCCGAGCACGAAGTAGCGGGGGGAAGCGGGGCTGATGGACGTCTCGCCGTCATTCCCGCGCAAGCGGGAATCCAGTGCAGTGGCATCCGGACCCCCGCTTGCGCGGGGGTGACGGGAGGGCTGCTGGAGGGCAGGATATGGAGAACGGCCCCGGGTGCGAGCATCCGGGGCCGTTCGTCGGACAGCGTGAGCTACTTGATCAGGATCTTGTTGGTGACCGCCGAGGGCACCTTCGGCAGGTGGACCAGCAGCACGCCATCCTGGTAGGTCGCGGTGATGTTCTCCTGCACCACCGCGGTGGGGAGCCGAATCATCCGGTGGAACTCACCCACCTCGCGCTCGGCGAGGAGGTAGCGCTCGGTCGGTTCGGCGGCGAGGAACTCACGGCGCCCGCTCAGGGTCAGGAGCGTCCCGGTCAGCGTGATGTCCAGGTTCTCACGGTGCGCGCCGGGCACATCCAGCCGAACGATGTACTCCGCCTCGGTCTCGAGGAGATCGAAGGGCGGCATCCAGGCGGCGGGCTCCGCGTTCGGCGTCCGGATCTGCGCCCCGGGGGCGAAGGTGGTGTGGAAGAGTCGATCGAAGACCTGATCGATGTCGTTCCGCACCTTGGCCATCACGGGTGCGGCTTTCACGATTCTCATGCTTCCTCCTTGTTGGAACCGTGCCACCACGATATCACCCAGGCGCTGAAGTCGGCGTGAAGCGGGGTTGAAACGATGGCCACGAAATTCGCCCAGGGATTCTGGCGCCTCGCCGACCCGAAGATCTCGCTGGCATCCGCCGCCGGAATACTGCTGGGAGCGTCCGCCGCGGCCGCTGCCGGCCCGATCGCAGTCGGCTGGCTCCTGATGACGGTATTAGGGGTGTTCGCCGTAGAGGTGGCAAAGAACGCCTCTGGTGAAGTCTTCGACTGGGACTCGGGAACCGACCTGAGAGTCCGCGAGGAGGACCGGAGTCCGTTCTCCGGCGGCAAACGCGTCCTGGTGGATGGACTGCTGACCCGTGGGCAGACCTGGGTGATCGCCGCCGGAGGCTATCTCGTCGCCGCGGCGGTGGGGCTGCTCATCGTGGGATTCCGGGAGCCGAGCGTCCTGTGGATCGGTCTCGCAGGGATGGCGCTGGCGTTCTTCTATCATGCCCCGCCGTTCCGGCTTGCCTACCGCGGCCTGGGCGAACTGGCAGTGGCCGTCAGCTACGGGCCACTCGTGTGCGTCGGCACCTACCTCGTCCAGCGCGGGACAATACCGACCGAAGTGGTCCTGCTTTCCCTCCCCCTCGGCGTCCTGGTCGCCGCTTTCCTCTGGATCAACGAGTTCCCGGACTATTCCGCGGACGCCCTCTCCGGCAAGCGGACCCTCGTCGTCCGCCTCGGGCGCCGCCGCGCCGCATTGGGATTCGCCTGGCTCGGCGCCATCAGCGCGCTGCTGGTCGCCTCCCTGCCGATGGCAGGACTCTCGCCGGCGGTCTGGTTGGGTGGGGTCGCGTTCCTGCGCTACGTGCCCGCCGCACGAACGCTGATCGCCTCGGCGGAGGACACCGCGGCCATCATCCCTGCACAGGCGATGGCGCTGCAGTCCTTCCTGCTCTATGCCGCCGGTGCCTCCGCAGGAATGCTCATCGGCAGGTGAATTATTCCGAGCGCACTCGGGCAAGAAAATTTCGCCGGCCATTCACCATCGTTTCACCCCCTCGGTCCTATGTTGGGGTCGCACCATCAACCAGGGGGCGTTATGAAAGTCGCCAAGTTTAACCCGATCCTCGGCAACGTCGAGAAGATCGATCGGTTGTTCGATCCCTTCCTGACGGGGCCGCTCTTCCCCGAACTCGCGACCAGGGGATTCGAAGGAACCTGGGTGCCGACACTGGACCTTGCCGAGAATGACAAGGCGTTCATGGTCCGGCTCGAGGTGCCAGGGATGCCGAAGGAGAACCTGGACGTGAAACTGACCGGTGAGGTGCTCACCATCACCGGCCACCGCGAGGCCGCCAAGGAAGTTCCAGGCGAGAACTTCCTGTACAGGGAGCGGGAGACCGGGAAGTTCATCCGGACGATCCGCCTGCCGGCCGCAGTCGTGGAGGGGAAGATCGAGGCGCACTACACCGACGGCGTGCTGAATGTGACGCTGCCGAAGGCCGCACCGGAAGTGCGGAGCAAGATCACCATCAAGTAGGGTGATTCGCGCCTCGATGGACGAACGGCCCCGGGCACAGTGCCCGGGGCCGTTCTGCTCTGCTTCTGTCATTGCGAGGCCTCGAAGAGGCCGAAGCAATCTCGCTCAGATTGCTTCGTCGGCCCCACCAGGGGCCTCCTGGCAATGACAAGAATTACCTGCCAGCCTCCGCATATCGCGCCCACGCCAGCGCCGCGTGCACCGCCCGCTCCCAGCCGGCTCGCCAGGCGCTCCGTTCCTCCGGGGTCGATTCGGGTTCAAACCTCGTGAACCGGCGCCCCTCCAGGAACTGGTCCGAATCCCGCCAGACGCCGAGCGTGATCCCGGCCAGCCCTGCCGCGCCAAGCGCGGTGGTCTCGAACATGTCCGGCCGTTCGACCGGCGAGCCGAGCACATCGGCCAGGAACTGCATCAGCCAGTCGTTGGCGCTGGCGCCGCCGTCCACCCGGAGGGCGCCCGGTTTCAGCCCGGCATCCGCGCGCATCGTCTCCACCAGTTCCGCGCTGCTGAACGCCATCGCCTCCAGCGCGGCCCGAACGAGGTGCGCCCTGGTCGTCCCACGGGTGAGCCCGGTCACCGTTCCCCGCGCCTCCGCCTCCCAGTGGGGTGAGCCCAGCCCCACGAACGCCGGCACGAAGTGCACGCCGCCGGTGTCGGCGACGCTGCGGGCCAGTGCCTCCGATTCGTCTGCCCGCGCCAACAGGCCGAGGCCGTCGCGGAGCCACTGCACGGCGGCGCCGGCAATGAAGACGCTCCCCTCCAGCGCGTACGCCGGCTCTCCGCGTGGGCCGCAGGCGGCGGTGGCCAGCAGTCCATGCGCCGAATGCGGCGCGGCGGTCCCCGGCGTGCATCAGGAGGAAGGTCCCTGTGCCGTAGGTGTTCTTGGCGCTGCCAGCGGTGACACACCCCTGCCCGAAGAGGGCCGCCTGCTGGTCGCCGGCAATGCCGGCGATGGGCATGGAGAACCCGAAGTGCTCCGAGCGGGATTCCCCGCTCACCGCACCTGAACCGACGATGGTCGGGAGAAGAGCCGGGGGGACCTTGAAGAGGGTGAGCAACTCGGGGTCCCAGCTCTTCGACTCGAGCCCGTAGAGCATCGTCCGTGACGCGTTGGTGTGATCGGTGATGTGACTCGCCCCGCCGGTGAGCCGAGCCACCAGCCAGCTGTCCACTGTTCCCGCCGCCAATTCCCCGTGTTCCGCCCGCCTCCGGATGGTCTCGTCGGCCAGCATCGACTCCAGCTTCGTCGCAGAGAAATAGGGATCGGGGACCAGTCCGGTGCGTTCCTGGAGCATCTCCGCGAGCCCGAGGGCCCGAAGTTCGGCGCAGCGCGGTGCGGTGCGGCGGTCCTGCCAGACGATGGCGCGCCCGAGCGGCTCGAGCGTCTTCCGATCCCAGAGGAGGATCGTCTCCCGCTGATTGGTGATGCCAATCCCGACGGGGCGCTCGCCCGACTGCCCAATTGCCTCGCGTCCGGCCTCCAGCGCGCCCCGCCAGATGTCCTCGGGATCGTGCTCGACCCAGCCCGGTCGCGGAAAGTGCTGCGGGAGCTCCCGGTAACCGCGGCCCAGGACGGTGCCGTCCTGGTGGATGACGAGGGCCGTGGTTCCGGTGGTGCCTGAATCGATGGCGAGGATTGAGGACATGGTAGGCGGGGAAGCGGGAAGCGGGGACGTGGGTCAGCGTCGGGCGGGTGAGCCGACGCGGAGATCCAGCCCGGCGAGAGAGAAGGACTCCACTGACGATCAAGACGGCGCCGCCAATCTGGATGGAACGGGGATGCTCCCCGAGCAGCGGCCAGGCGACCAGCATGGCGATCAGGGGAATCACCGAATTGAAGATGGCGGTCCGGCCGCTCCCGACGACGCGAACCGCGTTGTTCCACAGGAGGTAAGCGACGACGATCGCGAGGAGCGTCGCGTACCAGACACCGCTCCAGGCCCGGAGACTCAAGCTCCTCCAATCGAGCTCGATCAACCCCGGCCCGCCCAATAGGAGGAGCCCCGGCGCGCCGGTCGCCATAGTCCAAGCGGTCAGGCGCAGGGTCGAGATCCGGATCCGCATCGCCCTGACCCCCAGGGTGAAGACCGCCCAGCAGAGCGTCGCCCCGAAGATGGCGATATCCCCCGCGAGCCGCCCGACGCCGAGCTCGACTCCCTTCCCCGCCAGAATGAGTGCTACGCCGGCGAAGCCCAGCACACCACCGGTCACCACCGGCCGCCGCAGCGCCTCGATACCGGTCACCGCGCCGAGAAGCGACACCAGCAATGGGGTCGTGGCGATGATGAGTGAGGCGTTGGCCACCGACGTATGGGTCAGCCCGTACATGAAGAAGACCTGGTACAGCGTGTTGCTGAGCAGACCCATCCAGACGAGGGTCCACCACGCCTCCCGGGGCAGCGCGATCGACCCCTCGCGCCATTTCAGCACCGCGAGGAGAATCACCGCGGCCAGGGAAAACCGGAGGCCGGCAAAGCTGAGCCCCGACATCTCGGCGAGCGCCATCTTCATGAAGCTGAAATTGGCGCCCCAGATGAGGACCACGACCAGCATCGCCAGTTCGGCCCGCGCCACCTGCCGGCGTCTCGCTCACGCGGCCGCCCGCCCGCTGGGTGAGACGTCGGTCCTTCACCCGGACGGGCACGCGAGGCGTCATGGCATTAAAATGCTCTCGTTCCGGACTGTTGGCCACCGCCCCCCAACCCGACCCTCATCATGCCCTACGAAACGCTCCTCCTCGACGTGCGCGACGGGATCGCCTTCCTGACCGTCAACCGCCCCGACAAGCTCAACGCCCTCAACGACGCCGTCATCGCCGACCTGGACCGGGCGGTGGCGCAGATCGAGGGGGATGACGCCATCAAGGGAGCCATCCTCACCGGCGCGGGCCCCAAGGCGTTCGTCGCCGGGGCCGACATCGGAGAATTGTCCGGGCAGAACCAGATCACCGGAAAGGCGCGCGCGATGCGGGGCCAGGCGGTGTTCCGGAGGCTGGAGCGGTGCGGCAAGCCCGTCATCGCCGCCGTCAACGGTTTCGCACTGGGCGGTGGGTGCGAACTGGCGATGGCCTGCCACCTGCGCGTCGCCAGTGAGACCGCCAAGTTCGGGCAACCCGAAGTGAAGCTCGGCATCGGCCCCGGATACGGCGGGACGGTGCGGCTCCCCCGGCTGGTTGGCAAGGGACGGGCGCTGGACCTCCTCCTGACGGCGCGCATGGTCGGCGCCGAAGAGGCGCTGCAGATGGGACTCGTCAATCGCGTCGTCCCCGCGGACACGCTGATGGCCGAATCAGAAACGCTGCTCCGCGGGATTCTCGCCAACGGCCCGCTCGCGGTCAGGCTCTGCATCGAGGCGGTGGACGCAGGCCTGGAAATGAGCCTCGACGAGGCACTCCTGCTGGAGGCCAACCACTTCGGCCTGCTCTCCTCGACCGACGACATGCGCGAGGGGATGGGCGCGTTCCTGGAAAAGCGCACGGCTTCGTTCCGCGGCAGCTGAGCCCTCGTGCACCTCGACCGAATCGTCCTGCGGGGATTCCGGAATCTCCGCGATCTCGACCACGCCCTCCCACCGGAGGGGGTGGTGCTCCTCGGGCCCAACGCCCAGGGGAAGACAAACTTTCTCGAGGCGATCGGCTACCCGGTGCTCTTCCGGGCGATTCGGGGAGCGACGGACGCGGAGGTGGCCGGGTTCGGCGGCCCCGGGTTTCGGCTCGAAGCCACCTTCCATGACGGCGCGCGCACCCGTACCACTGAAGTGACCTACACGACCGGCAATCGCAAGAAGCGCATTCTTGCTGGACGGAGCTCCGATGGCCCGGCTCTCGGAGGCGGTCGGCGCATGGGTCGCGGTGGCGTTCCTGCCGCGGGATGTGGCGCTCGCCGGGGGGCCGGCGACGGAGCGGCGGCAGTATCTCGACCGCATGCTCTCGTTGGCCTTCCCCGACTACCTCCGGGCGCTGTCCCGCTACCGTGCGGCGCTCGCGCAGCGCAACTCGGCGCTCCGCCAGGGGCAGGAGCCGCTGGCCCGCGCCTTCGATGCGCCATTGGCGGCCGCCGGGAGTGAAGTGACCGCCCTGCGCCTGCGGTGGGTGGCCGGCGCCGCCACGCGGTTCGCTGAGGGATTCGCGTCACTCGGCGAGCATGGGCCGACGGGGCTGTCGTACCGTACCGATGCCGCACTCGCGGACCCGGCGGGATGGACCGAGGCGCTGCACCGGGTCCGTGTTCGCGACATCGGCCGGGGGATGACCACCATCGGACCACACCGGGACGACCTCATCATGACGGTGGACGGCCGATCGCTCCGCGACTTCGGCTCGACGGGACAGCTGCGCAGCGCCGCGGTGGCGCTCCGGCTGCTCGAACTGACGGACGATCGAGGAGGCGCGGGGTGTGCCCCCCGCCCTGCTCCTCGATGACGTCTTCGCCGAACTGGACGCCGATCGTCAGGCCCGGCTGGCCGACCGGCTGCTCGCGCAGCCGGTCGGGCAGGTGTTCGTGACCGCCCCGCGGCGGGATGAACTTCCGGCCGGACTGAAACTGCCGATCTGGAATGTCCACCAGGGCGTCGTGACGGAGGCCGCATGAAGAGACGCCCGGACCCCTCTGGCAAGAAGCGCCCGCTCACCCCGCTCGCGCAGGTGCTTGAGGAGTACCTGAGCTCGTCGGGTCTCGGGAAGGGCGTGGAACGGGCGGAGGTGGTGCAACGGTGGCCGGAGCTGGTCGGTCCCCAGATCGCGGCGGTCACCCAGGCGGAATCGGTCTCCGAAGACGGGATCCTCCGCGTCCGGGTGGCAACGGCACCCTGGGCGAGCGAACTCAGCCTGATGACACCCCGCATCCTGGCCCGGGTCAACGCAGGACGGAGTGGGCGCATCAACTCGATTCGCTGGATTGCGGGACCACTCAACAAGAGGAATGAGTACTGATTTCGAGGCGAAATTGAGAAGGTCCGCCACCCGAAATGCAAGCTCTCAAGAACCGGCCTAATGGCTTGACCCGCAATGGGTTACCGCCTATTTTGCAGGGCATCGCCGGCCCCCGTTCCGGCCCACCCTGAACCAGGCTTCACACACATGGCAGACGAACGACCGGCTGGACCGAAGGGGCAGAGTTACGGCGCAGGTTCTATTCAGGTCTTGAAGGGATTGGAAGCGGTCCGGAAGCGGCCCGCGATGTACATCGGGTCGACCGGCGAGAACGGCCTGCACCACCTGGTCTACGAGGTGGTCGACAACTCGATCGACGAGGCGCTGGCCGGGTACTGCGATCAGGTGACCGTCACCATCAAGAAGGACAACGTCATTTCCGTGACCGACAACGGTCGCGGCATTCCGGTCGACATCCATCCCATCGAAAAGATCCCCGGCGTCGAGCTCGCGCTCACCGTGCTCCACGCCGGCGGCAAGTTTGACAAGTCCACCTACAAGGTCTCCGGCGGCCTGCACGGCGTCGGCGTCTCGGTGGTCAACGCCCTCTCGGAACGGCTCGAGGTGGTGGTCGACCGCGACGGCAACCGGCACCACATGGCCTTCGCCCGCGGCAAGACCACCAAGCCGCTCAGCGTGCTCGGCAAGGCGAAGGGGACCGGCACCACCGTCACCTTCAAGCCCGACCCCGAGATGTTCTCGGTGCTCGAGTTCAGCTACACCACGCTGGCCGACCGGCTGCGGCAGCTCTCGTTCCTGAACAAGGGCATCACCATCATCCTCCGCGACGAGCGGAAGGACGAGGTGCAGGAGGAGAAGTTCTTCGCCAAGGGCGGGCTGGTCGCAGTTCGTCGAGTGGCTCAACCGGAACAAGAAGCCGCTGCACCCGAAGGTCATCGCCTTCTTCGCCGTCAAGGACGACATCGAGGTGGACGTCGCCCTGCAGTACACGGACGGGCTACAACGAGAACACCTTCACCTTCGTCAACAACATCAACACGCACGAGGGCGGCACGCACCTCACCGGCTTCAAGTCGGCGCTGACCCGCACGATCAACGAAGCGGCCAAGCGCGCCGGTGCCCTCAAGAAGGCCGACTTCACGCTCTCCGGCGACGACGTGCGCGAAGGGATGACCTGCGTCCTGCACGTGAAGGTCAAGGAGCCGCAGTTCGAGGGGCAGACCAAGACGAAGCTCGGCAACTCCGAGGTCGAGGGCATCGTCCGGCAGATCGTCAACGAACACCTCGGCACCTATCTCGAGGAGCACCCGCCGGTCGTGCGCGCCATCCTCGACAAGGCGGTCAGCGCGGCGCTGGCGCGCGAGGCCGCCCGCAAGGCGCGCGACCTGGTCCGCAAGAAGTCAGGCCTGGAGAACGCCGTCCTCCCCGGCAAGCTCGCCGACTGCTCGCTCGACGACCCCACCCTGTGCGAGATCTACCTCGTCGAGGGCGACTCGGCCGGCGGCAGCGCCAAGCAGGGCCGCAACCGCGCCTTCCAGGCGATCCTGCCGCTCCGCGGCAAGATCCTGAACGTCGAGCGGGCGCGGATCGACAAGATCCTCAGCAACGAGGAAATCCGGTCGATGATCACGGCCATCGGCGCCGGCGTCCGCGAGGACTTCAAGCTGGAGGATGTGCGGTACCACAAGATCATCCTGATGACCGACGCCGACGTGGACGGCGCCCACATCCGGACGCTGCTGCTGACCTTCTTCTTCCGGCAGATGCCCGAGCTGATCGACGCCGGCTACGTGTACATCGCCCAGCCGCCGCTCTACCGGGTCGCGAAGGGCAAGGAGGAGTACTACGCCTACAACGAGGCCGAGAAGGACGAGTACGCCAAGCGCCTGGGCGCCGACGAGGGCAAGACCGGCATCATGATCCAGCGCTACAAGGGCCTCGGCGAGATGAATCCCGAGCAGCTCTGGAACACCACGATGGACCCGGAAAAGCGGACGGTCCTCCGGGTGACCCTGGACGATGCGGTGGAGGCGAGCAACCTGTTCGAGGAACTGATGGGCGACGAGGTCGAACCGCGCCGCGCGTTCATCGAGCGCAACGCCCACTACGTGACCAATCTCGACGTCTGACCCGATCCAGCAGCGGACAGCAGGAGCGCCCCCAGCGGAATCCGCTGGGGGCGCTTCTGACATGGGTCACGGGACTCCGTGTCGCGGGCCTAGGCCCGCAGGTGGTCCGCTCGCCACTCCTGGATCAACCCCTTGATGACCTTCTGGTCGGTGATCCGCTCATCGAGCACACGCTTGGCCAGCGCCGGCAGCTCCGCGTCCGACGCAAACCGCAGCGCCACCAGTTGCTTCGCGCGAGAATTCCGGGATCCGGTCTCTGAGGTCGCCGGACAGGAGCGCCCCCATCCGCAGCCGTTCCTCGAGGCGGATGACCCGATCCTGCACCGTCAGGGCGAAGACCCGCGCATACCAGGTCACCAGGAGCAGGCCGACGGCGAGCATCACGCCCACCGCAGTACCGAACGCGGGCTGTTTCACGAACATGGTGACTTCGTACCCGAGCGCGACGAGGATCAGGCCGAAGAGCAATCCGTGAAAGGCCGGTACCATGCGGGAGTGATTTGAAAAGTTCTGTGCTTCGACAGCCATGCACACCTCAAGGAGTAGGAGTTAGGGCGTCAGTCAGCGGGGGAGGACTTCGACGCCATCAACAGTAACACGATGCGAAACGAGTGGGCGCGCCTGGGGAGACGCCGCCCCGAGGACGATCGCCTCCGACAGCGCCGCCTCCCCTGCCTGCAATCCGGCCGCATCGCGCGCATAGATGGTCGCGAGCGGCTGTCCCGCCACCACCTCATCGCCTGGGTGCACGGTGATGACAAACCCGACGGTGGGGTCGACGCTGTCCTCCACCCGCGACCGGCCCCCGCCCATCGCGTTCACGCCCAGCCCAATCGCCTTCGGATGCACCGCCGCGACCCAGCCGCTGGATGGGGCGGCATAGACCGCTGAATGCGCGGCCTGGGGCAGTGCGGCGGGATCATCGACGATCGCCGGATTGCCTCCCTGCGCCTCGATGATCGCCGCGAACTTCCGCAAGGCCGCGCCGGACGCGATGGTGTCCTCGAGGCGCCGGCGTGCAGCCGTGTCGTCCGGCTCGAGGCCCGCGGCCCTGAGCATCTCGACGCCCAGCGCCAGCGTCACCTCCATGAGGTCGGCGGGGCCATCGCCCCTCAGGGCGAGAATGCACTCTTCCACTTCGAGGGCGTTGCCGCAGGCGTTGCCCAGTGGGCGATCCATCGCCGTCACCAGCGCCACCGTCCGGACGCCGCTCGCCTCACCGAGCTCGATCATCGTCCGCGCCAGCTCGATCGCATCGGTCTCGTCGGGGAGGAAGGCGCCGCTTCCCGCCTTCACGTCGAGGACCAGCGCGTTCAGCCCCTCGGCGAGCTTCTTGGACATGATGCTGGCGGCGATGAGCGGCACGGAGGGCACCGTCCCGGTCACATCGCGGAGGGCATAGAGCCGGCGGTCCACCGGTGCGATCTCGGGCGTCTGGTCCAAAGAGGGCACACCCGAGACGGCGGACCTGCGCCATCGCCTCCGGAAGCGCGAGCCGGGTCGTGAACCCGGGAATCGACTCGAGCTTGTCGAGCGTTCCGCCGGTGTGACCGAGCCCCCGGCCGGACATCATCGGTACGGCGGCCCCGCAGCAGGCGAGCATCGGAGCCAGGAGGAGCGAGGTCTTGTCCCCTACGCCACCGGTCGAGTGCTTGTCTACCCGCGGCACCTCCCAGCCATCGAAGCGGAGCTGGTCTCCGGAGGCGAGCATCGCCGCGGTGAGTTCCGCGAGCTCCGCGGGTGACAATCCGCGCCAGACGACGGCCATCAGGAGGGCCGACATCTGGTAGTCGGGGATTTCCTCCGAGGCATAGGCGTGCACGATAGCCGCCCACGTGCCCGGCGGGAGCTCAGCCCCGTCTCGCTTGCATTCGATGAGCGATGGAATCACCATTAAGGACATCCTCCCGAACCGCTGGACCCCCACACCCGGAGTCGTAGTGCGCCTGCTGGCCGCCGCCCTCGTTGCGGTACTGATCGCCACCCCGGCCGCCGCCCAGTCTGCACCCGAACTGGTGGCCCGGGGCGTCGCGGCAATGGATGCGCGGAACCCCGTGGCAGCCCTGAAGGACTACCAGGCCGCCATGGCCCTCGACTCGATGAGCTACGAGGCCAACTGGCGGGCCTCGATTGCCGCCGTGGACATCGGGAAGCAGACGCCCGACAGCGTGCCTGATCCGGCCCGGGATTCGCTGTACCAACTGGCCGAAAGGTACGCGACTCGGGCCGTCGCGGCGAACCCCGAAGGATCGAACGGGTGGTTCGCGCTCGCCAATGCCATCGGCCGCAACTCGCTGACCCTGGGCAAGAAGGAACGGGTGCAGCGGGCCACGGAAATCCGCGCCGATGGGCTGAAGGCGATCGAGCTCGACCCGTTGAACGACGGGGCCTTTCACCTGATGGGCCGATGGAATGCCGAAATCATGCGGCTGTCCGGGTTTGAACGGTTCTTTGCCAAGAGTTTTCTGGGCGGGGCGGTCTTCAGCGAGGCATCGTGGGACAACGCCATCGCGTACATGAAACGGGCCATTCAACTCCGGCCCGAGTTCATCTATCATCATTATGACCTGGCGCTGATCTACATGGACACCAAGCAGTGGGCTGAGGCCCGCGAGCAGCTGAAGATCATCCCCTCGCTGCCGCTCATCGACGTCATGGATCCGGTCTGGAAGCAGGAGGCCGCCGGCTTCCTCCAGGCCATCGCGAACAAGAAATAACAGGACGGACTCCCATGATTCAGTCTGCCGGTACGTCTCCCGAAGAACTCGAGCGCCTCTCCGCCCGGGTCCAGACGCTGGAGCATGAGCGCCGACACCTGCTGGCGGTCATCGAAATCCTCGAGGAGATCGGTGGCTCGCTCCATTTCGCCGACATCGTGCAGTCCATCGCCAAGCGGCTCGGCGAGGCGTTTGGCCTCGATCGCTGTGCCATCTACCTCTCGGAACGCGGGGGGCAGACGGTCCGTCTCGTGGCGAGCTTCGAGGACCCAAGCATCCGGAACTACGTCGTGGACCTGGACCGCTACCCCGAGCTGAAGCGCGCCATTCACTCGGGGCAGACCGTCTTCATTCCCGATGCCGTCAACGACCCGACGCTGCGGCACGTCCGGGGTGCGCTCACCCACCGGCGCGTCAAGTCGATCACGGTCGTGCCGATCACGTGGCGAGGCACCCCCATCGGGGCCATCTTCCTCCGCACCTTCCGTGACGGCCCCAGCTTTTCTGACGTGGACGTGAAGTTCTGCCAGGTGGTCGCGAGCCTGACGGCCAAGGCACTACGCAACGCGCACCGCTTCGAGCGGCTGCAGTCCCGTCGGGGGGAGGAGGGGGTGGGGCGCCAGGAAGACCGGGAGCGCGTCGCCCTGCTCGGGTTCATCCGACGGCTGCTGGAGGCGTACGCCCAGAAGGAAGGGCCGTGGGAGGAAGGTCAACTCGGCCGTGCCACGGCGGAGGAACTCGACCGCCTCGTCGGCGTGGCCAGGACGGTGCTGGCGCAGGAGGCCGCCGGACGGTGAGCCCGTCGGAACGCGCGGCCGAACTGCGTCGTCTGATCGACCGCGCCAACATCGCCTACTACGTGCATGACGCGCCCGAGATATCGGACGCGGAGTACGACCGCCTCTTCCGTGCGCTGCAGACCCTCGAGGCCGCCCACCCGGAGCTGGCCACTCCCGACAGCCCCACCCAGCGCCTCGGCGCCGAGCCGGCAACGGCCCTGCACAAGCATCCCCACCTCCGCCCGATGCACTCCCTCGCCAACGCGTTCAACGACGAGGAGCTCCAGGCGTGGGAGGACCGGAACGCGCGGCTGAACAGCGATGTCCGGACGGGCGGGTACACCACCGAAATCAAGATCGACGGCGCCGCCGTCAACCTCACCTACCGCGCGGGCAAGTTCGTGACCGGGGCCACCCGCGGGAACGGGACGGTCGGCGAGGACGTGACGAACAACCTCCGCACCATTCCCGGGCTTCCCCTCGCGCTCCAGGGGTCGGGGCATCCGACGCTGATGGAAATCCGGGGCGAGGTCTACTTCTCCCGCGCGGCATTCAACCGCATGAACGCCGAACGCGAAGAGGCGGGAGAGGCACCGTTTGCCAACCCGCGCAATGCCGCCGCCGGCAGCCTCCGGCAACTCGACGCCCGGATCACCCGGAGCCGCCGGCTCGGGCTCTTCGCTTTCCACATCGAGGTCATC
Source organism: uncultured Gemmatimonadales bacterium (assembly GCA_963699825.1). GTDB lineage: Bacteria > Gemmatimonadota > Gemmatimonadetes > Gemmatimonadales > GWC2-71-9 > SPDF01. The sequence continues at coordinate 134,095 of CAVOVI010000009.1, forward strand.
GAAGGGGACCTGAACGCGGCCACCCAGTGGGAAGTCCTCGATCAGCTCGCCGCGTGGGGACTCCCGGTAGCCCCACATCGCGCTCGGCATACGGATCTCGCGGCAGTCCAGAAGGCGGTCACGGAATACGAGGGGATGATCCACGACCTACCCTTCGAGGCGGATGGGGTCGTCGTGAAGATCGACAAGCTCACCCTGCACGACGATCTCGGGATTGTCGGGGGGCGCGAGCCGCGTTGGGCCATCGCGCGGAAGTTCGCGCCGGAGGTCGCCGTCACGAAGCTCCTCGAGATCCGCGTCAACGTCGGGCGGACCGGCGCGCTCACCCCCTATGCCGTGCTCGAACCGGTGGAGGTCGGTGGGGTCACCGTCAGCACGGCGACGCTTCACAACGAGGAGATCATCGCGCAGAAGGATATTCGCGCGGGTGACTGGGTGGAGATCGTTCGGGCGGGTGAGGTGATCCCGAAGGTCATGGGGCCGTTGCGCGACCGTCGGGATGGGACGGAGATCGAGTTCGTGGCTCCCGACGAGTGCCCGGTCTGCGGCACCGCGGTGGAACGGCCGGCGGACGAGGTCATTCGCTACTGCCCGAATGTCTCCTGTCCCGGCCGGATTCTCGAGGGCATCGTCCACTTCGCCTCACGCGAGGCGATGGACATCCGTGGCCTGGGCTATGAACGGGTGCGGCAGCTGCTGGATGCGGGCCTCATCGGTGACGTGGCTGACCTGTACGAACTTCGGCCGGAGCAACTCGTCGAACTGGAGCGATTTGCCGAGCAGTCGGCGGCGCTCCTCATCAAGGGGATCGCCGACTCGAAGGCCCGGCCCCTCTCCACGCTCCTCTTCGGATTGGGCATCCACCATGTCGGCAAGACCGTCGCCGTGCTGCTGGCGCGGCGATTCGGCACCATGGCAGCGCTGCGGGACGCCACCGTGGAGGCGATGAACGCCGTGCCCGGGGTCGGGCCGATCATCGCCGAAGCGGTGCATCGCTTCTTCCGGACGCCCCGCAACAGGCACCTCGTGGAGCGGCTCGAAGCGCTTGGACTCGGCATGACCGAGCCGGACGCCGCCGTGTCGGATGGTCCCTTCCAGGGGATGACGATCGTCCTGACGGGAACACTGCCCACGCTCTCCCGCAGCGAGGCCACGGCGCTGGTCGAGCGCGCGGGGGGCCACGTCTCCGGATCGGTGAGCAAGAAGACCTCGCTCGTGGTGGCGGGAGCCGAGGCTGGCAGCAAGCTGGAGAAGGCCAACTCCCTGGGCATTCCGGTCATCGATGAGGACGAGCTCTTGCGCCGCGTCGCCCCGCGCCCGTAATCTTCCGGCGAGGAGAAACCCATGACGAGCCCAGCCCCGTTTTCCCAATACCAATGCCTCGGCCTCGGCCGGCGTGCATTGCATCAGCTCCGCGCCAGCCTCGACCGCGATCGCGGCGTGCAGACCGCCGCCCTCCTCCAGGAGGCCGGCGTCGCTGGTGGTGAGGGGCTCTTCAGCGCCTTCAGCGCGTGGCTCCAGACGGCCTATGGTGTGGTCCAGCCAGGCGACCTCGATGCGGCCTACCTGCCGGAGGCGTTACGCGGGTTCTTCGGCGATTATGGGTGGGGTACACTGACCGTCAGCGAACTGGCGCCCGCGGTCATGGCGCTGGACAGCGATGACTGGGCGGAGGCGGCCCCGGACCAGGGGAGTTCCTACCCGGCATGCCACCTGACCAGCGGGATGCTCGCGGACTTCCTCGGTCGGATGGCCGAGAGCCAGGTCGCGGTGATGGAGGTGGAATGCCGCACCCGGGGAGACGACAAGTGCCGCTTCCTGGTGGGCGCCCCCGACTCGCTCTCGGTGCTCTATGACCGGATGTCCAAGGGGCTGACCTACGTCGAGGCGCTGGGGCCGGCCGCGTAGGGGCACACCGCGGTGCGCCCCTCCGGGGCCCGCCGCTACGGTAGTTGCTTTAGCGTCACGTCGCCCGAGCCGGTATCGATTGTAATCGTCCCCTTCCCGTCCCCGATCGTTCCCGCCAATCCATCGCGTCCCTTCCGTGTCACCTGGAGCGGGAACTCGGTCGTGATGTCTCCGCTGCTGGTCTCGATTTCGACCGCCGCGCCCATCGACTTCGGCGCTGACACTTCGACATCTCCCGAACCGGTGTCCACGGACAGGTCATCGATGTCGCGGGTGAGGGCGATCCGGACCTCCCCGCTGCCGGTATCGATTTCCACATCGCCAACTGCGGCCGCCGTGACGGTCACATCCCCAGAGCCGGTGTCGATCGAGAGCCCCTCGGCGGTCACGCCATCAACCATCACATCGCCGGACCCGGTATCCAGGGTGAGCCCATCTGTCTTGATGTTGCTGAGGACGATATCACCCGATCCCGTATCGATCGAAAGGGGACCGTCGTGCCCCGCGAGTGTCACGTCACCCGAGCCGGTATCGATCGAGAGCGATCCCGCCCCGTTCGTCCCGGAAACATCGGCGCTGGCAGTCTCCACTTCGATCGACCCGTTCACGTTGGTCAGCGTGACCTTACCAACGCCGAGATTCAGTTCGATCTCCGTCCCCTTGGGGAGCATCAGTCGAATATCGGCCCATGCGGTGAGACCGCCGGACCGGGAAGTGATCTTCACCTTTCGCCCTGAATTGCCCTTGCCCCAGTCGTGGTTGAACAAACCATCGTCGCGAACACGGAGGTTGGTCTCCGAATTGGAGCCCATGGCGGGATAGGTGAACTCTGAGCCCGGATACGCGATGCTCAGCGTTCCGCCTGAGTTCTTGACGGTCAGCTTGGTGCCGTCCTTGCCCGCCCGGGTGACTTCCGCCACGGCGATATTGCCCGTCGACGGCTCGACCTGAAGCGTTCCGATCAGGTTGTACAGCTTGAGGTTGGATCCGGAGAGCTCGAACCGCTCGGCCTGTTGGGCCTGGAGGGTCACGAGCGGGGCCGTCGCAAGGATGAGCGAGGCGGCGAGGAGGCGAACGGGATGATTCACAGTGCGGGCTCCTGAGGGAAGGTATCAGGAGATTGGACGGGGAGAAGGGCGAAAAGGTTGCAGGCGCTGTCGGAGGGATTTCTGTCATTGCGAGGAGGCCCCAGTTGGAGCCGACGAAGCAATCCCGGACAAGGAACGAGATTGCTTCGGCCGCTCCGCGGCCTCGCAATGACAAAAAGCGCCTGCCTATCGGTGCCACCGACACCCCTTCCAGCAGGATCGGCGGCATGGCCAGGCTCCCCCGCCACTCGACCTCGCTGCCGATGCCGGCGATCCGGCCGAGGAGTTCGTAGGCATTCCCGGCCACGGCGGCGTCCTTGACGCGGCCCACAATCTCCCCGTCAGAGACACGATAGGCGAGGGCCACTGGATGCGAGAACGCCCCGCCGATCACATTGCCCTGTCCCACCCCGATCAGTTCGTCGACGATCAGCCCGTCGGGTATCTCCGCGACGAGTTCATCCCAGCTCAGCTCACCTGGTGAGACAACCAGGTTGGAATAGGCCGCCTGCGGCTTGCCGAAGGTGGTCCGCCGGGCGTGCCCTGTGGCGGGGACACCGGCACGAGCCGCCGTTTCCAGGTCGTAGACGAACCCGGCGACCACCCCGTGATCGATCAGGGGGAGGCGCCGGGTCACCACTCCTTCGTCGTCGATGGCACGCGAACCGGGTGCCCCGGCCACCCACGGATCGTCGATGAGTGAAAGCCCCGGGTCAAAAAGGCGCTCGCCCACCCGCGCCCCCAGCGGCGAGATGCCCTGGAGTACCGCCTTGCCCTGACACGCCTGCCGGAGAGGGAGGAACAGCGCGGCCGATCCTGCCGACGTGAACAGGACCGGCAACTCGCCGCGCGGAGGAGGCGCGGCCCGTTCGGCCCAGCGCACCCGCCGGCGGATCGATTCTGCCAGCGACGCGATGACCGGCTCACCGGGCAGCTCCGCGGCGGCGTAGTGGTCGCCGACCATCAGGATATCGTCGCCGGAGACCCGCGTCACTTCGGCGGCGAGCGTCACGGTGGTCACATCGTAGCTGGCCTCGACTCCTCGGCTGTTCGCCACCCGCACGGAACCGGCGCTTCGTTCGACCGTCACATTCACCTGCCAGCCGTCGTGCGCGAGGCGATCCAGGAGGGAATGCCCCAGTGCCGCCAGGTCGGCCACGGAGGCGGCGGCCGCCGAGGGCGAGTGGGTGCGCACCGAGGGCAGTGGCGCGGGCGCGGGGAAGAACAGCTCCACCCGATCGCCGAGCGCGGCCGACGCCAGGGCCGCATCCACCACCGCCGTCAGGCTTGGCTGCGGTGGACCCGGCCACGCCCAGCCGGCCGTCAGAGAGGACGCGGAGGTTGACGCCCTGCTCCTGCGACCACGACGTACTCTTCAGCCGCCCGGCCTCGAAGCGGAGTGCGACGGTCTCATCGGTCTTCACCGTCGCGTCGGCGGCCTCGGCCCGGGAAGCGGCACTGCTCCAGCAGGCGTACGATCACGAGACAATCCCGCCCACGAGCGCCTCACTGATCCGGACGTGGGGGGCGCCCTCGGTCACGGGGAGCGGGGCCTGTCCTCCCTTGCCGCAGCCGCCGCCGAGTTCGTTCCACTGGAAATCGCCGGCGATCCGGTCGATGCGGTCCATCGTCTGGAAGAGGTTACCGGCGATCACGACATCCTTCACCATCTCGGCGAGCTGGCCGTCGCGAATCATGTAGCCGTGGCCGGCGGTGAAGGAGAAGTCCTCGAGAAAGGTCTGCCCCCCCTGGGCATCGCATGCGTAGATGCCGAGCTTGATGTCCTGGAAGAGATCGTCGCGCGTCCCGGTGCCGTTGGCGATGTAGGTGTTGGTCATCCGGACGATCGGCGGGTGACGGAAGGAGAGGGCCCGGGCGTTACCGGTCGGAGCCTCGTTCATCCGCGCGGCGGTCTCGCGGGAATGAAGCCGGCCGACGAGGACGCCGTTCTGAACCAGGAGGGTGTTCCGGGTCGGCGTCCCCTCGTCGTCATAGGGGAGGGTGCCACGGAGGGCGGCGGCGCTGCCGTCGTCGCCAATCGTCAAGTCGGGCCCGCCGAACCGCCGGCCAAGCGTCATCATCCTCTGGGCCTGCTGATTCTCGTAGATGAAATCGGCCTCGCTCAGATGGCCGAAGGCCTCGTGCACGAAGACCCCCGCCAGCCTCTGATCGAGCACGACGGGATAGGTGCCGCCCCGGACCCGCGGAGCGGTGAGCAGGGCCACGGCGCGGTCCGCAGCGGCGAGGAACTGCTCTTCGCGGTCCTGCACGGCCTCCCAGCCGGAGCGCCGGCCCAGCGACTCGAGCGCCCGCTCGATGGTGCCCTGGTCACGGGCCACGGCGACGGCGGAGAGGGTCACCTCCGGTCGAAGCTCGGAGAGCATGGTCCCATCGGAATTGGCGTACCAGTATTCCACCACCTCGTCGCGATAGCCGGCCTGCGTGTCGATGATCCGGCGATCGTGCGACGAGCATCAGCGCATTGAGCGACTCGAGGTGCCCCTTCTTCACGTCGAGCGAGATCCCGCGGACATCGCCGCCGAGGGGGAGGACCACGTCGTCCTCACGGACCGGTGCGTCGGCCAGCCGGATCGGGGCGTCGAGGCGCACCGCGAGCGAGAGCTCGTGTGCGCGCGCCACCATGGCGGGGAGATTATCGAGGGAGGTGAAGCTCGCCATGCCCCAGCCGTAGCCCCGGTTGAGGCAGCGAACAAAGCCACCCTCGTCGGTGCTGACCGTGGCGCCCTCCAGGCGGGGACCACGGAAGGTCACCGCCGAGGTGACACTGCGCTCGAGACGGATTTCGGTGAAGTCAGCCCGGGAGGACTGGATGGCATCGCGAAGCCGGTTTTTCACGGACGTCGGGCGGCATACTCTGGATGGGGAACAAGCTCGCCGTCGACCACGATTTCACGATCCCAGGGAAGGATGATGAACTTGTCGGTCTCAAAGGCGTGGTAATCGGGCTGGTAGGGGCCGGTCTTGAAGGAGACCGCGGTCCGCACCTCCGCAGGCTGCAGGAGGCGCACCTCGCTGAGCGCCACCTTCATCGTGCTGCCGGACTCGCAGGTTTCGTCCACGATCAGCACTCGGCGACCTCGGATCGAGGCCGGCGGGCCTGCCACCAGCACCGGCGCCTTGCGCCCGCTCTGCCGGGAGACCACCATCGAGGCGAACTCCCTCTGCAGGATCGAGGCGACGACCACGCCGGGCATGACCCCGGCCTTCGCGATGCCGAGGACGACCTCCGGATCAAACTCGCGGGCCACCTTCAGGGCCAGCGCGCGGCAGACCTCCCCAAAGAAGGCCCAGTCGATCTCCATCACGTCCTGAGAACTTGAAATCGGTGACTTGGGCATGCTCCAAGCTACCCGGTCGTCCCGGGCCGAGCAACCACATTGCGACCCCCCAAAATCGGGGCTATCTTGCGAGGACACCACGACTTGAGTCCCTTCTTACCCGCGTCAAGGACCCGTCGACCACATGAGCTTCTGGCGTCGGCTGCTCGGCAAGGGCAAATCCTCCACGCTGCGACCGCAGCGCCTCGACTACTTGAACGAGGCGCTGGCGCTTGAGCGGCAGGGGGACTTTGAGGCCGCGCTGACTTCCTACCGGCTCGCCCTCCGCGACAATGCGCAGGACACCCGGATCCTCCAGAACATGGCGATCGCGTTTACCAAGACGGGTCAGCCAGACGAGGCGGTCCGGCACTACCGGCGCGCCATCGAACTGGATCCCACCCTCGTTGGGGCGCATTACGGCGTCGCCTTCCTCCTGCTGAAGCGGGGGGACGCCGACCAGGCGGCCGAACACCTCCGGGCGTTTCTCGCGCGGCCGCCCAAGGGGCCCGACGCGGAGCGCTGGATCAAGCACGCCGAGGCGGCGCTGGAGGAAGCGGAGCGAGCGACGGAGGAGGGCGCGGAATGAAACGGCGCGCGGCTGTCGTCGGGCTCCTGGCGCTGGCGGCGTGCAGCGACCTGAGCTCGGGCGACGACACCGTCATCGCGCTGCAGGTCACCTCGCCGCCTGGCGCGACGGTCGAAGTGGGTGACACGGTGACCTACACCGTGGTGGCGCTCAACCGGAACGGGGATCCGATCCCGGCGGCCATCGTGTGGTCGACGCCCGACACGGCAACCATCGCGGTGGAGAGTACCACCGGAGTCGTGTTGGGCAAGCTGCCTGGACAGGCCCGGGTCCAGGCGTCGACGGATGGCCTCGTGTCGTCGCTCAATATCCTCACCGTCTTCGCATCCCCGGACACCCTGATTCTTGTCCTGCCGGACACGGTCGTGGTTGACACCCTGCTCGACACCAACACGCCGCCGCTGGTGGCCAGGCTCGAGTCCTTCAATCCTGCGGCGCCGGTCACCAATCGCGCGATCATCTACGAGGTGATCGAGCCGGTGCTTTCCATCACTGACACGGCGAGCTGGACGGTCAGGTTTGCCAGCGGCGGACTCGCAGACACCGCCATCACCACGACCAACGGCGAGCCGCTGACTCCTGTCTCGCTGGGACGGATTCCCGGCGTGATGCCACCTGACAGCGCGATCGTCGAGATTCGTGCCACTCGCTACAAGGAAAACCAGCCTGTGCCTGGATCCGGGCAGCGCTGGATCATTCGGTTCGGTTTGTAGACCAGAATTTCCGGAGGTCCCGTGAATACCGCGCCTCGCACCCTCACCGAACTCTTCTTCGGGGCCATGGATCGTTCGGCCTCGCGGCCAGTCGCCCTCCGCGTCAAGCGGGATGGCACCTGGACCGGCCTCAGCTTCGCCGACCTGCTCTCCCAGGTGCACGCCTTCAGCGTCGGCCTGATGGAACTTGGTGTCCGCCCTGGTGATCGTCTGGCCATCCTGTCCGAGAATCGGCCGGAATGGGCCATCACCGACTTCGCCTGCCTCGCGGCCCGCTGCGCCGACGTCCCTGTCTACCCCACCCTCCCCGCCCATCAGATCGAGTATATCCTCCGCGATTCGGGGGCTGTGGCCGTCTGTTGCTCGTCGGCCGCGCAGTTGAGCAAGATCCTCGATATCCGCGGCAACCTGCCGGCGCTGAAGAGCGTCATTGTGTTCGACGGCGAAGCTGCGACCGGCGGCGCGCTGACCTTCGAGGCGGTGGTCGCCAAGGGTCGCGACGCTTTGGGCAAGCACCCGTCGTGGCGTGCCGACGCCCTGGCCGTGAAGCCGGACGACCTCGCCACCCTCATCTACACATCCGGCACCACCGGCGACCCCAAGGGCGTGATGCTCACCCATGGGAACATCACCTCCGACGTGATGGCCGGGCTCGACGTCCTCGATTTGCGGCAGTCCGACGAGTGTCTCTCGTTCCTGCCGCTCTCCCACATCTTCGAGCGCATGGCCGGCCACTACTGCATGACGCAGATGGGCGCCATCATCAACTACGCCACCAGCATCGAGAGCGTCCCCGTCGAGATGGGCGAGCTCCGCCCGACAGTCGTCTGCTCGGTGCCCCGACTCTACGAGAAGATCTACGCCCGGGTGCTGGAGAACGCGATGGCGGGCTCCCCACTCAAGCAGAAGATCTTCCTCTGGGCCAAGCGGATCGGTGAGTCGTGGGCCGAACTCCACATCGAGGGCCAGCCGGTCCCGGCCGGGCTCGGGCTGAAGTACAAGGTGGCGCACAAGCTCGTCTTCTCGAAGCTGGTGGCGCGGGTCGGCGGACGGCTCCGCTTCTTCGTGTCGGGCGGAGCACCGCTCTCGGCCGACATCGCGCGGTTCTTCTACGCGGCCGGCCTCCCGATCATGGAAGGGTATGGGCTCACCGAGACGTCCCCGGTCATCACCGTGAACGGGTTCGGACGCTCCCGCTTCGGCACCGTCGGCAAGGTCGTGCCCGGCGTGGAGATCAAGATCGCGCCCGACGGGGAAATCCTCACGCGCGGCCCGAACGTGATGAAGGGGTACTACAACAAGCCGGAAGCCACCGCCGAGGTGTTGAGCGCGGACGGCTGGTTCAGCACCGGCGACATCGGCGAGATCGACGCGGACGGATACCTCCGGATCACCGACCGGAAGAAGGACATCATCGTCACCGCCGGCGGCAAGAACATCGCGCCGCAGCCGATCGAGAACCTCGTGAAGACCAACCCGATCGTGCTCAATGCGGTGATGATCGGTGACAAGCGGAAGTTCCCGATCATGCTCGTGGTGCCGAACATGGACATTCTGCGGAAGTGGGCCGAGGGGGAGGGAATGACGGGGCGCACCGACCAGGCGCTGCTCAGCGACATCGTGGTGCACAACAAGCTGACCGGGGAAATCAAGAAGACGCTGCGCGAGCTCGCCCAGTATGAGATGCCGAAAAAGTTCCTCGTCCTCGACCGGGACTTCAGCATCGAGTCCGGGGAACTGACCCCGACCCTGAAGGTGAAGCGGCGGATCGTGGAGCAGATCCACAAGGAGCGGATCGAGGAGCTCTACGCGGCCGGTGGAGTCGAAACGGTCTATTAGGCGCCCCGCGTCCGCGCCACCCAGACCCCGTCCGCGCTGGCGAGCACCTCGAGCTCCGGCAGGGACGGGGTCTCGCTTTCACCGACCACCCTGAGCCCCGGCAACAGGCAGCGCATCGCGTCGGCGAGCCACGCCGGGTCCGCCGCGTACCCGGGCCCGAGCACCACCCCACGCAGATGGCGGTTCTTCACCGGAAGATTCGCCGCCTGGGCCAGGCTCACCCCGGCGCCACTGACTGCCCCGGGCGGCGGATTGATCGCCAGCACGTGGACCCCTTCCACCTCGAGCGCGAACTCCTTCCAGCGTTCCCCTGCCCCACCCACCATCGCCACATAGCCGCCGGGCCCGCCCAGACCGAGTAACGCGGCCATCGCTGATCCGGTCAGTCGCTGGGAGGGCTGCACCTCCTGTGGGATGGCAATGAACTCGACGATGCCCTCGCGTACGGGATACACCTTCCCGCAATCCATGCAACCGAGCTGGCCGCTCTGGACCTGGCGCTGGACGACGCTGTCCGGGAGGAGCACGAGGACGTTTTCCTCGTGACCCGCGGGACAGCGGAGAATGTCGGTGAGTTCGATGAACATCGGCTACGGTCGGAAGACAACCCAGGTCAGCTTGCCCTCCTCCACGGTCACCGTGCGGAAGACCCTGCGGCCGTTGATCTCCGTCCCGACCAGGTAGGTGCCCGGCGGCACGTCACTCACGGCGAAGTTCTCGTCGTAGAGCGGATGCGGATGGTTCTTCGGCCCGTACGTCTCGGCGAACGAGTACGGCGTCTCCGCCGGGTCAGGCTTGATGATGCCATAGATCCGCGCCTGTTCCACCGGTCTGCCGTCGTCGTCGAGCACCTGCCCCGCCACGATCCCGGTCCCGGGAAGTGGCTGGATCCACAGTTCGGGGTTCGTGGTGTACTCGGGATAGCGCTGGAGAGAATCCACAATCAGATGGACGTCCTCGACTGGAGAGAGGTGTACCTCCAGATGCAGGTGATCGTTGGTCGCGCGGCCGGTGTTACCGACCTCGCTGATCACGTCACCGGCGGCCACCCGCTGCCCGAGGGAGACCTTCAGCAGCGAGTTGTGGTAGTACACCGAGTAGATGTACTTCGTCCCGCCGGCCTTGAGTACCGAGTCGTGCCGGATGGCGACGGTGAGCGCGCCTGCCTCGGCGGGCCCGGCGTACACCACGAGCCCACTGCCGATCGCGTGGACCGGCGTCCCGTCGGAGTTGTTGAACTCGACGCCCTGGTGCGGCTGGAAGTTGCCGCCCATCGTCGAGCCGTACCGATAGGTCTGGTCGATGTAGCTGTTGTCGTCCAGGGCAATCGGGCGCTCGAACCAGTTCGTCTTCGGCGCGGCGGGCGCCCCGGCGGGTCGAGCCAGCCGTCCGGCGCGCTCGTAGCAGGGTGTGGTATCGCTCACCTCGCGGATGCCGCAGAGCGTGCCCTGCCAGTTGTCGAGCCGGCCGAGCGGGGGGAATCCGGCATAGCCGCGCGGGCTGACCGAGACCGCCCCGTCGGGGCTCCTGGTCATCGCCACCGAGCCGGCCAGGGTGGAGAGCAGGAGGCCGGTCCGGGAGCGGGTGATGCGGCGGATGTACTCGTTGGGAAGCACGATGAGCGCGGTGTCGGCGGGGCCGCGGGCGGCCGGGCCGGCGGCGTCGACGTAGGCGGTCCAATGCTCCCCGTCGTCGAGGCTCATCAGCAAACCGTCCGCCGTGCCGATCCAGACCGAGTTCCCCCGCATGACAATGCCGGCCGGCGCCACGTACTGCCACTCGGGGCCAAGCTCGCTGAACGTCCAGTTGCGCCACGTCTGTCCACCGTCTCGCGACACTCCCCAGCCATTCCCGACCGTCCCGTACCAGACGTCGCCGCGGGGCCCGAACGCGATCGAACCCACGAAGTCCCAGGAAAGCGACCCTGGCGTGGTGTCGCTCTTGATCTGCTGCCATGCGGTGCCACCTGCCGGAAGGACGTAAATGCCCCGGCCGTAGGTGCCCGCCCAGATGCCGCCGGAGGGGTCGCGGGCGAGGGTCAACACGTGAACACCCCACCCCGTGGTATCGGGAAGCGGGGGCAGCGAATTCTGTGCGGCGAGTGAGGCCGGCACGATTGCGAGGCTGAGCACCATCCAACGACTGAGCTTCATGGCGCGCACCAGGGTGAAGTAGACGGAGGAACGGGTCATACCGGACCGAGCCGCAGCCAGTCCAGCTGCACGTGGGGCGGCCGGGTGGCGGCGAAGACGATCGCGGCCGCCACGTCCGCGGGCCGGAGCATCCGGGCGCGGGGGGTGAACCCCTCCCTCGAGTCGGGATCCACCGCGTCCCAGGCAGCCGTGTCGGTCGGCCCCGGTGAGATGAGGGTGAACCGGACCCCCGTACCACGATGTTCGGCCACCAGCGTCTCGTGCAACCCCCGCACACCGAACTTGGCGGCGGCATACGCGGCATTCCCCGGAAATCCGTGGTGATCGGCGATGGACCCAACCGTCACGACGACCCCGCCAGCCCCCGCGCGCATCATCGGCACGAACGCCTTCGCCACCAGCCAGGGGCCGCGAAGGTTGGCGGCGACCTGGGCATCGAACTCGGCGGTGGTGGTCTCCTCGAACGGCGCCAGGTGGAAGGCGCCCGCGTTGTTGACGAGGATGTCGGGCGCCCCCCATTCGGTGCGCACCAGGTCGGCGGCGATCTTCACCTGGGTGGCGTCGGTCACGTCACACCGAAGATCCAGGGCGTCGGCCCCGTGCGCAGGCGCGAGGGAACGGGACATGCGCACCACCCGTGCCCCTTCGCCGGCAAGCAGCCTGGCGGTGGCCTCGCCGATGCCGCGGGAAGCGCCGGTGACCACGGCGATCCGACCCTGCAGCGCGCTCACTCGGATTCCGCCCCGGTTCCGTGGGCGAGGCGGAGGAACTCTGCCCGGGTCTTCGAGTCGCTGGTGAAGATGCCGCGGAGCGCACTGGTGACGGTCCGCGAACGCTGCTTCTCCACGCCTCGCATCATCATGCAGAGGTGCGACGCCTCGAGCACCACCCCTACCCCGCGCGGTGCGACCACGTCCATGATGGCGTTGGCCACCTGGTCGGTGAGCCGCTCCTGCACCTGCAGGCGTCGGGCGAAGACATCCACGATGCGCGGCAGTTTGGAGAGCCCGAGGATGCGCTGGTCGGGAATGTAGGCGACGTGCGCGACGCCGAAGAAGGGGAGCAGGTGGTGCTCACACAGGGAGTAGAACTCGATGTCGCGCACCAGGATCATGCTTTCGTGCTCTTCCTCGAAGAGCGCATCGCCGACCGCGTCCTCGACCGTGAGGTCGTACCCACGGGTCAGCCACCGGAGCGACGCCTCGACGCGCTCCGGGGTCTTGGCCAGTCCCTGGCGGTCGGGATCCTCGCCCAACCCGGCGAGGAGCTGCCGGACGAGCGGCGCGAGCGGCGTTTCAGCCACCGAAATATTCGACATAATTCCTCGGGGTTTCCCAGAGCCGGACTCGGTGAAGGGTCCCCGCCGGCAAGAGCGGGAGCGATCGCTTCCCAGCAGAAGACCGCGATGTTCTCGGCGGATGGGATGTGATCGCGGAAGTACGGCACGTCGAGATTCAGGTTGCGGTGATCGAGGACACTGCAGACGTGCGCGTCGACCAGCTCCTTCAGCACCGCGATGTCGAGCACGTAGCCCGTCTTCGGATCGATCGGGCCCTCGACCGCCACCTCGAGCTCGTAGTTGTGCCCGTGGTAGTTGGGGTTGTTGCACGGCCCGAAGGTGGCGCGGTTCCACGCGTCAGATTCTGCGGGATTATGAAGGCGGTGGGCCGCATTGAAGTGGACCCGCCGGGTGACGGTGCACGAGGGCATCGGGATTCCCGAATAAAGATGACGGAAATTGGGCGAATTGCGGGCGAGGTCAAGCGCTGGGCGGCCCGAACGCACAAAGCGCCGACGAGGTGCGTCGGCGCCCGGGTGCGGACGATGGTGGGAAGGGTGTCTTGAAGCCCGAAAGAAAGTTGCGGTATCCTCGCCCCGGCGTCTGTCTTCCCCTGAGGGGCATGGCATCAGCCACGGTATGTGGACCCTATCTACGGACTGTTGGCTCAAGCACATGGTTCCCCACCACCGCCCGACACTGCTAAGATACGAGCCGGTCCCAACCCCGTCAACAACGACGCCGGAGCACGCCCATGTCGTCTCGCCTTACGCTGGTCCTGGCACTCGCCGCCCTGGTGCTCTGGTTCATCCTGCTGGTGCCCGTGGGCGTCCAGGCGGGGGCAGTTCACCTGCTGCTGGCGTCGGGCATCGTCCTGCTGGTCCGCTGGTGGGCGCTCAGGCCGGAGGGCGCCCGACCGGAATAGCTCACACGAAGGCACGAAGGACACGAAGGAGGCGGGGGCTCACACGAAGCCACGAAGCCCCCACTTCTGTCATTACAGGGCCGCGCCCCCACTTCTGTCATTGCGAGGCCACGCAGTGGCCGAAGCAATCTCGATCTACAACTCCTCCCACAGATCCCGCCACGTCGGGTTCATCGCCGCCACCAGCGCGATCTTCTTCCGACGTGACCCGGCTTTGAGCTGTCGCTCCCGGTGGACCGCGCTGGCGGGGTTAGCATGAACCTCGTACCAGACCAGATGACGCACGCGGTACCGCGAAGTGAAAGCACCGCCTAGTCCTGCCCGGTGTTGGGCGACCCGGCGGCGCAGGTCTCTTGTGACCCCAGTATACAGAACGCGGTGCGAGGCATTCGCGAGGATATACACGTATAGATACCGTCGACCAGGCATGCCCCCAGATGGCGGGCACGGATCAACAGGCTGTCAAACAACCATCGAGATTGCTTCGTCGGCCCCTCCGGGGCCTCCTCGCAATGACAGAAGGGAACGGCCTCACCGCCTCACTGGCCCGCAACATCGCAAACTTGCGGGGCCTCCTCGCAATGACAGAAGGTCCTCAGATCTCCCAATTGGAGAAGAGCACCCCCGAGAGCGGTTGCTCCGGATACCCACCGAGCGACATCCGCAGGTCGGTCCAGTGGCTCTCCCACCCCGCGGTGATGAGTCCGCGGTAGGCCTCCGCCTGTCCCGACTGGCAGCGGACCGTCACCCGCTCCACCCCTTCCTCGTCGGCCACCGCCTCGATCCCCGTCAGCACGGCCTGCATCGCCGGGACATCGACTGCCACCAGTTTCAGGACGCGGAGGTCCTCGCGCGGGCGTCCATGCGCGAGCGGCACCGCGTGCCACACGGCGAATGCCGCGAGGGTGCCCTCGCGACGGTAGAGCGTCGTGTCCCCCACATCGAGCTCCGAGGTGAGGCGGATCTCCCGGTCGAATGAGATGCCCGGCGCCACGGCCTCAACGAGTTGGGCACATTCAGCGACGGCATCCACCCCACCATCCCGGGAGAGCCGGGTGCACCCGACCGTCGGCCCGGATCCAGGGACCCGCGCCACTGTGATGGTCAGGTGGCCGGGGAGGAAGCCGAGCCGGCTGTAGAAGCCGATGTTCTCGACGGTGCGAGGCATCGTCTCCAGCCCGATGGTCCGTGCGCCCTTCGCCTTGAGCCAATCGATTCCGGCGAGGACAATCACCTTCCCAAGTCCTTCCCCCTGTCGATCGGGTCGTACGGCAAGCGGCCCCATCCACCCCTCGGAGCCAGAGAGGTGCGCGAGGTTGAACGCCGCGATGTCACCCGCGTGGTCACGCCAGAGCATCGCTCCCTTCCCCGCCGACTCGAGGGCAAAGCGCCAGACGTCATAGTTGAGATGGGGCACCCGGACGCCCGGCATGCCGTCGCGCCGGTAGCGGTCGGTGAAGGCGCTGGAGAAGATCTTGTTGAGGGGATCGATATCCTCGAGGGTGGGGCGCTCCGGCCCCCGCAGCCCCTCCTTACGCCGCCACATCGCGGCCTCCACCCTCCAGAACTTCCTCGTGGACCACGGCCACCCGGCGGGCTGGATCCCGTTCCACGCGAATGATCCGGTCGAACCCTTCGCGGACCGCCTCGATGTGGGTGATGAGGATGACCTGCGGGAAGCGGTCCGCCAGGCTCCGGAGGAGTTCCATGACGGCGGCGCGCCGTTCCTCGTCAAGCGAACCGAAGATCTCGTCCAGCACCAGCAGCGAGAGCGGCTGCCCCGCTCGCTCGGCGATCATCTGGCTGATGGCAAGCCGGAGCGCCAGGTAGGCCACGTCTTCCTCGCCACCTGAAATGACCGGCTTGACCTCGCCCTCGTCCACCAGCGTCGGGGTATAACTCTCGTCGAGTTCCAGATCCGTATACCGACCGTTGGTGAGGTCGCGCAGGAAGCTGGAGGCGAGTTCCGACAGGTCGGGTCGGAGCTGGGTGTTGAGGTCGGTGCGCAGGTCGGTCAGCGCCCGGTCGAGTTCCTGCGTCACGAGGAACCGCGCCTCGACCCGCTTGACCTCCTCTTCGCGCGCCTGCCGCTCCTTCCGTCGCTGGGCCGCGGCCCGCGCGGCCTCCTCGGCGGTGGCCCGCTCCCCCTTGGCCTCCACGACCTGCAGCTCGGCCCGTCGCCGCTCTTCCTCCACCGCGGTCACGAGCCCGCGCACCTCCTCGAACTCCGGTTCCGAGAAGCCGAGTTCCTGGCGCTGATGCCGCAATGCCGTCAGGACCTCCTCGCGGACGGTCACCGCCTGCTCCGCGGCCAACAACTCCGGCGCGAGCCGGGCAGCGCGCTCCGCGAGCCCGCGATATCGCTCGGCCTCCAGCGCCTTGGCCTCAAGGGCCTTCAGCTCCTGCTGAACGATCTTGTGACGCTCGGGGTCGTACGTCCCCTCCGCCCCCTTGAGTGACGCCTGCAACTCGGCGATGGTCCGCTCCTGGAGCGCCCGCTTCTCCCGGAGCGCAGGCGCCTCTCTCAGCGGCGCCTCGATGCCGGCCAACCGCCGCGGCAGCGGCCTCAGCAGCGGCCTCCGCCTTCACCCGCTGCGCCTCCAGCTCCTGGACCTCCGCCGGTTCAGGCTCGAGCTGCGCCACCCGCTTCTTGTAGAAGTTGCCGTTGAACTTCACTTCCTCGACCTGGCGCCCCAGGACCTCGCGCACCGACTCGAAGTCCTCGCCGAGCGGCCGGGAGCAGGTTGGGCATGCGCCCTCCTGCCCCGCCTTGGTGATGCGGTCAAACTGCTCCTGCAGGTCGCGATACTGGTCGCGCAGCGCGAGGAGCTTGGTGCGCGCATCCTGAAGGTCCCGTACCCACGCGGTGTGCTTCTCCTCCGCCTGCTCCGCAGCCACCAGGGAGGCCGCCCGCGCGGTCGCGGCGGCTGCGCGGGCCGCGTCCAGCTGTTCGGCGGTGGGAAGCGCGGCGAGCCGCTGATCGAGGTCGGCGAGCGCGGTGCGCGCGGCCTCGATCTTCGCGGCCAGCGCGGCCCGATGCGACGACGCCGCGTACAGCTGCTGCAGCGCCTCGTGCTCGGCGCGCAGCGCCGGCAACGGCGCCAGCTCCTCCGCGAGGCCCGCGAGATGGGTTTGCGCCTGCAGGGCGTCGGCGATCTGCCGGTCGAGATCGCGGGTCCGCTCCTGCGACGTGGTCACCTGATGCTCGGCGACCCGAATATCCCCCTCGAGCGACTGCACCCGGGTCCGGAGCTGCTGCATCGTGTCCCATCGGGGGGCGACGTCGGCGAGGCGGGCCGCGGCCGCGCGCACCGCCTCCTGCGCATTCTTGTCGCGTTCGCTCGCCGCAGCAGCCAGGCCGGCAACCCGCGCCTCCTCGGCGTCGAGCTCGCCGGCATCGATGAGCCCCGCCTGCAACGCCTGGAGCCGCGCGCGCAGCTCACTGCGTGTTTCCTTGAGCTTCTCCTGCGCCACCCGCAGTCGTTCGAACCCGAGGACCCGCGCCAGGAATTGCGCCCGTTCCGGAGCGCTCATCTTGGCCATGACCATCAGGTCCTTCTGGCCGGTGAAGTAGGTGTTGAAGAACTCGGCGCGGGTCATCCCGAGCAGATGGGAGAGCTTCTCGGTGACAGTGGCGAGGCTGTTGGCGATGGGGGCCGGGTCGCCATCCTGAAACAGCTCGGCCTGGCTGAGGCTGCGCGTGACCCGGAACTCATGCGCGCCAAGCGCGAAGTCCAGTTCGACCCGCACTGGCGAACGTGGCGGAGCGCCGCGGCGCCGGATCGAATCGCGGGTGCCACGTGCCGCCGGTGTGCCATACATCGCGAAGGCGATGGCCTCCAGCAGCGTGGACTTGCCGGAGCCGTTGGCGCCGACGATGCCGGTGAGACCCGCGCCGAGGATCAATTCGGAGTCCTCGTGCTGGCGGAAGTTCACGAGGCGGAGGCGATGGATCTGCATCAGTCCTCCGCCAACTCGCGCTCGGCGGACGCCACCAGTTCGACGCCTTCGTTCACGAACGCCACGCGGTCAATGCCGGCGGGCAAGGGGCGGCGGCTGAGATAGTCCTGCACGATGTCGGGCAGCGTCTGGCGGCGGCCCGGTGCACCGACCCCTGTGACCCGCGTCGGTTCCGGACGCCTGAGGTCGAGCTGGAAATGCAGCGCTTCCGCCTTCCATTTGCGCACCACGGCGTGATCGAGCTGCCGCCCCACATGGCGCGGCACACCGGTCACCACCAGGCGCACGACCTGATCCTCGATGCCGCCCGGAACGGCGGCAACGCGCGCGGTGATCGCCGCCTGGAGTTCGTCCGGGGCCATGTCGGTGCCATCGAGCCGGGGGAGGTCGAGGACCCTCCTCGCCGGGACGATCTTCTGCGGCTCGGCGACGCCAGTCTCCAGGTCAACCAGCAACCACCCCTTCCCCTCGAGCCCTTTCTCCGCCTCGTCGCGCAATTCACCCCAGGGATTGGTGCTCACGTACTCCAGCGCTCCGCAATACCAGGCACGGGCGCCGAGCGGGGTCTGGACGTGGTAGTGACCGAACGCCACGTAACTCCACTCCCCGGCGCCGAACTCATCCGGACGGACGATGGCGCCGCCATACTCGACCGCCGAGCGATCGGAGGGGAAGACGCCATCCACCTCGCCGTGGGCCACGAGGACTTCGTACTTCGCACTCCCGTCGGGCTTCAACGCCGGCCGCTCCGGCTGGACCAGCGCCTCGTGCGGCACGGCGAGCACACTCAGTTCCAGTTCCGGATAGCTGAACCGCCGCGCCTCGTGGGTGGCGACATCCACGCCGAGTTCGTCGAAGAGGCGCAGAATGCTGCCGGTCTCGGTCGAGCGCGGTGTGTCGTGATTGCCGGCGATCAGGACGATTGGCGTGTCAGGCAGTTCGGCGCGAATGCGCTGGAACTGCTGGAACGCGAAGACGATGGCGGCGTTGGTGGGGCGGACGGAATGAAAAAGGTCGCCAGCCACGATGATGACGTCAGGCCGGGCGGCGATGACGCCGTCCACCGCCTGACGGAACGCCATGGCGGTGTCGGCCTCCCGCTGATTGATGCCGGCGGGGGTCTGCCGATGGTATTGCCGGAAGCCGAGATGGAGGTCGGCGAGATGCGCGAGTTTCACAGGTAGGAGAATGCGCCTGCCGGGGGCGGGAGGCAAGACGTTGCCGGTTCTGTCATTGCGAGGCCACGAAGTGGCCGAAGCAATCTCGGGCTAGCAGCCGATCTTGAGATTGCTTCGTCGGCCCCTGGCGGGGCCTCCTCGCAATGACAGAAGTGGTCGGAGGCTACCCACCACTGCCGGGTGGCCTCCTCGCAATGACAGAAGAGCGGTTAAGAGGAATATGGATCCGGCGTCCCGCGCAGCGGCAGCACGCCGCTCCTGCGGGAAACGAGCTCCGGCTCGACCCGCCGTCCCAGCGCCGCCGTGAAGTAGGCCAGGACATCGTCGGGTCGGAGCTGGCGAGTGCGGGCCAGCGCACTGCGCACATCCTCTTCCCGACGCCCGTCCACGATGGCGCGCACCTTGTCGGTGCTGATGGCAGGGTCCATCGACCGGAGCTGGCGGGCCACCGCCTCATCGAACGGCAGGTCGACCGCCGGCGGGAACTTCTCCACGCCATCCCGCCCGGAAAGCACACAGGGCCGCGGGAAGCGGATGAACACCGGCTGCGTGAAGTGGGGGTGGCGCACCATCAGTTCGCCCTTCGGCAGCGTTGCGAGCTTGATCTTGGTCGCCGGCGAGAGCGTGGCATACCCGGCGGTGGCCAACTCGTCGGGGTCCATCCGTCCGTAGATGGTCGTCCCCGCGTTGCCGACCACTCGCCGCAGCACCTGCGATCGGAACTGCTGGGCGGAGAACAGCACCAGTCCGAGGTACCGCCCCCGCTCCGAAAGGTCGAGCAGCATCTTCCGCACGTAGGTGTCGGTGCCATCGGCGGGAGCGTACTTGTTGAGCTCGTCCACGAAGACGACCACGTGGTCTACGCCGAGGTCCCGACGCTCGAGATGCTCGCGCAGCTTGCTCACGACTCGCGCGAAGACGAGATCCTGCGCCAGCGGATCGACGCTCGCCACGTCCACGACGTACACACCGCGGTCTTCGAACGTCCCCCAAGGGAGATCGTTCGACGCGCCGTCGTCGGTCACCAGCCCCTTGGCACGGGTGGTGATGTTGCCGAGCCGGTTCCGGACCTTCCGGATCGTGGCGATGTGATGGGTGCGCCAGACGTCGCCCCGGTTCTTGGTCTCCAGTGCATCGAAGATGGCGCGGAAGAACGCCTCGAGATCGGCGAAGGTCAGCACCCGCCAGTCCGTGTGGCTGCAGTTCCGGTGCGTGGAAGTCCCGCCCGACCACCCGATCGGCCAGAAAATCGATGAACGCATCGGCCTTCGCGTCCAGGTCGTCGCGGTTGAGCACCACCTCGGCGTACTCGAGCACCTCGCGCAGCCCCCAGGTCAGCGGCTCCGTGTTGGCGGCCAGGTCGGGATGGGTGCGCAGGGTGTTGAGGTTGACGCCGTCGGGCTTGCAGGGGGCGAAGTAGCGGACCTGCTCGAACGGCTTCGGCTCGAGTCCCAGGCGAGCGTAGGAGGCGATGTCGTCGACCGACAGCTCGGCGGGCTGATCGAGGAAGCAGAGGTCGGGGCCCTTCACGTTGAAGCAGAGCGCCGCCACCGAACCCTTGTGCGCCGGGAAGGTCTGGAAGATGCTCGAGAGGAAGAACTCCACCGCGCTCGTCTTGGTCGCCAGGCCCGAGACACCGGTGATGTTGAGGTGCGCCGCCTCGGGGCCGAGCAGGAAGTCGGCGTCGAGGTAGACGGGCGCGGCGAGCCCCGCCGCGCCGTAGGTCCCCACCGGCATCCCCGTGGGGCGGTCGCCCGTCGTGTAGGCGTCCATCCGCAGCGCGGAGCGGACATCGTCGTCGGTGGCCATGCGCACCTCGCCGAGGGGCACCGGCTGCAGCGGTTCCTCGGGCTCCTGCCGGAGGACGGCGGCGGTGTAGAGCCGGATCTCGGTGCGGGTCGAGCCGGCAGCTGACGCCTGCGTCGGATCCCCACCGGCGCCGGTGACCGCATCGAGCGGGCGGGCCAGGTCGGCGTACGCGGCGGCGTCCATGACCACGCCGAAGACGACGCGGCCGGGCGCGTCCACCCGTACGATGGCGCCGACCCCCACGGGGGATTCCCGCGCGGTCCAGAAGTGAAATTGATGTGGAGTGGAGGGCCGGAGCTCCGTGGCGACGACGCGGCCGATCAGATCGGGGCGAATGGTGGGACCTCCGTCAACCAGAACCCCGCAAGGCGGCGCTTGTGGTCCAACTCGACGAGCAGGTGGTCCGCGACGCGCACCACCTCGACTTCCCGGCGTCCCCCGATGCGGAGGTGCACAATCTTCTCGTCCGGCGTGGCCGAGACAGACAGCGTCGTGTCCACCTCGACCGCGGAGACAGTCTGACGGGAGGCCTTGCTCGGCAGCAACACCCGCCCCGCGCGTGCGCCGTCTGGCGGGGCCAGCCCCGGCACCGTGTCAACCTCAGGCCAGACCACCACGTCGAGCCCGCAGAGGACACCGTCCAGGACGTCGAGTACCAGGACCGAGCCCTCCTCATCGGAGAGTTCGACGCTCCCCTCCCGGCCCGCACTACCCACGGCCGAACGGAACCCACCGGAGAGGATGTCGGTCTCGATGTCCCAGCGCCATTCGACGGCGGGGAGTTTCCCCTCAAGCGGTTCGACGCGGGTATCGACGTTCATCGAGCGCTCCTACGCAGCCTGCGCGGCGGTGAGCCGGCCGATGAACTTGAGAATGCGGTCCACGCCGGCGTCGAGTTCCTTGTCCGCCGCAGCATAGCTGAGCCGCACCCACCGGTCGTCTCCAAACGCCGCACCCGGTACCAGCGCAACGCCCTCCTCGGCCATCAGCTTCTCGCAGAAGGCGGCGCCTCCGCCCCCGGGCCCGGTCAGCCCGTCCACCCGGAAGAAGAAGTAGAAGGCGCCGTGCGGCTCCACGAACTCCACGCCGGGCACCTCGGAGCGGAACCGTGCCACCAGGCGATCGCGGCGCGCCGCGGAAGGCCGCGACCATCCGGAGGACGTCCGCCTCGACCCGCTCGTCGCTGAACGCCGTCGCCGAGGCCCACTGCGCCGGGTGGTTGGCTCCGGTGGTCGTGTGGGATTGCAGCGCCGCCATTCCCTTGAAGACATGGGTCGGCGCCAGGGCGGCGCCAATCCGCCACCCGGTCATCGCGTACGCCTTGCTGGCGCCGCAGATTACCACCGTCCGCTCCAGCAGGTCGTCGGGAAGGTCGAGGAAGCTCGGTGCCGCCTTCGCCCCATAGTTGATCCGGCGGTAGATCTCGTCGGCGATGATCCACACGTCGTTCTTCTTGGCCCACTCCGCAATCGCCTTCAGCTCCGGCAGGGTGTACACCGCCCCGGTCGGATTGCAGGGGGAGCAGAGGATGAGCCCTTTGGTGCGGGTGGTGGAGTGGTTGTCGAGTTCCTTGGCACCGACCTTCAGCCCCCACTCGATGTCTCCCGGCACCAGGATCGGCTCGGCACGACAGAGATGGACGATCTGTGGGTAGGACACCCACGCCGGCGCAGGAATCAGCACCTGGTCATTGGGACCGAAAAGGGTGAAGCACGCGTTGAAGAGGGAGTGCTTTGATCCGGAACTGATGAGGATGTTGTCGGCGTTGACCGGCCGCCCGCCGCTGAGCAGCGAGAGGTTCTTCGCGATCGCGACACGAAGCTCAGGAATGCCCGGGTTGGGCGGGTAGTGGGTCATCCCCTTCTGGATCGCCGTGATTCCCGCCTGGGCCGCCACCATCGGCGTATCGAAGTCCGGTTCGCCGAGACTGAGGTCGAAGACCTCTTCACCGGCGGCGCGACGGCGCTTGGTTTCGGCGCTGATCGCGATCGTTTCCGAGGGCTTCAGGTGCACCAGGTTGAGCGAGAGCGGTTCGGGCATTGCGGAGTCCGGAGGGGAGTGGGAATTGTCGAGCCGAAAGCTCCCCACGCCTGCAAGGTGATGTCAACTGCGCCGCCGGTGGCATCCGCAGCGCCGCCCGCTTATTCTTGAGCCCCGGCGCGAGCCGACTATTTGACAACCGAGGGTCCTGTGTCCGAGTCAACCGTGTATGCATCGATCGCCGACCTCGCCGAGGCGGCCACCACCGCCGAGCGCGGCCACAACGTCGTGGCTGCCCTGCCGCCATGCGCCGCCGGTGCCGCCCCCATCCTTGCCGCGCTCGGCAGGAGACTGGCCGCCGCGCCTGCCACCGGACTCCGGGTCCTCATCCTCGCCACTCCCGACACATCATCCGACTGGACCGATGCCGCCACGCGGGCCATGCCCTCGTGCCGCGTCCGCTCGTCCGGCAACCTGACCCGCACCACCCGGCAGCTTCGCGCCGGGCAGGTGGAGGTGCTGGTCGCCTCCCCCGCCGAAGCCCAGCAGCTCGTGGAGAAGTCGGTCCTGAAGACCGATCAGTTGTCTGCGGTCATCCTTGCCTGGCCCGAGTCGTGGGGCGGCGCCGAGGCGCTCGCGGTGCTGATGCACGACCTCGGCAAGGAGACCCAGCGGATCGTTTGCACGGCGCAGCCGGAGGCGGCGGCCGACGTGATCGAGCGCTACGCCCGCAAGGCACTGATGGTCGGGTTCCCGCCGGCGGAAGCGCCGCCGATGAGTCCGGTCGGCCCGGTTCGGACGGTCAGCGTGTCGTGGAACCGGCGGGCGGCGGCGGTCGCCGAGGTGGTGGAGCTGCTCGATCCGGCAAAGGTGACGATATGGTGCGTGGACGAGGCGGGGGTGGCGGCGGTCAGGGGAGCGATGGCAGGCCACGACGCCGACGCACAGGTCACCAGCGGAGACGTCGAGGCGACGGAACTCGTGGTGGCGTATGACCTTCCGACCCCGGGCCAGCTGCAGGCGCTGATGGCCGCGGGACCGGTGGTGTTGCTGGTGCCGCCGGCGGGCGAAGAGTACGTGGCGAAGATCGCCTCGCCGCGCCGAAGCCTCCGACTGACCGGTGCGGTGGACGCCGCGCAGGACGAGGCGGCGCGCCGTCGGGCGACGATCGCGCAGGTGCTCGAGGCGGGCGTGCCCGGCACCGGACTTCTGGCGCTTGCCCCGCTCTTCGAGCGCTACGACCCCTCGGCGGTGGCGGCGGCGATGTACCAGCTCTGGACCGGTCACGCGAGCGACCCCGTGCCGGTTCCCGTGGCGCGCCCGGCCGATCCGCCGGCGGCGGTCGAGACCCATCGCGCCCGGTGCCACGGCGCGGATGTTCGTGAGCGTGGGCCGCCAGGACGGTACGACAGCCGCCGATCTGGTGGCGGTGCTCACCAAGGAAGTCCGGATCGACAAGTCGAAGATCGGCCGGATCGAGCTGAAGGAGGCCTACTGCCTGGTGGAGTTGCCGGCGGGGGAGGTCGAGCAGATCGTGCGGGGGATGGACGGGCGGACGGTGCGGAACAAGAAGATCATGGCCAAGGTGGACCGGGGCCCCGCCTCCCCACCACCGCCGAAGCGGCGGGCGCCTACTTCCGGCGGTTCACGAGCGCCTTGAGCGCGCTCCCCGGCCGAAAGGCAGGGACGACAGAGGCCCGGATCGGGATCGACTTGCCCGGTCTTCGGGTCGCGGCCGTTCCGGGCGCCGCGCTGACGGGGCTCGAAGCTCCCGAACCCCGAAATCTGGACCGTATTTCCCTTCCGCAGCTCCCCCGCCACGATCCCTTCCGTCCCGAAGAACGCATCCACGATCTCGCTGGCCCGCGCCTTGGAGGTGCCGAGCCGCTTGGCGGCGGCGGCCACGAGTTCGGACTTCTTCACGCTGGACTCCTTCGGCGGCATCGGCGGGGGGAGGGTGCGGCGGCAATATGGTGCGGCGGTGAAGGGAGGCGCAAGAGCACGCACTGCTCGAGTCGTTGAGCGGCACGCTTGACCCCACCCCCTCCGCGCGGTAACCTCAGCGACACCCCCGCTTGTGGAGACCCACCGGATGTTTCACGGCAGCAGGCCAGGTTCCATCGAAGTCATCAGCGGGGTGATGTTCAGCGGCAAGAGCGAGGAACTCATTCGCCGGGTGCGGCGCGCCATCATCGCCCGGCGCCGCGTGGAGGTGTTCAAGTCGCACCTCGACGCCCGCTACGCCGGCCTCTACAGCGTCAGCAGCCACGACGGACTCGAACTCGATGCCACCCCGGTGGACACCGCCGCCGAGATCTTTCGTCAGGTCAGTCCCGACGCCGAAATGGTGGCCATCGACGAGGCGCAGTTCCTCGACGACGACATCGTGACCGTCACCACCGCCCTCGCGAACCGCGGCGTCCGGGTGGTGCTGGCCGGCACCGACACCGACTTCCGCGGCGAGCCGTTCGGCCCGATGGGTTCGCTGATGGCCGTCGCCGAGGAGGTGACCAAGCTCCGCGCCATCTGCGTGGTCTGCGGCGACGAGGCGTGCCGCAACCAGCGCCTGATCGATGGCGCCCCCGCCCGTTACGATTCCCCCACCATCATGGTCGGCGGCCGGGAGAGCTACGAGGCCCGGTGTCGGCACTGCCACCGTGTGCCGCGCGCCGACGAAGACCAGCGAGCGTTGCTATGATCGTCGCACTGACCGGAAACATCGCCGCAGGAAAGTCCACCGTCGCCACGCTCTTCAAGGGATGGGGCGCCGGCATCGTGGATGCCGACCAGGTCGTTCGCGACCTCCAACAGCCCGGTACCGAGGTCTTCCAGCAGATCGTCAAGCGATTCGGCAAGGCGATTCTCACTCCGGAAGGGGAGATCGACCGCCCTGCCCTCCGGAAGCTGATTCTCGAGGACACCCGCGCCCGCTCCGATCTCAACGCCATCGTGCACCCGGCGGTCCGGGCCCAGCGCGAGACCCTGGTGGCCGCCGCGCGTGCCGCCGGCGCCCGGATCATCGTCGCCGATATCCCACTCCTCTTCGAGGCGGCCGACCCGGCGGAGTTCGACGCGGTGGTCCTGGTGGACGCCCCGGACGCGGTCCGGCTGAACCGGCTGGTGACGATGCGGGGCCTGCCGCCGGAGGACGCCGAGCGGTTGATGGCGGCCCAGCAGCCGAGCGCCGGAAAGCGTCCGCTCAGCCAGTTTGTCATCGACAACGACGGCGACCGGGCCCAGCTTGAACGCCGCACCCGGGACGTGTGGCTCGCACTCGAGGCGCGCGCCGCCGACGCTTGATTTCGGGCCTGTTTCGGTCTATTCTCCGCCCCGAACAATCTTCCCGGGAGCCCGCGTGTCTAACGTGCCGGCCGATCTGCTCTACACCAACGATCATGAATACGTCATGAAGACGAGCGACCCCGCCATCGTGCAGGTCGGCATCACCGACTATGCGCAGGGCGAGCTGGGCGATGTCGTCTTCGTGAACCTCCCCAAGAAGGGCGACAAGTTCGGGGCCCACGCCGTCTTCGGCACCATCGAGGCGGTCAAGGCGGTCTCCGAGCTCTACAGCCCCGTGGCCGGCGAGGTCGTCGAGGTCAACGGCGCGCCTGGACGCCAACCCTGCCGCGGTCAACACCGACCCCTACGGCGAGGGCTACCTGGTCAAGATCAAGGTGACTGACGCCGGGGAAATGGGCTCGCTGCTCTCGGCGGAGGCCTACAAGAAGCACATCGGCGAGTAACACACCGATGCCGCAGTGCCCCGATTGACCGCGCGC
The DNA here is from genome assembly GCA_963699825.1 of uncultured Gemmatimonadales bacterium. GTDB lineage: Bacteria > Gemmatimonadota > Gemmatimonadetes > Gemmatimonadales > GWC2-71-9 > SPDF01. The sequence goes on from CAVOVI010000009.1 coordinate 160,636, forward strand.
CCCGCTCCCCTCGGACCGGGGCGTGCATTCTTATATGCGTTGAGGACGTAACCCCATGGCTGCCAAATCGACCCCGGCTTCCCCGCTCGCCGGCCTGGTCCAGACCGAACGCTTCGTCACCCGCCACCTCGGCCCCCGCCCCGCAGACATCGACACGATGCTGAAGACGGTCGGCTACAAGTCGATGGACGACTTCATCGACGCCGTGGTCCCTGAGGACATCCGGCTCCGCCGCCCGCTGGCCCTGGCGCCCGGCCGGAGCGAGCGCGAGGTGCTCCAGGAGCTCCGCCGTATCGCGGCGATGAACCAGGTCTTCCGATCCTATATCGGCATGGGCTACTCGGGGACCTTCACCCCGCAGGTGATCCAGCGCAACATCCTCGAGAATCCGGGCTGGTACACCGCCTATACGCCGTACCAGGCCGAGATCGCGCAGGGCCGCCTCGAGGCGCTGCTCAACTTCCAGACCGTGGTGGCCGATCTCACGGGCCTGCCGGTGGCCAACGCCTCCCTCCTCGACGAGGCCACCGCCGCCGCCGAGGCGATGTACCTCACCGTCGCCGTCACCCGGCACGAGGGCACGCCCACCTTCATGGTGGACAGCCAGTGCCACCCGCAGACCATCGCCGTGGTGAAGACCCGCGCCGAGGCGCGGGGCATCGAGATCGTCGTGGCCGACCCCGACAGCTTCACGTTCAAGGAGGGCGTCGTCGGCGCGCTGATCCAGTACCCTGCCACCGACGGCGCCATTCGCGATCACCGGAAGTTCTGCGAAGCGGCGCACGCCGCCGGCGCGCTGGTCACCGTGGCCACCGATCTGCTCGCGCTGACGTTGCTGGTCCCCCCGGGCGAGTTCGGCGCCGACATCGCCGTCGGCAACAGCCAGCGGTTCGGCGTGCCGATGGGCTTCGGCGGCCCGCACGCCGCCTTCTTCGCCACGCAGCGAGGCGCACAAGCGGTACCTCCCGGGCCGGATCATCGGCGTCTCCAAGGACTCCGACGGCAAGCCCGCCCTCCGCATGGCGCTGCAGACCCGCGAGCAGCACATCCGCCGCGACAAGGCCACCAGCAACATCTGCACGGCACAGGTGCTCCTGGCGGTCATGGCCAGCATGTACGCGGTGTACCACGGTCCCGACGGGATCAAGCGGATCGCCGAGCGGGTCCACTCCATCACGGGACTCCTGGCCGCGGCGCTTCGCCGGCTCCGCTACAAGCTGGTCCACGAGCACTACTTCGACACGCTCTGCGTCGAGGTCGAAGAGTGGGCGCAGCCTCGCATCCTCGACCACGCCCGCGGTCGCCGGATCAACCTCCGCGCCATCGGACGCAACCGGATCGGCATCGCGCTCGACGAGACGGTCACGCTCGACGACCTGGCCGACCTGATCGCCACCTTCTCGCTCAACGAAGTGCTGCCCTACATGCTGAGCGAGATCGGCGAGAAGGCGCCCCCGGCCATTCCCGAGGCACTTCGGCGGACTTCGCCGTACCTGACCCACCCGGTCTTCCACCAGAACCGGTCGGAGACGGACATGCTCCGCTACATGCGGAAGCTCGAGGCCAAGGACCTCTCGCTCACGTCGGCGATGATCCCCCTCGGCTCGTGCACCATGAAGCTCAACGCCACCACCGAGATGGTCGGCGTCAGCTGGCGGGAGTTCAACCGGCTGCACCCCTTCGCGCCGCTGGAGCAGACCCAGGGCTACCACATGCTCTTCCGGCACCTGGAAGCGTCGCTGGCGGAGATCACCGGCTTCTCCGCGGTGTCGCTCCAGCCCAACGCCGGATCGCAGGGCGAATACGCGGGCTTGCTGGTCATCCGCGCCTACCACCGCGCGCGCGGCGACGAGAAGCGCACCACCTGCCTCATTCCGATGTCGGCGCACGGCACCAACCCCGCCAGCGCCGTCATGGCCGGGATGAACGTCGTGGTCGTCAAGAGCGACCCGAACGGCAACATCGATGTCGAGGATCTGAAGCAGAAGGCGGCGGAGCACCGCGACACGCTCGCTGCCCTGATGGTCACTTATCCGTCGACGCACGGGGTGTTCGAGGCGTCGATCAAGGACATCTGCACCATCGTGCATGAGCACGGCGGCCAGGTGTACATGGACGGCGCCAACATGAACGCGCAGGTCGGCCTCTGCCGGCCCGGCGACATCGGCGCCGACGTCTGCCACCTGAACCTCCACAAGACCTTCTGCATCCCGCACGGCGGCGGCGGCCCCGGCATGGGGCCGATCTGCGTCGCCGAGCACCTGGCGCCCTTCCTCTCGGGGCACCCGCTCGTGGATCTCGATCACGCCCAGGCGAGCGGTGCCGTCTCCTCGGCGCCGTGGGGCAGCCCGTCGATCCTGCCGATCTCGTGGGCATACATCGTCCTGATGGGCGCCGAAGGGCTGACCGAGGCGACGAAGGTCGCCATCCTGAGCGCCAACTACCTGGCCAAGCGGCTGGAGGGGTCGTTCGAGGTGCTCTACACCGCCCCGAACGGCACCGTGGCGCACGAGTGCATCGTGGACATGCGCCCCTTCAAGGCGACCGCCGGCATCGAGGTCGAGGACATCGCCAAGCGGATCATCGACTACGGCTTCCACCCGCCGACCGTCTCCTTCCCGGTGGCGGGGACGCTGATGGTGGAGCCGACCGAGAGTGAGCCGCTGGCGGAGCTCGACCGGTTTGCGGACGCGCTGATTTCCATTCGCGCCGAGATTCGCGACATCGAGGAAGGGAAAGCGGACCGCGACAACAACGTGCTGACCAACGCGCCGCACACCATGCAGCGGGTCATCGCCGACAACTGGGACCGGCCCTACTCCCGCGAGCTGGCGGCGTTCCCGTCGGCCGCGACCCGCGAGCACAAGTCCTGGCCCACCGTGGGCCGGGTCGACGGCGCCTACGGCGACCGCAACCTCGTCTGCACCTGCCCACCGGTGGAGAGCTACGGATCGTAACGCGTATGCGGTGGACGCTCCTCGTCGACCCTTCGGGGCGTCCCGGCTGGCACAACATGGCGGTGGACCAGGCCCTCCTCGACCTCGCGGCCGGGGAGGGCCGTGCGTTTCTGCGGATCTACCGATGGGAACCGTTCTGCCTCTCGTTCGGCCGCAACGAACCGGCACTGAAGCGGTACGATCGCGCCGCGATCGAGCGACTGGGGCTCGACACCGTCCGCCGCCCGACGGGCGGACGCGCCGTCTGGCATGCGGACGAGGTGACCTACGCGGTGGCCGCGCCGATCCACACCTTCGGGACCCTCGCCGAGACCTATCAGCGCATCCACGAGACACTCGCCGAGGCGCTGCAGTCGCTCGGCTTCCCCGCTGAGCTGGCTTCCCCGCCTGCGCGCAGCCAGCGCGCTGGACGCTGGCGCCTGTTTCGCCTCCCCTGCAGGTGGCGAGGTCGTGCTGGAGGGACGGAAGGTGGTCGGCAGCGCCCAGCTCAGGGAGGGGGGCGCCTTCCTGCAGCACGGCTCCATCCTTCTCAGCGGCTCGCAGCAACTGGTCACGCGACGTGACCCTCGGCGCACCGCCACCGGACGGGTCGGTTGCCCTCTCGACCGTTCGTGGGGGGCCGGTGGAGTTCGACGAGGTCGCCTCAGCCGTCGCGGAAGCGGCCAGGGGCTGGCCCGGCGAATGGGATGAGACGGAATCCAATCCCGCAGCCGTTCAGGAAGCGATTCAGCGGCATGCCGAACGTTTTCATAGCGACGACTGGACCTGGCGGCGGTAGATGCGGCGGGCGGTGGACGTCGCTTCAGCGACATCAGCCGAGCCGTGGCTTTAGCCACGAGCTCGCGCGACCTGGCGCGGAGAGATTGTCCGAACCTGGACCCCGGCTTTCGCCGGGGTGACGGACTGTATCGGAATGGGGTGGCTGGGTCGTGGTCGCTTTAGCGACATCAGCCGAGCCGTGGCTTCAGCCACGAGCTCGCGCGACCTGGCGGCGGTAGAACTCCCCCTCTCCCGGAGGGAGAGGGGGTTGGGGGGTGAGGGGTTGTTCGGAGCCAGGGGGTCAGGGGGTGAGGGGTCGACGATGGTTGGCCAAACCCCCCTTCCATGCGACATTACGAGAGCGCCCCGGACCCCGCCACCTCAGCCGAGGTTTGCTCGTGCGACGACTGCTCCACCCTGCCGCCCTCAGCCTGCTCGCCATCGTCGCCACCGCCTCGGGGGCGGCTGGCCAGGCTGCGACCCGTCAGGAGACCGTCGTCATCGTCATGGGCCGGGAACCGGCCACGCCGATCCCCACCCTGATCAGGGGAAGTAGCGCGGCCCAGGATATCTCCGCCCTGCTCTTCCTTCCGCTCGCACAGCTCGGCCCCAACAACATCACCGTCGGCGAAAAGGACTTCGTTCCGCAACTGGCGCGCAGCTGGAAGCGGCGCGACTCCCTCACGCTCGTCTTCGAGATGGATCCCCGTGCGCGCTGGCACGACGGCGTGCCCGTGACCGCGCGCGACGCCGCGCTCGCCCTCAACCTCGCGCGTGACTCCTCCCTCAGTGCCAGCACGGGCCTCCTGCTCCGAAAGATCGCGAGCGCGACGGCGGAGGACGCCCAGCATCTCGTGGTGCGGTTCAAGGAGTCCTACGACGAGCAGTTCTACGACGTCATCTATCACGTCTCCCCGCTGCCGGCACACCTGGTCGATACCATCCCGCGGGGAGAGCTGGTGCGCTCGGCCTTCGCTTCCGCGCCGGTTGGCAATGGCCCCTATCGCTGGAGTCGGCGAATTCCCGGCCAGCAACTCGACCTGGTCGCGAACGACCGGTTCTTCCTGGGGAAGCCCGGCCCCCGTCGCGTGACGGTGCTCGTGGCCAGCGACGCCGAGGCACGGATCAACCTGCTCCTGAGCGGGGGCGGTGATGTGCTGCAGACACTCGGGACGACGGCCGAGGCATCGCGTGTCTCGGACGAACGCGCGGCTGGCCATCTACCCGACGCCGTCCTTCGGTGTCGGCTACCTGCTCTTCAATCAGCGCGACCCGGCCGACCTGAACCGTCCCCATCCGATTCTAGGTGACCGCGACATGCGGGCCGCCATCCAGATGGCGCTGGACGTGCCAGCCATCGTCGAGGCGACCTTCGGGGACTGGGCCAGCGTGCCCGTGGGGCCGGTCCCCGAGCTCTCCTGGATTCGGGATCCATCGGTGAAGCCGCCGACGCAGAACACCACCGGCGCCCTCGCCCTCTTCAAGGCGCGCGGCTGGTTCGACACCGATGGCGACGGGTATCTCGACAAGAACGGGAAGCCGCTCGCCCTTTCGATCAGCTTCCCCTCATCGAGCGCGCCGCGGGCCCAGATCGCGCTGCTGGCGCAGGAACAGCTCCGCCATGTGGGCGTCAAGATCGAACTGAATCGGCTGGAGGGCTCGGTCTGGAATGAGCGGCGGAACCTCGGCAATTTCGACATCGATTTCGGCCAGGCCACCCTCGACCCCTCACCCCACGGGCTCGTGCAGAGCTGGGGATGCGCCGGCCGCGGAGGAAGCAACGTCGCCTACTACTGCGACCCGAAGGTCGACTCGCTGCTCGGGTGCGGCGCTGACCAGCAAGAAGAACGCCCTCTCGCTGTATCGCCAGGCGGTGCGCACCATCGTGGCGGACGTGCCCGCGGTCTTCCTCTATTCGCCGACGCTCCCGTTCACGGTCTCGCGCCGCATCCGTCGCGTCGAGGTGAACCCGACCTATCTCTACTCGGCGCTCTGGCGATGGAACCCGGGCCCCCTCCCCTGACGTGATCCGCTGGCTCGTTCGGCGCCTCGCGCAGGCCGTGCTCACCTTCCTGGTGGTCACGGTTCTCCTCTTTGTGCTGATGCGCCTCACCCCCGGTGACCCGCTCGAGCGCCTCACCGGCGACCGGCAGGTTTCCGCGCAGGAGACCGCCGAGCTGCGCCGCCGCTTCGGCATCGACCAGCCCATCGTCACCCAGTTCAAGACCTTTGTCGCCGGCGCCCTCGTCGGCGATCTCGGCGTCTCCATCGAGCACTACCCCACACGCGTTTCGACCCTGCTGGCCACCCGACTCCCGGCCTCGCTGCTCCTCGGCGTGACCGTCCTGCTGCTGACCTTCGGGATCGGGGTGACGCTCGGTGTCCTGCAGGCGGTGCGGCGCGGGAAGGCCACCGACCGGTGGCTCACCCGGGCCTCGCTCACCCTGTACGCGATGCCCTCCTTCTGGCTCGGGCTGGTATTGGCCTGGTTCTTCGGCATCCGGTACCACCTCCTCCCCGTCGCGCAGATGCACGACCCGCTGCTGGGGCCTGACGCCGGCTGGCTCGCCACCACCGGTGACCTGCTGCGCCACCTCGTCCTCCCTGCCGTGACGCTCACCGCCGTGAGCCTCGCCGCCGTGATGCGATACCAGCGCACCGCCCTGCTCGAAGTGCTGCGGCTCGACTTCGTGCTCGCCGCCCGCGCCCGCGGGCTCCCTGAATACCAGGTCCTCTGGCGCCACGCCTGGCGCAACGCCCTCTTCCCCGTCATCGGGCTCCTCGGCCTCTGGCTGCCGATTCTCGTCTCCGGATCGGTGTTCGTGGAACAGGTGTTCAACTGGCCCGGGCTTGGGTCGCTCGCCGCAAACGCCGTCGGTGCCCGTGACTACCCGGTCATTCTCGGCACCGCCATGCTGGTCTCCGCGCTGGTTCTTCTCGGCGGCATCCTGGCGGATATCGGCTATTACGCCCTCGATCCGCGGGTGCGCCGCGCATGACCGGCTCACTCTGGCGGCTCCTCTCTCGCACCGTTGCCAATCCTTCTGGTCGGATCGGCTTGCTCATTCTCGCCCTGCTCACGGCGTTCGTACTCGTCGGCCCCTGGCTCCTCCCCGATCCGAACGCGATGCCCGATCTCATGGCCGGGGCAGTATCCCCCGGCGCGGGCCACCCCTTCGGCACCGACCAGCTGAATCGCGACATTCTCTCCAGGGTCGTCTCAGGTGGACGGATCTCGCTTTCCGTCTCCGCCCTCGCCGTCGCCCTGGCCATCCTGCTCGGCGCGATCGTCGGAGGCCTCGCCGGCTTCTACGGCGGATGGCTCGACGGCGCCCTCATGCGCATCGTGGACGGCGCCCTCGCCATCCCGCGGCTCTTCCTCCTTCTCCTCCTGGTGGCTGTCTGGGAACAGATGCCGCTCGGGGCGCTGGTGCTCGTCCTCGGCGCCACTGGCTGGTTCGGCACCAGCCGCATTGTGCGCGGCGAGGTCCTCCGCCTGCGCGAGTCAGAGTTCGTCTTCGCGGCCAAGGCCCTCGGCGCGGGGCCGGGACGGATTATCTTCCGGCACCTGCTGCCGAATGTGGCCGGACCGCTGCTCGTGGCAGCCACCCTCGGCGTCGGCGACGTGATCCTGCTCGAGGCGGGGCTTTCATTCCTCGGCGTGGGTGTCCGCCCGCCGACTCCCTCGTGGGGCGGGATGATCCTCGATGCCCGGTCCCTCCTGACGACCGCGCCCTGGGCCAGCATATTCCCCGGCCTGGCCATCGTCGTCACCGTCCTGGCCGTCAACCTCATCGGCGACGCACTGCGCGGCGCCCTCGACCCGCGGAGCGCATGAGCCCACTGCTCGAAGTTGAAGATCTGCGGATCGCCTTCCCGTCCTCGGGCGCTACATCGCGTCCGGTGGATGGCGTGAGCTTTTCACTCTCGAAAGGCGAACTCCTGGCGGTCGTTGGTGAATCGGGATGCGGGAAGAGCCTGACCTCGCTCGCCCTGCTCCGCCTCGTCCCTCCCCCGGGACAGATCCTCCCCGGCAGCGCCATCCGCCTCGACGGCGTCGACGTGCTCGCCCTGGGCAGTTCGGAACTCCGTTCCATCCGGGGCCGTCGCATCGGGATGATCTTCCAGGACCCGATGACGAGCCTCAACCCGGTGTTCACCGTCGCGGATCAGATCAGCGAAAGCGTGCGGGCCCACCAGCAGGTGTCGAAGCGGCGCGGCACGGGCCCGCGCGCTGGAACTGCTCCAGGAGGTCGGCATCCCCGACCCGGTCGAGCGACTCGACAACTACCCCCATCAGATGAGTGGCGGGATGCGGCAGCGGGTGATGATCGCCATCGCGCTCGCCTCCGAACCGGAACTCCTGATAGCCGACGAGCCGACCACTGCCCTCGACGTGACAGTGCAGGCGCAGATTCTCGAACTGCTCGACAGCCTCCGCGTGGCGCGCGGCATGGCCGTACTCCTGATCACGCACGACCTCGGCATCGTGGCGGGTCGTGCCGACAGGGTGGCGGTGATGTACGCGGGTCGCCTCGTCGAGGAAGCGGCGACCGCCGATCTCTTCGCGCGGCCCTCGCATCCCTACACCAGGGGGCTTCTGGCCTCGGTTCCGCGCATCACCGGCGCGGTCACCCGCCTGACGCCGATTGCGGGGACGGTTCCCCCGCCGACGGCGTGGCCCTCCGGCTGCCGCTTTCATCCCCGCTGCCCCGCTGCACTTCCCCGCTGCGCCACGGACGATCCGCCGGCACTGCCGGTCGGCGACCACCACCAGATGCGCTGCTGGCTGGCGGACGAGGGGGCACGATGAGCGCCCCGCTCCTCGAGGTTCGCGACCTCGTCAAGTACTACAAGGCCACCGGCTTCATGGCGAAGAAGGCGCCGCCGGTCCGTGCGGTGGATGGCGTCTCGTTCACTGTCGGCACGGGAGAGACGCTTGGGCTCGTCGGGGAGTCGGGGTGCGGCAAGTCCACGGTCGGTCGCACGATCCTCCGCCTGCTGGAGGCCACCAGCGGTTCCGTCTCCTTCGAGGGGAGCGATTTCCTGGCGCTCGGCGCTGCCGAGTTGCGGCAGGCCCGGCGAAAGCTGCAGATCATCTTCCAGGATCCGTACAGCTCGCTCAATCCACGGATGACTGTCGGGGATGCGATCGCCGAGGGGATCGAGATCCACCGACTGGCGCCGCAGGCTGAGATTCCGAAGCGGGTGGCCCAACTCCTGGAGGAGGTCGGCCTCGATCCGGGATATGCCACCCGGTACCCGCATGAGTTCTCGGGCGGCCAGCGGCAGCGGATCGGCATCGCACGGGCGCTGGCCGTCGAACCCTCTTTCATCGTCTGCGACGAACCGGTCTCCGCGCTCGACGTGTCGGTGCAGGCGCAGGTATTGAATCTCCTTGCCGACCTGCAGGCGCGCCGCGGGCATTTCCTACCTCTTCATTGCGCACGATCTGGCAGTCGTCCGACAGATTGCACGCCGGGTGGCGGTGATGTACCTCGGCCGGATCGTCGAGACTGGCCCCACCGAGGACGTGCTGGCCCGACCCGCGCATCCGTATACGAAGGCGCTGCTGTCCGCGGTGCCCGTGCCCGACCCGGATACGCAGCGGCTGCGGATTGTCCTTGCGGGGGACCCGCCGAGTCCGTCCAACCCGCCGACCGGGTGCGCATTTCACCCGCGGTGCCCGCACCCCGCCAAGGATGCGAGATGCACCACCGAGCGGCCGCTGCTGCACCAGATCGGCGGCATTGAAGTCGCCTGCCATCACGCGGAGGTGAGCCGCTGATGCGCAGCCGCATTTCGAGCGGGACCCAGTGGGAGCCGATCGTCGGATACTCTCGTGCGGTTCGGGTCGGACGCTGGGTGCACGTGTCGGGCACGACCGCCACCGACGACCAGGGCGGCATCGTCGGCGAGGGCGACGCCTACGCGCAGGCGGTCCAGACCCTCGACAACATCGAACGGGCGCTGGTCCAGGCCGGTGCCACGATGGCAGACGTGGTCCGTACCCGCATGTACGTGACCGACATCGACCAGTGGGAGGCCGTCGGGCGGGCCCACGGTGAGCGCTTCGGCGACATCCGGCCTGCCACAAGCATGGTGGAAGTCAGTCGGCTCATCGACCCGCGTATGCTGGTCGAGATCGAGGCCGACGCGCACCTCGAAGAGGATGCGCCCGTGGCCTGACTCCACCTCCCCTCCAGGATTTCTGACAATGCCGCTTCCGCTCCACCATATTGACGCCTTCACCGACCAGCCATTCACAGGCAACCCCGCCGCCGTCTGCCTTCTGCAAGAGGAGATGGACGCCGGCTGGATGCAATCAGTCGCCGCGGAAATGAACCTCTCCGAGACGGCCTTCCTCCTCCCTCGCCCTGACGGGTTCGGCCTCCGATGGTTCACCCCAGAGGTGGAAGTGGAGCTGTGCGGACACGCGACCCTGGCCAGCGCGCATTTCCTCTGGTCGGAACGGCTGATCAAGCCGAAGGCGGTGGCTCGCTTCCACACCCAGAGCGGCCTCCTGACCGCGATTCAACGGGATGGCTGGATCGAACTTGATTTTCCCGCCACGCCGGCGACTCCTGCGCCGGCCCCGGCGGGACTGGCTGCCGCCCTCGGGTGCACTCCGGTCGCGGTGGCCAAGTCGGCCTACGACTACCTGATCGAAGTCGCCGAGGAGTCCGACGTCCGCGCCCTCGAGCCCGACTTCCGCGCGCTGCGGGTCGTGAACGCACGCGGCGTGATCGTGACCGCCGCTGGGGACGATGGCACGCACGACTTCGTCTCCCGCTTCTTTGGACCCGCGGTCGGCATCGACGAAGACCCGGTCACGGGCTCCGCCCACTGCGTCCTCGGCCCGTACTGGCAGGAGCGGCTGGGCAAGTCGTCATTTCTCGCCTACCAGGCCTCGCCACGCGGCGGCGAAGTCCGCGTCGACGTGCAACGGAGACCGGGTGCAGCTCGGCGGCAAGGCCGTGACCGTGTCGCGTGGGGAGCTGTTGTGAGCGAAGCCGCCGTCGAGGCCTTCGGCCTCCTGGACATGCGCGTCGGCCGGATCATCCGCGCGGAGCCGAACACCGGCGCCCGCAAGCCGTCGTACCGCCTCTGGGTGGACTTCGGCGAGATGGGTGAGCGCACTTCCAGCGCACAGCTCACCGAGGTGTACACCGCCGAGGAGCTCGTCGGCCGCCTGGTCATTGCGGCGGTCAATCTGGGGGCCCGCCGCATCGCCGGGTTCAACTCGGAAGTGCTGGTACTCGGCGTACCGAATCCGTCGGGGCAGGTCGTGCTGCTGCAACCGGAACAGACCGTGCCGCTCGGCGGCCGGGTCTACTGAGGGGTGTGACGATGCGAGTCTACATATCGGTGGACATGGAAGGCGTGGCAGGGGTGGTGCACGAAGACCAGACCAACCCGATCGATCCGAACTGCGCCGGCGAGTACGGGCGCTTTCGGCGGCTGATGACCGGGGAAGCCAACGCCGCCGTGGAGGGTGCACTGGCGGCCGGCGCCACGCGGGTGCTGGTCAACGACAGCCACTGGCTGATGCGCAACCTGCTCGCGGAGGAGCTGCACCCGGCCGCCGAACTGGTCAGCGGCTCGACCAAGCCCCGTTCGATGCTCGAAGGCATCGAAGCGGGATTTGATGCCGCCTGCTTCATCGGCTACCACGCCCGGGCCGGGACCGCGCACGCCATTCTCGATCATACGTACACGGACCGCATCTTCCGGGTGAAGCTCAACGGGCAGGAAGTGGGCGAACTCGGATTGAACGCGGCACTGGCTGGGACATTCGGCGTGCCGGTGGCGCTGGTGTCGGGAGACCAGGCGCTGGCGGCGGAGTGCGGCGCGTTGCTGGGTGAGGGAACCCGGGCGGTGATCGTGAAGCACGCGGTCGCCCGCCACGGCGCGCGGTCGGTCGCCCCCGCCGAGGCGTGCCGGTTGATCCGGGAGGGAGTCGCCGCGGCCGTTCGACAGCCGCCGAAGCCGTGGACCGTCCCGTCCCCGGCGACGATCGAGGTGGAGTTCTGTTCGAGCCACCATGCCGACATGGCCGAACTGGTTCCCGGGAGCGAGCGTATCGGCGGCCGGACGGTCCGGGTGACGCACGGCGACTATGCCGAGGCGTTCAGCGCGTTTCGGGCGCTGTACAACCTGGCATCGGTTCCCTAACTCGTTCGCGACACCGCTGCAGGCCGGGGGCACGCCGCCGCTTCCGCGACGATTCCGTGGACTTCGCGCACGGCGCGCCGTCTCGAGAGGTTCCACTCCTGCGCCACTCGCTCGTCGTCTCCCCACCGGTCCTGCAACCTCACCAACACGTCGCAGCGTTCGACCGGCGACAGCGCCCCGGCCGCGTCGAGGATCGTGGGCACTGCGTCGGCACTGAGCGAGGTCAGGTAGTGCGCGGTCGAGCTCGGCGCCACCGCTCGCGCGCGGCCAGGTTGACGCGGGCAATGAGGGCGTCGGGATTGATCACGTTCAGGGTCAGCAGGAGGGCGAAGGCCCCGGCCAGCGTGCCGGGCACAAACCGGGACCGCCGGCCCCGCAGCACGGTGGCGCTGAACCACCCGAAGACCGCCGCGAGCCAGACCATGAAGGCGAGGGTGTAGAAACGCTGTTCCGTCAGTCCATAGAACGACTCGTACAGGACCATTCGGTAGAAGGCGCTGGCCAGGATCAGCGTGAGCAGCACGATGACCACGCCCGTCAACCGGTGAAACCGCGCCACGGCGCTGTGCTCGCGACTGCTCAGGCACCAATCCGCGAAGTGGAGGATCGGCAGTGACAGCGCCGCCACCGCCACCATCTCGAAGAAGCCCTTTCGGGCGTATTCCGAGATCGTGATCCCCATCGTCGCCTGAAAGTCCTGCGCCGAGAGGAACAGCTCCCCCGCCTGAAAACCCACGAAGATTGCCAGCAGCCCACCGATCGCGCCCACGAACGTGTAGAGGACCGTTGGCTGCAGTTCCAACCGTGCGAACACGGGGGCGGACTTGCGGCCCTCCAGCCAGAATCCGCTTCGCAGGATGCCGACGCTGATCCATCCAATGACGCCGATCCGCACCAGGTGATCCACCTCATCCAGCAGATCGACCCTGAATGCGCGGGACATCGTCTCGGCGAAGAGCGGGTCCGCCGAGCCGAGCAGCGCGCCGAAAACCACCAGGACCGGGAGGGCGGCGACGAGACCGATGCCGACCAAGGCCAACCGCCGGGTCCTGCCGGCCACGGGGAGCTCGTTCCAATCGACGTCTCCGGCAAGGACCGGGAGGGGTCCCGCGAGGACGCTTCCTGCCACTCGCAGAGCGCCGTGGAACAGCGCGGAGATCGGAATCCGGCCGAGCGCCCGGACCTGGCTGGTTGCCGCGGTGACCACGAGCAAGACGCCGAGCCAGAGGAAGTTCACCGCGAACAGCAGCTGCGAATCCCGCCAGATGAGGCAGGGAATCATGACCCAGGACGCGGCGACGATCCATCGAGCCGGGGACAGGGCGGTCAGTGCGCCGAGGCGGATGAGTGCGGTGGCACCGAGCAGCACGGCGCCGGCCCAGAGAGCGAGGCTGAGCCGTTCCGGTACCCAGAGCTGCAGGGCCTCTCCGGCGATCCCCAGGAGGAGGCCGACGGATAGCAGCGCAAGGGCCCGCCAGGTGCGACTGTGCATGGATGTTACTCTCCGAGAGATAGAGTGGTCTTCCCGACCGCCCTGCTGTTGGCAGGTCCGAGGAGAAGCGCCTCAGGCAGGTCCGGGTAGATGACTCGCAGCGTGTAGGGAGAATCCTCTGGCGGGGCCACGAAGCTCACCGTGTCGGACAGTCGATTGGCCCGCCGGAAGCGGCTCGAGGAAGGTCTTCCCGTCCTGAAAGGGCGCCAGCGCGATACCGCTCTTTCCGACGAGCCGAAACTGGAGGTAGCTCGGATACTCCGGCTCCGCCTTGGCGTCGCTCCGCGCCTGCACCACCAGCCCGATCCGGTCCTCCTCCATGTCCACCTGCGTCACCGAGATGTGGAGGTGGCAATCGAATCCGCAGAACGAGAGTTCGCTTCCGAACGGCAGCACCGTGCGAGGCGCCAGCGCGCCGGAGAGCGCCACGCCCAGGAGGTAGGCGGCGACGAATCCGCCGGTGCCGAGTGCCGCCCGTCGCGCCAGCAGACGATCGCCCCGCGCGAGGCCAAAGGCGGTGACACCGAGTCCGAAGACCAGCAGGAGTGCGGAGCCGATGAGGGCGAGGACTCCGAGAAAATGGGCGAGCATCAGTACAACCTCCAGGGAGATGTCAGATCGCGGCGCTGAGCGGCAGGCCGCCGAACCGTCGATTGCGAGCGTGAAAATCTATGAGCGCCAGGTGCAGTTCGTGTGTCGTCGAAGTCGGGCCACATCGTGTCACTGAAGTACAGCTCGGCGTAGGCCGACTCCCAGAGGAGAAAATCACTGAGGCGCTGTTCGCCGCCGGTGCGGATGAGCAGGTCGACTGGCGGGACCTCCGGACCTCCCCGGCCAGCGTCGGTGACCGCCCGGTCGAACTCCTCGCGACTGGGCGAGGGGCGGTCGGCCAGCGCGACCGCGGCGGCCACGATCGCCTCCCGGCCCGAGTAGTCCACCGCGACGCGGAGGTGGAGTCGTCGACCGCGGCGCGTCGCCCCCTCCGCCGCGTCGATGGCGGTCAGGAGCGGCAGGGGAAGGCGGTCGCGCCGCCCGATGACCGAGAGACGAATGCCTTCCGCCACACAACGCGCCTTCTCGCGCCGCAGGTGTTCGCGGAAGAGCCGGAGCAGCCACCGCACCTCGCGCTCCGGGCGATTCCAGTTGTCGGAGGAGAAGGCGTAGAGCGTCAGCGTGCCGACACCGGCTGAGGGCATGGCCTCGACGAGTCGGCGCACGGCCACCGCCCCCGCCTGATGGCCGGCTGCGCGGGGGAGTCCACGCTGCGAGGCCCAGCGACCGTTCCCGTCCAGGATCACCGCGAGATGGAGCCCCGAGGGGGCGGGAAGGAATCGACTCAGGCATCGCGCGTCCGCTGGATGAGGGCTTCCATGTGATCGAGGTAGGTGGTGAGCGCCCGACGGCCCTGCGGCGTCAGTCGATAGTCGGTCCGGGGTACCCGGCCCGCGAACCCCTTGCGGCACTCGAGGTAACCGGCGTCCTCGAGTTTCCGCGCGTGGACGCTCAGGTTCCCGTCACTCGTGTCGATGAGCGCCTTCAGTTCCGTGAAGGAAAGCCACTCGTGACCGGCGAGGGCGCTGACGATGGCGAGCCGCTTCCGCTCATGAATCAGGTGGTCGAGGTCGGTGGCGGCGGCCGCTTCTCCGTCCACGGCGTTCAGGCGGCCGCCGGGGGCGGCATCCGAGCGCGTCTTTCGCGCCGAGGAGTGCTTAGCCACCGTGCCTCCGCGCGATGTAGGCGCCGAACCCGACCTGGACCACACCGAACCCCGTCGCCATCCCAATGTCCCCCATCGCAGGCCAGAACAGGGTGACCGCCCCGACGCAGATGATCACCAGACCCATGATCGGGACGGCGCGGACCGAAAACGCCCCGCCGGTCACGACGCCGGCGCCGTAGAGCAGGAGCCAGGTGCCGGGCAGCAGTGCCCAATTCCCGCTGGCCCAGAGGGCCGCGGTCAGGATGACCCCGACCAGGATTGGTGGCGAGAAGCTGAGCAGAAACTGGCGCGCAGGACGGGCGAAGACAGTGCCCTGGAGGCGGCGCGATTTCCGGCCGAGGGACCAGGCACCGATGAGGAAGGCGAGCACCGCCTCGGTGAGCCAGATGGTCAGCCAGGCTCGCGCCGTCTGGGCCTGTGCGGCGAGGCCCGCCGCGACGATGGCGGTGGCGCCCATCCATACCCCGCCCCACCCGGGGACCCCGGTGAACGCCGTAGCGCGCTCCATCGTGGTGCGGATGAAGGAGAGGTTCTCGCGGGCGCGGTCGCCGAGGGCGGTGGGCTGGTCAGGCATCGTGAGACCAGTCTACCACTGGGCCACATTATCGTCAAGTACTTTATGTAACAAAGTAGATATTGAGAGTGTGCTTCGTGGTCCCTCCGCCGTCTCCCGCAATGCCCGGGCGGCTCCGAGGCCGGACTGGCGGTCCTGAACGCCAAAGGACACATTTGCTTACCCCCGCTCCAACAATCAGCCTCAGGACCTTGATGCCACTCCGGCGCCTCCTGCTCTGCACGGTCCTGGCCGCATCCGCATGCAGCCACGAGGAACCGTTCGCCACGGCGGACACTGGGAGCAATCGACCGTTCCAACCGGGGATGCCCGTCCAGCTCACCTACAATCCTGGGAAGGACCTGCGCCCGGCCTGGGCGCCGGACGGCGAGTCCTTCTTCTACGCCTGGGAGCGGCTGGGTGGTCCCGATTTCGACCGGTGTATCGGAGAGTTGCCTGCCTCGGGAGGGCGAAACCTCCGGACCATCTGCAACAGCGACCCCGCCTCGGCCGACTCGACCGACCTCTTCGATGTCCCCTCACCTGGTGCCGAGGGCCAGTTCCTCTACATTCGCGGCAGCTCCCGGCCCAACGCCGTCGCGCCTGATCACTGGGGCATCGTCATCGGCCCGACGTCGGACCCCCTCTCCGGGAGTCAGGTTCGCTCGATGCCGTTCACCATCCCCGGCCTGGGATCGCCGGTCGCAAGCGTCGCCGATGTGCGGTGGCTTGGCCCAGACCGGCTGCTCTTCCTCGCCGAGTCAGTCGAGTACCCGCGTCCCTGCAGCAGCTGCAAACCGGATACGGTCGTGACCGGCCTCGCCATCGTGGAGATGAACATCCTCAGCTCCCCGGCGAGCTTCACCGTGTATCCGGGCACCGACGGTGCCACTTCGCTGGACCTCGTCCCGAGCAGGGACACGCTGTACTTCACGCTGGCCGGCGACACGCGGGTTCACCGCTTCAACCTCTCAAGCATGCAGGTCGGCGTTGCGCACGACTTCGGCGCCCGGGGCGTGCCGCGGGATGTCACCGTGCGGGGGCAGCAACTCGTGGCCGTCGTCGGTGGGCAGGAAACCGCCGGTCCCCTGATCGCGGTCGATCTCACCACCGGCACGGAGGCCGCGCTTCACGTCCGATCAACCGACTCTGGTTTCGACGGCCGGCCTTCGCCCCGGAGCCCGCGGTCGTCGCGCCTCCTGGTGGAGGGATATCCGCTCACCATCACGGTGATCCCGCCGTCGGGTACGACCCCCGCGATCGTCGACACCACGGTCAACCCGGTCGCGGACCTCTACCTGTACACATCGCCGTGAGTCGCCACTTCTTCGCGGGGGCGCTTCTCCTCGCCGTGACGGCCCCGGCGCTCACCGCGCAGTCCAACGGCGCGATCGCCGGGCGTGGTGCGCGACGCCCAGACCGGCGCCCCGCTCCCGCTCGTCACGGTCAGCGTCGAGGATGGCCGACGCGGCGCGGTGACCGACTCCGCCGGCCGTTACCGGATTCGCGAGGTCCGCAGCGGCAGCTATACGCTGCGCGCCGTGCTGATCGGATACAGCCCACTGAGGCGGGACAGCGTGCTGGTGCGGGGCGGCGGTACGACCGTCCTGAACCTCTCCATGCAACCGACCGCCGTCCCGGTCGAGACCATCAACGTGCAGGCCGTCTCCGACCCGGTCCTCGACCCACTCGCCACCGGAACCGAGCAGAAGCGGACCGGCGAGGAGATCCGGCGCCTGCCGGTCAGCTCGGTCACGGAGGCGATCTCGCTGTCCGCCGGCGCCGTCGGACAGAGCTACCGCGGCGGACGCCTCGGTCAGGAGTCGTTCGTCCTCGACGGGATGGGCGTCAAGAACCAGCTGGACGCCTCCAGCAATTCGCTCGGGATCCGGGTGCCGACGACCATGGTCACCGAGGCCTCGCTGACCACCAACGCCTTTTCGGCACGATACGGTCAGGCGCTCTCCGGGGTCGTGAACGTCGTGACCAGGGATGGCGGCACCGAATGGCACGGACTCGCGATGTACGAGTCGGACCGCCTCTTCACCGGCAACGCCGACTTCGGCCTCGACAGGCTCCTCCTGCAGGCCGACGGGCCGCTCTTCTCCGGCATCACCTTCATCGGCGTCGTCGACTTCACCGGCCGCCTCGACAACGATCCAGTCAGCGCGCCCCTGCCGACCGATACGCTCGACCCCCGCTCCTCCGCCGTGGCCATGCTCCCGCACAACAGCGGGGAGCAGCTGGATATCGGCGCCAAGCTGGCGATCCCCATCGGGCAGAAGCAGACCCTGCGGCTCTTCGGCTGTATGGCGCCCAACAGGGATTGCTCTACGACCAGCTCTTCAAGTACAATCTCGGCTTCGCCCCCGCCCAGCGCATCACCGGCGGCCTGGTCACGGCGGACTACCAGTACGCCTCATCGCCCGATGCGGGCACGCCACTCATTCTCGACGTCCGGGCAGGATGGTACGGGAAGGACTTTCACCGTGGCGAGCTGACCGAGCAGCCCGACTACAAGTTCGGCGCCTTCACCGGCCAGACCTTCGAATTCCGTGGCCAGGACATGGCCGAGCGACTCGACACCGCGGCCGCGCGCAATGCGGTGCCCGGATTCACCTACCCCGGCTACAGCACCGACACGCCGTGGGGCGTCCCGGCGTTCTTCCTGTCGGGTGGGTCCCGCGGGGAGATCGCCTTCAACAACTTCGAGGAACTCCGGACCCAGATTGACGCCACGATCGGCCTGGGGCACAGCTCCGACCTCTTCGTCGGCGGGCAGTACCTCCGGCAGCAGGTCCAGACGTTTCAGCGTATCGATGCGTGGGCGCCGGTGGGCGACAGCGTTCCGCCGGCGACGGCATCCGATTTCAGTCCCCGCGCGGGGTCCCTCTACGCCGAAGCGCAGGCCCGACTCTCGGACCTCGCCTTCACCGGAGGGCTTCGCTACGACTTCTTCGACCCCGGCGCTGACCTCAACAACGATCAGCTCGGATCGCAGAGCTCCCTGAACCCGCGGTTCGCCGTCTCGACCATCCTGAGCGGGGCCACCCTGGTGGCCAGCTTCGGCAAGTTCAGCATGCCGCCCGATCTCCAGTTTCTCGTGGATGCGGCGTTCGACGACTCGACCCGGACCGGCCGATACCGCCGCGGAAACCCGAACCTGGGATTTGAGAATTCGACCCAATACGAGTTCAGCCTGCGGCTCAGTCCGAAGCCGACACTCGCGCTGCGCCTCGGCGCCTACTACAAGCGCCTCGATGGGTTGGTCTCCTCGGTGCCGCTCGGGGTGAACCCCGACAGTTCCATCTTTGCGAACACAGATTACGGCACCGTCAAGGGATTCGAGATTCTGGCGACCCGACCGATCGTGAACGGCTGGGGGATTCAGGTGTCGTACGTCCTGCAGAGCGCCAACGCCACCTCCACCGACCCGTTCGTGCGTGAGCAACTCCCCACGATCGATCCGATCACAGGCGACACGGTCTATCCCGGACGAGTCGAGTACCCGCTCGACTACGACCAGCGGCATGCCCTCACTGCAGTCTTCCAGTCAGTGGTCAACCCTCAGGGCGGGCCGACGATGTTCGGCGGGCATCCGTTCGGCTCCCTCGAGACAGCGCTGGTCCTCCGCTTCGCCTCCGGGCTTCCCTACACTCTGACCAACTCGACGGGCGATTCGCTGCTGAGCGACATCAACGGGCTGCGGCTGCCCTCCTATACCACGCTCGACCTCCTCATCCGGAAGCCGATCCCCTTCGGCAGCAACTTCGCGAGCATTTACCTCGACGTCCGCAACGTCTTCAACACGACGACGATTCAGTATGTCCGCCGCGACACTGGCACGCCCTACCTGGACGACGACGAGATTCAGGCGCAGGCGGAGGCCGCCTACGATGCGCACCCCGAGTCCATTCCCTATGAATCCCCTCGTTACCGCGCCTACGCCGACCTGAACGCAAACGGCCTGCTTGAGGGACCGGGGGAGCTGATGCCGCTCTACCTCCGCGCAGCGCAAGACTACAACACGCCGGTCTTCCAGTATGGGAATCCGCGCCTGTTCCGATTGGGGCTTGAGCTGGCGTTTTAGGCGGGGAAGCGGGGAAGCGGGGAAGCGGGGAAGCGGGGAAGCGGGGAAGCGGGGCCGAAGGTGGCGCCCTCGTCATTCCCGCGCAAGCGGGAATCCAGTGGTCACTGCAATGGACCCCGGCCTCCGCCGGGGTGACGGCCGGGTGAGACCGCGGCTTTCTCCGGGGTGATGACTTCCCCGCTTACCCGCCTGCCTGCCTCCTCGCCTCCTTCTCCGCGCGGTCCGCCGCCTCCTCGACCCGTTGCCACCGAAAGAACACAATGGCCATGGCCAGCCAGATGATCGGGTCGGCGACCGCCTTCATGATGAGCCCGGCTGCCTGCTGGTCGGCGATGGCGGAGATGTTGTTGACCCGCGGCGCCAGTTCATAGAGCGCGTAGAGCGGGTAGTCTGCGTACGTCAGGAAGGCCGCCGGAGCGATCGGCACCAGCGTACAGAGAAAGAGATAGCCAATCTTCCAGGGGTAGGAAACGCGACTGACGGATGGGTTCGGCGCAAGCACCGGCCACCACATGACCAGTCCACCGATCAACCACGCCAGGTCGACCGTGAACGAGCCCGCACTGCGTGCGCCGAAATCCGTCCACCACCGGCGGCAGGTGCGAGGCGAGCAGGATGGCGTCGGTGATGAGCAGGGCGACGACGGGTTGGGCCAGCAGGCGGAGGGTACGACCAGTCCGAGACGCCGCGCCTGCAGCGAGTGGCAACCACTCCGGCACGCCGAGCAGCAGAAGCGGTGGCACGACGAGGGTGTACAAAATCCACTGGGCAGTGTGAATGGTCAGGAGGTACCCAGCCCCGAGCGCGCCGATCGGCCAGTCGCTCGCCACCCAGAGCAACACCAGCCCAATGACGAACCAGGCCATCTGCCCCCGGGAAATCGGCGGGCGTCCGGCAGGAGCGTGATGCGGGGCAAGCCTCCGGATCAGCGAGCGCGAAACCGAGCGCCAATTCCCAGGACAAACAGCCAGACGCCGGGATACGCCTGCCAGGTCCAGCTCCAGGCCACGTCGCGGGCGGCGCACCACCAGGTCATCGGAGGCGGCTCACCGGTCAGCGCCGTATGGCAGCACTGGCGCCGCGAAGGTGATCTCCTGACCGCGGGCGAAACGGGCCGTGACCGCCAGCGTGTCACCGGCCACCGGCGCCCGGTCCATTCCCTCCATCATCACATGCAGTCCGCCAGGCCGAAGGACCACGCTGGTGTCCGGCGGGATCGGCAGCCGGCCCACGTGTCGCATCTCGACCATGTCACCAGCCGCCACCTGTTCGTGCACCATGGCCACCAGGGCGCCCTCGACCTCGACGTCGACGAGCGTGTCAGGGAGGCTTCCCCGATTCTCGATGGTCATGTACGACCGCGGCGACGTTGCCGAGCACCGACTCGTAGCTGTAGGCGTCCCGCACATCGATCGGCGGGCCCTCCGCGGCGCACGCGGCCAGCGCCAGCAGCAGGAGCGAGCGCCGGGTCACGGCTTGTCCGGGTAGGCGACGAGGCGGGGAATCTCCTGCGCCCACTCCGATTGCCGCGTCCCGTACGGCAGGGCGAAGCGGGCCATCCCGTCCCGGGTGAACGCGATCACATGGGCGGAGTGGGCGACGGTGTACGGACTGCCCTTCCACCGGCTCTTCCTTGTACGCCGTGGGCAGGCGCATGGCCGTTTGCGCCGAATCCACCTCGGCCTGTGTCCCGGTCAGTCCGATGAATCGCGTGTCGAAGTGGTCGAGCCAGGTCCGGATCACTTCCGGGGTGTCGCGATCCGGATCGGTGGTGATGAACACCACCGTCACCTGCCGAGCCACCGCATCGGGCAGCTTCTTCAGCGCCGCGGCGATATTGGCCATGTGCAAGCGGACAGATATCGGGACAGCTGGTGTATCCGAAGAAGAGCAGGGTCATCTGCCCCTCCGTCGCCTCGCGGAATGCGTACGGCTGGCCCTCGGTATCTGTCAGGGTGAAGTCGGGCTTCGGACGGGGATTGGGATACTCGCGTGCCGCCGATTCGCCACCGGCCTCCGGCGTACCGGCGGACGGGGCCCGTCGTCCCTCGCACGCGGAGGCGAGGAGGACGAGGGGTGCGAGGAGCGCGATGCGATTTCGCAGGAAGTGTCATCCGGGGAAATCTATCACGACCACGCGGCGAACGAAGTCACCGACAGGGGATGATCCCGGAAGAACTCCCAGAGCGCGGTGGCCCCGTCGAGGCGGGTGCTGGCCGGCCCGGCCACCCACGGCGGCAGGAGCCGAGGTCCCCCTGGCCAGTGGTGTCCAAGATCCTCGACGATCAGGCACCGTACATCGGCACCCGTCGGCGCACCCGCTGGCGCGCAACTCCTGGACTCCCTCCACCCGCTCGGTCTGCGTCGGCTCACCGCTGCATCCGTTGAATGCCCGCCACCGGTCGAACGACTCCAGCACGGGCGGATGGTACTCCACCGTCCCCCAGGGGGTCTTCACCTCTCCCCCGTCCGACCGGGTTGAGCGGATCGAGCCCGCCGAAGATCATCAGCGCGGGGAGTGCACCCACTGAGGCCGGCGGTGACACCCAGCAGTGACCAGCGACCGGACCAATCGCCGCCACTCGTCCCAGCCAGCGCCACGCCCGCCCGGAACGTCATCGAGGCGCCATTGGAAAACCCGGCGAGGTAGAGCCGACTCGGGTCGACATTGTGCGAGTCGACGACCTCATCGAGCAAGGCCGTCAGGAACCCCACGTCATCCACGCCGGTGCGCGCCGTATGCCCGCGGCCCGAGCCGTCGTTCCAGGCCTGCGGGTTCTGCAGGAACATCGGCGGGGCCGCCGGATCGCGACGCGTCCCCTCGGGATAGACCAGGAGGAGCCCCTCCCGGTCGGCGAGCTCCGTCCAGCCGGTATTCGCGAGCGCCAGCTTCGCGGTCCCGCCGGCTCCGTGGAGGAGCATCACCACGGCGCGCACGTCGCCACCCGCCGCCGGCATGCGGAGCAGCGCGCGCCGTTGGCCCTCCGGCCGCTGGATGAGGAGTTCCTGGACGTCGCTCACCGTCCCCCCGGTGGCGCACGTCCCCCGGCCTCGTCATACTTGTGGATATCCCTTCTCCTGGAGCCCCACGCCATGTCGCTCATGCTGCTCCTTGGCCTTGGCCTCGCGGCCGGTGTCCTTTCCGGTCTCTTCGGCATCGGCGGCGGTGTGGTCATTGTCGCCACTCTGGTCCTCGGCTTCCGGATGCCCATCCTCCAGGCAACCGGCACCTCCCTGGGCGCGCTGCTGCTGCCGGTCGGCCTCCTCGGTGCGATGGAGTACCACCGGCGCGGTCTGCTCGACGTCAAGGCGTCGGCACTCATCGCCCTCGGCCTCTTCCTCGGCGTCTGGTTCGGCGCCAAGATCGCCATCGGAACGCCGCCCGCCACGCTGCAGCGGCTCTTCGCCGCCTTCCTCGTCGTCCTCGCCGTCCGGATGTGGATCGGCGCGGGACGCTGAGCGCCCCGCGCCGATCGCGGTGACCGACCGTACCGGCGGCGACTCAGTCGGTTCGGGCCATCATCCGCTTGATCGGCAGCCACCAGCGCGAACATCACCAGGCCGGAGACGATGGCGAACGCCGCCACCGCGCCAAACACCTGCGGCAGAGTGAACTTGGCGTAGAAGCCGAGCACGCCGCCGGCGATCAGGTTGCCGATCGAGGCCGCGAGGAACCAGACCCCCATCATCATCCCCTTGACCCGATCCGGCGCGAGCCTGCGTCATGGAGCTCAGGCCCACCGGGCTCAGGCTCAATTCACCGATGGTGTGCAGCAGGTAGGTCGCCACCAGCCACCAGGGGCTGACGAGGACGCCGTTCGCCGAGGCGCTCGCCGCGCCGACCATGACCACGAAGCCGAGGCCGACCGACGACCAGACCGAAGGCGAACTTGGCCGGGCTCGAGGGGTCACGCTTGCCGAGCGCCATCCAGATCCAGGCGAAGATCGGCGCGAAGATGATGATCAGGAGGGCATTGACCGACTGGAACCAGCTCGACGGGAATGCCCAGCCGAAGACGCTGTTGCGGGTGTTGTCCTGGGCGAAGAGGTTGAGGCTCGTGGCCGCCTGTTCGAACGCCGACCAGAAGATGGCGGCGCCGACGAACAGCACCACGATGACGATCAGCCGCTTCCGTTCCTCCTTCGTCCAGCTCGTTGCCGCGCGAAGAGCCAGACGAAGAAGGCGACGACCAGCACGAGGTAGACCCACTTGAACCCGTCGGTGATGGCCTCGGCGCTGACGATGCCCTGGCGTACCATGAGGGCGATCGCCGCGACGACGGCCAGGAACCCGACGATCCCGACGCCGAGCTGACGCCGCGCCGACCGGCCTTCGTCGGACTCCGGCGGCACGCTGGGGTGAATGCCGGCGTCGCCGAAGTGCTTCCAGCCCAGGCGATACTGGATGACGCCGAAGAACATGCCGATGGCACCGACGCCGAAGCCCCAGTTCCACGACGTCGCCGGGTTGAACCCCATCCCCTCGAGCACCCCCTTGAACTCCGCGCTCTGTGCCAGCCCGCCGACGATCAGCGGCGCGATGAAGGCGCCGAGATTGATCCCCATGTAGAAGATCGAGAAGCCGGCGTCGCGGCGCTGATCTTCCTTGCCGTAGAGCTCGCCGACGATGGCGCTGACGTTCGGCTTCAGCAGGCCGGTGCCCAGGATGATGAGGGCCAGGCCGAGGTAGAAGAGCTTCGCCCCGGGCACCGCCAGGCAGAGCTGGCCGAACATGATCAGGATGCCGCCGTAGAACACGGAGCGCCGGAGCCCGAGGATCCGGTCGGCCACCCAGCCGCCGGGGAGCCCGAGCATGTAGACCAGCGCCACGTAGGTGCCGTAGATCGCCCCGGCGCGCCCCACGTCCATGCCGAGCCCGCCCGTGGCCACCGTGGCCGTCATGAACAGGACGAGGATGGCGCGCATGCCGTAATAGGCGAAGCGCTCCCACATCTCGGTGAAGAAGAGCGTGGACAGCCCCCGGGGATGCCCGAAGAAGGCCGTGTCGCTCGCCGGCGATGTTGCAGTGGCCACGAAGCTGACTCCTGGTTGAAGTGATGACTACTCCGCTCGCTTCGCCGCGACCTTGCGCTTCAGGTGCGCCAGCTGTGCGTCCGCCGCCGATTCCCGCGCGGCGCGGTCAAGTTCGTACCGCAGGCCGGCGTCTTCCACATCCGGCTCGAGACTCGGCAACGGCGCCGCGGCGCCCCGCCGTTGCTGGAATTCCGCCCGCATCGATTCATACTCGCGCTCGGCGAGCGCCAGCTCATCGCGCTGGACTGCCACTTTCCGCTCCAGCAGCTGCACGCGCTCGGTGTGTCGCGCAGTGAACCGATCAGCCACCTCCGCCGTCTCCTGGTCGCCGATCTCGGCCGCCATCCGCCCCCGCCGTTCGGCGTCGGCCAACTGCTGCCGCTCCTGGGTCAGCGCCCGCTCGGCCGCCGCCAGGGCATCTCGCATGGTCGAGAGACCCACCTTGGCCTCCACCAGCGCGGCGTGCAGCGCCTGCTGCTGCTCCCGGGCGTCAGGCGGCGGCGTCCGCTCGGCAAGGAACCGATCGAGGCGGTCGCGCAGGTTCTCGAACACCCTCAGGATTTCCGAATCGTCTTGGCGTAAAACGGGGTGAATACCCGCTCGACCTTCGCGGACCCACAGGAGGGACAGGTCACCTTCACGCGGCCGAGATCCCGCATCGGGAGATGCCGGGTGAAGGCGTGGTCACAGGCGGTACAATGAAAGTCGTACGATGCCACGGGTCGGACCTTTCTGGCAGGAAGGGGAATGTTACGGATCGGCCCGAGGGGCGTCAAGCGACCACGTCCCCCGCCCCCTCCATCCGGTGTAACTTTCCATCACGCATCTACGCCCGGCGCCCTCGACCCGGAGAGACCCATGACCCGCCATTCCGGCCTGGCCGCTATTGCCCATCCTGATCCTGGCCGCCTGCGGCGACGGGACGCCGCGTTCCGCCTGCGGCGTGGCTGCCCTCGCGGGCCCAGTGATGCTGCTCACGGAATTCGCCACCCCGGGCCAGACGCTCGGCCTCCCCCCAGACTCCCTGCCCGCGAGACTGGTGACCAGGATGGTTGCGGGGCCGGCGATGCCGGCCATCGTGGGCCGGACCGATTCGGGCTGGGTCGTCGGGGTCGAGGGAGTGCTTCCCGCGACGATCACCCCGGGCTTCGGCGTGCTCGTGCTCAACCCCGCCGGCGCCACCCAGGGCGTTCTGCTGTACGAAGGCGCCCCGATCGCCCAGGCACCGGTCCTCGGTACGGTGACGATCGAGTCCACGACGGTCCCCCTGCTCGGGATCCAGCTCAACCCCGCCAAGTACGAGGACCCGAAGTGCCCTGTGTTTCCTGATTCGGTCCTGCGGTGAGTCCGGCTAGATCAACCCATGGCCGCGGTGGCGGGCCCGCGCGAGGCGGTCGTCGGTCAGGATGTTGGGAAAGAACACCTGGTCGCTGAGCGCGGTGAGCGCGCCGCGGACCACCTGGAACCGTTCGGCAGCGACACGGAACACCGTGTCGAGGCCCATGCGGTCCGCCAGCGCGTGTTCGGCGGCCAGGGCGTAGCCGCGCTGCCCGAGCGCATCGTAGTACCCGAGCCCGGGGCCGCCGCGACGGACACGCCGCGCGGCGATGTAGTCGGGGAAGACGCCTGCGAGCCAGAGGGCGTAGTTGCCGAGGTGCGCCATCACCTTGAATCGCCGATCGCCTTCAGTCTGCTCGAGGTCGGCCACGATGTCCACGAGGTATCGATGCCGGTGATCGTCGTTCCAGTCCACGCGCCAGGCCCGATCGCGCTGCCCGAAGGCGAGCAGCAGGGCCGCGAGGTAATCGGCGAGGTCGGCGTCGTCCACGCCCTCCGTGCGGAGTGCGTGCCGAACCATGACGTAGAGGAAGAGGGCTTCGGAGGGTGCCAGCAGCGTTCGCACCGCGAGGAGTCGTTCCGCGAGTTCCGGCGCGTCGAGCAGCGGACCTGGTCCTTCCCGTTCCAGGCGCCGCTCCCACCGGGCGCGAGCAACGGCGGAGCCTCCTGCCAGCAGCAGAAGGACGAGTTGCAGGTCGGATGGCGACAGCTGTCCTCGAGTGTCCGCGACAATCATCAGGTGGTCTCCCGTGATTGATTCCGTCACGCTCCGTCGGCTGACCGAGTTCTCCCGCGCCCTGCTTACCGCACGCGAGGAACAGCAACTGGCTGCCCGGCTCGGCGAGGCACTGACGGCGGCTTTCACAGACGCGGCTGTGGTGACCGCGCTGTTCGACAAAAACCGCGCAATCCTCGTGCCCGTCCCCCTCCTGCAGACGCATCGGGCCACCACCCCAGCTCCGCTCGACGCGGCGATGGCCGGTCCGATCGAAAGCGGCACCGCTGAAGGAACGTGGCTGGCGGGCCCCTTCAGCGTCAATGGCAACGCGGTCGGGGTCGCGGCCGTCTTGCTTCGCGGCAGAAGCGTGGAAACCGCCGACCGGGTCCTCCTCCAGTCGTACCTGGAGGTGGCATCCCTCGCGGCGGAGCAACTCCGCAGGGAGGCGGCGCACGAGGATGCACGGCGATCCTGGGAGCGAATGGTCGATGCCGTCCCGTTCGCTCTCTGCCTGGTGGATGCCCAGGGCCGGGCCCGCCGCGCCAACCGGGCGTTTGCAGACCTTGTCCACGCACCGACCACCGCGATCGCCGGGCGCCCCTGGCTCGCGCTCGTGCCACCCGCGTGGGGTGAGGGACTGGCCGCCGCCCTTGCAGCTCCCGGCAGCGGAGGCGAAGTGCAACTGCGGGCCGGCTTGCGGACCTTCTGCGGTCAGTGCCTACCCGATCGGGCATGTGCTCGGCGACGCCGTGCTCGTCTTCGAGGACCAGACCGAACGGCGCCGCCTGCAGGACCAGTTGGTGCAATCTGAGAAGATGTCGGCCATCGGACAACTCATCGCCGGCGTCGCCCACGACCTGAACAACCCGCTCGCATCCGTGATCGGGTTTGCCGACTTCCTGCTGGAGGGGAAGGACGTCCCGCCCCCGCTCGTGGAGCCGATCCGTGTCATCCAGCAGGAGGCGGAGCGTGCCGCCAACATCGTGCGCAACCTGCTGAACTTCGCGCGCAAGCAGGACCACGCACGAAAGCCGACCGAGGTGGCACCCCTGCTGAATTCGACGCTCACCCTGCTCCGAACCCAGATGGGATCCCGCCGCGTGGACCTCCTGCTGGACCTCGAGGACGGGCTCCCCACCATCGACGTGGACATCGGCCAGATCCAGCAAGTCTTCGTCAACCTGATCAACAATGCCGCACAGGCCATCGAGTCCGTCGGGCGCGCGGGGCGAGTGGTGATTCGGGGCCGGCCGTGGCGGGATGGCGTGGCCGTCGAGGTCGGCGATGACGGCCCCGGCATGGAGCCGGAGGTCGCCGCCCAGGTGTTCGACCCCTTCTTCACGACCAAGCCAGAGGGCCAGGGAACCGGCCTCGGCCTCTCGATCTCTCAGGGTATCGTCAAGGAACATGGGGGGCGGATCTTGCTCTCCACCTCACCCGGCCAAGGCGCCCGCTTCACGGTTGAACTGCCCCGGAGCAGTCGCGGCGTCGTCGAACCGATACCGGTCGCAGAGCCCCCCACGACTCCCCCACTGCGAATCCTCGTCATCGACGATGAGCCGCACATCCTGCACTACATGAGGGCCACGCTCGAGGCCTGGGGACACGGGGTGGAGGTGGCGGGGGACGGTGAGGAAGGCCTGGAACTGGCCGCCGAAGGGGAGTTCGACCTCATCCTCTCCGACCTCCGCATGCCGCGGCTGACCGGTCGCGAGTTCTTCGAGGCCCTCACGAAGCGGAACCCGGAGGCGGCGAGTCGCGTCGTGTTCAGCACCGGGGACACGGTGCACGGGGACACGACGGCGTTTCTCGCGTCGCAGGCGCACCCGTTTCTCAACAAGCCGTTCAGCCTCGCCGAGTTACGGGCGCTCCTCGCTCGCGCCGCACCGACGCCACCGGCCTGAATGGGTCGCCCGGGGCGGTCAGCCGGCATCGCGACGAAAGGATGGCCGAGGGCGTCTTAGGGGTATATCGTTCCATTACTTCAACCGAATGATGAGCAATGCTCTACATATGCATTCCGAGCCGAAACGAAGCATCCACCGTCGGCCTCGTTCTCTGGAAGATCCGGCAGGTTTTCACCTCCGCCCC
The DNA here is from genome assembly GCA_963699825.1 of uncultured Gemmatimonadales bacterium. Taxonomy (GTDB): domain Bacteria; phylum Gemmatimonadota; class Gemmatimonadetes; order Gemmatimonadales; family GWC2-71-9; genus SPDF01. The sequence continues at coordinate 189,563 of CAVOVI010000009.1, forward strand.
CCGCGAGTACCAGCTGCTCGTGGGCGACGACGCGTCCACGGATGCGACCGGCGAGGTCCTGGCGCCCTACGCCAAGGTGCTGCCGCTGACTGTCCTGCGGCAGGACCGACATCAGGGCTATGCCCGAACCGTGGAAAACCTCCTGCGCCACGCGGTGAGCCTGAGCGACCGGCCGCGGCGCGATGCTGTCCTCGTTCTGCATGCCGATTTCCTGCACGATCCCGCGTCCATCCCTGATCTGCTGAAGAAATTCGACAGCGGGGCAGACCTCGTCGTGGCGGAAAGCCAGGGCGAGGGAGCGCCGACCCGGGGCCACCGCTGGCTGCGACGCTACGCCCCGCTGCTTCTGCGGCGGAAGGTCCGCGTGCGCGGCGTGCGTGACACAGCGAGTGGCTTCATGGCGATGCGGCTGAGCGTGGCCAAGGACGCGCTCTCGGGCGGTGCTCCGGTGCTGACCGCCGAGGGGTGGGCGGCAAATGCCGAGTTGATCGCGCGAGCGGCCGCGGTCTCCCGCCGGGTGGAGGGAGTACCAACCGTTGAACGTTACGATCTCTTGCAGCGACCCATCGAGAGCGATCCGTGGGAGGCAGCCAAGGCGCTCTGGCGGAACGCCGGCGCCCTCAGAATGCCAGCCGGGGCGGTCGGGCAATGATCGGCGCAGCGCTCCTCCTCGCCCTGCAGGCACCGCTGGCGGCGCCACCCCCGGCGCAGACCAGCCCGACCGCCTACCCCTTTGCCGTGGGTGAACGCCTGACCTACACGGCCAAGCTCGGCATCCTGTCGCTGGGCGAGGGCCGCGTCGAAGTCGCCCGCCGGGATACGGTCCGCGGTATCGAAGCGTTCGTGTTCCGGTTCACCCTTGCCGGCGGCGTGCCTATTTACAGCCTCGATGACACGCTGGAATCGTGGACCGGCGTCGACGATCTTCTCTCGCGGCGGTTCGTCCAGCGCCAGTACGAAGGGGGGAAGACCAGATTCCGCCACTACGAGATCTTCCCCGACTCCGGTCTCTATCACGAGCTGTCGAAGAACAAGACCGGAAAGTCGTCACAGTTTCCGATCGACGATGCCGGCTTTCTCTATTTTGTGCGGGTGACACCGCTCGAGGTCGGAAAGACCTACGAGTTCGATCGGTACTTCAGGAAGGAGCTGAACCCGGTCATCCTCAAGGTGCACAAGCGCGAGGAGATGGAACTCCCCGACGGCTCCAAGGTCCAGTGCCTGGTCGTTCAGCCGATCGTCGGCGAGAAGGGGAGCCTCTTCGGCCGACAGTCCGACACGAGGGTCTGGCTCACGGACGACGAGCGCCGCATTCCGGTACAGATCCGGATCCGGTTCCCGTTCGGTACCATCACGATGCGACTGAAGGAGATGGAACTGCCCCCGCTCCCGTCGGCCAAGGGTGACCCGCCCGCATGACGTACCGCGAGCCGGACCTCTCGAAAGTCCGTACCATCCCGGTGGCGAACCGCTCCAACAAGGTCGAACCGGGGCTGCTGGCGCATCCCCCCGCCGAGGACCGTTCCTTCGGGGCGTTCATGGCGTGCCTGCCGGATGTCCTGGCTGCCCGTGACCTGCGTACCGTGGCGGATGCGGTGGCAGGCGCCGCGCGGAGCGACCGCGGAGTTGTGCTCCTGCTGGGCGGCCATGTGATCAAGGTGGGCCTTGGCCCGCTCGTGGCCGACTGGATCCGGCGCGGCATCGTGACCCACGTCGCGATGAATGGGGCGGCGGCCATCCACGATTTCGAGTTGGCGGCGTTCGGGGGCACCAGCGAGGATGTCGCCGCCGGCCTGAGCGACGGCACCTTTGGAATGGCCGAGGAGACGGGCCGGGAGATGAACGCCGCGATCAGTGCGGCTGCACGGGACAACTGCGGCATGGGCGAGGGACTCGCCAAACACCTGGCTGCGCTCGAGGAACGCCCCGGCAACGATGTCTCCGTCCTTCTGGCCTGCCTGCGGCACGACGTGCCGGTCACGGTCCACACCGCCATTGGTGCGGAGATCATTCACCAGCACCCGTCAGCCGACGGCGCCGCCATGGGCGCCACAAGCCATCGGGATTTCCTGCGGCTGGCCGGATCGCTCCCCGACATCGATCAGGGGGGCGTCGTCATGAACTGGGGGAGCGCGGTCATCATGCCTGAGGTCTTCCTCAAGGCGCTGACCGTGGCACGCAATCTCGGCGGGGGGAAACCAACGCACTTCCTGGCGGCAGACTTCGACATGCAGCGACACTACCGGCCGCGCATGAACGTCGTCCAGCGCCCTACCCTCGCGGGCGGGACGGGAATCCAGATCACCGGGCATCACGAGTTGATGATGCCGTTGTTGTACTGGGCCGTGAACGAACGAATTGGGGGAATGAAGACGCAGGTCAGAGGCAAACAAAACGCGCCCGGAATTGCCGGGCGCGTCGAGACCTGAAGGAGCTCTGTACCGTGCTCAGGCAGCAGGCTTGCCTGATATCGTCTCTTTCACCTTGTCCGCCGTGCTGGGGCTGAAGACCCGCAGGACGAGGTAGATGATGAAGCCCCAGAAGGCGAAGTAGATGATCGTCCCGACGAGACTCAGGACGATGCCGAACACAGAACCGAGCAGCTTCAGTACAATCATGGCAACTACCGCGAATGCAGCAAAGCCTGTAATTGAGCGGATCATTGGGCACCCCTTCAGGTTGACGGTCGTGGCACCAGTACGCCTGGATGTTTCAAAAAGTTTCGTGGAGCTGTAAGTGACTACTGCGTTTGATGTTATAATCGTGGGTGGAGGCGCCATCGGCGCCGCGTGCGCCAGGGAACTGGCGCGGGCGGGCCGCAAAGTGGCCTTCATGGACCCTGATGGCGACGACGGTCAGGCCTGGCGGGCAGCGGCGGGGATGCTCGCCCCAGAGATCGAGTCGCGGGAAATTGACGACCCAACCGTGGCCTTGGGCGTTGCCGGGCGCGATCGGCTTGTCATCCTCGCGGAGCGGCTGAAGGAGTCGATTGGCGCCGACATCGGGCTCTGGCAGGAGGGAATCGCCCACGCGGCGTTCGACGAGAATGATGAGACACTCCTTCGGGCCCAGGCGGCCCATCAGCGCCAGCAGTCATTGCACGTCGACTGGCTCAATGCCGACGAAGCCAAGACGCGGTGGCCCTGGCTGGGTGAGGCCCGCGGGGCGCTCTGGGCTCCCGCCGGCGGAGGTGTGGATCCGCAACGTCTGGTCGAGGCCCTCCGGGCCGATGCCGTCCGGCTCGGCGCTACCCTGATTCCCGAACGGGCGGTGTCCATCGAGCGGCACGGCGACAAGGTCGCCGCGGTGCGCGGCGCCGAGCGGTACGCCGCCGCCGAGGTGGTCATCGCCGCGGGGGCCTGGTCGGGATCGATTGACGGCCTTCCCCGTCCGCTGGCGGTTGCCCCGATACGTGGAGCGATGGCCGCGCTGCCTGCCCCGGAGGGGGTGGGTCGCTCCATCGTCTACGGCAAGGGCGCCTACCTGGTGGGCCGTGGCGACGAGGTGACCATTGGCTCGACGATGGAGTTCGCGGGCTTCAAGAACGAAGTAACCGCAGCTGGCCTCGCGCGGATATTCGCCGGCGCCAGCCAGCTCTGCCCTGCTCTCGCCAAGTCTCCCGTGACGAGAACCTGGGCGGGACTGCGGCCGGTTTCGGCCGACGGCCTCCCGTTCCTGGGCCGGGACCCCTTCCTCCGTGGCCTCTGGTATGCTACCGGCCACGGCCGGAACGGCATTCTCCTCTCCGGCATCACCGGCGTGCTCATCAAGCAGCTGATCCTGGGGGAGCCGACGGAGATCGAGGACCTCAGCGCGTTCGACCCCGGCCGGTTCTGGAAATGGTGAGGCCGACCACCGCCACGCTGCTCCTCCTCTCGCTCGCGTGGGGCACACTCGAGGCACAGGGGTCCTCTTCGCTGACGGCGGAGCGGAAGGCGTACGCCGATTGGCTGACCACCGCCAGGACCTCCCCGCTTGCCGCGATAGCGATGCAACGATTGAACGGCCTCGTGACCCTCGGCCCTGACACCGCAGACATCCCCCTCAACGGGTTGGGGCCGGCATCGGTCACGGAGCGAAAGGGAGCGGTGACCTTCACGGGGGCAGATGGCAAGAGCCGGCCTCTGCCGAAGGGACGGCCTGTCTCCGTCGCTCCATGGACCCTTCAGGTCGTTCAAGGTGGGAGCAGCCCCGTCCTGCTCGTCTATGGCAAGCCGGGCGGGGAGGTGCCCGGCTGGTACGCGGTCGATCCGAGGCTGTCGTTCAACGTGCCGCTCGAGGCGGCCTCATCGCCGATCCGCCGGCGGGCGCTGACCCTCGACGGCATCGACGTCGAAGCCGAGGCGGTGGGACACGTCTCCGTGACCTTGGAAGGGGCTACGACGCGGCTCCAGGTGATGCGGATGCCCGTCCCGGGCACCGAGGAGACCGAGTTGCAGGTGTACTTCCGGGACAAGACCAACGACCACGGCACCTATCCCGCCGGCCGGTTCGTGGATCTCGTCAGGACCTCCAGCGGCGCCTACCGGCTCGACTTCAATCGTGCCCGCAACCCCTTCTGCGCCTACAGCTCGGTGTATCCCTGCCCGGTTCCCTGGTCCGGCAACGCCCTGCCCGTTCCGATCGAGGCGGGGGAGAAGTACCTGCCCTCCAAGCCCGGGAGCTAACCTGACATCCCTCATCGCACTCCTGATGGCCGCGCTCCTGCCGGCTGCGACTCCGCTTGCCGGGCCATGGAAGGCGGCCCTGGACCTGGCCGGGGGGACGCTCCGGTTCTCCATCCACGTGGACAGCGCTGCTGCACCCTCCGCCCAGCTGTGTAATGGGACCTTCTGCGAGCCGTTCTCGTCGGTCCAGCTCGCAGGCGACACCGTCGTGTTCGAGATCGGCGATTATGCGGCCACCATTCGCGCGGTGTGGCAGGGGGACTCGCTGGTCGGCGCCTACTCCAACGTCGGCAACCGCGGCCCGCGGACCATTCCGTTCCACGCGACCCGGGGGCGTTGGAGGGTCGAGCCCGCTCCGCCGGAGCTGTTGGGCCCGTGGGACGCCTGGTTCGGGGCAGGAGACCGCCAGTCGCCACGGATCCTGGAATTCAGCAACGGGCCCCTCGGATTGGGAGCCACCGTGCTGTCCAACTCCGGCGACTATGGGGCGTTCTGGGGGGGGACAACGGGCCGTGAGTTCGCGGTCGGGCATTTCGACGGGTCGTTCGTCTACATGCTTACCGGGCAATTGGTGGGGGACAGCCTCGTGGGTGTCTTTCATGCCGGGCTCCGCAGCCAGACCCCCTTTACCGCCACCCGGAGTTCGGGCACTCCGCACCTGAAGCCCCCAACGGAGGTCACCACCGCCGACACCACAGCCCCGTTCCAGTTCGCTTTCCCCGACCTGCAGGGCCAGGTCATCACGAACGAGGACCCCAGGTTCCAGGGGAAGATCGTCATGGTCGACATCTTCGGGACCTGGTGCCCCAACTGCCAGGATGCCGCCCCGACCCTGCTGGAACTCTATCAGAGCTACCACGAGCAGGGTTTTGAGGTGGTCAGCCTGGCCTACGAGGTGACGGGGGATCCGGAGGTGGACGGGGAACTGGTCCGGCGGTTTCGGGATAAGTTCGGGATCCCCTGGCCCATCCTGCTGGCGGGGGTGAACGACTCGGAACTGACGGCAGCCACCCTCCCGCAGCTGGAGGGGTTTACGGCCTACCCTACCCTCCTCTTTCTCGACCGGACCGGCCGGATCCGGCGAATCCACGCCGGGTTCTACGGCCCGGCCACGGGAGCCCAGCACACGAAACTCAAGGCGGACCTGCACTCGTATGTCGAGGAGCTTCTGGCGGGGGACTAGGCTCGCGCGGTCTCCAGACCCGATATCCTACATTAGGTGGCGCTAGCTAAATCCCTACCGCCAATACCGGTTATCCACATGCAGACCCTTGCGCATTTTGAGGGAATTGCCCATCGTGGAGGCGTCTGGCTCCTGGCCAGCGGGGCTGAAGTCCGCCCGGAAGGCACATTCTTGGGGAGGTCGTCCGCATGACCCGCAGTCTTGGCAGGATCGTCCTGACGCTTGGCTTCGCTCTGTTCCTGACCGGCTCGGCCTCGGCCCAGCTGGCTATCGGCATCACTGGAGGCGTCAATTCCGCCACCCTGACGGGGAGCGACGCCGACCAGATCGACGTGAGTTCGAAGACCGGTGGGGCCGGTGGCGCCTACGCCAACATCTACCTCGGAAGCCGATTCTCGGCCGAGGGCCAGCTCCTGTTCCAGGGGCAGGGGTTCACTGGGACAGACTCGACCACGGGCGATATCGATGTGGCCCAGGGCTACATCATGGTTCCGATGCTGCTCAAGGTCTACTTCGGGAACCTGAACATCTTCGCCGGTCCGGCCGTCAGCTGGGAAGTCAGCTGCACGGCCAGCGCCTCAGGCACGTCGGGCGAGTGTGATGCCTCGAATTCGAGCCTCTGGAGCGGTATCGCCGGCCTGGGCATCCAGTTCGGGCGGCTCGGCGTCGAGGCCCACTACCAGTCGGGATTCAGCGACACTTTTGATGGCGTCAATGCGTCTTACGGTGTCTGGTCGCTGATGGGTCGGTTCGCGATTCTCGGGAGCCGGTAGCGCGCCGAGTAGGCCTCACACACTAATTCATTCCTCCTTCATGGGAGGTTCATGACTCAGAGTGAAGTCTTGCTGGTTGGCAACGCTGGACTGTAGTCGTTCGACTGGACCCCACAGCTAAGGAGACAGCAATGCGCAAGTTCTTCCGGATTTCGGCTTTAGCGGCCCTGGCCCTCGGCGCGACCGCGTTGACCGCGCAGGCACAGAGGAAGCAGCTCGGCCTCTTGGCCGGCGTGGGCCTGTCCACCATGTCCGGTGACTTTTCCTCGGACGGCAATTCGACCCGGACCGGCTTCACCGGTGGTATCTTCGTGGGCATTCCGGTCGGCAGCGGAAACCTCCAGATCGAGCCAGGGGTGCTGTACTCCTCCAAGGGTGAGAAGTACGACAACTCGGACTACACCGGCACATTCGCCATGGATTACATCGAGGTGCCCATTCTGTTGAAGTGGTCCTCCAAGCCCGCCGGCGCGGGCGTGTACCTGATGGCCGGTCCGGCAATCAACTTCAACATCACCTGCAAGGACTCGGGCACGGACAACTTCGACGACAGCAGCTATGACGAGAAGTGCAGCGACTACCCCGAGGTGAATGTCCCCACGGTCATCAGTGGTGTGGTCGGGATCGGGTACAGTACGGGTCGTGTTGGGATCGAGGGGCGGTACGACTTCGACCTGGGCGACGCGATCTCGGTCGACTACGACAATGAAGGCGGCGGGACAAGCAGCATCGGCGCCAAGAACAACGTCATCCAGATCTTGGTCCGTCTGACGAAGTAGTTCGGCATGTGCGAGCCCGTTGCTCGCAAGACGACCCCCCGGGAGCACTCCCGGGGGGTCGTTGCTTTCGCTGGTTTCCCTTGGTGTTGGCCCAGCCCTTGCGACAGAGGGCAGGCTGATCCAGCACTGAGGATGTTCGTTCCTGTGGTTTCGTAGTTTACCCGTTTCGGAGATCGCAATGCGCAAGACTTTTCGGATTTTTGCCGTGACCGCCCTCGCCCTCGCGGCGACCGCCCTCACCGCCCAGGCCCAGGGCGCCACGCAGTTTGGCATCGTCGCCGGCGTGGACTTCACCACGTTGACCGGTGACGACTTCGACGGCACCAGCTCGAAGACCGGGTTTGTCGGCGGCCTGTACGTGGCCATTCCCATGGGAGCCCGCGTGGCCATCGAGCCGGAAGTGCTCTATGCCAACAAGGGCGTCAAGGAACGACAACTCAGACCTCACGCTGAGCAACGATTACATCGAGATCCCCGTCCTGATCAAGTACAACTTCAACAACGATGGTGGTCCGTACCTCCTGGTCGGTCCCTCCGTCGGGTTCAGCATCGCATGCAGTCTGCATGACGACAGCGACAGCGTCGACTGCTCGGACTTCACGGAAACCAACACCACCGTTGGTGGCGTGCTCGGTCTCGGCTTCCAGAAGAACCGATTCGGCCTCGAAGGGCGCTATGACTTCGACTTCGGCGATGCCTTCAAGGACGCCTCTGGCAAGAACGCCGCATGGATGATCCTCGCCCGGATCATGCTCAAGTAACACGATTTTCGGGCAGGATATGCGAACGGCCCTCCGGGAAATCCGGGGGGCCGTTTTGCGTGCGAACCGCGCCCCGTGGACCCCGCACCTTCACGGTCGCTTCACCATGGCCATACTGACGGCATCCCAGCTTTCGAGCCGGATTCGTGGTACCCGGTGGGCGACATTCTCAAGGAAGGAGTTTCCACATGAGACCCGTGCTGCGTGCCCTCACGACCGCCTGCGCATTCCTGGCCTTTGCCGCCGTTCCAGCAGCGGCCCAGTCGGTCAAGAACGTCGGATTCATCGTCGGTGTGGACTTCGCATCTTTCGTCGGTTCGGACGCTGAACTCGGTATCCTGGGATTCGAAAAGGGGAGCCTGACCGGGTTCCTTGGTGGCGTCTTCGTGGACGTCCCCCTCGGCGCTTCGGTGATGCTCGAACCCGCCGCGATGTACATCGGGAAGGGCACCAAGTACTCGTTCTCCGAGATGGGCTTTTCCGGTGACGTCACCTTCGATGTCGAATACATCGAAATACCGGTGCTGATCCGGTACAACTTCAAGGCCGAGGGAGGGCCGTACGCGTTGATCGGGCCGGACGTCGCGTTCAATGTTTCCTGCTCTGTCTCCGGCAGCGGTGACGCCGACCTGCCGAAGACCGACTGCGTGGATATCGGCGTGCTCGCCGGCGTCCCGTTCGATGCCACGAGTGTCACCTTCGGCGGCATCGTTGGACTGGGCTTCCAGCATCAGCAATTTGGCCTCGAAGGACGGTACGAGTTTGACTTCAACGATGCCTTCAAGGACGCCGGGTCAGTGAAGAACGCAGCCTGGGAAATTCTGTTGCGCTACAGCTTCAAGTAGAAGGCTTGCCCAGCTCCCTGCCGAACGGTCCCCCGGGCGTTTCCCGGGGGGCCGTTTTGCGACGGACGCGGGCGGGGTCTCAAATACGGAGAAGACATGTCGGCTTTCCCCCCCCTTCCCCATCGCCCAGTCCGGCCGTACTATCCATCCGTTCTGACTGGACCACGAACGGGTTTGACGGTAACTCCTCTACCTTGAGGCCCTCATGCGCACTTGGTTTCGTCGGTGTTCCACACTCGTTGGTCTGGCGCTGGCTGCCGTCGCCCTCTCCGCCACGGCCGTGTCAGCTCAGCAGAATGCCGCCGCCGGCTTCCTCGGTGGCGCGGCCTTCTCTACGTTGACCGGTACTGACCCGTCGGTCTCCCCCAAGTCCTCGACGGGGTTCGCGGGCGGATTCTTCGTGAACTTCCCCGTGGCCAAGTCGCTGCGGCTGGAACCGGAAATCCTCTATGTCAACAAGGGCTCCGGGTTCGAAGATGAGGACTTCACCCTCAATCTCAACTACATCGAGATCCCGGTCCTCCTCCGCTACCAGTTCACCGAAGATGGCGGGCCCTTCGCCTATGTCGGCCCGTACGTCGGGTTCAACGTGAAGTGCAACACGACGGTGGATACGCTGGCGGTCCCGTGCAAGGATTTCGGCGTCGAAGCCAAGACCGATTTCGGCGGCACGGTCGGCATCGGGTACCGGAAGGACGCCTGGGGCTTCGACATCCGCTATGACTTCGGCTTCACCGATGTCATCACGGACGAGAAAGGGAAGAACTCCGCGCTCATGATCATGCTCCGCGTCGCCGTCAACTAGCTCCCCCCCGATCACTGGCGGCCCCAGGGTGATTCCGGGGGGCCGTTCGCTTTCCTCCACAGACCACCTATCCCAAAGCAGTGGAACGTCTTCCGGAGCCCCGCCCGGGCGACTAGTTTCCTACCCTGACTTGGCCGGGGAATCCCCGGCCTTCGCCGCCTCAAGGAGCCGTCGGTGGCCGTTCCGCTCGTGCAACTCAGCCGCACCCCTCCCACCCCGCAGGGTGGACAGTCTGCCGTGCCCACGACCCCGGTTCGGAAGCCCTCCTGGCTGAAGGTCCGGACCCCTGGGGGCCAGAATTACGTCGAAATCCGCGGAATGATGCGGGAGCTTGGCCTCCACACCGTCTGCGAGGAGGCGCGCTGCCCGAACATCGGCGAGTGCTGGGAGCACAAGGCCGCCACCTTCATGATCCTCGGCGACGTCTGCACGAGGAACTGCACCTATTGCGCGGTGGCCCACGGGACGCCGAAGCCGTTTGACCCGGTCGAGCCGGTCCGGCTCGCCGAGGCCGTGACCCGGATGGGACTCCAGCACGTCGTCATCACCTCGGTGGACCGGGATGACCTGCCAAACGGGGGAGCGGAGGCGTTTGCCGGCTGTATCACCGAGATCCGGGCCCGCATGCCGGAGACCAGCGTCGAGGTACTCATCCCCGACTTCAAGGGCTCCGAGCAGGCGCTCCAGCTCGTGATGGACGCGCGTCCCGACATCCTGAACCACAATCTCGAGACCCCCGAGCGGCTCTACCGCCTGGCCCGGCCCGGGGGCCGCTACGATCGCGCCCTGCGCCTGCTGGCCAATGCGCGCCGGATGGGGGGACCCGATGCCCTCACCAAGTCGGGAATTATCCTCGGCATGGGCGAGGAGTGGGACGAGGTGCTGGTCTGCATGCGGGATCTCCGGAAGAGCGACGTCAACATCCTGACGCTCGGGCAGTACCTCCGGCCCTCCGGCGGTCATCTGCCGATCGCCCGCTACTACACCCCCGAGGAGTTCGCCGAACTGCGTGACATCGGCCTCCGTCTCGGGTTCTCGCATGTCGAATCGAGCCCGTTGACCCGCTCTTCGTATCACGCCTGGGAGCAGGTGGACAAGGCCAAAGAGCAGAGGAAGGCCTGATGGCAGGCACCCGTGCCTCGTCACGCGGCAAGGGAGCGGAACGTGGCTCCGACGCCGGCGCCAGCCCGGAACAGTGCCAGACCTACCTCCGGCAGATGCGCCTGATCCGCCACTTCGAGGACAAGGCCGGCGAGGCCTACAGCCTCGGGAAGATCGGCGGATTCTGTCACCTGTACATCGGGCAGGAGGCGGTGGCAGTCGGCAGCATGGCGGCCCTCCGCAGCGACGACTACATCACCACCTCGTACCGCGACCACGGCCACGCGCTGGCCCGCGGGATCACTGCCCGCGCCGTCATGGCGGAGCTGTTCGGCAAGGCGACCGGCTGCTCGCGCGGCAAGGGTGGCTCGATGCACCTCTTCGACGCGTCGCTCGGCTTCCTCGGCGGACACGGCATCGTCGGCGGCCACATTCCGCTCACCGCCGGGATGGCCTTTGCCGCGAAGTACCGGAAGACGGACCAGGTGGCCGTCTGCTTCTTCGGTGAAGCCGCGGTCAACATCGGGTCGTTCCACGAGACCTTGAACATGGCCGCGCTCTGGAAGCTGCCCGCCATCTTCATCGTCGAGAACAACGGCTACGGCATGGGGACGGCCCTGGCCCGGGCCAGCTCGAAGCTGGACCTCGCGCACCGCGCCTACTCGTACGAGATGACCGAGGAGGTCGTGGACGGACAGGACGTCTTCGCGGTCCGGAACGCGATGGACCGCGCGGTCGACCGCGCACGCACGGAATCGCTTCCCACGCTCCTGGAGATGCGCACGTACCGCTACGTCGGGCACTCGATGTCCGATGCGGCACACGGTACCTACCGCACCAAGGAAGAGGTGGAGGAGTTTCGGCAGCGGGACCCGATCAAGGTCCTGGAAGCCCACATGCTCGCCGGCAAGATGATCGATGAGGCGGGGCTGCAGGCACTCGACGAGCAGATCGTGGCGGAGGTCGAGGACGCCATGACCTTCGCCGAGGAGTCCCCTGATCCGGCACCGGACGAGTTGTGGACCGACGTCCTTGCGGGAGGGCAGTGAGATGGCACTCCTGACCTACCGTGACGCCCTGAACGAGGCGCTCCGCGAGGAGATGGCGCTCGACGACCGGGTCTTCCTGATGGGCGAAGAAGTGGCGGAGTATGACGGCGCCTACAAGGTGAGCCGCGGGCTGCTGAAGGAATTCGGCCCGCTGCGTGTCGTGGACACGCCGATCGCCGAGCTGGGATTTGCCGGCATCGGGGTGGGCGCGGCGATGGTGGGCCTCCGCCCGGTCATCGAGTTCATGACCTGGAACTTCGCCCTGCTCGCCATCGACCAGATCGTCAACTCGGCGGCGAAGATGCGCTACATGTCGGGTGGCCAGGTCGGTTGCCCGATCGTCTTCCGCGGCCCGGGTGGCGCGGCGCTCCAGCTCGCCGCGCAGCACTCGCAGTCGTTCGAGTCGTGGTACGCGAACATTCCCGGCCTCAAGGTGCTCACGCCGGGCACGCCTGCTGACGCGAAGGGACTGCTCAAGAGCGCCATCCGGGACGACGACCCCGTGGTGTTCATCGAAGGGGAGATGCTGTACAACGTGAAGGGCGAGGTGCCCGAGGGCGAGCACCTGGTGCCGATCGGCAAGGCCGAGGTCAAGCGCGCGGGATCGGACGTCACGCTGGTCTGTCACTCCAAGACGGTCACGGTGGCGCTCAAGGCGGCCGATCAGCTGGCCGCGGAGGGCATCAACGCCGAAGTCGTCGACCTCCGGACGATTCGCCCGCTCGACACCGAGACGGTGCTCAACTCGGTCGGCCACACCCATCGCTGCGTCGTGGTGGAAGAGGGCTGGGCCTTCGCGGGCGTCGGTGCGCAGGTGGTCGATGAGATTCAGCGGCACGCCTTCGATGAACTCGACGCGCCGGTGCTGCGAGTGACGGGTGCAGACGTGCCGATGCCGTACAACAAGCAACTCGAGCGGGCGGCCAAGGCCGACCCAGCCAAGGTGATCGCCGCCGTCAAGAAGGTGCTCTACCTGGCCTGATGGCTGTCGCGACTTCATTGCACCGATCCGGGATCTGACGCATGGCATCAAAAGTCCTGATGGAAGCGCTTTCGCCGACGATGGAAGAAGGGACGCCTCATCGAGTGGAAGAAGAACGAGGGCGATGCTGTCCGCATCGGCGATGTCATCGCCGAGGTGGAGACGGACAAGGCCGTCATGGAGCTGGTGGCGAGAGGTGAAGGGGTTCTCCTGAAGCAGTTGGTGCCCGCGGGCACCACCGCCCCCGTCGCCTCGCTGGTCGGCATCATCGGCGCGCCTGACGAGGACATCAGCGGCCTCTTGAGTGACGGCGGGGCTGCGCCCGCCGCGAAGCCCGCGGCGACAGCCCCTGCCTCCCCGCCCAGCCGCCCAGCGGCCCCACCGACTGCCCCCCTGCCCCCCAGCCCCGCGTCCCCGCCTCCGACCGCCTCCGGCGGTCGGACCAAGGCCTCCCCCCTGGCCCGCAAGGTCGCCCGGGAGCGCGGCCTCGATCTCGGCGCCATCGCCGGATCGGGCCCCGAGGGGCGGATCGTGCTCCGGGACCTGGACCAGGCTCCCGCGACCCCGAGTGCTGGCTTCGCAATACCGGCCGGCGTCGCCTTCACCGACGTGCCGCTCACCCAGATCCGGAAGACGATCGCCAGGCGGCTCGCGCAGTCGCTCGGGCCAGTCCCGACGTTCTATCTCACGACCGAGGTCGACATGGACCGGGCGTGGGAGGCGCGGGAAGCGCTGAATGAGGCGGGGAAGCGGGGAAGCGGGGACGCCGTCAAGATCTCGTTCAACGATATCATCATGAAGGCCACTGCCGCCGCGCTCAAGGCACACCCGGACTGCAATGCATGGTGGCAGGACGATCGCATCCGGTACTGGAACGAGGTGCACCTCAGCGTCGCCGTCGCGGTGGAAGACGGGTTGATCACCCCGGTGGTACGTCACGCCGACAGGAAGTCGCTCCGCGAGATTTCCGCCGAGGTGAAGGAACTGGCCGGCCGCGCACGGGAACGCCGGCTGAAGCCGGAGGAATACACCGGTGGCACGTTCAGCGTCTCCAATCTCGGCATGTTCGACATCGACCAGTTCACCGCCATCATCAATCCGCCCGAGGCCGGCATTCTGGCCGTGGGCAGCATCGTGGAACAGGCCGTGGTCAAGCAGGGTGCGGTCGTACCGGGGCGTCGACTCCGGCTCACCATGTCCTGCGATCACCGGGTCATCGACGGCGCCACCGGAGCTGCGTTCCTGCGCACTCTGAAGGGCATGCTGGAGAACCCGCTGGCCATCGTCTACTAGCGGCCCACGCCGCCCGATCTCAGACCGAGGACTCTCATCGTGGCTTCATACGACATCATCATCCTGGGCGGCGGCCCCGCCGGGTACGTCTGCGCCATCCGTGCAGCCCAGCTCGGGCTCAGCACCGCCGTGGTGGAGAAGGACAAGCTCGGCGGCGTCTGCGTCAACATCGGCTGCATCCCCACCAAGGCGTTGCTGCACAGCGCGTCCTCCATCCAGCTGATTCAGCACCAGGCCAAGGACCTCGGGATCGAGGTGGGCGGGGTCAAGACCGACTATGGCGTGGCGATGAAGCGGAGCCGCAAGGTGTCCGAGCAGAACTCCAAGGGCGTGGAGTTCCTGATGAAGAAGAACAAGGTGACCGTCATCAAGGGCACCGGCACGCTCCTGCCCGGCAAGAAGGTGAAGGTCGGCGCCGATGTCCACGAGGCCAAGAAGGCCGTGGTCATTGCCACGGGGTCACGGGTCAAGGGGATTCCGCAGATCGGACTGGACATCAACAAGACCACCGTCATCAGCTCCGACGAAGCGCTCTTCCTCGAGGCGGCGCCCAAGTCGATGATCGTGGTCGGCGCCGGCGCGGTCGGGTCGGAGTTCGCCGACATCTTCAACGCCTTCGGCACCAAGGTGACCCTCGTGGAGGCGCTCCCGCGGATTCTCCCGATCGAGGACGCCGAATGCTCGGACGCCCTGGCCAAGTCGTTCAAGAAGCGGGGCATCGATGTGCTGGCAGGCGCCAAGGTGGTCAAGGCGACGGTCGGCAAGGAATCCGTTACCCTCGAGATCGAGGCGGGCGGCGAGAAGAAGTCCGTCACCGCGGACAAGGTGCTGATGGCTGCCGGCCGCGCGGTGAACACCGAGAGCATGGGATTCAAGGAAGCGGGCGTGCAGCTGACCGACCGCGGCTTCGTCAAGGTGAACCCCGCGACCTACGAGACCACCGCCCCCGGCGTGTACTGCATCGGAGACGTCGCCGGCCCCCCGATGCTGGCCCACAAGGGAAGCCGGGAAGGCACCGTCGTGGCGGAACTGATCGCCGGGCACAAGCCGCATCCGATCCGCTACGACAACATCCCGAGTGTGACCTACTGCCACCCGGAGGTGGCGAGCATCGGGCTGACCGAAGAGCAGTGCAAGGAGCAGAAGCTCGATTACCAGGTCGGACGGTTCCCGTTCAGCGCCAACGGCCGCGCCCGTGCCTCGAACGAGACCGAGGGGTTCGTCAAGATCATCCGCGAGAAGAAGTATGGAGAAATCCTCGGCGCGCACATCGTGGGCGGCCACGCCTCCGAGATCATCCACGAGCTGGCGGTGGCCCGGGAAAACGAATACACCGTCGAGGAAGTCGATCTCGCGATTCACGCCCATCCCACCCTGTCGGAGGCGATCGCCGAAGCGGCGCTCGATTCGATGGGGAGGGTGATCCATACCTAGGCGGGGACGCGGGGACGCGGGGATGCAACCGCCCCGGGAGGAGCGCCCCGAACACTGGAATCCACTGGCGCCCTCCGAGGACTACATCCCCCTCGCGTGGGCCTCGATCGGGTTCGGCATTTTTCTCGGCACCGCGCTCGTGGCGGCGGTGCTCCTGGGTGTGCGCGCCCTCGTCTCACAGGCCCCGCCAACCGACACGCCCGATCCCAGCCAGCCAGCGGCCGTACTCCTCATCTTCGGGACACTCGGCGCCTGCGCGATGGCGGGGATCTCCTGCTGGACCGCCATGGCGCCGGTGCCGACCTATCGGCGCGGCGGCCTCAGTATGGTCACCGCATTCGCCACGATCGTCATGGCGCTCCTCCTCGCCCCCGTGAACGAACTTGGCGGCCCGATCGGCCTGGGCCTGGTGGTCGTCGTCGCGGGCGCGCTGGCCTGGCGCCTCCGCAGGCGGGTGCGGGAACTGCGGGCGGGTCAATGACTCAACGGCCGCTCCTCGTGGCCGATCTCGGACGCCGATCGTACGGCGAGGTCCTGGAACTCCAGCGCCGCCTCTGCCGCGCCAGACAGACCGGAGTGACGACGGAGGATCTCCTGCTCTTCGTGGAGCACGAACCCGTGGTCACGCTGGGCCGGGGCACGAAGGAGACCAGTCTCCCGCTCTCGCCAGAGGGAATTCGGGAGCGGGGCGTGGCCGTGTTCGAGGTGGAGCGTGGCGGAGATGTCACCTTCCATGGGCCGGGCCAGCTCGTCGGGTATCCCATTCTCGACCTCACGCATCACAAGCAGGACCTGCACTGGTACCTGCGCGCGGTCGAGGAGGCGCTCATCGACGCACTCGGCTCCCTTGGTATCCCGGCAGAACGGAATCCGGGGCTGACGGGGGTCTGGACGGGCGGCCGCAAGATTGCGAGCATCGGCATTCACGTGAAGCAGTGGGTGACGTTTCACGGATTTGCGCTCAACGTTTCCACCGACCTCGACTTCTTCGACCTGATCGTGCCCTGCGGCATCGAGGGCGTCACGATGACGAGCATCGCTCGCGAATTGGGAGCCTCCACCCCACCGAATTTGATGACCGCCACGCGGGACGCGGTCACGACCGCGTTCGGGCGGGTCTTCGACCGCCGCCCGCGCCCCGCGCGGGAAGATGAATGGAACCTCACAACACCAGTCGGTGAGGTGACCCGCTAGAGTTGCCTTTCGCGCGATGCTCCGCCAATCTCCAAGGCATGGCGGACATTCCACCGAAACGCACTCCGCAGACCATCGCGGACGATCGCGTCGAGCAGATCCTCCGGGCGGCAGACAGCTGGGCGTCCGACGTCCCTGCTCCGCTGGTACCCGCGGTTCGGGCGGTCTTCCTTCGGCTGGCCGAGATGATTGCCGATGCCCGCCACGAACATCTGAACATTCCCGAACCACTTGATCCAGATGCCGGGAAGGCGCTCGACCTCATCGCCAGCCGGCTCCGCGCACCGGCGAGCATTCATGGGCTCGAGGTCGAGCTGGAAGCGCTTTCGGCACTTGAACTTCGGGCCACGGGGTCGTGGGCCGTGGTGCCGTCGGCCCAGTCCGAGTGGACCGCCACGGCCATCACCTACCTCGAGCAGCGCGCGGCTGCCCTCCCCGCCGCCGACCGGCCCGAGGACTACTGGGCAGACGACCTGGTAGCCGGGGTCATCGCGTCCGTCCGCGCACTCGTGGCCGGCTGAGCTCCCCCAGATACGAGAAGCCCCCCGGCCACTGGCCGGGGGGCTTTCGAACGCCCGGGATGGGGAGAGTCGGCTCACCCCTTCTTCTGGGGCGTTTCTTCCGCCATCATCTCGAAGAACCGACCGAAGATCTTGATCCCATCCCAGATCTGCTGAACGGCAATCTTCTCGTTCGGTGAGTGGAGACCGTCGTCCGGGAGTCCCGACACCGGTGAGGAGGACCGGCGCACCGGTCATCCCGAGCTTCGGGACGATCGGGATGGAACCGCCGGCCCGCACCGAGACGGTCTTGCGCCCAACGACCTCTTCGAAGGCCCGATCGAGCACCTTGAAGGCCGGAGCGGTGACATCGACCTCCACCGGATCCGCCCCATGCAGCGCGCGCACCTCGACCTTGGCCCAGGTCGGCGCCAAGGCGTGCACGGTCTTCTCCAGCGCCGCCTGCACCCCGTCCCTGGTCAGGCCCGGAACGAGCCGGAGGCTCACCTTGGCCGCGGCCTTCGCCGGGATGACCGTCTTGGCACCGTCTCCGGTGAATCCGCCGATGATCCCATGGATTTCGAAGGTCGGCAGCGCCCAGGTCCGCTCCAGGATTGAATATTCCTTCAACCCAGTCAGCGCGGTCCCCGTGACCTCTTCCTTCATGTACTCCTGCACGTTGAAGGGCAGCCCCTTCCAAGCCACGAGTTCCGCGTCCGTCGGAGGCACGACCTGGTCGTAGAGCCCGCGGATATGAATGCGGCCATCCACCCCCTTGAGATCCATCAGCAGCCGGCAGAGGGCCTCCAGTGCATTCGGCGCGACGCCGCCGTAGGTCCCGGAGTGCAGGTCGCGTTCCAGCGTCCGAAGATGGATTTCGGCGTAGCACATGCCGCGCAGTGCCGTGTACACCGCCGGAATCCCGGGGGCGTAGTAGCCCATGTCGGCCACGAGGACCGCGTCGGCGTTGGTGCGCTCCGGCTCCTGGTTGAGCCGGTCCACGATCACGTCGCCGCCGCACTCCTCCTCGCCCTCGATGATGAAGTTGACGTTGAGGGGAGGATTGCCGTTGGCATCGAGCACCGACTCGTAGGCCTTGAGCAGGGTGAACACCTGCCCCTTGTCGTCCACGGCACCGCGGGCGTAGAGATTCCCGTCGCGGATGGTGGGCTCGAACGGTGGCGACACCCACTCATCGAGCGGATCCGGCGGCTGGACGTCGTAGTGCCCATAGATCAGGACGGTCGGCTTGCCGGGGACCCGGGGGCTCTCCGCCCAGACGATCGGATGCCCCTTGCCCTCGAGCAGGGTCACCTTGGGGCACTTCAACCGCTTGAATTCGTCCATGAGCCAGTCGGCCGCCTTGCGGCAGTCGGCCGCGTTGGCGGGCAGGGTGCTCACACTGGGGATGCGCAGGAATGTGAAGAGTTCGCCAAGGAGGCGCTTCTCTTCGCGGGCCACAAATCCGGTGTCCATAGGGGAAACGTCCTCGGAAGAGCTGACGGTTGCGAGCGGACTTAACTGACGAAAGGTACACCGAACCGGACGGTGCGCGAGGGCCGCCCCGGAGGCACGGAAATCCCCCCTCTGGCGCGATTCAATCTCGCCGATACATTCGCGGTATGTTCACCACATCACAGTTCCGCGTCTTCGCCACAGAGCCCAGTGAGCGTGCCCTGGCTCGTGCGCGGCACCTCCTCCGCGATGCGTCGCTCGATGAGGCGGAGGAAGCGTATCTCGAGCTCATCGATCGGCAGCCTGACCTCAAACTGGCGTGGTGCGAGTACTTCGAGATGCTCCGCGGCCAGCGGCGATTCGAGGAGGCGCTTGCCCTGTCGGCGCAGGCGGCTGACCAGTTTGGTGAATCCGCGGTTCCCCTCGCCCTCAAGGGCGCGGCGATGGTGGAACTCGGCCGATACCGCGAAGGCCTAGTGGCGCTCGAGCAGGCCGCTGCCCGGAATCCCGACTTCGCGATGGTCTGGCACGAGGCCGGCTACGCCGCCTACCGTCTCGGCGAGCACGACCGTGCCCTGCTGGCGCTCGACCGCGCCTTCGCCCTCGAGCCCCACAGCGGGACCCTGCACCTCCGCGGGAAGATCCTGCGGGGCGCCGGTCGCTACCTGGCCGCCGAGGTGGCCTTCAGTGGCGCCGTCGAATCGGCGGAGTACCCTGAGCAACGGGCGGAGGCAGAGCGCCAGGTGGCCATCACCCGGCGGTACGCGGCCTTCATCGGCCGGCGGCCGGCTGAACTGACGGCGACCCAGCGCTGGTTCGGAGACCACGGCGCCTCGCTCCTTACCCGCGCCGACGGGGAGCATCACCCCTCGCCCGAACGGCTGGTCCAGGAGTTCATCACCGTGGTGCATGAAGAGGAGTGGAAATTCACGCACCTCGTGACCACCGATGAATGGGATGGGTGGGTGACGCTGGCCGCGGCCCTGGAACTCCCGGGTCACGATGGGAAGTCGCTGCCCCCTGACGCGCTACCGCTGGTCGTCGGGCTCAGGCCCGGCGGTGTGGGTTCGAGCTGGGCGCTCGCCACCCGGCAGGTGATGCGGAGCGAGGAAGGCCTGACCTTCAGCGTCTTCCAGCCACTCTCGGGGCCGGTGGCCGATGTCGCCGGGATCCTGGAGGGGTCGGGCCGGGTGCGGGTTGATCTCGGAGTCGCCGAGGAAGCGATCCGTCATCCACAGAGCAGGCTGCGCGGGCGCCGGCTACGGGCCCGCGGGCACTGAGTCGGTCGCCGCGCTCCGCTGGAGCGCGGCTTCGAGGCGTACCCAGGCGCTGTCCCCTTCCACCCCCGCCACAACCGGCTGCAGCCGTTCCACAGCCAGCCGGATATCTCCATCGTTCTGCAGATACCACTCCTCGAACAGCGCGGAACGCGCGCGGTAGATTCGCGCGGCGATCAACCGTGCGTTGTTGACCGGGCGCTCGGCCATTCGACCCACCCGAATCGTCCGCAACTCCCCACCGACCGGCCCTTCGAGCTGCTCGCGCGCCCAGCGCCCTGCGTCCGCACGCCCCAGAGCCAGCTCGGTCGAGTCAGGGTGTGAACCGTAGAGCGTATCGAGCCTCGCCGCGAGCGAGTCGTAGAACGCCGCGAGCACCAACTCGTCGTGCCATCGGTCCGCCGCCCTGCGCGCGTGGACGCTATCCTCCCGTGCCCGGAAGAACGCCTCGGCGGCCCGGTACCCCACCATCTGCGCGAAGGTCTCGTTGAACGGCGTCGCGCTCTTCACATAGAGGGTGTTGTGCGCCACCTCGTGGAAGACGAGGGCCGCGATCTCCACCGAATCTCCCCCGAGCGCCGTGGAGAGCAGCGGATCGTTGAACCAGCCCAGGGTGGAGAACGCGCCTGAGGGCCGGAGGTAGGTATCGAGCCCGCGGGCCTCGAGGTCCGCCGCCGCCGACTCGGCCATCTTGGGGTCGAAGAAGCCCTTGTACGGCACTCGACCCACGATCGGATATTTCCAGGTCACGGGGCAGAGACAGTCCGGCGGGGAGGCGGAAAGCACGAGCAACAAGGTGTCCCGCCCGACATCGGTGTATTGCGTGTACGTCTTGTCAGCTTCCAGTCCAAGGCCTGCAGCGGCGTCCCGCACGTCGAGCACGAGTTCGAGCTGGCCGCGGACGGCAGGATCGAGATCGGGATTGCGGAGCACCTTGGTGATTGGCTTCCGCTCGGTGAGGATCTGCGTCTCCTCGAGCCCGGCCCTGGTCAGGTACCGCACCTCGCTGCTGGCCACGTACGCCGTGCTGAAACCGACCATCAGGGCGGCCACGATGGCGACGATCACGCGAACAGGGCTCCAGCGCATCGAATCCTCACGGTGTCAGGCGCAAACCGAAGGTGTGAACGGCCTTCCCGAACAAGTTCTGCGCCTGATAGGCGTAGTCGAGACCGAGCCGACCGAGAACGACCCCGCCACCGACGGTCCACCGACTGCACTCCGAACCGAGCGGCGGGGGGCCGTATCCCGTGCGGAGCACCACACCGACGCCCGACACGACGGCACCGCCCTCCACACCGACGAGGAACCGGGTCGACTGCCCCTCGGTCCACACCCATTCGATCGTGCCGAGAAGGCGCGCGGTGCCCTGGGGGTCCACGAAGTTGAGCGTATAGCCGAGGTGCGTCGACGTCGGCAGCGCGACCCCGAGCCCGGAAAGATTCTGGTTGCCGATGTTCTGGACCGAGACCGCCAGGGCCATGATATCGAAGACCGCGACCGTGAAGCCGGCCCCGGTCGTGAAGGACCGGTTGACTGTTCCACTCGTGTCGGTGACAGAGACGTACCTCCCCGAGGCGCCGAGGGCCAGAAGGCCGTACCGGTAATCCGCAGCACCGACCCAGGTCACGTTGTCGGCGTAGCCGGAGGTGTCGGGCAACAACAGATAGGCGGCACCTGCGCCCAGATTGAACTGGCCGGCGCGAAACGCCGCCGCCCCCTGCCAGAGCGTCACGTCCTGCGGCATCGGACTGTACAGGCCCTCCACGCTCAGCACCTTGATGGTCGCCATGCCGGAGGGATTGATGAAGACGCTGCCCGCGTCTCCCACCAGGGCGACACCGGCGCCGGCCATGGCTGCGGAGCGGGCCGACGGCGGGAGGATGTTCACGATCGACGTCGGCGCCTGCGCGCCGAGCGGTGCGGTGAATGCCGCAGCAGCGGCGGCGAAGACAAGGTGCCGCACCTGGGCCACCCTCAGCGTATCCGCACGATGCCGAAGCGGACGCCCCGGTCGCTGGGGAAGGCTTCACCGCTCTTGCGCGCCAGGACGACGTCGATTGTCGGGGTGTTGGCCGCCTGGATGACGCGGAGGTGACGGCCCGACCCTGCTCTGAGCGTCCCGGTCCGGCTGTAGGAGCCCATCGTGCTGTCCGGCCGCAGGGGATACTCCCGCGACACCAGGTCAGGCCGTTGCGCGTGCAGGGTGTCGTAGATGTACCGGAAGTCCCACGCCAGGTACTGAAGCCGCGGGTCCACGGGCGTGAATCCGGGAAGATTGTCCAGGTAGTTCGCCAGCTGCCAGGGCGGTACCAGCTGGTCCATGGTGGTGCCGGTGGCCGCCTCCACGTTCGCACTCCCAACCCGCGTCGTGCCGACCAGTTGTCTCGTCAGGCTCGTCCCCAGCGAGTCGGGGGAGTAGTGATCCGCGAGCCACCGGACGAAGAGCCAACTGGCGCCGCGCTCCTCGAGCGTGCCATTCGAGGTGCCGGGGGTGATCAGGAAGTGCGCCTCGGGATTGAAGAGATAATCGTTCGCGTTGAGCAGGTCGGCCGTGACGAACTGGGCCAGGCGGGAGGACGCGGACCCCTGGCCGGCACCGTCGCCCAGCAGGCGCCCACCGAGTTCCTCCGCGAAATGGGACAGTCCCTCGTTCAGCCACACCTCTTCCCCGCGCACCCCCGCACGTGCCACCACATGCTGGTTGTAGGAGATCATGTGCTGAAATTCATGCATGAACACGGGAGCGATCTGCTGCTTCACGTACGGCTTCGAGACGGCGCACCCGCTGGCGGTGTTGGGAACCAGGCCGTAGAAGATCTCCGCCTCGTTCGAGCCAGGGTTGCTCGCGCTGCGCGGGAGCAGGTCCCCCCCGAAGAAGAAGCCGAGGATGATGCCGCCATTGCTGCAGGTGCCGCTGAGGTCGTTCACCGCATCCGTCAGCAGGAAGATGATCTTGCCGTTGTGGTCGATATCCGATTCGCTGCCGAAGGCGGTCGTGTCGATCTGGTAGATGTTCGGCGCAGCACCTGAGGTCCCGCCATCGAAGAGCATGCCCAGCGTGTCGATATCCGCCTGGTTGAATCCGCCAGACGGCACGACGTCGTCGAGGAAGATCGCGCCCTTCGAGCCGACGTAGCGGGCCGTCGCGATGACGGTCCGGAAGGAGGTGCAGGTCGTGTTGCCGCAGACCTTGAAGGTGTCCTTCACGCCCAGCGTCGGCGGTGCGGAAACGAGGAAGGGGGCACCGGCGCTCACGTGGGCGCCCGGTTCGCCGGCGAGGGCGCGCTCGCGCTGCCGGAGCATCGAGTGAAAATCGTCGGCTGTGGATGGCGGCCGCCACGCTTCCAGCAGGGGGGACGCGGGCCCCTGCCACGCGGTGGCCGGCACGTTGACGCTGGCGCTGATACCACCCTGCAAGGCGTAGTCGACCGAGATGCCGGACGAAGTCACCCCACCCGCCGTCGAGAGGGCGGCGATCAGGTACTCCGCCCCGGTCGGCCCCGTTTCCGGGAGCCGGAGGCAGCCGGCCGAGTTCGTCGGATTGAGGATCCTGAACTCCCCCGGGTCCATCACGGTGGCTGCCGGCCCCGGGTTGCAGGTCAGCGCCGGCACGGTCGGGACCGGTGGGGCTGTCGCCCCCCGAGCAGGCCGCAGCAACGGCGACGAGCAAGGGGAGTGTGCAACGGGTGTAGACAGCCTTCACGGGGGCAGCTCCAGGGCGTCGTCTGCGGGAGGGGATAGGGTGCAAAATAAGGCGGCGCAACGGCTTTTGACAATCATACGATCGACCGATAGCTTCCCTGCTGCGACGGGTTTCGACCGCGTCCCGCGTCCGGGGCGAGGGACAGAACCCTCTTTCAACGCGTCGCCCCGCCGACCCGCAGGTGTCCCGCCGGACGCCCGAGGCCCCCGGCAGACGGCACGCCCGGCAGGTCATGGCCTTCGCCCACCTACACACCCACAGTGAATATTCGCTCCTTGACGGAGCGAACCGTCTCGATGCTCTCGTGGACCACGTCCGGGGCATGGGGATGGACAGCCTGGCCGTCACCGACCACGGCAACCTCCACGCGGCCTGGTCCTTCTACGAGGCCGCCAAGGCGGCCAAGATCCGCCCCATTCTGGGGTTCGAGGCCTACCTCGCCTTCGGCTCCCGGCGCCAGCGGGAAAAGCCCTCCGGGGCCCCCTCCTTCTACAGCCATCTGGTGCTGCTGGCCCAGAACCGGACCGGCTACAAGAACCTCATCAAGCTGAGTTCGATCGGCTACACCGAGGGGTTCTACCGGCGTCCCCGGATCGACAAGGAAGTGCTCGAAGCGCACTCGGAGGGCATCGTCTGCCTGGCCGCCTGCCTCTCAGGGGAGGTGGCCCTCTGGTTGCGCCAGGGCAACTACGAGGAGGCTCGGCGGAGCGCGGCGTGGTTCGCCAAGTGCTTCGGGCCCGACCGCTTCTGGCTCGAAATCCAGAAGCACGGGATTCCCGAGGAGGACCTCGTCACCGAGGGAATGCTGAAGCTGGGCCAGGATCTCGGGCTCGGTGTCGTGGCCACCAACGATGCCCACTACCTCCGCCGCGAGGACGCCGAGGCGCACGACGTCCTCCTCGCGATCGGCACCGGGGCGGATCTCGACGACCCGAAGCGGTTCCGCTTCACGGGGCAGGAATCCTACGTGAAGTCGGAGAAGGAGATGCGCGCGCTCTTTCCCGACCACCCCGAGACCATCGACAATACGCAGCGAGTCGCCGACCTCTGTGAGCTCGACTTCGAGAAGCGGTACTTCCTCCCGAGTTTTCCGCGGCCCGAAGGATACAAGACCGACGAGAGCCTCCTCGATCATCTTGCGCGGGCCGGGGCCGCGGAACGGTACGGCTCCCCCCTCCCGGATGCGGTGGTGGAACGCCTCGAGTACGAGCTCGGCGTCATCAACACCGCGGGCTATGCCGGCTACTTCCTGATCGTGCAGGACTTCATCGCCGCCGCCCGCGAGCGGGGCATCCCGGTCGGGCCGGGCCGAGGCTCGGCCGCCGGCTCCCTGGTGGCGTACGCGCTCCGCATCACCGATGTCGACCCCCTTCGCTTCGACCTCCTCTTCGAACGATTCCTGAATCCGGAACGCGTGTCGATGCCCGACATCGACGTGGACTTCTGTTTCGAGCGACGGGGCGAAGTCATCGAGTATGTGCGGCAGCGATATGGGCGGGAGAGCGTCGGACAGATCGTCACGTTCGGGACGATGAAGGCGCGCGCCGCGGTCAAGGACGTGGCCCGCGTCCTCAAGATTCCGCCGGGCGAGGCGGACAAGATCACCAAGCTGATCCCGTCCGGCCCGGGCTTCAACGTGACCATCCCCGAGGCGGTCAGGAAGGTCAGCGAACTCCGAGACCTGGTGAAGGGCAACCCCGTCTACGAGCGCTTGATGGACCTGAGCTCGCGGATCGAGGGCGTGTCCCGTCACCTGTCGGTGCACGCGGCGGGCGTCGTCATCGCCCCGGGCCCGCTCCCCGACTACGTGCCCGTCTGCACGACGCCGACCAAGGGTGCCGGCCAGTCGGCCGGCGGCGAAGACGTCATGATCACGCAGTACGAGATGGGCGCGCTCGAGAAGGTCGGGATGCTCAAGATGGACATCCTCGGCCTCAAGACGCTCACGGTGATCCACGACGCGATGAAGATGATCGCCAGCCGGCACGGCACCTCGCCCGACCTCTCCAGCACGACCTACGATGACCCGAAGGTGTACGCACTGCTCCGGGACGGCCGCACCGCCGGCGTCTTCCAGTTCGAGTCGGCGCTCGCCACCGAGACGCTCCGCGCCATGCGGTGCGACCGGTTCGACGACCTGGTGGCCACCAACGCCCTGCTTCGCCCCGGACCGCTCGACGCCGGCATGCACACGGTGTTCATCAAGCGGAAGCTGGGTCAGGAGGCGGTCACCTATCCGCATCCCTCGCTGAAGGGGATCCTGGAGCCGACCTACGGCGTCATCACCTACCAGGAACAGGTGATGCGCATCGCGAACGTGCTGGCCGGATTCAGCCTCGCCGAAGCCGACGTGTTGCGGAAGGCGGTCGGCAAGAAGGACGAGGCCCTCATCAAGCAGGAAGTCGGGCGGTTTGTCGAGCGTGCCATGGCCCAGGGACACCCCCGCCGCCTCGCCGAAGAGCTCGGGGCACAGATCGAGACCTTCGGTCGCTACGGCTTCAACAAGTCGCACTCCGTCGCGTACTCGGTGCTCTCATACCAGACGGCCTGGCTCAAGGCGCACTACCCCGCCGAGTTCATGGCCGCGCTGCTCAGTTCGGAAATCGGCAACACCGACAAGGTGGTGCAGTACATCAACGAGGCACGGGAGCTGGGGCTGGAGGTGCTCCCGCCGGACGTGAACGAATCAGGATTCAAGTTTACCGTTGTCGGGGACAACCGACTGCGGTTCGGGCTCGGCGCCGTTCGTAACGTCGGCGCCGGCGTCATCGAGTCGATGATCGGCGCGCGTCAGGACGGTCCCTTCCACGATCTCTGGGACTTTGTCAGCCGGATCGACCTGCGCCTCGGCAACCGTCGGGTGATCGAGTCCCTGATCGTCGCCGGGGCGTGCGACGGTCTCGGAGGACACCGCCGGCAATACCTCGAAGCCCTCGACACCGCGCTCGGCGAAGCCCAGCTCCGGCAGCAGGAGCGCGAGGCGGGTCAATCGTCGCTGTTCGGTGAGGTCCTGGCGACATCCAAACCGGCCGGCCACAATCTCCCCGACGTGCCACCGCTGCCCGAGGCCGAGCGGCTGACCCGTGAAAAGGAAGTGATCGGGTTCTTCATCTCCGGCCACCCCCTGGAGCGTTTTCGGGCCGAGGTGGAGCTCTTCGGCACGCGGACGACAGCCACGCTCCATGAATGGAGCGAACACGAGGTCAGCGTCGCGGCGGTTGTCACGGGGCTGAAGCGCCAGATTTCGAAGAAGACGGGCAAGGAGTACGCGCGACTCACCCTCGAGGACTTCCACGGAACCTCGGAGGCGATCGTCTTCCCTGACGCCTGGGCCAAGTTGAACCAGGTCATCACGGCCGATGCGGCCATCCTCCTCGGTGGCGGCTACAGCGCGCGGGATCGCGGGGAGGACCGGGCTCCATTCGTGGTCGAATCGGCCCGACCCCTCGGTGAGCTCCGGGAGAGCGGCGCCCTGGGGGTCAGCCTCCGCTGGCGCGCACCGGACGCCCCCCCACCCGACGCGGTCAAGGCCGCCGCGGCCCTGTGTGCATCGCATCCGGGGCCGGCGCCGGTCTATATTGAATGGAGCGACGGCAACGGCGAGGCCCTGCGGCTTCGCGCGCGCCGTCTTCGCATTGCCCCCGACGAAGACCTCCTCCGGGCCCTCCGCGACCTGCTGGGCGCCGGTGCCGTTCACTACGTGAAGGCGGGCTGATTATGGCGACGGTCTACACACTCGAATTCGAGAAACCGCTCCAGGAGCTCGACCGGCAGATCACGGAACTCCGCCGCAGCAGCACCGAAGGCGGCACCGACCTGACGGAGGAGATCACGGCCCTGGAGGCGAAGCTCGCCGCCCAGCGTGACGAGATCTACCGCAACCTGACGCCGATTCAGCGCGTCATGGTGGCCCGGCATCCGCGTCGACCCTACACCCTCGACTACCTCAGCACGATCTTCACCGACTTCATCGAACTGCACGGCGACCGCCTCTTCCGCGACGACCCAGCCATCGTCGGCGGGTGGGCTCGGCTCGGCGGGCAGAGCGTCATGGTGATCGGCCACCAAAAGGGGCGCGACACGAAGGACAATCTTCGCCGCAACTTCGGCATGCCGCACCCCGAGGGCTACCGGAAGGCACTCCGCCTGATGAAGCTCGCCGCGCGGTTCGGCGCCCCGGTGATCACGCTGATCGACACCGACGGCGCCTACCCGGGGCTGGGCGCCGAAGAGCGCGGACAGTCCGAAGCGCTGGCGCGCAACATCCTGGAAATGTCGGTGCTGCCGACGCCCATCGTCGCCATCGTGATCGGCGTCGGCGGATCGGGCGGGGCCCTCGCGCTCGGTGTGGCCGACCGGGTGCTCATGCTCGAGAACTCCATCTACTCCGTCATTTCGCCGGAGGGATGCGCCGCCATCCTCTGGAAGGACGCCTCGCAGCGGGAACGTGCGGCGGAGGCGCTGAAGCTCACCGCGGCCGATCTCCTGCGACTCAAGGTGATTGATGAGATCATCCCTGAACCGGCGGGTGGCGCCCATACCGATCACGACGCCACCGGCGAAGCGGTGCGGGAAGCGCTGCTGCGAAACGTGGGCGAATTGCGGAAGGTCAAGCCCGAGAAACTGGTCCGCCGCCGCGCCGAGAAATACGGCGCGATGGGCGCCTACACCGAGGCCTGATGCCGCAAACCGTGGAAGTCCGGTTCAAGGGGAACCGGAAGGGGCTCTATGACTGGGCGGGCGAGGACGAGCAGCTGCGTATGCGCGATGCTGTCATCGTGGACGCCGACCGCGGACAGGACCTCGGACGGATCAGCGCCGTAGGCGAGACCGCCCTCAAGAAGTGCGGGTCGAGCTGCGGCGGCTGCGCGTCGGGCGAGGCGCCGCCTGGCGACCGCCCCCCTGTCCTGCGCATCGCCACCCACGCCGACGTGTCGACGCACGAGGAACTCCGCCGCTCGGAGGAGGACGTCCGGCGCCAGATCCTCGGCCGCGTGCGCGCGCACAATCTGCCGATGAAGATCAGCGACGCGGAGTGGCAGTGGGACCGGAAGAAGCTCACGGTCTATTTCACCTCCGACAAGCGGGTGGACTTTCGGAACCTGGTGCGTGAACTCGCCGGACAGTTCAAGACCCGCATCGAGCTGCGCCAGATCGGGGTCCGCGACGAGGCCGCCCGTCTCTCCGGTGTGGGGCGGTGCGGCCGGGAGTACTGCTGCTCGACCTGGCTCACGGAGCTCTCTCCAGTCAACCTCGGACTCGCCAAGGATCAGCGCCTCTCACTGAACCCCTCCCAGATTTCCGGCGGATGTGGCCGGCTCCTCTGCTGCCTCAAGTACGAGCATGAGTTCTATGTGACAACCCGAAAGCGCTTCCCCAAGGAAGGCCGGATGGTCGTCACGTCGCTCGGGCAGGAGAAGGTGGTGGCCGTCGACCTCTTCCGGGAGCGCGTCTTCCTGCGGAATGGAGAGGGCACGCGGATCGTGCCGCTGCTCCAGCTCAAGGAAGAGGTCGATGCGGCGGCTGGCTCCGTTGCGACGGCGCCTCCGGCACCGGAGGCCCGGCCGCCTCGCCAGAGCGCACCACGCGCCTCCAAGCCGGAGGCCAGCCCCGCACCCGCGCCCAAGTCCGAGCCAGCATCTCCGCCGGACGATGCCACGCCCGCCACCCCCAGGTCGAAGCGGCGCCGCAGAGGTCGGCGGCGGCGGGGTGCGGCGGCTCCGGCGGCCCACCGAAGGGCGGAAACTGAGTGGCGCGCTTCTACATCACGACCGCCATCGACTACGCCAACGGCGATCCCCACCTCGGGCACGCGTACGAGAAGG
The DNA here is from genome assembly GCA_963699825.1 of uncultured Gemmatimonadales bacterium. Taxonomy (GTDB): domain Bacteria; phylum Gemmatimonadota; class Gemmatimonadetes; order Gemmatimonadales; family GWC2-71-9; genus SPDF01. The sequence continues at coordinate 219,192 of CAVOVI010000009.1, forward strand.
TCGGCGCCGACGCGATTGCCCGCTACCACCGGCTCCGCGGTGATGACGTCTGGTTCCTGATCGGCATGGACGAGCATGGGCAGAAGGTGGCCCAGGCGGCAGCCGCGGAAGACCTGGCGCCGCAGGAGCTCGTCGACCGGGTCGCCGTGCGATTCGAGGCGATGTGGAAGCGGCTGGGCCTCTCGCACGACCAGTTCATCCGGACCACCGCCGAGGCGCACAAGGCGGGGGTGGTGGAACTCATCGAGCGGATCTTCGAACGGAACCCCGACGATTTCTACGAACAGTCGTACCGGGGGCGCTACTGCGTGGGATGCGAAGCGTTCAAGCAAGACAATGAAATCTCCGAGGACCGCTGCTCGCTCCACCCGACGCGCACGCTGGAATGGGTGGAGGAGCGCAACTGGTTCTTCCGCCTCTCGCGGTATCGCGACTTCCTTCTCGAGTTGATCGAGGGGAATCGCGAATTCGTGCAGCCGGAGAGCCGGCGCAACGAGATTCTCGCGCTGCTCCGCCAGGGGCTCGACGACATCTCGGCGAGCCGGTCGCGTTTCACCTGGGGGGTCCCCTTCCCGCGGCCCACCAGCCAGGGGGAGCAGCAGACCACCTACGTCTGGTTCGATGCGCTGCCGAACTACTGGACCGCGACACGCGCCCCCGAGTCTCGCGCGGAGTGGCCGGCACAGCTGCACGTGATCGGCAAGGACATCACCCGCTTCCACTGCGTCATCTGGCCCGCCATGCTCCGTGCGGCGGGCCTCCCTCTCCCCCAGCAGGTGTGGGCGCACGGCTTCGTGTACTTCCGGGGCGAGCGCTTCAGCAAGAGCGCCGGCACGAAGCTCGACCTCGGCGAGGCGATCGACCGGTTCGGGCCCGATGCCTTCCGCTATTTCCTCCTGCGGGAGATTCCCTGGGACAGCGACGGCAACTTCACGTGGGATCGGTTCGTCGATCTCTATACGGCCGACCTGGCCGACGGGCTGGGAAACCTCGCCAGCCGCTCCCTCGCGATGCTGGCGAAGTACCGTGACGGCAAGGTGCCCGAGGCCGGCGAGAGTTCGCTCGATCAGGCGGGGATCGAGTCGATCCGGGCCTACGAGGAGGCGATGGGGTGCAACGATTTGCGCGGTGCGGCCGAAGCGGCGTGGCGGATCGTTACGGCAGCTAACCAGTATATCGTGCAGACTGCCCCATGGGTTCTGGCCAAGGCGGGGAAGGACGAAGAGCTCGACACCGCCCTCGCCTCCCTGGCCCGCTGCCTCTATCGTCTGGCCGTATTGGCGAGCCCCCTGATGCCCGGGAAGGCGGAGGAACTCTGGAACGCTCTGGGGCAGGAGGGGGCTGCCTCGACCGCGAGCTGGGCCTCCCTGGATGCACCTCCCGTGGCCGGTACCTCGACGCACAAGCCCGAGGGGCTCTTTCCACGGCCGGAACCAACCGCAAGTAGTTGATTGGCAATATCTTACCGCACAAACACCACACCTTGACTTAGGCGGTACCGGGGCCCATTTTTCATGCTTGTGGGCAATCGGTCTCCGGAGATCGTCCTGAGACCGACAGGACTGGCAGGCGGCCCGTGGATTGCGTTAGAACCGCCCCAGACAATCTGTGCAAAGGTTGGTGGAATGGCTGATCGTCGCTGGACGTTCATGGTGGTACCCGAGGGGACTGGCGCGTCGAAGGCTATCCAGGTCTCTCAATCCGTCCTGAAGCTCGGGGCGATTGGGTTGGGCCTGTTTGTCCTGCTCGCCCTGGTGCTCGGCTACGCAACCGTGAGCCGCAGCGTCGATCTCTCCCGGGCCGCCCGCCTCGAGCGTGAGAACCAGCAACTCGCCGCCACCCTCGGCCAGCTCAACGCCCAGATCGCCACTCTCTCTGACACCCTCGGGCGCATCACGCAGCGCGACGCCCGAATCCGCCTCCTGGCCAATCTCGAGCCGACCGACCCCCAGGTGCTGCAGGCGGGCATCGGCGGACCGGCCCCTGAGGGTACCTCCGACGGCGCCCCCCGCAGTGAGCTCGCACGCCAGGCCACGGAAGTCTCCGTCGACCTGAATGCGCTCATTCGGCGAGCCAATCTCCTCGCCTATTCGTTCGACGAAGCCGCCGACAGCCTCGAGTCCCATCGAGACCGTCTTGCAGCCCTGCCGTCGATCCTGCCCACACAGGGCTGGTTGACCAGCGCATTCAGCTCCATGCGCGAGCATCCGGTGCTGCACGTGGCCCGGGCCCACGAGGGCATCGACGTGGTGGCCCCGATGGGCGCCCCGATCGAAGCCCCCGCCGCCGGCAAGGTGGTCCAGGCTGGCTGGGAAACCGGCTACGGCTACTCCGTCTCGATCGATCACGGCTACGGCATCACCACCCGGTTCGCCCACGCCTCCAAGCTGCTGGTCCGCCGCGGTGACAAGGTGGAGCGCGGTCAGCGTATCGCCTTGGTCGGCAATACCGGCCTCGCGACCGGCCCGCACCTTCACTACGAGGTGCACGTTCGCGGCCGCGCGGTGAATCCGCTGAACTACGTCCTGCCGGCAGGGGTGGTAACGGACTGACAGCGGGGAAGCGGGGAAGCGGGGAGCGGGGGCAGAAGATACGAACGGTGGGTTCCACACGGAACCCACCGTTTTGGTTTTCGGTCGTCACCCCGGCGAAAGCCGGGGTCCATGGCTCCTTCCCCGCTTCCCCGCGTCCCCGCCCTACCCCCTTAGAACTGTACCTTCGGTACCTCCGCCGCCGCCGCGTTGGTCAGCTCGAAGTACTCCTTCGGGGTCGATGCTCCGAACATCTTCGCCGTCAGGTTGTAGGGGAAGGTCCGGACGTAGGTGTTGTACTCGCGGGCGGCCTGATTGTAGTCCTGCCGCGCGACTGAAATGCGGTTCTCCGTCCCCTCGAGCTGGTCCTGCAGCTGCCGGAAGTTCTCGTTGGACTTCAACTCCGGATAATTCTCGACGATGGCCAGCAGGCGCCCGAGCGGGGCGTTCATCGCCTGGTTCGCGTCGGCCATCTCCTGCAGGTTGCCGCCCTGGACCGCGCCGGCGAGGCGGGAACGGGCGTCGGCCACCTCGGTGAAGATGGTCGTCTCCTGCTTGGCGAAGCCCTTCACCGTTTCGACCAGGTTCGGAATGAGGTCCGCCCGACGCTGAAGCTGAACCTTGATCTGGCTCTCGGCGGAGTTCACCTGCTCGTCGAGCGCTTGAATGCGGTTGTAGCCGCAGCCGGCCAGCAGGGATACCAGCACGAGAGCGGGCGCGAGGCGCGCGATACGGCGGTTCATGGACGATCTCCAGGAATCAAGTTGTCGACGTAACGGACCGTGGACTCCACGGCCGCGATATATCCAGCGAAACAATCGGGTGTGCAGTTCCACTCCCCGTCACCGAGGTGCGCCAGAATCTCGGCGAGATGCGCCGACTGGAAGCCGGCGATGAGCCCTGCGGTGGCGGCGACGTCGGCGCGAGTCGGCGGGATTTGAGCACCGGCGAGCACCAGCACCCCGCGGAGCAGGACGACGAAGGAGGGCGCCGTGCTCCGCGCGAGGCCGGCCAGCGCCCCGGGGTCGGCCGCCAGCGCCACCAGTCCCTGGCGCAGCCGAAGCAGCCTGCCTCGCAGGTCCCGTTCGAGCGCCGCGCGCAGGTCCTCGGGTCGGACCGTCACCTCGACGAGCGGGTCGTCCCCCCGCAGCACGCGGTAGGCGCTTCGGATATCGGCAATCTCCACGGGAAAGACGTCGGCGGCGCGCCGCCACTCGGGACGGGAGAGCAGGAGCGGTGGCGGCTGGTTCGACTTGGCCCAGGAGGCGAAGGGAGAGGTCAGCGCCCCGAGAACATCCGGCGTCGCCGACTCGAGCACCAGCAGCAGGTTCACGTCCGACCAGCCCTCCAGGTACTCACCACGCACCACGGAGCCGTGCAGGACGGCGCTGTACCCGCGCCCGAGGAGGCGGTCGCACTCACGAAGAAAGGGCTCGACCAGCCTCGCTGCGACATCCGCCATCTAGAATCTCCCTCCGGCGCCACCGCCGCTGAAGCCGCCCCCGCCACCGAACCCTCCGAAACCACCACCCCCACCGCCAAACCCGCCCCCGCCCCATCGCCCCCCTCCACCACCACCCCAATATATGGGGGGCGTCCTGGGGCCACGCCTTCCGGAGCTCCCTCCCGAGGGCGGTCCGCCGCCGCGGGAGGCGCGAATCATCGTCACCACCACCACGACCGCCACCACGAACAGGAAGAGCAGGAGACCCCACGACTGGCCGGGCCCGTTCCCCGGCGCCGTGAGGGTGCTGTCCGTGGCACCCAGCCCCCGTGCCACGCGCGCCGCGAGCAGGCGGGTGCCGGTGACCAGCCCCGGGCCGTACTCCTCGGCGCTCAGCTGGGGAATCATCGCGTCGCGGACGCCACCGGCCGCGGCATCGGTCACAATCCCTTCCAGGCCCTGGCCGGTGCTGATGAAGATCTGCCCAGAGTTCGGTTCCCCCTCGCGCCGCGGCACCAGCAGGATGACCAGACCGGCATTGCGGGTGGCATCTCCGATTTGCGCCGCCCGGCCGACCCCCCAGGCACGACCGATGGCCAGCGCCACGTCCGAGGCGGCGTAGTCGCCGATGGTCGGAAGGGTGACCACCGCGAGTTCCGCCCCCGTCACGGCCCGCAGGCGTGCCGCGATGGAATCGATCGTCGCGGCGGACGAGGCGTCCACCACGCCGGCAACATCGGTCAGGTAGCCGGCGGGGCGATCCGGGAAGAACGAGTCGACCGGCGACTGGGCGGCGAGGGCACCCGCAAAGACTGCGAGTTGAAGCGCGAGTCCCAGCCCGGTAGCTTTCACCCTACTCATTACCTGACCTCTCCCATCTTCGAGCCGCCTGTGTTCCGCTGGTCCATCGTCCTGCTCCTCCTGACCGCCGCGTGCGATCGCCAGCAAACCGTGACCGTCATCGCCTCGGTACCCGGCAGCGACTCCGCCGGTGCACCAACGCCAACGTTCGCCTTCGTGATCCTGCCCTACAACCGCGACAGCCTGGTCGCCGAGTTCGAGGCACGGGCCACTACGCCCCGACCCTCCACCGACCAGCTCGACACGCTCTTCGCGGAGTACCGCACGCCCTTCGCGGCGTACACCGGGATCATCACGGAAGTCGACCGCCTGAACGACAGCGTGGCCGCACTGAAGCAGCGCCTCGAAGGGCTCTCCCGGACCAGCGACGAGTACATCAATTCGTACGCGCGCTGGACGGGCCTCCGCGACTCCCTGCAGTCCATGGACAAGCAGGCCGCGCGGGCGCGCGCGGACCTCGAGGCGGCACGGCCCGCATTTCTCGCACAAAGCGAGTCGCTTCGCACCGCCCTGCGCAACTGGCAAGATAGCACTTACCAAGGGTATGACCGCGCCGTGGACTCCATCGTGAGGGCAACCCACCGTGAACCGGTGGCCGACACCACCGATGCCTCCGGTGCGGCCCGGGTTACCCTTCGCGGGGGGCCTTGGTGGGTCTACTCCCGCTCGTGGGATCCGAGCGACCCGAACTCCGAGTGGTACTGGAACGTCCCGGTCTCCTCCGATACTGTCCGCCTGAACGCCGCCAACGGCGTCAAACGTCCTCGCTACTGACCCTGGAACCGATCATGCGCCTCCTGTCGTCGCTGCTTGTATTCGCCGCCATCGCCGCTCCCCTCCACGCCCAGGATCCAACCGCGGCGCGCACCAAGGGAAGCCCGACCGCGCCGGTCACGGTGTACGAGATGTCGGATTTCCAGTGCCCGTACTGCGCCCAGTTCGCGCTCACCATCTTCCCGACGCTGGAGGCGGAATACATCCAGACGGGGAAGGTCCGCTGGATCTTCGTCAACTTCCCCCTCCCCATGCACCCCAACGCGGTCTCGGCGGCCCAGGTCGCGATGTGCGCCGCGAAGCAGGACAAGTTCTGGCCGGTGCACGACCTGATCTTCCGCAATCAGAAGGTGTGGGCGCCCCTCGAGGCACCGGGAGAGTACCTGCTGACCTTCGCCGATTCGGCATCGCTCGACCGGGCGGCCTTCAAGGATTGCCTGACCACCGGCGCCACGCGCGCCGAGATCGAGAGCGATGCCAGGGCGGCTGCCCGCTCCGGCGCGCAGAGCACGCCGAGTTTCTATATCGAGGGGGGCATTCTGGCGGGGGCCCAACCGGTGGCGGTGTTCGGACCGATTCTGGACTCGATCTACGCGGCGAAGACGGCGGGCGGCAAGTAGCGAAGCCCTGATCAGGGACAGAATACGCGGGAAGCGCACCATGAGACGCTCCGTCACCCCCGCGCAAGCGGGGGTCCAGTCGACCTGATTCTGGATTCCCGCTTTCGCGGGAATGACGACCACTTCCCCCACCTTCCACTGCTCACTGGCCCCCTGCCTCCCTGCCCCGCCCCACTACGCCAGCGTCAGTGAGAGAAACACATCATACAGCGCGTGGGTCCACGCGGTGATGCCGAAACCACGAAGCAGGTACAGCGCGCTGAAGAGCACTCCGGCCACCGCCCGGAAGGTGAACGAGGCGAGCTGGAGCTCGTCGCCATAGGGTCCGATGTAGTGGAACGCCGAGAAGATCAGCGCCCCGACCAACACGGCGAACACCCCTGAAGCGCCGGGCAGCCAGCCGAATCCCACTCGCGCCAGGCGGGCCAGCAACCCCACCAGCAGGACCCGGAAGAGCAGTTCCTCGTAGAGCCCAGCCCCCAGCGAAATCATCAACTGCGTCGCCAGGTCGAGGCCCGCCATCGGTCCCGCGCTCAATGGCGTCGCCGCGTGCAGGATGAGCCCCGTCAGGGTGCCTGTCACGATGCCGAAGGCGAGCGCATACACCACCGACTCCGCCAACATCCCAACGAAGTACCTGCCGTTGATCGTCCCACCCCGCCGCACATCCCGCCAGACCAGCACCGCAGACACCCCCACCAGCGCCAACCCGAACACGAGCAACCCGTCCCGCCCGCCGAGCCAGAGGAATGCGCTCTTGAGGAGGACGTCGGCGCCATTCCGGACGCCGCTGATCGCGTCGCCGGAGAGCAGGAACGCGAGCCCCTCGTACCCAATCAGCAGCGGCAGGGCGTACAGGAGGGAGTACCGGTGCGCGCGGGTATCGCGCCAGTAGGAGGGGGTGGCTGGAGGCATGCATAAGTCTACCACCGAAACCGAGCGGTGAGGCACCGTCACCCCCGCGCAAGCGGGGGTCCAGTTGAGTGATATCTGGATTCCCGCGTTCGCGGGAATGACAACACCAGCCTGCCCCCCTGCCTCGCTGCCCCGCTGGCCAGCCCTTGCCGAACGGCCGACACGCCGGGACATTCCGACCATGCCTCGCACTTCCCTCCTCTACCGGCTCGTGGCCCACGTCGGGTCGGCGCTGGTGCCACTGGCTGGCCTGGCCAGCGACAAGGTCGCACGGAGCCATCGGGGCCGCCGCGGTGCCCTTGGAAGGCTGGTGGCTTGGGGGAAGCACTCCCGTGACCGCTCACGCCCGCTGGTGTGGCTGCACGCCCCGTCCGTGGGCGAGGGGCTGCAGGCGGAGAGCGTCCTCAATGCCCTCCGCCGTCGGCACCCGGATTGGCAATATCTCTACACCTGGTTCAGCCCCTCGGCGGAGGCACTCGGCAGGCGGCTGCCGGTCGATGCCGCCGACTACCTGCCCTACGACCTCTCCTCGAACGTCAATGCGCTGCTGGACGCGCTCCGCCCCGACGTGCTGGCCTTTTCCAAGCTCGACCTCTGGCCGGAGCTCGCCACCCGCGCGGCGAATGCGGGCACACGGGTCGTCATGGTGGCCTCCACGGTGGCCCCCGGGAGTGGGCGCCTGGGATGGCCGGTACGCCAGGCGCTTCGCCCCGGCTACGCCAGCCTCTGGCTGGCCGGTGCCATCTCCATTGACGACGCGCAGCGGCTCCACCAGCTCGGCGTGGACCCGGCACGAGTCCGCGTGACCGGTGACCCGCGCTTCGACAGCGTCGCCGACAAGGTGTCTGCGCTCCCTCCGGACGACCCTCTGTTGCGCTTCGGTCATGGCGCGCTGACGATGGTGGCGGGATCAACCTGGCCTGCGGACGAACGGATCCTCTTCGACGCATTCGGGCGTCTGCACGTCCACCGCCCGGACTCACGTCTGATTCTCGTCCCCCACGAACCGACCGAGGCCCATCTCTCCCGTGCGGAGAAGTTGGCGGCCCGACTCGGCCTGCCGACGCCCGTTCGGCTCAGCGACGCAGGCGACGCACCGGTCCCCTTTCTCCTGGTAGACCGGGTCGGTGTGCTCGCGGCGCTCTACGCCGGGGCGAGCATGGCATTCGTCGGCGGGGGTTTCGGACGGGCCGGCCTGCATTCGGTGCTGGAGCCAGCCGCCTGCGGCATTCCCGTGGTGTTCGGGCCCAACTGGCGGAACAGCCGAGACGCAGGCCTGCTCCTCTCGGCGGGAGGGGCGGAGGCGCTCTCGGCGTTCGGCACCGAAGAGGCCGGAGAGGCGCTCCACGGCCACTGGCATGGCTGGATGGAAGACGAAACGCGCCGACTGTCTCAGGGACGGAAGGCGCGTGGAGTCGTTGAACAGGGGCGTGGTTCGGCGGAGGCGTCGGCCACGCTGATCGAGGAAGCGGTGGCCGGCGCTACTTGACGACGATCCCTTCGGCCGTGACCGTGCGCGGCACGACGATGCCGGCGGTGAGGACCGTGACGAGCACATCCGACCAGCGGCTCCGGACCTTGATCTTCACATCGACCAGTGCCTTGCCTCCGACCAGTTGACCCGCCAGCGTGTGGTGCAGATCCGGGCTGCTGATCTGCGTAATTCCCCACAGCGCATAGACCGCCTTGCCGGTGACCGTGAACCGTTCTCCACCCGGTGGCATGGGCGTGCCGGCCGCGGAGGCGAGGGTCACCGGCACACCGATGCGCGTCGCGTCAATATTCTGGACGCAGCCGGCCACGAGGACAGCCAGGATCGGCAACAGCAGGGAGGCGCGCCTCACAGGCCCAACGCCCACTTGGCGCCGACCGACCAGGTCGTCGCAGAGCCCGTCCCCGTATCGATCCAGTCGTAGGCAGTCCGGAGCCCGAGCCCGAAGATGAAGGAAATGTCGAGGCCCGCGCTGTAGCCGAACCGCGAGTTGTCGCCGCTCGCCAGACCGGACACGGTCGTGTAATCCCACCGGGGCGCGAACCACGGCTTCAAACCGAAGATCGGGAGCGGGATGGTGAGCCCGACACCGACACCGACCGGGACGTGCGTCGTCTTGTACCCGGCGAGATCGCCGTAGCCGACGCCTGCCTGCAGGTTGACGAAGAACGGGATGAGCGGCCCGCCGATGATGCGGAGGTTGGCTGTGCCGCCGTAGACCGCGTCACTGGAACCGGAGGAACCGGGGGAATAGCTGCCGATCGTCCCGGTGAATCCGAGCATGCCAAGCCCGATGGCGCCGGTGGCCGCGAGAGTATTTCCGCCGCCCTCCGGGAAACCGTAGTCGCCCGCGACATAGATGCCGCGGGGGACGCCGCTGTTGAAGACCGGGAGGCCAGACACCTGGGCCGCCAAGGGCTGGGCGGGGAGCAGCAGGGCCGCGAAGGCCGCAACTGCCGTGAACGCGAGGAAACGGCGGATCATCTGCAGCGCTCCAGTGCCGAGGCTGTTAGTGCAGCCACGAGAAGCTGGCAGAGAGCCCGTCCAGGTCGCCGAAGGATCCGCCCACATTCATGCTGAAGCTGGTGCCGAACTTGATGTCCACCCCGATCCCGATCGCGAAGTTGAGGTTGGTCTCGTCGGCGAAGACGGGGATGAAGGCCGGCGTGATGTACGGGACAAAGCTGGTGGACGAGTTCTCAAGCAGGATTTGCCGGCCGAGCGCAAACCCGATCGGGACAAACAGCTGGTTGGCGTTGTCCAGGAGCGAGGCGCCGACGCCGACGGTCAGCGCGCCGTCGAGCGGGAAGTTGTCGGAATGGTGGAGCAGCCGGGCCCGGTAGTCGCCGCCGATGAGGAAGGCCGTCGCGCCGGTGTTGTCAGGGTTCCGGAAGCCGATCCGGAGGCCGAAGTCGGCCGACGGCCCCTTGGCCAGGCGATAATAACCCTCCAGCGCCAGGCCGTTGCTGTTCGGATCGGAGATGGAGACGCCGAATGCCGTCTTGTCGAACAGACGCTGGGACGACAGGAACACCGGCGTACCGGTTTCCTGGGCGAGCATCGGAGTGGCCAACACGAACAACGACACAGCAGCGAGCAGGCTACGACGCATGGACTACCTCCTTGGCATGTTCAGCGACGACGCGGACCACGTTTCCCACGACCTGCAGGAACCCGCCACGCACCGCAAAGGACTGTTCACCACCCTCGACGCGCACCAGCAAGGTACCCTCGCCGAGCAGCGTCATGAATGGGGCATGGTGCGGCAAGATCCCCACCTGCCCGTCGTAGGCGGGGGCTTGCAGGCTCTCCGCCTCCCCGTCAAAGATGGACCCTTCAGGGGAAATCACCGTGACTCGCATCACGCCGCCGCCATCTTCTTGGCCTTCTCCACCGCTTCGTCAATGCCGCCGACCATGTAGAAGGCCTGCTCGGGCAGGTGGTCGAACTCACCCGACAGCACCCGCTCGAAGCTCTCGATGGTCTCCTCGAGCTTGACGTACTTGCCGGGGAAGCCGGTGAACTGCTCGGCGACGAAGAAGGGCTGCGAGAGGAACCGCTGGATGCGGCGGGCCCGCGAGACGACCAGCTTGTCGTCCTCGGACAGCTCGTCCATGCCGAGGATCGCGATGATGTCCTGGAGCGCCTTGTAGCGCTGCAGCGTCAGCTGGACGCCGATGGCGACCTTGTAGTGCCGCTCGCCGACGTACTGCGGCGAGAGGATCCGGCTCGAGCTGTCGAGCGGGTCCACGGCGGGGTAGATGCCCAGTTCCGAGATGGCGCGCGAGAGCACGACTGTGGCGTCGAGGTGGGCGAAGGCGGTGGCCGGCGCCGGGTCGGTGAGGTCGTCGGCGGGGACGTAAATGGCCTGCACCGAGGTGATGGAGCCCTTGGTGGTCGAGGTGATCCGCTCCTGCAGGTCCCCCATCTCGGTGGCCAGCGTCGGCTGGTAGCCGACCGCGCTCGGCATCCGGCCGAGGAGCGCCGAGACTTCCGAGCCGGCCTGCGTGAACCGGAAGATGTTGTCGATGAAGAGGAGCACGTCCTGGTTCTCGACGTCGCGGAAGTACTCCGCCACGGTGAGGCCGGTCAGCCCGACGCGCAGACGTGCGCCTGGCGGCTCGTTCATCTGGCCGTAAATGAGGGCCGTCGACTTGAGGACGCCGCTCTCGGACATTTCGAGGTAGAGGTCGTTCCCCTCACGGGTCCGCTCACCGACGCCGCAGAAGACCGACTTGCCGCCGTGGCCCTTCTGCACGTTGTTGATGAGCTCCATGATGACGACGGTCTTGCCGACGCCGGCGCCGCCGAAGAGACCGATCTTGCCGCCCTTCACGAAGGGGGCGATCAGGTCGATGACCTTGATGCCGGTCTCGAACACCGTGGTCTTCGGCTCGAGGTCGACGAACTTCGGGGTCTCGCGGTGGATGGGCCAGCGCTCGACGTCCGCGGGAATCGGGGCGCCGCCGTCCACCGGTTCGCCGAGGACGTTCAAGATCCGGCCGAGCGGCACGTCGCCGACGGGCACGGTGATGGCCGACCCGGTGTCGGTGATCTGCATCCCGCGCACGACGCCGTCGGTGGAGCTCATGGCCACCGCGCGCACCTGGTTCTGCCCGATGTGCTGCTGCACCTCGGCCACCAGCTTGATCGGCTCCGCGCCGCTGGCGTCCTCGAGGAGGAGCGCGTTGTAGATCTCGGGCAGCTTGCCGGGCTCGAATTCCACGTCGAGGACGGGGCCGATCACCTGGACAACGGTGCCGATATTCAGTGTGGCAGTGGTCATGCGTTGATATCCCGTGAAGTCAGAGTGATCGAGTTAGCCCTGTAACGCCGCGGCGCCGCCGACGATTTCCGCGATCTCCTGCGTGATCGCCGCCTGGCGCTGACGGTTGTAGGTCCGCTTGAGCAGGTCGAGAATATCGCCCGCGTTGTCGGTGGCGCTCTTCATCGCGGTGCGCCGGGCCCCATGTTCCGCAGCGCTGGTTTCCACCAGACCGCGATACATCGTGTTGCGCACGTAGAGCGGAAGCAGCCGGTCGAGAATGTGCGCTGCATCGGGCCGGAGGATGTAATCGGCCCGCGCTGCCCCCGCCTTGGCCGCCGGTGGCTCCACCGGGAGGATCCGCAGGGTGGTCGGCGGCGTGTTGAGCGGGCTGATGAACGCCGCGTACACCAGATCCACGCTGGCCAGTTCGCCCGCGGAGTACGCCTCGATGAGCGGTTGCATGATCTCGATGGCGTGATCGGGCGTCGGGTTGTCGGTCACGTCCACCCGCTGCAGCGCCATCGACCGGCCGAGGTACTTGAAGAATCCCACGCCCTTCTTGCCGATGGCGTAGAGGTCGACGGTGTAGCCAGCCTTCTCGAGCGACGCCATCCGGCGGCGGGCTTCCTTGATGAGGTTGGCGTTGAAGCCACCCGCGAGTCCGCGATTGGAGGTCAGCAGGATTACCGCCGCGCGCGTCGGGCCGCCCTTGCCGAGCGGCGCCGGCTGCCGGAGGAGGGGAAACCCCTCGGCCAGCTCAGGCGTCACCAGGTCGGCAATGACGCCGCGCAGCGCCTCGGCGTAGGGCCGGGTCGCGATGACACGGTCCTGGGCCCGCTTCAGCTTGGACGTGGCCACCAGCTCCATCGTCCGCGTGATCTTGCGGGTGTTGGTTACCGAGCGAATCCGGCCCTTGAGGGCCTTCGACTTGGCCATTACGCGGCGTGGAACAACGGCTTGAAGGACGCGATGGCCTTCTCGAGCGCGGCAGTCAGGTCCTTGTCGAACGCCTTCTTGGTCCGGATGCCGTCGAGGACGGCGGGATGTGCCGACTCGAGGTAATCGAGGAAGTCCGCCTCCCACTTCCGGATGTCGCCGACCTCGACGTCGTCGAGATAGCCGTTCGTCACGACGTAGATGATGGCCACCTGGCGCTCGACCGGCATCGGCGCGTACTGCGGCTGCTTCAGCACCTCGACCAGGCGGGCGCCGCGGGCCAGCTGCTTCTGCGTGGCGGCGTCGAGGTCGGAACCGAACTGGGAAAAGGCCTCGAGCTCGCGGAACTGCGCCAGCGAGAGCCGCAGCGGACCGGCGACCTGCTTCATCGCCTTGATCTGCGCGTTGCCGCCGACCCGGCTGACGCTGATGCCGGCGTCCACCGCGGGGCGGATGTTCGAGTAGAAGAGGTCGGTGGTCAGGAAGATCTGGCCGTCGGTGATCGAGATGACGTTGGTCGGGATGTACGCCGATACGTCACCGGCCTGCGTCTCGATGATCGGCAGCGCGGTCAGCGATCCACCCGGCTTCTTGATGCGTGGGTCGAGCTTCACCACGTCGGCGTCTTCGGAAATCTTGGCGGCGCGCTCGAGGAGACGGCTGTGGAGATAGAAGACGTCGCCGGGATACGCCTCGCGGCCCGGGGGGCGGCGAAGCACCAGCGAAAGCTGACGGTACGCGGCGGCCTGCTTGGAAAGGTCGTCGTACACGCAGAGGGTCGCCTTCCCCTCCTCGTACATGAAGTACTCGGCCAGCGCGGCACCGGTGTAGGGCGCGATGTACTGCAGCGGCGCCGGTTCGGAGGCGGAGGCGACCACGACGATGGTGTACTCCATCGCGCCGGCCTCGCGGAGCCGCTCGACGACGGAGGCCACGGTCGAGCGCTTCTGCCCGATGGCGACGTACACGCAGACGACGCCGGTGCCCTTCTGGTTGATGATGGTGTCGATCGCGATGGCCGTCTTGCCGGTGCCGCGGTCGCCGATGATCAGCTCGCGCTGGCCACGACCGATCGGGATCATCGCGTCGATGGCCTTGATGCCGGTCTGCAGCGGCTCCTTGACCGGCTGCCGGACGATGATGCCGGGAGCCACCATCTCCACGAGCCGCGAGAAGCTGGTCTTGATCGGGCCGAGTCCGTCCACCGGGCGACCGAGGGCGTCCACCACGCGGCCGAGCAGGGCCGGACCGGCGGGCACTTCGAGCACGCGCCCGGTGCAGCGGACCTCGTCGCCTTCCTTCAGCACCAGATAGTTGCCGAGGATGGCGGCGCCGACACTGTCGGCATCCAGGTTCAGCACGAGTCCGGTCACCGTCTCGCCAGTTTCCTGGGCGGTGAACTCGATCATCTCACCGGCCATCGCCTTGGAGAGCCCGTAGATTCGGGCAACGCCGTCCTTCACTTCAAGGACGGTGCCGACGTCGGAGGTATCGATGGAGGAGAGATTGGCGGCGGCGATCTCCTTGAGGAGAGCATCCTTGAGTTCGCCGGGGCGCAGCACGGATTCGGTGGCCATGTGTGTGGTCGCCTGTTTCACCAAAAGGGGTGAGAAGATTCGGTTCGTCTACAGCTTGTGAAAATAATCACATAAGAGGGTCAGGGGCAACCGCCTTCTGTCATTGCGAGGCCGCCAGGCCGAAGCAATCTCGTGGGTCCAAGATTGCTTCGTCGGCCCCTCCCGGGGCCTCCTCGCAATGACAGAACATGGCCTACAGACGGCTCCTGGTATGCCCCCGGGCAAACCGGCCGAGGAGCTCCTTCGGGGAGGTTTGTGAGAGCTCCAGCGCCCCGATTCCCGCGATTCGACGGGCAGTGGACCCGAGGTGGCTCGAGGAGGAGAAGGAAAGGAGTCCGGCCACCTGGGCGATACTGTACCCGGGGTTGTGGAGGAGTTGTGCAGCGGCGACCACGCGCAAGAAGTCTATGACCCGCTTGAGGTTAGGAGCCCCGCCGGCACCGAACTGTCGGGAGAGATGCTCCCGGGAGACGCCAAGTCGGGTTGCCAGGGCAGTCGTTGTCACCGGCTGATCGACCTGGTCGATGAGGATGTCCCAGAGCTGGCGTTGCAGCGGATCGGCGAGCCGAAGCAGGCGGGGGGCGTCGGCCAGCGACCGGCGTCGAGAGGCGACGAGCGATACCCGTCGCACCAGCTCCCCCACCACCGCATCGTCCACTCCCTCGACCAGCACCGCCGCGACCTTCTGCTTCCGGCATTCCGCGAGCAGGGCGCCGTCGTCAGATCGGATCGGCGCGTAGACCACGACAGGGATGCCGGGGAAGTCGGAGCGGAGGGTGGCCCAATCGTCTATCAGGCCGGGGCGAGGCGCCAGGACCACCGCCTCGACGATTCGACGGTCGAGCAAACGGCGGAGGTGGGCGGGGGTGCGACAGGTGACGACACTCGGGCCACCACGCGGGAGGGAGCGGCGGAGCGCCGTCACGGCGCCTCGCCCGTCGAGCATTGCGGCGATCGCCGCCATTCTCAGCCCTCGGCGGCGACTGGGTCCGGCTGCTTCTTCGACCGACCCGCGCCGACCGCCACCAGGGTGCGGGCCATCTCACCGCCGCGCCGGAGGACGCCGCGCGCGTTGTCGTAGCTCAGCTGTTCCAGCGCCTTGTCGAGCGGCAACCACCGATGGTCGGTGATCCCCTCGTCCACCTGGGGAATGACGTCGCCCTCAGGGCTCTCGAAGAGGAAGAAGTGGCAGAACTTGTGGATGGCCCGACCCCGGAACCGGAAATGCCAGTCAATGATCCGGATGGGCCCGTGAAGCACAAGCGATTCCAGCCCGGTCTCCTCGGCCGTCTCGCGCAGCGCCGCCTCGGCGGGAGTCTCCTCCTCCTCGAGGTGCCCCTTGGGAAATCCCCAATGGCGATACGAGTCCTTGATCAGGAGAAACCGCGCCTCGGCGCCGAAACGCCGAAAGACGATCCCGCCCGCGCTCACCTCGCGCTCCGGCTTCCGCTTGGCCATCAGGCTAAAAGACCGAGAACTTGAAGTACTTGCGCGGATTGACCTGGATGTCAGCAATCAGCTTCCGGAGCTCGACCATGGTGGCGGTCGTCTCGTTGTAGAGCGTCGAGTCGGTCGTCAGCATGCCGAGCGTGCCCTGCCCCATCTGCAAGCGGGCCATGATGGAATCGGCGGCCACGAGGATCCGGACCAGGCTCACCTCGTGTTCGCGCGCGGCGCTGAGGAGGGAGCGCAGGTCGGCGGTGGCGACACGCAGATCGGTCGCCGAGCCCTGCGTCGAATTCATGATCGCCTGGAGCTGCCCTTCGCTCGTCGCGGAATCGAGGCGAGCCAGCGTGGAGTGAAGATTCTTGGCGGCGCCGGCAAACTGTTCGCTCCCGCTCAGGGTCGCGGTGGTGATCGCGTCCACCTTGCTGGTCTGCTGGTTGGTGAACGTCGAGAGCCGGTTCACCATGGTCAGAAAGTCGTCCAGGCTGTTGCGGACCTTGGCGGCGGTGGTCGAGTCGAAGACCGCGCCCACCCGGTCCGTCAGCAACGCGATGTCCCCCGCGATGCGCCCGGCCTGGGCGGTCAGGGACCCGATGTCCGGCAGGGTGGCGCCGGGCCAGTCATCCGGGCCGGCCTTCTTGGCGGCCATGAATTCGGCGAGCAGTGACGGGTCATCGAGCGGGTCGTCGAGGGAGATGATCTTCGCCTCCCACTCGCCGAAGAGGCTCGCGGTCGAGGCGATCACCGCGGGGCTGGCGGGGATTTCCGAACGCTGCTCCAGCTTCAACGTGGCGATCACCCAGTCGTTGTCGGCCAACTCCACCGAAAACACCTGGCCGATCTTCACGCCGCGGAGGGTGACCGGGGCACCGACACCCATTCCGCCGACGGTGCGAAACCGCACGGTGACCTTCTCCGGCCGGCTGCCGAGCTGGATGTGCCCCAGCCAGATGGCGGCGACGACGGTGATCAGGAGGGCAACGAGCACCGTCCCACCCACCGCAAAGGCGTTGCGCTGCTTCACAGGCCCCCCGCGGAAAAGGCTGTGGCGTCGCGGGCACCCTGCATCTCCGGCCGGCCCTCGATGAACTGTCGCACCACTGGATCCTCCGTCTGCTGAATCTCCTGGACCGACCCCACCTGCCGGATCCGCCCCTCATAGAGCATCGCGATCCGGTCACCCACGGTATACGCGCTTCGCATGTCGTGGGTCACCACAATGGCGGTCGTGCCGTATTGCTCACGAACCCGGATCATCAACTGATCGATCACGGCTGAGGTAACGGGGTCGAGGCCGGTTGTCGGCTCGTCATACAGAATGTACCGCGGCCGCAGCGCGATCGCGCGTGCAACACCGACCCGTTTCCTCATCCCGCCCGAGAGCTCAGCGGGATAGTGATCCTCGGTGCCTTCCAGATCGACCACCTGCAGGCTCTGCGACACCCGCTCCTCGATCTCTCCCTGCTCCAACCCGCGTCGGGCCAGCCCGAGCCGGATATTGTCGCCGATCGTCATCGAGTCGAAGAGCGCGGCGAACTGAAAGACATAGCCGATCTTGCTCCGGAGCGCGGTCAGCCCATCCCAGTCGAGGTCATGCACCACCTCGTCGTCCACCGTGACCGAGCCCGCGTCCGGCGCGAGCAACCCTACGACATGCTTCAGCAGCACGCTCTTCCCCGAGCCGGAGAAGCCGATGAGGGCGGTCGTCTCCCCTTCCGGGATGTCGAGGGTGAGCCCGTCGAGGACGACTTTGTCGCCGAAGGCCTTGTGGACGTTATCGAAGCGAATCATCGGCCGCGTCCCCGCTTCCCCGCGCTCCAGCGATCCCACCTCACCCCCTGTCCCCCTCTCCGTGATACGGAGAGGGGGGACGCCCGGTGAGATCCCGAAGCCGCAGCACCGCCCCGCTGCCCCACTGCCCCCCTGCCCCGCCTCACAGAAGCACCACCGCCCAGAAGGCATCCAGCACCAGGATCGCTTCGCAGCCGTAGACAACGGCGAGCGTGGTCCGACGGCCGACGCCAGCCGCGCCACCTGAAGTGGCGAGGCCCTGCAGGCACCCGAGGAGGGTCACGGCGGCGCCGAAGCTGGCCGCCTTCACGAGGCCGTACCAGATGTCCTTGAACTTGTAGAAGATCTGCAGCCCCTTGATGAACTCGGCGCTGGAGAGATCGAGAAGGTTCAGGGAGGTGAGGTAGCCGGCGAAGACGCCGAGGGAGATGGCGAGGGCGGTCACCACGGGGAACATCAGGGTGCCGGCGAGCACGCGGGGGACCACGAGGTAGGCGTACTTGTCGTAGGCCAGCGTTTCGAGGGCGTCCACTTGTTCGGTGACGCGCATCGTCCCGAGTTCGGCGGCGATGTTGGCCCCGACCCGCCCGGCCAATGCCATCCCGGTCAGGACGGGGCCGAGTTCCAGCATGATCGCCTTGCCGACGAGCGTGCCGACGAAATAGATGGGGACGGCGCCGGTGAAGATGTACTTGGAGAGGAGGGCGAGCACGATGCCGGTGAAGAGCGCGATGAACAGCGCGATCGGCACGGAGGCGACGCCGAGGCGCCGCATCTGCTCGAGCAGCAAGGGTCCCCAGGTGCGGCGGTCGCGAAGAGCGCGCACGGCATCCACGGTGAAGGTGCCGACGCGGCTGACCTGCCGACCCAGGGCGGAATCCCGGACCATCGCGGGGTGGGTCACGAGTGGAAGGTACGCCTAGGCCGCGAAGCTCGCCAGCGCCCGCCCGACCTCGCCCTCGCCGAGCCGCTTGAGCGCGCGATCGCGGAGTTGCCGGACCCGCTCGCGGGTCACGCCGAGCATCGTGCCGATTTCTTCGAGGGTGTGTTCGCGCCCGTCGTCGAGGCCGAAATAGAGGCGGAGGACGCGGGCGTCGCGCGGCGGGAGGGTGGCGAGGGCCTGCTGCACCTCTTCGGTGAGGAAGCGGTCCATCGCACGGGCTTCGACGTCGCTGGAGCCGTCGGCCACGAAGCGGTCGATGAGGGTGCGCTCGCCGCTGGAGTCGAGCGGGGCGTCGAGCCGCATCTCGCTGGTGTTGAGCGCCATCAGCGACTGGACCACGTCTTTGGAGAGCGACACTTCGGCGGCGACTTCTTCGGGGGTCGGTTCGCGGACCAGCTTCTGGCGGAGCATTTCCGTGGCGCGGATGATCCGGGAGAGGTCGGCGGTGCGATTGAGAGGCACGCGGACGGTGCGGCCCTGCTTGGCGATCGCCGCGAGGATGGCCTGGCGGATCCACCAGACGGCGTAGGAGATGAACTTCACGCCGACATCGGGATCGAACTTCCGGGCGGCGGTGAGGAGGCCGATGTTCCCCTCGCCGATCAGGTCGGTCAGCGCCATGCCGCGGTTCTGGTATTTCTTGGCGACGGAGATGACGAAGCGCAGGTTCCGCTTGACGAGCTCCTGCATGGCATCCTGGTCGCCGGCGCGGACCCGCCGTGCGACGGCGACTTCCTGCTCAGGGGTCAGGAGGGGGGTCTTGCTGACCTCGTGGAGGTACTGGTCGAGGATGTCGCGTTCGGCCGGGCTCGCGCCGATGGCGCGGGGCAAGCGCTTCGCCCTCTTGGCGGGGACGAGGGGACGCGGGGAAGTCTCCGCCGCCTGAGATTTCAGCGTCGGGGCAGGCTTCGAGCCTGACTTTCTGGATGACTTCTTGACGGGCATGGAGGGGCCTTTTCTGCTTGACACAAGTGCAGCCCGCGTCTAGGTTTGTGTGCTGTCGCACAAGCGCTTATCCGGGCCTGCGTGACAGGGAATAGATAATGGGGGCGTAGCTCAGTTGGGAGAGCGCGTGAATGGCATTCACGAGGTCAGGGGTTCGATCCCCCTCGCCTCCACTCCCAGACAGGACCGGGTGGCGGGATGCGCCCGGTGTGGTTGCGCGAGGGCGGGGACTCGGCTAGACTCCCGTCCCTCGTCATTGCGGGAATAGCTCAGTTGGTAGAGCACAACCTTGCCAAGGTTGGGGTCGCGGGTTCGAGTCCCGTTTCCCGCTCTCCAGAGGAAAACGTCGCGGGGTGGAGCAGTCTGGTAGCTCGCCGGGCTCATAACCCGGAGGTCGTGGGTTCAAATCCCACCCCCGCTATGGCAGTACAGAGGACTGAGAATCGAGGACTGAGGACTGAGAGGTCGCAGGTCGCCGCCTCGGTGCTCGAAACCTCGGTTCTCAGTTCTTGAAGTTTCGGGCGGTTAGCTCAGTTGGTTAGAGCGCCACGTTGACATCGTGGAGGTCACAAGTTCGAGCCTTGTACCGCCCATGCAGTCTGCGCCCATAGCTCAATTGGATAGAGCATCTGACTACGGATCAGAAGGTTAGGGGTTCGAGTCCCTTTGGGCGCATTGTTGCAGGGACGGGGCGTAGCGTAGCCTGGTAGCGCGCCTGCTTCGGGAGCAGGAGGTCGCCGGTTCAAATCCGGCCGCCCCGATTTATGTTAGAAGGGTAGTGAAGGGTTCGGGTCCGTAGCTCAGTTGGATAGAGCGCTTGCCTCCGGAGCAAGAGGTCGTAGGTTCGAATCCTATCGGGCCCATGGATTGACCGCATTTCCACATCGTGCTGTGGCAACGTCTGCAGCGAGCAAAACGCCCCGCCGACTCATCGAGTCGACGGGGCGCAGTCGTTCGGGGCCCCCGAGGGGGCTAGTCCCGCTTTGGCAGGTACGGCTTGACCAGGTGCCAGACCGGCCGCGCCAGGTCCTTGCCACCCCGTATCACCGCCGAGGCCCACGCACGGTAGAACGGCGGCGGCGGACGCAGCACGTCCACGCCTGGGGAGTGGAACTCGAAGACCAGGTATCGCGCCTCCTCCTGGCCGACGTTTCGCATGCCATGCAGTTCGCCCGCACCGTAGTAAATCACGCTCTGCGGTTTTACCACCTGTCCCAGCGTCTCGACGGTCCCGGACAGCGTCACGATGGCCACGTCGTAGGCGTCCCGGTGCGGCTCGTACCCGCCGCCCGGCGCGAGTACGGTCAGGTGGGCGTGGAGCTTCCCCAGGCAACCGGTCGAACCCTCGAACAGCATGCGGGTCCAGAATGGCGGCGCGCCTTCCGGCGGGACGTTGGCATCGAAGCGCGTGATTCCCAAGCCGAGCGGCTTCTGGGCCCCCGTGAGTGGTGCCTGCCACTTGAACATGAGGTAGCCGACCGGTGCCGTGCCGGGATTCCGGATCGTGTGGTACTGCCAGGCCGGGTAATAGACGAATGCTCCCGGACGGATTCGCTCGGTCCGGGGGGACGTATCGGACGGCCCACTGGCGATCACCAGCTCCACCTCACCGTGGAGCGGGATGAGTAACTCCTCCTCAACGTGCGAATGCGGTGGATGCGGAACATGACCGCCGACCAGCACCGAGGCGTGGCACGACATGTCGGCGCACGTTCGCGTCGGCCCACGGAACGCGCTGAACGGCTGCCAGGGCTTTGCGGGCTGCCCGTCACCAACGGGGAGATCGAAGCAATGGACGGCGGTTTCAACCATGGCGGCACCTGCGGACAGGGGAGGAGGAGGCGGCACCACACGGTTCAGTCCGGTGCGGTTGCGGTTGCTGCCGCGGACCAGGATCACTGGCGGCCGCGGCACCTGCCGAAAGCGGAAGGGCCAGTCGAGCTGAGCGAAGTCCGGGATCCGCACCCGCTGATCAGCGGCGGCGTACTGGAAGATGAGCGCGAGCCGGTTGCCGGTCCGGCGCCGGTTGTCCGAGCCATGCCACAGCCGCCCGTCGAACAACAGCGCCTCACCATTCCGCATGTCGGGCTGGTCCAGTGTCGCACCTGGATCATGTTCCCGGGCGAACCCCAACATCGCCTCGGGGGTAGAGAGCTCCCGCGCGAGCCCGGCCTCCCACCGGGCCTGCTGCACCGTCTGGCCGATCAGGTGAGACCGTGCGATGACCTGCAGCGCCGAGTCACGATTCGTGTGCTCGATCCCGATCCACGCGGTGACGAACCGGCCCTCGGGTGCACAAGACTCGATGTCGCAATGCCAGGGATGGACCTGCCCCGGCGCCCGGCGAACCGCACTCGCTCCCCACAGCACGACGTCCTCGCCCAGGAGGTCCGTGACCGGCGCGAGCAGCGCTGGCCAGGTCGCAAGCTCGTAAAGGAACCGCTCGTGCACGGCGCGGGCCTTCTCCCATCCAGCGGGAGCGGGCGTCGGAGTCCGCCGAAGGTACTGGGCGACCCGGCGACACTCAGCCTCGGTGAACACCCGGGTCGGACCGAGGTAGCCGTCGCGGGCGAATTGCGGAGATGACATCGCGCGCCTCAGAGGAGGTTCAGGGGCACGGCAACGAAGGCCCTCATGGGCTCATGCAAGCTACGAGCCGCGCCAACACGTTGCAACGGCCCACTGAACCCGCTGCACAATCGATCCCCGGTCCCACGACCCGCCCCCAGAGGGCAGGCACGCACACAGCTGCACAACGGGCAGGAGGTCGCGGGTTCGAATCCTATCGGGCCCATTCTCCCATCAAGAAGCCTCGCTGCCTCCCCGGCAACGAGGCTTTTCCCTGTCGGGTACGGTTGTCTCAACACCGGTCCGCAGCGTAGCTTGTTCAAGATCGGCACCCCCGGCTGCGTCACACCCTTGCCCGCGAGGTTACCCCATGGATCCTGAGGCAATCCCGGTCCACTTGCGCGTGACCTCCATCATCCGCGCGCTCTACTACGTGACCGCCGCGCTCGTGCTCCTCGATCTCTGCGGCCTCGCCATCGCGCTCATTACCGGTCACGACTCGATCTACGGACTGCTCGGGATCATCGACCTCGACAAAGAGCGCGGCATCGGGGTGCTGTTCCAGGTATTCCTCATGCTCGGCAACGTCGCGATGCTCGCGTTGCTGGGCAAGTTGGCGCGGGCGGGCAAGGCAGATCCCGGGCCGTGGTACTTCATGGCCGGGCTCTTCACCTTCCTCACGATGGACGAGTTCTCCTACATCCACGAACAGCTGATGGATCCGATGCGTGAGCTCGTCGGGAGCGAGGGGATCCTGCACTTCGCCTGGGTCGTGCCCTACGGGATCGCCGTGGTGCTCCTCGGGCTCTGGTTCGCCCCGAAGGTGTGGGCCATCCGGCCGGGCCCGCGGAAATGGTTTTTCCTCGCCGCGGTGACCTACGTGACGGGCGCCCTCGGCTTCGAGATGCTGGGGGGTTGGCGGCTCACCGCCATCGGCGGCGAGGCCTACCGGCCGGAATTGATCTACGAATTGCTCACCACGGTCGAAGAGGGTCTCGAGATGGTGGGCCTCACCATGCTGGCGACGGGTGTGCTGCAATTGCTCCAACCCGCCATCAAGAATGTCGCGCTGAAGCTGGACCCCTGAGCATGGGGCGTGCGCTGCGAATCGCCTACCTCGCCGATTTCAGCCCAAAGAAGTTGGGGACGGGCGAGAACCGCCTGGTGATGCTCGCGAAGGAGCTGAACCGGCGCGGGCACGCCATGACCCTCTTCTGCCGCCAACCGATCCACATGGACGTCGCTCGCGCATTCAACGAGTCTGGCGTGACGATTGAAGATCTCGGTTCGGTGGCGGCCAGCCCGATCGCCTGGGCCATGCGGCTGTCACGGGGATTCGACGTCATCCAACTCAATGCGATCGCACCCCGCGGGCGACCCGCGCTCGCCGCCTATGCCGCGTGGCCCGCCAAGGTGCTCTTCGTCGACCACATCTCGCCGCCCGCCCAGGAAGCCCGCCCACGCCGAGCGTCCCCTGCTCCGCCGATGGGTCGGATGCCGTGACGATGAGTCGCGTCTGGCAAGCGGCGGGCGTTTCGAATTTCGTGCGCCGGCGTTTGCAGGAGCGCTTCGCGCTCCCAGCGCACCGCGTACTGACGATGTACGGTGGCGTCGATACAGACCGTTTCCGGCCCCCGACGAGCCAGCCCGGCAAGAGTGGCACTGTCCAGATCACCGCCGTCGCCGCGCTGATCCCCGAAAAGGGGCTCGACGTGCTGCTGCGCGCGCTCGCGCGGGGCGACCTTCCGCCATGGCGCCTGCGCATCGTGGGTGACGGCCCGGACCGCCCGCGCCTGGAAGGCCTCGTATCGAGCCTCGGCCTGGGCCAGCAACTCGAGTTCACGGGGCTTCGAGACGACGTCGACGACATCCTTCGCGAGACCGACGTGTTCGTACACCCAGCCGTGTGGCAGGAGGCGCTGGGATACACGATCCTCGAGGGAATGGCGAGTGGATGCGCAGTAATCGCCACCCGTACCGGGGGGATCCCCGAGTTGGTACGGGATGGCCAGGAAGGGCTGCTGGTAGCACCGGGGGACGAAGACGCACTCGAGACCGCGCTGCGACGGTTGGCCAAGGACCCGGAGCTCCGGTCACGCCTCGGGGCGTCCGCTCGAAAGCGGGTTACCGACCAGTTCACCCTGCAGCAGAACGTCGCCAGGACCGTGGACTGGTTCGAGGCGGCAGCCGATTCGAGCCCGATCAACTTCGATTGACAGCAACACGAAACCCCGCCCTCCATACAGAGGACGGGGCTCGTGTATCCCCCCGAAGCGGCCCTTCGGGGTCAGACCCGCGCGTTTGCGACTGCGCGGACTACATCGCTCTGCGAAATGACCCCCAGCAGCTCGCCGTCCTTCTCGACGAACAGCCGGTGCACATTGGCGTAGAGCATCTGCTGCGCCGCCTGCTTGACCTCGGCCTGCGGCTCGATGGTCATCGGCTTCGGGGTCATCAGGTCCCGCACCAGGGTGTTCTCAAACAGGACACCCGGCTCCACGTCCTGACCCCGCTCCGCCAGCGCCGTGAGGATATCGGTCGTGGAAAGCACCCCCACCAGGCGGAGATTGGCATCCACCACCGGAAGCCCCGTCACGTGGGCGTCGGCCAGGGAGATGATCGCTTCCGACATCGGGCTGTCGCTCGGGATCGTCACCAGGTTCGACTGCATCAGTTCGCTGACCAGCATAACGACCTCCCGGCTAGAGTCTTCCTCAACCTACCCCCTCCAGACCTGCCAGACCGTGAACCAGCTGTGAACGGGCCTTCACGGAACCATCACCGTTCCTTTACCTGCCAGGTTCAGATTCCTAGTCATGCGTACCCGCCCCCGCCCGACCCCCGAATTTCTCCAGGAATTCCCCTGGCTGGCCCCGGATCCCGAGGCAGTCGAGCGGGAAGCTGATCGCCCCCTCCCGAAGGCGCTGATCCACCCCCGGCGCTGGCCCAGAAAGCGGAAGACCCCGAATCACCCCTCCGCCAAGGGTGGGTGAAGGGCCAGCACCGGGACATTCGACCCCCGCACTACCTTGTCCGTCACGCTTCCCAGCATCAGGCGCTTCACTCCCACCGTCCCGCGGGTGGCAATGGCCACACAATCGGTTGCCTCCGGCCTCGCCTGGTCGAGGATGGCCGCTGCCGGCGAATCCGATACGACCACGGTGGTACTCACGCGGCACCCTCGGCGTTCCAGCCGGTCGGCAACCTCGTCGAGGTAGACCGCCGCGGCACCGCGGCCCTGGACAGCCCCGTTGGACTCCGGCGCCACGACCCGCAGGAGCGCGATCTCGGCAGTCGGCGGCGGGCAGAGTGTGAGCGCCGGTTCGATCACCGCCTCGGCACGCTCCGACCCGTCGAGTGCAATGAGCATCCGCCGAAATGCCATGCGGCTGTCCTGCACCGGTGCTTCCTGATGCCGGAGAAGCAGCAGCGGCACGTCGAGATGGCGGAGCAGGTGGTCCGCCACGCTCCCCAGCCAGAATCGGCTCACGGCACCCCGGCCGTGCGTGGTCATCACGACCATCCCCGCCCCGATCATCGTCACGTAGGTCGCGAGGGTTTCGGCGACCGGTCCGTCGAGGATCGCCGAGTTGATGTGAATGCTGTATTGCACTCGCATCCGCTCGGCGAGCTGCTGCAAGTACTGCTCTTCGCCCTCCCGGGCCAGCCGATCGATCTCGTCGATGGCGGTCGCCATCGCCGCCGAGTCGGCGCTGGGCGTCACCGAATGATGAACCAGGACCATATGCAGCACCGCACCGGTCCGGCGGGCCGTGGCGCAGGCCGCACGCAACGACTCCTCCGCGAGCCGGGATCCGTCGAGCGGGGTCAGGATGGCGCGCACCTGGTTCTCCTCGGGGAGAGGGATGCTTGAACGTGCGCCGGGATATGTGAAGGAAGCTTGAAAAAAGATGGAACGGGCCTTCTGGCCCGCGATCAGGCGAGGATCTCGCGCATCTCCTCGAACGAAACTGTCGACGTCATCATCCGTGGTGTCGAACGAGCACATCCACCGGACCTCGGCCCCGGCCTGGTCCCACTCGTAGAAGAAGCGGCGGGCCTGAAGTGCCGCGATCCGCCCCTTCGGCAAACGCGCGAAGACCGCGTTGGCCTCGACTGGCTGGGTGATCGTCACGCCGGGCACCGTCGCAGCACCCTCCGCGAGACGCCGGGCCATGCGGTTGGCGTGCTCGGCGTTTCGCCGCCAGAGCCCATCGCGGAGCAGCGCGTCAAACTGGGCGGCGACAAATCGCATCTTCGAGGGGAGCTGCATCGCCTGCTTGCGGCCAAACCTGACCGCCTCGTCCCTCGCCGCATCGAAGAAGACGACCGCTTCCGCGGCCATGGCGCCGTTCTTGGTGCCGCCGAATGAGAGGAGATCGACGCCGACATCGGCGGTCAGCGCCCGGAACGGAAGATCGAGGGCGGCCGCGGCGTTGCTCAGCCGGGCTCCGTCCATGTGAAACAGCAGGTCGTGTTCCCTCGCCACCGTGGAGAGGGCGTGGAGTTCGTCCGCCGTGTAGATCGTGCCGTATTCGGTGGATTGACTGATGGAGATGACGCGGGGGCGCACGTGGTGGGCGGCGTGGTCGATGCTGGCCGCGCCCGCCACCGACCGGACCGCCTCCGGCCGGAGCTTGCCGTCGGCCGTCGGGAGCGGAATCAGCTTGCAGCCGAGAAACCGCTCCGGGGCCCCGCACTCGTCCACGTTGATGTGCGCCGTGGCCGCACAGATGACGGCATCCCAGGGGCGGAGGAGTGCCCCGAGTCCGACCACGTTGGCACCAGTGCCGCCGTAGACCAATTCGGTGGCGGACGATTCGCCGAATTCCAGTCGGAAGAGTTCAAGCGCCGCCGCCGTCCACTGATCGGCACCGTACGCCAGCGCGTGGCCCTCGTTGGCCGCCGCGATGGCCGCCAGCACCTCCGGATGGATGCTGGCGGAGTTGTCGCTCGCGAAATGCCGAGCCGGACCGCTCACCCCTGACTCAATGCGTGCGAGCCGGGGCGGTCGGCGTCTCTGCCGCAGAAGCCGGCCAGGTGTTGTCAGCCGGATTGCTGTCCGGGAAGCGCCGCTGCGGATCGAGGGTGATCCGCTCGATCTTCCGCCCGCCGGTCTTCAGCTCGACGACGATCGAACGAGTTCCCGAGAACCACACGTCGACCGGCAGGGTCAGGGTGGCGGAGTGCCCGTCGATGACCGCACCCGGCATCGGGTCCGGCGCCGGCCCGTCGGCCGGGAAATCAACCCGCAGGACGACCGGCGAGGGCATCTCGCCATCCTGCCGCACCGTGACGCGGGTGACCCCGCCATCGGTGGTCACGGAGGCGATGCTCCCATCCGAGGATTCCGTGGTGAAGAGCCAGTAGTACCAGAACCAGCCGAGGTCCATCTGGAATTCACGGTTCATCGCGAACATGAAGTCCCAGGGCGACGGGTGCTTGAAGCGCCAGGTCTTTGCGTAGTTGGACATCGCGCGAGTCACGTTGGAATCTCCGACGATGCCACCGAGCATCGAGAGCATCATCGGCGCCTTCATGTAGGTCGTGAAGCCATACAGCGGACCGTCGTAGTTGGCATCGGTCATCATGTTGGTTTCGTACTCGTTGCCCGAAATGGTGCCGTAGCGCTGACCGACGCCGTCCAGGCTGGCAGGCTTCATCTGGAAGGCGGCGCCCGAGAGGATGTTCATGTAGCTGTTGAACCCCTCATCCATCCATCCGTACCAGGTCTCGTTGACACCGACCATCATCGGCCACCACTGGTGCCCGATTTCGTGGTCGGTCACGCCGAAGCCCGGACCGCTCATCGTGAGCATCGGGTATTCCATGCCGCCCTCGGGGCCGTCCACTTGCCAGAACACCGGCCAGGCGTAGGGCATCCAGAGGTTCGAGTAGTACTCGAGGGCGTGGCGCGCCATGGCGCCGGTCTGCTTGTAGCGGTCGTTTTCCGGCAGGTAGAGCAGGTAGATCGGGATCGGTCCCCGCCCGGGAATGGTCGCGCGGGTCGCGTCCCAGACGTACTCGTTGGAGGCCGCCCAGGCAAAGTCCGCCACGCTGTCGGCGACGAAGTGCCAGATCAGGCGCGTACCGGCGACGGTGCTCGTCCCGGCCGCACGTTCGTCGGGCCCGACGATGACGATCTGATCGTCGCTTTCCGTGGCCCGCGCGAGGCGCTCCAGCACCAACGGGGTCAGCACTTCGCCCGAATTGACGAGCTCCCCGGTTGCACCGACGAGCCAGCCAGCGGGCACGTCGATTCGCACGTCGAACTTGCCGAAGTTGTTGTAGAACTCCGAACTGCCCAGGTACGGATCACGGTCCCAGCCACGGAGGTCGTCATAATTCGCCACGCGCGGGTACCACTGGGCCTGCTGGAAGAGCCGATCGCCCCAGGCGCCCATCCGGTTTCCCCGGGTGCCTTCGGGGATGACCGGCACCTTGAAGGCCCAGCTCACTTCAAGCGTCCCCGTGCCGCCGGCGGCGATCGGGGTCTCGAGCCGGACGCGCACCAGCGTCTGATCGCTCCAGCGCTCGGCGAGGCTGTCCACCGGAATGTCCCGGCCGTTCGCCTTCATCCGGGTGATGGTCATTCCCGATGTCGTGGAGACAACCGACCGCGACCGCGCCACCCGCGGCACGAACATGTTCTGGTCGAGCCGGATGGCCAGCGAGGTCAGCGCCGAGTCGCTCGGGTTCGTGATGGTGACGGTCTCGCGCCCGGAAACGATGCCGGTGGCAGGATCAAGCCGGGTGTCGATCGAGTAGTCGGTCCGGAGCTGCCAGTACTTGGCGCCGGGACGGCCGGTGGAGTCGCGGGTCCCGGCCATCAGGCCGGTCCGGAACGCGTTGGTGATCGGGATGGTCCGGCGGATGGCGCGCTCTGGCAATTGCGCGGCCAGCGGCGCGGCGGCGGTCAGCGTGGCGAGAAGAAGGACTGGAATGCGCATCGAACGCTCGTGACGAAGTGATAGGAGGCAGGGGGAACAGGAAAGCTAGGCAGACGGAGGGGAGAACGGTACGGCAGGTTCAGGTCTAGCGGTTGGGGATTCTCACTCGGCGGGAGGACCGGCGCCGGCCAGGCCAGATCCAGCGTGGTGTCGACCAGGCGCGGGGAGCGACTCGAACCGGCACTGCGGCACGGGGCCGGCGCGTGACGGGAGGGCGAACCATCCGCTAGCGATCCCTGAGCAGCGTCCGCATCCGGATAGCGAGCGCCTCGATCTCACGAATGCTCGTGAGCGTCTCGGGGTCGAGCTTGGATTCATTGAGGAGGAGCAACTGCGCCTCCGCCAGCAGGGCGGAGAGGGGATTGGCGAGGTCGTGCCGAAGGCGGTCGATCGGCTCGGGTTCGCTCATGCTACTCGAGTGAGCGATAGAGGTCGCGGAAGTGATGCTCCCGGAGCGACTGCACGGACTCCCAGAGATCGTGCTCCCGGGCGCCGCAAAAGATCTCGAAGGTCTCGCGGGGGACGTCGACGTCGGCCGCCTGGAACTGGAGCTTTCCGCGCCAGATGCGCTGTTCGTCGAGCCGCAGGACGAGGCGGACCGCGAGGGACTGTCCAGCGTATGTGATGGTCGGGAGATCGAGCAGGACCGGCTCGCGGGAATCGCGGGCCAGGGTGGTGCGGAGCGTTTGAGCTGGCATGGCAAAGCCTCCCCAGAAGCCGCGGGCGAGCGGCTTACCGTCAGGTGGAACCTCGCTAAAGATATGGTATTGTGGTAATTACGCAATAGTCCCAAAGTGGTTTGGGAGGCTTGGCAGGGGGGCAGGGGGGCAGCGGGGCGGGAAGAACGTCATTCCCGCGAAAGCGGGAATCCAGCGAATCGGAACCAGCGCCTGGACCCCCGCTTTCGCGGGGGTGACGGGACCTCTACTTGACGGCGCTCTTGGGAAGCCGTACCTTGAACCTACCTCTAAGCATCTGTCGAAGACTCTCCCCAGAGACACGAGTACGTCGCCCCCGCCCTTGCGGGGCACTCCCCATAGACGGTCAATACCCGATTACCGCACTGGACTCATCCATCCTGCACCACCCTGCCACCGGCCCATTCCGGGCCGGCCGCCCCATTTCGGAGCCACGTCCGTGGATATCGCCGAGCTAAAACAGAAGTCGGTCGCCGAGCTGCAGACTCTCGCCGAGCAGCTCAACCTCACCAACTACTCCGGTCTCCGGAAACAGGACCTGATCTTCCGTATCGAGCAGTCGCTGCTCGATTCGGACACGGTCATCCGCGGCGAGGGGGTACTGGAAATCCTCCCCGAGGGCTACGGCTTCCTGCGCAGCCAGGACTGGAACTACCTCTACGGCCCCGACGATATCTACGTCTCCCCCAGCCAGATCAAGCGATTCGACCTCCGCACCGGCGACACGGTGATGGGACAGGTGCGGCCGCCGAAGGAGGGGGAGCGATACCTGGCCCTGCTCAAGGTGGAGAGCGTCAATTTCGAGGAGCCGGAAAAGACCAAGCACCGGATCGCGTTCGACAATCTCCGGCCACGGTACCCGGACAGCCGGATCCGGCTGGAACAGAGCACCGGCGACCTCGCGATGCGCGTGGTCGACCTGCTCTCCCCGATCGGCAAGGGCCAGCGCGGCCTGATCGTCGCCCCTCCGAAGGCCGGCAAGACCATCCTCCTCCAGAAGCTCGCCAACGCCATCAGCGAGAATCATCCCGACGTCGTCCTGATCGTGCTGCTCATCGATGAGCGGCCGGAGGAAGTGACGGACATGGAGGAAAACGTGAAGGCGGAGGTCATCTCCTCCACCTTCGACGAGCCCGCCGACCGGCACGTGCAGGTGGCCGACATGGTCATCGAAAAGTCGAAGCGGCTCGTGGAACACGGCCGGGACGTGGTGATCCTGCTCGACTCGATCACCCGACTCGCGCGGGCACACAACGTGGTGGTGCCGCATTCGGGCAAGATCCTCTCCGGCGGTGTGGACGCCAACGCCCTGCAGAAGCCAAAGCGCTTCTTCGGCGCGGCGCGCAACATCGACGGCGGCGGCTCGCTGACCATCATCGCCACGGCGCTGGTGGACACCGGCAGCCGGATGGATGAAGTCATTTTCGAAGAGTTCAAGGGCACCGGCAACATGGAACTGGTCCTCGACCGGCGCCTGGCCGACCGCCGCATCTACCCCGCCATCGACATCCAGAAGACCTCCACCCGCAAGGAAGAGCTCCTCATGGACAAGGACGAGCTCAACCGGGTCTATCTGCTCCGGAACTTCCTGGCCGACATGCCACCGGTCGAGGCGCTTGAATTCCTGCTGGAACGGATGAAGCGCACCAAGACCAACAAGGAGTTCTTCGCCACAATGGCGCAGTAACGGCGGTCACCATCATCCCGCGCGCAGGGCGCATCCTCGCATTGGATTGGGGCGAAATCCGGTTCGGCGTGGCGCGCTCCGATGAGAGTCAGACTCTGGCCTCGCCGCTCACCACGCTGGCCCGCCGTGCCGGCAAGCGCTTTCCCATGCCGCAACTGCTCGCGGTTCTGGATGCGGAACCGGTCGTCGGCATCGTCGTCGGACTCCCGATCTCACTC
Source organism: uncultured Gemmatimonadales bacterium (assembly GCA_963699825.1). Lineage (GTDB taxonomy): Bacteria > Gemmatimonadota > Gemmatimonadetes > Gemmatimonadales > GWC2-71-9 > SPDF01. Next base: position 250,856 of record CAVOVI010000009.1, read on the forward strand.
GAAGGCACCGAGACCCCCTCCAGCGAGGCGGCACGCGCGCTGGCAGCGCTGGTCGGCCGGCGCACCGGCCTCCCGGTGGAACTGGCCGATGAGCGCTTCACCACGGCCATCGCGCTCGACGCGGTGCGGGAAATGGGTGGGAGCACCCGGGGCCGCAAGGCGGATGTGGACGCGCTGGCCGCGACCGTACTCCTGCAGCAGTACCTCGACCATCGACGGACCACCGCGCAGTGAAACGGCACCTCTTTGTCGCGGTGGTCGCGATCGCCGCCTGCGGAGGACCGGCACCGGATGCGCCGCTGGAGCAGGTCACGATCGCCCCGGGCGCGAGTCTCCGTGCCATCAGCGAATCGCTCGCCAGCCATCACATCCTCGAACATCCGAAGTGGTTCCGGACCCTCGCCCGCATCAAGGGCGTCGACCGGAGTGCGCAGGCGGGCATCTACGAACTGCGACACGGCGAGCGGGCTTCGGAGGTGCTGCGGATTCTCATCGAGGGGCGCGGGAAGCTGGTCCGGTTCACTGTGCCGGAGGGGGAACCGCTCAGGAGCATTGCGGACCTGGCCGAGGAAGCAACTGGGCATCTCGGCGGACAGCTTCCTCGCCGCGACGAGCGACACGGCACGCCTGAGGGCTGCCGGTGCGGAGGGAACATCGTACGAGGGGTGGCTGCACCCGGAGACCTACCTGGTGCCGGTGATGATCGTGCCGGAAGACCTCGTGGACCTCATGGTACGGGAGGCCGTATCACTCTGGACCCCCGCGAGGGAGGCGAGGCGTGACTCGATGGGCATGTCCCGTGTCGAGGTGCTCACGCTGGCATCGATCGTGGAAGGGGAAGCGCTGGTCAACGATGAGCGCCCGATCATTGCCGGCGTCTACCTGAACCGCCTTCGCCTGCGCATGCCGCTGCAGGCGGATCCGACGGTCCAATATGGGATGGAGCTGAAGACCGGCCAGCGGAAACAGCGGCTCTACACCAAGGACTACAAGTTCCCTTCCCCGTACAACACCTACCTGAATCCGGGACTGCCCCCGGGGCCGATCAACTCACCCGGTACGGCCAGCATCGATGCGGTGCTCAATCCCGCCAGCGTGCCGTACCTCTTCTTCGTCGCGGGCCCCGATCGGCGGCATGTGTTCAGTCGCACCTACCGGGAACACCTCACCGCGATTCGCCGGGTACGGGAGGGGGTCGTGCCGCCGCCGGAATTGAACTAGGGGAGGCCGAAGGTACGAATTGCCGTCATTCCCGCGCAAGCGGGAATCCAGAGGCCACCTTACTGGACCCCCGCGTTCGCGGGGGTGACGGACGACACAGGGTACGAATTGCCGTCATTCCCGCGCAAGCGGGAATCCAGAGGCCACCTTACTGGACCCCCGCGTTCGCCGGGGTGACGGACGACACAGGGTACGAATTGCCGTCATTCCCGCGCAAGCGGGAATCCAGAGGCCACCTTACTGGACCCCGGCGTTCGCCGGGGTGACGATCCCAAGGACTGTCCGCCGCGTCGCTTTAGCGACATCAGCCGAGCCGTGGCTTTAGCCACGAGCTCCCATACGCCCGCGCGGCCGTCTCCACATCCTCCACGCCCAGAATCCCCCGCACCACCGCCACGCCTGCGCCACCAGCATCGAGGACCGGCTTCACATCCTCAGGCCGCACACCACCGATCGCCACGCAGGGTGTCCCCGCCGGCGCCAGCTGGACGATCCTCGCAAAGCCGTCCACGCCGATTGCCGAGCCCGCATCCGCCTTGGTGTGCGTACTCCGCAGTGGTCCGACTCCCCAATAGTCAGCGCCGATCCCCTGCCCCACCTCCTCGAGCGTTCCCACCGACGCGCCGAGCAGGAATCCATCAGGCACGATTCGCCTCGCCAGGGCGACCGGGAGGTCATCCGCGCCGAGATGAACACCCGCGGCGCCCACGGCCAGCGCCACGTCCAAACGATCGTTGATGAAGAGCGGAATGCTGAGGGCCGCGAGGAGGGTGCGCGCCACCGAGGCGAGTTCGTGCGCGCTCGCCTGCTTGAGGCGGAGCTGTACGGAGGTGACCCCGCCCCGCTGCGCCGCTTTGCAGAGTGCCACAAGGTCCCGACCGCCGACCAGCGCATCGTCGGTGACCAGCACCAGCTTCAGTGTTTCCGCTAGATTGAGAGCCATGACCGACCGAACCTACCGCCGCGAGGCTTGCGAATGAAGCCCGTACGCGTCAGCGACCGGGGCGCAGCCCGCTGGACGCGGGGTCACCCCTGGATATTCCGCAGCGACCTGATGGACGATGTCGAATCGGCCGGCGTGGTTCCTGTGACCGACCCTCGCGGCCGGTTTCTCGGCCAGGCGCTCGCCTCCCCAAAGTCGGAGATTCGTCTCCGCCTGCTGGACCGGAGCGACACCCCCATCGACCGCACGTGGTGGCGCGAACAGATCAGCGCGTCCCTCGCTCGACGCGAAGGCATCGACGCCAACGCCTACCGGGTGGTGCATGGCGAGGGAGACGGGCTCCCTTCGCTGGTGGTGGACAAGTACGACCGGTGGATCGTGGCCCAGGTGCTCTCCGCCGGCCTCGAGACGATGCGGGACGACATCTCCGCCGCACTGCTGGAGGTGCTGGAGCCGGAGGGCATCCTGCTCCGAAACGATGTCTGCGGTGCGAAAGCAGGAAGGGCTGCGGGAAGAGATCGTGCTGATGCACGGCACCGTCCCGCAGTCGATCGAGATCCGCGAGGGGGCGGTCCGCTACTTCGCCGCACCGTGGGATGGGCAGAAGACGGGAGCCTTCCTCGACCAGCGAGAGAATCGGCTGCTCGCCGCGCAGCTGGTCCGACCCGGGGGTACGGCGCTCGACTGCTTCTCGTATCACGGCTCGTTCGCGCTCCACCTCGCCGCTCGTGCCGGCCGCGTGGCCGCGCTCGACGCCAGCCGAGAAGCGCTGGCGCGGGGAACGGAGAACGCCGTGCTGAACGGCATCGATAACATCGACTGGGTGGAGGGAGACGCCTTCGAGGCGCTCCGCGAGTGGGAGCGCGCCGGCCGACGCTTCGACATGGTGGTGGTCGATCCGCCCGCCTTTGCCAAGCACCGGGGTGCGCTGGGGCAGGCGCTGCGCGGCTACTCGGAAATCAACCTCCGGGCGATGCGCATCCTGGCACCGGGAGGAGTCCTGCTGACCGCGTCATGTTCCCACCATCTGAGTCGCGCCGACTTCCTCAAGATGCTCTCCAACGCCGCCGCCGACAGCGGCCGCCGCATGACGCTCGACCGCGTCCTCGGCCAGGCAGTCGATCACCCCGAGGTGATCACGATCCCAGAGACTGGATACTTGAAGGGTGCGGTGCTGCGAGCTGACTGATCGAACAGAAGACGCGGGAAACGCGGAAGAGTGGGAAGCGCGGAAGAACAACTTGATGGGTGATTTCCTTACCGCCCTTGTGTCATTGCGAGGAGGCCCCACCGGGGCCGACGAAGCAATCTCGGGCGAGAACGAGATTGCTTCGGCCACTCCGTGGCCTCGCAATGACAGAAGTGAATCCGCCACCTAGCGCGGCGGAAGCGCCTTCACCCAGTCCGCGATGTCGGAAATGACCTGCGGATCCACCGCTCCCGCCACACCGTACTCCGCGGGACTTGGCGGCCCACTGCCCGCAATAAAGAGGTGGTTGAGGCTCGGATACTCCCGGAACTCGACCGACGTCTTTCCTGCCAGTCCTTCCCGCCACGTCTCGAAATCCACCATCGTTACCTGGTAGTCCCGGCCGCCCTGCAGGATGAGGATCGGGAGCCGGAGCTTCGCGGCCACGTACACCGGCCGGTAGGCGGCCAGGTCGAGCCAGTACGCCGCCGGTGCTCCAAGCACAAGCTTCCGTGATGCGGAATCCGCCGCCGTCAGCGCGCGTATCTCGGCGAAGCTCGGCGCGAGATCCACCAGCGCCTTGTCGTACGCCGCGGTATCCGCCCCCGGCAGCCCTCGCATGTAGGTGATCTGTTCTTCCATCATGTCAGGCAGTGGTCGCGTCGCGCCGGCGAGGATGACGAGTCCGGCAAGCGCACGGTCCCGCTCACCGATCCGCGGCGCGAGCATGCCACCGAGGCTGTGGCCCAGCACCACGACGCGAGCGGCGTCGACCTCGGGGAGGCCGCGGAGAAGCGCGGCGGCCGCCAGCGCGTCATCCACCACCTCGTCATCGACGGTGAACGACCGGCCCAGGAATGACAGTGGGGCGACCCTGCTTCGCTTGTCGTACCGGAGCACCACGATCCCGTGCTCGGCGAGCCCCTGGGCGAGATCGCGGAAGGGCTTGTTGGCGCCGACGGTCTCGTCGCGGTCATTGGGACCGGAGCCATGCACCAGGACGATGGCGGGCGCGGCAGTGGCGCCGGATGGCATGGAGAGCGTCGCGGGAAGCCGGAGTTTACCGACGGCAATCGCCGTGTCACGCTCCACGACGCCTCCGGACTGGGCGAACATCGCTGACGGGGAGGCCAGTGCCGCGGTGAGCAGGAAGCCGAAGGCCCGGACGCTCATCCGGCGCTCGGGTTTCTGCCGGTCCCGCTTTCCTCCTTCTCGCGCCGCCACTCGAGATAGGAGTACAGCACCGGCCAGAGGACGATCGGCATGATGACCGCCAGCATGAACACTATGTTCATGCTGCCCGTGGGAAGGACCGCGAGCACGAGGAAGATCAGACCCGCCAGACTGAACGCGTACCCGCCGACCCGATGCGTCTTCCGCCACACACGTTCGCTGCTCAGCGTCCACGGCGTCCGGATGCCCATGAACCAGTTGGGCCGGATGCGCGGCAGCAGGTTGCCGATGAAGAGGAAGAGCGCACCGAGAAGCACCGGGATCGCCGCGTTGATCTCGATCGGCCAGCCGAGCGCGGAGCCGAGCACGAGCACCTGGATGATCGCCGTGAAGCCGATGAGCACATTGACCAGGAGGAAATACACCGAGCCGTGGAATTCGTAGTTCTTCTTGAGCGGGTCGATGTGCGGCAGCGCGGCGAAGATCAGCGTCAGCAGCGCCATCATGCCGGGCATCAGGAACGCCGCGAAGGTCGGCGAGGACCACCCGTTGGGCTGCCCGTTGGCTCCCCAATGCGTCACGACCCGCTCGGGAAGCTGCGGCCAGGCCCACCAGGAGAAGGCCAGCGTGGCGAGGGTGATCAGTACGGCGGGCATCAGCTTACGCATTGCGGCGCTCCTTGCGACGTGGGGCGATCTCGAGCAGATGCTGCAGGGCGTCCTGCACCACGGTGGTGTTGAGCGAGTAACGGATGAACTGGCCATCCCGGGTGGCGAGGACCAATCCCGCTTCCTTCAGGACCGAGAGATGGTGCGACACCGACGCCCACGCCACGGGAAAGTGCGCGGCGATCTCCCCGGCGGGAAGATCCCCGTCCCGCAGCATGGCCAGAATGGCCCGGCGGGTCGGGTCGGCGAGCGCCTTGAAGGTCCGATCGATCATAATGCTAAGATATCTGCCTAATTATCTAAGTCAAGACAAGCCCCGCCTCTCGCCTCTCCCTCCGGGAGAGGGGGGATGCCTTCCGCGGGTTCGTCACCCCCGCGGATGCGGGGGTCCAGCGTGGCAGCATCTGGATTCCCGCTTCCGCGGGAATGACGCGTAGACCAATTGGATTCCCTGCCGACCTGCCCACCTGCCCCGCTGCCTCCCTGCCCCGCTGCCTCCCCGCCTTGCCCTGACTCCCCGGCAGTATGACTTTTACCCGATGCCCCGTACCGATCCCGCCGTCGAGGAGCGCACCCGCCTGGTGCGACGCGTCCTTCTGGGCGTCCTCTTCGCCAACCTGGCGGTCGTCGCCGTGAAGTTCGGCGTCGGCTTTGGGATCGGCTCGCTCGCCGTCGTCGGCGACGCGGTGCACTCCTCGGTGGATGCGATCAACAACCTCTTCGGACTCGCCGTCGTTCGCTTCGCCTCCAAGGGCCCCGACGCGGAGCACCCCTACGGTCACGCCAAGTTCGAGAGCCTCGGCGCACTCCTCATTGTCGTCTTCCTATCGCTTTCGGTCTTCGAGCTGCTGCGCGGAGCCTGGGCCCGCCTCGTTGAAGGCGCTCCCACCCTCGTCATCAGCCCGGTGCAGGTGATCCTCCTCCTCTTCACGCTGCTCATCAATCTCTGGGTGGTCTGGTTCGAGACCCGCGCCGGCCGCCGCCTCAAGAGTCCGATCCTCCTCGCCGACGCCTCGCACACCCGGGTCGACGTCTTCATCACGATCGCCGTCCTTGGCGGGCTCTATCTGACCCATCTCGGCTACCCGATGGCCGATCCGATCCTGGCCATCGTCGTCGCCCTCCTGGTGGTGCGGGTGGGTTGGGAAATCGTGGGTCATTCGCTTCCGACGCTGGTGGACGGCGCCGCGGTGGACGAGCCATCGATCCGGGTGGCCGCCGAGGGGGTGACTGGAGTCCGGTCCGCCTACGCCATCCGGTCGCGTACTGCTGCGGCGCTCTCCTTCGCCGAGGTGACCATCGCGGTGGACGGAACCCAGGATGTGGCCACGGCGCACGAGATCGCCGACGCCGTCGAAGACACGCTGCGGGATGAACTCGGCTTCAACCACGTCCAGGTACACGTCGAGCCATGCTGACCCTGGAGCAGGTCCGGCAGCAGCGTCGGCGACGGTCCCCACCGTCGCTGAAGCAGCAGTACCAGGAATTCGTGATGCAGCGCGTCGAGGCGTTCAAGAATTCGATGTCGCGGGAAGAACTCCTGCGGATCGGTGACGAGGCCGTCTCCGAGATGGAGGCCACCATCCAGGGTCAGTTCATGCTGACCGAGGTGTTGATGGTGGACCAGGTGGATCGCCTGATCATCAAGCGCCTCCGGCTGCGGTCCTACGCCAAGTGGCGCGAGCAGTACCTGACCCTGCGCGCCGCACAGCGGGAACCGATGCACTGGGGCATTGATCCGAGCAGCCCGGTCGCGCGGATCCTGCCGCGACTCGAGCCAGGCGACGCCGCGCTGGTCTTCGGCACCGGCGCCGAGCCGATGACCTACCTGCTCGCAGCGCACGACGTCGACGTGACCTTCGTGGCCGGAAACATGGGGACGGTGGAACGCGTCGAGTCGCGGATGGCGTCCGAGTCGCTCGGGAGCCAGTTCGAGGCGTACGTGGTGCCGGTCGGCGGGCAGTTCGCCAGCTTCGTTCCGCGCGTGGACCTGGTGGTCGTTGATGCCGGCGAACTCACGCCGCTCGATCCCGATGCCCGCCGAGCCGTGATCGAGCAGGTCCAGTGGCTGACGGAACCGGGAGGAGTCCACGCCGTGCTTCCGACTCGCAGCCTCGCGCCGCACGCCCTCCGGACGCTCTATGCCGGCTGGGCGGAGGAGGAGGCGGAGAAGGTGGGCGGGGGAAAGAGCCGGCGTGAGGGGCTTCTCTTCTCGAAGGAAATGGGTCAATCCGACACGAGGTGACCAATAAAGGCGTGTCACTCCGACACGCCTGACGCAGGGCCACATCCACAAAGCTAATTCCCACAACAACTTACATCGCGGCACGACACGGCACGTCTGGTGCTCTTTGGTAGTGGTCCCGGCACGAGGCCGGGAATCACCATCGCAAGGAAGTGCCAGATGACCAGCCTCCCCGTAATGCTTGACGAGACGACGGTAGGAATCGTGATCCGGACGCCGAGTGCGGCACCGCGGCCCGTACGGTTCTGGGCCTACCTCTGGGCAACCGATGAGGCGACCGAAGGCCGTCCGTGGCATGAACGGGTACCGGTCGAGCGCATCGCCGCCGCCTGATCGAAATCGAGCGTACTGAAAATTCAGAAGCCCCTGGTCGAATGACCGGGGGCTTTTTCGTTGGTGACAGGAAACGCATGGGGCCGGCAGCTGGCCGGCCCCGTTGCATCTGCTGGTGCTACTTGCCCCGCTTCGCTGCCTTCTTCTTCGCGGGTGCCCTCTTCTTCGCAGGTGCCTTCTTCACGGCCTTCTTTGCGGCCTTCTTTGCAGGTGCCCGCTTCGCTGCCTTTTTCGCGGGCGCCTTCTTGGCCGCCTTCTTTGCCGCGCGCTTCTTGACCGCCATGCTGACCTCCGGTGTCGAGTAGCTCCGATGGCCCGAGTGGCCGGTCGGATATTACAACATCGCGCATTTCCGATTTCGCGCAATAGCCGCGACCGGTCGAAGTCGTTGTCCGGCGTGCGATTGTGCCCTTGCCGCCGCGCCCAAAGCCCCGTAGAATCGAACCATCCCTTCCACGCGCGAGCCATACCTGACGATGCCTTCGCTGACAGTCAACGGACAGACCGTGCCGATCGCCGATGGCGACACCATCCTCGATGCGGCGCGTGCGCACGGCATTGAGATCCCCACGCTCTGCTGGTATCCGAAGCTCCCGAACGTCGGCAACTGTCGCATCTGCCTCGTCTCCGTCGAGGGCCAGGGGAAATTGCTCCCAGCCTGCGCCACGCCCGCCGCCGACGGGATGGTCGTGGAGACCGAGAGCGACGCCGCCGCCGACAACCGGCGCGGTGTGCTCGGCATGCTGCTGGAGCGCTACCCGCTCGAGCACCTGCGCGGGAACGGCAGCGCGCCACCACCGCGGAACGAATTCGAATCGTATGTGAAGCAGTACCAGGTGCCGATTCCCACCGAGCAACCGCTGGGACTCCGCGGCGGCGACACGCGCCCCGGCGACGTGATGATCCAGCACGACATGTCGCTCTGCATCCTCTGCACCCGATGCGTGCGGGCCTGCGACGACATCCAGGAAGTGGGCGTGCTCGACGTCGGCCAGCGGGGTCCGCACACCGAGATCATCGTCGGCGGCGACGGCGACCCCGACCACGCCGGGTGCACCTGGTGCGGCGAGTGCGTCCGGGTCTGTCCCACCGGCGCCATCTTCGAGGTCATACCGCGCGAGCGCTTCGGCGCGGAAGCGGTCCGCAACCCGGACACGATCACGCGGTCGGTCTGTCCCTACTGTGGCGTCGGATGCCAGGTCGACCTCCACGTGAAGGACGGCGAGCTGGTCCGCGTGACGTCGCCCTGGATCGAGGAGAACACTCCGAACCAGGGCAGCACCTGCGTGAAGGGACGGTTCGGCACCGACTACGCGCAGCACCGCGACCGGCTCACGGTCCCGCTGATTCGGAAGGGGTGGGTCCAAGAAGACGGGAGCTGGCGCTGGACCGGCGAAATGCCGCGGCACCGCGAGGGACCGTGGCAGACCATCGAGGAAATCGGCGGGGGCAAGAAGCCGCGCCCGCCGAAGCGCAGCATCGGGAAGCCACCGCAGACCGGGCTCCCGATCGTCGGCGACGGCGACGTGCGCGACCGCGCCACCACCCCCGCCGAGTGGTACGACGCCTTCCGTGAAGCCAGCTGGGAGGAGGCGATGAGCCTCACGGCCCAGGAGCTCCTCCGGATCAAGACGCAGCACGGGCCCCGCTCGCTCGCGGCGCTCTCCTCCGCCAAGTGCAGCAACGAGGACAACTACCTCTTCATGCGGATGGTGCGGGGCGCCCTCGGCACCAACAGCGTGGACCACTGCACCCGCCTCTGCCATTCCACGTCGGTCTCCGCGATGAGTCGTGCCCTCAGCACCTCCGCGGCGTCCGGCTCGATGCGCGAGATCGAGGAGGCGTGCGACGTCATCTTCATCTCCGGCGCCAACACCACCGAGAATCACCCGGTGTTCGGTGCGCTGATCAAGCGGGCAGTAACGCATGGTGCCAAGCTGGTGGTGGCCGATGTGCGTCGGACAGAACTGGCGGCGCTGGCCGATGTCCACCTGCAGCTCCAGCCGGGCACCGACGTGGCGCTCTACAGCACCATGCTCAACCACATTCTGGCCCAGGGGCTCGAGAACAAGGAGTTCATCCGGACCAGGACGAAGGAATTCGAGCAGGTGCGCGCCACCGTGGCGCCGTACACGCTCGAGGTCGGCGAGAAGCTGACCGGCGTACCGGCGGAGCAAGATTGCCCTGGCGGCCGAACTGCTACGCCAGGGGCCCCAACACCTCGACGCTCTGGGCCATGGGACTCACGCAGCACGCCACCGGCACCGACATCGTGGCGAGCCTGCTGAACCTGCTGCTGGCGTGCGGGATGATCGGGCGGTGGGGTGCGGCGATGCTGCCGATCCGCGGCCAGAACAACGTGCAGGGCGCCAGTGACGTCGGCGCCATCCCGTTCGCCTATACCGACTACCGGACCGTCACCAGCCCCGAGAACCGCGCGGACTACGCGAGGGCGTGGGGACTCCCGGAGGAAGCGCTCTCCCTCCAGGACGGACTGATGGTGACGGAGATGACCAAGCCGGACAGCGGTGTCCGCGGGCTCTACATCATGGGCGAGAACCCGGTCATCTCCGATCCCGACATCGCGCATGCGGAGGAATGGGTGCGGGGACTGGAGTTCCTCGGCGTGCAGGACCTCTTCCTGACCGACACCGCGCGCTGGGCCGACGTGGTGCTGCCGGGGTCGTCGTTCGCCGAGAAGGAAGGGACCTTCGCCAACACCGAGCGGCGGATTCAGCTCTCCTCCCCCGCCCTCGACCCTCCCGGCCAGGCTCGGCGCGACCTCGACATCCTGATTGACCTGACCGAGCGGCTCGGGGTCCCGAGCCCGTACGGCGGTGCCGAGGATGTGATGAAGGAAATCGCCTCCGTCACTCCGTCGTGGCGGGGGGTGACCTATGACGGCCTTCGGCGGCACAACTTCGGGCTGCAGTACCCGGTGCTGACCCCCGACTCCGACGGCACCGCCTTCCTCTTCGAGGACAAGTTCCCGACCCCCGATGGCCGGGCGCTCTTTGTGCCGGTGGAGTTTCTCCCGCCGAACGAGTTGCCGGACGCGGAGTACCCCTTCGTGATGGGGACAGGCCGGCAGATGTACCACTGGCACACCGGCACGATGACCCGGCGCTCGACCGGCCTGGACTCCCGTGAACCAGTCCCGACGGTGGAGATGAATCCGGCGGACGTGGCTCAGCTCGGTGTCTCCGACGGCGAGACGGTCCGTATCACCTCCCGTCGCGGCAGCATCACAATCGGCGTACGCGCCTCCGACCGCCAGGCGCGTGGCCAGGTCTTCGTCCCGATGCATTACCGCGAGGCGGCGGCGAACCTGCTGACCAATCCGGCGCTCGATCCGTACGCGAAGATCGCGTAGCTTCAAGGTGAGCGCGGTCAGGATCGAGAAGGTGGAGTGAGAATCGTCCGGGGGAGGTGACTGGTTGGAGCGGCACGGTGATTGCAAAGCATGGGAAGAATCCCGACTGGGTACCGGGGAATTCCCAAGGCTGGCTGGAGATCACCGCTGATGGACAAACTCATCATCAACGCCGCCCTCACTGGCATGGTCCCAAGGAGGGTAGACAACCCGCATGTGCCGCTGTCGGAGAGCGAGATCGTGGCCGACGCGGTTCGCTGTGTCTCCGCCGGAGCCAGCATCCTCCACCTCCACGTCCGTTACGCCGACGAATCGCCCGCCTTCGAGACGAGTCTCAACGCCTCCCTTTTCCGTGCCGCTCGGGCAGCCTGTCCGGGCGTCATCATCAGCGGATCGACCAGCGGCCGCAAGTTCGGGGAACTGGAGCGGCGCGCCGAGGTCCTGCAAGCGCGTCCGGACATGGCGTCGCTGACGCTTGGCTCGATGAATTTCCCAACCCAAGCATCTGTCAACGCCCCGGCCACTATTGCCGGGTTAGCCGCCAGGATGCGGGCGCTCGGCATCATGCCGGAACTCGAGGTGTTCGATCTCGGGATGGCGGACTACGCGAGGTACCTCGTCGACCGGGGGGAGATCAGCCTGCCCGGGTACGCGAACATCCTCCTCGGTTCCTTGGGCACTGCGAGCGCGTCGGGGTTCAACCTGGCCACGATCGTCCGGGCGCTGCCCGACCAGATCACGTGGGCGGCTGCGGGCATCGGCCGGTTTCAACTCCCGATGAACAGCATGGCAATCGCAATGGGAGGGCATGTGCGTGTCGGACTTGAGGACAATCTGTGGATGGACCCGATCACCAAGCGGGACCCCGCCTCAAATCTCCGCCTGATCGAGCGGGTGGCTGCCCTCGCGCGAGCGAATGGACGGGAGATCGCGTCTCCCGAGGAGGCCCGGCGGATCATCGGGCTGCGCCACGAGACGCAATGACAACCCGTCGCGTGATGCTGGACATCGTCGAATGTCCTCCCGAACGCCTCACAGCGCTCTTCGCCCTGCGGGCCCGGGTGTGGATCCAGGAAGGGGCCGATGCCGGGGCTTTCCCGGACAACTGCTGGACCGATGCGCACGATCGCCACCGAAAACACTGGGTCGTATTGGACGCAGACCGCCTCGTGGCCGGCGCGTCGCTCGGCATTTACTCGACGTTGACCGAGGTGGACGAGCCCGAGGCGTACAGGATGATCGAGCCACCCTCCTCCGGCCGGATCGCGGCGCCCGCCCGTGTGGTCGTCGAGTCCGTCTACCGGGGTCGGGGAGTGGCGCAGGCGCTCCTCGACACGCAGGATGCCGAGGCGCGTGCCCTGGGAGCGGTGCTGGCCGTCCGGCAGGCGTCGCCCGCGATGCGCCGGCTCCTTGAGCGCCGGGGATGGCGGTACCACGGGCCCGGACCGGCGGACCTGCGGTTTCCCGGCGTCGCCTTCTCCGTCATGTCGCTCGAGCTCTAGATGACCCTGCTCGCTCGCGTGTATGCCATGGCCTTGAGGTTCGCGAAGCGAATACTGGGTCGCGATCGCTACGATCGCTGGCGCGCCGCCGCGCTGCTGGAGCTCAGCCGCCATGCCGATCGGCGGGAGAACAACCGCTGTTGCAGGCCGGGGCCGCAGATACTGGTTGTTTCCGAGGGACACAAGCCCCTGGCCTACCGCGAGCTTCTGGACTGGTTTTCGGAACACGATCCGGCATTGCGGGCGAGTATTCGGCTGGCGCGGCTTCCCATTCGGTTCCCCAGGGCCACGCACGTATTGCATGCGTGGGTCCAGGATCCGGTACGCGAGCGGAGCGCAGCAACTTTCCAGCAACTCGGCGAGCTTGAGGCGTCGGCCAGGAACGCAGGGTCCCGCGTCATTCAGCCCGCCCGTGTGCTCTCGAACTCCGTACGGCAAGTTCAGTTCGAGCGCCTCACGCAGGCGGGAGTACGCTCCCCGCGCATCGTCCGCGTTGAAACCGGATTCGCACAGCATCTCGGAGGGTTGCGCTTGCCGATCATCGCCCGGCGAGCGTGGGGCCACGCTGCCGACATGGTCCGGCTCGAAACGAAGGACGCGGTGACAGCCTGGACCGAAGCCGAGGGCGATGCCGTCTCGCAGTGGATCGTGGCGGAATACATCGATGTGCGCGGTGCGGACGGGTATTACCGCAAGTACCGATACATCATGGCAGGCCACCGCGGCGTCTGTCGCCACCTGATCATCTCGCCGAATTGGGAGGTGCGTCCGGCGGACCGGGTGCTGTCGGAGAGTACCATACGCGAGGAGCTTGAGTTCGTCGGTGCCCGGTGTCGCCACCACGACGCATTTGATGCCGCACGCCGTGCGTTGGAATTCGACATCGCGGCGTTCGATTTCAGCTACACCACAGCTGGTGACTTGGTCGTCTGGGAAGTGAACCCATTCCCCGACCTGTCCGGCCCCAAGGGCCGCCCTGGCGTGTACCTCGCCGACAGCGTCGAGAGGACGAATCGAATGATGGCGGACCTGTACCGACAGACGCTGGCCGAGGCCGGAGCGCCACTTCCGGTGAGGTGAGGCGGCGCGACAATCATCCGCCCGGTTGCCTTTGTGCCGTGACTCCACAGATTATCTTATCTCGAAGCATCGTCCTCCAATCCTCAAACCCCGGCTCCCATGCGCGCACTCGTCAAGACCGCCCCCGGCATCGGCATGGAGCTGCGGGACGTTCCAGTCCCTGCCTGCGGCCCCAATGACGTCCTCATTCGGGTTCATCACGCGGGTGTCTGCGGCACCGATCTCCATATCTGGGAATGGGATTCCTGGGCCAGCAATCGGCTGAAGCCCCCCGTCGTCATCGGCCACGAGTTTGCCGGCCGGATCGAGAAGATGGGACCGGAGGCGGAGGCGGAGGGGCTGCTGGACGTGGGCGACCTGGTCACCGCCGAGGGACACATCATCTGCGGGCACTGCCTCCAGTGTCGCACCGGCAATGGCCACCTCTGTCAGCGCACCTCCATCATCGGCGTCGATCGAGACGGTGCGTTTGCCGACTACATCGCGATGCCCGCCTCCAACGTGATGAAACTCGGCGGTATTCCCACCGAAATCGGCGCCATCATGGATCCGATGGGGAACGCCTTCCACACCGTGCTCGAGGGTGATGCCGTCATCGGCAGCGCGGTGCTGGTGCTCGGCTGCGGCCCGATCGGCTGCTTTGCCGTCGGTGTCGCGCGTGCGGCCGGCGCCTCCCTGGTCATCGCCAGCGATCTCAACGACAAGCGGCTCGGCATCGCGAAGCAGATGGGTGCTCACGTCACGCTCAACCCGACCAAGGACGACGTGCTGGCGCAGGTGCGCGAGCTGACCAACGGGGACGGCGTGGACCTCGTCTGTGAAATGAGCGGACACCCGGCCGGTCACGCCCAGGCCTTCGCGGTGGCGCGGCTCGGTGGCCGGGTCAACCTCCTCGGCACGCCGAGCAAGACCACCGAGGTGAGCTTCGCGCGGGACATCATCTTCAAGGGGCTGACGCTGTACGGCGTGACCGGCCGAAAGATGTACCACACCTGGCATGTGATGCAGCGCTACCTGCGGGCGGGGCAGATCGACCCGATGCCCGTCGTCACCCACCGCCTCCCACTCGAACAGATTGCCGACGCCATCCAGGTCATCAAGGACGGGCAGGCCGGCAAGGTCATCCTGGAGATCGGCTCGTGAGCAACAACCTCGACACGCGGGTCCACGCCGAGCTGGCGCAGTTCAAGGCCGACGGCGTCTACAAGCAGCTGAACTACCTGGCCAGCCCGCAGGCGGCGCGGGTGGAGATGGAGGGGCGCGGCTCCGTCATCATCCTCTCCTCCAACAACTACCTCGGGCTTTCCAACGAGCCTGCGGTGGTGACCGCCGGCAAGGCGGCGCTCGACAAATATGGCGCGGGGACCGGGTCCGTTCGTTTCATCTGCGGCACCTTCTCGATCCATCGTGAACTGGAGCAGGCCTGCGCCAGGCTGGTGGGCACCAAGGCGTCGCTCAGCTTCGTGAGTTGCTGGAATGCCAACGAGGCCGTCCCCGGCACCCTCCTCACGGCGGACGACCTCATCCTGAGCGACCAGCTCAATCACGCCTCCATCATCGACGGCCTGCGGCTCGCCAAGTCCATCACCAAGTGCCAGACGGGTGTCTACAAGCACGGCGACCTCGACGACCTCCGGGCCAAGCTGGCGGCGGCCACCGACCGCAAGGTGAAAATGGTGATTACCGACGGTGTGTTCTCGATGGAGGGGGCCATCGCCAAGCTGCCGGACATCGCGGCCATCTGCCGAGAATACGGCGCGGTGCTGGTGGTGGACGATTCGCATTCGACCGGCGTCCTTGGCAAGACGGGCCGAGGCACCGCCGAACATTTCGGGATGGTGGGCCAGGTGGACATCATCACCAGCACGCTCGGCAAGGCACTCGGCGGCGCGGCGGGGGGCTTCGTGGCGGGCACCGAAGAGGTCTGCGATTACCTCACCCAGCGGGCCCGGCCCCAGCTCTTTTCCAACGCGCTGCCGGCCACCGTCGCGGGGAGCGCCCTCGCCAGCATCGAGTTCCTTGAGGCACACCCGGAGCGCGTCACCCAACTGCGCGACAACGCGAACTACTTCCGGGAGCAGCTCCTCGGCCTCGGCTTCGCGCCACTCGCCGGCGAGACCCCCATCATCCCGGTCATTCTGGGCGAGACCTCCGCGGCCATCCGGATGAGCAACATGCTCCTCGACGAAGGGGTGTTCGTGACCGGGTTCGGCTTCCCGGTGGTTCCCCAGGGGCAGGCCCGGGTCCGCTGCCAGGTCTCCGCGGCCCACTCGAGGGCTGACCTGGACGAGGCCCTGGCGGCGTTCAAGAAGGTGGGAACGAAGCTCGGACTGATCTGAAGCCCCTCACCCCCCGCCCCCTCTCCCTCCCGGAGAGGGGGGCTGGTTGGATTCTGTCATTGCGAGGCCATGAAGTGGCCGAAGCAATCTCAATCTATTTTGCCCGAGATTGCTTCGTCGGCCCCGCTGGGGCCTCCTCGCAATGACAGAAGGGACCGCAGGCCCCCAACCCCAATCCGCTAGGCGTCTTGCAACCCCCGCGTCACCCTGCAAGTCGGGGCGGCGGCCCTCCCCGCGCCCACCCACCCCGAAATCGCTCCCAATCTGCCCGAGATGACCGGGGTCAACTCCTTGGGGTCTAGTGTTTTAGACCAGTTCTTCCTATCTTGTACAGGCTCCGTTCCTGGTCCCCATGGCCGTGGGGGCAAGGATTTTGCCCTTTGGTGACACCATTCGCAGTGCCGTGACCGGTCCCAGGACCCCCTCGGGCCGATTCTTCCAGGAGGCAGACTGATGCGTGTGCTCACCCGTGCCCTCGCGACGCTCGGCCTGGCAGCCCTTGCCGGTGCCACCTCGCTCAGCGCCCAGTCCGCTGGTGTGGGCGCGTATCGCTTCTATCTCGGCGCCTCAGGCGGCGGCATGAACTTCGAGACCGACGCCCAGACCCGCGGCACGATTCCGATGGCCGGGGCCAACGCCCTGATCACCGCCAAGCGCGCCGCCCTCCTCCTCGGCTTCGATATGGGGCTTGGCAGCAGCGAAGTGGCCTCGATGTACGACTCGTCGGACAGCCTCCGCAACGTCACCTTCGACAACATCAATCGCTACTACTTCATGCTGATGGCGTACCCGCTGAAGTCCCACATCCAGCCGTTCGTCGGGGTCGGCTGGGGCATCCAGACGCTGTCGAACATCCAGGTGCAGGGGACGTTCGCTGATCCGTTCGAGCAGCAGGAGAACCAGGACCAGGCGGAAGACCTCGGCAGCACGGCCTTCATGCAGTTCGTGGCCGGCCTCGAGATCCGAGTCGGCATCGTGAACGTCTTTGGATCGTTCTCGGCCGCCACAGCGCCCAATGACTACGACCTCGTCAACAGCGCCATCTACACCGGCCAGGCTGGCCTCCGGATCAGCCTCGGCAAGTCGCGAGACGACGCCGAATAGACCGAGCCTCACCAGTCAACAAAACGGGCGCACCATCTGGTGCGCCCGTTTTTTATTGTGTCATTGCGAGCAGGCCCCGACAGGGACAGACGAATCAATCCGGAGCGAGATCGAGATTGCTTCGGCCACGTCGTGGCCTCGCAATGACAGAAGAGTCTAGGTGGCCCGCGAAGCCCAGCGGGTGCCGCCCTCCACGAACCTGAGCGGCCAGTCCACTGCCCTGGTGATGCCGATTCTCGGGGTCGCCACGATCGAGGCCGCCTCGCCCTCGTAGATCCTGACCACAGCCAAACGCATCGGGCGCTGGTCGAGGGAACGGGTGATGCCAAGCGCCTGGGTGAGCCGGCCGGGCCCGGCGGCGAGCACGCGGTCGGCGACCCCGCCCCGGCGTCGGCGCATGGCGGGCAGGCCCTCGATCGGCTCCACCGCACGGAGCAGGACCGCTCCCTCGTTCGGTGTGTGCCCTGCCACGAGATTGGCGCACCAATGCACGCCGTAGGAGAGGTAGACGTACCAGTTGCCGGCGGGCCCGTAGAGCCCCTCGTTCTGCGCGTGGCGACGGTTCTGGTATGCGTGGGAGGCGGGATCCCGATGGCCCAGATAGGCCTCGGTCTCGACGATGCGTCCGGTGGTCCGGACGCCGCGCACCGTCGAGACGATGAGGGTGCCCACCAGCTCCCGGGCCACCGTCTCGACCGGCCGGCGGAAAAAGGAAACGGGCAGCAGCGCCGCCCGTTTCGTCCTGCTCACTCTGCCTTCTTCGCCCGCGGCTTCCGGGGCGCCCGCTTCTTCTTTGCGGGGGCCGCCGACTTCTCCGCATCGGCTTTCGGCTCCTTCGCGGCCTTCGCCGACTTCTTCACCGGCTGCCCCCCTGCCGCCCTGCCCCCCTGCCCCGCCTCGTCATCGACGAGCACCATCCCCACCAGCGGGATCTCGGCCTTTCCGGTCCCTGCGCGCGCCCCACGGCGGAAGCGGCCCGGCTTGCTGGGGATGATCGTGGGCACCGAGGCGACTGCCGCAGCCGCCTCGACGGCGGGTGACGCCTCCGTCGCCGACGACGCCTTGGCAGCCGGCGGCGCCTTCGCGGTCGGGCGCTGGCGAGGCACCACGATGTCGGTCGGGTGGACCGAGACCTCGTAGCTGTCGTCGCCCGTCTTCCGGACATCCGCCACCTCGGCGTCGTTTGCCTGGCGAAGCAGCTTGGCGAAGCGCCCGGCCTCGAGCAGCGGATCCTCGCGGCCATGCAACGCCGCCATCCGCGCCCGGAGCGTATCATGCGCCACCGGATTGGGGATCTCGGCGAGCACCTGAGACATCAACGCGAACGCCGTGGCGAGCGAGAGCGACTTGGGGCCCGTCGACGGCTTCGCGCCTTCCGCGGCCGAACGATCCTCGCCGCTTCGGCCCCGACCACCACGACCACGCCGGCGCCCACGGCCCTTCTTTTCGTCCGTGGCGGTTCCCGCGGCGGCGGGGGCGGTTGGGGCTGCCCCACTGCCCCGCGGCCCCGCGGCGGTCCGGCCCCGCGACGCGGCCGGTGCGGCCTTGCGCGGCTCCGTCCCGCCCGCCACCGGGGCGATCTCGTACTGGCCGTTCTCCATCTTGTTGACGATCAGGATTCCCTTGGCGCCGGCGTCGGTCACGAACTTGCTGAACCGGCTGTACCCGGCGTTCTTCTCGTCGAAGTTCGGGTCGATCTGCTTCATCACCTGCTTCAGCCGGTCGGAACGCATGACGTCGTCGTTCCGGACCATCTGCGCGGCGGCTTCACGCACCAGTTCCCAGGGATCGCGCTGAATCGAAGGGGTGTCTTCTTCCTTCGTGAGCCCTGCGAGGTCGCTGTACGAGTAGTACTCGTCGCAGTTCTGGATCAGGAGATCGCTGGCCGACTCCCGGATGCCGACGCCGATGACGTACTTCCCGTATTCCTTCAGCTTGATGACCATCGACGAGAAGTCGCTGTCACCGGAGAGCAGGATGAAGGTCCCGATTTCCGGCCTGGTGAACACCAGTTCGATGGCGTCCACCGCGAGGCGGATATCGGTGGCGTTCTTCTTGTTGGTGCCGAACGCCGGGGCGAAGATCAGGTCGATCGACGACTCCGAGAGCGGCACGATGTACTGCGGGTAGCGGCGCCAGTCGGCGTAGGCGCGCTGGACGGCCACCTTCCCCTTGATGATGTCGCTGTTGAGGAGGGTCCGCAGTTCCTTGGTCAGGTCGGAGCGGATGCCGAGGGTGACATTGTCGAAATCGATGAGCAGCGCCGCGTTCGGGGCGTGCACGGTGGCGGCAGTCGCGGCGACCGGACGGCCGGCGCGGATGATGTGACGGTTGTTCACGTAGTATTCAGCTCCAGGTCCACCACTCGCGCGAGCTCCATTCGCTTGACCTTCCCGGACCCGGTCATCGGGAAGGTATCGAAGAAGCGCACGTGGTCAGGGACCTTGTAGTCCACAAGTTGGTCGCGACCGAACTCCTTGAGTTCGTCGCCGGTAAGGATGGCCCCTTCCACCGGCACGACGCAGGCACAGACCAGCTCCCCGAGCAATTCGTTGGGGACGCCGACGACGCATACATCGTCCACGGCCGGATGGGTCCGGAGGACGTCTTCTACTTCTCTGGGCGTGACGTTGTTGCCGCCGCGGATGATCATCTCCTTGCGACGACCCACGATCTGCACGGCGCCCGCCTCGTCCACCACCACGAGGTCGCCGGTGAGGAAATACCCCTCCGGTCCATGGGCCCGCGCCGTCTCGCCCGGCATGCGGTGATATCCCAGCATCACGTTGGCGCCCTTCACCGCGAGTTCGCCAACGGCTTCCGGCCCATGCAGGCTCCCGGTCGCCAGATCCACCACCTTCACATCCACCCCCGGGAGGGGGCATCCCACCGTCTGCGCGCGACGCTCGGCCGGGTCGCCGGGCCGCGTCATGCAGATGGTGGGGCCCGTCTCCGTGAGCCCGTACGCGATCTCCACATTGCACCAGGCGCGGATCCTCCGCACCAGGTCGGGCGAAACCGGCGCGCCCGCCACCACCCCCGTCCGCAGCGCCGTGAGATCGCGGCCCGCGAACGTCTTCTCCCGCATCAGGAGCTGGAACATCGTCGGCACACCATGGCAGACGGTGATCCGCTCCCGCTCGAGGAGTTCCAACGCTTCCCCGGCCTCGAACCGCTCCTGCAAGACGAGGGTCCCGCCGGCGGCGATCGTCCCGATCACGGTCGAGACACCGAAGACGTGGAAGAACGGCACCGTGCCGAGCACCCTGTCTCCATCCACCAGCTCGAGCGCCTCGGCGCTCAGCCGGGCCGTCTCCACCAGGTTCCGGTGCGAGAGGAGGACACCCTTCGGCTTCCCCATCGTGCCGGAGGTGTAGAGGAGCGCCAGCGGCTCGTCCGCCCCGCGAGTCGCGGCTGAAGCCGCGACGGGCGCCGGCCCCCCTGAGCTCGCGGCTGAAGCCGCGGCTCGGCTGGTGTCGCTAAAGCGACGCGCGGGCTCCCCTCTCTCGTCACTTCCAGCTCCCCGTGCCGTCAGATCCTCAAATTGCAGGAACCTGTCGTCGGTCCAGAGGTCTTCCGGCCCCACCGTCACCACGTGCTTCAGGTCCGGCAGGTCGGGGAGCATCTCCTCGTAGAGCTCGAGGTAGTCTGTCCCACTCCAAAGCTCCGGAGTGATGACCGCCTTCGCTTCGGAGTGCCGGAGCTGGTACTTCAGCTCGTGGAAGCTCAACCCCGGATCGAGCGGGACCACGGTGGCTCCGAGCCTCGCACCGGCGAGGAATGCCACCACCCACTCGGCCCAGTTGGGGAGATCCACGGCCAGCCGGTCCCCCGCCCCGACTCCCAGCCCCTCCAGCGATGCCGCCAGCCCTGCCGCCTGCCGATCCACCTCCGCGTAGCTCAGCCGCACGTCGCCGTGCACCACCAGTTCCCGGTCGGGATGCGCCTGCACCCGTTCCTGGAAGAGGGTGGCGAGGTGGCTGAGGGACACGGATCAGGCTCCAAAGCGAAGGAACCTAGTAATATAGCGGGGAGTCCCCCCTCTCCACATGGTGGAGAGGGGGTCAGGGGGTGAGGCGATTGCGATGGGGGCGGCGGCCTGAGTGACAGAAGACTGGACCCCGGCGACCCTGCCCCGGCGAAAGCCGGGGGCCGGGGTGAAGGTGATCTCAGTGGGCAGCGGCGGGAAGCTTGATGGTGAAGTGGAACCTCGTTCCCTTCCCCTCTTCGGAGTCCACCTTGAGCTCCCCCCCCATCGCTTCGACCAGCTTGCGGCAGATGGAGAGGCCGAGGCCGGAGCCCGAGAAGGCGTACTCGCCGGGGCGCTGGCGGCGGCGGAACGGCTCGTAGAGGGATTCCATGGCCCCCGGCGGGATGCCTCGCCCGGAGTCCTGGACCCAGAACTCGAGCGCATCGCCGTCGAGGCAGCGTCCCCCAACCTCCACCGCTCCCTCATCGGTAAACTTCAGGGCGTTGGTGCTGAGATTGAGCAGCACCCGCGAGAGCGCCACCGGGTGCCCGATCCGGAGGTCGGTCTGGGGCACCACCAACTGAATCTCCAGCCCCTTCTCCACCGCGATCGGCTCGGTGATGTCGCGCACCGATTCGAAAATGTCGGGAATCGAGAACGGCGTCGGGTCCAGTTCGACCAGGCGGTCCCCACCGCGCGCCAGCTCCACGACGTCCGACGCGACCCCGCTCAGGCCGAACGCCGCACTGTAGATGAGCCCGAGCTGACGCTCCTGGAGCGGCGTCACCGGGCCGGAGCGCCCCTGCTTCAGCGTCTCAGCAAGGAAGAGGATCGAGGTGAGCGGGCTCCGGAAGTCATGCGCCACCTCCACGACCAGGTCGAGCCCGCCGGCGCCACCCAGCCGCTCGGCGAACCGTTTCGACCAGTCGGATTCGAGGTGGGTGTAGAGCTTCTCGAAGCAGGCAAAGACGGTCAGCAACTGGGCTGGATCGGGAGGCGGAGCGAGCGCGGTGGCCTCCGCCACGAAGTGGCGTCGGAGTACCGCGAGCAGGCGTCGGCCGAGGACGGAACGGGGAAGTGCGTCGTTCTCCAGCGTCTCATTCATGGCGATCCGCAGCAAGCCACCCATGAGATGCGCGAGACCCGCGCCCGCCTCCTCGGCGGAGACGGCGTCCTCCGAGAGGAGCCGCCACTCGGCGGTGACCCGACTGGCCGCACGCTCCAGCGCATCCCAGAGCCGCTCCTCGACCCCGCCGAGCGGCGGTGCGGAGGTCATCACGGAAGCGTTGGTCGGTGATCCAGGAATTCACGAATTGTTCCCCTGCAGGTCGCCCCGCTGGAACGAGTGCTTGTCCATCAACCGGTAGAGCGTGGTGCGATCGATGCTGGCGAGCCGCGCCGCCTTGGACATGTTGCCGCCCGCGCGCCCGACCAGCCGCGTCAGGTATTCCCGTTCAAAATGCGCGATGACCTGGTCCTTGGCCTTGTGGAAGCCGTCGTCGAGCACGCCAGGCGACACGCCGCCGATGCTCACCGGCGGATCGGAGGCATCCTCGTAGATCGGAATATCGTCGGGCCGAATGAGCTGATCCGGCTCCGCCAGCACCGCCACATGTTCGATGACGTTCTGCAGTTCGCGCACATTGCCGCGCCAGGAGCGGCTGCGGAGGAACGCATGCGCTTCATCGCTGAGGCGAGGGGCACGGTCACCGGCCTGGCGGTGGCGCTGCCAGTAGTAGGTCAGGAAGTGAGCGGCCAGGATCGGGATGTCTTCCAGGCGGTTGCGCAGCGGTGGCAGCTTGATCGGCACCACGCGCAGTCGATAATAGAGGTCTTCGCGGAGCAGCCCCTGCTTGACCGCTTCCTCGGGGTCCCGGTTCATGGCGGAGACGAAACGGACGTCGACGACCGCGTCGGCAGTTTCGGAGCCGACCCGCCGGACGACCCCGTCCTGGATGACGCGCAGCAGCTTGGCCTGGATCGTCATCGGCATTTCGGTCAGCTCGTCGAGGAAGAGCGTGCCGCCGTTGGCGGTCTCGAGCAGGCCGGGCTTGTCGCGATCGGCGCCGGTGAATGCGCCCTTCCGGTGTCCGAACATCTCGCTCTCGAGGAGCGGTTCGGGGAGGGCGGCGGCGTTGATCGGCACCAGCTGCCGGCTGGCCCGGCGGCTGTGATGGTGAATGAACTGGGCAATGAGTTCCTTGCCGGTGCCGCTTTCGCCGCTGATGAGCACGGAGGCATCGGTGCCGGCCACCTTCCGCGCCAGATCCACGGCCTTCCGGAAGCTGGGCGAGACGCCGATCATGGAGAACTTCTCCCCCATGTCGGTCTGGGCCAGCAACTGGGCGCGGAGGTCGTGCGTTTCGCGAGACACCATGACGGCGTGCGAGGCGCGGCCGACCAGCACCTGGAGATGCGTGGCCGAAAACGGCTTGGGGAGATAGTCCCACGCGCCGGCCCGCAACGCCTCGATGCTGCTGGTCACGCTGGGATTGCCGGTCATGACCACGACGATGGTGTCCCGGTGGTGATGCAGGGCGGCCTGCAGGATCTCGATGCCGCCCGCCTGGGACATGTAGAGGTCTACCAGCACGATATCGAACTTCCGGCGCTTGACGGCGTCGATGGCTTCCTCGCCGCGGCCGATGACCGTGACATTGAAGCCGTCCATCTGCAGGACGCTGGCGCAGGATTCGCGGAGGGTTCGTTCGTCATCCACCACCAGGATCCGGATGCTCGCCTTCACCTCGGGCGGTATCGAGAGGGGATCCCGGTTGGCCTTTTCGGCCCCTGACGACGGAACGGCGCTGGTACCGGACATGGGTGTACTCCATCGGGTTCTTCGGTCTACCTGAACGTGCGGGCTCGGCGGAGTACTCGGGAGCTCGCCGCCTTCAAGTAAGCAGGCGAAACGGGCCGGAGCAACACCAAACCGTCACGAATGAGCCACAATGGGTGTGGAAGAAGGCAACATTGATGCCGAGACGCATCGGTTCGCAGTGTACCGGCGCATCGTGCCTCAAGTTAAGTTACCTCCATGGAAACGACTTATCGTACTGTGCCGCGCGGCCCCTCATTTGCTTTGAGAGGGGTAACATCGCCATAATTGGCGCGGGGCCCCTGCCAGGGGTCACCGCAACTTGACCGGAGCATCGCGTCCATGAGTCGCAATCAGATCCAGCCGTCTCAGCTCAACCCGGACATGCAACAGGTTGCAGTCGAGGCATACAACGAAACCGGAGCTCTGGGCAGTCTCGGGATGGCGCCGCCGCCGCCCGAGCCCGGGATCGCCTGGGGCCGCTACGTGGCGGCGCTCCGGCGCTACCGCTGGCTCATGCTGATCGTGGTCCTGGTCGGCACGGCCGGGAGCATCGCGGCCACCCGGTTCCTCAAGCCGGAATACACCGCCACCGCCACCATCTTCATCGAGCCCCCGCCCGACAACGCCGGGCCGATTCGCGCCGCTGAGCTCCTTCGGTCGTTCGGCTGGCTCGACCTGCTTACCACCGGCGTCGTGCTGGACAGCGTGGCGCTGAACCAGCGGTTGTATCTCTCCCCGGCAAAAGCCAGGGACTCCCTGGCCTTTGCGAACTTCGCCCTGGCCGAGCGGTTCGCCACGGGCAGCTACAAGCTTGAAGTTGACGACGCCGGCCGGAAATGGACGCTCATCTCCAAGCTGGCCGGCACCGTGGAGAGCGGGCAGGTTGGGGACTCGATCGGCCGCAAGGTCGGATTCCGTTGGGCGCCGACCGCGGCGGTCCTGGGATCGGGCCGGACCATCGGGTTCAACCTCATCACCCCGCGCGAGGCAGGTCAGGCGATCGCGGAGAACTTCACGACCCAGCTCAACAACGAGCAGCAGGCCAACTTCATCCGACTCTCCCTGGTCGGACCGAACGCCGCGAAGACCGCGACCATCCTGAACGAGGTGATCAACCGGTTCGTGGATGTGGCCGCGGACCTGAAGCGCCGCAAGCTGTCCATCCTGACCGAGACCCTCGCCGAGCAGGTGGCCTATTCGGCCGAACAGCTGCGCGACGCGGAGACCCGCCTGGAAGGCTACCGGGTCCAGACGATCACCCTCCCGACCGAGAATGTGCCGATCGTGGCGGGACTCCAGTCCACGCAGCCGACGGTACTGACCAACTACTTCGAACAGAAGGTCCGCATCGAGGAACTGCGGCGGGACCGCGCCGCCCTGGAAGGGATCGTGGCCCGCATCGGAACACCGGGCTTTTCGATGGACGCCTTCCAGACCGTCCCGGCGGCCCAGAACGCACCGGACCTGAAGCGGGCGCTCGACGAGCTCTCCTCGGCCGACGCAGAACTCCGCGCACTGCGGTTCCGCTACACCGATGAGTACAAACCGGTCCAGGACCTCTCGGCACGGATCAACGCGCTCCGCACCCAGACGATTCCGATGTATGCCAATGCCCTGATCCAGCAGCTGCGGACGCAGGAACAGGCACTGACCGGGCAGGTGGCGACCCAGTCGCGGGACCTGCAGCAGATCCCGACCCGGACCATCACCGAGCAGCGGCTGACCCGCGAACAGATGGCTGCCGCCACGCTCTACACCACGCTCTCGACCCGGTACGAGGAGGCCAAGCTGGCGCTGGCCAGCGCCATTCCAGACGTCAAGGTGCTCGACCCGGCCGTGACGCCCCGGAAGCCGTCCTCGAACTCGGCGCCGCGGATCATCCTGCTCGGCTTCCTGGCGAGCCTTGGCCTGGCGGGCGCGCTGGCCATCGTCCTCGACCAGCTGGACAAGCGGTTCCGGTACCCCGACCAGGTCACGAGGGAACTCGGGCTGAGCATTCTCGGCGCGATTCCTTCCATCGCGCGGTCCCGGAATGGCACGCCGCTCGATCCGACCCAGAGCCACGAGGCCTTCCGTACCATCCGATTGAACCTGGCGCACTCCTATGGCGCCGGACCGGTTCGGCTGACCATCTCCAGCCCCGGCCCAGGCGAGGGCAAGTCGCTCATCTGCGCGAACCTGGCGCTCTCGTTCGCCGAGGCGGGGTACAAGACTCTGCTCATCGACGGCGACATCCGGCGTGGTGGGCTGCACCGCACCTTCTCCGTCGATCGCCAGCCTGGACTGCTCGATTACCTCGGCGGGGCGGCCTCGACGACGGACATTTTGCGCCCCACGACGCACGAGGGACTCACCTTGATCCCCTGCGGTACCCGGCTGCACCACGGACCGGAGATGCTCGGTTCCGCCAAGATGTCCGAACTGATGGCGGAGCTGAAGGGAGCGTTCAACGTCATCCTGGTGGACAGCCCCCCGCTCGGCGCCGGCATCGACCCGTTCGTCCTCGGCGCCGCCACCGGACACATGGTGCTGGTGCTCCGCTCCGGCGAGACCGACCGCGCCATGGCCGAAGAGAAGCTCAAGCTGGTGGACCGGCTCCCGATTCGCCTGCTGGGCGCGGTGCTCAACGACGTGAACACCGCGGAGAGCGGGTACAAGTACTACAGCTATGTGTATGGGTATACCGCGGAAGATGAACCAGCGCGGGTGGGGGCCGGAGCATAGGCGGCGGCGCGGGAATGCGAATCTTCGCGGCCGACCACGACAGCCACGCGTACACGAGGTGCTTCTATGCGGCGGTGTCGCGCCTGTCCGTGGAGGTCGTTCCGCTGGACTACTCCGGATCGGTGTTGATCCGCGAGGTACGGAAGGGAGACTGGCTCCACCTCCACTGGCCGTCGTGGCTCTACTACTCCGCCGAGCGGAGCCGCAATATGGAATTGGGTGGACCTGCTTCGCTTCATGGCTATCCTGCTGGCTCTCCGCCTCAAGGGGGCGCGGATCGCATGGACGGCGCACAATCTCTACCCACATGATGAAGGCCGAATCCTCATCCACCGTGTCGGCCGCCTGCTTCCTGTGCCGCATGTGCGAATCTAGTCCTGGCGCACGGCCCCAGCGTCGGCAACCATCCTGCAAGACGAGCTCGGCATTCCGGCACCGAGAAGGTCGCGACGGGGCTGCTCGGGAACTGGATCGGCTACTACCCAAACTCCGGTACTGCCAGAAGCCGCGCGGAAGCAGCTGGGGCTGACGCCCGGAGAATTTCGTGCTCCTGTTTATCGGCAGCCTCAGGCCCTACAAGAACATCGAGGGTCTGATCAAGAGCTTTTCGGAGTACGCGGAACCTCAATTGGCGCCTGGTCATCGCCGGGGCGGTTTCACTCCCCCGACTACCGGCCGCATCTCCTCGCAGTGTGCATGCGGATCCCCGAGTGACGGTCCACGAGGGGTATGTGCCGGATGATCGACTGGATCTGTTCTTGAACGCCGCCGACCGCGTGGTGCTGCCCTATACCGAGATACTCACCTCTGGGGCGGCGATCCTGGCGATGAGTTTCGGCCGCCCGATCATCGCGCCGGACCGGGGGGCGCTGCGCGACCACGTGCCGCCGATCGCGGTGAGATCTGTACGATCCCGGCACGGCCGGACGGACTGGCGGAGGCGCTGCAAGGCAGCACCGGGACGGCAGTACAGCGAGGCGGAGATCCTCGCGCACGCCTCGACGTTGAGTTGGGATTTGCTCGCGAAGACCTTCGTGGACCGGATTCGGAGCGGCGTAACTAGTTCTCGAACGCCCGCAACGTTCCGCCCCCCTCGACCTTGAGGGTGCGGAGCGCCGTGGTGGCCCGCAGCAGCATCTCGGTGGCATCCACCTTGGCATCATGAAAATCGGGGACCGCGAAATAGCCCGCCCGGAGACCGATGGACGCCGGCGTCCCGCCGTTCCGCTTGACCGGGTGCGTCTCGACCGTCTCCCGAAGGCGTTCCACCAGTTTCAACGCCGCCTCGGGGCCGGTGGCAGGGGCGATGACCGCAAACTCGAGCGGCCCCAGCCTCCCGATCGCATCGGAACTGCGGCCCGCCTTGCGCAGCGCCTCTCCAACCGCGGCCGCGAGCCGGGTCGCCACTTCCTCGACGGCGGCGTCGCCAAGCTCCGGACTCTCCGGTGCAAAGACGACACAGGTGAGCGCGTGCCTGCGCCGAAACGCCTCGGAACCGATTTCCCGCGCGCGGCGGGACAGCCCGCGCATGTTGTACAGACCGGTCACCTGGTCGAGGAGCGACTCATCGTGGATCCGGTCCACCTCGAGTTTTGCGCGGAGAAAGGCGTCGATCTTGAGGAGGAGTGATTCGCCATCCAGTGGCTGCCCAAGGAACTCCCACGCCCCGGCCTGGTAAGCCTCCAGACGCTGGGCGCGGCCCGACGGCCCCGCGGTGGTGATGACGATGGGCACCGTCGGCGAGAACCGGGGGTCCGCCCGGAGCTGACGGCAGACCTCGACGCCGTGGAGATCGGGCATCTGCGCGTCGAGGATGATGAGATCAGGATGCGCGGTGCGGGCGCGTTCCAGCGCCTGCGTGCCGGTGTAGGCCCGCATGACCTCATACCCCTGGGGAATCAGGATGCTCTCGAGAGAGCGCGCCGACCACTCCTGGTCATTGGCGATCAGGACCAAAGGGGAGTGGTCCGGCTTCTTTCGTTCAGGCATGGGCATCCGGATATGGTCAGGGCCTTGGGGATAGAACCAGCTACGGCGTGGCTGGCGCCTCCAACTGCACGACTCGTGCGACAACCGGGGTGATCCCGTAAAATGTTATGTAGTATTATCTTACGGCGCAAGTCTAGGATTCGCGCGGACCACGGGAATTCGGCGCATTGGTGCCACAGATAGCGGCGGGACCGCGCGGGGCGTTGCAGGCATCCCACACCGGTGCGGTATTCGGCCAAGTCCGGACCCTCAGGACGGCGGGGCCACGGTGGCTCGCCGGCCCCGCTATTGCAAGGTAAGATCATGTTCAGCAGCATCTTACAGACCAACAAGGCCGATTCGCAACCTCGGTGGCACCGCCCCGGGCTTGCGGCTTCATACTTGAATAACACTCATCTGCCGCCGCGTACCTTCCGGCGGTCGCCTGGCCCCAATGGAGAGCCGATGATGAGTGGGAACGACCTTTGCCCGCATTGCCAGACCCCCCGAAAGCCGCTCCCGGAGTCCGAGGAGCGGAAGAAGGGCACGTGCCTGGTGTGCGGGCGAACCACCGAGGACGACGCGCTTTCCGAGTTTGCCGACCGACTCGCGCGTTTCGGGCTGGGTGCCACTCGCGAATCCCTCTTCACTCGTGAACCGGAGTTGCCCGATGGCAAGTAGTCGCGCGGGACTGTCACTGAAGACGACCGCCTTGATTGTCGTGGGACTCCTGGCCGTCACCGACCTGGCGTGGGCGCAGAAGGACACCGAACCGCCGGCGCGGGTCGAGGCGACTCGAGCGGAACTCGAGGCCATCGCGGCGCACCCCCCCAAGGGGATGTCCGAGGCCGACCGAAACGCGGTCGCCATGCGGCTGGCCAACGGCGACTTCCAGGTCGGCGACAAGCTGCTGATCGAGGTGCTGGGCGACACGACCTACAGCGACACCTTCGCCGTGCGGGCGGGGCGAGTCGTCGTGCTGCCTTCGCTGCCACCTTTGTCGCTCGTCGGGGTGCTCCGTTCGGAATCGGATTCCGTGTTCCGGGAGTTTCTCGGGACGTACGTCCGCGACCCTCAAATCAGGGTGACCCCGCTGATCCGTCTCGGGGTGCTGGGTGGCGTGGCCCGGCCGGGCTACTACGACGTGCCCGCCCAGAGCCTCCTCAGCGACGTGGTCATGGGCGCCGGCGGCCTCGGCAACTTCGGCGACATGAAGAAGACGACGATTTTCCGCGGCAAGGATGAAGTGCTCGACCCCAAGGCGGTGAACATCGCCATGACGCAGGGCAACACGCTGGACATTCTCAACCTGCAGAGTGGTGACAACGTCAACGTCGGCGTGACGAACCCGCAGGCGACGCTGAACAAGGTCCAGATCATCACGGCAATCCTGGCGATTCCGCTCCTGATCGTCAGTATTTCAGCCATTGGAAATTAAGGGTGCACCCATGGGACAGGCAGTGAAAGAGATTTCCGAGAGCCGACGGTTCGGGGCGCCAGCTCCGCACGGGCGTCGCACGTCGCAGGGTCAGTCCGCCCAGGGCGGAGACACCGCCGAGGCGTCGATCGGCCTCGTAGCGGGCCAGCCGCCGGCGGTGGAAGAACACACCGGCCGCCGACTGCTCAACATCGTCGTGGCCGTCATCGGATTGATCCTGGCCGCGCCGCTCCTCCTCATCATCGCCGTGGCGGTCAAGCTGACGTCGCGGGGGCCGGTCTTCTACACCCAGACACGGGTCGGCCTGGACCAGCGGACCCCGGGCGTCGGGGATGACAATCGGCGGCGGGTCAAGGACATCGGTGGAAAGCCGTTCAAGATCTACAAGTTCCGCACCATGCACGTGGATGCCGAGGCTGCCGGCAATGCGGTGTGGGCCACGCCGTCCGACCCGCGCCTGACGCCGGTCGGCGGATTCCTGCGCCAGTACCGCTTGGACGAGATTCCCCAGCTCCTGAACGTGCTCAAGGGGGACATGAACATCGTCGGCCCGCGCCCGGAGCGTCCGCAGCTCTTCGAGACGCTGAGGCAGGACGTGGCGCACTACCAGCACCGCCAGCGGGCGAAGCCGGGCATCACGGGGCTGGCCCAGATCAACCAGCAGTACGACGCCTCGCTGGACGACGTGCGCCAGAAGGTCCTCTACGACTGGACTACCTGCGGCGCCGGAGCCTGGCCACCGACATCAAGATCATGATCAAGACGGTGCCGGTGGTCCTCTTCCGGAGGGGCGGTTGGTAGCGACCGCCTGGCAGACAGCTCAAAGAGGAAGCGCGACTGATTCCCGCGCGGGTGCCCCAGCCCGCGCGCCTCCCGGCGGCCGTTGCCGCCGTTCTCTTTGTGGCGCTCTTCTGGCTGCCGTTCCGGCTCCTGCTTGACGACTGGTGGAACAACCCGGAGGCGGGCCACGGCCTCCTCCTGGCGCCGCTGGCGCTCTGGCTGGCCTGGAAACGGGGGGTCCGGCCGGACGCCAGCCCCGCCCCCGCGCTCGGGATGCTGCTGCTGACAGCGGCGGTGCTCCTCCGCGCCCTCTCGGGCCTCGCGGCCGAACTCTTCACCATGCGCGCCTCGATGCTCATGGCGCTGGGCGCCCTGGTCATCTTCGCGTGGGGGTGGCGCCAGCTCCTCTCCTGGTGGCTGCCCTTTGCGCTCCTGGCCCTGTCGATTCCGCTCCCCGAAATCGTGACCTCCGCGCTGTCACTGCCGCTCCAGTTCCGGGCCTCCGCCATGGGGGCGTGGCTGCTCGAGATGCGGCATGTCCCGGTGCAACTGGCGGGGAACGTGATCTACCTCCCCGGCCGCCAGCTCTTCGTGACCGAGGCGTGCAGCGGGCTCCGCTCATTGACGGCGCTGCTGGCCCTCGGCGTCCTGGCCGGCGGCCTCTGGCTTCGGTATCCGATCAGTCGAATCATCCTGATCGCCGTGGCCATCCCGGTGGCCATCGCCGTCAACGCCATCCGGGTGTTCCTGACAGGCTTCCTGGTGTATTACGTCAGCCCGGAAATGGGCGAGGGGTTCCTGCACCTGAGCGAAGGGTGGCTCCTCTTCGTCGTGGCCTTCGCCGTCCTCGGCGCGGTGACCTGGGTCGCCTCGCGCCTCGAGAACCTGTGGTCCAAGCGGCGGGCCCATGCGTAACGCGACTCGCTGGATGCCCGCCGGCCTCCTCGGCCTTGGGACGCTGCTGGTCCTCGGGCTGGGCCGCCAGCAGACGATGGCGCTCGCCGCCCCGCTCGACACGCTGCCCCGGGAGATGATCGGGTTCAAGAGTGCCGATCGGATCATCGGTGAGGAGGAGCAGCGGGTGGCGGGGATGTCCTCCTACGTGATGCGGCAGTTCTACGCCGACTCCACCGAGGAGTTCTCGGTGTACGTGGGCTACTACGAACGCCAGGCCCAGGGCCGGACCATCCACTCGCCGAAGAACTGCCTGCCGGGTGCGGGGTGGGAAGTGCTGGAGGCCACGCTCGCGGAGATCCCGACCAGCAATGGACCGGTCGCGGTCAACCGGTACGAACTGGCTCGGGAGGGACAGCGGGCGCTGGTCTTCTACTGGTACCAGGGGCGGGGGCGGGTGGCGGTGAACGAGTACGCGGTCAAGTGGGAGTTGATGCGGGATGCCGCGCTGCACGGACGGTCGGAGGAGGCGCTGGTCCGGATCGTGGTGAACCTGGACGACGACACGGACGACGCCCAGGCGGTGCAGCTCGCCACGGAAGTGGCAGAGCGGTTGATTCCGGCGGTGTACGAGGTGCTGCCGTCCTAGCGGGGCATGAGGCCGGAGATCATTGATGAGCCTGTTGGGCCAACTGAAGGCGACCCTGCGACGGCCGCATCAACGATTCGTCTGGAGTCGTTCGCTTCGGCGCGTCCTTCGGCTTCCGAACAAAGCCGATTTGAGCGAGTGGCGTCTCGCCGACCTCGAGTACGGGTGGGGAAATTCCGAGTGGTCCGCCACGGTGGAATTCCAGCACGCGGCGCTCACCGCGGCCCGCGCCACCCGGGGGCCGATTCTCGAGTGCGGCTCCGGTCTCTCTACTGTTCTGCTCGGGATTGCAGCCCAAAAGGCGGGCGTCCGCGTCTGGACCCTTGAGCACGATGCGATGTGGGCGGCGCGAATCGAATCTGCCCTGCGCCGGCTGGGAATCTCCTCCGTCCAGATGTGCGTCGCCCCCCTGCGATCCTACGGCGAGTTCTCCTGGTACTCACTCCCGACCGACGGCCTCCCAAGCGACTTCTCCCTGGTCATCTGCGACGGCCCGCCGGGGGAGACACGAGGGGGACGCTACGGCCTCCTGCCGGTGTTGAGAGATCGCCTTGCTCCGTCCTGCCGCATCCTGCTGGATGACGCGGGGCGTGCTGGGGAGCAAGAAATCCTCCTTAGGTGGCGCCAAGAGGCCGGCTGGGACGCTGGCCCTCTGAGGGGGACCACCAAGCAGTTTGCGACTGATCACGGTCCCGCCCCGCGAAGGCAGCTGAAGGGCCGAACGGTGTGGGAGCATCCCCACATTCGATGATGCATCTGGTAGCCAACCGTCCCCCTGAGACAGTCGTTCCCACCGGGTACATCTGCTCTAAGCTCTTTATTCACAACAGTTTATACGGCCCTTGGCAAATCACGTGTCAAGGAATAGGATATGCATAAGGATTTGACGTTCCGGTTTCGCCTCGATGGCCACCGGCAACTTCTTCATACCCCCATGGAGGTGAAAGTCATGTCCGTGCCACGTCTCCGCCGGCTCGCCGGCGCAGGTTCGCTGTTCCTGCTCGCGTTCGCTGCGGGCTGCAGCGATGGATCCTCGATTCCGTCCGGTCCCTCGGACAACAGCAATGTCACGGGCCCCCCGATGGCCATCGTCGTCACTACCGGCTGGGATTTCACCGGGTTGATCGGCACCGCGAACGGCTGTCAGGATTGGGGCACCAGCGTGACCGCCCTCAACGGCGCCAACGGCTCGGTCGAATTGACCAGCGGCGATGATGGTGACGGCACCGCCACCGTGACGACCAAGGGGCTCGAACTGGCCGTCGGCGCAACCGAACGCGGAGCCGGCCTGGCACTTGATGGCGCCTGCAACGGCGACGAAGTGGGCGATGGCGGCAACGGCTACCTGTACGTCAACATGAACGGTGTCCTGCCCGCCGGTTCCATCCTCACCGAGATCGATCTCGGCTCGGTGCAGGGCACGGCGACGGCGAGCACCCAGGAAGGCTGGGAGATCGAGTACTCCACCACCGGCATCGGCGGCCCCTACAGCCCGCTGAGCAAGGGCGTCGGCGACGGCACCAACAACACCGGCGACAACATCGACATCACCGGACTGAGCCTCCCCACGGCCAACCTGGTCCTGCGCTTCGAGAAGAACGACGAAGCCCCCGGCAATGCCACCACCGACAACGACTACGTCGTGAAGTCAGTCACCACCTCCTATGAAGAGGTGGAAGAAGGCTGCACCTTGACCCAGGGCTACTGGAAGACCCACGCCTTCGGCCGGAAGGACGCCTGGCCGGTCGCCGGGCTGACCATCGGTGGCATCCTACTACACCAAGGCGGAACTGGTCGCCATCATGAAGGCTCCGACGGCCGGCAACGGCATCATGTCGCTGGTGCAGCAGCTCATCGCGGCGAAGCTGAACGTGCTGAGCGGCGCCTCCGACGGTGACATCGCCTCGGCCATTGCCGCCGCGGACGACATGATTGACGCGTGCCGGCGGCAAGATCGCAGCCGACTACACCAACCCGTACCTGCATCCGAGCGTGACCAGCGCGCTGAACAACGAACTGACCGACTGGAACGAAGGCACCACGGGCCCCGGTCACTGCGACGACTGAGTCCGCACACCAGCATCCCGCTCGGTGATCCGAGCGGGACGTTGGGCAGGGCCTGATGCAACGAAAGCGCGCGTCCATTGGTACTGGGCGCGCGCTTTCGTTTACCTGGCGTCCGGGGACCCGGCTCCCGTCAACCCGTGATCGTCGCCCTCCTGGTCGGTTCCCAGACAGGATTCCGCTCCCCCTGGAACAGCTTCAGCCAGGCGACGAGCCCGGCCAGGTTCGACCAGAACGCGAAGCCGGTGAATCGCGAGCAGGGACGGCATCGGCCGCTCCACCGGCCAGCGCATCGCCGTCACGCCGAGCGCCGCGCCGGCCGCAGCGGCGGCGAGCAGGAGCGCCCCAGCCCAGATGCGAGCCTCCCACGCGAGCAGGCCACAGACCGACCACCGCCAACGGCATGCGTCAGCTGGAACAGCCACCGGCAGAGCTTGTGGCTGATCAGCGCAGAGCGAAAACCAGCCGAATCCGGAAGCGGGTTCAGCAGGCGCCGCTTGAAGAAGAGGGTGTCGAGTCCACGCGCCATGGTGCGGACCTTCCGGCGGTACTCGGCCCGCGAGCGACGCGGCCCGCGGAACCCGGCAGCGCGCTTCGTCCACCGACACGGCGCGGTAGCCGTGTTCCCGCGCGATGAGGCAGGCGGCGAAGTCCCGGCTCAGCGCCTCGGGAAAGAGGGCGTCGTGCAGTTCGCGCCGAGTGGCGAAGAAGCACCCGCTGGCCCCCACAATGCTACCCGACCCGGGTCTCCAGCCTGCGGACCCACATCTCGTAGCCGACGTACCCCGACTCGCCCTGGTTGGCGGCGTCCTGCACGCCGCCGACGCTGATGTCCCGCCCCGATGCCACGCCGACCGTCGGATCCTGGAATGCCCGCACCAGCGCCTTCAGCGACCCCGGCTCGATCCGGATCGTGGCGTCGGTGTTGACGACGATGTCGCCCCGGACCAGCGGCGCGGCGGCGTTCTCCGCGGCGGTCTTGCCCGCCGCGTACGGGCAGCCGGAGGAGTTCCACCCCGCGGTCGGCGTAGCCGGCGCACGATCTCGTCGGTCCGGTCGGTCGAGGCATCCGAGATGATCAGGATCTGCCGCCGGTCGGCGGGATAGGGGAGGGCCAGGAGGCTCTCGATCGTCGCCGCCGATGGAGGTCTCCTCGTTGTAGCACGGAATGGTGACGTGACGCGCGGCCACTCGGCCGGCTCGGGCCATTCAGTCGGCCGGGACCGCGTCGCCCCTATCGCCTTCAGCAGGAGGGGGTATCCGAGATAGGAGTAGGTCAGCAGGCCGGTCGGGACGCCGACCAGGATCCAGGGAAGAGTCGGCATCAGGCCTCGGACGGGGTGGGACGCGCCGCGCGCGCATACAACCGCTCGTGGGCGTCGAGCCATGGCGCGCTTGAGAAGTGCTCCTCGAGCCGGACCCGGGCGGCCGACGCCCGGCGCAGTGCAGCATCCCGGTTGGCGAGCACCTCCGCGATCGCCTCAGCCAATGCGGCCGGGTTCTCCGGAGGCACCAGCAGCGCCTCCGCCGGTCCCACCACGTCGGGGACGCCACCGACCGCCGTGGACACGATCGGCACGCGGGCCGCCATCGCCTCGAGGAGAGCGATCGGCGTCCCCTCCGTCCGCGAACTCAGCACGAAGAGGTCGAGCGCGCCGAAATATCGGGCCGCGCCGGGGACGAGCCCATGCCAGGTCACCCGAGCCAAGATGCCTAGCGCGCGCGCCTTCTCCTCGAGCCGGCCCCGCTCCCGACCGATCCCGATGAGCGACGCCCGCCACGGGAGGTTGGGGAGCAAGGCGAGGGCGTCAAGGAAAAGGTCGGCATCCTTCTCGGGGCTGAACCGGCCGACCCAGCCGATCACCGGCGGACCGTCGGCGGGAATCGCGAGCGCGCGCCGTGCCTCATCCCTGCCCACCGGATCGGTCTCGGACCAGGCGTTGGGTATCAGGTGAATCCTCGCCGGGTCCACCCCGCTCTGTTCCAGCCGGGCTCCGAGCTGCCGGGATACGGCAACGGCGCCCGCCGCGCGGCGGCAGGCACGAAGCTGGAGCCATTCATAGCCGCGGTTCTTCCAGCCGCCCCCGGTAAAGCCGTGCAACGTCGTCACCCAAGGCACCCTCCGGCGCCTCGCGGCGAATCCCGCGACCAGATCGGACCGGTACCCGTGGGTGTGAATCACCCCGGGGCGCCACGATCCGATCGCCGCACCGATGGCACGGTACTCGGCTCGGTAGGCACGGGGAGGGACGACGATCCGCCGCACCTCGATCCCGGCCTCGAGCGCCCGCTTCACGATGGGCGACTCGTCGAGGCTGCCATCCAGCACCACAACCAGCAGGATGGAGTGCCCCCGGTGGTGCAGACCGACGCTCAGATCGAGCAGCACGCTCTCCAACCCCCCGGCGTGGCCGGGCGCGGCGACCTGCATGATGCGGAGCGGGGAGTTGTTGCACATCCCTTGATATCATAGCAAGTTCCCGGCCAGCATGCCTCCCAGAATTGCCGCATCGCTCGCCAATCTCGTCCGGGTCCTGCCGGTTCGTCGTGACGGGCGGGCCGGTTGCTTTCGGCCTGACAGGCGAGCCGGTTTGCGCCGCCCCCCTGGAGCGGCACTTCCCCGGGTTGCGGGTATGCGAGCGGCACCCTGACGGATGCCTCAACTTTGTCGCTGCCCTGTCGGACACCCCGATCACCGCGCCCCTGCTCCGCGAAACGGCGCGCACCCTGGCCCCGGGAGGGTGGGCGATGGTGACGGGCAGCGTCGGTCGCCGCCGGGACGACTCCGTGGCGCGCACCACACGGCGACCTCTGGCTCGCGAACATCTGCTGGAAGGCAGACGGCCCCCTACTCTTCGACTTCGAGTCCTACGGCGAAATCGGTCATCCGATGTTCGATGCCTGGCACCTGGCCAGGTCGCTCTATCGGCCGCAGGGAACGGGGGCGGGGTGGCTCCGGATACTACAGCCTGTCACCCCGGCCGACCACGCCTGGAATGAGCTTCTGACGCGGGAGCAGGAGATGTCAGGAATGGGAAGCCGCGACCTCCGGCCGGGACTGATCTGCTACATCGTCAGGATGGCCGCAACCTTGCAAGAACGGGGAGTACCGGAGCGGTTTTCCCGGCCCTTCCTGAACGACGCCCGGCAACGGACTTGAGACAGAAGGCCGCATGCGAATGTACAGGCAAAAGGAAATGAAACCGTGATCCAGAGCGGACCGCGGGTCGGGATTGGGCTGCCGGTCTACAATGGCGAGCAGTTCCTCCCGGAAACCCTGGACAGCCTCCTCGGACAGACCTACGGCGACTTCCTGCTGATCATCGGGGACAATGCCTCGACCGATGGGACGGAGGAGATCGCCCGCGAGTACCAGGCGCGGGACCCCCGGGTGCGGTACCTGAGGCATCGCCGCAACATCGGTGCGGCGGCCAACTACAACGAGCTCTTCCGGCGCGCCGGCACCGAGTATTTTCGGTGGCACGCCGCCGACGACCTCTCCCTCCCCGACTACACCGCCCGGTGCGTCGAGGCTCTCGACGCCGATCCCGGTATTGCGCTGGCCTACTGCGGGACCACGGACATTGACCAGGACGGAAAGGTCCTGGGACCCTACGAAGACAACGTGGACGCACGCCAGACATCGGCCCACGACCGCTTCGCACACGTCCTGCATCATCTGGCGCGCTGCAACGCGCTCTACGGCCTGATGCGGTCGTCACTCGCCGGCCGAACCCGGCTGATGGGCAGCTTCACCGGGGCCGACTATGTGTTCATGGCCGAGCTGGCCCTGTACGGCAGGTTCATCGAAGTCCCGGATCGGTTGTTCCGGCGGCGATACCACGCCCGCGCCTCGAGCGCGATGACGGAGGCGGAACGCCGGACATTCTTCAGCGGGAAGCGGGCGGCCCCGACCCAGCACACTGTCCGGGGCTGGTGGACCTGCTGGACCGCGACCCTCCGCGCGCCGCTCCCGTGGCGGGAACGGGCACGCCTCCAATGGACGATGGTGAAGTTCGCCTACTGGTGGCGGACGATGATCCTTCAGGAGGCGACGGCGGTCCTGCGCTACCGGACGCTGCCTCTCCATTGCCCCGCTACTTCCGCCGGCGCAGCCACCGCAGTAGCCGCTCCCCGAGAGCGGCGCGGGCCGCCTGCTTCGCATACCCCCTCGCGTGCGCCACTCGCTGCCCCGCCGAGTCTCCCATCTCCACCTCCAGGACCACAGGCCCCCGCCGCCCAGCGCGTCCCGGAATACCGCTTCCGCATTGCCCTCCAACTTCAGGTACCGCGCACCGACCGCCGCCGCGGCAGCGGCGAGGTCGAGCCCTCCCAACTGCACCGCATGCGCGTGACCATACTCGCGGAGCTGCTGCTCCCGGATCAGGCCGAGCTGCCCGTCATTGAACACGATGACGATGAGCGGAAGTTGTTCACGGGCTGCCGTGAGCAACTCCAGGCCGGCCATCGCGAATCCCCCGTCGCCCACCAGCGCCACGACCCGGCGGCCGGGCGCTCCGAGCGCGGCGCCGATGGCCGCGGGGATGCCGAACCCCATCGACTGAAAGTCGCTCGGGCAGATGAGGCCCCGCGGCGCAAGCACCCGAAAATGCCGGCGGGTGAGCGCCTGGTGCAGGCCGGAATCGGTGACGAGGATGGCATCGCGCGGGAGG
Source organism: uncultured Gemmatimonadales bacterium (assembly GCA_963699825.1). GTDB lineage: Bacteria > Gemmatimonadota > Gemmatimonadetes > Gemmatimonadales > GWC2-71-9 > SPDF01. The sequence goes on from CAVOVI010000009.1 coordinate 290,007, forward strand.
GAGTCGCGCAGCGCCCGGAAGAACTCCTCGGGGGTCTTGACGTCGGAGTGACGGATTCGCGGTTCCGGCCCACCTCCCTGACCGGCGCGCCGGCGTCTCGATTCGGGCCGCCGCAAGCTCGCTCGGCACCCAGGCCGCCGCGGAGGGTGTGGCCTTCGGCAGCTGCGACGCCAGGGCGCTCGAGCGTCGCGGGCACATCTGCCTGCACCAGCAGGGAGGCGGGGTAGTTGGCGCCCAGCACCTCGGCCGACGCGTCCACGTGAATCAGACGGTCGGCAGGGAGCACGAGTCGGAACCCACCGGTCCCGTTGTGGGAGAACTTGCAGCCCAGCGCGAGGATCAGATCGGCGGAGGTGATGAGCGTGTTGACGCGCGCCGATGCCCGGCCCGCCGAGATCGACCCCCACGGCGAGGGGATGATCCTCCGGCAGCACCCCGCGCCCCGACAGGGTGGTGATGACCGGGGCGTTGAGCCACTCGGCCAGGCGCTGCAGCGCCGCAGCGCCGGCTGCCGCGCCCTGCCCCACGAAGAAGAGCGGACGCCGGGCAGTCCTGAGTCGCTCGATCAATGACGTGAGGTCGGGAGCGCCCGGCAGCTTCGAGCGGGGAGACGGTCGGTGGCGCGGCAGCGCCCGCCGACAGCAGCTCGGGCTGATCTCCACCAGCACCGGCCCCGGCTCTCCCTCCGTCGCGGTGCGCAGCGCCTCGCGGATACCGGACTCGATCTCCTCCTCACGCCCGATCCGGAAACATCCCTTGACCACGGGCGCGGCCATGGCGGCCTGATCGAGCGCCTGCAGCTGGAATCGGCGCCCGCCCTCCGGCGGCGGCGCGCCGGTGATGTGCAGCAGCGCCGCCGAGTCGTGCCGCGCCTCGGCCAGTCCGGTCAGCGCGTAGGTGAAGCCCGGCCCAGGAATGGTGAAGAGCGCGGCGACCCTCCCCGAGGCGCGGTAGTGGCCGGCCGCCATGAAGGCGGCGCCGAGTTCGTGGGTGGCCAGTACGGTGCGGAGCGGGCTGGTCCGCAGCGCCTCGAACAGCGGGACGTTCTGCGTGCCCGGCAACCCGTAGACGGTATCCACTCCGAGGGCCTCGAGGGCGCGCAGATCCGGTCGGCACCGGTGGTCACGCGTCGCCCCCGCTGGAGCATCCGCTTGACCAACCGCTTCGCCCCTGCCACGCCAGCCGCCCTCGCCCTGCCAGGCTCCACCGGACGCTCCCCGGCGACTCCAGCACGTGGCAGTGCACCAGTTCCCCGCCGAGCTGGCTCTTGAAGTGGGTGACGGGGTTGAGCGCGGCGTCGGTGAGGTCGTTCGCGGCGTACCCGGCCGCGGCGAGCGCCTCGGCCGCACGCCAGCGCAGGAAGGCGTTGACGCCGAGCTGGAGGTGCGCGGGATTGGCCGCGGCGCTCACGGAATGGCTGACCGGGTGGGCGCCGGCCAGGACCAGCTGTGAAGCGATGACCTCGCCGTCGGGCAACCGCGCCTGGTAGAGCCGGCAGAGTCCCGCCGTCTGAAGACGCGAAAACCAGACGCGGAAGGACGCCGCGGGGAGGTACACCGCGGCGCCTTTTCGACCGAGCGTCACCTCGTGGAGTCGGTGGAACGACTCGAAGTCATCGTCCTCGGTCATCGTGACGCCCTGGTCGGTACACCGGGTCACGAGCCGCCGGAGATTCTGCTCGACACGCTGCCAGGCGGCGTCTCTGTCAGTCAGGTCCATCAGGTAGCTGTAGCTCGGGGTGGCCGACCAGCCACGGGCCAGGAAGGGCCGCACGTCTCCCAGGGTGTGCCGGCACTTGAGCGTCACGCTGCCATGCCCGCGCCCCTGGAGGTCGTCGGCGAGCGCGCCGAGCACTTCGATCTGCCGTGAGGTCCGCTGCGACGGATACTTGGTCTCGTGAACGGCCAGGACCGGACTCAGGTAGTAGAGCAGCAGTCGGGGCGAGACGAAACGCCCCCCCTGCCCCTCCCGTTCGTAGAGGCCAATGCCGCCCATCAATTGCCCGCCCCGCTCAGCCGCGAGGATGCGAAAGGATCCCCCCGCCGCCGTGCATAACGTGTCGAGATAGGCGGTGCTGGAATAGGGACTCCCCTGTGGCGACTCGGCGACGAGCCGGTTCCAAACATCAAATTCGGCCTCGGGGAGTTCGCGGACGACGATGGGCGCACTCATCTCAGGACCGACTCCCCGTTGCCTTGCGCGGCACCCGCCTGCGCTCTCTGGGGGGCTGCCCCGGGCGGCCCCGCTTCGCACGGCGGGCGAGCGCGCGGAAGACCTCCGCCATCGCGGGCAGCGGGTCGGACCAGCGAAACACCGGCTGGTCAGCGCCGATCAGTGTGCGTTTCTGGTCTGGGAAGAAGTAGACTGGTGTTTTCGTGCACGCAAGGCGGGGTGGCGTACTCTTAGTGGTCCCCGCGGCCAAAGTCTGGCACAAGATTGGAGTATCCTTTGGCAGCGAATCCTCGCCATTGCGTACGTATTTCAGTATACGCAATCAACTTCTTTGGTTTGGACGGCATGCGCCGCTTTTTGCGCGGCTTCGGCTGTGGCGGAAAAGCGTTCTGCGGCTGTGC